>JBBIJO010000063.1:0-2011 GCA_037445895.1 Ignavibacteria bacterium | reverse complement strand
TGATGGTGGAATTTCGTGGAAAATTCGTTCTATTATGAACCCTTTTTCTCAATTCTATTTTTACATTTTTGATTCTTTAAATGCGAAAGCATTTTTCCCCGGTGTGCTTTTCTCTTATACAACAAACGGAGGTGTCACCTGGCTAGTGTCGAAAAGTTTTAACTCACTGTTTAAGAACTTTAGCTCTGATTTTGCCACAGGTTTTATTAACCAGAAAGCAGGTTTTATGATACACAGGAGGCAGTACACCGGGCAGGAATCGTTTGCATTTACAACTGATGGCGGTGAAACATTTAATATACGTTACGAAGATACTTTAAGGGATTTGGATCAATATATCTCTATCACTCGAGCTAATAAGTGTATGCTGTTTGCTAATAACTTTACAAAAGGCTATGGTAACTATGTTATTATATATTATATAAATGATTCACTAAGACCAAAACGGCTTACTTTTTTCAAAGATATCCACATCTTAGGTGCCGATTTTTCAACCGACAGAATTATTACCATTGGAAAAATAGCAGAAGACGTGAAAGATACTGCCGAATTTGCTATTTTTACGTCTTCGGACGATGGAATTTCTTGGACAAAGGAATATTCTTTGGATATAATTTCCAATCTATATATGCAGGATTTAAGGTATGCAAAGTGCATAGATTCCAACTTTTATTTCCAGTTCAAGGCTAGCACTGCTCCTCCAAATGATAGTAATAGCAGAGACGTTAAGTTTACATTCCATTATAACACACAAACCAAAAAATTATCTTTGCTGTGGGTGGACACATCCAAAGGAAAGATTTTTAATTTTTACTTTACTATTTTGAATATGGAAAAATTATATGGAAAATATTTAATGCATTACTATTATACCTGGGATATTGATTATACGACAGGAACTCCCCGAACAATTTTCACAAAGATATGCGAAAACCCAGCAAGCGACCCTACAAAATGGGAAGATTTGGACATTAATACCCTAAGATATAGGCCAAGATGGGGAGTTAATTCATTAGATGGCAATTCAGTAGCTTTGGTGGTATTGGATACACTTGCAAACTCCAATATTCTTTTCTTTGCGAAGGAAAAACAAACCAGCCCTGTAATAGAAACACCAACTATTGAACGATTGTCTTCGCTTTACATTTCCCGACCTATTCCCAATCCTGCCCGCAACGCAACGACGATGCGAATTTATTACGATTCTCGATACGATATCGAAAGAGCCGAGTTCCGTGCATACAATATGATGGGAATGCAGGTAGCTGGCAAGGAAGCCTTTACTCTTACTCGCCTTAGTTATTATTCATCGGACCTCACTTGGCGTTTTGCTGGGTTGCCATCGGGAGTGTATCTTGTTGTAGTTCGTCTCGGCGGGGAAACTCGCTCCGTTGCTGTTGTTGTGGATTAAAAAATGAAATTAGAAATTTCAGTTGTTCAATTTGCAAATAAAAAACTTATTTTAATTGTTGGAGGTAAATATGGTTCGCTTAATTTTGGTATTATTGTTCATTTCAACTTTCGCGTTCTCCCAAACTATTGTTTGAGAAAGAGAATACGAACTTGGGGAACCTGCTATATTTTCTATAATGCCAACAATAATTGATTCGGACACCAATATTGTGATTTTGTTCGACCAATCTAAATCAGTTACTTGCAATTGCCCGTTTTTTTCAAGTACGATAGAGATGGAACTTTATTAAATTATAACAAGTATGAAACAGAAAAATATATGCTTTATCCTACAATCCTTGAAGAAGCTACAACCGGTTACAAAGTTTTCTGCGGTTGGGGAAGGCCTAATGCTAAATCTTCCGCAAGCTTTGTTCCAGCGGTTCTAAACACCGACAAGGAAGGGAAGTTGGTAGAACTTAATATTCCTTATGGTATAACAAAGAGAAACGAAAAAGGAATATCTTCTTTTCTAATTCAGAATTTTTCGACCCTTTGGGCCTCGTTACCCATAAACAATAAATTCTATCATGCTTTTATTAATTCACAAATAAAAGTT
>JBBIJO010000062.1:0-2291 GCA_037445895.1 Ignavibacteria bacterium | reverse complement strand
TGATATTAATTGGCTTACAACAATTCGTTTGCAACCTCGAAATTTAATTAATTATATGTTATGTATGTTAAAAAGGAAATTAAAATGAAAACAATATTTTCAATAATAATTGCATTAATTATTTTTGGCTTTGTTGTGGGAAACAAAGCCAGCGCACAGCCCGGCTGTGAAGTATGTATTGCACCGAGCCTTTGCTACATTTTGACGTTTGATTTGCCAAATTGCCCTGGGAATCGAGCAGTGTTTTGTTACCAATGTGGTGTAACAGCCCCTTGGATACATATCGATATTGCTGAACTTACCACTTGTCCAGGTTACGAGGACCAAGCATGGGATTATGTATATCAGTGGGTAAGGGACAATATAGATGAACTGTGCATAGGTAAGGCTTGCGACGACCCACCCCCAATGGAAGTTTATATCACACGCCCTATTTGTGCAGAAGTTAAATGTGAAGGAACTCCGCGGCGACTCACTTATAAAGCACATCCTGGAACTTGCGACAGACGATGCTATTCAAAATATTTATGGTGTCGGGATTATTTTTCAAATCCACCGACAACATACTTTGAAGCGATTGAATGCTACCCCGTTGGAAATGGGACGTGTAATCCTCCACCCTATGGTGGATATGTATGCATAGATAGTGAGCCACCGTGGCGACTTGAATGTGGGGGCGTTCCTGGGGTAAATTGTGTTCTCCAGTATGGACGATGTAATTAATAATAGTGATAATTTTGAAAGGATAGCTTGTGGAAATTTATGTTGATAAGTGGCTGATGCAAAGAATACCCAGCGGGAAGTTTACTTTCCGCCGGGTTCTTTATTGCATAAGAATAATTCTAATATTGAGTTTAACAATGTTTTATAGAACTGAGCTAATCGGTAGCGATTTCGAAACTACCCCGTTACGAATTGGATTTAACGGCGTGGTGAGTGCAGGAAGAAATATAATAATATATGGGACCCACGGGAGTTATATCATTTCCACCGACCTAGGAAATACGTGGCAACAGCGATTTATAGGGTTGTTTGGCAATATTAGAGATGTTAAAAATTACAACGATACTTTGTTCGGCATAGTTGAGAATGGTTACATAATTATATCGGCGGATTTCGGTTTTAACTGGACAATTCAAAAAATAGATTTAGATAGCGGAGAGAAATTTTTCAAATTAATCGTTACAGAAAAGGCGATATATATCAGAGGTTTTGCAACTTTGATGCGTTTTAATAGAGATTTACAAATAGCAAAAACGTTGAAAAGCCAATTCCTCGAGCCAACTATATTGCAATGTTCACATCCCGATAGGCTTGAAGATTCAATAATGTATACCCGAGATGACGAAATGTATTATTTGAATCAGAAACTCCTACTGAATTCGCGTCTCTGGTATAGTGGGTTCGTCGTAGTTGATGAGAATTTGGAAACACTAAATTACATTGATTTGCAGAATAAGGTAAAGATAATAGGAGTTCCTGACTATAGCATCCATGCAATTCATACTTATAAAGGTAAGCCCGTTTTTCAAATTAAATACAATTTATACTATGCGGATTCCACCTTTTCCAATTGGCAATATTTCTTTCCCGATACTTTGTTTATGGATTTCGAAGATTCGTCTGTTACTCCTAGATTGAAATGGTATGAATATGGCGGACCCGATTCTTATGTTCTCAATCGAGATGAATTATATATCCATTTTATAAAAGATTCTATACGAAGCGGGTATAAGCAGGTAGATACTATGATAGTCCGCTTAGATACATTCATATATACTATGTCTGCGATTAAACGATGGGTGTCGGAACCCCGGGACACATTTGTTCAAGTTGAGGATGCTTATATTGTTCCTTATGTTGTAGGAAACTGGCGAGACGATTTCCAGTTATACGATGAAAAGGCTATAGTTTATTATCACGTGTATAAAAACACATTCATTTTTGAAGATTCTCTATGGATTTATATGAATTATTATGGTGGGGAATGCTGGAATAATAAATTAATTTCTATCGGAAAAAATCTCGGAAAATCATGGCACCTTGTTTCGTATCTTACTGGTAAACCAAAGTTTATTTTGAATGATTCAACATTCTACTTCTTAAATTCTTATTATAAATATAGTGGGTTCATTTATGATGATATATTAGAATTATGTAAAACGACAAATGGAGGTATTACATTTCTCCCGCCTCGAGGCTATTCTAATGGCTATAATGTATTTCGATTTTTATCATATTTTGATGCTCCGTTATTCTATGTTGATTCCACTGGGAAAGGCTTTATGATG
>JBBIJO010000061.1:0-2403 GCA_037445895.1 Ignavibacteria bacterium | reverse complement strand
GGGACTACGTTCAAGAACAATGTAGTAGCGTTGTTGGATATGAATGTTGATGTGAACAATCCTGTATATTCGTGTTTATTTTACGAAGGGATGATGCCTGCGGATATGAGTTTTGTTTCTAATTACAATGCATTTTGGTATTCGAATGGTTCTGGGGCATCGGTTGCTCGATTTATCGAGACAGACAAGAGCGACAACATATTGGACAACGGGGGGTCTCGCAACGATTATGCCACGTTGGAGCAATGGCAGAATTGGACGGGACAGGATAACAACTCTGTATTTGGGAACTTTACGAGCGATTTTGTATATCTTGGATACGAACCGAACCAGAAGTTGCGAATAGCGACGAATCCGACTCCGCTTGGTTCGTTGTTGAACAATCGTGGCGAGCGTCTCAGCTGGGTAACGTCGGATATAGACGGGAGGACACGAGGCGCAGCTGGGCAGCGATACGATATTGGAGCGGTAGAATTTGATGGTCGTTTGTATTTGAGTGATATGGAGGTATTGAAGATTACCTATCCGGCGTCGTATCAATCATCGACGGGGATGTTCAACGATGGTCAATACATAATGTCGAATTCGCCGACGACTGTGAAGGCATTGTTGCGTAACAGTGGTAATTTGCAGCAATCGGCGATTAATGTTACGGTGAATATATATTTGGAGATGCCGGATGGTCAATTTTCGACTGTTCCCGAGTTGACGGCGACGAAGCAGGTGACGGTAGCCAGTGGCGAGAGTGCCGAGATTGAGTTTGGTCTTGCCGATGGAGTGGCTCCGGACTTTAAGCCGAAGACATACGGGGAGTTAGCGAATCAGGGTTACTATGTTCCCGACCAATTTTTGACGATGCAAGCTAATGTGACGCCGCGATACAAGATAGTAGTATCGGTGGGTAGCGACCAACAGAATGTGAACAATTCGGTATGGAAGGTAGTTCGTTACTACATACCACAGAGCCCGATGCGAGCGGTATTGAGTGTGGAGAACAGTATGGTTCGATTGGATGCGAATTCGAGTGTGGACGAGATAGCGGGCAAACTGAACTACGATAGTCTTCTTGTCGGGTTCAGGAAGCTGGGCTGGATGGTTGACATAGCAGAAGGTATTTACGATTTTGATATATTTGACCGACGGGGCTGGGAACCGAGAGCAGTTGACTACACTTTGTTCAATTCGGTGTTGTGGTCGGACGGCGACGACAAGGCATTGACGAGATTAGAGAAGCTGGATATTAAGCGATTTGTAGGAAGTGGAACGATAGAAGTGAAGAAGAATTTCATAGCAAGTAGCCAGGAGATGGTTCGAGCCAATGCAGGCGACAATGAGTTTGTGGGAGGCTTGTTACGAGCACAAGACGTAAGTCCGAGCAATCCGCGAGGCGACGGAGTAAGCAACGATGGTAACGATGTTGTTGGAGTTACAGTAGGAAGGAGGCTATCGAATAGGATAGCGACGACGGGATACAATGGGGACGTTCCTCCGTATTGTGGATTGATGCGTGTTCAAGGAGATGGGGAAGGTTTGGCACTTGCTGCTGGATATTATCGTCAACACGATGGTTCGGCTACGGATTCGATTGCCGGAGTAGCGACGTCGACGTTGTATCGCAATGTTGTGTTGTTTGGAGTGGATTGGCGGCATTGGGCACGATTGGATATGGTGTTGCGTCCGGTGAACGACTACATAATTAATAACGGAGGCTTTATAATTCCGGTTGAGTTGTTGAGTTTCGAAGCGAAAGCGGTAGGTAATGGAGTCAAGATTGGCTGGGTAACAGCGAGTGAATTCAACACGGACCGATTCGAGATTGAGCGAGCGGTTGTGAGCGAAGTAGGCAAGAGTGAGTTCAATAAGATAGCCGAAGAGAAGGCAGCAGGCAAATCGACCGAGCCGAGGACGTATGGTCCTGTTGTTGACCGTGGTGTTGAATTTGGGAAGACTTATGCCTATCGATTGAAGGTAGTCGATTTGGACGGTAGCGCCAGTTACAGCCAAGAGGTGATGGTAACCTTGGACGGCAGTAGCGCTTGGTTAGATAATATTAAGCCGAATCCTGCGAGCGACAAAGTAACGTTCGATGTAACGACGACAGAGGGTTCGGCAACTAGGATAGCATTGGTAGATTTGACAGGACGCGAAGTAAAGGTAATATACGAAGGGAAAGGCAAAGGGGGAGTCGAGACGATGGAAGTAAGCGTATCGGACTTACCCGCCGGAGTATATAATCTCGTGATGCGAATAGGGAACGAATCGATAGTTCGCCCGGTGAACGTCGTTCGCTAACCTGCATTCAAATCTAAAATTGAAGAGCCCTTCGGCGGTGATTTCCCCGAAGGGCTCTTCCTATTTTTATAAACAAATATGATGAAAAAACACAATGGAAAAAAGATTGTA
>JBBIJO010000060.1:0-2537 GCA_037445895.1 Ignavibacteria bacterium | reverse complement strand
GTTGCCACCAAGGAATATATCCTTCCATCGTTGAGACCCACTACCTAAATCGAAGGTACTATCCGTATTCGGCAATATGTTCGAATTTACATCGGCATTGAATACTACATTGTCGGTATTCGCATCGCCCAAAGTTACATTCACAGGAAATGTTACTAAACTGCTGGTTGCAGTCATAACATCAACACTATCAACATTTATTGCAGCTGTGTTCGCTCCTGCTACTCCATAATTTAATACTACTTCCGTATTCGAAGCATCGCCGCCACTCGGACCAACGTGAACGCTCGCACCATTAACATAAATACTAGACCATCGGTTAGCATCGGTCCCAAGCGTATAGGCATTATTCACATTCGGGACTACACTGTCGGCTACCGTTAAACTTCCAAGGGAATTCAACACGTTCCCTTGCAAATCGGTTGTGTCGAGAACAGTTAAATCCTCGAACGTAGCACGGGCTCCAATTAAGTTACCGCCGAAATACACATCATTCCACCGATTAATGTTTGAACCTAAATCGTAGGTGTTATCTGCGTTGGGAACGAAATCGCTACCTACTTGACCGGGGAAACTTGTAGCTACAAGAAATGTAACATCTGTAGCCGTCGCTTCCATAACATCAGTTCCATCAACTGTTAAGACTGTTGCATTTGTCCCAAGGTCGTAGCTTATTACTCCTTCGGTAGAAGCAGCTTCTCCGCCACTCGGACCAATGTGAACACTTAGAGCAACTCCCGAACCGCCCACATACAAATCAGCCCAACGATAATTATCGGAACCAAGATTGTATGCATCATCAACATTCGGGATAATGTCCGAATCGACATCGGCATTGAAGACTACATTGTCGGTATTGTCGCTACCTAATGTCACATTACCATTTACCGTAAAATTCCCGGTTGCCGTAGCTGTTCCACCCCAATCGGTCAAACTACCGGGTTCGAGACTACCGTTCGTGTTGTTCCATCGAGCAACCTCACCATCGGTTGTAAAAGCACCCACTTGTGGGTCCGTTTCCAATACCGATAAATCGGTCCACGTAGGTATTCCGCTTATAGTCGCTATAACTTGATTTTCGCTCCCCTCGGCTAATTTATAAACCGCAATATTCGCCGAATCGTTAACGTGAACGTCCCATATTTCACCGCTGCCTATGCTTGCGCTGTCAACCGGCCCGCCACCTCCACCGCTCGTAGAACTTTGGAGTGCATAATACATTATTCTTTGGTTGCTCGTGATTCGATATGCATCCCCAGAGTTAACTTTGATTTGGCATCGAACCCACGTATTAGCCGTTGCAGTAATCGAAGCGTATGTTCCCGAAACAACAGTCCCTGTTCCAACGGTTACCATAAAAACTCCAAACCCATTAGTAGTAATGGTGTTGTAACCGTGATACTCTTCGTAAACAAGTGTCGAACCGTTGAGAATACGAATGTTAACTTCGTATAAAGTTGTATTCACTTGCAATACGCCCGAAGAGTTTATACCCAGGTCGTAGAATGGAAATGTGTCGAGTGCGTTGGCAGTAGCAAATCCAAATATCGCTACTAAAACAAATTGCACGAAAAAGGTCTTAAGCTTACTCATAACAATCACCTAAAATTTTTGGAACAAAATGTTTATTTTATTCATCCACTACAGTTCAAAAATAATATATTTTTTGATTACAAGCCACACCGGCTATAAAATATTTTTAGCCTACAAATAATATACCAAAAATTCAAATCACCAAAAACAAATATAAGAAAAAAATTACAATGGCAAATATAAAATGCAAAAATAAAAAAATCTTTTGTATTGAATATATATTTTAAATCCAAATTTAATTCGAATGGACAGCCCGATAGCCACAAGTTGCACCAATTCAAAACCTTCGGTTATACCATACGCGAGTGGCTTTTGTCTGTTACTTTTCCATATTAACAACGCCCCGGCATCTCAATTAAGAAAAAGGGAAACGGAAGTTCCAATAGACAAGCACAACAAACAAAAAAAACGGCGGGGCAAATCCCCGCCGTCCCGTTCGTCTTCGAACGGAAAATACTATTAATACGGAGCCTGTCCAACCGGACGCCAAGCACCAGCAACGTAAACAAATGTTACGCCAACATCCCAAGTAGTAATACTATCTGTTGTGTAAACTAATCCGCCTATCGTAACTGTAAAGTCGCCAGCTACACCATCGTAGTAAACATATAGAATTTGGCCATCGGAACCAGCGGGAAGAGTAATGACATCGTCATTCCCACCATCACCATCGGCGGTTATGTAAACAATGGAAACGTTGTTTGGTATTGTGTAGGCGTCGGCAACGACAGCACCTGTTGTTGTGCTCAAATGGAGTTTGCGCCAATGGAAAGTCGAACTACCAAGGTCGTAGGTATTGTCGCTGGCTGGGAACAAATCGTCGGCAACATTAACCGAGGAACCACCAGATTGGAGATTACCAACGGAAATTTGCAGGTTACCGGTAGCAACGGTCAAGCCACCATTGATTGTTGCACCACCGCTAACATTAAGCCCGCCGTTAA
>JBBIJO010000059.1:0-2568 GCA_037445895.1 Ignavibacteria bacterium | reverse complement strand
CAAAGAACTTTGGTTTTTTAAAGCGAATTTCTTAATTTTGCATTCGATTCTTGGTTGCTTTCGCAACCAACGGATTACGACTGCTGGCGAGAGGTTTCCCTCTCGCCTTTTGTTTTTTGATAGAAGAAAAGTAACAAACCAATGGCAGAGAGCAAAAGTGAAAAATACTGGGCTGACGACAAACCCAAATACTTTGGATTATTTCTTATAAACTCAATAGCAAAACGAAAAGCACCAAATCCCAAAAGGAAGATACTAATTATCTTTATTTGATTTCGAGATTTCATTAAAATTCCATTTTTATGGTAAAAATTGAAGAGCTTCTGCAAAAATATAAACAATAAAAAGTTTAGAGCACTCTCGAAAAGTGGCGTTGGATATACAGGTTTATAAGTTGGAAGAATTCCTTTGGGGAAACTCATTCCTAAGAAGCTTTCCGTAGGGATTCCATAACAACCATCACCAGCAAGGAAACAACCAATTCTTCCAATTGCATAACCAATACAAACCGCTGAAAGTGCACCAGATAGCAGATGAATGAATTGGATTTTTTTATAAGTTACCGATAGTAACCAAATAATAAAAAAGCTAATTATAAATCCGCCATGAAAAGTAAGTCCTCCGAAAATTAGAGAGTGAAAAGACCCTAAGCTTTTTAAACTATGGCGTTCAATATTGTCGAAAAGATGAGCTCCCATAATTCCAGAGACAAGCACAATGCTTGCGATGAAAATATACAGGAATTTCGGCAAATTAAGTTTTGAATAGTTGTATTTTAATACAATGCTTGCGACTATTATTGATGTAAAAAAACAAATTCTATATGTTGGAATTGATATGCCGAAAAAATAAATATAAGGTAACATAATTACTCCTCATTTATATTAATTATACAATAAATAACTCGGGACTACCAAATGGGTAGTCCCAAAATTTTAGCTAATACCCACCAAATTTTCTATTCCTGGGGGATAACTAAGTCTACGCTTCTTTGAGTTAAAGCAACATTTAATAATTGCTTATTACCATTATCGAAGAGCCTTATTTTATAATTTGCACGGTATAAATAAAAATCTATACCTACAATATTTTCACTCCATAAACCGGTGGTTTCAATATCCTGTGGAGTGATTGTTACTGAACCCTGGTCAGGAACTATTTTAAGGAAAGCGGGAAATAGTTTCGAATATCGATACATTTCGTTGCGAACTGTATCCCAACCCTCATAATGAGTATGAATAATTATTACAATATCTCCCGAGGTTGCATTATCCCAGGAAATGGTTGTTCCTTGTTGCCGGTCGAAATAATTCGGGCTTGCTCTTAGGTTCAAAAATACCGGTGGTATTGGTATTGTGTCGATTATTGTTTCGTTACCAATTCCTGTTTCCCAAATTGCATTTTCCCCCGGCTGAGGTCCTTCATTCTTATTCCAGGAGGTTCCATAGTTCACTGGTGGTGTTTCGTTAATTACTAACGGTCTGCCATTGCAACGAACAAAATTGATTGCACCTGCTCTATCGCCTACTTTATAATATGCAGCGGCGGAAGGTAAAGTATAATAGTCTCCGAAATGATTTGGTTGATCATAACAAACGTGTTTTTCAGCTATTTGCAGAACTTGAATTGCATCAATATTGCCAATCGATTCGTTCACGAAATAGTTAATTACTTGATCTAACGAAAAAAGCGCCGTCTGAAAGGAACTGCTTTCTGAAGGATTCGAAGACTTTTCGCTGCAACCCCAAGGTTGCAAAAGCAATCCAAATGCTAAGGCAATTATTGCCTTCCTTAATGCTTTCATAAAATGTCCTCCTATATGTTTGTAAAACATAATTTAAAAAAGAATTTATTTTACACAACATTCTGCACAGGTAGTAAATTGTAAGTATTCATCGGTTGCTTTAATCTGAATCTTAAATTTACAATCCGTTGGGTCGGGACGTAAATTCCTAAAATAATCAATGTTATCGAAAAAGTATCTCCACATATTTAACTCGAAAAGGGGGGGTTCAGGATAAATACAGGATTGCACAGTTCGATAGCATACTTGTATAATAACCTCCGATGAATAATTGCTGAAATTAGCATCTTTGGGGATACAAGGATTTAATGGAATGTCTCTTACAAAAATATTTCCCGCTTGATTGTGAAAGAAATAATTAGGATATTTTGGATTAGGCATATCGTTGTGATAGACAACACCATCGTCACCGATTATTTTTACCGAGCTTTTAACATTGCAGAAATTTCCGTCTCCCTCCACAAAAAGCTCAATCGTACAAGTTTCGTCACAGCACCCGTTTCTAACCCATTCTATTGTGTTAATAAAATCGTTTACACAGTTTGAAAATTCCTCGCAGGCATTGCAACTTTGGATAAAAAACGGAATTTTAGCTTTCAACAAAGAAGGTATAAAAATTAAAAATGAAAGCACCAGAAAAAATACACCTTCAACCAGTGTAAATTTATTAAATTCCATCCCTGAACTCCATATTATTAGACAAAATTCTTTATTTTTTATTTTTAAAAATTTTTGCAAAGAACTTTGGTTTTTTAAAGCGAATT
>JBBIJO010000058.1:0-2578 GCA_037445895.1 Ignavibacteria bacterium | reverse complement strand
TATTACCACCTATTGATTTACGTAACCTTAAAGAGTTCAGTATCACTATGTGGGTGAAAGAGGAGGGCTTCTCTAATGAGTATGGAGATGCATACTTATTTTTTGGGCATGATGAGCGTAATTGGCTTGGAATTCAAAATCACTATGATCAATATCGAGGGATTTACCAATTGCTCCTTCAGTTTGCTGTTAGTGGTTATCGGCACGGCACTAATTTAATCATCAAACCTTTTGAACTAAGTTATCGAAACAGATGGGTCTGCTATGCGATGGTGTATAAAAATGAAACTCTTTACGCATATATAAACGGGTTACTCATTGATTCTTTAAAATCTAAAGTTAATTATTCTATGGAATATTTTGGATTAGGTAGGCACTGGTGGCTTTACGAAGGCGAGGAGCGAACGTCGGCGCGTTTTACTGGTTCTATTGATGAAGTGAAGATATATAAGAAGGCTTTAAGCGAGCAGGAAGTTCGCGACGAATGTCTTTCGTGTGGCACGATTGGATTTGAATACAAAGGATTTGCTAATGCACCGAATTTGGAACTCATAGGTAATGGAAAGATTTTTAAAGATGTTGTCCGACTCACATCCTCTGTCGAGAACCAAAGCGGAGCTTTGTGGACTAAATCGTATGTTCCTGTTTCTTACGGTTTCGAAACTAATTTCAAGTTTCGTTTTTCTAATGGAGTCAACAATCGACACGAGGAGACACATTTTCCGGGAGCCGATGGTATTGCTTTCGTAATTCAGAATTCATCTAACGCTGCGATTGGGAGCAATGGAGGAGGCATTGGTTACGATGGGATTCCTAATTCCATTGCTATCGAATTCGATACCTATGCCAATGATTCTGCTCAAATAGAGAACTATTTCGACCCAAATGATAATCATATTGCGGTTCTTTCCGATGGTATAAATGCTAACTCTTCGAAGCACATTCAACCATATCTTCGAGGCGTAACTACGAATGTATTGCCACTCAAAACCGATGGAACTGTTTTTTATTCTAAGGTGGTTTATAACAGCAACAATAAAACAGTTTCGATTTGGTTGGATACGACGGAGCAATTGGGGAATCCTGTGTTGACGGTTTACAATATAGATTTAACGACATTGTTGAGCTTAGATTACGGGGAGCGAGCCTACATTGGATTTACGTCTGCAACGGGCAATGCATACGAGACACACGAAATACTTTCGTGGTCGTTTTGTCCTTATGCTTATTTTCTGAGTGTTGAGCCACAGTATTCAACAAACAATGGGAATATATCCCCCAATCCTGCGAGTGTATCGGCTAAAATACAGTTTGAATCGGATAGGGGTGGAGTTGGAGAACTTAGAGTTTACGATGTGTTTGCACGCGAAATTATTTCGAAGAAGGTTATTGCCAGCGCTGGTTCGAACGAAATCGAAATAGATTGCTCAAATTTAAACTCGGGTGTTTATTTCTATAAAATTATTTTCGACGACCAAATCCTGAATGCTAAATTCTTGATAGTAAAGTAGCATATGAATCTTCTAAAAAGTTGCTACTTTTGCCAAATTTTGACCTTTAAGTCAATTTTAGGGTTTTTGAAAAACCAAAACGTTTGTTGTTGATAGAGATGGGAAAAATCTATTAAATAAAAATGTATATTTAGTTGTGCCAAAACCACGATTATAATAAATTACTCGATAGCCAAGTTTTTTGAAAAACTTTTTGATTGAGAGCGGTTGACACAAATGAACAGCATCATCATCGCTTCGCTCAAAGGCAATTTTGCCGTTTATCATTCTTGGGTATATCGTAATAAACTTAGGATTGGAAGAGAATAAATTTTCAAAATACCAACCGAGGCTCCTAAATATTCCAAAAATACAATCAACAATATTGTTTAACTGCCAAAACCTGTCTTTTTTAAATATGATATGAAAAAATCCATTAATAAAAGCATTTATACCAGACCAATTGGGACATTGTATGATGACAAAACCTTTAGGTTGTAATACTCTATCAATTTCTTTCAAGAACTTTTCTACGTAAACAATGTGTTCCAAAACACAAAGTGATGATACAGCCGTAAAAGTATTATCAGAAAAAGGTATTGAATTATCGATGTAACTAATTAATTTTGCATTTGGGTTTTTGATTTGTTGCGTGTATAATTCTAATTTTTCAGGGGAGAAATAATCTAACCCAATCACTTCTCTATATCCAAATTCTCCTATGGTATCCGGTATTCTCCAGGAACCAGACCCCAAATCTAAAATAGAACTGTTCTTATCCGGAACTACTGTCCAAATAAATGCAGCGTATTCTTGATAAACTTTTTGTGGCCGCTCCATAAGACCATACTCATCAGGTCTTTCATTATAAAAATCAACTAGTGCATTTTGAACCACGACAAAATCTTTTTCGTTTAATCGCTTGGGGCTTAATGGCATAGATTTACCTACAAATTGTTATAAAAACATTTAATTTTAAGATTTTACCTATTTAAAATACAAACTTTTAAAGACATAACCAAATAATGCAGTCATTTATACTTCCCTTCCTATCCACCCTCTTACATCGTCAATCAATTTCGATAGAT
>JBBIJO010000057.1:0-2601 GCA_037445895.1 Ignavibacteria bacterium | reverse complement strand
TTTTTGGCTTTGTTGTGGGAAACAAAGCCAGCGCACAGCCCGGCTGTGAAGTATGCGTGGCACCACTTCCGAGCTTTTGTTATGTATTAACGTTTGAATTGCCTGGGTGTGGTAGTGTTCGTGCGGTTTTTTGTTATCAATGTTATGCTACTCACTCGGGAATTACCATTTACGTTGCAGAGGTGGAAACCCCGGCGGGATGTGAAGACGCCGCCTGGGACTACGTTCACGACTGGGCTGTTGACCATATGGCAGAGTTATGTGTTGGAGCCAAACCTTGTGACGAGCCACCCCCTACAGAAGTGTATATTACTCGGCCATATTGTGCTGAAGTAGAGTGGAATGGATATACCGGACGACTCACCTACAGGGCTCACTCTGGGAATTGCGACTTGCGTTGCACAGAAAAATGGTTATGGTGTACTGATTATTCTCAAAATCCGCCACAAATTCAAAAGACATTAGTTGAACGATATGTTAGTGGCTCCGGTAACTGTCCTACAATTCCATATGGTCCAGATACCGACTACCCATTCGACCCTAATACAACTTGGCGATTGGATTGTGTAAGGAACTTGTCTATACAAACTTGCATACCTTATCCATAGTTTTTATTTTGGTATTTTTTAGAGGAGACAATTATGAGTAAGCAAAGTAAATTTTATTTTAATAGTCTTTATTTGCCACAAAGTGGGAGCGTTCTGCTCCCCCTAACTTTATTGTTTTTTGGCTTGCTGTGCTTTGGATATTTTGAATCGTTGGCTGCGGATTTTGAAATAATTCCAACTCGGGTCAACTACAGAAGTGCTGTAAATTCAGGGGAAAATATTGTCATTTATGGTGACTATGGAACATATTTACTATCCTCCGATGTTGGCAATACCTGGGAGCAGCGAACTATTGGAATTTACGATGAAATTTGCCGAATTGCTAATTTCAATGATACACTATGGGGTATCACCTACAACGGTTATATTATTATTTCACCGGACAATGGATTAAATTGGGAATTGCACAAATTGAATTTGGATAGTAGCGAAAGACTGATTGAATTAATTGTAACAGAAAATTTGCTGTTTATTAGGGGTTTGCAGAGCATAATGAAGTTAAACAAAAGTTTTCAAATTGAAAAAGTTGTTAAGGATTCTCTTTTTGAAGTTCGCTCTAATGAATATTATACCGAACCCGATTTGCCGCCAGTTCATATGTTTTATAGGTTTGAAATGTTTTATTTAAATAATAAGATTCTTCTATCAAGCTGGAGATATAGCAACAATGGCTTTATCACTTTGGATAACAATTTAGACAATATGGAATTTATAAAACTTCGCGGTAAAGTCCTTCCCGCACCTTTCTTTGTCGATGAATATTACTTTTTAAATTTTGTTCATACCTACCGAAACGAACCTGTTTTCCAAGTAGGTTACTATTTATATTTTCCTGATAGCAGTTTGCAAAATTGGACTTATTTTTTCAAAGACACTTTGTTTATGAATTATAACGATTCAATCCATCGAAACAAATGGGATAGTTATGGGGAACCTAATTCCTACTTTTTTAATGATGATTCATTGTATATAAGTTTTTTGCGCGACCCAGCACTCGATAGCGTGGAAGTATCGGAATTCGGAATTAATCAATATGTGCCTTATCCACAAGATACATTTGTGCAGGCAGGTAAAGCTTTTGAAGATGTTTACTTGACCGGGGAATATCAGAGTTATCCAAATAAAGGGTTAGCTTTTTCTTTTATTCCTTATCAAATACTTAGTAAAAGGCCAATTGTGCTTTTCGATTCAATCCTGATTTTTACTGGCGATAAGAAACTTATTTTAATTTCTCCAGATTTTTGTAAAACTTGGAAATTAGTTTCATACCTATGGGGAAAACCGTTATTTATTCTTAGCGATTCAATCTTTTACTGCTCTATTTCAGGTAGGGATCGCTCATCGGGTTCACCAGCCGATGGAGTAACCGTTATTACACATTCGGTTGATGGTGGAGTTACTGGATTACCAACAAAATATTACAATAACAGCAAAAAGGCAAAGGACTTCCCCCGATATAAGAATTTGCCTTTGTTTTATTTAGATAAAACTGGCAAAGGGTTTATGAAAGGTTTTCAAGGATATTCTCCGGAATTCCTTGCTGTAACCTATGATTTTTGGAATTCATACGAGTTAATTCAAAATAATTCATTCCTTTTCGATAATGAACTGCAATTTGCTAGCAATGTAATAAAATTAGACGACAAATTTTTATTCGTGAAAAACGATACTTCATTGCTCTGGGCAGATAAAGGCTACCTTTCTTATGTTTATTTCTGCGACACTTCCTTCAAGGAATTTCGGAAAACCGCCTCCGATACCCTTTCCGCTATTTTCTATATTCTTGCGGACAATTTGAAGAATTTTGTTGGTCTCGCTACGGTTAACGACGAAAACGATTTTGAGGAAACTCATTTTGAAATCCGACGAACAACTGATACAGGCAAAACATTCACCACATTGCATCGAATAGATGAGGCATTGACAATCAATCAGGTGTATGAACATAATCGGGATTCAATTTTCATTGTGTTTAAAGACCCCGACAAGGTAT
>JBBIJO010000056.1:0-2785 GCA_037445895.1 Ignavibacteria bacterium | reverse complement strand
TTCCTTACCCCTTGGCTTGCATTAAACGAGGACAATTTTACAAAATACATCCATCTTCGAAACTGGAAGCAAAGAAAAGAATTTCTCGAAGCTATCCTCATCGGCAACATACTTTCCATCTCGAAAAGTCTTGGATATACTGCATCCGCTCCAATCCAAGCCAACATACACTTCGCTAGAAAAACTACGGTAAAGCTCAAAGAAATCACAATGTTCGGTTTCTATGGAACTTTCTCCGCTAACTTTTCCATACCTAATCTTTGGGGAATTGGTCGCTCCGTCTCGCGCGGATTCGGAACAATTATAAAAGAAAACGAACTGCAACAATTCCAAGCAGAACTCAAAAGCTACTTCCCAGTTTACTATCGGACCAAAGCAAAACAAAAACCCCGAAAACAAAAAAAGCAAACAAAATGAAACCATCAAAATCTTATTTCATCAAAATTTGCTATCTTTACATTTTTTATAGGATGCAACTTGTTATAAATACATACGGGGCTTTCATTCAAAAAAATGGCGACTGCTTCCGATTGCGCGCCGAAGACCGAACTATTGAAATTTCCTGCCAAAAAGTATCTTCTATTCTAATTTCAACATCTGCTACAATCACTACCGATGCTATCAAACTCGCAATGGACAACAACATCGATATCGTCTTTGTCGATGAATTCGGAAATCCATTTGCTCGCGTTTGGCATCCTAAACTCGGCAGCACCACCCTAATCCGAAGAAAACAACTCGAAATCAGTGAATCCGAAATAGGTCGCCAATTCGCTATCGAATGGGTAAAAAACAAATTCAATAACCAAATCGACTTGTTGAAACAACTTCGCCAAACTCGCCCCCATCGCTCCGCCGAAATTACCTCGTCGATTGAACAATTAGAAAAAGTTGCAACACAACTCGACCAACTCGACGGCAACATACGCGACATCCGCAACGATATCCTCGGCATCGAAGGAACCGGAGCACGCATCTACTTCGAAATCATTTCGAACCTTCTGCCAGAACGCTTCCAATTCTCAGGTCGGAGCCGAAACCCCGCCAAAGACCCCTTCAACGCTTTGTTGAACTACGCTTACGGCATCCTCTATTCACGTGTCGAAAAATCCTGTATCATCGCAGGACTCGACCCATACCTTGGATTTATCCATTCCGATAACTATAACAAAAAATCCCTTGTGTTCGATTTAATCGAAAACTACCGTATTTGGGCCGACCAACTCGTAGTTAATCTCTTTGCAGCACGCAAAGTTAAACTCGAAATGTTCGACCAAATTCCAAATGGCTTAACATTGAACAAAGAAGGAAAGGCTCTACTTATCTCTGAATTTAATACTTTCTTGGACGAAAGTATTCGCTACCGCAATCGCAATATCCAACGGAAAAATATCATACAATTCGACTGCCATCGCCTTGCAAATAAACTTATTGGGAAAGACAGTGAAACAATTTGAAACTCTCGTCTGGATTATCTACGATATATCGGACGATAAAATCCGAAATAAAGTCGCCAAATTATGCAAAGACAAAGGACTCTACCGTGTCCAAAAATCTGCTTTCCTTGGGACCATCAACAAAAACCAACTTGACGAACTTTCAATCGTTTGCAATGATATCATCGACCAAGAAACCGATTCCGTCTATATTTTCCCTATGTGCCGCGACGACTTTCGCAAAGTTATTCTACTTGGACAAGCCTTCGATAAAAAACTCGTTACCGACGAAGTTAAAGCATTATTTATTTAAAAACTATGGATAAATCTATCGAAGAATTCATTGAATTACAAAGCGAGTCTAAAAAGATTTATGCTCCCATCCCAGAATTCGATACAGACTCGACTCCTATGATTACTCCCAGCGAAATTATCGAATTTGTCTATTGTCCTCGCTATACCTATTTCCTAAATTGTTTAAATATACCACAGCACGAAGAACTCCGATATAAAGTCCAAAAAGGGCGCGAACTCCACCGCCGCCGCGAAAAAACAAACATCAACTACCTACGCAAACACCCCGAAACAATCGACCGCGATATCTCTGTTTATCTGGCTTCGAAAAAACTCGGTGTTCGCGGTATTGTCGACGAAGTCCTTCACCTTGCCGATGGCACCCTCTCGCCTTTGGATTACAAATACACAAACTTTACCGAATTTACTTTTAAAACTCATAAAATTCAATCAACTATTTATGCTCTTTTAATACACGAAGTATATCAAAAACCTGTTAAAAAAGGTTTTATTTGCTATGTCCGCGGCGGTAACGCCCTCAAAGAAATCATTTATACCGACGACGATTTCAAAAAAGCAATCAACATCGTAAACACAATATTCGATGTTATCCTCCGCGGATATTTCCCAAGGAAAACTAAATACCCAAACCGCTGTATCGATTGCTGCTACCGTAATATCTGCGATAAAACATAAGCATTGCGGGTTCTTTGACAAGCGGGAGAACTAACTAATCAGCAAAAATTATTTTGAATTTATAATTCAATTTTTGTAAATTGCTTTTTTAAAGGTGGTTAAGTTGGCTCGCTCGATGCAAAAGGGGCTAAAAATATTGCCAAAAATTGCCTTTTTTGAACGGAAAAAACAAAAAAAAGCAACTTGAAAATAGAAGGAAAACTTAGTAAAAAAGCGAGGAAAAGGGAAGATAACGGGTTTTTACGTAACATCCATTAAAACAAGGATTGAAACAAAAGATTCGTTAACAAAAAAAATTAAGAAAAAACAGTATATACGTAAAATCAAATAAAAAAAATATTGAAAATAAAAAAAAATTT
>JBBIJO010000055.1:0-2836 GCA_037445895.1 Ignavibacteria bacterium | reverse complement strand
TAACCAAAATCGAAAGCGGAGTTATTAAAAAACCTTCCGTTTTGGTAATGGCTAAGATTGCTAAAACATTAGGAGTTTCAATAGAAGATTTAATAAAGTAAATAGCATGACAAACGGCAAAAAAAACAAACTAACATTTATTGATTTTTGTGCCGGTATCGGCGGAGGCCGAATCGGTCTTGAAAATTTGGGGATGAAATGCATGGGATTTTCGGAAATCGCCCAATCGTACATTAGGACTTACAGAATGTTTTTTGGCAAAGGTGAACCGAATTATGGAGATCTGATGAAAATCGATCCTAAAAATTTGCCGGACTTTGATTTAATGATTGCCGGTTTTCCTTGTCAACCCTTTTCCGTTATCGGGCCGAGAACGGGAATGTACGATCGACGAGGCCAGATTATTTTCGGTTTGATAGACATAATGACCGGAAAAAATCTAAAGTATTTTATTTTGGAAAACGTCAAAGGACTTTTAAATCACGGAGACGGGCGGACTTTGAAAATCATAGTGGAAGAACTGGAAAAAGCGGGATACAAAGTTTTTTGGAAATTGATTAGCAGCGTAAATTACGGAGTGCCGCAGATGAGAGAGAGAATTTACTTTGTCGGCATTAGAAAAGATTTGGCAAAAAATGGCATTCCGTTTGAATTTCCAAAACCCGTGCCAAAGCCGTCTCTGAAAGATTATTTGATAGATACGGCCGAAGAATTGGAATTTAACGAGAAACAAAGATCTTACGGAACTTTTTTGAAATATTTGGATAATAAATACAACAAAGGAAAATTTTCCATTAAAAAATTGTTAAGCGAGGAATATTTGGTTATTGATACCCGGCAATCGGATTTGCGTTTGTATCGGGGCGTGGTTCCGACTTTGAGAACCGGACGACATGGCATTTTATACGTCCGAGACGGAAAATTCAGAAGGTTGTCGGGTTACGAATCCTTGCTTTTGCAAGGGTGGCCTAAAGAATTGGCGGAGAAAGTAAGGGGTAAAGTTGACGAAGTCGCTTTGTTAAGCCAAGCCGGAAATGCTATGACAACACATGTTGTCGAGGCGTTCGGCAGAAGTCTTTTGAATTTTATAAACAAACATGAGCAATAATAGAGATTTAATCAAACTTGGGTCGGCAACCGCCAAGGGCGGATTTAGGAACGAAGACGACATCGTCTCCAAGTTTAACAATTGGGAAAAAGACGAGGACTCACAAAAATGGTTGGAGACAATGGGTTATCCTATCAACGAAATAGAGAAAGTGGAAGCAATAAAATTGCACGGATATAAAACCGATGTTCAAGTTCAGATAACGATTTACATGAAGAAAGCGATCGCGGCGGAGAATCTATCGGTGAAATTAGTTAGCAATCCGCAAGGTTTCAATCAAGTTGACAAGCGATGGGTGGATAGTTACGCGGAAATGTGGAATATACCGAAAGATATTGTGAAAATCTTAAAACTTTTTACCGGAGAAACGAGGCCGACAAAATCCGGCTTGCGGGACCCGCGAAGAATGTTTTTTGACGAAATGAGCGAAAACGACCAAAGAAAAGTTGTGGACTTTTTCGCCAAAAACAAGATTTTGATTGTTTCTGACATTCTCAAGGGCAGAGGGAAATTTTCCGCAGGTTGGATGTTGGTAGCTTTGATAACAAATAATGAGAGTCGCTGGGTTTTGAAGTCAATCAATCACGCGATGAACGTTTTTGCGGACGGTGAAGTAAGAATAACGCCGCAAGGAAGTTTGAAAATCGGGAAAATAGGCATGCAAAGAAAAGGCGGCGATGCCGGTCGTCCTACTTCGAATATGCTTCAGTTCAAAATCAATCCAGTGGAACTTTTTGGCGATTAATTATGGCAGACAAGGTTTCGAAAAAGAAACGAAGCGAGATAATGTCCAAAGTAAAAAGCAAGGACAGTAAAATTGAAGTTGATTTCAGAAAGGCAATTTGGAGAGCTGGGTTTAGATACAGGAAAAATCCCACGAAATATTTCGGCAAACCCGACATGGTTTTGTCAAAATACAAAACTGTGATTTTTGTTGATTCTTGTTTTTGGCATGGTTGTAAAAAACATTGCCGCCTTCCTACTTCTCGCAGGAAATATTGGACAGCAAAAATAAATAACAATGTCGCAAGAGATAAGGAAGTCTTAACATATTATAAAAAACAAGGTTGGAAGATTTTTAGGATTTGGGAGCATGATTTATTAAGAAGTTTTGACGAGGTAATAAAATCTGTTATTGAAAAAATTTTGAGAACGAGAAATAATTAGAAAGAATTTGCCGTCAGGCTCGGCAGAGCCGAGCAATCCGCCAAAGGCGGATTAGAAAAACTTGAAATCGGTTCGGATTTTTTCAAATACACACCGCCAGTTGGAAAAAGAGGTTGCTGCCTCACCATCTGCGAGAGCTCGCCAGCCGATTTTAGGGACAAAATTTAATTTTTTTGTTTTTGTTTTTGTTTTACCGAGGTGGCAAAAAGTCAGAATGGGATTTTCCTTATTTTCCTCGCTTGATTTTAATTTATTTGGTATCATTATATTGAAAGTGAGGTTTGTTAACACTACAATAACATACTATCAAATTATTGAAAATATGGTAAGAGAAAACAGTATTGGAGAAAATATAAAAAAATACCGCACAAAACAAGGCTTGTCGCAGGAAGATTTTGCCAAAAAATCCGGCGTTAAATATACCACTCTCACCAAAATCGAAAGCGGAGTCATTAAAAAACCCTTCCGTTTTGGTAATGGCAAAAATTGCCAAAGCGTTAAGGGTTAATATTGAGGAGTTAATAAAATAATATGCAAAATTTAGCTATGACAAAACAAAAC
>JBBIJO010000054.1:0-2986 GCA_037445895.1 Ignavibacteria bacterium | reverse complement strand
GGGTGTTGTAGATTTTGATTTCAGAACCTTCCGAAGGTTGCCTAATTTCAATATATTCAGAAGCGGGGTTGGGGGAGACGAAGGGATAATTACCGATTTTTATGTTTCCCCCTGCCGATGTATTTTTTTCCCACGAACTGCTTGTGCGATGGATGTTCTTTTGGAACATCAGCCAGTCGGGTCCATTTCCTTTGCCGATTTCAAGCATATATGCTCTGCCGAAATTCTTTTCTACATCAATGATTCCATAACCACCCACTATAAACGCGTCGATATTTCCATTCTTGTCAAAGTCGGCTATTAGCGGAGCATGCTCAAGAGAATATAGTTCATTTCCGTAATGCTGTCGGAGATTTTTTCTGAATATTAATTCTCCTTTATTTCCTGATAATCCTATAAGTTCACCCGTGCTTGTAGCAAAAACGATATCTAAAAATTCATTGCCATTAATATCCGAAATGGCAGCGCCACGGAAAGCATCGGCATACGAAGGAATTTCATATTCCCATATCAATTCGCCCTTATAGTTTAATACACACATTTTATACCAAAAAGGCATAATAATTTCGAAAAATCGGTCACTATCTAAATCGGCAGTAACAGGGTTAGCTCCGGCATAAAAGCCTTTACCTGCTGTATAAGTCCACTTAGTATTGCCATCGCTTGAATTTAAACAATACAATGTATCGTTGTAGGAACCAATAAATAACTCTGGTGTGCCGTCTCTGTCGGCATCTGCAACTGCGGTCCCATGGTAAATGTAGTTGTTAACAGATTTTTTCCAAAGCAATTTGTGGTCTTTGCCACGGAAAGCATAAATATTGTTGCTGTCTTTCTCGAATGCCCAGGTAGCAATTACAAAATCCAAAGCTCCGTCTCCGTCTAAATCGGTTAAAGTAGGTGCTGTTTGTATCCAGCAATTCGGCTGAATTTCAATTTCCCATTTCACAGCACCGGTCAGTGCATCGATACAAATCAAATAATTCCAAAATTCTCCATGCAGAATTTCACTTTTTCCATCACCATCAATATCGCCAATTACAGGCGGAGAATCGCTTCCACGAGTTGGGCACTTCCATTTTAGCTGTCCACTCTTTCCGTCGAAGCAATAAGTTGCAGGCGTGCAAGACGCAGCCAAAATTACATCTTTTATACCATCACCGTCGACGTCAAAAATTAGTGGAGCGGCATCATTACAGCCATCATTTGGTTCGACCGTAGTGTTGTATTTCCATAGAAGTGAACCATCTTCTGCATTTAGAACATATACATTGCCATCGTTCCTATAGCAAGCAAAAACAATTTCGAGCATTCCGTCGTTATCTAAGTCGTCTGCTGCGGACTGGCCATAGGAAGCCGATTTTGTATCGTAAAACCATTTTATCTCTTGCGAATTTAGTGAATTGCAAAAAATCGGCACTAGAATTAAAATTGATATGAATTTCATAGTAAACTACTAGTGTTTTAACAACTTTTTAACTTTGCCATTTGCCTTTATAAAATACACACCCGAAGGCAAATGCGAAATATCAATTCTTTGTAGTGGCAAATAATGATTTGCCCCTACATTTATTACGCATTCGCCGAGGGTGTTGTAGATTTCGATTTCGGTCCTCCCTCTTTCGTTCCCCTCCAAAGGGGGATAAATTTCAATATAATCCGAAGCTGGGTTGGGGAAGATAATAAGTTTTGCATATGATAATTCTCCTTCGTCAATATCAGATGTTTCTTCTTTAATAAATCTTATAGGTATTCTTACCAAATCACGTCTCAATCCCCAGCCGCCTTGCTGCCAGTTATCCATATTCTGCATAAAATAAAGATATGCAGTTGAATCAACGCTTGTAAAACTAATATCCGGAGCATCGTGGTCAATTAATGAAGGGTATGCTTCCTGAACTATATTTCTTGCGGCTTGGTCCGGGGTTTGACGATTGCAAGGAGGCCAGCCCAAAATAGTTTCGCGTATCAATTGTGGTTGCGACCAATTAATCAGATCATCCGACAGCGAAAAGAAGAAACCGCAAGTTTCAACTCCGTTGACAGGATGCACTCCCGCACCAACCAACATAAATTTATTTAAATAAGTATTCCAAGTTAAACTACCGCGTAAGTCTCTTATAGTTTTAGGGCTTACAAAAGCAGGAAGGTATTTGCTTGAATCTTGGGGTGGATTTGTGTAGGGATTAACCAATGGAATATTAAATCCTTTTCCATCCCAAATTTTCCAAGAACCGGGAGAAGATATATCGTCAGTCCGCATAATACAGGTTCCTCTTGAACTTTGGTCAGTATTCGAAGTAATTCCAAACATCATGCAATAGTAATAACCATTATACTTTATTATATTGCTGGGCTCGAAATATCCATGCGGGGGTGGTGCACCTCTTGGGGCGGCATCTGGATTCCATTTAAAAGGAAGTATTGCTACCAAATGATTTGGGCTTGCCGGCTGGGTAAATGTTTTTCCTCCGTCGGTGGATTTCGCATAACTGATAAAATTATACCAGCAGGGATTAGATGGGTCTGTTATTCCCGGCTTGCATTTACTCGAGTAAGGGTCGTGATATTCATTATGCACCAAAGCATGTATGGTAACCCCGTCTTCGCTATAAACGGAAGTAATCCACTCCTGATGGTCGAAAGAGTCAACGGGCCATTTATCTCCTGAACGAAGAACCGGAGTGCAGGAACGCTTCAAGGTATTAAAGTCTTTGCCGAACATAAAATAATTATCAGGTGCATTACCTGATACAAGCATTATTCCATCTTTAGTTTTTATAGCGTGTGTAATTACATCTGGTAAGTCAAGCTCAGTACAATGGTCTTTGACATACTCAAATACTTTTTCTTCTGCGCCAAGTTCAATTTTTACTTGCCCTATGCTTTTCAATGGAAACATGGCAAAGAACCAAATCAGCGTTATGACATAAATCAAGTTAATCATCTTTATCTTACAACTAAAATTTTTTCCGTATATTTTACA
>JBBIJO010000053.1:0-3190 GCA_037445895.1 Ignavibacteria bacterium | reverse complement strand
ATTTCTTCTATTAGAAGCAGGAAGCCTCGCTCGATAGGAGCGAGGCTTCTGTTTTATTTGCGCTATGTTGCACTATTTCGATAGCATAAATTCTTTCGTTTCGCGATATACTCCGCTTTTCATCACTACCATATACAATCCGCTCGATAGGTCGCTAACGTCAACTCGAACGGTGTATTTTCCAGCTCGAACATCCCCCGTCAACACACGCTTCACCACATCCCCTACGTTATTGTATATCGATACCTCAGTCCATCCATCGAACGCTACCGAAAAGTCAATATCCACTGCTCCTCCACTCGCTGGGTTCGGCTTTACATCACGCAAGTAATATTGCTCGCTCGTCGTTGCTATCCATCTCAAATCATACACACACGTCGGCTGCAACTTCACCTCGCTACCTTCGTCGCCTACTACCAAACATTGCGTCCCTACCGCTTCTACATCTACTGCAAATTGCGATACATCCGTCGTATCCTTCTCCGTCGGCAAAAACGAATCAAATACAAAGCGAAGTATCTGTCCGCTTCCATTTATTATGTTCACTCCATCGGATATCAAACTCAAACTCATCTCCCCTTTCACATCGTCTATTGTTAACCCTTGTATCTTAAATCGCCCGTTCAACATATCTCCTACTACTACCGAATTCCCATCTACCTTCAATATCCCTCCGTTGTAACGAACCACCACTTTCAACTCCTTAACTTGTGCCAACGTTAAATCTTCACTCGTTCGAAATTGTATCTCCATCGGTATCCTATCCCCAGGAACCGGCCACAACCTATTTATGTTCGGCTTAACTACCGCTATCTTGCTCGTCGACGTGTATTGAACCGACTCGACATCTATCGCTACACTATCCAATGGCTTATCCAGCGTATTGTTCGGAACCATCAACCATACTCGCTTCTTCTCTACTCGCGTCGGCTGATACAACAACCGTATCGCTCGACTCTCGCCCGGTCCCAATGTAAATCCTAATGCATCCGATGGATTACTATACAATATCCCTTCGTAATCTCCGTTGAAATACAACCTATCCACTGTCAAATCCCCAGCAGCAGGATTCCTTACTATGCACACTACCTCCGCAACGTCTCCAACACATATCTTTGCACTACCTCCTTCCAACTGTATCCCTCGCGATATCCCTGAACCTGTCCACGTGCTCGTTACCTCGCTCTCTGCATCACTTACGGTTGTCAATGTCCCTACTGCTTGCGGAACCTTCTGTGCCACAAAATATCCATCTATCATTACCTTCATACCAGGTTGCAATACCAATGGCATCCCTACCAAACTCTTATCATACCCAAATCCCTCGCTACCATAACTTACTCCATCGCTCGATATACCTCCCGTCGGATTCTCAACTAAATCGCTTATCGTTACCGAATCGCTCCACTCGTATTGCTCGTTCTCGATATACATCGTCTTCGTCTGCTTGTTCGATACATCGAAAATCACCATAGCATCAAATGCTAAATCTACCGTCTTCAATCGACCTACTATCCCTATGCCTTCCAATATCGTCTCGGTCGTGCTTCCCGCCGAATTCTCAAAACCTAATCGCAATCGATGCTCACCCGTTTGAACAGGATGAAATACCACAGGAACCGTTACAGAACCATTAGGCTGTATCGTCATATTGTTAAATGCAGTCCTATCAAACTCAAATGCACTACCATTCAAATCCTCCAATACTATCAATCCGCTGATATGAACCTCCTGCGTCCCTGTGTTCCTCAACGTGATTACATCTCCCGTCGGAACAGAATACGGACCCGCCGGATGATTCGACCTGTCTATTCGCTTCCTACCCCAATTGTATGAATTGCTCTCCAATCCCGGCTTTATCCCTCGACCCATTATCAAACATACACTATCCCGCTCGCTCGCATCACTGAAAAATACTATCGCATCAGGATAATCCCTCTCAGCATCCGGAGTGAAATCTACATTATACGACGCCTCGCTACCAGGCTTTATAACTATATCCTGTCCCATCCTGTTGTTCCCATCCACACCAGGAAGATTCGTCTTATAAACTGCAGACTCCGTCGGACCACTATAACCCCATATATGTAAATCCGTAGTCCCTGTGTTCCGTATCGTAAACGTCTTGCTCAACGTCGTCCCTACCGTCACCGACCCAAAATTTATATCGCTTACTTCGATTACAGGCTGACCCACCGAACCTTGAACTCGCGACTTATACATAAACACACACGTATCCCCTACTCCTATAGAATCTACAAACGTCCCGTTCTCAACCGGAGAAAACCATACCAAAAACTTCACAGAATCCTTCGGACCAATAAATAATGGCAGTGACCGACCCAGTAAGTCCAACTCAAAATGCTCATTACCACTCTTTAAATTCAAATACTTCACCAAAACCCCGCTTTGCTCGCTCTCGTTGACCGCCCAAAACTCCTTCGATGTCCTTGCTCCGTTCAACTTCTGCAATCCCCAATCGGCAAAGTTCGGACGTATCGTTAACTTCACCGCCTTGTATTCTATCGTTATCGTCGTATCGTTACCTCGACGGTCCGAAAATGTTATTACCGCACGAGCATCCTGTGTCTTGTCCTTTACCTCCAACTTCCACGGAACTGTCCGAGTCTCCCCAGGTATAAACTCTACATACTGAAAATCTACATTGAACGACTCCGGATACGGATGCAAATATATCATCGCCATATTGCTCCGTATCGAAGCATCATCGGGCATATCCGTTACAGTAGCAAACGATACTACTCCACACGAATCACGCCACTTGGGAACCGGCGGCAATGTATCGGGCTTCTCAAGATCCGCCAACGCCGCACTCGTAGGATAACCATAGGAATCGTAGTCAGAAAATCCGTAGGAATAAGAAGCAAAAGGTTGCTTCGCTCGAATCTTGTAAACTCCGTCCTTTGCAAGTGTAATGACTTTATATGCATATTTCTTGCCGTTAACATCGTAACGATATAAATCATCGACCCCAGGGAATAATATATTGACTTTTTTCCAAGAGAATTGCCCAGCCTTTACTTCGGCAAACTCCAAGTCCTCGGGAGTGATGCCTAATGAATCTGTTTGGTAAACTAAACCTATATAATTTTCAGAAAACCGCGTTCCTCCGAAAGTTGCTGGTGTGCAAAACGTTATTTCTTTTTGGTATTGTTGGTAAGGGGTCATT
>JBBIJO010000052.1:1542-3201 GCA_037445895.1 Ignavibacteria bacterium | reverse complement strand
CCGAGATGTGGCAACACACAATCGGAACTTTACCTAATAGCTTGCGTTTTAACGTGATTAAGAATTATCGACTATAGCATTTCAATTATCATTGCGCTTGCTTCGCCGCCGCCAATACAAAGGGTTGCCAAGCCATATTTTTTATTTAATTTTTTCAACGCATAAATTAGGGTTGTTAGCACACGCGCTCCCGATGCCCCGATGGGATGACCTAATGCAACGGCTCCGCCGTGAATATTCACTTTCTCATAGGGAATTCCGAGTTCGCGGCAAGTAATAATAGGAACCACTGCAAAGGCTTCGTTTATTTCGAACAAATCAATTTGCTCGAGTTTCATTCCCGCTTTGTCGCACACATTTTTTATTGCTTTTGCTGGTGCTGTTGTGAACCATTCAGGCTGCTGGGCATAAGAAGTATGGGCTAATATCTTTGCCAGCGGTTTCAACCCTTTTTGTTCGGCTATTGGTTGCGAGGCAACAACGACAGCAGAAGCTCCGTCGTCAATCGAAGATGCATTTGCTGCGGTTACAGTTCCATCCTTTTTAAATACTGGTTTCAATTGGGGGATTTTTTCGAAATTGACCTTGAACGGTTCTTCATCTTTGTTGATAATAATGTTGCCTTTTTTGTCTTCGATTTCGACGGGGACAATTTCTTCGGCAAACCAACCTCGTTCGGTAGCTTCGATAGCTCGTTTGTAGCTTAGTATCGCGTATTCGTCTTGTTCTTCGCGTGGGATGTTGCATTCGCTAGCACAAAGTTCGCCTGCGTTACCCATATGGATTTGATTATAGACATCCCACAAACCGTCGTGAATCATCATATCGATAAACTCGGCGTTTCCCATTTTAAATCCCGTTCTTGCTTTTTTCACGAAATAAGGAGCATTGGACATAGATTCCATACCCCCAGCAACAACGATTTCCGCATCGTTGCAACGAATTGCCTGGTCCGCCAACATTACCGATTTCAACCCACTGCCGCAAACTTTGTTGATAGTCATACAAGGAACGCTCACAGGCAGTCCTGCGTAGATAGCGGATTGGCGAGCTGGTGCTTGCCCAACGCCTCCTTGCAACACCTCGCCCATTATGACTTCGCTAACTTCCTTCGATTCAATACCAGCACGTTTGATTGCCTCGCGAATCGCAATGGCACCCAATTGGGGGGCAGTAAAATTGGACAAAGAGCCTAAAAAAGCACCAATTGGAGTGCGAACAGCAGAAAGAATTACACTATCCATAAAAATTTTTCCTCTAATATTCGAAAAACAACATAGCAAATTAAACAAAAAATTCCACTTCGAAAAGGTAATATCTTCACAGAAAATATTAACTATTGAAAAAATAAAGCAATATCGCCGAGCATTGGGGGAAAAAATCTCTATTAAGATTGATTGGAAATAATTACGGAAACTTTCACATTATTCAACCGAGCAAATTTAACCAAATCATTTGCAAATTAAACAAAGCATTATTGGTACAATCGAAATGTCAAAAATCAAATTTTTTTCAATATTTGTTTTTTTCGTAATCAGTTATTAATTTAGTATTTTGTATGTTTTATTTTTTATTAAGGAGTTACAAATGCAAACCACAAACCACAAACCACAAACCACAAACTATTCCTCACATTCTAAATGTGCTTTTAACAACTAT
>JBBIJO010000052.1:0-1442 GCA_037445895.1 Ignavibacteria bacterium | reverse complement strand
CAAACCACAAACCACAAACTATTCCTCACATTCTAAATGTGCTTTTAACAACTATCCTCTTATCGCTTTTTACTTTACTACTTTCGTGCAACGAACAAAGCAATAACTCTTCTTCGCAAAACGGTCCCCGAAATAATTTCCAAATAACGATGCAAGGCGATCCTGAAAATCCTCAAAACCCATTCGATAGTATTGGATATTATCATAATATTGCGTTGGATTATTTTATCGAACATAAGAGTCTTTTCGAAACAAGCGATACTGCATTATTTGTTAATTACACAAAGAATGTTTTAACTCCTTTCTTTCTAAACGATTACAATTATTTAAATTTTGAAATAACCCAAGAAGAAAGCGACTCAATTATTGAATTTTATTTGACCGAGGCAAGGTTTACAGAACCAGATACAATTATTAAATACTATTCTATTTCAACTACTGTCGAGAGCAACTTACAAAACTTATTTAACTATTGTAAAAATTATAACGACACAACGTCTTTCCAGCCTCTTATCACAACAATAAAAAATTGGGAATCGGAAATTATTAATGGAAATTTAACCACCTCAGAGCAAGAACAACTTCTTAAAACATCGGCTATTTTAAGGTGGAGCTTGTCTTATTGGTGGGCTGTTTGTTCTGATACTAATAATTCTTGGTATACAGTAATTTTTTCAAGGTTCAGCAAAGGAAATCAAAATCTACAAGGGAATGGCTCAAAAATAATGATGCCTGAAGGGGGCAAATGGTGGGTTGGAGTAGCCTATATGGGTGTCTCCGACGCCTTGGGTTATATGATCGGTGGACCAGTTGGTGCAGCAACGGGCTCTGCAGCCGCAGGAATTTACTATTTTTGGGATGAAATCTGGGGTGCTATTAAAAGCTTATGGGATTGGTTATTTTAAAATTTTTTCAATAAATATTCAGGAGGTACTATGAAAAACTTGCTTGCTTTTGCGTTATTTCTTTTGTTTTCTATTTATGTTGTAGTTGCACAAGATAATCGCGAAGCTTCATCCTCTATCAAAAATGAAATTGCGGTTGGCTACACAAGTTTAACAGTGAACGACGCAAAAAAGGATTTTCTGAATCTTTCTTTGGGATTAAACTTTTGGAACCGCAACGATGCAGTCTTCAGTGGTGTTTTCGAACTCAACGGATTGTTTGGAAAATTAGATTCTAATGCAAGCATTGTTGCCTCGTTTCTTCCAGGAATACGAATGAATGCCGTTCGAGGGGATTTTTCTTTGAAATTCGACTTTCAAAGCGGGCTTGGTTTCGTTTTCGAAAAGGACAAAAAGAACCAAATCGGAACTAATTCCGTTGTCCGCGCTGGTTTCGGCTACAAGAATTTTACTTTGGAGGCAACTATATCGTTTTTTATTTCTGCAACTCGAAGTTTCAAAACAATCGGGCTCGGTTTGAGATATCAATTCTAATCT
>JBBIJO010000051.1:0-3211 GCA_037445895.1 Ignavibacteria bacterium | reverse complement strand
CATTAATTATTTTTGGCTTTGTTGTGGGAAACAAAGCAGTAGCCGAATGTCCACCTGGTTGGTTCGAGCGAAGTGTGATAATAGATAATTACCCGTATTGTAGTCCTATATTGGTTAAGTTTTGTCTATGGTGTAGCATTACATCGCCGAATATGCAATTTCAAGTTACCCAAATAACTCTGCTTAATCCTAGTAATTGTCAGGGATTTTTACTTGAAAGTTTTATGAGATTTTTAACAGAGAGGATACTCGACAATTATTTTGAATTTTGTCCAGGGGCGTATATTCCTTGTGAAGCGGGACGGCAGGAGATTTGGGTAGCTAGACCGTTGTGCTGGTATGAGAATCCTTTGCAAAGTTACGATTTTTTCTCTTGTAACGACGCTAAATGTGTGGAACAATGGTTTGTATGTATACGGGATGGAAATCTAGATAAAGTTATTGGACAGGCTTATATTGTGGGAGAACCGGGGCAAGATTGTCTTAATTACTCAGAAGGAAACAGAGTTCCGGGAGTTTGCTTTCATATTAATACTCGATGTCCGTTACCGTAAAAACGAAATCGGGGTGGGTTCGCTGCCTACCCCGATTGATTTATATTTTAATTATAATAAGAAAATATAATAAAAAAGGAGGATGTTATGGAAAACAAGATTATTAAAGCATTAAGTATTTGTTTGGTAATACTGATTTTGTCCTTTGGGACTTTGCGTTCACAATGGGAAGTTGTTTATGCAAATGGTGTCGATAGCAATGATGTGGGAACAGTCTTTTTCCATCGAGGCGATACATTAGCCACTGGTTGGAAAAATTTATACTATTCTTTCGATGGAGGCAAAAACTGGGTAAAGAAGAACTTACCAATTTCTTCTGGCGAAACAGTAACCAGCGTAGTAATAGTAGGCGATAGTATTTATGTGGGTGTCCGGAACTATGGAATTTTTTTATCGACCGATTTAGGCGAAAGCTGGATAGAAAGAAATAATGGTTTAATTATGGACGACCAAGGCGAACTTAATTGGAGGTTTTACCGTATTGACTATTTTGATGATGTAATGTTTACAAGCACTCTTCGCCATTGTTATTCTTCAACGGACCGTGGAGAAAATTGGGTAGTTCTTGATACATTACTAAATGGGGGTCCAACCCCTGCTATAATAACTTTGGGTGTATTAAAGATGGGAAACGAAATTTGGGTAAATGGATATACTCGCTTGTATCATTCGATTGATAATGGGAAGAGTTGGGCTAAGAAAGGCGAAAACTATGGTGGGATTAGGTATTCGAGTTTATTATTAAGAGATGAAGGGTTGCTTATTGGAACGTCGGAATACGGAATTTTATATTATAGGAATGAAGAAGAAGGGTACAAAATACGGAACAAATGGCTGCCATATAAAACTATTACGATAAACTCGTTTGCGACATACGAGGAATATATTTTTGCTGCTTCTTCCGGCGGGCTTGGACCTTCTTATGCTGGTTTGTTTTTGTCAACAGACGGGGGGTGGAGTTGGAACCGCGTGATTTTTGATTCAACTAATGTAGTCAAACAAGCTCTTGATGTTTTTATTATCAGAGATACAATAATGATACCTGATATTTCAAATAGAATTTTGAAATTCCATCGTGCACCAATTAAAGAAGTAATTTCGAAAGTGAAGCAAAGCGTCGGAATTGGAAATGAGGAAGGTGAACTTCAGGAAGAAATTTTTTTCGATAAAAAAACCAGAATAAATAAAGTTCAAGATAATTTTGTAGGAAATGGAGGTGGAAAATGAAAAGGTCATATAGAATAATAGTTTCGAGTATACTTTTATTTGCATTGCCAATGGTAATTCATTCGAAATGGGAAGTTGCCAACAACGGTATCCGACCTAATGGTTCCGACACTACGTATTATATTGGGCAAATTGTAAGATTGGGCAATTTGTTGATTGCTCTGTCAATCGAGGATTACATTTATGGTCGTTATTTGTATTATTCCAGCGACGAGGGAACAAGTTGGCACGATTTTCAGCGTCCTGATGTGCCAGATACAGCAAAAGTAAGTGGAATTTTTGCAACGAATGACACATTATATGCAATTTTTGAAATTCGACGGGATTCTTTATTACAAACCGGAGACACAACGATTAAAGCGACAATAAAAGTATTAGATGACCAAGGTGTTTATCGGACAACTGATTACGGAAAGAATTGGGAAAGGGTATGGAAGATGAATAACAAGGATTCATCTATTTCGTACATTTTTGCCTGTGGAGAAAATATAATGCTTGCTGGAAGAAATGCTGTTTACTATTCAGCAGATGGTGGAAAAAACTGGGTAAAAAGGCACAATGGACTTGTATTGGACATTCCTCCTAAGGATTTAAATGGAACTTGTGGTTTCCTTTGCTCCTCGTTATATTTAAGTGGGGTATATTGCACTGATAATTGGGGGGAAAAATGGTTCAAAATTGTTCCTGAGAAAACTCTTGGTTTTCCTTTTAACAAGATTTTGGTTAAAGATAATAATGTTTTTGCTGGAGTTTATTATTATGGTATGGTAATTTCAACGGACAAAGGGGTTTCGTGGGAACACTCGCAATTTGGCGGTAGGTATGAGGAAAAAGGAAGTCAAACTTCATACTTTCGAAATACTGTTGATGCAACAGTTTCTGCAATTTTGAAGTTCGACAATATTTTAGTTGCTGGTGTATCGAGTCTAAACAAGTCGATTATTGACAACATGGGTGTATATTTTTCGATAGATACAGGTAAGAGCTGGAAGTATTTAATTGATGGGTTAAAGTCTCCGAAGTCTTATTACACCGTGTATTCTCTTGCAGAAACAGATAATTATATTTTTGTATGCATTAACGATATTGGAGTCTACCGGATAAGCAAAGCAGAATTGAAGAAAATAGCCTCGGGGGTTGAAAGCAAGACAGAGGGGAATGTGTATCATTTTTACATAACAGAGGGTAGACCGATGCCAGCCAGTGGGATGGCAACTGTTCGTATTTATTGGGACGCACAGGATTTCGACCCGACGACGGCGGATGTGTCGATTTATGACGTATATGGGAAGCGGATTGGAAGCCGAGATAATGTAGTTATAACACCAATGAGCCCAAATTCAGCAAAAATAGATTGGAAGTGTGAGAATGCAGCCACAGGCGTATATTTTCTTGTAATAAACTATCGCGGAGAGTCGAGAGCAAGCAAG
>JBBIJO010000050.1:0-3464 GCA_037445895.1 Ignavibacteria bacterium | reverse complement strand
CCTCGAAGGCATCGAACTACCGATGATGAACGAAAGCAAATTTTTTCGTTACAACAATTCATTATTTCGCCTCAATTCTAAATTATAAAAAATATTTGAAAATACAAACTTTTTTGATGTAGGAAAGCCAAAAATGTTTGAGCTACCAAGTATTCACACACAGTCAACCCGTGGGGCGATAGTAACAAAAAATCGCACGAGGTATAGGCTTTGCACTTCCAGCAAGCAATTTTACTTATCTGTTTATTTTTCTGATAGGTAATTTGTTTTAATTTCAACAAAATTGCAACAAAAAGTATATAAATTTTGGTTATAAGAAAAAAAATTAGGAATTTCGTTATTTAGAATAACTTATTTATTAGAAAATGATTGAGTAGGTAAAAGATGAATTTAAGTCTTATTGGCCGTTCTATTAAAGAATCTGCCACATTAAAGTTGAACGAAATTGCTGCGATTTTGCGCGATAAAGGTGAACCCGTCATTCATCTTGGGGGGGGCGAACCAAAAAGCAAAGCTCCACTCGAAGCACTTGTTGCAGCAGCAAACTTGATTAACTCGGGGGAAGTCCGTTACACCCCTGCCGATGGTATCCCAGCTTTGAAAAAAGCCATTATTCGTTACACAGAAGAGTTCTACAATAGGCTTGTTGCACCCGAAAATGTAATCGCTTCCAGCGGTGCTAAACAATCTATTATGGTTTGTTTGCAAGCAATACTAAACCCGCAAGAAGAAGTTATTTATCCTGCACCATATTGGGTAAGTTATCCGGAAATGGTAAAACTGTGCGGAGCTGTTCCTGTTCCTGTGTATTCAGAAGATGGAACTTTTTATCCACGATTGCAAGACATAGAGCAACGTGTTACCTCCTACACAAAAGCAATTATAATCAATAGTCCAAACAATCCGACTGGTGCAATGTATTCCGAGCAATTTATTTCGGAAATTGTTGAATTTTGCGAGAAACGCGGCATTTATTTAATTATGGACGATATTTATCATCGCCTTGTTTTCGATGGACGAAAGCCAATAAATTGCTACAACTACGCAAAGGATTTAAGTGAAAACTCTAAACTAATCGTTATTAATGGGGTTTCGAAACAATATGCAATGACTGGTTTCCGTATCGGTTGGGCAGTTGCTAATCGCAAACTTATCGAGGTTATGACAAATATCCAATCCCATCAAACTTCTGGGCCTTCGGTCGTAACCCAGGTTGCTGCCGCTGCTGCTTTGAATGGTCCACAAACCCAAGTCGAAAGTTTGCGCATAACATTGGAAAATAATCGAAATATTCTTCTCGAACGACTCAATGCATTCAAAGGAATATATGCTTTCAAACCCGACGGAACCTTCTATTGCTTTGCCGATTTTAGCTATTATATGAAAGATTCTGTGAAGCTTTCTCAATTTCTATTGGACAAAGTTCGTGTTCTTACGGTTCCCGGCTTCGAATTTGGTCTGGATGGATGGCTTCGTATATCAACTTGTGGCTCGGTTAAAGACATAACCGACGGTATTGAACGAATAAAATGGGCTTTAGACCCCGATTCTCCTAATGAACTTTATATTGGCGAAAGGAAATTAATCAGGGATTGGCTATGAAATATTTAGAATTTGAAACACCAGCAACAAAGCATGCTACCAATTTAGCAAGCGAGTTTAAACTCAGTAACCATGGCCTAATTAATTTAGATAGGGTATTTTGGAATCTACCTACCCCCGCACTCTACGAAGAAGCAGTTTTCCGTGGCGAAGGACACATTGTAAATGGTGGACCGCTTTTAGTTTATACCGGCAAATGGACTGCCAGAGCAGCAAACGATAAATTTATCGTTTATGAACCAACTACGGAAGACAAAATTTGGTGGGGCGTTTATAATCGTCCATTTTCTTTCGAAAAATTCGGAGCCTTACTTGCTCGTTTACAAGCCTTTCTGCAAGGCGAAGAACTTTTTGTCCAAGATGTTTATGTCGGCGCAGACCCCAATTATCGCATGCCAATACGAGTAATAACCGATAGTGCTTGGCAAAGTCTGTTCGCAAGAAATATGTTCCTTTTACCAAAAACTCAGGATGAATACAAACGACATATTCCTGAATTTACTGTTCTCGCCGCACCTTCATTCCGTTGCGACCCAAGGATTGACGGAACTCGAACAGAAACAGCAATTATTATCAATTTCGCTGCAAGACTGGCATTGGTTCTTGGTTCAAGTTACGGAGGCGAAATCAAAAAATCTATATTTACCATAATGAATTTCCTGCTCCCAATGCAGAATGTTATGGCAATGCATTGCTCGGCTAATGTCGGTAAAAAAGGTGATGTCGCGTTATTTTTCGGTTTGAGTGGAACAGGAAAGACAACTCTTTCTGCCGACCCAAATCGAAAACTTATTGGTGATGATGAGCATGGTTGGAGTGATGGCGGAGTGTTCAATTTCGAAGGCGGTTGCTATGCAAAAGTAATTCAACTCTCTGCTGAACACGAACCCCAAATTTGGGCTGCTACTCGACGTTTCGGAACTATACTCGAAAATGTCGCTTACGACCCCACGACTAGAAACACCGACTTAGACGATGACCATTTCACAGAAAACACACGGGCTTCGTATCCATTGGAATTTATTCCTAACGTTGTCGACGACAAAATGACCCGCGAACACCCCAAAAACGTTATTTTCTTGACTTGCGATGCAACCGGCGTATTGCCTCCAATTGCGCGACTCGATATGAACCAAGCGATGTATCACTTCATTAGTGGCTATACTTCCAAAATTGCTGGAACAGAAATAGGTTTGGGCATCGAGCCTGAAATTACATTTTCTGCCTGCTTTGGTGCACCGTTTATGGTCCATCATCCATTTTATTATGCTAACCTTTTGAAGCAAAAAATGGAAAAATATGGTGCTAAATGTTGGCTTGTTAATACTGGTTGGGTTGGTGGGAAATTCGGCGTTGGAAAGCGTATCAGCATTCGCCATACCAGAGCATTGTTGAATGCGGCGTTGGATGGATTACTCAACGACGTTCCCTACCGAAAAGACAAAATCTTTGGCTTTGATGTTCCGACAAGTTGCCCAGGGGTTCCCGATGATGCTTTGGAACCATCGGCATCTTGGGGCAACAAAACAGAATATTGGCAAAAATACGATAGCCTTGCCGCTCGTTACATCGAAAATTTCAAGCTCTATGCCGAAGGTTGCCCCCAAGAAGTAGTCGATGCCGGCCCTAAACGTTTGAAAGACTTAGGCAATGTTGAATAATTTTTAAATTTTTTTAAAGGAATTTATTCCTAAAAATCCCGCACCAATGCGGGATTTTTATTTGCGACGTATTTTTTCGTTGAAAAATATTTGGATATTTAATTTTTTTTTTATATTATTGTTTTTTGTTATTTTTCAAAACAATATGTTAATTTTAATAATTAAAGACTATACATTTTTACTTCCTGAATTTTGACGATA
>JBBIJO010000049.1:0-3573 GCA_037445895.1 Ignavibacteria bacterium | reverse complement strand
GGAATGGCTGTACATAAAGAGATTTGTGTTAAAGTCTATAAAGCCTAATATTTGTTTTATAGATATTGATATGAGAAAAAATTTAACCACGAAGAACACGAAGTCCATCACGAAGGAACACAAAGAATTCTACTTTGTGTCCTTTGTGAAATTCCCTTGTGCGACTTTGTGGTAAACAAGCTTTTTAGAAATTATTAAAGGAGTAATAACAATGTCGCAAATACCCAAAAGATATCAAAAATTTACAGAAGATTATCCCGAAGTTGCAAAGGCATACGAATCACTTGGTGATGCAGTTCACACCGCAGGTCCACTCGATGAAAAAACAAGAGCATTGGTAAAGCTAGCTATTTCAACCGGTGCAAGATTAGAAGGTGCAGTTCATTCGCACACTCGTAAAGCATTAAAAGCTGGTTGTACCCCAGAAGAAATGCGTCAGGTTGCATTACTTTCATTACCAACTATTGGTTTGCCATCTATGATGGCTGCTTTGAGTTGGATTGAAGATATTCTTGAAGATAAAAAATGATAGAAAATTTAGTAAATCTTCTCTGGGCATTCGTCAAAGTTGGTTCATTTTCTTTTGGCGGTGCCTATTCATTGATTCCATTAATCGAAAAAGAAGTCGTAGAAAATCACCAGTGGCTAAGTTACAATGAGTTTCTTAAAGTACTTGGAATGGTCGAAATTTTCCCCGGAGCAATTTCAATAAAGTTTGCAACATATAATGGTTATAAAACAGCTGGTATTCTTGGTGCAATTATAGCAAATTTGGGGAATATTTTTACACCGGCTATTTTAATCCTTCTTAGTTCTTATATCTATTCAATTTATGAGAAAAATCCTATCGTATCGAAAGCATTTAACGGCGTTAAGTTTGCTGTCATTGGAATGATTGCTGCGATTATGTATCAATATGCAATAAAGAATGGAAATCATTGGCAGGAATTTGTACTGATTGCAGTTGGTGCCGCACTGATAATCTTTTTCAAGATTCATCCGGCTTATGTAGTGCTGATTGCAGCGGTAACTGGAGTAATAATTTTATGAAAAAAAGGATTTAACCACAAAGGAACACAAAGTGAAGCACAAAGTATCGCAAAGGGAAGCCTTCGTGTTCCTTAGTGATGGACTTAGTGAACTTTGTGGTAAAAAAGAACATGAAATTAAAAGATAATTTCAACAGAATACACGACTATGTTCGCATTTCTCTGATTGATAAATGCAATCTGAATTGTATTTATTGTAATCCACCAAGCACTTACGCAAAGTTTGTAACGCACAAATCTATTCTCTCTTACGAAGAATTATATCGTTTGATAAATGTTTTAGTAAGAGATTTAGAAATAAAAAAAATTCGTTTTACTGGCGGTGAGCCCCTCATACGAAAAGACGCGGTAAAGTTTTTCGAAATGATTTTCCCACTTAAAAAGAAGTATAATTTCGAAATTGGAATTACAACCAACGGAACCCATCTTCTCGACAAGATTGAATCACTTCACAAATTTGGAGTTGAACGCTTAAATATTAGTCTCGATACTTTAAATAAAACAAAATTCATTGCAATAACAGGCAAAGATTGTTTTGATAATACGCTTGAATCCATTCGTAAGTCAATCTCCCTTGACTTCAAGTCTGTAAAAGTGAATGTAGTTGTAATCAAAAATATTAATGATGATGAGTTAAATAACTTTATTGAATACTTCAAATCTTTTCCAATTTCACTTCGATTTATTGAATATATGCCTTTTATGGGAAACGAGTGGAATAATTCAAAATTTTTAAGCTGGCGAGATATGAAATCCCAAATCGAACAAAAATTTTCATTAACGGAAACCGAAAGCAAAGGGAAAGTTTCTAAGGATTATTTTGTTGATGGAACCGAACTGAAAGTAGGATTTATCAGTTCAATTTCAGATCATTTTTGCGATAGCTGCAATCGCCTTAGAATCACAGCAACAGGGCAAATAAAAAATTGCCTTTTTTCGAATCCGTCTGAATTCAGTTTAAAATCTTTATTGGCTGACGATTCAATTTCAGACGAAGTAATAGTTGAGCATATTCAAAACTCATTGCAATCGAAATGGTTGAAACATCCAACTGCAAATGAGTTGTCACAATTAAATCAAAACAATATGATGAGCATAGGGGGATGAAGAAAAAATTATCACATACGAACAGTAAAGGCAAAGCTTCAATGGTCGATGTTTCTGAAAAAGAAATTTCAATTCGCACAGCTGAAGCTTACGCAGAAGTGAAAGTATCGAAAGAAATTTTTAACGCAATCAAAAACAATCAAGTTCAGAAAGGTGATGTATTTTCGATTGCAAAATTTGCAGGAATTCAGTCAGCTAAAAAAACAGCCGAATTAATCCCGCTATGCCACAACATTTTCATTTCTAAAGTTGATGTTGAGTTGAGATTGAATTCAAAAAGTAAAACAGTCGAGATTACATCATTTGCAAAAACCAATGCTCAAACAGGAATCGAAATGGAGGCATTAACAGCAGTTTCTGTTGCTGCTTTGACTGTCTATGATATGTGCAAAGCGATTGATAAATCGATGATAATCAGCGAAATAAAATTATTAAGTAAAACTGGAGGAAAAAGTGGAAACTACTTTAATAAATAACTTGGTGCATCTTTGTGATATACTTTGTGAACCTTTGTGGTAAAATAGTTTAACCACTAAGGACACGAAGGTATTCACGAAGTATCACAAAGAAAAATAACCTTAAGCTACTTAGGCGTTTTGAATAAAATTAGAGGTTGTATTTATGAATAATTATCAAACCAAAGAATCCTTAATTAAATTGGAGGAAAAAAATCGAATCGGGAAAGTTGTTGCAATTTCTATCAGCAAGAAAAAAGGCATACCAAAGACAAATGTTCAATTAGCAAAATTGATTAAGAACTTCGGGATTGATGGTGATGTTCACGCTGGTAATTGGCGTCGGCAAGTAAGTATTCTCGCACTTGAAAGCATCGATAAGATGAGAGCAAAAGGATTGCCGAATCTTCGTCCGGGTGCATTTGCTGAAAACATTACAACTGAATTTTTGGAACTCTCGAATCTTGAAGTCGGAACAAAATTAAAATTGGGAAGGGAAGTGATTCTCGAAATTACACAAATTGGTAAGGAATGTCGCAGCAAATGCGCTATATTTTATAAAGTAGGCGATTGTGTGATGCCCCGCGAAGGAATTTTTGCAAAGGTTATTCAAGGCGGAGAAATTTTTATTGGTGATGAAATACAAATACTTAGTGCAACTTCGTGATGTACTTCGTGTCCCTTTGTGGTGAGAAAGGGATTTTACCACGAAGAGCACAAAGGTAATCACAAAGTATCACATAGGAGATTTATGTTAAATTACAATGAAGCATTAGAAATAATAAAAAATGAAATTGAGAAATTAACTATACATACAGAAGAAGTTGATCTTCTCGCATCACTTAATTGCATTCTTGCCGAGGATGTAATTGCAGATGTAGACTTGCCTCCGTTTGATAATTCCGCAATGGATGGCTATGCAATCAAATTTTCGGGAAGCAAACAATGGAATATAATCGGAG
>JBBIJO010000048.1:0-3934 GCA_037445895.1 Ignavibacteria bacterium | reverse complement strand
TAATTGTTCTTTCTTTTGGATTTGCTTTTGCAAATCTAAAAGCAGCCTGCCCGCCGGATTATGAAGAGCATTGGGTAGATGCAACTTATTCTTATTTTGCAGGTGGTTTCACCTGTGACGTGCGAATTTACTTCTGTTGCAAATGGGATAACAACTTAAAACAAGTCGTTTCACAAATTGAATGGGTTTTACCCCGATATAACAACTGTTTAAGATATTTACCCAGATGGAGTGATTTTTTATTATGGCTACACCAAACAGTCGCCTATTGGGCAAACCGGGTATGTATGCCTGAACACCCGCCTTGCGATGATACAGTAAATGTTGAATTTAAAGTTGTGGTTAAAAAACCCCGATGTGTGTATTGGGAAAACTGGGAAAAATACCCTGGTGATTATGTAACAAGGTTGGTTTTTTGTGGCTACGACATTAATTGCAACTACGTCTACAAGGTTTGTATAGATTATAGCGTCAATCCTCCAGTAAAGAGAGAAATTTTCTTATACTCCTATGCAGACGAGCCTTTACTATGTCCAACAGAAGAACCACAACTTCCACCCCCAGGCAAACGTTGGGACGAACCTTGGATGACAAATTGCTTTGCAAAACCTTGTGAATAATTTTGAAAGGGCGGAAAGTATAGCTTTCCGCCCGGCAAATTTAAATTTTAATGGAAATATTAAAAACAAATATGTGGAGATAAAAATGAAAAAGTTTAAAGCAATACTATTTTCAACAATTTTTTTGATTTTTTCCTTTGCTTCGTCGAAAGCTGAACTGTTGGAAGGGAAAGTCGAATATTTTCCGGTATTATCAAATTTTAATGGCTCGGCTTACAACGGGAAAGTGATATTAGTTTATGGCGATGCAGGTATTATTGTTAAATCAGTTGATGGAGGCAAAAATTGGAAACAAATCGTTATTAACGATTCGTTCAGTATTATTGGTATGGTAAGTATCGGTAAAAATTTCTACGGAATAACGAGCAAAAAATATATGATTTTTTCAAACGATGACGGCGAAACTTGGACCACTAAAGAGCTTGGGAATTCTATTCAATTTTATAAAATACTTGTCAAAAATAACATATTGTTTTGCCTCACTGATTCAAAAATTATTCTTCTTGATGGAAATCTAAACATCAAAAAAGAATATGATTACTCAACCGATACTGCTTCGTACGATATGACAATTTTGAATAATATTATTGCATACTCAGCGGGGAAAGGAAAATTAGGCTTAATTGATATTTCAAACGATAATAGTAGAATTCTGAATTTCTCAGATTATGGAATTTGTTCATCGTGTCCTGCACCTTCTGTTTTAATGTCCGACGATAGTAATATATATTTTTATTTGCAAACAAGCGGTCTCTATCGTTACAAAATTCAAAATGATTCCATTGAATTTATTTTGAACCCCGAATCAAACATCCTGACAAATTATGGTAATCAAATTTATTTGTTATATAGTTTTTCGCTTTACGACAGAGTTATCGACAGCTTACGCTTTTACAGAATAGATGTAACAAATAAACAGGCAATACGAATATACTCTAAATTCGATAGATATATAAAAGGCACAAAAATTAAGAACTTTATGTTAATTTCCGAAGACACAATAATAGCAGTCGGAAAGGATAAACTTATATTAATGTCGTATGACGATGGAAAGAATTTCGAAGTCGTTTCGTTTTGCAAAATACTTTCCTCTATTCCTGTTTTTATTTTCGATAGATTAAATGCAAAGATTGCCAATCCAATGTTATTATGGATTTCCACAACCGACGGTGGTGTAACTTGGAAGCCACCGAAGAACTGGAACGAAATGTTTATAGAAATTGATGGGTTTTATGACCCAGCAAACTATGGCGGGACAGCTTATTTCAAAGATAAAATGCATGGTATGGCTTATGGGGAAAATTCTTCGGGTGAAACACCGTATAACCTTGCATATACCAACGATGGGGGCGATTCAATAGCTTTAAAATATGAAAAAATGATTTATGGTGGCTCTTCTTATTCTTTAATTACAGACATCTCCAACAATTTTGTAGCAACTACAAATTATTATATTTTAAATAAAAACTACATAATTATAAATTCATTCAGTGATAGTATGGAACTGACAGGTAGAACAGTGTTTGCCGATAGCAGCTTTTTTTGGATACAAAACATAAACGACACTCTTTATGCATTTGGCAGAGACTTCAAAGATACCAATAAATTTTTTATCGCCTTTTCGATAGATACAGGAAAAGTATGGCAGTATGTTTATTCCTTCAAATTAGAAGGCGATTTTGAAAGAATATCAAATATTAGCTATCGCGATGGGAACTTATTTATTTCTTACCTAATTCCGACCTCGGACACAACTGGTAGAATGATTCTCTTATGTTATAATTTCAGTAAAAGAACACTCTTGAAAATATTAGAAAAGGACGCAACAGAATTTTCGGGAATAAACGCCATAGTTAAAATAATGGATACATACTATATTGTTTACTATTATTTCGGAACAACTTTTGGGCTTGGGCTTTTGGCAAACAAAAACTTTGAAGCCGACCCAACGAATTGGGAAAAACTATCTTTTGTTGGGGAGAGGTATTCCATAACCAATATAGTCAGTTCGAAAGGTGATTCCCTATACGCAATATCTGCTTACGATTCTCTTTTAAAAAGACAAACTCTTTTCTTTGCGAAGGAAAAACAAACCAGCCCTGTAATAGAAACACCAACTATTGAACGATTGTCTTCGCTTTACATTTCCCGACCTATTCCCAATCCTGCCCGCAACGCAACAACGATGCGAATTTATTACGATTCTCGATTCGATATCGAACGAGCGGACTTCCGTGCCTACAATATGATGGGAATGCAGGTTGCAGGAAAAGAAGCCTTTACTCTTACTCGCCTGAATTATTATTCATCGGACCTTTCGTGGAACTTCGCTGGATTGCCGTCGGGTGTGTATCTTGTTGTAGTTCGACTTGGTGGGGAAACACGTTCCGCTGCTGTTGTTGTGGAGTAAAATGAAACAAATATGTTGTAACAATATATGAGGTTACTATGAAATATTTTCAATTTATATTGTGTGTTATCTTTTGGGAAATTTTTGCTTCGGCTTGCAAAGAAACTCCAACCGACTCAACCTCCGTTCCCTTTTATCCATCGGGAACAACACAATACGAATACAAATTTGGTTATACCGATTCACTATGGAATTTCACGGGCAATACCGAAACGATTATCTTTACATTCCCTTCGCAGGAAAGGGTTCAAAATGTTTTGATGAGCAATTTGTTCGTCACCAGGGCAGGCATCGCCATCCCAGGTTGTAAAGTTATTTTTTATGAAAATTTGTTCGAACTTCTCTCTCGGGGGCTTCTTCCTTTTGTCGATACAACAGATACAAAATTAGGCTTTAACGAACTAAATGAAATTCGTTTCAAGCCATTCGATAAAGATTATTACAATCAGTATTTTCGCGATACGACGCAAGTTGAAATATATTTTGATTACAAAGAAATGCTTACTCCTTCGGGTGCTAAGCAATTCGTATTAGCACCCGCAATGTTTATTCAGGAATGGAAAGGCACAACAAATAAAACCAGTAAGGATTTCACACTTAACAACGAGAAACACAAAGCAACTGGAGCACAAATATTCTTCAACAGAATTATTAAACCAACAACGCTTCAAGGATGGAAATTTATTCGACCTTCGAACGATCCATCGCTCGATGAATTCTATCTTGATAACGACAATACGCTTGTAGCGGACAAAATTGAAATGACTTTCTATTACAAATATAAAGTTGGTTTTTTAGAAATGCTTTGCAAACACAGAACTCCCGAGAAAACAAAATACTATAAGTGGCTACTAACCCGCATCAAAGATTAATATGCTATGGGGTTAAAATTATGATTGTATGA
>JBBIJO010000047.1:0-4017 GCA_037445895.1 Ignavibacteria bacterium | reverse complement strand
CGGCTGTGTTTGATGCAAAGGATTTACCGATTGGGGTGTATTTTGCCAAAATTTCAACAAAGGATGGAACTCATACAATCAAATTACTACTGAACAAATAAAAGCAACAACAGTTCCATTCCGAAAAGCAAGCTTAACAATAGGTATTTAGGTAGATAGGTAAGGTTTTCATCGAAAACCTGCACACTAAAATGGCAATATGATTTTGTGATTTGTAAAGTGATTAGCTTATTAAACTTACAGGGGTTGAGCATCTTTGGGCAACGTAACCACAAATGTTGAACCTTTGCCTAATTCACTCTGGACATTAATGGAGCCTTGATTTTTTTCGACAAATTCTTTGCAAAGGATTAAACCTAATCCGCTTCCTTTCTCGTTCCCTGTGCCAATTGTGGATACATATTCCCCAATCTTGAACAACCGAGCAATTTGCAGTTCACTCATACCAACACCATTATCGGAAACTGCGATTTCATAAGTGTTGCCATTTTCTTTTAGGCTAATCTGGATTTTACCCCCAGGATTCGTATATTTTACAGCGTTCGATATTAAATTCCGAAATACCGTAGTAATCATATTCCTATCGAGCAATGAATAGCTTCCTTGGGGCACAAGATTTTCAATATTAATCTGCTTTCGTTTGGCATTCGGTTCGTTAATAATTTTGCTTGCTTGTGTAATTTCGAAAATGTCGCAAAGTTCCGGCTTGAAAGGAATTGACCCCGTTTGGGTTCTTGACCATTGCAAAAGATTTTCGAGCAAATTGAACGACTGATTTGCATAGTCTAATATTTCGGTTAAAAGTTCGTAGGTTTCTTGTGGAGAAAGAACCTCGTGGTTTTCTATTAATGCTTTATTCATAGAAATAAGCCCAGAAATCGGTGTTCGGAGGTCGTGGGCAATAATATTGAAAAACTTATCCTTTGCAAAATTGAGTTCTTTTAGCCGTGATTCCGATTGCCTAAGTTGAGATTCGTATTCTTTCCTTTGAGTAATATCGCGCATAATACCCATTACAACGACCTCACCAGGTTTACCAACGGAAACAGTGCTTACTTCGACGTAAACTTTCCTGCCATCTTTATGGAGCAACTGTAATTCATATTGATTTGGAATTTCTTTGCCTTCGAGCCGCGCTTGGTATCTTTCTTCGAGGTATTTTTTACTTTCCTCTGGGATTAATACGCCAAAGTCGAAACTTTCGGCTGTCAGTTCCTCGAAAGTGTAGCCAGTTAACTCGCAAAACCTTGGATTGACATAAACGTAGCGCCGTCCCTTCATAAGATAAATTGCATCGAATGCATTCTCAATTAGGGTTTTGTATAAAGTTGTTTTTTCCTCGTAGAGTTCGCGTAAAGAATCTAATTCGGTGGTATCTATCGAGGCACATAGAACATAGTCCTGCCCATCGATGTTAATCAAGGCTCTTGTGATTTCAAGATAATGGGGATTACCTTTCGAATCGATGAATTTGTGGTGGAAATGGAGTTGAGTTTCTTTTCCTTCGAATAATTTTTTGTCGGGTTCTAAAAGAAAACTTGCTTCTTCTTTTGAATACAGGATTTCTGTTAAACGTTTACCAACGATTTCTTCGTAGGTTTTTCCAATGAATCGTTCAAATCCTTTATTGCAAAGAACAATTGTGCCATTGCGGTCCCTAATACAAACCCATGACGAGAAATTATCGAACATTTCTTTTAGCAAAGTTCCGTGTCCCCAAATAACTGGAGTAGCATACTTCGAAGGTAAAGTAAACTTATTGAAAGAAAGAGCCGATATCGCCTTCCCTTTTAATTTAAAATAACTCGCAGAAACAAAATAGGTTGAATTGTTCCAAAGTTTAACTTCTAAATCGCTGAACTGTTCGCTATGTTCCAACTTTTGGAACAACTCGTCCGGCGTTTGGCTATCTAAAAATATACCTATAGATTTTAAATGCTTTTGCCTTGGATTACTATGCGACGATGGCAAAAGTTCAAGGAATTTCTTATTGCAATCGATAACAACCCCATCCTCCAAAGCAACTGCTGGATTTGGGTAAATCTCGATTTCAAAATCCTGAACTTCGACCAAAGTTTCTTTGTCCATAAAAGAACAATATTATAATTAATCTTTAAATAAATATGCCATTTGCAAAAATACAAAATAACAAAATTGTAACAATTCGTAAAAATTGTTTTATTTTTGTTTTCGAATTATAATATGGAAAAATAGTATGATAATGATTTACAAAATTATCTTTGTGTTTTTCGTAATGTTCACTTCGAATCTTTTTGCTGGGCTCGATTTATCCCAAAAATCCGAATGGATACAAAATAACCTTGCAATTTTGGAACCCGAAGATGGAAAGCTCCACCACGGAGGCTGGTTAATCACTTACGAAAGCAGTGGTAATCTACTTGCTGGATATCTTAGCATTTCGAACAATTCGGCGATTCGGCACACACTGCGTAATTTTTTTATAGGTATGCCGGGCGAGCGAGCATTGGGGAAACCTTCACTTGGACAGAAGAACCTCTTCGATTCTGCCGCTTCTACCGAATTGATTACAGAAATAAGTCCATTCACTGTTACTCCAAAATACAAAGAGGAACTTAAGAAAACAAAATACATCCGCCCGCCAATAAAAACTTTTGCGACAATCGACACAATTCCATTAACCGAACTCGGAACTGAAAAATGGAAAAACTACGAAGGCGGTCTTTACTCGAATGGTTCCAATGTCCGACCGCACAAACACGATTCCGCTGGAATTGAAATTGCCAAAAGTATTGTTCCGTTGGACGAAAATGGTGAAATCGACTACAATTTTGGCAAAATTGTCCTTCTTTCCATTGGAATGTCGAACGCAACACAGGAGTTTTCGAAATTTAAGCAACTCGCAGACACTTTCGCCTTGAAAAATCCAAAAATGGTGATTGTCGATGGGGCACAGGGAGGACAAACCGCTGCGATAATTTCCAACCCCAATGCAAACTTTTGGAATGTTGCAAGCCAACGACTGCAATCGGCTGGGGTCAACGAAAAGCAAGTCCAGGTTGTTTGGCTCAAAGAAGCCGATGCAAACCCAACGCAGGAATTTCCTATCCACGCACAAATTTTGAAGAATGAATTGAAATCTATTGTGCAAATCCTTAAACAAAAGTATCCAAATATTAAAATAGCATATCTTTCGAGCAGAACTTACGGAGGATACGCTACGACGAAACTCAATCCCGAACCTTACGCCTACGAAAGCGGCTTCTCGATAAAGTGGTTGATTGAAGAGCAAATAAATGGCGATACCGCTTTGTCCTTCGATGGTAATAATCCAAAGGCTCCATTTTTAAGTTGGGGACCATACCTTTGGGCAAAAGGAACAACCCAACGAAACGACGGCTTGGTTTGGCTACGCGAAGACTTCGGCGCCGACGGAACACACCCCTCGGAAAGCGGAAGATTGAAGGTTGCCAATCTATTGCTTAATTTCTTAATTAGTGATTCAACAAGCCGAATCTGGTTCCTATCATCATTTTCGAATGTTGTTGAGCAAAAACAGCCAAAAGGTATTTCGATTTCCCCCAATCCCGCTTCGGATTATATCGAAATTTATCTCCCTTTAGAGGGGAACGAAAGGGGAACGACCGAAATCAAAATCTACAATACCCTCGGCGAATATGTGTTAAATGTAGTGGCAATTCATAAATTGCCCTTACAACAACAAATCGACATCTCGCATTTGCCCGCAGGGGTATATTTCGTAAGGATTGGGAAAGAAACGGCATTGTTTGTAAAAATTTAGAAATTCCCCTCTCGTAGAGGGGTGCCGTCGAACGGCGGCGGGGTGTTCTGCAAATTCACATTCCGGCTGGACACTGTGTCCTGTGCATAGTTCCTATTTATTTCTTACAATAACAATTTCGCTCGCTTCTCCATCGTAATATACATAAGAACGTTTCCCAAACCAACTCCCAACATAATAACCACCATTTAGAGATAAGAAATGATAACCCTGATCATCCAAAATTGCTATAAAAG
>JBBIJO010000046.1:0-4097 GCA_037445895.1 Ignavibacteria bacterium | reverse complement strand
AACTGGAAGCTAAGGCAAAAGTTGGGAATTCGAAAAAGAAATTATTATTAACAAACAATTGGAGGTAAAAATGGAAAAATTAACATTCTTTTTGATTTCGATAGTTACGTTTTTAACCATAGTTAGTGGATTGTTTGCACAGCCGACCTATGAGCAACTATGTCCACCTTGTTCGGGCGCAACCTGCTCTTTTGTTTCACCGAGCGAGGAATATGTGTATGTTGACGCAAATGGTTGGGGTCATGAAGCGGGGACTTATTATGAAAATGGAATAGCCTGTTACTATGATGTTGTTTTTAAAGTTCGAGAGTGTATTTGTCCAGGTGGGGCAATTGAAAGGGATATTTATATTAGGAATATAATTTTTTCACCTGGATGTAGTGGGTTGAATTACGAAGGCATTATGCGAAGCGCTATGAAAATGCTTTTAAGATATGCTCCCGCATATTTTGGAATCGAGCAATGGCCAGCACGATTTGATGTTTCGATACTGATTAATTCCTGTTGGACATTTGTGAGTACGCCTGGGCAGGCCGATAAGTTAGAACCGTGTTCAACTTCTGCATGCTGTAAAACGAAATATGGGGTTATTAATGCTGGTAGTTACCTTATTGAAAAGGAAAGGCAATTAATACCACCCCCAAATTGCAGTGGAATAGTAGGCCAAACTTGCGATTATTATTGCGATGTTAACGATTTACCAATTGGCTCGTTATTAGACGCAAACAGTACAACTTGCGATAATGACCCTTGCCCAGAAGTGCCTTGGAACGATACATTCCACGATTCGAACTGTATGTGTAACGACCTTTTTAATCCAGGAGGTTCTAATTGCTGTCCACCTCCAGTTAATGGTTGTAGTTACGAAGATTGTGGATTCGACAGGAGTTTCGTTGGAAAAACGCATGTAAGAATCGACCCTTTTGTGTGCGGTCTACCTGATGCGGCTTATGGCTATATTTCATATAAGACTTGTCCTTCGACAGGCAATAGATTAGTTAGGTTGGATAAAATTCTATTATCTTCTGGCTTGAATGGTTATAATATTTCTGAAATTATTATATGTGTCCTACGGTATGTTCATTATAATACAACTATGCTTTTTGAGGATTGCAATTACGATAACCCAAAGTTATATTATATCTATTTGCCTGGTTGTTGGAAACAAATAAATCAAACACAATATGGAGGTGGACCCGCCTGGTTAGTTCCCTGCGACCCGCAAGAGTGCTGTTGGTATATTATTAGGCTTGGAAATCAATTCGCACGGGGACAGCATCCGGGATGTTCACTTCCAAGTGGTTTTAGAATCGCTTCTAGTGGAGGGCTTGACGACTCTGGTGACTTGGTTGAGTCGTGTAGTACTTATTCAAATTGTGACCCCAGACCTATTTGTGTATATGTAACTGATGACCCTCGTATCTATTCCCCTGGGCAGCTTCCTAGGCGAAGTGATTTCTCCGAGGATATTTCGAGCAAAGCGAACCCACCGGTTAAGAGAAAGCTCGAAACTGTTGTCGCGGGTAGCGAGCTTTCGATATGGTATTACCCTGCTTCCGATGAATATGTAAAAGTAAAAATAATCGATATTCTGGGTGAAAAAGTTTATGAAGTCGAAGGACAAAGTAATAAACAGCCTATGAAGTGGACAATTAATTTAAAGGAATGGACGAGTGGAACTTACTTTGTAGTAGCATCGGAAGGAGATACCATTACCGATTATGGAAAATTTATTTACTCGAGGTAAAACAAAGGGGGCTCCAACAGTTCGTTGGGGCTCCTGTTTTTTAAGTTTATTAGAGGTGTAAAAATGAAAAGGATAATTTTAAAATTTTTGATTTTCTTTGTTGCACTTTTTAATGTTTTTTCGCAGGAGACAGGATTGTATTGGTATTTGACAAATAATATGGGTTTAGATTTTAATACCTGCAACGGAGAAGGGAGAGTCTCTAAAAATTTCCCACCTAATTATATTACACAAAAGAGTGTAGGAACAACGAACGCAACTGTAACTGATTCGGTCGGGAACATTTTGTTTATCACCGATGGCTGTTTCGTTTGGGACAAAGAAGGCAACATAGTAGAAAATGGCGATACAATTTCTCCAACACCTCGATTCCCTGAAGATTCTATTGTTCTTAATGAATATTTTACTTTAGATTCTACTTTCAAGGATTTATTTGAAAATTACGGTGGATTTTGCTATTATGGTGAAGAACAAGAGTGGAATGCATATTTTGGGGGGTTGATTATATGGTGTAGTAACCCAACTATGTGTTATGTATATAAATCGCCGCTGGAAAGGAACAAGTATTTTATTTTTTCCATTTCTCGATGGAAGTATATTTGGAATAACAGAATATTTAGATGGAGGGACATACCCGGATATAGATTTTTCTATTCTATTGTCGAAATAGATACAACGAAAGGAACTGCAAAAGTAACATCGAAAGGGAATTTACTTTTCGAAGGGAATTATGGAGTTACAGCGTTCGAGTTTGTGCCACACAAGAATAGAAAAGATTTATGGCTAATATTGTGTGGTGGGATAACCGATACCTTGAATGAACCTCCAAATAATCCAATTTATTATGTCGATACCATCCGAGTTCTTTTAATTAGTTTTCCACGGGCGGATTCGGTATCAGTTGAACTAAAATCTTCTCATAGGAAGCCATTCGATGAGGAAAAATACATCCTTGCACCGACAAATTATTTTGCTAAATTAACAAATGAAAATAAACTATTTATGATATATCCCGATGTTACATTGTTTGAGGTCCTAATAGAAGAAGAGGCTTACAACATGGGGCCTCCGTCAGCAATTTATGGTAGTGAGTTAAAAAGGGCGCAGCTCTGGTTTTGGTGGGCCCTGTTGTATTACGAACAGCATAGATATCTGGATTTAGGCAGGTTAAACTATCCCTTATGGTCAACCAATGCAAAAGGCAAATTTTACAGGGATACATTTTTATTCTCCCAAATGAAAGTTATTTCATTCGATAATTCCACAGGTGAGTTTAAAAATGTTAGTTCAATAAATTTAGGTTTCCCTTCCAATCCCTATCCAGCTGGTCTCAATCCATTAACCTTTCTCGGTTTTTCACCGGATAATTCCAAAGTTTACTTTGGCAACTATTGGTTAAGCGATGCAGACCAAATATTACCGGGAGTTATGCTCAAACGCTCTAAAGACCCGGGGGGTATAGATTCAATATACCAATATGATGTAATTTCGTTGGAACCATTCAAAATATCGGACACACCAAGAATATTCCCTTTGCCATTGGAGCAATTACGGCAAACATTTGCCGATACAAGTTTAATCCCGTATTCAATTGTTCCAATAACAATAGGATACGATTACAACGGCACAATGTATTTGTTTGGATACGTAAGCAAAATGACTTATGAAGAATATCCGAACGGACATGACAGATTAGTAGCTATAGACGACGATGCATACATTTTCAAAATTGGTAACGCCAACGATACCAATATCAAGATAGACTTTATGTTGTTTCCCGACACAAATATAAAAAAATCTCCTCCTCTTGTTTTTTTTTACAGCAGACTGTATGGCAAGTATGCTCGCGTGATTAGTTCCTATCCCCAGATAAAATATCATCTTTTGACATACGAAAAGCCATTGTGTTTAGGCAATACTTTGGAACTGAAGATGAGTCCATTTGTTTCGTTCGAAACGAGGAAGGATATTGTAAAAATAGAATGGTTTGGTCCGAATGGGTTTTACACGACAGAGACTACCCCAAAGATTGAAAATTTTCAAGAAAAGGATTTCGGATGGTATAAGGTTAAAATAACAACGACAAAGGATACTTTAATCGACAGTATATATATTCAGTCGAGATTTGTTCCGAAGGTAAAAAGCATAAATGGTAGAGCATATATTTGCGAAGGGGATAGTTTAGTTTTAGAGGTTGATGAAGGAATAAATTATCTTTGGTCAACTGGAGCGAAGGAAAGGAGCATAGTTGTGAAAGCGCCTGGGATTTATACGGTTGAAGTCTGGGATAGTTGTGGTTGTTTCGGGACATCGAGTTTCGAAGTGAAAGAGCATCGTATCGAACTTGCTA
>JBBIJO010000045.1:0-5037 GCA_037445895.1 Ignavibacteria bacterium | reverse complement strand
GTTCTTTGTAAGATGTTCCCTCGATGAAAAACAATATAGGAAAAATTTTAATCGTTGCTGGAATCGTTCTGATTGTTATGGGATTGCTTTTTCCATATCTATCGAAAATACCTTTCGGTAGGTTGCCGGGCGACATCATCATCGAAAAACCAAATCTCAAAATATATATTCCACTCGCTACTATGCTACTTGTGAGCCTTTTGATTTCCCTTATTATTTGGCTTTTCAAGAAATAACGGATAAATCGATAAGTTCTAATATGCAATTTTTCAAAAATAGAGAGAAAGCGACTTCGTTTTGAAATACTCTTGAAACAACGGTTTGAAAATTGAAACTCCAACAAAAATGAGTAGTTACCATAGAATCTTGAACGTAAATACGACGAACTAATATCTCGGTATGACACATTTGTTATAATATTGCATTTGCTAATATGTGTTTTTTACAAAAAATATAAAGGGGAATTAATTATGGAAGTATCTAAACGAATAGCTTTGGTTGCACACGATAATTGCAAAAACGATTTACTTGAGTGGGTCGAATGGAACTGGAAATTACTTTTGGAACACAAGTTAATATGCACAGGAACTACTGGCCACTTAGTCGAAAATGCAATATTGACTAAGATAGGGAAAGGAGAGTCGCTCGACATAGTAAAACTCAAATCGGGACCACTCGGAGGCGACCAGCAACTTGGAGCGATGATTGCAGAAGGAAACATTGATATTCTTATTTTCTTTTGGGACCCTATGCAACCACACCCGCATGATGTCGATGTTAAGGCTTTGCTGAGAATTTCTGTCCTCTATAATGTTCCTACTGCCTGCAACAAGTCAACAGCGGATTTCCTTATCTCCTCTTCATTAATGACAGAAAAATATACCCCGAAATTAACGGATTATTCGCATTATATAGACAGAACAATCTCGTTTGGAAAAGATGCAATCTGATTTACATACCCATAATAAAATATATCGCTCCGATACGAAACAACACATACAATACGAGATTTCGCTCTTTGGAAAATACCTCTGCTCCGACTTTCGTAAAAAACTTGATGGAAGTAAAGATAATTTTTTGTAACTTTGCCATTGGTTTATGTTAATTCGCATTTAAATAGGTTGAAATCTATAAATTGTAAAAAACGTTATTCAACGAATGCTCACATTATGAAGAAACTATTAATCATAATTCAATTTGTAATAATTTTTGCAAGCTGTGATACTACAAATAAAAGGACAATTGATATGGAAAATCAAAAAAAACAAACCAAAACTACAACTCCATCTCGAAGCTTAACTCCAAAAGTTACTGGTATTGGGGGTATTTTCTTTTTTTCCGACAATCCGAAAGCAATCAAAGATTGGTATGGGAAAAACTTAGGACTTAAAATCAACGACTACGGCTCGGTTTTCGAGTCCCGAAATGCTAACAAACCAGACGAAATAAATTATTTGGTATGGAGTCCGTTCGACAAAGGAAGCGACTATTTTCATCCTTCGAAAAAGGACTTTATGATTAACTACCGAGTTCAAAACATCGAAGGGCTTGTAACAAAACTCAAAGAAAATGGAGTTATTATTCTCGATAGTATTGTTGCATACGACTATGGAAAATTTGTCCATATCCTCGACCCAGAAGGGAACAAAATCGAATTATGGGAGCCAGTTGACAGTGTGCTAACAAAATTGGGAGGAAAGACAACAAAGTAATGATAATAGTAAACGATTTCGATACTAATCGAGATTGAAATGCTAAAAATTACTAACTGCAACAATAGTAGCAACCCGAAAGTGCGGCGGAAGTGGGAGTTTCATCGAATTAATGGTAAATGCCTTGTATTTTGGGAATTAACGGCGAATTTGGTAGAAACCCGAGAATCTGTCGAATAACTTTTCAAATCGACTAAACGACGAAATAGCAAAGAGGTGCCAAAAGTAATTGTTGTTTCCCCACATTTCCTATTAGTAATCTTTTAATGTAGTGAATAAATTATTTGTAACTATTGCGCCATACTTCCAAATAAAACTTCTCCAACAACACGTTCCAATCGAATCCGAACCCGCTTTTTATCGAAATTCGAAGGTGCAGGGAACTCGCAACGAACATAGTTTTCTGCCCAGCCTTTCCACAGACCGGTTTCGGGGTTGTATTCTTCGGGGATTAATGTTAAGATACGTCCAATTTGCGATTCATAGAAGTGCTGTCGTTTAAGCGAAGAAAGTTTACGCAGGATATTGGTCCTTTCTTTTCTGATGTGGATAGGCACACTCCCTTCCATAGTTGCCGCCGGCGTCCAATCGCGTTCCGAATAGGTAAAAATATGTAGATAGGTTAGCGGAAGCGATTCAATGAATTGATATGTTTCCTCGAAAAGTTCGTCGGTTTCGCCAGGGAAACCTGTGATAACATCGGCACCAATTCCTGAATCGGGCATTTTGTCTTTGATTTTATAGATAAGAGTTTTGTATTGCTCGGTGTTATAGCGTCGTTTCATTAAGCGAAGAATAGCCGAAGAACCGCTTTGCAAAGGAATATGGAAATGTGGGCAAAAATTACTGCTTTGGCTTATTGTGTCGATTATTTCGTCTTTCAATTTGTTCGGCTCAATCGAAGAAATCCGAAATCTCTGTTTTGGTTTCAATTCTTCGATTAATCGGACAACATCGGTAAATGTTTCGCCCGTCGGGGCAAGGTATTCTCCAACATTTATGCCAGAAAGGACTATCTCTTCGTATTCAGTGCGATTCAATTCAATCAGTTTGTCTTTAAGCTTATCGAACGGCATCGAACGGCTTTTCCCGCGAGCGAGTGGAATTGTGCAATAAGTGCAAACGTAATCGCAACCATCCTGAATTTTCAATACCACACGAGTTCGGCTTTCGTTGTCGATGGAAACTGCTGTGTGATATGGTAGTTCACCTTCAATCGGGCTAATAAAGATTTTGGGTTCAACTTGCTTTTCGAATTTTCCGATTAGTATTGGTATATCGTATTTATGTTTTGTTCCAAAAATGGCATCGACACCTTCGATTTCGGCAATCTCATTAGGGCGAAGTTGTGCGTAACAACCTGTAACAGCGATAAATGCATTTGGGTTTGCCCGCAATGCTCGACGTATAATTTTGCGACAATCCGAATCGGCTGTGTTCGTAACAGAACAGGTATTGATAATTACAGTATCGCTGGGTTGCCCGAATTCGACAACTGTGGCGCCCAAATTTTCGAATTGTTTTTGTATCTGAGAAATTTCAGCAAAATTTACCTTACAACCAAGATTGTAAAACGAAACCTTCATCTATATTATTTCAATTATTTCCAAAAAACAGTTAAAACGAAGTTAAAATAAAATTATTAATTTGAATAGGATAACAATATATATAACTCGAATACAAAAAATCCAGATGCAAAAATACCGAAGCGGTTCAATATCTAAATACAGTCGGGTCCCTTACAAATTTAAAGGCATTGCCATAAGATTTTAAAAAAGAGCAATGTTGTTCACCATTCCCCACAAGGAATTTGACAGACAAAATGACAGCGATGCAATGGAATTATAATATAATAATTGCCAGAACAGCAAACGTATTCGATTACTATTAAATCGAACTCCGCACAATATCGTGTAAACGGATAACCCCAATACACTTGTTGTTCGAATCGACAACGGGCAGAACATTAATTTGACTTTCGCGTTGCTCCATCAAAGCAAGTGCCTCGCCCAAAAGCACTTCCGGATGAATCTTTATCGGGTTTGGTGTCATCACATTGGCAACTTTAAGACTTTGGAAATCATCAAACTTTTGGAAAGTTCTGCGAACATCGCCGTCGGTAATAATTCCACGTAGAGTATTATCTTCGTCCACGACACAAACGCAACCCAATTTTTTGTTCGTAATTTCGATTACAGCCTCTTTGAAACTTGCATCTAATTGAATTAATGGAAGATTGCTATTCTTGTGCATAACATCGGCAACCCGAAGGATAATGTTGCGCCCCAATTGTCCTAACGGATGTTGGCGCGCAAAGTCTTCGACGGTGAAATTACGAATTTTCATCAACGTCGCGGCAAGTGCGTCGCCAACGGCAAGAGCAACAAGAGCACTCGACGTTGGAACAATATTTAAAGGGCAAGCTTCGCGTTCGACACGAGCAAGGATACAAACGTTGGATTCCTTTGCAAGATACGAGTTTTCGTTACCAACAATCGAGATTATTTTTGCTCCTCGATTCCGAAGGAATGGAACAAGTTGAACAATTTCTTCGGTCGAACCACTTTTTGAAAGTAGAATAACAAGGTCTCCTTCCGCAACAATTCCGATATCACCGTGTAAAGCATCGACCGAATGCATATATACCGCAGGAAACCCAATACTGAGCAGTGTGCCAGCAATCTTGTGTCCAATGATACCACTTTTGCCAATACCCGAAACAATTATTTTTTTCGCTTGCAAAATTAATTCAATTGCATCGGCAAAACTTTCCGCAAGCGAATTGCGCAAATTAATAAGAGAATCAATCTCGATTTGCAAAGTTTCTTTTGCAAACTCAACTATTTCATCTTTTCCCATAATGGCCCCTATTTTTGATTATCCTGGTGGCCAAGAGAATTTCCTTCCACCAAGAAGATGAAGATGGAGATGGGCAACGGCTTGCCCTGCATCTCGGTTGCAATTAATAACGAGCCGATACCCGCTTTCGTCAACTCCGAAATCTTTTGCGAGTTTTTTCCCAATAATGAAAAGCTTACCAATTAAAGGTATGTCTCCGTCGGAAATATCGTTCGTTGTTGGAATTTCCTTTTTCGGGATAATAAGAATGTGGACTGGAGCTTGCGGTGCAATGTCCTTGAATGCAAGAATATCGTCGTCTTCGTAAACGATTTCGGCGGGAAGCTCCCGCTTGATTATTCTGCTAAAAATTGTCTCGCCCATCGGTTCTCTCGAAAAAAAGCAAATTATAAAATTTGATTGAAATAACGAAAAAGGCAAAAGACTTGCTAAATTTAATGTGTGTTGCCACATCTCGGAAGTGGTG
>JBBIJO010000044.1:0-5417 GCA_037445895.1 Ignavibacteria bacterium | reverse complement strand
ACATACAAAAAAGCAAATTAATAAAAAAATATAAAAATGCAAATGAAATTTTTTTTCTGTTTATTCCTAATCATAATTTTCTTTCCCGATAGAACGATTTGCTTTCCGAAATAAACACCTTCAAAGGTTAATTCGAACTTAAAATATTATTTTAGGCTTCGAAAGATGCAACTGCTTTGTGCTGTGTAAATAAACTCTCCCAAATCGTTCAAATTTATGCAGTTGAAGATATGTTTTTGATATTAATAGTTTTCTTATTGTAGCAGCAAACAACCTTTATTCAACTTTTTCGGAATTTTAGTTTTATTTTTGTAATTTGTTATAGTATTTATAATTGAAAGGTGATTTATGGAAAGGTTTAAAAATTTTATTAATGGTCAGTGGGTCGAACCACGTTCGAGCAAGTATTTCCTTAATATTAATCCAGCGAACATCGAAGATGTAATAGGAGAATTTCCGGAATCGGATAAAGAAGATGTTGACTATGCTGTTGCTGCTGCAAAAGAGGCTTTTCGTTTATGGCGAACCGTCCCGGCTCCTAAACGAGGAGAAATCATAAAACGGGCTGGCGATATATTTTCCCGCCGAAAGGATGAAATTGCCCAAATTATGACTCGCGAGATGGGGAAACCCATTTTCGAAACAAAAGGGGACATCCAAGAAGCAATCGATACAGCCTACTATGCAGCTTCTGAAACTCGACGCCTCTTCGGACATAATGCGCCAAGCGAACTTCCCGATAAAGCCAATCTTTCGTTTCGTGTTCCGATTGGTGTGGTTGGCGTTATTACAGCATTCAATTTCCCAATAGCAGTTCCTTCTTGGAAAATATTACCTGCTCTTGCAGCAGGTAATACTGTCATTTTCAAGCCTTCGAAAGACGTTCCACATTCGGGCGTCGTCTTTGCCGAGGTTATGGAAGAAGCTGGCATTCCTCCGGGAGTTTTCAACGTTGTTCTAGGCAAAGGGTATATGGGCAATATGCTTGTTGAACACCCCGACGTCAAGGTTATTGGCTTTACTGGTTCAACCGAGGTTGGAACCAAACTTGGCGAAATATGTGGTCGCTTGAATAAACGCATTTCTTTGGAGATGGGAGGAAAAAATCCGCTTATCGTAATGCCAGATGCAAATATGGAACTTGCTCTCGATGGAACAATTTGGGGAGCTTTTGGCACAACTGGCCAACGTTGCACAGCCACATCTCGCTTGATTCTGCATAAAGATATTTACGAGACCTTTATCCAAAAGCTCGTTGAAAGGACTTTAACATTACGGCTTGGCAATGCCCTGAACAACAACGTCGATGTTGGACCTGTAATCCATGAACAACAACTGCGAACTTGCGAAGAATATGTAAAAATCGGATTAGATGAAGGTGCTAGGCTTGTCGTGGGAGGGAAAAGAGCAACACAAGGCGAACTTGCAAAAGGCTATTTCTTTGAACCTACAATTTTTGCCGATGTTACTCCCGAGATGAGAGTCTTCAAGGAAGAAATTTTCGGCCCTATCCTTTCGATTATAAAAGCTGTATCGTTGGATGATGCAATCCGATTAGCCAATGCAGTTGACTATGGATTATCGTCGTCAATTTATACAACTAATATAAACTATGCGTTCCGTGCAATCAACAACCTCGAAGCAGGAATCACGTATGTTAATGCACCAACAATCGGTGCCGAAGCCCATATGCCTTTTGGCGGAGTCAAAGGAACTGGTAACGGTCATCGCGAAGGAGGCTGGACTGTTTTCGATATCTTTACCGAGTGGAAAACTGTTTATATAGATTACTCTAATCGATTGCAAAGAGCCCAAATCGATAATTATTGATTTGTTAGCTAACTACGCTTTCTTCTGTTCAGAAGAGGGCTTAGTTTGTTTGAAAATGCTACTAGCTAAATAAAACATTATTAAATTCTATATTTTGCTATAATTTCTTTGTACCGAAAACATGATTCAAGATGGTCATTGACAATTCCCGCTGCTTGGAGAAAAGCATAGATTATTGTCGAACCGACAAATTTAAAGCCGAACGACTTAAGTTCTTTGCTTATTTTATCCGAAAGTTCGCTTTTCGAAGGGATTTCTTTCAAGTCCTTCCAATGGTTAATGATTGGCTTACCATCAACAAAGTTCCATATAAAATTTGAAAACGACCCAAAACGTCCGGCAACTTCCAAAAATTTTCGCGCATTAATAATTGTTCCTTCAACTTTTAGTTTATTGCGAATAATGTCTGGATTCGATAATAGAAGCGTAATTTCCTTTTCGGAAAAGGTTGCAACTTCCTTCGGACTGAAGTTGTGGAATGCTCTTCGTAGAGCCTCGCGCTTTTTTAGAATTATTAGCCAACTCAATCCCGCCTGAAATGTATCCAAAACCATATATTCGAAAAGCTTGTGGTCATCGTAAACAGGAACCCCCCATTCACTGTCGTGATAATCAATCATAATCTGGTGGTTTCCAACCCAGTTGCATCTGTTATCCATTAATTCCTCCCTTTATATTTATTTCCAAGCATTTTTTCAAGATATTGAATGCTTGTTCGGGGGTATCTGCAAACTCGAAAATTTTAAGGTCGTTGCGATTAATCATCCCCATTTCGACAAGGTATTCAAAATTGATTACTTTTTTCCAATATTCAGATGCATACAAAATAATCAATCGTGGTTTTTTCATTTTTCTGGTCTGCCGTAAAGTTAAAATCTCCATCATTTCATCAATTGTCCCAAAGCCACCCGGGAAAACAATAAGCGCTTGTGCAGGGTAAACAAGCCAAAATTTACGCATAAAGAAATAATGAAACTCGAAGTTTAATTCCTTTGTTATATATGGGTTTGGCATTTGTTCAAAAGGAAGGCTTATATTCAATCCTACTGTTTTTAAACCTGCATCGTGTGCCCCACGATTTGCAGCTTCCATAATACCAGGGCCTCCGCCAGTACAAATGTAGAATCTATTTTTCGGAGCAAATTTTTTACTCCATTCGGCTACCATTTTCGAAAGATTATAGGCTTGTTCGTAATATATTGATACATTATTCATAAGGCTTTCGAGATGTTTAATCTTTCGTATAATCTTTTCTTTATCGGAAGCGGATACTCTGCCGATTTTAGTTTCGAGGTTTTGAATTTCTTTTAAATACTCTTCGCGAGGTTGGATTCTTGCCGAACCAAAGAATATTATTGTTTTTTTAATGCTATGTTTCCGTAAATGTTGTTCTGGATAAAGGTATTCAGCCATTATCCTGATAATACGTCCATCGCTACTATGGATAAATACTCTATTATCGTAAGCTTTAACTGGATGCGGAGGATGTAACTCTTCTTCTGTAAATTTTTTTTCTTTCATTTATTACCTTACAGCAAATTCTTCTAATTGTTCTTTATCGCTAAAATGGTGCCTTACATTTCCAATAATTTGATACTGTTCGTGTCCTTTGCCTGCGACAAGTATTATGTCGCCCGAATTAGATATTTGATATGCATATCGAATAGCTTCATCGCGATTACATATTTGGGCTACTTTTTTCTTTCCCTTCTTAGAAATTCCCTTATAGATTTGGCTGATAATCTTATCGGGGTCTTCGGTTCTTGGGTTATCGCTTGTAATAATGATATAGTCGGAAAATTGCTCGGCTATTTTTCCCATTATGGGCCTTTTTTCTTTATCTCTGTCGCCTCCACACCCGAAAACACATATTAATTTCCCTGCGGATGGATTGTTTCTCTGTGTAATTTCCCGACAAGTTTCGAGTGCTTTTTGTAAAGCATCTGGGGTATGGGAATAATCTACGATTCCCAAAGCACCATTTTTGAGCAAAATCTTTTCCATTCGGGCGGGAACACCTTCGAAATTTTCCAATGCATTTTGTATTGTATTAAGTTTAAAGCCCAAAGCAAGACCCATTGTAATCGCTAAAGCAGAGTTGTCGATATTAAATCGCCCGATTAAATTCGATTTGAATTCTACCGTTCCGTATGCAAGATTTTTGTTGTTGAATTCCAAAGTAAACGTAGAACCATTGATTGACAGAAATTCATTGGTTATTCGAACGTCGGAACCATTCATTCTACCAACCCTAAACTGCCGAGATGAACGGCAATCTTGAAGCATATATTCATTGTAAGCAGAATCGGAACAAACAACAGCAACCGAATCGACCGGTAAACTATCGAAAAGTCTTTTTTTTGCATTGGCATAGCCCAGCATATCACGATGATAATCGAGGTGCTCTTGTGTGAGGTTTGTAAAGATACCCCCTTTGAAATTTATTCCCTCGGTTCGCCATTGGTCAAGTGAATGCGAAGACACCTCCATTGCAACAAACCTAACATTTATTTTCTTCAAATCATTGAAGATTTTTACCAATTCAAATGATTCTGGTGTCGTATTGTTCAACTCTTTTTGGTATCCTGTTGCGAATGCACCCGTTGTTCCAATTATTGCTGATTCAACATTAAATGAACTAGCAAAATGTTCCAAAAGATAAGTAATCGTTGTCTTGCCATTGGTTCCAGTTACCCCAATAATCTCTATATCTTTTGTCGGATAGCGAAACCAAAAATGGGAGGCTTGTGCTAATGCGCGACGGCTATTTTTAACTACTAAATACACGCAATTCGGCGAAGTGGTCGTTGGCATCTTTTCGCAAACAATAAATTTAGCGCCTCGTTTAATCGCTTCTGCTATGTAATCGTGTCCATCGAAATTATTTCCGCTAATAGCGATGAAAAGTGAATTCCTTTCACATTTCTGTGAGTTATAACATATCGACGCAACATAATCGTTGGACTCTCCAACAGTGTATATTGGCTGTAAAACTTCTATAAAATCAGCAATTGTTCGCATACATTCAATTTAAAAAATCAAAATTATCAAAATATTACGAAAATATAATTAAAGGGTTTCGACAGGAATTCTTCTTGGTGCTACTTCCTATTTAGTTTTCTTTAGTGTAAGCAAAGCAAGAAATTTGCAACTAAATGCATTCAATACTATAGGAGAAAATGTTCCAAAATTTTTATTCCCAAAATTATTAAATGGCAGATACGTTCCGAATTAATACTTAATAAATTTGTTTATGTGCTCTCCAAATTTGATTATATATATTCCAGAAGCAAAACCACTTATGTCAATTGGTTCTTTGTATTCTATGTCTATCAATTTAGTTCCAAGGACTGAATATACTTGAACAGGCTTGCCACTCAAATTGTCTGAATTTAAGATCAAATGATTGTTTTCGAGCTTGAAAAAAATAGGGGAGTTTGTGTTGGAATAATTGACAGAACTGGGAGTTTCCCATAATATTCGAGCCACATATAATTTGAATCTATCTTTATAGCCAACCCCAATAAATTCCTTATTACTCAAAAAATGTAAATGTCGGAAACTTGTTATATTTTCATCGATGTGTT
>JBBIJO010000043.1:0-5963 GCA_037445895.1 Ignavibacteria bacterium | reverse complement strand
CTTCCTATTTTTATAAACAAATATGATGAAAAAACACAATGGAAAAAAGATTGTATCGCTACGTGCAAAGCGTTTAGATTTTTGCTAAACTATATCCCAATAGTTCAAACAAGAGGTTGCAACTTCCTGTTCAACACTGTTATTAGGTAGTAGCAATTCGTGAATTGCTCTTGGAAAAATATTCAGATTATAATTGAAGGAGCTTATCGAACGATGAATCGTCTTCTTTCATTAAGTATTGCAATGCTATTAGACCTTCGAAATTTGTTGAAAATTCGATTCCAAGAAGTGCCTCGGTGAAGATTTTGTGCAGCCCGCGTTTCTCTTTTTTGGGTAATTGGCTTTGTTGGACAAGTTCTTTTGGCAATTTAAAAACTTCCGCCAACTTTTTGCCGAATTCATAGAGAGGGAAATAACTTCTGCCTCCAAAATGTAAAAACCCAACATATTGTTTTTCGATTGCCTTTAATACACCCCAAGCCACATCTTCCGCAAAAATTGGATTAGTGAATAAATTAGTCGGGAGTTGAATAGGATTTCCTTTCTGCATATTATGTAGGAGTCGTTGAACAAAATCCTCTTTGCCGTTGAGCGAAATACCATAGACTAGTGGTAGTCGAATTATCGTATATTTTTGCAATGTTGTTTGAACAATATTTTCGGCAGCAAGTTTAGTCTTTCCGAGGTAGCTTTTAGGATTCGGTTTTGCGTCTTCGGGGTAGGGTCCCGAGGCAAAATCGAAAACTGAATCGCAGGAGAATGTAATAAAGAAAGAATTTAGAATTTTGGAAATCGAGACTAAGTTCGAGACAAGTTCGGCGTTAATTGCCCAAGCAATTTTTTTATTTTTCTTGCAGAATTCTTCGTCGGAAATTCCGACTGAATTGATAATGAAGTTAGGCTTTTCGTCGAGAATTGTTTTGCGCAAGTGTTTGAAATCGGTAACGTCAATTTGGAGTTTTTTTATACTGCGTGTTTCTTCGCTTCGGAACAAACGCGAAGAAATTCCAACAATCTCGAAATCGGTTTCTTGTTGGAGAACATCTACAACGGCTTCGCCAACTTTACCAGAGGCTCCTAAAACAACAATCTTCAAGTTATATACTCCTTTCTGTAATGTTCCACGTGGAACATTTGCAAGTTAAAAATTATCCGGCAAGATACAAAGCCAAAATTGACACATCGGAAGCCGAAACGCCAGAAATCCTCGACGCTTGTCCCAGCGAATTTGGTCGAATTTTCGAAAGCTTTTCGCGTGCCTCTTTCGAAAGAGAGTGGATGTCCCAATAATTTATATTTTCGGGGATAAGTTTGGTTTCGTTTTGCATAAAGAGCTCGATTTCTTTGCGTTGACGCTCGAGATACCCTTCGTATTTGATATCAATTTGGAGTCGTTCAACTAATTTTGTATCCTTTTTCAAAGCTGAAAGCGCACTCGGGGTGGAATTTACCAGCGAAAAGATGTCTTCCAACCGAACATTGTTTCGCTTTGCTAAATAATGTAAGTCCACTGCTTCGTCGATTGGAGTTTCGCCAATTTTTTCGAGATATGGGTTAATGCTTTCCGCAGAAATTTTGTAATGCTTCGACTCTTCGTAGGACATTTTTAATAAGTCAATCTTTTGCAGATGCCGTTCGTAATCTTCTTGGGGAATTAAACCAAATTCGTAACCATACTCGATAAGACGTTCGTCTGCATTATCTTGTCGCAAAAGCAAACGATATTCAGCAAGGGATGTAAAGATTCTATATGGCTCTTCGGTGCTTTTGTTCACAAGGTCGTCTATTAAAACGCCAATATAAGCTTCGTTTCGCTTCAACGAAAATGGTTCTCTACGCTGAATTTTCAAAGCTGAATTTATCCCAGCAATAATTCCTTGTGCGGATGCTTCTTCGTAGCCAGAAGTTCCGTTTATTTGCCCCGCAAAGAAAAGCCCTTCGACTTCTTTGGTTTCCAAAGTTAGTTTTAATTGATAAGGATAAAAGAAATCGTATTCGATTGCATATCCCGGGCGGATAAGTTCAGCTTTTTCAAGCCCAGGAATTGTTTGCAAACCTTCGATTTGCACATCTTCGGGTAAACTAGTCGAAAAGCCATTGACGTAAATGGAATCTGTATGTAAACCTTCCGGCTCGAGCAATATTTTATGTGAATCCCTTTCAGCGAAGCGATTTACCTTATCTTCTATCGAAGGACAATAGCGTGGGCCGGTCCCTTTGATTCTGCCAGTAAACATTGGTGAACGGTCGAATCCCGTTGCAAGAACTTCGTGAGTTTTAGCATTTGTCGAGGTTGCAAAGCAGACGATACGATTTTTTACCCTTAGTGTATTTCTATGGAAGGGTTCTGGCGGCTCGTCCCCGGGCGATATTTCAGTCTTAGTAAAATCTACTGAATGCCGCCAAATTCGGGGTGGAGTCCCGGTCTTCAATCTACCTGTTTCGAAACCAACCTTTGCCAATAAATCGGAAAGATACTTCGAAGCTGGCTCATTGAAACGACCTCCGGAGCGTGCGTTCAATCCTGTCCACATAACTCCATTAAGGAATGTGCCCGCACAAAGTATAATATTGGGAGCAAAGATTATCTCGTTGTCGAATGTTTCAATGCCTTTTGCCTTGCCATTTTCAATCAGTATTTGCTTTACGGTTGCCTCGATAATTGTTAAATTCTTTTGGTTAGTAAGTAGTTCAAGAACGTAAAGTGGATATAGTTCCTTATCGATTTGAGCTCGTGGCGACCAAACAGCAGGACCTTTCGAACGGTTCAACATTTTGAAATGAATACCAGCCCGATCGGCGAGTAAACCCATAGCACCACCGAGCGCATCGATTTCTTTAACAAGGTGTCCCTTCGCCGTTCCTCCAATAGATGGGTTGCACGAAGGACGCCCCATTGTGTATTTGTTCATTGTAACGAGAGCCACACGGCACCCCATACGCGATCCCACGTAAGAAGCTTCGATTCCGGCGTGCCCCCCGCCAATAACAATTATATCAAATTTATCATCCATTGTTTTCAATGATTTAGACATATTTAGACGAAGAATAATAGATTTATTGGAATTGGCGGATAGCGAACAACACAGGAATATTTTTGTTATGCGGGTGATATTTTGGAGCCTCCGACAATTTACCTAAACTTTTTGAGCATTTTGCCGTTATTATAATTTTTAAACTTAATTTTGTTTTTTTCCAATAGTTGTATGAAAAATTTAAAGAAAATTGAAATTAAGGTTGGAATTGTTTCGGTCGCAGGAGCAATTTTGCTTGTCTTGGGAATAATTTTGGGTCGAGGATACAAAGTTTCGATGACTGCGGAAACAATCCATCTACGATTTCCAAACTCTGCGGGTCTTCAAGTATCCAGCCCTGTTGTAGTAAATGGGGTTAAGCGCGGTGTGGTTAGTTCGGTTTCGAACGACAAAGGTAGCGTTCTTGTTGTTGCAACAGTCGACAACACTAACGACTTTCGGAAAGATGTTCGTGCTCGGATAACAATACTCGAAATCACAGGCGGAAAGAAAATTGAAATTTTTCCTGGTAATGCAGATGAACCTTTCGACCCGAAACAAGAGATACCAGGCGAGACTAGTGCCGATTTTTCCGACTTAGTTACTTACTTGGGCGAGATTTCCATACAAGGGAAAAAATTGCTTTTGCAACTCGATACAACACTTTCGTCGGCAAATAAATTGCTTGGCGATAAACGTTTCATCCAAGAAACACGCGAGGTAATTTCCAATGCAAACCAAGCACTTCGAGTAACCAAAGAAATTATGGAACTTAACCAATCGAATATTAATCAGACATTGAAAAACCTTCGCGACATTACATCGGCTTTGAAGCGAGACTACACGAAATACGAACCGCGTATCGAAACTCTGGTTAATCGGCTCGACGTCATTTCGGCAAAAGCAACCAATCTACTCGATAACACCCAAAACAGCATAAATATGCTCGATACCGCTCTTTCGCAAATAAATGGGCTACTCGGCGAGATACGCAACGGAGACGGGCTCGTTCATAATATTATATACGATAAATCATTTTTCATTCGTTTAGATACAGCATTGACAAACCTATCGGAACTCGTTTCATTAATTCGGTATCACGGAGTGAATGTAAATTTACGTTTAGGAACTCGTCCATAGATTTTTTGAATTTGACAATGAAAATAGCATATCTTTCGACATTTTACCCTTTTCGCGGAGGAATTGCCCAATTCAATGCTCGGTTGCTCAAAGCACTCTCGAAATTCGCCGAAACACGTGCTTTTACTTTCCGAAGGCAATATCCCGATTTCCTTTTCCCCGGGAAGTCCCAATTTGTTCAAGCCGATGACAAATCCGAACCAATCGACTCGGTTCGACTTCTCGATACAATTAATCCTTTCTCGTATTTCTCGACAGCCCGTATCGTTAAATCTTATGCACCCGATATACTCATAACAAAATTTTGGATGCCTTTTTTTGCTATTCCGTTAGGAACCGTTCTTAATCGTTTGAAAAAGACAACTTTCAATATTTCGATACTCGACAATGTGGTGCCCCACGAAAAGCGTTTCGGCGATATTGCAATGACAAAATTTTTCCTACAACAAAATCATCTCTTCGTTACGATGAGCAAAGCTGTTGAAAGTGATTTACTTTCGCTGTTGCCAAAGGCAAATTTCATTCGTCTTGTCCATCCGCTCTACGACCATTTTGGCGAAAAAGTCGATACCACACAAGCGCGTCGAAAGCTCGGACTTCCAGCCGACAAATTTATTCTATTGTTTTTTGGCTTTATTCGTGAATACAAAGGATTGGATTTATTGATAAAAGCATTGGCTTTGCTCCCAAACGATTTCCATCTTGTTGTTGCTGGCGAAACTTACTCGCCTTTCAATAATTACGACAAAATTATCCGTGAATTACAATTGCAAGATAGAATATCGCTTTTTGTGCGCTACGTTGCGGACCAAGAGGTTCCTTTGTTCTTCTCTTCGGCAAATTTGTGTGTGCTTCCCTACAAATCGGCAACGCAAAGCGGAATAGTCGGCATTTCCTACCATTTTAACCTTCCCGTTGTTGCAACAAACGTAGGAAGCCTTCCGGAAATGATTGAGCCATATCGTAGCGGTTTAATCGTTCCAAAAATTACGCCCGAGTCCATTGCACAAACTATTATAGAATATTCAAAACAGCAAAAAAAACAATTCGTTCAAGGAATTCAAAAATATAAAACAATAGCCTCTTGGGATTATTTCGCAGAGCGTTTAATTGAAAGTTCTCCGAAATTTGCGAAATAATTGCTATTGCTTCGGGAATAATTCCCATTAGCCCCAATCGGTCCATCAATGGTGTGGTTCCGTTTGCGAAAAACCCTGAATTGGTTGTTTACAACTTTCCTAACCCGAGGGAACAAAGTTGGTATAATAATTTTATCCCCAAGGAAATAATTTTTCGTTTTAAAATTAAAAAATCTTAAATTGCAATTTGATTTTGTAGGAGTCAAAAATGAAAACTTTTGCATTTATTTTTGTCCTTCTCTTTGCTTCATCTATGTTTTCCCTTTCACAAAATCCTGAATGGATGAATTTTACAGCTGGGAATTATGTTATTGCTTTTGCTGTGGAGGGTGATTATATTTGGGCTGGGACAACTGTTGGACTTGTAAAAATTAACAAGCAGACCGGGGCGAAGGAATTTTTTAACAGAGCTAATTCAGGTTTGCCTGATAATGGTGTCCGGGCAATAGCAATAGATGGACAAGGGAATAAATGGATTGGGACAGGTGGAGGTCTTGCTAAGTTTGATGGTGTGAATTGGACGGTTTATAACACAAGTAATTCAGGTTTGCCTAATGATAATGTCGGAGCAATAGCAATAGATGGACAAGGGAATAAATGGATTGGGACATCGGAAGGTGGTCTTGCTAAGTTTGATGGTGTGAATTGGACGGTTTATAACACAAGTAAT
>JBBIJO010000042.1:0-6721 GCA_037445895.1 Ignavibacteria bacterium | reverse complement strand
GGACTTCCGCCAAGTGCGGTTATACTCTTTATTTTAATTAAATATAAAAAAGGATTGTAAATCAACAAAGGCGTATTTAACGACCTGAATGGTAAAAGGAGTTTTTACGTAACATCCATTAAAACAAGGATTGAAACGAATGAAGCGGAAAGCACCCCAACCGCACAGCAAAGAGTTTTTACGTAACATCCATTAAAACAAGGATTGAAACGACTGGATGAGTGCTTTTACGTCAAAGACGCGATTACAGTTTTTATGTAACATCCATTAAAACAAGGATTGAAACTTGCCCAACGAGGGGAAACACAAAGAATGGATAGTGAAGCGAGTCGACAACGGCGTCTGGTATATCGAAAACTAGTCATTCTTGCTTGGTATAAAAATTGTCTCATCGACAATAAATAAAATACCCAAAGCAAACCCCAACACATACTAAAATATGCCAACTTTCAAAGTAGCGTCTGCTTAACCTTCATACAACAATATATGTTAAATCGTTTAACCCTAAAATAAAAGAATTTCTTACAATAATCGACTATTGCCAACGCCTTTTAAACGTTTGTAGGTCTAATTAGAGGATAGTGAATGAAAGAACTGGCTTTATCTCTTATTTGGTCGATTTGCCCATTTTTGTTGCTTTTCGCCCAAGAGAAAGAATTCAAACTCGATGAAGTTACAGTTACGGCAGGAAGAATCCCAATTGCTTTCTCCAATCTTGCTCGTTCCGTTATTATTTTGGATTCTGAAGAAATAAAATCGCTCCCAGTAAGCAACATACAAGATTTACTAAAATACATTAATTCAATTGACTTAAAGACGCGTGGCGTCGAAGGCATTCAAGCTGATGCTGGAATCCGCGGTGGAACTTTCGAACAAACGTTGATTCTCGTCAATGGAGTCAAGATAAGCGACCCACAAACAGGCCACCACAACCTTAATATTCCAGTTTCCCTCGAAAATGTTGAACGTATCGAGGTCCTGAAAGGACAAGGTTCAAGAATTTTCGGCCCAAATGCAGCAAGCGGTGCAATCAACATAATAACGACAAAAGGGGAAAGAGCTTCTCTTGCACTTTTAGCACAAGGGGGCGAGCACAACTTATATAACCTCGATATATCTGCTTCGCATCCAATCCTATTTTTTGGCAATAATATATCGTTCGCCAAAAAGAAATCCGACGGTTATATTCCCAATACAAACTTCGATATTACTCAATTCTCTTTAAGTCAGAATTATTCTTTTTCCAATAGCAACATAAACGCTTTCTTTGGATATATTGATAAAAAATTTGGTGCAAATAATTTTTACTCGGACCGTTACCCAAACCAATGGGAACATACCACAACAAAATTGTTTTTCATAGCTTCTAAATTAGGTAGCGAAAATTTCTCAATTTCACCAAAAATCTTCTGGCGCCGAAACGACGACGACTACATACTCGATTACACTCGCCCTACTTTCTACCGAAACAACCATAAAACCTTTTCCTATGGCGGCGAAATACAATCCTCGATAAGAACAAGTTTAGGAATAACAACCTTCGGAGGTGAATTCAATAAAGAAGAAATCACCAGCAGTAATTTAGGGATACATTCCCGAGAAAAAGGAGGCATCTTCGGTGAACATTTTTTTGAACCTTTTCACAAAATTTTTGTTTCTATTGGGTTTTTTGTTTATAAATACTCCAGCGTGGATTGGAAATTTTGGCCCGGAGTCGATATTGCATACAGAATTTCCGATGAGATAAAGACATTTATTACTTTCGGCAAATCCTTCCGCATCCCTACTTTTACCGAACTCTACTACACAAGCCCAGCAAACTTAGGTAATCCCAATCTTACTTTCGAAGAGACTACAAATTATGAACTTGGCTTTGCTTATTCTATGGGCCCATACCAAGTTGAAACAAGTATTTTCTTCAAAGATGGGAGGAATCTTATAGATTGGGCAAGGGTTTCGGAACAAGAGCCTTGGAAAGTTGAAAACGTAAGCAGTGTTAAAACTTATGGTGGCGAATTAAATTTAGATATTTTCGTCCCAAAATTATATGCTTCAATCCCAATCACAAAAGTAAGTTTAAGCTATACATTTCTTGCCCTCAATCGTTCTACCGGCATTTATGAATCAAAATATTTGCTCGATAATTTACGCAATCAATTGATTGTCAACATTACCAACAAGCTTCCACTAGGATTGCAACAAAGTTGGTCGCTGGTGCTTCGCGATAGGGTAAATTTTAATCCGCAGTTTACTGTCGATACCCAAATAAACGCTCAATTTTCGAATTTTGAACTTTTTGTTCGTGGAACAAACATTTTTAACAAAAAATACGAAGATTTTGCGGGAGTTATCCTTCCCGGTAGATGGGTGAGCGCAGGAATTAAGCTACATTGGAGCGAGCAATAACTTCTAATTTATTATTGACTCGAAAATACTTACTAAGTAAAATTAAAAAAATCTAAGATAAATATTTTATTAATAGAAGTTCAACGTCAAAAAAAAAACTTGGCGATTTGAAAGCTTTTTTTTAGTTTTGCATTTACATCGAGACCATAAAACAAAGATTTCAAAATCTGATTATAGATTTTTATGGTAGAACAAGAGAGTAAGGATTTGGCAAAGCGACGCAAGTTGCTTAATTTCCTTCTTACAATAAGCGGTGTCGGATTTATAGCTTCGGTACTTTATCCTTTGATACAATATTTTACCCCTCCTAAGCTCCACGAGCAAGAAATTTCGAATGTTTTAGCTGGCAAACTTTCCGAATTCAAGAAAGAAGATTCAAAGATTATCCGATTCGGAAACAAACCAGTGATTCTTATTCACACCGCAGATGATAAGCTTGTTGCATTTTCAGCTGTATGCACACATCTTGATTGCACAGTGCAATATAGAAAGGACCTCGATGTTATTTGGTGTGCTTGTCATAATGGTAAATACGATCTTACTGGTCGAAACATTTCTGGACCTCCACCGCAACCTTTAGAGCCATATAAAGTAGTCATAAAAGGCGACGAAATATATATTTCGAAGAAAGTCTGAGGGAACAATGAAAAAATTCTTCCATAATATTTACCTTTGGATTGACGAAAGAGTAAATCTCAAGGAATTTGTCGAATTTATGGGCAAAAAATATGTTCCAATACATCGAAATTCGATATGGTATTATTTTGGAGGCTTATCGCTTTTCCTATTTATTATCCAAGTTATAACAGGCATTCTTCTATTATTCTACTACAAAGGAAGCCCCGACTTGGCTTTCGAAAGTGTTCAATTCATTATGTCGAAAGTAAAATTTGGCTGGTTAATTCGTTCCATTCACGCTTGGTCGGCTAACTTATTCATCTTATCCGTATTCATTCATATGTTTAGCGTTTATTTCGAAAAGTCGTATCGTCGTCCAAGGGAATTAACCTGGGTTACAGGAATGTTAATGCTCTATCTTGCTCTTGGGTTTGGGTTTAGTGGTTATCTACTCCCTTGGAATGAGTTAGCTTTTTTCGCTACGAAAGTTGGATCGGATATTGCCGGAAGCATACCCTTTATCGGCGAAAACATTAAAATTTTTATTCGCGGCGGCGAAGACGTTACTGGAGCTACATTAACTCGTTTATTTGGCTTTCACGTTGCAATCTTTCCGATAATTTTTACATTTATCCTTCTCATACATTTAATTTTAGTTCAAAGGCAAGGAATGAGTGAACCTTTGCATATCGAAAATCTAGAAGACAAAGAAAAAAAGCGAATGCCGTTTTTCCCAAACTTTTTCCTAAGAGACATACTGCTGTGGCTATTGGTTTTGAATCTTCTTTCCATCCTTGCATTATTCTTTCCTTCCGAATTAGGAAAAAAAGCCGACCCATTTGCACCCGCACCCGAAGGCATAAAACCAGAATGGTATTTTTTGTTTATGTATCAGAGTTTAAAATATTTCCCCGCAAAAATTCTATTTATCGAAGGCGAAGTAGTTGGCATTCTTCTTTTTACCCTTGCCGGAATACTGTGGTTGTTGGTTCCATTTTGGGATAAAAAATCCGCAAAAGGACAAAGGAATTTAATCATAAACTATGTCGGGATTTTTGCTGTAATTTTTATTATAATTCTTACTATTCTTGGATGGCTATCATGAAAAATCTTTTAAATCTTTTGTTAATCTTTTATCTAATTTCTACACCGAGCTATTCACAGAAAAACAAAAACGAAGATAAATGTTTTATATGCCACGAATCATTAGGAACAAAAGAGGCTGAACTATTCAAAAACGATGTTCACAGGAAAAAAGGCATTTCTTGTTCGGCTTGCCACGGGGGCGATGCTTCGTCGGACGATATGGAAACAGCGATGGACCCCAAAAAAGGGTTCATTGGTGTTCCCCGAGGTGATTTAGCAACCGAGAAGTGTGGCGCCTGCCATTCAAACAGAGATAGAATGAATAGTTTAGGTTCGAACCTCCCAACTAATCAACTTGAAAAGCTTAAAGCAAGTGTTCATTGGAAATTAACTATTAACGGTAAAGAACACATTGTTCAGTGTATTACTTGCCACAATGCACACGGTATTGTTTCGCCGAAAAGTCCGCTTTCCCCTATTCACCCATTGAATGTTCCAAAAACTTGTGCAAAATGCCATAGCAATGAGGTGTTTATGCGCAATTTTAATCCCTTACTGCCAGTAGATCAATTGCAAAAATATAAAACCAGCCAGCACGGAATACTAAACTCGAAAGGCGACAGCAAAGTTGCAGAATGCGCCAGTTGCCACGGAAGCCACGATATTCTCCCAGTTAAGGATGTAAATTCAAAAGTTTACCCAACCAATGTTCCAAAAACTTGTGCAAAATGCCATAGCAATTCCGAGTATATGAAAAAATACGGGATACCTACCGACCAATTCGAAAAATTTTCTAAAAGCGTCCATGGCAAAGCTCTTTTAGAGAAAAAGGATATTAACGCTCCTGCTTGTAATAGTTGCCATGGTAATCACGGGGCTACTCCCCCAGGTGTAGAATCGATTTCAAAAGTTTGTGGGACTTGCCACACTCTTAATGCTGAATTATTTGCTAATAGCCCACACAAAAAGGCTTTCGACGAGCATCATTACCCAGAATGTGAAACTTGCCACAATAACCACGAAATTCTTCCCCCAACTATAAAAATGCTGGGTGTAGGCAAAGATGCCGTTTGCTCGAAATGCCATAGCGACAGCAAGAATCCCAAAGGATATCGAATTGCTAAACAAATGAGAGAAATGTTGGAACATTTGGAAATGGAAGAAAAAATTGCCATCAAACTCGTCGAAGAAGCTGAACAGAAAGGTATGGAAATTAGCGAAGCAAAATTCAAACTCCGTGATATAAGACAAGCACGCTTTGAATCCAAAACAATGATACATTCTTTCGACATTAATCGGTTTAAAGAAATAGTCGAAGGCAAAGGATTAAATACTGCTAAAATTGTTTCCGAAGACGCAAAAGCCGCAATTAACGATTATTATTTCCGACGATACGGACTAATAGCTTCGATAATCATAATTAGTCTTTTGGTATTTACAATTTATCGATACATTGTGTTAATCGAAAAAAAGAAATAGAAATATCTGTGGCAAACTTCCATTAAGTTTCGATCGAAAGATATACAAGCAAACGACAAAAATCTAAACCACAACACAGAAACAGATTCTTCTGCGCATTTTCCCCAAGAATAATACTTTTCAACAAGCCTACATTATTTAATTAAAACCAGGCTTTTTGTCGCAACAAATTCACCAGCTTGCAAGCGATAGAAATACACCCCGCCCGGAAAGCCCACCGCATCCCATTCTTTTACATAGACTCCCGGAGGAAATTCCTCGGAAACAAGTGTGACAATTTCATTGCCTAATACATCAAGTACTTTTACTACTACATAAGATTTGGTAGGAATGCTAAATGAAATACTCGTTTTCGTATCGAATGGATTCGGGTAGTTTTGGGAAAGGCTAAAACGTTGTGGAATACCAATCTCCTCCACCGATGTAATCATCTCTGAAAGTGGTCGCCGCCAAACGCCGCCGAACAACGTCCCTGCAAAAACAAAAGCATCACTAATAGCTAATGAACGAATATCTTTATTGAGCAAGCCTTCGTTCACACTTTTCCAGCTTTCCCCATTATCGCTGGAAAGGAAAACACCTTCACCGGTACCGGCAAAGACATTCGTACCATTAACCGCAAATGCCGCAACAGTAGATTTTGGTAACCCCTTATTGACTTCTACCCAGCTTCTTCCACTGTCCATTGAACGAAATACACCTCCATCACGAACTCCTACAAACCAGCTTGAATTCTTGACAGCAACCCTCAAAGCAACATTACTATCTCCTACATCAGTTCTTGACCAACTTTTCCCATAGTCAAAAGAGAAATATATAGCACCATTGTCGACATCAATGGCAAATAGGCTCGAACCATAAAGTGTAAGCGTCGCGATATATTTAACTGGCAAACTGCTTAATGCTGTCCAATTATCCCCATTATCGGTCGAGATAAAAACCCCCGAACCGTATGACCCAGCAAAAATATTCGTATCGTTAGCAGCAAGCACAACAGTATATAAGCTTGCCAAACCATTGTGAGCAGCCGTCCAACTTCTTCCGTTGTCGGTTGAACGATAAACACCTCGATAGATACCGGCAAATAGATTCGACCCACTAACTGCAATCGACCTAACTTCAAGATTTTCCA
>JBBIJO010000041.1:0-7337 GCA_037445895.1 Ignavibacteria bacterium | reverse complement strand
AGACGCTTGTCCTACCGATTTTTGTTTTATTTACAGCAACACACGAAAGACAAAATTGGATAATACAACTGTGTCGAAAGATAATTCAAAATATTTTTGAAATAAGGAACGTAAAGTTTGGAAAAAGGAAAGGATGAAAAAAGTAGTGATTATTGGCGGGATGGCTGGCGGTTGCAAAACAGCTGCCCGATTGCGACGTCTCGACCCAAATTGCTCAATAACTATAATCGAGCGGTTGCCTTTTGTTTCTTTCGGGACGTGCGGGATGCCCTTTTTCGCAAGTGGCGATATTGATTCATTCGATGATTTGATGAAAACTCCTTGGGGAGTGGTTCGTTCCCCAGAGTTTTTCAGTCAAGCTAAACGGATTAATGTTCTTACCAATCGGAATTGCGTCGGGATTTCTACCGAACAACAAAAAGTTGAAATTGTTGACATAGACGGGAACATCGAATATTTAGAATACGACTACTTAGTTATCGCAACTGGTTCGAAACCTGTATTGCCGCATTTTCCAATTCCAGAAAGCGAAAAGGTCTTGTTTTTCCACTCCCCATTAGATGCAAAGAAGTTCCGTTTGCTTGCCGAACAGAGACAAATCGAAAATGCTGTAATTATTGGTGGGGGGTTTGTTGGTTGCGAACTTGCCGAAGCCATTTCGTCGCTCTGGGGTATCGAAACAACCATCATCGAAAAGGAAGACCGGCTTTTGCCGAAATCTTTGGACAAGGAGATAGCCTCGATACTCGAGAATTTATTCCGCACAAATGGAATAGAAGTGCGGCTTCGCTCGAAAGTTTCTATGGTGAACACAACCGAAGGGAAATTAGTTGTCGAAACCGAAAGCGAAGTGTTCGAAACCGATTTTGTGTTTCTTTGTCTTGGTGTTCAACCAAACGTTGACCTATCCAAAAATGCGGGTATAAAGATTGGTTCAAACGGAGGCATAACGGTCAACGAATATTTACAGACAAACTTCGAAAATATTTATGCAGTTGGCGATTGTATCGAGACAATAAATCTTGCCACCGGGAAGCCACAACCGATGCCTTTGGGTTCTATTGCCAATCGCCAAGGGCGTGTCGTTGCCGATAACATTGCAGGACGAAGAACAAAGTTTAAAGGGGCTTTGAGTGCTATCTCAATCAAGGTTTTCGATACAACTTTCTCGGCGGTTGGGCTCAATTCTGAGTATGCCGAACAAGAGAGAATTCCGAGCAAGTTTGCGATGGCGTCGTTTTACGACCGACCGCACTATTTCCCCGGCTCGGAAGTCCTTTTTGCGAAAATGATATATAATCCAAATGGAATGCGACCATTGGGATTGCAAATGTGTGGGAAAGGAGAAGTAAATCGGTATATCGATTCTTTTTCTGCTCTACTTTCGCAGGATGCAACTATCAGGGAATTACTCGATTTCGAACATTCCTACACACCTCCGCATTCTTCTCCCATTAATCCACTAAATTTTCTAGGGGGCATTGCGGAAAACCAGGAAACTTTTGGCATCGAAGGGCTTTCGCCTATCCAACTTAGCGATATTAATTTCGATGGAATTGTTCTCGATTTACGCGAGAGCGAGGAAATAGAGCAGATGCCTTTCCCCGGAGTAGTAATTAATTTCCGATTTGGGGAATACCTTGCTCGAATGGATTCTCTACCTCGAGATAAAAAAATTCTATGTGTTTGCCAAAAAGGTCCTCGTGCCTTGGAATCGGCTATTTCATTGAAACAGCAGGGGTTCGAAAATGTTTGTTATTTGGCTGGGGGGTTACAAATGTTAAATTCTTCTTTTTAATTCGGGTTGATTAATAGATTTTTGTATCGGTTTAATAAATAAGTTATGGATAACGAAAAAAAAATATCGGTTGTTGGCGTTAATTTCCGAACGGTAGGGATAAAAGAATTCGAAGCACTGCAAATCCCCCGGAAGGATTTGTTCAAACTGGTGCAAAATGTAAAAGAACAAAACATTGCCGAGGGCATCGTTGTGCTTTCTACGTGTAATCGTCTTGAATTTTATATTTCACATTCGCTTAACGCCGAGCCTCGTAGTATTGCTTTCTATTTTTATACTCAGCTTAGAAATTTTGATATAAATGAATTCAAAAAGTTATTCTATGTTAAAACTGGGCGTGATGCGATTAACCACCTGTTTCGAGTTATTGCCGGATTGGATTCGTTGGTAATCGGAGAATACCAGATTCAAGGTCAAGTGAAAGAAGCCTACAGTATTGCTTGCCAAGCGAAAACCGTCGATAAGGCATTACATAAATTGTTCCATTCCGCATTTCGATGTGGAAAGGAAGTTCGAACAAAAACGTCATTAGGGAAAGGAAAACAGTCCGTTTCGGGGCTGGCTACCGAAATTGTCCAAGAATCAATTGACAACGATGCTTGGGTAACAGTAGTTGGAGTAAATGAAAATTCAAAAATTATTGCAACCGAGTTGAAAAAGAAAGATTTTTCGAACTTTTTCTTTGTCAACCGAACTCTACACAAAGCCCAGTTACTAGCGGAAGAATTCGGGGGGAATGCATATCCGCTCGAAGACATTGCCGAAGTTCTACCAAAAACAGATATACTTTTTACCTCGACTTCTGCAACCGAAGTGATAATCTCTGCAAATTTAATTAGGAGGGCATATAATTTAACAGCAAAACCAAAAATCATAATTGACCTTGCAATTCCAAGAGATGTCGAAACCGATGGCTTACCCCCCGAAATCACTTGCTACAATATCGAGACATTGAAGCAATACCTTGAGCAGCAAAACAGTGCTAAACTCGACGAACTGCCACTTTGCGAAAATATTTTCGAACAAGAAACCAACGCTTTCCTTGCCTGGCAAGAATCTTCCAAAAACGACATCTTTGAACCATATCGAGAAAAGTTTGAAATGATTCGAACGCAATTGCTCGAAGAATATGCAAACATACTTAACCCCGAGGCAAAAGAAAAAGTCGATAAAATCACACGACAATTATTGCATAGAACCCAAGCTATCTTTGTTTCTATTTTGAAAAAGAAGGAGGCTGAATCGTAGCAATTTCGCCTTGATTTTCCTATTCCTGTGTTGTTTCATTAAATCCATTGTCTCTTTTTAACGATGAAAAGGTTTTTTATTATTGTTTTATTTGTAGTTCGAGTAGTTCGAGTTGGAATAAATGCATTTTGCTATGTTATATTTATTTAGCAAATTGGCTTATGTATTTTGATAATAGTGAAAAAAATGAAGGAAATGGAGTCGTCGGAAAAATTTCCCACAAATATAGCGGAATTAATTACTAAGGCTATTGGGTCGGCACCGAAGGAAGTAAGGTCGCCAATCCCCTTCTATGATTTTATGGAAAGGATTGCCAGAGAGCCGAAATTTTATCTTCGCGATGTCTTTCAATTGTTTTACGATATGGTGTATTATTATGTTAGAAAGATACTTGGGCAACAAATTAACCCGAATCTTCCCCAAATCCCTCCTCAATATGATTTAAGTAGGTTGTTGGTGAAAGGTTGCGACAATCCATTTTTTGCCGACCGCATCTTTGCAGAAAGATTCATCGACCTTGTGAATTCTTTCAAACGTCGAACAAGCCAAAACCATTTGATACTTTTCGAAGGACCGCCAGGCAGCGGAAAAAGTACTTTTTTGAATAACTTAACCCAAAAGGTTGAAGAGTTTACTCAGTTGCCCGATGGAGCGGTATACAAGACATATTGGCGAATTGACATAGCAGCAATCCATAGCGAAGGAACACCATACAGTGTCTTTAACGGCGAAGAACGCGACCAACTCCAAGAACATCTTCAAATCTCGAACGAGGAGCTACGCTCGCGAAAATCAATCGATTTTTCTTGCCCACGCCACGACCATCCGATACTCCAAATTCCAAAAAATATTAGGCAAACTATACTCGACGGATTGATTCCCGATAAAAAATTCAAAGATAAACTATTCAACGACACTGAATACGAATGGGTTTTGCGCGATGTCCCTTGCAATATTTGTCAATCCCTTTATAGTGTGATGCTCGATAGACTTAAAGAACCAACCAAGGTACTTAGTATGATTTATGCTCGGAGAGCAGTTTTTAAACGCCTATTTGGGGTTGGAATCAGCGTGTTCAATCCTTCCGACCCAATAAACGAAGAGCCTTTTGTAAATAAATTTATGGAGGATGCTCTGCGTTATCTTCTTAGAACCGATAATATCGATTTTACTTTCTCCGATTTATCTTTTACGAACAATGGAATTTATGCGTTGATGGATATTAAAGAGAACAATCTTGAACGTCTGTTTCGGCTTCACGGAATCATCAGCGATGGAATCCATAAGGTTGGACTTGTCGAAGAACGGATTAAATCGTTGTTTCTTGGGCTTGTGAATCCAGAGGATAAGATACATTTCGAGGGAGTTAAATCTTTTCAGGATAGAATTATCTACGTTCGAACACCCTATGTGCTCGACTACAAAACCGAAGTCGAAATCTACAAGGATAAGTTTGGCGAACACGTCGAAACCCGCTTCTTGCCCGGAGTGCTGCAAAATTTTGCTAAGATCATTATTTCTTCGAGAGTTAACAAAAATTCTACCACGATGAAACAATGGATTTCGCAACCAGGAAAATATCAAAAATTTCTCGACCAAAACCTCGTCCTACTTAAAATTTTGCTTTATTCTTGGGACATTCCCGAGTGGCTCGACGAAGAAGATTTAAAAAAGCTCGATTCGCAATTATTGTCTCAAATCCTAAAAGAATCGGCAGACGAAGGTTTCCAAGGAATTTCGGGGCGTCATTCTATTCAACTTTTGGGAGAATTCCTTGAACAATTTCCCAACGACACGAAGCAAATTACGATGGATAAAGTCGTCGACTTCTTCTTGCAATCGAACATCAAAGAAGCAAAAGGAATTCCCGAAGACTTTATACCTTTGCTTTCGAATACTTATGACTATAAAGTAGTCCAAGAGGTTAAAGAATCGTTGTATGATTTCAACCAAGAAGAAATCGAAAATCGAATAGGGAACTATCTTTATGCGATAAATTTCGATATCGGCGAAACAGTGAAATCCCCATACACTGGCGACGAAATCGAAGTTTCCGAAGATTATTTCAAGGCTTTCGAAATGGTGATGCTTGGAACAAATAGCTCGACACTCGAACGCAAAAAATTCCGACGAGAAATGAGCCAGACTTACGTCAACACTACATTAGCACAAGAAATCCAAGTCGAAAGTCGCTCTTTAAAGGAAACAACACAGTTCAAAAAGCTTTACTCCCGATATATTAAATATCTTAAAGAGAATTCAATTGCTCCGTATTCGGGGAACCAGAATTTTCGTCGTGCCCTTCTCGATTTCAAAGCTCCAGCCTTTTCGAACTACGATGAGAAAACCAAACGAGATATTCGATTTTTAGTAAGCAATTTAAAAAATAAGTTTGGATATTCAACCGATGGTGCCATTGAGATTGCAAATTATGTTTTAGAAAATCGCTTGGAAAATAAATTTTTGGGATTATAATGTCTTCTTTTTTTGCCCTGCCCACTCTTTTTAGCAAAAAGGGGAGGGAACGAGCGAGGGAGAATGCCACCACTCCCGAAATGATTCAACAATTTCAAAACACTGGAGCGAAGCCCAGCCGAAGACCTTGGCGGTATTATCAATTGCGAGCAATGATTGGCGGGGAGGGAAGAAAGCAGATGTAGAAATTTATAGTATAGTGAAATGTAATTTAAATTCGTTTTTTAATTGCAAAAACAATATTTTTTAAATGACGAATATTTTTTTCCTTTTGTTTATTTATTTGCTGCCACTTTAGGTTAAGACTGTCCCGGTTTTCTTTTACCGAGACAGCCTTTTTTGTTGTCCAAGCAATTTTCCCCTAAATGGGAATCGACGTTTAGTTGAGCGTTATGGGGACCGTAGAATCAAATTCACCTGTCTGTGTTTTGACTTGCAAATAAAATTTTCCATTCCGTATGAAGGCAGGTACTTTGAAGAAGAAAAGATTCCAGCCTTCTTTGCCATCTAATTCTTTCACCTTGATAGTTTCACCTTGTTCTTGCTCGATACTGATCATTACTTTTTGTGCTTCTTTAAGATAAATTTCATTTATATACATTCTTTTTTCGGAATTGAAAACACCCAAAGGATAAGCTTTTCGCGTGGCTTCATCTAATGTTCCAAAAATATTATCTACAAGGACATAAATGAAACAGGTATCGTTGGAAAATTCTTTTTGTTCAACTGCAAGTATAGGACCATCGAGTTCTTCTCGTAACAAAAAGGCAAACTGACAATCTAAGCTTCCTTCTTCAAAATTGAGATAATCAAACTGATGGATGGGGACATCAGCAGGACTGAACTCGCCAGAACCGCCTGGAAAAATAATTTTAAGTTTCGTTTTCGTTATTACATCGTTGCACCAGCGAGTTACCAGATAGTCATAGCTTCCGTCATCGTCAAGATCGATATAGGTCTTTGTTTTAAATTGCTTACTCTTATCGCTAGAACTACAATCCCCTTCAATTGTCTTTGCTGTTGCAGCAAAACCCAATTGAATCCCCAACAAATAAAAGAATATAAAAAAGATTGCTGATTTAAACATTTTAGCCTCCTTGTTGATGTTAATAAATGATTATTTTATAAGATAGTATGATTCGCGGGCTTGTGATTCTTACGAAGTATATTCCACAAGAAAGTTCCTTCAAGTGGAGATATAGCCCATCTTTTCTTTCAGAATAATGTCTATTTGACACTATTTTGTCAATACTATTTGTAACTGTGATGGTAGGTTCTGAAATCTCGTCTCCAAAAGAGATTAAATAATCTTCCACTTTTGACTTTTGAAAGATAATTGTTTTTGATTCAAACTTGTTTGCTCCTAATATGTTCGACAAGAAAATAGGTGAGCCCGCGACTACAAAGAATGCTGTATCGGAATTACAATCCGAATGTAAAGAACCAATATAAATAGAGTCGGGAGTAAAAGCATCGAAATAAATGAAATAGCGTGTGGAAGGTTCCTGACATTGTTCGATAGTTAGGTTTTCTATTCGAGAATCGTCCTGAATAAATGTTGTATCGTTAGGAATCGGATTAATAACGACGAAAGGAGTATCAAATACCAGGTCGTTGTCTTTGAATACAACTAAGTAGTCGTAGCAACCATCGGCGTCTGTATCGATAAAAACGAATGTAAAGTTATACCACATATATCTTGTACTTTTGACTTTTGGTTGCTTTCCTGCTTTAATGTCAACTACATTAGCCAAAGAAAAACTAATAATAAACAACATAATAAGAGCTATATTTAGCATTCCTCTTTTCATTTTAA
>JBBIJO010000040.1:0-7832 GCA_037445895.1 Ignavibacteria bacterium | reverse complement strand
TCGCATTCAATCGGGCAATCGTATGTTTAACCAAAAAATTGTAGTTACGCATTGATTCGGTTTTATTGTCAAATAAAAGCTATACTGTTTTTATACTCTGACTTATTGGAGCTACAAAACCACGTAAATCTTCTTTCTGAACTAAGGTTTATGAATAACCTGCGTTAAAGTCACTTTTGTTGTCTTTGATTCTTTTTAAAGCGACTTTTGTATGCTAAATGTTTGGTAAATGTTTCTGCGAAGAGATGTTTGCCGGAGCCGTCGCCCACACTTACGAAGTATAAGAAATTGTGGTGTTCTGGGTTCAACGCTGCTTCGATTGCCGAGACACTTGGCGAGTTAATTGGGCCGGGAGGCAAACCTTTGTAGAAATAGGTATTAAATGGATTGTTGAAGTTTAAATCCCGAAATTTAAGCCTTCGTTTCGAACCAAGAGCGTATTGGACAGTGGGGTCGGATTCCAATTTCAATCCGTGTTTCAAGCGGTTGTAGAAGACTCCACTAATGCGTGGGCGTTCCTCTTTCAACGGAGATTCGGCTTCGATGATTGATGCAAGGGTAAGAATGAAATGTCGGCTAAGCCCTTTTGTGCGAGCGGCTTGTTCGAAGCGTTCACTCCAAACCTTATTTTGTTGTGCAATTAGTTTTTGGACAATTTCCGATGGTTCAGTCCTGTAATAGAAAAAATATGTTTCTGGCATCAGGTAGCCTTCGAGTGAGTTTATAGGAATATCAAGTTGCTCGGTGTATTTTCTGTTTTGGGTTTCTGCAACGAAGCTAACCGAATCCACCCCAAGTTTCGACCGGAGGATATGGGCAAAATCCGGGATTGTGATTCCTTCGGGAAAGGTAACCGATACAACAGAAAGTTGCTTGCCAGAGAAAATAGATGCAATAATATCGAGATTCGTGTTTTTTTCTGTGAATCTATATGTCCCCGAATATGGGAGATATTTTGTAAATAGTATTATTCCACGAAATATTGCGGTTGCAATCGAGCGAGGTTGCAATGCCCCGTGCTCGTTCATAATTTTAACAACCTCTCGGGCAGAAACATTTTGGGGAAGTCGAATATAAGTTTCGGAATTGAAAGGGCGTTCCATCAGGAAAAAATAAGTGTATGAAGCAAAAATAATTAATAGCAAAACAGGAAGCATTGCAATAACAATCCACTTGGTCGCCTTTTTCCTTCTTTTTCTTGCCATAACAATAATTATATTACTAATTAGTTATATAGTTTTTATTTTTGATTATTGAGATAATAAATTTGCAAGTTAAACAAAAGGAGTTAAATTATGGGAATCAAAATTGTTTTTCCGGGGAACAAAAGAGTTGATGCAATTATGCCCAGTGGTTTTGTTGTTCATACGGATCAACCGATTAAGGATGGTGGCGATGGGAGTGCTCCGGCGCCATTCGAGTTATTCCTTGCTTCGATAGGCACTTGCGCTGGTATCTACGTCGTTGGTTTTTGCGAAAGCCGCAATATCGCCTACGAAGGTATTGAAATAGTTCAGGATTTAGTTTACGACCCAATCCAAAGGAAAATTGCAAAAATCAAACTCGAAATCCAGGTTCCAAAGGATTTTCCCGAGAAATACTACGATGCTCTGGTTAAATCGGCAAGCATTTGTGCAGTCAAAAAGACAATCGAGGACGCACCCGAATTCGAGACACATACAGTTGTTAAAAATTAAACAGTGTTTTGTAATTTTATATTTCTTATTTTTTGGTATGAATGCAAAAGGCACCGGTAACATCGGCGATACGATTTCTAAAAGAGCGAAAGGCGAAATTCGAGGTCTTTCAATATGAATACAAACCTAAAGGTGGAGCCAAACAAACAGCCGATGAACTTGGTGTCGAGTTGCACAAAGTTGTGAAAACTTTGGTTATGGAAGGGGAGGGGATACAACCCTTCCTTGTGTTAATGCATGGCGATAGAGAAGTTTCTACCAAAGAATTGGCTCGAATTTTGGGCGTCAAAGCAGTATTTCCAAGCGATTCCAAAACGGCGACAAATTGGACAGGTTATCTGTTTGGGGGGACTTCTCCATTCGGAACACGGCGAGCGATGCGCGTTTTTATCGAAAAATCAATCCTTGAACTCGACAAAATCTATATTAATGGGGGAAAGCAAGGTCTAATCCTCGAAATCGTTCCGGATGTGCTTCTAAATTTCCTCGATTATGAACTTGTAAATATTGCTATCGAGAATAGGAAATGAAAACGAAGTTACATATAGCCAATTTCTCCCTTGCAGTATTTATTTTGATAACATCTTGGAGTGGGGTAACTTCTCAGGTTCCGCTTGTTGTTAATCTTTCCGATGCGAAGACCGCGGTTAAGGAATATTATCGCTCGGGGCAATACAATCGCCAGATGGATTCGATAATCGCCGATGCAATTAGGATTGTCAAGCAATTTCCAATTCAAAACAACTCTGCTTTTGTCTTCGACGTTGACGAAACTGCTCTTTCAAATTTTGAATACGAAATAAAATACGATTTCGGATATATACAAGAAGAATGGGATAAATGGATTAAGGAGTCGAAAGCTCCGTCGATTCCCCAAGTCAAAATGTTCTACGATTCGCTCCTTTCGTATGGATATAAAATTATTTTTATTACCGGGCGTTCCTTCGTTTACTATGAAGCAACTTACAGGAATCTGAAAAATGCTGGTTATTCGATTTTCGATACTCTAATTTGTCGCTCAACCGCTGAACAAAACATTGCAGCAAAGGAATACAAAACAACGAAGCGCAAGGAATTAACCGAAAAAGGGTATTCTATTGTAGGTTCAATTGGCGACCAATGGAGCGACCTCGAAGGAGGCTATACAATTTTTAAAATCAAAATTCCAAATTATATGTATATAGTGAAATAATGACTGCTTGTGAATTTTTAGCAAAAATTGATGGACCACTGCGAAGATTTATTGTTGCTCGGACGCCATACTACGCTTGTCTTCTTTATTCTCCCGGGAGGAAAAAGTTTTTAAATAAATTGGTTCGCGAAATTCCTAAAAAAGTATCTTTACCCACTGAACTTCGAACAAGGCTTTGGGATATTGAGTTTGCGTCCCCGCTTTTCAATGCTGCCGGAATGTTCAAAGAAGCCGAAGGCTACGAGTTGGCATACCGCCAAGGTGCTGGTTCGTTTCTTGCAGGAACGGTAACTCCACGAGCACGTTCTGGGAACACGAAATTCGGTATTGTTCATCCGTTTCTTTCGTATCCGCGTTCGAAAGCAAGCTCCAATTGGTTAGGTCTGCCGAATTCGGGTGCAAACGAAATTACCCGAAAGTTAAATTCTATCGACAAACGCAAAGGTGTTCCGCTTGGAATTAGTATTGCTGCCGACGCAGAAGACCACAATTCTATTGTGGAATTAATCCAAACATTTCGTCTTTTCGAGCGCTCACAAGTTGATTATATCGAACTGAACGAAAGTTGCCCGAACGTTGACCACGAAGGGCGCCAATTTAGGTTGCTCGACAATGATTTTGTAAAAAGATTGGAGTTCGTTTCCGAAAATTTCCTAAAAAATAGGAATCGTAATTTGCCTGTGATTATCAAACTTTCCAACGATTTTCTGTTGGAAAATGTTCCCCGGCTACTCGATTTGCTGTTGGATTTGGAATTCGACGGGGTTAATTTCGGCAATACTTCGACAGATTACACGGGTGTGCGACCAACGATTGACCCTTTGGAACTTAAATCTTATGATTTTTTTATTGATAGTTTCGGGGGTGGTATCGGCGGGAGCCCATTAAAAGATAAATCGCTTCGGCTAACAAAATGCGCCTCGGAATATCTGCGAACGAAAAACTTATCGCGTGAGTTCCATATTGTCCGAACTGGCGGCATCGAAAATTATCAGGACTACAAGCAATCCCAAGCATTTGGAATTGCTTTGAATCAATGGTTTACGGGATATTTCGAAAATTTTGCCCGATTCGGACACAATTTATATGCGAAATTCTTTGGAGTTTAAGGGAAAGTAGGGGTAATTCGAAAATTCCCAAGGTAGGACAAGCATCCTTGCTTGCAAAAGCATATATTTACACCTCTTCTATTTTCATTTAACATAATTTAAATCTAAACTATTCTATAATTATCGTTGGCTTGCGGTCAATAATTACATTTTATGCAAGCATTTCTATCCAATAAACTCCAAAACTATGGGAATTGTAATTAATTGTTAAACAGTTCTTTCCAAAATGAACATTTTAGGGCTTAGGAACTTCAACTACACAACCATTGAATTATGTATTTCGAACAGACTTGTGTTCGAAATCCTCGTTGAATTTAACAAGTGAAATACATTTACTTGCTAATAATAATTTTTTCGAATCCCCAAATAGTTTTTTGATTTATATGCATAAGTAATTTCGCAAAATAAATGCCGTTCGGAAGATAATTTAGATTTATGACAATATCAGTATTCCCATCGTTTGAAAAGTTTCGATAACAAACTTGATTACCGAACAAATCGAACACTTTTAATTCTGATAATACGTAATTACTTTTGCCTAAATTGATAAATAGGGAATTATTCACTACGGGAAAAAACGGCGAAATACGTTGCGGTTCTTCGCCAATAGAAGAGACACTTGTATAAGTCAAAATTGCGTTGTTTCTATCGCCAGAACCAACCGCCCAGCCTTTTCGAGGATTCGCAAAAAAGATGTCGGTAAGATAGTAATATGGTTTGGAATTTTCATATTCTAAATTCCAGGTTGAACCGCCATCCGAAGTTGAATAGATTTTAGAATTGAAAGTCGTTATCCAGCCGTGCAAATTATCCACACAAAAAAGACTGGTTAAGTAATCCTTTGTAGGGAAATCTACTGTTTCCCATGTTATCCCTTGGTCAGAAGTTTTTGCAAAATACCCTTGGTCGCCAATAGCCCAACCATTTAAGTCATCGATAAAAAAGACCTTTGTAATATTTTGGGAATTTCCAATTTTTTCCCAAGTTGTTCCACCATTAGTTGTTTTAAATAATGCATTACCATTAGCTATGAAACCAACACTATCTGAGATAAATGTAAAATTAATTGAGGAATTGATTGATGTTGGAAGAATTTGTTGATGAAGTTCCCAGCTACTACCCAGATTCGTGCTGTAATATATTTTGCCTTTATTAGAACCTGTCCATACTGTGTTACCAATAATCCAAACCGACGATAAGGATTCATCGGTCGTTGGAAAACTTACTTGTTCCCACTTTTGACCATAATCGAAAGTTCTCAAGACAGAACCCAATGTTCCAACAACAATACCGAAACCATCATTTCTTATGAAAACATCCCAAAACATATAATCCGTCGAAAAATTCGGTAATTTGGGTATGACCCAATTAGTTCCACCATCAGAAGTAACCAAAACAGCGTTTAAAGGGCCTACTGCAACTCCTTTTGACGAATCAACGAAATGTATTGAAGAAAGTGCCCAATCCCCTGGCGGTAAATTTTGTGGGACCCAAGCCCCCCCATTAGCCATAAAAATTAAGCCAAATAAGAATAAAGTAGATAAAAAAGAGTATTTTATCATTTTACCTCCGATTTTTTATTAAATTAATTTAGTCATAATATTTTCAATTTTTCTTATTTTCTCTATTTCAAGGTAATTCATATTTAACAACCAATGTCTGGCGAGAGTTATAATATAAAGCATATAATTCAGATTTTTGAGGATTGAAGAAGTGAGTTGAAAACTTGGAACCACGATAAGTATAAGGCAGCACTAACTCCTTTTCTAAAGTTTTGTTCTCGATATTGTATATTTGCAGTAGCATTAGTTCAGATTCGTTAATAGTTTTATTTTTTTCCTTTAATCTCCATAACAAAATAAGATTTTTCTTATATGCTATTATATCGAGTATTCTTGCTTTGTTTGAATCAGAGATAAGATAATAAAAAGAAATGTCGGGTAATGAATCAACCGGTTTTAAGTGTTGGACCAATAATGATTCCTCGAAATATGATTTAATCTTTAAGACTGTAGAGTCTGTTTCTACAAAATCAGATAAATTCTGGGCAATATAATACTTTCCCCGTTGGTCAAATGCAATCAAAGGCATACACATAAAATACCCGGTCCCTAATTTTCCGTGGCTCATACCCACTTTTCCGTAATAGCGAATAAACTCTCCAGTTTCATAGTTAAATGAACAAAACAGAGGGGCGAAATCATAAAAACTTGGGGTGATAGGGTTTAAATAGAAAGATGTATCCACAGGCTTATTAAAGCCCACAGTTGGGTAACCTTTATATAAGGTAAGGGCTACTTCTTTTGTTTTGGAATTAATAGAACTTAATTGAGTATAGGGGGCAACAGCAAAATAATTTGGAATTCGCTCGAGGTTAATGGGGACAATTCTTTGAATTTTATTGGTATAATAATTAAAATGTAAAAAAGCATATCTGGTTGATGCATAATAAATCGTATCGCTTTTAGAAATTTCAAAAGAAATTTGAGGGAGAACAGATAGGATAATAAATATACTGTCTCCTTCAAAAAATCCATCCATTAACATACTTTTTGCATAAGAATAATTCTTTTCAAGTTCAAGGAATTTGGAGCTATCAATGTCAGAAGAAAAGTATTTTCGAATATATAATTCAGGTTCAATTTCAAACCTCTCTTTGTCAGTGCTTGTCTTATACCTATAAATTGACCAACGATATGAACCTCGCCCGTTAAGAAATAAATATTTTTCTTTTGGGTCAACTTTTAATGAAATTATAAGATCTAAAAAATTAATAGGATCTTCGTTTATCTCCAAAAAGATTTCGGGTTTTAAAACTGGATATGTTAAAAAGTCGTTCTTTTCAAATCCATTTTTGGGTATCCATTCTTCAGGTTTTCGATTGTTTGTGTCAACTTCTTTTAAAAAGGAGGTGATTACTTGGGAAAGATTTGTTATTCCATAAAGACTAATCTGATTTTTCAAGTTTCCTTCTTTATCAAATTTTACTAATAGAGGAGGTACCATTGGGTTCATACTAGTAAGCTCGGTAAAGAAATCAAAATTTGTGTCTATTACGCATTTGAATGGAAAAGCCATTTTTTGTATATAATCCTTTGCATACCAGTATTTCGGAAAGTTGATAATTCCTATTATATTCCCAGTGTAGTTCAAATTTTTAATGTAGTTGTACGACTCATTTATTAAAAATTCTAGTCTTGGTGCTGCATTAGGATATATAAAATAAACAATAACCTCATCTTTGCTTAGATTCAAACTTTTATAAAGATTTCGTAAATTTTTGGATTGCCCCTTGAAATTAATACGAAAATATTCTAAACCAGATAAAGTAGTAACACCACAAAACAAGCTTATTATTATTAATATTAAAATTGAAACTCGTTTCATTCCCTTTCCCTCTTTATTTATAAGTTTATGAAGGGGTGAGAAATAAAATTCTCACCCCTTTTGTTCTTATTTCTTTTCCTTTTTTGCATTCGACTCGACGTTGCCTTTTTTAAGCAAATGCACACCTGGTGGTTGAACCCACCAAGTTGGTTGTCCGTTATATGTTTCTTCGGCTTGCCTAACATTTACTGTCTCGAGAGGGTTGCCACTTTCGTCATAATGCGTTAATTTGTCTGGATATTCGGGTATCCCTGTTACATTCTTTCGAATTATTGCACAAATGGCGGTGGGGTGGTAAGTTGGGCAGTAGCAACGAATACCACCAGGCAGATCCACTACCCCACCTGTACCTTTGACAGTAATAGTTTCAGCAAGGCTTGTAAATCTAAACAAAAAAAGAAACATTACTATAAAGACAAAAAATATTCTTTTCATTTTAAAACCTAT
>JBBIJO010000039.1:4073-8841 GCA_037445895.1 Ignavibacteria bacterium | reverse complement strand
ATTTATACTTCCCTTCCTATCCACCCTCTTACATCGTCAATCAATTTCGATAGATTTTCTTTCGTTTGGGGTTCGTTTAGTTCTATTGGCTTGCCGACTTTTACGTAAATTTTTCCGCTACGAAAGAAAATACTTCCCTTCGGCAGTAGTCGGTTTGCCCCGACAATTGCTACTGGAACAATGCTTTTCCCCGATTTAGTAGCCAAAAGGAATGCTCCACGTTTGAACTCGCCCAATCGTCCATCCAAAGAACGGGTTCCTTCGGGAAAGAGTAAAACAGAAACATCTTCCCTTATGAGTTTAAGTGCTTCGAGCAAGCTTTTCCTTGCCGTTGAGCTTTCTTCTCTATCGACTGCGATAAAATCGGATTTTTTCAAATACCAACCAAAAAACGGGATTTTCTCCAACTCTTTTTTATACATAATCCTAAGCAACGATGGAATAGCAACGAACACTGCGGGAATATCAAAGTAACTTGAATGATTAGCAATGAAAACGTAAGTTCTTTCTTTTGCAAGATGTTCAAGCCCAACGACATCTATTTCGACTCCCGCAACCCGAAGCAATCGGCGAGCCCACGCGCGATAGTGGTTTAACCGCCTATAAAATTTGGGGCAAAGCGTTGTTCCAAGTATAGCAAACGAAGAATCGATAAGCGTAATAACAACAATCAAGAGTAGTCGGATGGGGAAAAGAAAAACGTCGAAGAAAGCTTTCACTCTCGGTTTTTGCAAATTGCCTCACATATTTCAAGAATCGAAGGATCGACAATACGATAGTAGCGTTGCAAGCCAGCAGGTCGGCAACCAACAATACCAGCAGATTCCAAGATTTTGATTTGTTTCGATACGTTTGCTTGCATTAAGCCTGTTGCATTAATTATTTCAGTAACGCATTTTTCCCCTTCGACCAACGAGCGTAAAATTTTCAAACGGGAAGTTTGGGAAAGAACGCTAAAGACCCTTGCAAGGGTTACAAGTTCTGAATCTGTAAATCCTTTACTTCTACCCATAAATACCTCGAAAAACTTCATCAATATCTATCAATATAGTAATATACAATTTACAAAAAGTTTACGGTTATTAAAAATATATAATCAGCGCTTTAGAATTTTAAACTCGACACGGCGATTCATTTGGCGTCCTTCTTCGGTTTCGTTCGAGGAGACTGGAAGACGTTCCCCATAACCCCTAACTTTCAATCTTTGCGGCTCAATCCCTTCGGATGTTAGATAATCGGCGACCGATTGGGCTCGGCGGCGAGATAAATCGAGATTATACGCTGTCGAGCCAATATTGTCGGTATGACCGGCGATTTCAATTTCCATATTGGGGTTGTCTTTCAACAACTTTGTTAGTCTCTTTAGTTCGGAATACGAATCTTCCAAAAGTTCCGATTTGTTGTATTCAAAAAAAATGTTGTTCAAACGAACTGTTTCGCCAACTTCGAAAGGCACCAAATACAAATCGCGATGAATTTCCTGGTATCGCAAATCAACTCGAATATTTATGTTTTCGTTAATCGAAACGAAACTATCGGCTTTTGCTAAAAATCCATATTTTGCACCGCCGGGAAGCACAATTTTATATTCGCCGGTAAGCGAATTAGACTTTGCAATGCCAACAATCTTTCCTTCGGGTAGAACTTCGTATTGAATAGTTGCTTCGAGCGGTTGATTTGTCTTTTTATTCAACACGGTTCCATAAACTATTACAACAGGTTTGGGTCGAAGGGCTTTCGGCAAATATACCTTAAAAATATCTTCTCTACCAAAGGAATTGTTCGTTGAAACAAAAAAAGCATAATCTCCCGACGCTGGTATGTTAAAATAAGCATCCCAAAGTTTTGTGTTTACGATTTTTCCTAAGTTAACAGGCTTAGACCAACTCCGCCAAGTAGTATCCAATCGGCGAGAAAAGAAAATATCGTTAGAACCATACCCCGGATAACCAGAAGACGAGAAATACATAGTTTCGTCGTCATAGGCAAGGAAAGGAGAAGTTTCGTCCGCAGCAGTATTTATTCCCGAGCCAAGATTAAGCGGTTTCGACCATTTCCCATCGTCTTGCAAAAAGCTTACATACAAATCCAGCCCGCCATAAGACTCTTCGGTTTCAATCGATAAAATTAAAATTTTCCCACTTGCCGATAAGAAATAAGCTGTATGGTTATTGAGATTATCGAAACCTTCAATTTCAATCTGTTGTGGTAAACTCCATTCCTTTCCATTAAATTGAGAGATAGAAACGCCTTTTTTCATCAAGCCATTTGGAAGATAAACATTGCCTAAGAGTATCGAATTGCCATCGGCAGAAGTAGCAAACGCAAAGTTATGGTAGTCGTTATTTATAGGATAGCCAAGAATGTGGGGATAGCCGAATTCGCCAGCCGAGTCAGTATCGGAATACCAAATGTCTTGTTTTTTCTCTTTTCCGAAATTCGCCTCGTGTCCTTCGCGAGTGAAATATAGACGACGACCATCGGGAGAAACAATTGGTGCAAGTTCCTGCGCCACACTATTGATTTTTGTCCCTAAATTTACAGGCTCTTGGATTTCAAATTCGGGAATTGCCAACTCGTTTATTTCAACTCGATAAGAACTCATATCGTATTCGGAGATCCCAACCGCATCGACCTGCAAAAAGTCGATTGCAGCATTTGCCTTGAATTCTATTCGAATCGATTTGGCTTTATAATGGGTTTTTTCGATTAAAATTGCAACCAAATTCCCTTGTTTATCGAAAATTTCTTTGGTTTGTTTCGAATAAACAAGATATTTCGAGTTGTTTACGTCGAAAAGGTAGATTTTGTCGATAAAGTTGGGAGAATTGTTCAAATTGACAAGGATTGTTCTAACTGGCTGTGGATTAGCAAAACCCAAATGTAGATACTCGATGTCTCTTGAACGGACGAAACGAGGTGCCCAGGCACAAGGAGACTCACCAAAAGTAGGTAGAACGTTTGGCTCGCCCAAAGCCTGTTCTGCTGAATATTGTTTCAGTCCACGTTCCGAAGAGTAACCAACGACTATGGATGCCCACTGGATAAATTTGTTCGAATCCTCTTTGCTAAAGCAAACAAATGAAGTAATAGCAATTAATAAGTGAAGAATAAACAAATTTTTAATTTTTGAAGTATAAATTATCATAAAAAGTTTTCAACATTTGAAATTGTTTCACGTTGTGGACACGAATTGTATCAATATCGAAACGAAGAAGCAAAGAATGGAGTAGCAATGTTGGGATGTCCCTTTCAATTGGATTTGCTATGTTAAGAGTCTTTCCGATAAACGATTTCCTTGAAATGCCGAGTAGAAGCGGAACCCCAAGTTGGGAGAATTTATCGAGGTTTCGCAAAAGTTCCCAATTATGTTCGACGGTTTTACCGAAACCAATTCCAACATCGGCAAATATAGTTTTTACCCCATAGCGTTTCGCAACTTCTATTTGTTGGTGAAGGAATTGAAGTATTTCCTCCACAACGTTGTCATAAGTTGGGTTAGTCTGCATAGTTTTCGGAGTTCCTTGCATATGCATAATAATTAAGGAGCAATTCCTTTCTGCGGCTAGTTCGGCAAGCCTTAAATCGTTACGCAACCCGGAGACGTCGTTTATAATGGTAGCACCAGACTCTACAGCTTTCTTTGCAACCTCATATTTCGTTGTGTCGATGGAAATCACCGCCTCGGGGTTTCGTTTTTTGATTCCTTCGATGACTGGAATCACTCTTTTTAACTCTTCGGCAATACTGATAGATTCCGAATTTGGACGTGTGCTTTCGCCCCCAATATCGAGGATATCGGCACCATCTTCGATTAATTTCAGCCCCCATTCAACTGCTGCCTCGGGTTTAACGAATAATCCGCCATCGGAAAACGAGTCGGGAGTTACATTAACAATACCCATTATTTTAGGGAATTTCATACAAACTTGAATCTTATCTTACCCAAACAAACAAAATTAACAAGAAAATCGTAAAAATAACTCGGTTAATGGGATTGACTTGAAACACATTACTAAAGTAGTTCCGGGTTCTGCCTTCTCGAATCGTTTTTGTTATTAAAAAAATTAGAATGTGTAAGGTATATTTTAAAGGCAAAAGTTCCTTTCGCGACCGAACCTTCGAAAGGTAGTGTATGAAGAACTGCAAATATTTATCGATTGAACAGGAAGTCGAAAAGAATCGGCTGTATTGATACGATGTGATATGTCAATTATCCTAATGGACGAAGTGCTTTTGGGTAATGATGTCTATTCAATTATCAACCCACGGGTTGACCCGTGGGTTGATAATGTGTGAAATTCCTACGTTATATGAACTTGTTTCTTTAAAATCTTATTCTTGGTTCAGCCTAATGGTTTCTTTGATTGTATTACATTCACTGAAGGTAATTTCAAATTCGCGCGCTTGGTAACCCTCGGCAGAAACGCGTATTGAATATGTTCTTGGGGCACAAAGTCCATCTTCGGCAGCCCAACCCTCGGAATTGGAAACTGGGTCGCCAACTACTGTCCCCCCATACATAATTCTTACTCGGGCACCAGAAATAGCGGCTCCGGTTGAATCGTCAACAATCTTTAATTTCAGTATAGCGGTGCAGCAAGTATCGTCGGTCTTTCGAAGAATTTTTTTAACGAATTCGCGAGTTTCGCTGCAACCCAGTTCGAAGGTAAATTCTTTGCCGTAGTATCCAGTTCGAGCAATAGAAATTGAATAATTACCTGGACAAAGATTTTCGAACACAACGCGACCGTCTTGGTTCGTAGTT
>JBBIJO010000039.1:0-3973 GCA_037445895.1 Ignavibacteria bacterium | reverse complement strand
ACAAAGATTTTCGAACACAACGCGACCGTCTTGGTTCGTAGTTTGGTAACCCAATTTTGTTGAACCCTTCCAAAGATTAACTGTAACATTCCCAAGCGCGGTGTTTTCCGTGGAATCCTTAACATACAGAACAACTTTTCCGAAGCAACAAGTATCGCTCGATTCGCGTTCGAGGTATTTGGTTATCTCGACAGTATCACCACAACCTACCTCGACTGAAAATTCAATTGTTTTGTAGGTATCTTTAAGAATCGAGAATCCATATTTTCCGCGGCAAATGTTTCGGAAAATTGCTGAACCTTCGATAACTGTCTCCGTTTGCACAACTGCGCCGCCTTGCCACATCTTTACTTTTGCTCCATTAAGGTTTTCATTATTATTTTTGTCTTTCACGTGGACAACAATCACATTATTGCAGCAGGTGTCTCGTTCGGTAGCTTCAAGAGTTTTCGTAACAACTTTTTCTTCATTACAATCGACCTCGACGCTGAATTCTATCGCTTTGTATCCTTCTCTTTGAATATCGAAAGCGTATGTTCCTTTGCAAAGTTCGCGGAATATTACATATCCATCGTTATTTGTATAATAGTATCCAAGTTTTGTTCCGTTTTTCCAAATGGTAATCTTTGCTTGGGAAATAGGTTGATTTTCGTTATTTTTTACTTCGACCCTAACAACACTATTGCAACAGGTGTCTTGTTCCAATTCCTCGGTAATCGAAGCTGTATCATTGCATTCAAGTGTTACATTTCTTTCAACCGACTTAAACCCTTCTTTCATAATTAATAAGCTGTATGTTCCGGGGCATAGTTCACGGAAATATACAGCTTGATTTTCTTTCACAGTTAGGGTTGTAAGCAAAGTTCCATTCTTGCGTAATTTGACCAAAGAACCGTTTAAAAATTCACCGTTCGATTTATTCTTGACTTCAACTTTCAAAACACCATTACAACAAGAATCGACTTCTTTGCGTTGCAACAAATAAACAAAATTTAAGGTATCGCACTCTTTGAGTTCAAATTCCCGTTCAATAACTTGATACCCTTCTTTTGCAATTCGAACCCAATAGTTGCCAGCACATACCCTTTCGAAAGTAATTGTTCCATTGTCATTAGTCTTCCCTTTTCGAACGATGCTTTCCCTTCGGTTGATTCTCACTTCGACATCTCCAATAGCTGCCGAATCTTGTCCCAATGTTCTTATAGTAATTAATCCGCAGCAATCATCGTTATGGAGTAATCGGAAGCGGAGTTTTTTCCTCTGCTGGTTTTCGAGCAAAGTCAATAGAAAGTCTTCGAATGGTTTAAAATCGGGATGTTGAATTCTTATTTTTATTGAGCCAAGTGGTGTTGGTAAATTTTTTAATTCAAAGTTACCGTCTTCGTCGGTAGTATCCTGAAAAACGACTTGTTCGTTTACCAAGACATTGGTTTTGCCTTCGCTTACTTTGACTGCGGTTATGATTGCATAAGGAATGGGGACATCCTGTTCATCGAGAAGAACGCCAGCGAAAATATTTTCTTCGTTCGAAACATTATTATTGTTTTCGCAGCTAAAAAATGCAAACGATAAAAAACAAGCCAACAATAAAAAATAGAACCTTTTCATAAAAACCTCTTTATATGTTTTTGGAAACAATCAAATTTAAATAAAACACTACACACAAAAAAGTTACACATAAAAAAATTAATCATTAAAAAATTTAGTGGAATCAATTTGCAAGGTAGGTTCCTGAATATTAAAGAACGTTTTTAGTAATTCATGTGCGATAGGTGCCGCAACGACTGCGCCAAATCCTGCATTCTCCACCAATACAGCTATTGCGATTCGGGGCGAATCTTTCGGAGCAAAGGAGATAAACCAAGAATGATCTCGGCCCCCCGGGTTTTGAGCAGTTCCGGTTTTACCACACACATCATAGCCGGCTAATTTAATTCCGAATGCGGTCCCGCCTGGGACATTTACAACATCGAACATTCCATTCTTTACAATTTCGACGACTTTTGGATTTAGATTTAGATTTCTGTTTTCGACTTCGAGGTACGAGACTTGGTTGAGCAAGCTATTTCTTATTGCTCTAACTAAATGTGGGCGATAATATATGCCTCCGTTAGCAATTGTTGCGACGTAGCAAGCAAGTTGTAATGGAGTAACGTTGATTTCGCCTTGGCCAATGCCGTAGTTTACAACTGCACCTTTGGGGTAACGATTTTTCCCGTATCTTTTTTCGAGCCACTCAATCGTTGGCATAATTCCCGCTTTTTCGTATGGCAAATCAATTCCTGTTTGTTGACCAAAGCCAAACTCACGACCCCACTTTCCAAGTCTCTCTATTTGGAGTTTCAATGCAACTTGATAGAAAAAGACGTTGCAAGATGATTGAATGGCTCGCCGAACGTTGACCATACCATGTGCTCCGTGGCAACCATACGACCTATTGCCGTATTGAAAACTTCCCGGGCAATATAACGTTGTATTTTCGGTAATGACACCTTCTTGCAATGCTGCCAATGCCATCAATGGTTTCCAAGTCGAACCCGGTGGGTAACTCGATTGGATTGCGCGGTTAAGAAGCGGCTTTTCCTTGTCGCCAATTAGCTGATTATAGTAAAGAATAAAGTTCTTTCCGTTTAATTGCGACACATCAAAATCGGGTTTACTTACCAGTGCAAGGATTTCGCCATTGTTCGGGTCGATTGCTACGATTGCACCGCGTTTGCCTTCGAGCAACTCTTCTGCTTTAATTTGAAGTCGAGCATCGATTGTCAAGAATAAGTCGTCCCCATTTTTAACAGGTTGATCGGTTCTGCCTTCGTTGAATTTTGTGGTTTTTAATCCATAAGCCAACAATCCAACAAACTTTTTCCCTTTTTGCCCGCGCAGTTCGTTCTCGAAAGTCTTTTCCAGTCCAGTTTTGCCTACCAAATCGCCAATCGAGTAGTATTGCTCGGTTTCTAATTCTTCTTTGCTTATTTCTTGAATGTAGCCAATAATATGGCTCATTTTTGCTGGAAGGTTGTAAATCCTTTTCGATTCGCTGACAATCTCGACTCCCGGTAGATATTCAAAATTTTCTTCGATTTTTTGAACTGTTTCGAGATCTAAATCACGAAGAATTTTAATATCGCCGTATCTATAGTATTTTTCGCTATTAAGGATTAGGTTGAAAACCTCCGAAGAGTCCATTCCCAAAAGATGTGCAAGAAGGGGGATTCTATCTTTGCGAAAGCTTCCTAAAAACAATTGCAATGAATAAGAGGGAGCATTATAGACAATCAGATTTCCATTCCTATCGTAAAAATTCCCACGGAAAGGATAAATTATTTGTGCTTTGATTGCTTGGGTTTCGCTCCGAAGCTTATAAACACCACCTTTTAATATTTGCAAATAGAACAAGCGACCAAAGAAAAAGAGTAAAGCAATCAACAAAATTGCAACGGCAAAATTATATCGAGTTTTAAGATTTGCTTCCATCAAATCCGACACTAAACACTAAACAAGATACAAATTTACCAAAAGAAATCATCATAAAAAATTAATTATGCAATATAATTTGCAGAATCTCGTTACTTTTAAAAAGGTATTTAAGTAATTATACTGTTCTTTGGAAATTTGGGGATGAAATGGCTTCGACGAGGTGAATGAGCCTGAAAGTTGCATACCGTGCTTTGCCGGGGTTGCACGTAAATTCAAACGGTAAACAAAAAATGCCGATAATTCATACGCTTTAGCTGCATAATTCACGCAGTTAACATCCTTCATCGGATTTGCCTGTCGGTTCGGTAAAGGGTGTGGCAAATAGATAGGCTAGCTAATGGATTTTCGGTTGGTTCATTAGTGAAATTTCACAACCGATAGCCTTCGGAAGACCTGTCGTTCGGTTCGTTCGAAGGCGAAACTAAAAGAACGACTAAGTATGTAGTAACTTCGGGTGAAGCTCTTCGGACGCGGGTTCAACTCCCGCCATCTCCAC
>JBBIJO010000038.1:0-8979 GCA_037445895.1 Ignavibacteria bacterium | reverse complement strand
GGCGTTTATTTTTATGAATTACGAACGACAAGTTTAAGAATTGCAAAGATGATGGTGGTTGGAAAGTAAACAAATTTTGAAGTTTTGACATCAGAAAAAGTTAATTGACTACAAGGAAAAAAATTAATATTATTGAAAAATTTTTTATCCTCAAGAAAAAAATCTTATATTTAAATTTTGATTTTTGAAAGAGCAAGCGAAAAATTTCTTTAAGAATTCAGAGACTGCCTCTAAAGATGATTTGTTAGAAGGATAAAAGGAAGTGAACTTGAATTTGAGAACGAGAATTATAATTTTATGGGAACCGATATGGAATTCAAACTTAAATTTTGTTTTGAAAATTGTAATATTTTTATAATCAAAAAACAATGAGGAACACTATGAAAGAAACAAAGTTACCCATTATAATAATAATTGTAGTCCTGTTGATAATGGGAGGCAGTATCGGCACAGTTCGGTCCCAGGGGAAGGGAAAAATTATCTGGCTCGGCACGCTCGGAGGGCTGATGAGCCAAGCCAAAAGCGTTTCGGCAGATGGCAAGGTAGTAGTAGGCGCAGGTCAAGATACAAGTGGGAACTGGCATGCTTTCCGGTGGGAAAGTGGTACGATGCAGGATTTGGGGACACTTGGGGGTAGGCAAAGTGGAGCAAGTGCTGTCGCGGCTGATGGCAAGGTTGTGGTAGGTGCGACAGATGATGCCAATAACTTTTCACGTGCCTTCCGGTGGGAAAACGGCACGATGCAGGATTTAGGAACTCCGGGCAGCAATTTTGGCAAACAGCTTATTGCACATAGTATCTCTGCCAACGGCAGTGTAGTGGTGGGTGAAGCTCAAGATGATTCTACTTTCTACGACTATCCTTTTCGTTGGGAGAACGGTACCTGGCAACTTCTGGGGGCCTTGTCTGGCGGTTACGAAGCTTTTGCTTACGATGTCTCGGCAGATGGTAGCGTGGTTGTTGGAATGGCTTTGATTAAGATTGGCAATGGATATAATTGGCATGCCTTCCGGTGGGAGAATGGCACGATGCAAGACTTGGGAACACTTGGAGGTGGTCGGAGCCGTGCAAATGCTGTCTCGGCAGATGGCAAGGTAGTAGTAGGCGCAGCTCAGGATACGAGCGGGAATTGGCATGCCTTTCGGTGGGAAAACGGTGTGATGGAGGATTTAGGGACGCTCGGCTCTTGGAGTGAAGCGTTGGATGTTTCTGCCAACGGGAGTGTCATTGTAGGTAATGCCGAGCAGGGTGCCTTTCGGTGGACGACCCAGGCAGGTATGGAAAATTTGAGCGACATTTACTGGTACTCGAGGCCTACTACAGCCGAAGGCATTTCTCCAGACGGACGTTTTATCGTAGGAAGAGGCTATAATCCCATAACTCAAAACCCCTACGAAGCTTATTTGTTGGATACAGGTCATAATTTGGTGATGAACTCCACTGCCGACCGCCCCGACCAGAACCCCGGCGATGGGGAGTGTAGTACTGGTCGGATGATTACTCGCCCAGATGGTAAACAAGAACCCGAGTGCACGCTTCGAGCTGGAATTCAGGAAGCTAACGCTTCGCAAGGAGCCGATAATATCACATTTGAAATTCCGACCAATGACTCGGGATACAACCCAAGCTTGGGTGTGTGGACAATTACTCCAGACAGCACCCTACCGCCTATTACTGAACAGGTGACTCTTGACGCTTATACACAGCCTGGAGCAAAGCCCAACACCATCGCCGCCAGCGACACTTCCAAGGGTAGTTTAGACGTGGTTCTTAAAGTAGTGCTCAACGGTCAGAACGCGAGGACTTCTGGTCTTCAACTTCAGAATCACTATGGAAGTATGGTTAGAGGTCTAGTTATTAGTGGTTTTCCAGGTGATGGTATTCTGATTACGGGTGGCAGCGAGCACCGCATCGTAGGCAATTTCATTGGTATCAACCCTACCGGTCAGACCCGCGTACCCAATCAGAAAAATGGTATTCGTATCGTAGGCAGTTCGGGCAATTATGTTGGAGGACCGAACGTGTCCGATCGCAATCTGATTTCTGGTAACGGAGTGATGAATCGGGGTGGGGGTATACTCATCGATAGTGCTTCAACAAATAATGTGGTAATGCACAATCTTATCGGCACAGATCGGACAGGAACGATATCACTATTCAATTCAGCCTATGGGGTAGCGCTTATGGGTGATGGGACAATCGACAATCTTATTGAAAACAATTTGATATCTGGCAATCGGGACCCTGGTTTTTCATCTACAAGTTGTGCTGGTACTGGTGTTCAAATTGCTAATGGAGCCGGTGGAAATGGGGTTATGAATAATTTTATTGGGACAGATGCATTAGGAAAAGTAGCTCTTTTAAACAACGAAGGCATCTGTGTTACAAGTTCCGGAACGGATAACTGGATTCAAGGTAATTTGATTTCTGGTAATATGGGGAATGGAATTTGGATTAGTGGTGAATCTAGTGCCAATCGGGAAAGCCGTAGCACTCAAATTAGCAACAACAAGATAGGCGTAGCTCGTAATGCAGAGCAAGCAACACTTGGTTTAAAACCGATTCCTGCGCTGGGCAACGGGTCCGATGGAATCAAGAACGGTTCACCAGGGACAAGAGTAAAGAACAACCTGATTGTTATGAATGGTAGGCACGGTATTTTCGGCGGGGGAGAAATCGAGAACGTTGATATCATCGGCAATGTCATCGCTGCAAATGCAGAATGGGGCATTTACTTGCGTGGTCATAAGAGTGGATTGATCCAGGAAAACGGCATTGGGGAACTCACACCGCAACAGAGCAACTGGCGTGACCAGGGAGGAGTTATTATCTACCCTGACTCTGGAGACCGCAATCGGTTAGTTAGGCTTTCAAACGGTGAAGGTGCTATTCATCTTGAAGGCAGTCGAAAATTCACTATCGGCGGTGCTGATTATCTTACCCAAGCTAACAATATTTTCAATGCTCAGAATGGAAAGAACGCTGTCGAGTTCATAGATGATGTTGGGACGGGTGCCGACAGCAATCGAGTTGAGAACAACGTCATCCACGGTGTAGGTAAGGGGGCACGGGGTATTTACATTTTAAACAGTTCGGGCAATTTTATTTATCGAAATTACATTATTGACTTTACAAAAAGTGGTGTGGCTATAAAGGAGCTGAATGGTCGTCGGGCACGACATAATCAAATTACGGAAACCAAGTTCGACTTTATTGGATTCTTTGGGTTTTTGGAACCGCCGAAAGCCATCGATCTGGAAGATAACCAGAAGCCTGAAAAGAACGATCAAGCTCGTTGGGGTTATCTTGCTGACCAAGATACAGGTGCTAATCTGAAGCAAAACACCCCCGAGGCGTATGCTTATATTGATTGGAATGGAGATTTAGTTGTATTCTATAAAGTTGATAGCGACTCCCGAACAGTGGTCTATCCTTTGACGGTAGAGGTTTTCAAGCAGGCTAATTGGGGGAAAGACCCTACTGGGCTGTTTCTACAGGCATTGACTTATCCGCAGGTTTTGGCGCAGCAGGATGTGCGGGTAGTGCTGGGCAAGGCTGCCAATTTGGATGTGAGAGCCGGGGACTTACTGACACTCACGGCTACCGATGCGAAGGGTAATACCTCGGAGTTTGCTTGGACCTGGGTAGATTCTGTGGATATTCAAACAGGGATGGACTTTGGGGATGCTCCGGAGACTGGAAGTCCGCAAGGACCTGTGCCTTTTGGTTATCCGACGAAATTGACAAGTGATGGAGCGCGGCATGGTGCGATATTCAACATACGACTGGGCAATGCTCTCGATGTGGAGGGAGATAGCCAACCAGACTCGTTTTTGGAGGGCGATGATGCTTTCCCTATGCCCGATGATGAAGATGGGTTAATTTTCCACATTCCCACACGCTTTCCGAGTGTGGCAGAGCCGTTCCATCAACCTGTGCCGCAACTCTATCCGGGCAAGCAGGAGTTGACAGTGTTGAACACGGTTTCGGGCTATGTGAGCCTGTGGATTGATTTTAATCGCGATGGGGACTGGGACGACCCCGACGAGAACATTTTGCAAAATGTGTTCATCCCAACAGGACCAACGCGCCCGAAACAGTTCTTTACAGTGCCGAGTGCCATTCAGACAGGATTTACGGCGCTGCGAGTGCGGTTTACCACGATTGATAGTGCGGCGATGATAGTGACCGGTGCCGCGCCAGATGGTGAGGTTGAGGACCATTTGGTAGAACTGTTGCCACTACCGGAGTTGCCCTACATCGACTTTGGCGATGCACCAGACAGCGCAGAGATTTCGGGTTACCCAACTTTGTTAGTTAATCGAGGCTATCCAGCAGCAGGACACGTGGTGGGAGAGCTTCGTCTGGGATTGTTAGTAGATGCTGAATGGGATGGTCAGCCCGACGATGGCAACGATGAAGATGGAGTAAGTCTTCCGGGAGCATTGATTCCTGGCCAGCCAGCTGTGATCGAAGTAGAGGTCAACGGTGGTGAAGGATACGTTAATGCCTGGCTGGACTTCAACCAGGATAAGGACTGGGAAGACAGCACTGAGCATATAATTCAAGATACATTTCTTGTGTCGGGACAACATCGGCTTGAATTTATGATGCCCGATGCAGCGGTGGCAGGACAAACTTATCTTCGGGTGAGGCTTTCCTCGCGAGATAGCCTACCCTTCTGGGGGATAGCTCCGGATGGTGAAGTGGAAGACTACGAGGTAGAGGTGAGACTGACCACAGACGTTCAAGCACCTGAAAAAGATTTTTCATCCTATTATTACCTGAGCAATAACTACTCTAATCCATTTTCGCGAATGACAACTATTCACTTTTCCCTCCCACAGCGCGAGTATATGACACTTAGAGTCTTCGATGTGTTCGGTAGAGAAGTTGCAACGCTTGTGGATGGAGAATTAAACGCTGGCGAGCATACGGCTGTGTTTGATGCAAAGGATTTACCCTCGGGCGTTTATTTTGCACAGTTTCGGACGGGGAAAATTGTTCAAAGAATCAAGATGGTGTTGATGAAATGAAAAGAAAAATCTAGGTCACTCCAAGAGAGGTCAGTAGAACAATAATCTCGTTCAAGGTAGCGGAATTCGGTAAACAAAAATGCGGACCATAAGTATCTGAACGGAAGGAGTTGCTGACTGTTGTTTCGCTATTAGACCAAATATTTAACGGGAGGATGTTCTATGTGGAACGTTTCTATTTACCAATGCAGAATCGAGCAAAAATGTTGTTCAAAACTTCTTGGTTCCAGCTTTCGCCCGTGATTTCGCCGAGTGTAGCAATTGCTTTGTGTATGTCAACCGCGATAAGTTCATTCCCCAAACCTGACCGAAGCGAATCCAATGCGATTCGCAGTTCCTTGCTTGCACGTTGCAAAAGTATGTAATGCCGTTGATTCACCAGAACGTCTTTCAAACGTTCTGTGCTTTGCTTTGCTTCGAATGCTATTTTACGCTTGAGTATATTTAAACCTGCCCCTGTTTTTGCCGAAATGAATAGCTCGCCTTCCACTTCGGGATAGGTTCCATCCAAGATGTCTATTTTGTTCTGCAATTTTAAAACTTTTGCAAAAGGATATCGCGATTGTAATTCTCGATAGAGTTTATCGGAATAGTCGAAAGAAACCGCAGCATCGTTAATAACAAGAATTAAGTTCGATTGGTTAAGAAGCGATTCAACCATTCGAATACCTTCGATTTCGATAACATCGGATGTGTCGCGTAATCCTGCGGTATCGATAAGTTTAACCAGTATCCCATCGAGGAAAATTGATTCTTCGAGGTAATCGCGTGTAGTTCCGGGAATATCGCTAACAATTGCTCGTTGCCTTTGCAAAAGGGCATTGAAAAGAGTCGATTTCCCCGAATTTGGGTATCCAGCGATTCCAACAAAGAAGCCAGAACGTGTGATTTCCGCACTTTTGTAACTATCGGCTAACTCTTCGCAAAATTGTATAGCTTCGTTTATTGCAAAATCAATTTTATCTCGCTCAACAAATTCGAAGCCTTCCTCGGCAAAATCGAGTTCGAGTTCGAGCAATCCGCAGGAATCGAGTAATTTTTTGCGGAAAATAGCAAGCCGGTTTTTAAATTCCCCAGCAAGCTGGCGAATTGCAGTCTGATATCCAGGAACAGATGTCGAGTGAATTAAATCGGCAACGGCTTCAACCTGTGTTAAATCCATTTTACCATTGAGAAAGGCACGCTTGGTGAACTCGCCCGGTTCCGCTATCCGACAACCCGATTCGATAAGCGTTTCGATGATTTTATCGACAACAATGAGCCCCCCGTGACAAGAAATTTCTACAACATTTTCCCCTGTATAAGAATTAGGCTCCCGGAAAACCGCAGCAGTAACGAAATCAAGAAGTTCGCCATTCTTTATGAACTTGCCGTAGTGAATAGTATGAGTTTTAGCCTTAGTCAACTCTACATTACCTTCGAAACATTTATCAACTATCGAAAAAGCATCTTCGCCGGATACCCTAACAACAGCAATCCCAGAGATACCCGGCGGAGTTGCCAATGCTACAATTGTGTCCTTCATAGTGTTTTATGTGTTCCGTCGCAATAAGGCTGGTTGCTGGTATGTTTGCATCCGCAAAGCAAAACGTGTTTCGATTCCGTCAATTCGAATCCAACAGGGGTAAATATTCGCTTTACTTTATGGCTACCATCGCAAAAGGGTTGCTTCTTCGATTCTCCACAAGCACACCAAAAATATTTCCCCCCACCGAGATTCACCCCATAGGGAACACGTTGACTGATTAATGGTTCAGCCATTCGCTTCCTTGCTTTGTCCAACATACTTGCAGTAAGCAAAACGGAAGGAATTTCTATTTATTGCAAAAAAAATAAAGCAACAAATAGTTACAGAATTTAAAAAAATTTACCAAAGGAAAAAATAATAGTTAGTTTTGTCTTTTTAATTTGTTAGGTTTTATAAAAATATAACTTAATTAAAAGGAGATTTTGTATGAAAAAAGTTTTATTTGTTCTGTCTCTATTTTGTTGCATAGGAATTGCCTTCGAAGCTTTTGCAGATATGCGTTCTTACGTTTGGACTTATGAGTATTTAGTAATGGATACTGGCAAGGCAGAAATTGAACATTATTTTACTATTACCGCGCCCAAAGCGAATGATATTGCAGGTAAGGCTTCGATTGAACAGAAACTTGAAATCGAAATTGGAATGACCAAGCATTTTGATTTTGCAATTTATCAAAATTTTTCTCAATTGTCGGGGGGAAGTTTCCTTTACAATGGTTTCGACTTTCGGGCTCGATTTTTAATTGGCGAGAAAAACCAATTCCCGCTCGACCCTTTGATTTACGTTGAATATGGAAACAATGCCGATTTCTCCAAATCGAAAATAGAGGGAAAATTAATACTTGCCAAAGACATAGGTAAATTCAACATTGCAATCAATCCCATACTTGAATTCGAGAAAGAGGGGGGTGAATGGGAATTTGTTGCTGGTTATGCTATTGGCGCTCGATACCAGATTTCGCCTTTGTTACGGTTAGGTGTCGAGTTCAAAGGCGATAAAGACGCACACTACATTGGGGCTGTTGTTTCGCACGGAAAAGAAAATCTATGGATAGCGGTTGGTCCAATGTTTATGATTAGCAACAATCCGAAAGGGAAGGGTGAATTCGTTATTCGTTCGATTATTGGACTTGGCTTGTAAGGTTAATACGTAAGAACTCGGTAAACTCCGAGTATGTTCTTTTGTTTAATCATAAATGGAGGATTTATATGATAAGGTTTCTGTTGATAACGCTTTGCCTTTTTTTCGTCTACGCTTCGAATTTTCTGGCACAATCAACCGAAAGGGTAGGAGTTCTTGTTTTGGCTCACGGTGGAAGTTCGAGTTGGCAAAAGGCTGTCGAAGACGCAATCAAACCAATTCAAAGTAGATTCACCGTTGCGATTGCTTTCGGAATGGCAGAGCCTTCGAGTATCGAAGCGGGATTGAAGCAACTGGAAACACAATCAGTGGACAAAGTGGTTGTTGTACCGTTGTTTGTTTCAACGCATAGCCCTATAATTCGACAAACTGAATACCTTCTTGGGTTCCGAACGGAACTTGCCGATGAACCAATGCTTGCACATAATCACAATCACAGCGACGTTAGCAACGCTCAAGAAAATTGCGAACACCATACAACCCAACCTCGAACAAAGGAATTTAAAGAAGTTCATCACCATAATGGCGCGACTAAACTTGAGCCGATAAGAGTTAGCCAAAAATTAATATTGGCAAAACCGTTGGATGCTCATCCATTGATTGCAGAAATACTTTCGGAGCGAGTTCTTGAACTTAGCTCGAAGCCCGACAGCGAAACCATCGTCTTGGTTGCCCACGGACCGAACGACGAGTTCGATAACCGAGGGTGGATTGAATCAATGGAGAACCTATCGGAGCAGATGAAAGAAATATTTGGGAACAAAGGCAAACGCTTTAAACAGATATTTTGCGTAACGGTTCGCGATGATGCTCCAACCGAAATTTTTGAGCAAGCAAAGGAGAATTTGCGCAACATCGTTCGGCAAGCAGGAAAAGATAGCGATGTCCTTGTTGTTCCTTTGCTTCTTGCATCGAATGGGGTCGAAAGGAAAATTGTTGCCCGACTCGAAGGATTAAAATACAAATGGAACGGAAAGGCACTTCTGCCACATCCAAATATTACTAAATTCATCGAACAATCGATAGAAACTGCCCTTGCGGATGGGATGAATTAATCAATACAATAGAAGAGCAACACTTTTCCCCCATTCTTAGCAAAAAAAGGGGGAGGGAACGAGCGGGGGGAAAATGCCACCACTCCCGAGATGATTTAACAATTTCAAAACACTGGGGCGAAGCCCAGCCGAAGACTTTGGCGGTATTGCAACCCAAATTTCTGTCGTTCGTCGTAGGCAAGAGTGTTTAAAGAAAAAGGAAAAGAGATAAAAATGCTAA
>JBBIJO010000037.1:0-9266 GCA_037445895.1 Ignavibacteria bacterium | reverse complement strand
AAAACAGAAGCCTCGCTCCTATCGAGCGAGGCTTCCTGCTTCTAATAGAAGAAATAAGCGAATCAAATTTATTTATGCTTGTTTCGTTTTTTCCAAAGGTAAATAAAGTGGGATCAAACAATTGCAAATGGTTAATATAGCAACAAATGTTGAAAAGGTTTTGCTTGTTGCGATAGCACGAAAAGGAGCAGTGGAAGAAACTGTCGAAGAACACGTCGATGAACTTACATCCTTAATTTCTACTGCTGGCGGCGAAGTTATCGATACAATTTACCAAGAATTGGCGTCGTTGAATCCAGCCACAGGGATTGGAAAAGGAAAGGTTCAAGAAATAAAAGAAATTATAGGGGAAAAGGAAATTAATCTTGTTGTTTTCGATGACGAATTAACCCCGGTGCAAACGAAAAATTTGGAAATGGAGTTCCAGATAAAAGTAATCGATAGAACCACCTTGATACTTGATATTTTTGCAAAACACGCAAGGACGCTCGAAGCCAAACTACAAGTCGAACTTGCACAACTTCAATATCTTTTACCGCGTTTGACAAGAATGTGGACGCACCTTTCCAAGCAATTTGGAGGTATTGGGACAAAAGGTCCCGGGGAAACTCAAATTGAAACCGATAGACGAATTATAAAAAATCGGATACAGAAGTTACAGACAAAGTTGAAAGAAATTTCGAAGCAAAAGCAAATCGAAAGGAAGTTGCAAGAGTCTTTTTTTAAATTTTCGCTTGTTGGATATACAAATGCAGGTAAGTCCACTATTATGAACGAATTAACTGGAGCAGATGTGTTAGCCGAGGATAAGCTATTTGCAACTTTAGATACTACTACTCGCTCGTTGAAACTGCCCAACGGAAAGTTCGTGTTGCTATCGGACACTGTCGGATTTATTCGAAAATTGCCTACCCACCTGATTGCCTCTTTTCGAAGCACCCTTTCTGTTGCCAGCCAAGCCGATGCCTTAATTCACGTTGCAGATTCCAGTCACCGCTTTTTCCGAGACCAAATAAACGAGGTCGAAAATACTCTCGAATCGTTAGGTTTGCATAGTAAGCCAACTATCCTTGTTTTGAATAAAATTGATTTGATAGACGACAAAGAATATATTCGTCATTTGCAAAGAGAATTTCCTGCGGCGGTTTTGGCTTCTGCCATAAGAGGAATCAATATTTCATCTATTTTGGAAAGTATGCAAAAGACAATGGAGCAAAATTCAGAAATCGTTAAACTTTTGCTTCCATACAATAAAATGGAGCTTGTTCCTCGATTATACCAACTTTCGAATATCATTAGGAAAACAGAAAGAGCCGATGGGGTTGAATTTACTACGAAGCTTGCTCAACAAAACGAAGTATATTTTAGAAGTTTGTTTAATTCATACATTATAGCCAATTAAAAGATGAACAAAGATTTGGAGCAATCGATTCGGAAAGGAAAAATTGAAAATATCCTTCGGGATACAAGAAAGAACGTAAAGTATGTCATTTTTGCAAGCAGGAAATTGTCTCGCGAAGAAAAGTTACGTATTCTCCGCTACTACAATTATAATCCATTGCATTTAAAAACCAAACCGAATACTACAGTTATTATCGAAAGCAATATTTAGCGACGAGTGGGCAAAGAAGCAGAAATAAATCGAATAGCTACAAGATTCGAAGAATTAGGGCTAAAACGTAAAATACTCGAAAAATTGTCGAAAAATTCAAAGCTTTCGATTCGATTTTTGAATGGTTCTTCGCGCTCGCTTTTTGTTTCGTTAATCAGAAGTTACTTCGATTATCGAAGGATTGTAGTTGTTTGTCCCGATTCCGAAAGCTTAAGCAAATGGAATCTCGACTTATTATTTTTTGTTGACGAGAGAAAAGTATTAACTTTAACGAGTGTGCAACAATCGCGTCTTTTGCAGAAATTTCGACAGCGCAATGAAATTGCTACATACGAAACACTTGTGGCTTTTGCAAACAATAATGATTCAATTCTTGTGGTTACCCCAGAGGTTTTCGAAATTTCTTTACCAAGTTCCCAAACCTTCGAAGAAAGGAAGGTGCTTAAAGTTAACGGAGTTGTTCAGTATGGGGATTTTATCGAAGAAATGCTTTTAAAGGGATTCCAAAGGAAAGATTTTGTGGAAGAACAGGGAGATCTTGCGGTTCGTGGTGCAATTATCGATATATTCCCCCTTGGGTTGGAAAATCCACTCAGAATAGAGTTTTTTGGGGACGAAATTGAATCCATAAGGGAATTCGATATTACTTCGCAACGCAGTATAAAAAACATTCAATCTATCGATATTATCACCAACATATTTGATTACAAGGGCGAAGGTTCTCATTTCAGTGAATATCTACAAGACGATGATATTATAGTGTTGGATTCGTTCGAGATGATTTTAAATAATTACCCTGATTTCTTTGCGGGCGACAAAAATTCTGCAATCTTTTTAAACTCGCTTCAATTGGCAGATATTGAAATTTCAACTATCCCACAACCACAGCATTATAGTTCAATTCGAAATGTTGCGAAAGAGATTATTGATTTTGTTTCGAAAAACTATTCAATTTATTTTGTTGCCGACGGTGAACTGCTTCTTGAGCGGTTACGGGAGATTTTGCATAACGCTATTGAAATAGAGTTTGAACAAAATGGTAGTAAAAACTATACAAACAAAACCCCCGAAGAAATAATTTTATCGTGTGTGTGGATTGATAAAACTCTTTCCGAAGGTTTCCGTATTGATGAAATACCAATGGTTGTTTATACAGAACATCAAATATTTGGACGAGAAAGAGTGCGTGCAATACCACGAACGTATAAAGGAAAGGGCATAACATTTAAAGAGCTTCGTGAACTCAGTATTGGCGATTTTGTGGTTCATATCGATAAAGGTATAGCAAAATTTGATGGGCTACAACGAGTCAAATTTAATGAAAGCTTTCAAGATTGTGTTCGTCTTGTGTTTGCCGATGGCGATATACTCTATTTAAATTTAAATTATCTCCATAAACTTCAAAAATATCGAGCCGAAGAGGGTGTTACACCGAAACTATCCAAACTCGGAACGAGCGAATGGGAAAAGAAAAAACAAAGAACCAAAGAGCGTTTGAAAACCATCGCTCGCGAATTGATTCGTTTGTATGCCGAAAGGAAATCTACTAAAGGCTATTCTTTTCCCGCCGACTCAATCTGGCAACGTGAATTCGAGGCATCCTTTGTATACGAAGATACAATAGATCAAGCCGAAACAACCGATGCAATTAAAAAGGATATGGAATCCAATGTTCCTATGGACAGATTGATTTGTGGAGATGTTGGTTTTGGCAAAACAGAAGTAGCTATTCGTGCTGCTTTTAAGTGTGTTCAAGCAGGGAAACAAGTTGCTGTGCTTGTTCCTACTACTGTTTTGGCAAATCAACACGAGTTCACCTTCTACGATAGGTTGCATAAATACCCCGTGAACATTGAATCCATTTCTCGTTTCAAATCTGCCAAAAGAATTAAGCAAATCCTCGAGGATTTAAAAAATGGAAAAATTGATATTATTATCGGGACGCACCGCCTTTTAAGTAAAGATGTTCAGTTCAAGGACCTCGGGCTTTTGATAATTGACGAAGAACATCGCTTTGGAGTTGCTGCGAAAGAAAAACTTCGACAATTAAAGGTTAATGTGGATACATTGACAATGACTGCTACTCCAATACCCCGAACATTGAATTTTTCTCTACTTGGAGTTCGAGATTTGAGTTTGATGGAAACACCTCCGAAGAATCGCTTGCCAATTTATACCGAGGTAATATATTGGGATGAGCATTTAATTAAACAAGCAATAGAACGCGAATTGGATAGGAATGGACAAGTGTTTTTCGTTGTTGACCAAATTTCAAGGATTGAAAGAACATTGATGCGTTTGTTGAAGTTGCTTCCAAAAGCAAGGATTGGCGTTGCTCATGGTCAAATGAACCCCCATCAATTAGAAAAAGTTATGTCCGATTTCATAGCTGGGAAGAACGAAATTCTTTTAACTACAAAAATTATTGAATCAGGCCTCGATATTCCAAGAGCGAATACGATATTTGTTTACAATTCACAAAATTTTGGGGTTGCTGAACTTTACCAATTACGCGGACGCGTTGGCAGAACGAATATCCAAGCATATTGTTATTTAATTATTCCCCCTTTGGAAACGTTAACAAATCGTGCATTGCAAAGGTTACAAGCTTTGGAAGAGCATACTGACTTGGGTAGTGGAATGAAACTTGCACTGCGAGATTTAGAAATTCGCGGAGCCGGCGATATTTTCGGCAAAGAACAAAGCGGTTTTATCAATGAAATCGGATTTGAAATGTTCCACAAAATTCTTGACGAAGCAGTTGCCGAATTGAAAAGCGAGGAATTTTCTGAGTTTTTTGCTGAAAGTCGGGACAAGAAACAAACAACTTTCTTACGCAACGAAGAGTTGCAAATCGAAGTGGATTTCGATGCGTTTATTCCTATGGAGTATATTACTCACGAGATGGAACGATTTCGCTATTATAAAGAACTTTATAACGTTCGCTCCTCCGATGAACTTAACCTTTTACAACAGGAACTACGGGATAAATTTGGTAAAATTCCTATTGAGGTGGAAAACCTTTTCAAGATTGTAAATTTACGTATCAAAGCCTTGAATACTGGTATCGAAAAAATCAAGGTCAAAAGTAAATCTCTATTTTTGGAATTTCCAGATAAAAGCAACCAACAATTTTACGATGAAATTTTCCCTATATTAATGGAGTTTGCTATATCGATACAAGGTGCTAAATTAATTGAACGACGCGAACGTCTGGAGATTCGTATTCCTATTGATTCTTTCAACAATGTGGTCGAAATTGTATGGCGATTAAAGAAGACGATCGAACAAGCAATCAGCTAACATTGAACACTACGATACTTGCTATCGATAGTTCAACTTTTATTTGTTCTGTTGCTTTGATGAAACAAAATGAAATTATTGCCGAATATTCTTTGTCGCTTCCGAACATCCACGACTTCGTTCTTGCTGAACTTGTGCGTCGAATCTTGGCAGACTGCGAAATAACTGTTGAAGAAATCGACGCTTTGGCAATTTCTTCTGGTCCTGGTTCATTTACAGGTTTACGTATCGGAGCATCAATTGCAAAGGGAATTTGTTTCGACAATAAAATTAAGCTTTTACCTATCGAAACCTTGTTTTCAGTTGCTTATGCAGCAAAAAAAATTGCGAACTTGTTCAAAGCAAAGCGAATATTGGTTGCTATTCCTTCATACAAAGATTTGATGTATACGCAATTTTTTTCGACTAACGCCGAACCTTTATCGAAAGTCGAAATACAAACCGAAACGCAGGTCGAAACCGGTATATTGCCAAACGATTTAGTTTGTGGAAGCCCGAATAATAATTTTTCTAAGGGAATCAACGTTGGAAAATATTTCTTTCCTTCTGCACGTTTTGTGGCAATTTCAGGATTGGATATGTTTCACCAGGGCAAATACATTCCCGCAGAAAATTTTATTCCAAAATATTTCCAAGAATTCATACCAAAACTAATTAAGAAATAATTTGAATTGATGTAGAACTTTCCGTTAACAGTCATTAGGAAGCCAAAGTTCGAAATCAAATCTTCGCAAGTCTTTATAATCCAATGAGTTGTTCGATGCATCGAAATGTTCAATTCCGAACTTTATATTTTTTGATAATGCGATGGATTATTATTTGAAAGTATTGATTTAATCCAGTTGCTAAATTGGAGCGATTATTGTAGTTGTTGAATCATTCCAATAAGGTTTGTGTATCCCGAGCTATCGCCAATTAACTTTGAGTAGTAAGCAAGATTTTGCAGATTTACCTTTGTTGCTTCAATAATACCTTGAACCATAACATCGTTAGATTTGTCTTTAAATTTCACAAATGGCGAAATATTAATTTTTTTCAAATTCGGAGGCAACGTCAATTTCGTAGGAACGAGCCGAAGAGCAAATCCTTGGGGTATGATTTCGAAACCTTCGAAAGCCTTCGAATCGTAGGGATTTTGCAAAATGTCGTAAGTTATATAAGTTGCTCGTTCGCCAATATTTTTTTCAATAAAGCTGCGAATCATTTGTGTAAATCGAAATTGGATTAATTGGGAATCGTATTCTTTGCCGGATTCAAAAAGTTCTAATTGTTCAAGAAAATCATCCATCTCTTTTTTTGATTTTCCAATAACTGTGGGATACCAACGACGTAGTTGTTCAAGATACCAGGTCCTTCTCAACAATTCTTTTTCGATTAAAACAACATCGCTACGGTAGTTTTCGACACGTTGCAGATACCAGAAGGCTGAACAAAAGAAATCCCATTGAGCCGAAAGTATAATCGCATTTGGCTCGAGATTGTCAATCACGTTTTTGGTATAGGTTGGAACTAAGTTATTTGTCGAATCATTGTTGTAGGAAAAATTCATTATCAATAATCCAGCAGGGATTAGCAAAGAAGTGTAAATCCATTGACTCGCTTTTTTCCATAAATAATATAACCCAGCCGAAAAAATAAAAAAAAGCGAAATCAAAGCGAGCGAAAAGTACGTTTCGATATCGTGAATTTGATAATTCAAGGAATAAAACAAACAAGACAGGCAGGCAATCAAAAACAGACTTAATAGATAACGTTGCTTTTTCCATAGATAGAAAAATCCGATGAAAACAAAAATTAGCCCGACCCACGCAAATTCGAAGGGTAGGACAGTAAGAAATTTGTTGAAATTTTCCCCAACTGTGTCTAATGAACTAAACATCCATACCCGATATTGCTTGCCCGATACGTGATAAAAGAATTTATCCCAGGAACGAGATACCCAACCCCAATTGAAAGGAGGATGGAATGAACTCCGCAATGAAAGATATAGATAAAAAGAGACACCTACCAGAAAGGGAACGGCTAACACCAGAAAGTTTTTAAGTCTATTGCTGGATAAATTGATTTTTTCACCCCACCTCCAAAAATACACTACAAGAACTGTTGGAAGGATAAGTATAGTTGTAAGATGATTCGAAAAGGACAAACCAAGCGCGAAAGCAAGAAGAGCCAAATACTTAAAATCGTAGTTGTTATGCAAAACCAAAAAAACACAAAGAAAAAGAAAGTTAAATAATGCAAGTTGTAAGGAATAAACCTCGAGCGAGGTAGCTTCGCCCCAAATTGTCCGACTGAACGCGAATACCAAAGAGGTGACAAAACTAATTAAGTAAATCGTGTTAGTTTGTCTATTTGTTTCCAAATTCGATTGGATATGCTTTGTTTTTTCATTGTGGCGAATGCCTTCTTTTTGGATAAAGTGCAAAAACCAAGCGTTTGCCATATAAAATATTGCAACAGAAGTTGAACTCCAAAACGCAGCAAATAGGTTCAATTGGAAAATCCTATTCGAACTTAGTGGTAACAAGGACCAAAAGTATCCCAAAAGTGTGAACAAAGGGTATCCTGTCGGGTGTGCAATACCCAAAGTAGAACATACCCCTGCGAGTTCACCATTATCGGTAAACGTAAGGTATGGATTTGTTGTTAAGTAATAAACAAAAAATGAAATAAGAAACGATAGAACAAGATAAACGTAGAAAAGCTTTCTTTTAATTTTCATCGGCTTTTAGGTGAATTTCATATTCAGCATAAGAATCAGTGGTCTCGTAAAATCGAACAATTAATTTTTCAATGTTTTGGTATGCTTTAAATTTGGTAGCAATCTGACTTGCAATCCAAAAGCTTAAGTTTTCGGAGGTTGTTGTGGTTTCGATTTCAACATATCGAAAATTGTTTTCTTTCAAAAACGAAATGAGTTTTGTATCGTTTTTATCGACAACGAATGAGTGTTCCAATTGGTCAATCAATGGTTGGACAATTGTTACCAAATCGTAGAAATCGATAACCATACCATTGGAGTCGGGTTCGCCAACAACCGTAACGCGAAGTTTATACGAATGCCCGTGAATATTGCTGCATAGTCCTTGATGAAATGGTAGTCGATGGCTCATTTGCCAACGGAATTCTTTTGAAATTTTAATTTTCATTTTGTTCTACCTACTTGAACATATTTCGCAACAATGGTCGAGTTCATTCCACCGCGAGTTGACCAATCCGTTTGAACTTCCATTTCTAATGGGTCGCACGCGGCAACAAGATCGTCGAGAATCTTGTTTGTTACGTCTTCGTAGAAAATTCCTTTGTTTCTATATTCAAGAAAATAATGCTTCAAGGCTTTCAATTCCAGACATAGCTTGTTGGGTATATATTTAATTGTTACTGTGCCAAAATCGGGCAAGCCGGTTTTCGGGCAAACCGAGGTAAACTCCGGATTGCGATGCACAATAATGTATTCCCTATCTGGCTTTGGATTTGGGAATGTTTCAATTAGACTCATATTGTCCTCTGGAAAAACAATAAAAAATTAAGACGAGTTATGGTTAAAGTTATTAACTCCAGACCTCAAAAATTCCCCGTAAATAGTATCTCGAACACACTATAGCTTTAAACTACAAGTTGCAAACTCTTCTTTAAGTAAGATTAAAAATTAAATTGAATTGAATTGACTCTTATATTTATCCGATACGTAATTTAAAATAATAAATTCGAAGCAAAAAATTGATGTGTCCGAAGATTGCTCAAAAATTAGTTTTCATATTGAATAATAAAAATAAATTGTATTCGTTTTTTCGGTTTAAAGTATAAAAGAAAGATGGGTTGGTTCAAAAAAATAGCCGTTAGTTTCTATGTTGGATACTTGTTATTAGTATTCTTAAACCCATCGTATTTTGTGCACCATTGTTTGAAAGAACAAAAAACCGAAATTATTAAAAACCTAAAAGAGAAACTGGATGAAGATTGCCCGTCCTGTGCTGGCAAACATTTAGCCGAGGACTCCAAAAAAGGATTTAAAACAGATGAACATTCTTGTTGTGAACAATCCCAAACATCGGATAAATTGGATAATTTACCAATTCCAAATAATAATTATACTCACGTAAGCCATCATACATTTGATTCTGAATGTTGCTCATTCTCTGTTGTCCAACTCAATCTTGAATATATTACGCCCGAAAAGATAACAGGGGTTAATCTTTTAAATTTTGTTGTCTTGGATATTAACCCCAAAGAATTAATTGCAAATTTGTTCAAACCTTTGTATTCTAAAATATCACTTCAAATTCGCCTTCCAAGCAAAGAATTCCTTTCGAAATTGCTTGCTACAATCTATTTTACTTCTCTTGCTAGA
>JBBIJO010000036.1:1776-9585 GCA_037445895.1 Ignavibacteria bacterium | reverse complement strand
TTTACTTAAATTGTAAACCTTATCGGAATTATAAAATATTTTAAGGAATATCACTGCTTTCGTAAGTGAAAAATGCCATTTTGCCATCCCATAAAAAAAGAACATCAACAATCTAAAATGGGAGTTTTAAAAAACTTTTTATTCCTGACAATGCCATCTTTGGAAATCCTTCCACTTCCTCAGTGGCGACTGAAATGCAGAATGAAAAATCAAAAGATTTGATTATTGAGTTTATAGAATCTCCGATAAAGCGACAAAAAGGGGGTAAAACGAGAAAAATGTCGGTAATGGCGTAAATAAAAATGAAAAGAAAATCTTTGTAAGCCCTTGATTTTACAGTAGCTTGCAAAATCCCCTTGCGGTCCCGAGAGGACTCGAACCTCCGACACGCAGTTTAGGAAACTGCTGTTCTATCCTGCTGAACTACGGGACCACACCGCAAAATTACTAAAAAATCCAAAACCTTTTTTAATTTTGCTTTTTGAATTATTGTATTAAAGATAATGAATAAAACGAACTTTGTTGTAGCTTTTCTTATCCTTGCTATTGCTTGCTCCCAAAATAACCGCCAAACGTTTCTCGAAGTAACGGGAACAATCGAAGCAACCGAAATTACACTTTCAGCAAAAGTTGCTGGCGAAATTATCGCCGCTCCGAAAGACGAGGGCAGTCCGGTTAAAGTAGGCGACACAATTCTACTTATCGACAAAACAAATTTCGAACTCCAACTCGAACAAGCTGCTGCTGCCGAAGACATTGCTCGTGCAAATTTGAATCTGCTACTCAAAGGTGCTCGAAAAGAAGACATAAAATCCGCCGAAGAAATGCTTCGCCAAGCGGAAGAATCGTATATTCTTGCAAAGAGCAATTACGAGCGATTTTCGAACTTGAACAAAACCAGCTCTGTTTCCTTAAAACAACTCGAAGATGCTGAATACCAATTGAAAATTGCCGAATCGAAATTCACAACAGAAAAAGAGAACCTGAATAAACTAAAATCTTTTTTCCGACCCGAAGAAATTGAACAAGCAAAAGCAAATTTGCGTAAAGCCACTTCCCAAGTGCAGTTGTTGAAAAAATATATCTCGGATTCTTATGTCGTTTCGCCAATAGATGGAATAATTATCGAAAAGTTTGTCGAATTCGCCGAGAATGTCTTCCCGGGAACCCCCCTAGTAAAAATTTCAAATCTCAATAAAGTCGAAATGCGAGTTTATGTCCCCGAAATTGAACTTGGAAAAGTCAAATTGGGGCAAAAAGTCGAAGTCAACACCGACACATACCCCAATAAAAAATATTTCGGTAAAGTTACATACATATCCTCCGAAGCTGAATTTACTCCAAAGAATATCCAAACAAAAGACGAAAGAACCAAACTAGTATTCGAAGTAAAAATAGAGATGTCGAACGAAAATCACGAATTAAAACCAGGAATGCCAGCCGACGCAAAAATCATACTGCAATAGAACACTATGGAACAACCTCTAATACAAGTAAGAGATCTTATTAAAAAGTTCAACGGAATAGTAGCTATCGATAACATTTCTTTCGATGTCTACAAAGGAGAGATGTTCGGTTTAGTTGGTCCCGATGGAGCGGGCAAAACAACTTTGATAAAACTCCTAATCGGGTTATTGTCGCCAAACGAAGGCAATATAAATGTTTTGGGATATCGTATCCCCGAACGTGTTGATTCTATAAAAGATTCCTTCGGTTATCTTTCGCAAAAATTTTCCCTTTATGGCGATTTGACTGTAAAAGAAAATATAGAATTCTTTGCAGAAATACACAGAGTTAAACATTTCGAAGCCGAAAAGAATAGGCTCCTGCGACTAACAAATTTATTCGATTTCCAAAATGTTTTGGCAGACAACTTGTCCGGCGGTATGAAACAAAAACTCGCTTTAATCTCGACTCTTGTTCATAAGCCAAAAATATTGTTTTTGGATGAACCGACAACCGGGGTCGATCCCGTTTCGAGACGTGAATTCTGGAAAATTTTGAACGGCTTTGTCGAAGAAGGTATTACCGTTGTTATGAGCACTCCTTACTTAGACGAAGCAGAACGCTGCCATAGAATTGCGCTGATAGACAGTGGCAAAATTATTGCCTACAATTCGCCACAAAATATCAAAAGCCAATTGAAGAAAAAATTTCTCGAAATTGTATGTAGCCCTGTGCGCGATGCCTACGTAATTATTAGCGAAAAAACCCCATTCGAAGTCCAGATGTTTGGCGATAGAATTAACGTCCAACTCGACAATATTACCCTTCAAAGAAAATTGCTTTTGGATATACTTTCGGAACATAAGATTGAAGTTATTGAACTTAGCGAAATTCAGCCTTCGTTGGAAAACATTTTTATTTATATTTTGCAAAAACAGTTGGAAGTAAATGCAAGCAATTGAAGCTATTAAATTAACTCGACGTTTCGGTTCAATACTTGCCGTTAACAAAGTAAGTCTTTCGGTTGCAGAAGGAGAAATTTTCGGATTTCTTGGAGCAAACGGTGCGGGAAAATCCACAACGATTAGAATGTTAACCGGGCTACTCGAACCGAGCGAAGGCGACGCAATCGTTGGAGGCTATAGTATAGTAAAATCTCCAAATAAAGTAAAGGAACATATTGGGTATATGTCGCAAAAATTTTCTTTATACGAAGATTTAACCATCGAAGAAAATATTAAATTTTTTGGAGGTGTCTATGGATTGAAAACAAGTGAACTTAACGCAAGAAAAGAATCCATTTTGAAGCTTGTTGATATAAAATACCCACAAAACATCGTAACAAAAATTTTACCAGTTGGTATTAAACAAAGATTAGCCCTTGGAATTTCCCTTTTGCATCGTCCTAAAATTGTTTTTTTAGATGAACCAACATCGGGAACTGACCCACTTTCGCGAAGAAATTTTTGGGAGATAATCCAAAGCATAGCAAATGAAGGAATTTCCACATTTGTAACAACTCATTACCTCGAAGAAGCGGAATATTGCAATAACATTGCTTTGATTGACAAAGGGAAAATTATTGCAATTGGAAATCCCCAAAAGTTGAAAAAAACAATTTTTAGCGAGCGTCCAATCTTCGAAATTGATGTCGCTTCCATAGAAAATGTACTTTTGCTGTTGAACCAAGAAAAAGAACTTGGAGAATTCGCAATATTTGGGACTAAGCTCCATTTGTATTCGCAGCAAAAAAATGCCAACGAAAGCACCATTGTCGATTACTTGCTACAAAAATATCGCATTCAAGTCCAAAGAATAAGGAAAATCCAACCCACGCTCGAAGATGTGTTCATCCATTATATAGAAAGCAACAACAATGGAAGCAATTGATTTAATTTTTGCTGTTGCCAAAAAAGAAACGCGCCAACTACGACGGGACAAAAGATTGCTCCTTGTAATTTTCTTCTTTCCTCTATTCTTACTTATAATTTTTGGATATGCGATTAATTTAGACGTTAAGCATATTCGACTTGCCGTTTACGACCAAGAAAAAAGCAAAACGACAAGACAGTTGGTTCAATCACTTGTAAGCTCCGATTATTTCGATTTGGTTGCTGACCTTTCGAGCTATGCAGAAGTGAAAAAATATCTGGATAAAAACGAAGTCCAACTGGTTGTCGTAATTCCCCCAACCTTCTCGAACGATTTTTACAAGGAAAGAGGAGCAAAGCTGCAATTTTTGATTGATGGGGTTAACGGAAATACTGCAAATATTGTTTATAATTACAGCCAGGCTTTTACAAGTAGATACTTGCAAAAATTTGCTCAAAAAGTTAGGATAGAAACCACCAACATCCAATTCCAAAATTTAATTCCTTTCGAACTTGAACCTCGTTTTTGGTTCAATCCAGATTTAAAGTCATCGAGGTTTTTAGTCCCCGGGCTTATTGGCATAATTATCATTTTGACATCGGCAATATCTGTCGCTTTGTCGGTTGTGCGCGAAAAAGAGCGTAACTCAATCGAGCAAATTTATGTATCGCCAATATCTTTGCATTATTTTATTATTGGTAAAATAATTCCATATATCGTCATTGCTTTCGCCAATTCGCTTTTTATAATAATCTTAGGCAATTTGATTTTCGATGTTAGCATTCAAGGAAGTATATTCTTTCTATTGGTAGCAATTTTGCTGTATATATATTCTTCGGTTAGCATTGGTATTTTTGTTTCTACAGTTGCAACTACGCAACTTCTGGCATTCTTAATGGCTGTTATATTTTCGGTATTGCCATCACTTCTATTTTCTGGATTTATTTTCCCTATCGAAAGTATGCCAATAGCAATTCAAATTCTTACCAATATAACACCAGCAAAGTTCTTCCTTTCAATTATTCGGGGAATTTTGCTACGCGGTGTCGGTTTCGAATATATGTGGAGTCAGTATATCTACTTAATATGCTATGGCACTATTTTCGTTATTTTCTCGATAGTCAGGGAAACATATAACCGCAGGCGATTCCGATGAGAAGACTACTATTTTTTGTAATAAAGGAGTTTATTCAATTTCGTAGGGACAAAAAAACGCTTGGCTTTGTTTTTGTCGCACCAATCTTGCAATTGATTTTCCTTGGATATGCAGCAAATATGGATGTTAAAGTTGTCGATACCGCAATCTGGGACCGCGACAACAGCCAAATTAGCCGAAAATATATTCAACGACTTTGCGCGTCGGATTATTTCCGAATTACGCATTTTGTCCGTTCCTACAAAGAAATTTCCGAATTCATCGACAGGAATCAAGTTTTAATGGCAATTGTTATCCCCGAAAAGTTCGAAGCAAAAATTCAAAAATCTGAAAAAACCAGTGTTCAAATTATCCTCGATGGTTCAAACGGCAATAAAGCTTCGATTGCTTTTGGCTATTTAATGAACATAACAAATAGTTATGCAAAAGCAATTGTAGTCGAAAAAATTGCAAAGCACGGATTGAATCCAAATATTATCGACAAGTTTACTGCCGAAACTCGCATTTGGTATAATCCAGAGATGGTTACAAGGGTTTTCATTCTTCCTGGCATTATGGCTTTGGTTCTTCTAATTGTTACGGTTCCTTTGACAGCAATGGCAATCGTTCGCGAAAAAGAAGTTGGAACTCTCGAACAACTTATAGTTACACCTTTAAGCTCTTATCAGATTATTTTGGGAAAGATGATTCCTTATTCGTTTATTGGATTTGTCATTTTTATCCTTGTTGCTAATGTAATGCAATTCTGGTTTGGGATTGAAGTTCGCGGAAGTTTCCTTTTTTTGTTGTTTGTTTCGGGGATTTTTGTTGTTTTGAATTTGGCGCTTGGACTATTTATTTCGACTATTTCCAAAAATCAACAACAAGCAATGATGGTTTCTGTTTTTGGGTTCATTGTTCCAATGATATACCTCTCTGGTTTTGTTTTTCCTGTCGAAAATATGCCCCAAATTATTCAATACATTACGATTTTTATTCCTTTGAAATACTATTTAATTGTCCTCCGTGGAGTGGTATTAAAAGGCATAGGTTTTGCTGAACTGTGGCAAGAAACCTTGGTTCTCGTAGCGTTTGCAATAGTTCTAATGGGAGCAAGCGTCGTGCGATTTCGAAAAAAATTGGGATAGGAATTAAACACTTGCACCAAAAAGAAAAACCATTATTTTTTGCGAAATTAGCCGCTTGTTGTGTCCACTCGTTAAATTTTTCTCCAACAGAAGGGCACTATGCAGAAGCAACGGAAGGGAACAACCCAAAAGAGATAACATTAAAAAAATTGAAGCAGAATTATTGGAACAACTTATGCATACGAAAGACCTACAAATAGAAATGTGGCTTTGGTAAGGATTGAACAAGTCGTAAAACAAGGAGAAAATCCAAATGGAATAGCTAAACTCGACCAGTTAGGATACGAAAAGCAATGCCATATTTGAAATCAGATACCACTTCCTTAAAACTAATCCAAAATACAGGTTCGACAAAGTAAAAAGCAAACTATAAAGAGCTTGGCAAAGAGGAAAAGCGCCACAACGCCAATACCACAATACATCTCGCCAAGGTTAAAAAATCTTTAGGAAAAATCTTGTATATGTTAAAAAAACTTTTTATATTTGTAGTGTTAATTGTGATTTTTATGCAATGTTTGTCAAAACAAGAATTGCAACTCCTACCAAATAAGAGGGATGAAAAATGAAAAAATTAACTATAATTTTTGCAATTTTAATGTGCTATGTTGCTAATAGCCAATTTCTTTCCCTTTTCGATATTGATACATCGAGTTTCCCGACAATAAAAGCAAAGTTTTTCGCTTTTGATGCGCAGGGGAATCAAATTACAAATCTTTCGCCATCGGATTTCGAATTGAAGGAAAATGGAATACAGCGAAATGTAACATTGGTCTCCTGCCCGACACCGAAGCCTCCGGAAGCATTGTCGAGTGTGTTGGTAATAGACGTTTCCGGTTCTATGTTAAGTGGTAATCTTGATTTGGCAAAAGAAGCAGCACGTGTTTGGGTGAAAACCCTCCCTCTTGGAAAATCAGAATGTGCCATAACAAGTTTTAATAGTGCAAATTATTTAAATCAGGATTTTACAACTGATAGAAACAAACTACTCGCCGCCATAAATAATTTACAGGCTTATGGCAACACCGATTACGATGCAGCACTAATCAATCCAGTGGCTGGCGGTCTTATTATAACCAAGAATGCTAAATACAAACGAGTAATTGTTTTTCTTAGCGATGGTATGCCAAACTTTGAGCCACAAACCACCAAAATCATACAAGAAGCAAATATGCAAAATGTAACGATTTATGGCGTAACTCTCGGAATGCCCTGCCCTCAAAGTATCAAAGATATAACAACCCAAACCGGCGGACAATGGTTCGAAAATGTAACAACAGAAGAACAGGCACGCCAGATATATTTGAAAATCCTTCAAATTGCCCAAGGCGGCGAGCCTTGCACAATAGAATGGCAGAGCAGGGTTTCCTGTGTTGCAGGAATTACGAATGTGGAACTACGAATTACGAATTTAAATGTAACAGCCACAACGAACTACCAAGGTCCGAATACAGCAATAGCAAAGTTAGAATTTACACCAAGTAACATTGTGTTCAAAAACAAACCATTAAATATCAAGCATGATACAACAGTAACAGTAAAAGCAGTTAACGGTGACTTTACAGTGAGTAATATAAAAACGAGTCATTCATTTTACGATATAAATCCAAAACAATTTACAATAAATAATGGTAAAGGCGTGACACTAACCATATCCTACACACCAGCAGATTCACAATACAGTTTTACGAAATTCGATTTCGAGACAGATTTATGTCCAGCAACGCTTTACGCATTGGGAAGATACCCGAAATACAAAAGTCAGGTTAAAACACTGAAGGTAACACACCCGAACGGCGGCGAAGTATTTGTAATAGGAAGCGATACGGCAATCACGTGGGAAGGAATACCCAGCGAGGAACTAGTTATGTTGGAATATAGCATTGACAGTGGAAAAACCTGGAAATACATTGATACGGCAAAAGGGTTGAAATATAATTGGAAAAATGTCCCAAAACCAGCAAGCAACAAATGTTTAGTAAAAGCAAAACAACTCGAAAGAAAAGAAACAGAAAATAGCTTAATTTGGACGACACCTGGATTGGGACAAGATGTTAAATGGTCACCAGATGGCAAGCAAATTGCAACTTGTAGCGGAAATGAAGTAATAATACTCGATGCAGGAACATTAGGTACAATCCGGACACTCACTGGGCATAGCAGTCTCGTCAATAGCGTCAGTTTTAGTCCCGATGGCAAGCAATTAGTTTC
>JBBIJO010000036.1:0-1676 GCA_037445895.1 Ignavibacteria bacterium | reverse complement strand
GTGTGAGTTATAGTCCCGATGGGCAGCAAATCGCTTCGGGTAGTTGGGATAGGACAGTTAAACTATGGTCGGTAGATTCTGGGTTTTTACAAGAAGACCAATCCGATTCAGTCTTCTCGATTGTAGAACCAATCGCACTGGCAAAAGATATTGATATGGGAAAAGTTCTGGTAAACGAAATCAAAGATTCTGTTGTTACAGACTTTATATTGAACACAGGCACTTGGAAATTCCGCGTGGATTCGATTTATTTTCAAGGAGCCGATGCTACTGCTTTTGCACTGGTATCGGGTTTCCCGAAATACGAGGTAAATGCTGGGATGTCGGAACCCGCAGAATTCAGATTTAAACCAGTAAGAGTGGGAATTCACACTGCCGAAATTGTGATTATCACCCAATCGGATACATTGGTCCAAAAAATACGAGGCGAAGGAATTCAACCGCAATTAGAAATTGTAAACAACATCATTGACTTCGGAGCAATATTCGTAGGACAAAACAAAGATACCCTGCAAGTAGCGACAATTAAAAATATTGGGACTTCGCCACTCGTAATAACTGAAACCAAACACAACAAACCCAATGATGTCGATTTCACAACACTGGCCGGAGGCGGGAGCTTCACACTTCTACCTGGGGAAACTCGGACTATGGATTTACGCTTCACACCGAGCGATGTTGGGCGAACCAGCGGAACATTGGAATTTTATTACAATGGAGTGGGAAGTCCAGCAATAGTTCAGCTATTTGGAACCGGATTATTTGCAGGAACCGCCTACGCAGAACTAATGACCACGCAATTAGAAGGTTACCCAGGCGATGAAATTATGGTACCAATCATCTTGAACAAGGAAGAAAACCTTTGGTTAGCAGGTGTTAGAACAATAGATGTAGAGATGGAGTTCAACCCTACTTTACTTGCTCCAAAGAGTCTGCCAATAGAGATAATAGATAACTATCGAGCAAAAGTATTAATCAAGAATTTACCAGCAAATAGGAATGCAGGCGAAATTCTCGGAGAAATCCCCTTCATCGTCGGCTTAGGCAATGCCGAAGAATCCGATTTAATATTAACAAACGGCAAAACAAATGGTGGACAAGCGGAAATAACATTGCTAAACGGCAAATTCACATTGCTTGGTATTTGCCGAGAAGGCGGAGCAAGGTTAATTAACTCATTTGCAAAAGTAGGAATAGTCAATATCTCCCCCAACCCAGCAGAAGAAAAGATTGAAATAGAAATCAGCTTAATTGAATCGGGTCGAACTGAACTCACGATATACAACACGATGGGTGAAATAGTCGAAACAATATACCAAAGCGACAATCCAACGCGAGGAACAAGGATATTCACCATCAATACGAAAGAACTAAGCACAGGACAATATTTCCTGCAACTTCGAACCCCGACGTATGTGGAAAATAAGCTATTAATAATTTCAAAATAAAGAGGAAAAAGAAACAAATAAGCGTAGAGCCAAAGCAACAAAGCAAGCATTAAATCGGCAGGATGCAAAAGCAATCGGATTAGGGCAGGAGAAACTACTTTACAACAATGATTTACCCGAAGGTAGATTTTATTGTAGAACTGTTGAAATAATAGTAAAAACAAAAGTAAAATAACCTGTCCTCCGCTGGCGGAGGTGTCAACGCAGTTGACGGAGGTGGAAAATGAA
>JBBIJO010000035.1:0-10743 GCA_037445895.1 Ignavibacteria bacterium | reverse complement strand
AAATTTATAAAACAACCTCGAAGGCAGCGAACCACCGATGATGAACGAAAGCAAACTTTTTCGTTACAACAATTCATTATTACACCTCTTTTACTAAATTATAAAAAATAATTGAAAATAAAAAAACAAAATCGGTAGGACAAGCGTCTCGCTTGTCCCTTCCTCTTTCATCTACAATTTTATCACAATGTCAAGAATGTCAAGCGGGACGCTTGCCCTACTGTAAGAAAAAGAGGACTTACTAATATTTTCTGAAAAATTTTCATAATCTAGCTTAATTTACAAAGGCAAAGCAATAAAAAAACTATCAAAAAGCGAGATATTGTTGGATTGAAAGGGCAAAAGCATTGATTGTCCGAAGGCAATTAAAAAATTGCCTTTACTTCGAAATCGTTTCGAACAAAATTCGAAACGATTTTCTTTTGGGACTATAACCGCCCTTATAGTTTTGCATCGAGGCAAAAATGAAATTGCCAATGTTAAACAAAATTAGGAGAAATATGTGGATTGAAATCTTTCGAACCGGAACATTTACCGACGCAAACGGCATCGAAGAAACCTTTACTACTGAATCTTTGGACCGAATCGTTCGAACCTACAACGAGCAAGTAGCAACGGATAGTTCCAACTCGGCTCCTCTCGTCAAAGGGCACCCCCAAACCGACAGCCCTGCCCACGGCTGGGTTGAACGGCTTGCGCGACGTGGCAATCTTCTTTATGCGAAATTGCATTCTCTTTCGCAAGAAATAATTGATGACGTTCGTAGTGGCAAGTTCAAGAAAGTCTCGGTTTCGCTTTATCCGAATTTTCTATTGAAACATATCGGATTGCTCGGAGCAGCAAGCCCTGCTGTCAAAGGGCTTCGACCTATTGAATTTGTTGATATCGAACTCGAACGAACCTTTGAATTTGATGTCGATTTGTCATCTTTAAACTATTCGGAACTTCGGGCAGAACTTCGAAAGCTCGCCGAAACCAACTCGCAACTATCCCACCAAAACCAATCTCTCCGCAATCAACTCCATAAACTCCACCAAGAAGTTCTCGCCCGTAGTTTCCGTGAATTTGCCGAAAAAGTTACAAACCCGGGGAATGGATTAACCATTCCGCCAACAAAAAGCGATGAACTGATTCAACTACTCGAATACGCATCGATTGCCGACTCGTTCGTTGATGGGGATGGTTCCCGACTTTTTCCCGACGATGTCTCGCTCGTCGAAAAGATAAAAAACTTCGTTCTCGACCTAAAACCTTTACAACTAAACAAGGAATTTTCGCGACCCATTTCAGACAAAAAGGATACCTTCGACGAATTCTTCGAAGGGAAGAAACTCGACGAAGAACGTTATGCTTTGCATCAACAAGTAAAACAATATCTTTCGGACAACCCGGGCCTTTCCTACGAGGAAGCCCTGAATTTTGTTACACTAAACTTTTAACAAAAGGAGTTACAAATGGCATCAAACGAAATCAGAATGATTGACCCAGTGCTCACATCGATTGCACAGTCCTACAGCAACTCGAGTTTCGTTGCTAACCACTTATTTCCTAAAATAAGCATTAACCGAACGAAAGGGAAAATTCCTGTGTTCGGAAAAGAAGCCTTTGTCCATCGCGACACCTTTCGAGCAATTCGAGCAAGTTCCAATCGAATTCCCACCGATGAAATATCCTATATTGAATTCGAAATGAAGGAGCGCGACGTAGAAGTTTCGCTCGATTATCTTGAAGAGGAACAAACTCCAGAATTTCTCCAACACGAACAACAAATCACTCATCAACTTGTAGATATTCTGCTTTTAGGCCGAGAAAAGGAAATCGCCGATTATGTGCAAAACCCGAACAACTATCCTTCCACAATGACAATGGAAATTACCGCCGCCAATGCATTCGACGACTACACAAAAAGCGTCGACCCAATTGCAAAGATTCGAGAGGGGATGAGCAAAATTCGGCAATACATCGGGCGTTATCCAAATGTTATGATTTTAGGCGACGCTACGTATCGTGCGTTAATCAACCATCCCAAAATTCTCGATAAAATTAAATATGTCGGGTTGGGTAAAGGAGATACAAAAATACTTGCTCAACTCACCGAAATTCCAAACGTATTTCTTGGTATGGGAGTTGTTTCGGTCGATAGCAGTTCTTTTTCCGATATTTGGATGGACAACATTGTGCTCGCCTATGTTGACGAAGAAAACAGCGGGCGTTCGCGTCTCGGAGCAAGTTTCGGCTATCTATTGCAAAAGACGGGATTCCCCGAAGTCGATACTTACTACGAAAATGGTGGGAAAATTAAGGTAATCCGCGCCACCGATAACTACTCGTTCGTGGTTACATCTGCAGAAGCAAGTTTCTTGATTTACAACACTAACCATATTTCATAAGGAGACAACAATGGCTATTGTAAATAAGACATATCAACCCGTTCAATCGTTGACCATCAAGGCTGAAAGCGATTTGCCGGCATTTCGTTTTGTATCCTATAATGGTCAATTATGTGGAGATAATCAAAAATCGCTCGGAGTAACTCTTGGGAATTGGTCTAATGGTGCTTACTCTTCGGTTATCGTTCTTGGGACTGCTATCGTCGAAGCCTCGGCAAGTATCAATGCGGGCGATAAGGTTGCAAGCGACCTCGAAGGGAAAGCAAAAGTGGCAACAACAGGCTCCGAAATCAACGGAAGGGCACTTAATTCTGCCTCGGCTGGTGAATATGTAAAAATACTTCTTATCCCTTAATTTAGGTTAAGCAATGCCATATTCTCATCTTTCGCAACTATTGAATGAATTCAAACCCGAGGAGTTAGCCATTCTAACCGGCGACCCCTCGGGCGCCAATATTGACGAAAATCGCATCAACTTCGCTATCGGCAACGCAGACGAACTAATCGATAACTATCTACGCGAACGATACCCCGTTCCATTTCCAGTTGCACCAACCATAGTTAATTATATTTCGCGAGAACTTGCAATAAACAACCTTTATGAGTATGCAAACCATAGCGGTTTTATTCCCCCAAACATCAAAAATCGCCGCAATTTTGCAATCCACTTGTTGAAACTTCTACAAACGGGCGTCTTAAGACTCGACATTCAAAACAACAACGAACAAGACAGAATCCAAACAAATAAATCCAAAGAAGAAAGGCTCTTTAACCAAAACTTGTTGGATACATTTGTGGATATATAATTATGAAAATACTTATTAAAAAAGGAATTGCTAATTTCATCAAGAGACACAGCGCGGTGTTACTCCTTTCCATTTCGACTCTTGCCATTGTTAAACTTGAATTCCCAGAAATTCGCGCAATTCTTCTTTCGATTCTGGTCGAATCAGTTGCAATTGCTTTCTCGGGAATTGCTTCGTTCGTTTTTACAAAAGTTCGTTTCGAAGATTCTCCTCAAACACCAAATCTGGGGCTAATTTTCCTTGGAGTTCACCTTTGTATCGGGCTTGCTATTTTATCTGTTTATCTTGCACAGTTTACGACATAAGATGACATCGAAAGTCTCCTTTTTTGCTATTTTATTCCTATTTTTAACGATGCTGCCCTCTCGTGCATTGATGAAATACCTTTTGCCTTGTAGTTCAATCCTGTTGCGGGAGTCCCGAAATGTCCTTTTCGAACAAATTGGAATTCTCGAAAGAACAAACCGAAACGACGGCGAGCGTATAGAACTATATTTAAAAACAATTGGTTTGAAAAAAGGTAATCCATATTGTTTAGCGGGACAATACTATTGCTTTTGGGAATCGGCTCGCCGATTGCAATTAACTCTTGATTCGATACCTCTCCCAAAGACAGGATTGGCTACAAGGTTGTTCTATTATTCGAAAAAATTTGGCAAAAAAAGCCGAGTTGTTGCCAATATCGACGACATAATCGTTTGGCGGAAAGGGCGAACTCCGTTTGGGCACGTCGAAAGAATCGTTCGCGTTGGCTCGAAAGGATGGCTCGAAACTATTGGCTTCAATACAAGACGTTACGACCGAACGCGCAGACAATACATCGAGGGAGTTTTCCGCTGGCGACGCAACCTCTTTGCTCCGCTTGGGAATCTCTATGTTCTTGGTTTTGTTGGATTTTACGAGGTTTAATATGCTTTTCGAAATACTAAAAAATTGGGATATGAGCCGACGATGGGAATCGAGTTGGCTCCCCTTTCGATATTCCGAAAGCGATTCGGTATGGAGTTCGGCGGACGCCAGTTCGCTCGAACTTGTTTGGCAAAACGTTGGCGGGAATTTAAACGGAAAAATCTATCTCTATGTTTCGAACAACCAAAAAACCTATAAGTTGCTTAAATCTTTCGATATTACAAGCGTTTCGAATGTTACCGATTCGCTGTTCCTTTCTATGTATTATCCTTCTTTCGAATTTTTCAAAATAGTATTTGAACCCTATGGCATTACTTCTGGACAACTGGACGTTGGAATCCTTTATAACTGAAATTAGTAGTATTAGTTTCCCAATGGTCCTTTTCGATGTGTTTTTCGAAAATATCGAAGAACTCGATTCCGAAATCCTCAGCAAATTCTTTTTCAAACAACAATTGGAAGTAGCAAATGAACGAAAACATTCTTCAAATAGTAGCAATCGCCGGGGGCACTTTGCTTTCGCTCTACGGAATGATAAGAAGCATTCGCAATGAAATTCGCAACAATCAAAAACAGATGCTCGAAAGCAAACTCGCCGAAGAGCGCCGAACCCTTGCTATGGAAAACCGACTTAATCTTCTCGAAGAAAAAACCTTGCACTACGATAATCTAATCAATCTTCAATTGCATCAAATTTCGGGGCGATTGGATTCGCTTTTCAACTATTTCGTTGAACACCTTTCGGAGTCGCAATATGGAAAAGATTAGCATTCTTTTGCTTATTCTCCTCATTGTAGTTGGTGTTTTATGGCTGTTTTTTCTGCCAAAAAATAAATCGGAACGATTTGTCGAGAGGATTGTTGTCGATACGGTCGAAAAGATTCTCCCCCCAAAGAAAATTCTCATCACAAGAGTAAGGAATAAAGTTCAATATATTCGCGACACTATTATATGCGAGCGACCATTCGTTGCCAGTTTAGACACAATTGCCCAAGGCGATACTATTGCGGCGAAATTCTATTTTCCCGAAAAAGAGCTATCGCTTTCGGTCCATACTCGTAGCGATTCATTGCGGATTCCAATCATTGTTCGCGAAAAGACAGAACACAAGGATAAATGGTTCGAACGTCCATTGGTTTTCCTTTCTGGCGTTGTTTTTGGTTGGCTCCTTTTTCGGAAATAAATAACGAGGAACATTATGCATAAAATTCAAAAGAAAGAAATCCTGCTACGCGAAGTATTTAACCCATTCTATCGTTTGACAAATCTTCTACCAAATCCCGATACAATTTTGCGGAAAATTGGTCGCGGGGTCGAACTTTACAGAGAATTGAAAAACGACCCGCACGTTTGGAGTTGCATTCAGTCCCGCAAAAGTGGAGTGCTTTCGCTCGACTACGAAATTGTTGCGAACGATTCTCCCAGCTATGTTTTCGAAGCAGTTGCCCGAATCATCTCTCGGTTAGATATTTACCAATTCGAAAGCGACATACTCGAAGCACCGTTTTTTGGTTTTCAACCTATTGAAATCATTTGGGAAAACTTCGACAATTTAATAGCCCCGAAAAGTTTGAAGGCACGCCCACAAGAATGGTTTGCCTACGATACAAACGGCAACCTTGTTTTCAAGGGGAAACAATTCGGAGAAATCGAAGCAATCCCAGAGTATAAAATTATAAATGTCCAATACGAAGCATCGGCAATGAACCCCTATGGACACTCGCTTCTTTCGAAATGCTACTGGCCTGTTACTTTCAAAAATGGGGGTTTGCGATTTTGGGTAAATTTCACCGAACGTTATGGGATGCCTATCCTTATTGGCCAATATCAGCGGGGGGCTACGAACGAGGAAATCCGCGAACTTGCCGAACAACTCGAAAATATCTACGAAGATGCAATCCTTGTTTCTCCGATGGATGTAAAGTTGGAATTGCACGAAGCGAACCGAACAACAAGCATCGATTTGTATCTCGAACTGATTAAATTTGCAAACAACGAAATCTCGAAAGCGATTCTTTCGCAAACTTTAACGACGGAACTCGAAGGCGGGTCGTATGCTGCTTCGCAAACACATTTCCAAATTCGCAAGGAAATTGTTGCCTCCGATGCCCGGCTGGTTCAAACCGCTATGAATCAAATCATCCGATTCTTCGTTGAACTCAACTTTGGAAATCTACCCACTCCAACGTTTCGCATTATGCTCGATAAGTAAATCGATAAGTAAAAAATATTATGGGAGCGAACCCCCGTTCGCTCCTTTTTAATTTGATTTTTTCTATTAATTTTAGAAGGGATGTCAAAAGGAAAAGAAAAAACGATAGGAACGTCGAAGCAAAAGATTCGGAAAAGAATCGGGAGTAACCTAAAAAGCAAAATATTTTAGCGAAATTCTCAAAGTAATTAACAAACAAGAATGCCGTAAGCTTCTATTAAAACATAAAAAAGGAGACAATCCTTTTACCATTAACATTTCTTCCTTTTGCCTAAAATACAATGAATTTAATTTCTAATTTTTTTCCTATTTTAATAATGTAAAGAGGATAGCTTATGAAAACAATATTAAGTTTTATGGCGGACGACCACGACCGGTTGGACAATCTCTTCAACGAATTCAGAAATATAAAAAATAGCGATATTGCCAAAGCAAAAGAATTGTTCCGAGAATTTAAATCGGGGCTCGAAAGACATATCGTTTGGGAAGAAGATATTCTTTTTCCTATGTTCGAAAACAAAACAGGATTGTCCAACACAGGACCAACAGCAGTTATGAGAATGGAGCACAGAAAGATTAAAGATTACCTCGAAAAAATACACAACCATATCGCAATTGGAAACGCAACGATTAACGATTTAGAAGATGAATTGATTGGCACTCTTTCGGTTCATAACAACAAAGAAGAAAACATCTTATACCCTTGGATTGACGACTCCGTAACCCAAAGCGAAAAAGAAGAAGCCCTTGCGAAAATGGAGGATTCGCTACCCGAAAAAATGTAACTAACAATGGATACTCCGAACGAAAAACAAGTGCTAATCATAAAAAATATTTCCAGCGAAGGCCCGGGACTTATACGGGAAATATTGGAATCTTTCGATATTCGATACAAAATTGTCGACTTAGAGAAAGGAGAGAATTTTCCCGACCCACAAGGATATTCTGCGATTATCGTTATGGGAGGTTCGGATTCTGCAAATGATTCAACAGACAAAATACAAAACGAACTTAAAAGGATTAAAGAGGCAATCGATCAAGGAATTCCGTATTTGGGTGTGTGTTTAGGTATGCAATTATTGGTCAAAGCAGGCGGCGGCGAAGTTTACCGAAACGAAATCCAGGAAATTGGTTGGCGAGCCCCCGATGGCAATTTCTTCGAAATTGAACTTACCAACGAGGGAAAATCCGACCCCTTATTTGTTGGGGTTGCCTTCCCTTTGAAAACCTTTCATCTCCACAGCGAAACTGTTCGTTTGACCAACGGAATGCAATTATTAGCAACCGGTAAATACTGCAGAAATCAAATTGTTAAGATTGGAGACTGTGCATATGGGATTCAATGCCATTGTGAATTAACCCCAGATATGCTTGATGCCTGGATTGCCGATGATTCAGATTTGGCAGTTTTAGACCAAAGAACCTTGCGAACCGACTATGTTCATATAAAGGATGGCTATGAAAAGAATGGCAAAAGGATATTTACTAATTTTTTTCGGTTGGCTGGATTGATACAATGATTAAAATCAAAAGGATTTATGCAGAACCCAATGACAAAGATGGATACCGAATCCTTGTCGATAGACTATGGCCACGCGGCTTATCGAAGGAAAAAGCGAAGGTAGATTTATGGCTTAAAGAAATTGCCCCGAGCGATAGTTTACGGCGATGGTATTCCCACGACCACGAAAAGTGGGAACAATTCAAAGAAAAGTATTCAACCGAACTACAAACCAAACGAGAACTTATAGAACAAATCAAGAAAATAGAAACAGAGAAAGGAGTCGTTACATTTCTTTATTCCGCAAAAAACGAAACACTCAACAATGCTGTCGCCTTGAAGAATATTTTAGGACAAGAATAACGCCTTGCCTTTGGCATACTTCGTCTCCTATTTTTTTTATAATTTTTCTTTTTTAGATTTTACATTTGACTGTAATGAGATTTTTTGTATTCTGTCTTCTTGCTTTGGTTGTGGAGTTTGAACTTTTTGCCCAGTGTGGGTGTTCGAGTGCCCCGATATTCATCCCCTCGATGCAATGGCTTGGTGCTGCCGACAATGGATTGGTCCCGAAGAAAAATTTGCGCATCGCGCTGTTCTATCGCTTCGCAGCAAGCAACTCGCTTCGCGAAGGGAACACAAAAATTGTTGGCGACGTTGGTTACCAAAATACCGTTGCCCAAGTAATTGCATCCTATGGATTGGGACATTATACTACGCTCGATTTCGATATTTCCTATGCCTATCGAAGACTCGAGCAATTCGGTTTTGAATCGAGCGGATATGGCTTCTCGAACCTTGGGGTTGGCATTCGGCAAAACGTTTTCGAATCGGAGTTATCCGATTTTGTCGTGAACTTTGGTTTTGGGGGCAGGATGCCTCTCGCAAAATTCAAAGAAATCGAAAGTTATCCAATCGTCATTCAACCATCGACAGGAGCATTGGGCATTTTCGCTATGCTTTATTCGCAAAAGTCCTTTCCCGCATTAGGACTTAATCTTGCTTTGCTTTCCAAAGCCGATTATAATTTCAACAATAACAAAAATTACCATTTCGCCCCCTCGGTGCAAGTTTCGCTTATCGGTTCGAAGCAAATCTTCGAGAATTTTTCTTCCCTCGTGGAATTGAAAGGCGACGTCCGTTTCCACGACCGCTACCACGATACATTGTATTCAAACTCTGGAAGTCGGGCATTTTTTCTCGTTCCGCAACTCAATTACAAATTCGAAGACATAGGGCTGTCGCTCTTTGGGGAAATTCCAATTTATCAGCATTTCAACGGACAGCAAATAGGTAGTGGCTTCGCTTTTGGGGTTTATATAAACTGGGTAATTAATTTTAATAAAAGGAGACTTTGAACAACGAACAAATCAAAGAGGAATGAGTAGCGACCCCCATAATTCCTAAATGTCTTTTCTAATAATTTTCCATTCCCGCTAATTATTAAAAAATCGGGAAGAAAGATTGCTACGAAACTTAAAGTTTATTGAAATCCAAATATTTGCCATTTTTTTTCGTTTTAAAAAGTTTGTTTTTGTATGAGTTCTTTGGTTATGATACCAATTGGGTTTATAATTTTTTCTTTGGTTCTTTTGAATTTAGTATTGATTGCAATAGATTTTTTTGTTTATTCGAAGTGGAAAAAATTTATCCTTGCCCATAATTATAATAAGCAATTAATAACTTTTTACAAAGTGCTTTTTCCTTCGATGGCAATTCTTCTTTATGTTAATGCATATATTCGTTGGACAAATCCGATACCTCCCGATTTTTCAGTGGTTTTGAATTACATTCTTACTTTTTGGTTTTTGCCGAAAGTTGTTTTGGCAATCTTTTTTTCAATTTCCTCGCCAATAATATTGTTGAAATCCAAGCTGCTCGAAAAAAGGAAAGCCCCGATTCTCGAAATAAATACCTCGCGCCGAAAAGCAATAGCAACTCTTGGTTGGGCAACAGCCTCGATACCTTATTTTGCACTCGCCCACGAAACCTTCTCTACAACACTCAACCCTAAAGTAAAATTCGTTGACATTCCAATTCCCAATCTCGACTCAATGTTGAGCGAATTGAAGTTTGTCCAACTTTCCGATATTCATGCTGGTTCGCTCCCTTCGTCGGAGTTTTTCGAAAAGATTGCTTTCGAAGTCAATTTGTTGAACCCAGATGTTATTTTTATTACTGGCGATTTTGTAAATTTTTCGCCAAAGGAATTGGACCTCGTCGAAACTGGATTAAAACAACTTACTGCTCGAATGGGCATATTCGGTTGTCTTGGCAACCACGAACACTACACAAAACCAAGCGAATTACCTATACTTATTGAAAGGATACAATCTTTCGGGATTAACCTACTTATCAACGAAAATAGGACACTTGTGTTCAACAATTCAAAAATACAAATTGCGGGGATGGACAACACAAGCTATCGTATGAAATACGGCGATTTGGATAAAACTCTCGAGGGACTCGACCCAACCCAACCAATCATTCTCCTTTGCCACGACCCGACGAACTGGGACAGAGAAATTCGCCGGAAACGTAAAGTGGATTTAATACTTTCTGGACATACCCACGGAGGACAGATGGGAGTTGAAATTTTTGGTTCGGTAATATCGCCTGCGGCGATTTTTTATAAACAATATGCGGGTTTATATTCCGATACAGACCAGCACCTTTATGTGAATACTGGCATTGGAACTATTGGAGTTCCCGTTCGGGCTGGTATGCCTCCGGAGATTACTCTTTTCCGATTACATCCTGCCGAACGCTACGCTTGACCCCAAATTTTGCATTCAATGCATTTATATTTGTTGAGTTGTATGTTAATCGTGCATAGACGATTATACCAAAAACCCTCCAAGCAACGACCCAATCGGTAGGACAAGCGTCTCGCTTGTCCCTTCGAACTACATTAAAAATGTTCTT
>JBBIJO010000034.1:0-11514 GCA_037445895.1 Ignavibacteria bacterium | reverse complement strand
AACGTTATATAAAATACATTTGAGGAACAGGTAAAAATGAAGGAAGTTAATAAAGATAATCAAAAGGAGTTTTTCGATTGGACATACGGATTTAGCACCAGAGAACCCCTATCAAAATTCTACACAATTGTTGAAAGCAGCAGAAACTACTACGAAAAACTTCTTTTATCCTCCAACTGTCGCAACAAGAATATGCTTGAATATGGTTGCGGAACAGGCTCGTATGCCTTTTTCTTAGCAGAGTATGGCGCGAAAGTTATAGGCATCGACATATCGGAGACGGGAATTAAATTGGCTAAAGAACGAGCTAAACAAGAGATGGTGGAGAATGTTCAGTTTTTGCTGATGGATGCAGAGGCAATGGAGTTTGAGGACAATAGCTTTGATATAGTGTGTGGTACAGGTATCTTGCACCATCTTCACTTACATAAGGCTCTGAGTGAATTGGCAAGAGTCCTGAACCCGACAGGCAAAGCAATTTTTATAGAACCTATGGGACACAACCCAATGATAAATCTTTATAGAAGATTTACACCTCGCTTTAGAGTTGAAGATGAGCATCCTCTAACTGTTAAAGACTTATCTTTGATGAAAGAATTTTTCCACAAAGTGGATTGGGAATTTTTTTCATCTGTTTTCGCTATTAGCGGTGCCATTCCATAATAAAAGCATATTTCCTTCACTCATAAAAATCTTGGACAACCTTGATAGAAAGTTATTTAAATTGGCACCTTTTATAGGACCGTTTGCTTGGCAAGTAGTGATTATTTTTGAGAAACCAAAGAAGTCACACATCGTATAACACGGGCTTTGCATTCCGCTTCACTTCGCCCAGATTGCCTTCGCAAAACTTCTTTTATTCGCCAAACCGTTATACGCAATTCAAAAAATATTTTTCTAATGGGAATAAGGAATGATAGGCTTTCAAATGGTGGAAATATTATTTTTTTTATTTTTGTATTGTATTTATTGGGAGTTTGTAAATAAGTGGGTGTGCAGAATCGCTTCGGTGAGCTTTCGAAAAGTTTTGTAGTAAATATGTAATGTAATATTAATATAACGGTAAGAATAACAAGAAGATATAAAAATGAATGAAATGCAAACAAAGAAAATTGTGAAAGAAGCTTACGGCAAGATAGCTCGGGGACAAGAAAGTTGTGGATGTGGCGCTTGTGGACCCGATACAAAAGAATTCGCTAAATTTATTGGCTATTCAGAAAAAGAATTAAAAGTTATCCCAAACGAGGCTAACTTGGCTCTTAGTTGTGGAAATCCAACGGCTTTAGCCAGTCTCGAGAAGGGCGAAGTAGTGCTTGACCTTGGCTCGGGTGCTGGATTTGACTGTTTTCTTGCTGCAACCAAGGTTGGAGTAAATGGTAAAGTCATCGGAGTGGATATGACACCTGAAATGGTTGAAAAAGCAAGGGAAATTGCAAAAAAGAATGGGATCGAAAATGTTGAATTTAGACTTGGCGAGATTGAAAATTTACCCGTAGCAGATAATTCTATTGATGTGGTCATAAGCAATTGTGTTATCAACCTATCGGCAGACAAACCAAAGGTTTTCAAAGAGATTTATAGGGTATTAAAACCGAGTGGCAGAATAGCAATTTCTGATATTGCCCTTCTTAAACAGCTTCCCGAGAAAATACAACAGAGTATTGAAGCCTATGTAGGTTGTATCGGGGGAGCGATACTTATTGACGAATATAAAAAAATTGTAGAAGCATCTGGGTTAAAGGATGTAAAAATTATAATAGGAGGGCTCTCTACTTGCATAGATTCTAATACAAAGGACCCAATGGGTAGAGCTATTTTAGATGGTTTGGAAGAGAATGAGTCTCTCGAAGGATATGTAGTTAGTGTTTATGTGGAGGGGCGAAAGTGATGGAGGTTGAAGCCCCCACTTTGCGACTCTCCCTCGCTTCGCTTGCTCGGTGCTATCGCACTCACCTAAAAGTGGATAAAAGGCTTCGTTTCATTTCGCCCAAATTGCCTTCGCAAAACTTCTTTTATCCGCAAATCGTTAATTGGCAATTCGAGCAGTAGGAACTATTTGATAAATTATTTAATTAATATGCAAAAAGTACCTTATACAGATAAGTTTTATGAAGAACGTGTAGATTCTTTAAAATCGGCAAGACATATTGTCCCGTTGGTCTTAGAATTGATTTCACCTAAAAGTGTAGTCGATGTCGGTTGTGGTACGGGAGAATTCTTATCCATTTTTAAAGAATATGGTATCGAGGATATATTTGGTATAGATGGAAAGTGGGTAAATATAAAAAAGTTACGTATCCCAGAAAATTCTTTTTTGGCTGCCGATTTAGAGAAGCCTCTGAAATTAGATAGAAAGTTTGACCTTGTTGTTTCTTTAGAAGTTGCAGAACATTTATCAGAAAAATCTGCAAAAGCATTTGTGGATACTCTTACAAATTTAGGTCCAGTTGTCCTTTTTTCAGCAGCGATTCCATTGCAGGGAGGAACTCATCACGTAAATGAGCAATGGCCAACGTATTGGGCCCAACTTTATGCAGATAAAGGGTATATTCCCGTTGATTGTATCAGACATAGAATATGGACAAATAAAGAAGTATGTGTTTGGTACAGACAAAATATTTTGCTTTTTGTTGAGAGAGTTTATCTCAATAATAATAAAGAATTGTTAAAACAATTTGAACAAACACGCGATTTAGCTTTATCGCTGGTTCATCCTGAAATTTATTTACCGAAGGCACAAAGATATAACACTATTGTGAAAGTTATTCCTTTCCCGATTAAGTGGATTATTGCGAAGCTCAAGAGTTTTTTAAAACAGTAGGCTTCGGGCAACTCCTTCCCACTTTCTTTGATAGGTAGTTGCACCCTCACCTACCGGCTGGCAGGTATCTGAGACCCACGCCGAGAAGCGAACCGTATTGTTATATGCCCCGACGACTGAAAGGAGAAGAGTGCAGCGCACGAAACGTAGCGGAGTGAGTCAAATTTGAATTTTTTTCCCAATCTTAAAAGAAGGGGATTTTCCAATCATTTATCAACGGTTAATAAATTAGCGTCACGAGCAATTCGCCATTTTCCATCAGATTCTTTATGCAGTATAGATAATGAGTAACCAGAACGATGTATTGGTTCGCCGCCATTCACAGTCATTTTAATTTTTATGAAACTTCGCATGTATGCCCAATTGCCGATGATTTTAATTTCTTTTATTTCACTTGTACCATCAATGTTCATATTTTGTTGCTGCTTCGAAGCAGACCCAAATACTTCTTTACCAAATGGCTCTTTTCCTACAACAGTAAAAATAACATCATCGGTCATTAAACTAAGTACGGTTTCAATGTCGCCGGCTTTTGTGGCGGTGAACCAAGTTTCAACTAATTGGCGAATTGCGCGTTCATCATATGACATTTGTTTTGTTCTCCATAATACAAGATTATTGGTGAAAGTTTATTAAGTTTTTTGTTTTGTATCAAAAAATCCTTCTACAGTAATTTAAGAAAAATTTAACTTCGATTGCGTATAACGTTTTGTGTGTATGAGAAGTAGCGGACTAATAAGCACTTCACTTTCAGTTTTGCACTGGCTTAAATTAAAATCACTGACCTTTGGATTACTACTAATCCCGCTATTTCTTATACACGTTGTTGTGCGTTTGTGCGGGTTTCGCGGAGCACAGAACTATCAACCTGTACTGGACTTGAATAGAAGCACAAAGTTTCAAGTTTGCACGTCACCCTGCCTGTCGTAAAACCCGTGTTGGTATCAGATTTTCTTCCGTCCATTAGTGTGTTTCAGTATATTTTTTAAAATTGTTCAATATGGCTTGCCAGCCGTCTCGTTGCATTTCCAATGGATTTATTTGCTCTGCATCAAATGTGATAATTACTTCTGTCTGATTGCTTTCTGAATGGAAAGTAATAGTTACTTTTCTGCCATCAGGCATTGTATAAGCAATTTTCTTGTTTTCGATTATCTCGTCGTAAACTCCTTCAAAATCAAAACCAAAGCTGCCGTCTTTGGCTTCCATTCTTGCAATAAGTTTTCCACCAATTCTCAAATCGTTTGAAGCGTAAGGGCAATGCCAGGTATCTAATGCATAATTCCACTTTGTAATATGTTTGGGCTTTGTGTAATAGTCCCAAACTTTTTTGATGTCGGCTTGAACATTTGCCTTGATTGTTATTTTGTTGTAGGTCATATTCAACTACATTTTATTTTTCGCATATTTCCTTCAATTTGACGAGGGCTTTTGGGTAGGTTTGATTCATATAATCTAAAAAATCTTCTGGAGTGTCTAAATCAACCGTAACAGTAGTAGCCCCATTATTTTCTTCGAACGTATAATTTTCAAATCCATTTGCCCATTTTTCTACTTCCGGTCCTTCTGTGATTTCTACATTTCCTTTTAAAAGTCCGTAGTGTCGAATAGAAACAAAACGATTGGGAATGTTGTCAATTACCTCTGAAAGCATACCGCCCTTTTCTCCTTCCTCGTCCGTTCCAATAAAAAACATTTTGCTTCCTTTTGCCCAATTCCCTTCATAAGTAGAGGTTGGATTGAACAATGCAGTCCATTGTTCATAAGTTGACTTATTGCTAATGCCCAGCATTACATCATAGACTTTGTTTGCAGGGACATTAACGCTTATCTTGAATTGCACTTTTTTCATAATTATTAATTGTTTAGTTTATTTAACTTCTTAAAATATTTTTTATCTTTTTTACTTTTCGCAAATTCAGCCACTCTCAATTTCCTATCAGTTGTCTAAGCAAGCAAGTTGCACAGTTTCGTTATCTCACGCTATTTATTGGTTCATTATGATTTAATTTCTTTGTTCACTATCGTTCTATTTTGTCTGTTTGATGTCGTTTAACATAGCCTATAATTCATTCATTTACGAACTCCCAATAAATGCAATACAAAAATAAAATTTTTTTTTCATTTCACCAAATAATTTTTTTTGTATTTGTGTCAATCATTCACTAAATACATCTCCTCGGGAAGCTGCGAGATATCAATTCATTGTAGGGACGAACGGCCGTTTGCTTCTACGGCTTCTTTTATATCCAACCGTTAATTGGCAATTCGAGCAGTAGGAAGGGAAATAGATTATCTTATCGATAAATTTATTAATATTGTTTTTTTTGTTTCAGAAACTAATTATTTTGTAATAATATGATTGTAGAAAATTATCAAAAAATATTTATGAGGTTGCTCAATGAAATACTTTAGACTTTTTTGCCTATTCTTTGTATTGGTAAATTTATCGACAGCTTTTGCAGCCCCGTTAGGGGATAAGCTCGACGCATATTCGCTCCAAAAAGTAAATTCTACGATGTGGTTGGGACCGGATGTTGTCCCGCTTGCAGAACTCCAAAAGTTTCCCTTCAAACAGATTAACAATCGAACTTTTGTTTCGATGTTGTTCGAATTGAACGATAAAAGCAAGAAATCGGTTCTTTTGGACTTTGGAGTAATAATCAATGGTTCTGCCGGAAATATTGTTGCCGTCGAAGTTCCTTTGAACAAATTACCCGAGGTTTTAGCTTCCGACGTTGTTGTTCGTGCTTCTGTGCAGCGTAAATATGTTCCAAATCTTGATTCCAGCCGGAAGTCAATAAGGGCAGATTTAGTGCATCAAGGCATTTCGTTGCCCTCTGCTTTTAATGGGGAAGGAGTTATAGTTGGTATTTTCGACACAGGAATCGATTGGCAACACCCCGATTTCAGCGATGACAATGGAACACGCATCCTTTACCTTTGGGATATGTCCGACCAGAGTGGTGTTGGGCAGCCAGATGGCTACGATTGGGGCCGAGAATATACAAGGAAGCAAATCAATAATTCTCCCGAAAACGTTTTTGAGAAGGATTTTATTGCCCACGGAACACATGTTGCTGGAATATCGGTGGGCAATGGCAATGGTAAAGCAAGTTTTACGGGAATTGCTCCGAAAGCCGATGTTATTGTAGTAAAAGGTGTGCGCGAATCCTCGGGGGACAAATTTAGCGAAGGCGATATAATTGCAGGTTGTAACTATATTTTCCAAAAAGCAACACAGATTGGAAAACCTTGTGTGATTAATTTAAGTTTGGGGGATGTGTTTGGACCGCACGACGGGGAAGATTTATTGAGCAAAGCATTGAGCAATCTTGTTTCGGAAACAAGTGGGAAAATTATTGTTGCTGCCGCCGGAAATAGTGGAAGTATGCCCATTCATTCAGGGGGAACAGTGGTTAGTGGAACCAAAAATGAGCTTTTAATCTATCCATTTAATATTTGCGATGTATTGCCCGAAATGTGTCCCGATTTGCCGAATTATTTCCTTACAGGAGCCGATATATGGTCCGACCCCGATGTTATAGATTCGGTTTACGTTGGAATATACTCACCATTCGATTCCCAATTTATTTCCGAAGTAGGTTTTTCCACCCAAGATGAAACAAAAAGGGTTTTATTATTTGATGATGCAAATCAACTTGCTGGGATTGTTTCTTTCTCGTTTGCTAATACTTCTTCTGCCAATAACATTTCGATTTTTATTAGCAACGAAGGGGATACCAGTATTGTAGTTGATAACTATTTGTGGAGTATAGTTTTCACAACTAAAAATGCTGGACGCATTGATTCTTGGGCGGGGATACCAATCGGTTCGCAAACTCCCTTTCCAAGTCGTTATGAACGTTTTCCAAGCGACAACAAAATGAGTATTAATTCTCCAGCGTCGGGTAAAAATATTATAAGCGTAGGTTCATACAATTCAAAAAATAAATTTGTAAATATTGACGGCGAGGAGATTGACCTTTCGATGGCATTTCCGTTAGGGGAAATTTCTGACTTTAGTAGCCGCGGTCCTACCCGCGATGGAAGACTTATACCAACAATTCTCGCCCCGGGTGCTGTTGTTTTCTCCTCGATGTCCGGTTTCGTTCCATCGGAGACGATGGATTCAACGTTTTTGGAACCTTCTGGATTATATGTTGGAATGGAAGGAACAAGTATGGCTGCTCCGCACGTAACAGGTGCTGTTGCTCTATTGTTGCAACAGAATCCTCAACTCGACTTTTTGCAAGTAACTGAACTTCTTAAACAGTCGGCAAAAACCGATATTTTTACTGGTCAAACTCCCAACAATGATGCTGGGTGGGGCAAACTCGATGTCCTTCGTTTACTTCAACTGGTTACGTCGGCCAATGACTCCAAAGAAGCCAATTACTTAATCGAGATAATTCCCAATCCAACATACGGCAAAATTCGAGTTGGTTCTTTATTTGAAGTTTACAAGGTAGAAGTACTGAATTTATTGGGAACTAAAATACTCGAATCCAAAGGCACTTATGAACTGGATTTGTCCGATTTTGCAAGTGGTGTGTATATTGTTGGTATATATACTTCGAAAGGTAGCTTCCAAAAGATGGTTATAAAATTATAATCTCGATGCGATTTTACAGTTGAATTCCAATTATGCCGGCAAACTTTGAACAAGAAGGATGATTCAAAGCAAAACAATGGAATACTTAATACGCTGATTCTATTGAATTCGAAATATTGTTGCTGTTTGGTTTTTGTTGTATTTGGGGTTGAGTTTAAATAGTAGGTAGTCGGCGATACTGGGTTCGATAGTCGTTTCTTTAATTAATTTTTTAGAGAGAGTTCTTTCGCTTTCGGAACGTAATTGTTCTAAATTGTCTTCGCCGTAGATTATTGCGTAATTGGGGCATTTGGAAAGGTTTTTGTATTTTACAATAGAATCTATCGAGGATATTTCAATAATCGGCGTTCCGTATTTATTTAAATAGAATTCTGGAGGTTTGAAGTTTCCTAATTTTCCGGTGATTTGGAATATTCCTTCGACGTCGTTCTTTTTCGAAAGGAAATAGAGAGACTCGCATCGGGTTTTTTTGCCATAATTAAGCGAAAAAATTAAAAGCAACGGGATATTAACCCACCAAAAAATAAGCCATAATACTGCATATAATTTTTTACGACGTAACCAGAAGATTGATTCTTTGACATTATTGAACCAGTTTGCAAGTCCGAAAGCGAAAACTAAAGGAATAATTGGAAGTATGAACCTTTCTTGCTTGTTGGGAAAAACTGAATGAAAAACGAAAAAGATTAACAAAGGAAGAAGAATGATTATATTTTGTTTAAATTTTTTGAAAAAATAGTATAAAACAAAGATGCTTATCGGGGGTATGAACACCCCAACCAACAAAAGTAAGTATCGATAGAAGGGTCCTGTTGTGTAATCTTCGCCGTGTGTAGCGTTGTATCGGATATATTCAATTAAGGAGGCAAACGGGTACCCCCAAGCAAAAATATCGACAGAACCTTGTATTGCAAATGCGAAAACAAGGAATCCAATCGTAAACAAAAATGAATCTTTGATTTTTTTTTGGTAAAGCAAAACCAAAAAAATGGTTGCTGGAATAAGTGCAGTTTGGTAACGAAAGGCAAAGCCAATAGTAAAGAGAGCGCCCGCAAAAAAGTAAGATAGTCTAATGTTTTGCTTAACTGTCAAGAACCAAAAAGAAACTACTATTGGCGGGATACACACCATTTCTATTAGGTTTCGGACACTCATAAAAGGAATAAACCACAACAACGAAAAAATTAGCGTCGTCTTAAAAGCAATTTCCTTTGAATAATAATGATTGAGAATTTTGAAAATGAAGAGCAATGAAATCAAAGAATAGGCGGAATGTAAGAAACGGACGATAAGCATCACCTGTTGTGGGTCGTTAATTTCAACAGAGTAAAGCAATTTAAAAAGGAAGAAATGAAGCAGAGGATAGAATATGCTGTGTGCATGGGGTTCGGTTCGAGCCTCCCAGATTTTAGAATTATTGATAATTGCCCAAGGTTGTTCGATAGGACCGAAATGGTCGTCGTGCATTGCATATCCTTTCGAAAAAAAGACAGCAACGACATTTATGGCAAAACCAATAAGTAGAATGTAAAGAATTGGTTTCTCGAACATACTTTGTTTTAAATTCTGTATTAGATTATTCGATGTTTTCATTTTCATCGAAAAGCCGAACATTCGATTCTGAATTTTTGTATTTGAAATATTTATAGCAAAGATGGGTTGCAACACGACCTCGTGGGGTTCTTTGGATAAAGCCGTTTTGTATTAGAAAAGGTTCGTAAACTTCTTCGATTGTCCCGGGTTCTTCGCCAACAGAGATTGCTATTGTATTGATACCAACAGGACCGCCGTTAAATTTTTCTACAATTGTCGAAAGAATTCTTTTGTCCATATCGTCCAACCCATATTCATCGACTTCGAGAGCTTCCAAGGCTCGAACGGCAATATCGTAATCGATAGTTCCAGTGCCAAGGACTTGTGCAAAGTCGCGAGTTCGTTTGAGTAATCTGTTTGCAATTCTGGGAGTGCCTCGCGAACGCTTCGAGATTTCCGAAGCACCTTCGTCGAGAATGGGAATAGCCAAAATTTTAGCTGAACGTTTAATTATTTGCATCAAATCTTTAGCGTCGTAGTAATCCAAACGATTAAGGATTCCGAAGCGGGAACGAAGTGGAGCCGTTAGCAATCCTTGTCGAGTTGTTGCTCCTATTAAAGTAAAATGTGGTAAATTAAGTTGAATTGTTCTTGCTGCCGGACCGCTATCGATAACGATGTCTATTCGGAATTCCTCCATCGCTGAATAGAGGTATTCTTCGACAACTGGGGAAAGGCGGTGAATTTCGTCGATAAATAATATTTCCCCTGCATTCAAATTAGTGAGGATTCCAGCCAAATCGCCTGGTTTTTCGATAACTGGTCCCGATGAAATGCGAATTTTAGTGTCCATTTCGTTCGCAATAACATACGATAGAGTAGTTTTGCCTAATCCTGGGGGTCCGGTTAACAAAATATGGTCGAGCGGTTCTTTCCGAGATTTTGCAGCTTGAATAAAAATTTTAAGATTTTCGACGATTTTTCCTTGCCCTGTGAATTCTTCGAAACGTCGTGGGCGTAATGTGGAATCCAATTCTTCATCTTTTTTTGTTGCCGAAAGTATATCGGAATTGTGTCTATTCATTTATTTACCCTATGTTTTTTCTTGCTTAACTTTCCATTTGCGCACGGGGCAAGAACTGGTTTGTTCGTAAATACAATCGCGTTTGCAAGGCACTACATATAATCGGGGTAAGGCAGTTGGATACATATCTTTAATCTTGCTGGTGATTTGCTTTTCGACCTCGAATGCCTCTTCGAGTGTAAAATCGTAGGGCAGAACAACGTCTATTTCTACGAAAATGTCTTTTCCCGATTGTCGGGCATAGACATTCCGAAACTCACATAAAAATTTGAAATTTTCTGCAATTACAGAAATTATGTCGTAGTGGAATTGTTCGGGAAGCGTTCGGTCGAGTATTTGGTCGATCGATTTCTTCCCAAATTTGATTGGAATACGCATTGCGAATCCAACTAAAGCCAAAGCACCAATGGAATCTACGATTCTTGCAAGGTTGATTTGTCCCAATTTATTCAAAACAATACATAAAAGAAGATTTGTAATAATTCCGAGTTCAATGTAAGCGTCGTTTTTCCAAAGTTCGGAATCGTAGCGTAAAATTGGAAATTTGAAATTGTTGTGGGCTCGCAACAACATTCGATGCATTCTGAGCATCAAAAAAAATGCAAATACCGAAAACAACACCAATAATTTGTAATTACCTATCGGTTCCAAAATTTCGAATGAAAGGATTGCCTCGACGATTGTATAAATAGCAACAAGGGTAACGATACTTGAACTTACAAAAATTCCAAAGCTTTCGTATTTCCCATATCCATAGTTGAACGAAGCATCGGGGGAACGTTCGCTGTGCGATAGCGCCGATAGCAAAATCGCCGAATTTATTACGTCCGAGAAAGCGACTAATCCATTTGCTTTGTAAAACAATGAACCTTCGAGCCAGCCGAGAACAATTGTTCCTAATGCCATTATAATCGAAACCGAAAACGAGACTCTTGCAACAAACATTGGCGATTTCCTATCGAAAAGAGAAATCTTGCGTCTGCTCGGTAATTCTATTATTTTTTCCTGCATTTCGAAAGCTACAAATTATCTAATCCTCCAAGGTTGTTGGATAAAACCAATTTTGCCTTGGCTCGCTTTAAACTTCAAATTTACGATTTTTCTCTTAAACTATAATGGGTTTCATTCCGATAGTGGTGGTTTTAGTTTAGCGATTTTTGTATTATTGGTTGGCAAAGCAAGGTAACTACCCCGCTTGTCACAGTGCCATTGAGCAGGCGCTTCGCAAAGAAGAGATGGAACGAGCAGGGGGAGAATACCACCACTCCCGAGATGATTTAACAATTTCAAAACACTGGGGCAAAGCCCAGCCACTGGTTTTAGAGGGGTTGCAAACCGAACTTCTGTCGTTCGTCGTAAGCGAAAAAAATGTTAATCTACTTTAAAGAATTTTTCTACGACAATGGTACCGTCGCTATATTCAAACAAAGCAAAATATATTCCCCGAGAATAACTGGAAAT
>JBBIJO010000033.1:0-14082 GCA_037445895.1 Ignavibacteria bacterium | reverse complement strand
CGTTGCGTTGCGGGCAGGATTGGGAATAGGTCGGGAAATGTAAAGCGAGTTCTTCTCCTCGATTTGCGATTCTTCGACAGCGGAAGTTGCTTGTTTCACTCGAGCATATAGAAGAGCATTAGTTCTATAAAGGGAATCGTAAGCAACGAACGCAAACAATGTATCGGAAAGTATCCATCTATTTGGCATATACCCTGATTCCATAAAAATAGTCTGTGGCGGTCCGTAACGTTTAAAAATAAATCTTATCGGTTCTATATAAGAACCAATATCTTCGAAGTAATCCCAGTAGAAATATTTTTTTCCACTCCCAGCAATACAATAGCGATTGTTCAAACGAAAGATTTTGGAGATTACCTCGTCGCTCTTAGATTGGAATATTTTCTTGAAGCTTTTCTCTTTTAAATTTATTACATAAAGATTGCTGGTATTTTCTGTAAGAAAGAATCTAACGGTATCTCCCCCTATAATCATAATTGTATCTCCAATTATTTTAGTAAAATTCCAGGTAAGAAATATTTTATCATTTATCATATTAACTCCCGCCAAAGTATAGAGGACTTCCTTTGAATTGCTGTTTGGTATCGTGTCGAACGAGAAGCTGAAATCTTCAATCCAGGTCGAAGCAGTATCGGGCGAGTAAAATAAATAGTATCTGTTAGAAAGGCTATCACTTGTATATCGTCCAATAGCAAACAATGTATCATTGCGATTAAGAACAGAATAAAATTCTGTCCCCATAATGTATTTAGTAGTATCAATTTCTATGTCTTCGTTGATTATTTGAAATATCTGAAAGTCGAGAGAAGCACCCAAATATCTGTGGGTTATTAACATAGGTTTTCCAAAAGAAGTTATAATTAATTTTGGCACTCCACTTGAAGCAATATGTTGTAGGTCCTCCACTTTTTTCATTTTTATTGTTTCGCTACCGTCATCTGTGTAAACAATGTTGGTGTCGTACGATTGCAGTAAACTCTCTCCAAAAACAAACCCTTTCATTGGGCTGAAAAAATATCCCGCAGTAGATGCGCCATTGAAAAAAGTGGAATTTTCGTAAAACACGGGAGAATAATTTTTCTGTGGAAGCCAGGTAGCTCCCCCATTATTTGTATGGAAAAAACGGGTATATTGGGCTATTATTTGAGCGTTTTCTCTGTTGAATAAGAGAAGCGAGGCAGGGATAAAATCATTTAAAAGCGATTTCAGTTCCCAATTAATTCCACCATCGAATGACATATAGATTAGTTTATCGCGTCCGACTGCAATAATGGTATCTTCCGAAAGAAAACTAATATGTGTGAATATGGTTCCAACAATGAAGCGATCGAGCAAAGGGGCGTTTATCCGCAGAAGTTGTTTATTGATTTTGTCGAATTTCATAAAATAGATTGAGTCTATTTTGCGAATGGGGTTTTTCGCGCTGTAAATTTGAAAAACCTCATCATTCCAGGCAGTAATAGGAGCGCTAATGGTGGTAAAAAGAAACTTAGCATCCCTTAATTTGAAATCATATTGGTATAAATTTTTCCCAAAAAAGAAATAAATTAAATTAGACTTGTTCGAAAATAACCTGATGGGAACAGGGCATTCATCGCATATCTTATATGCATCAAGACGGATACTATCTTTTTGTTCGTTATCGAGGTTAATATAACCCAGTTTGCCATACCCAAGCGGATAAACGAGTTTATTTCCAACAACTACCCCATCGTAATATGCAGAATCCGTTGTTAAGGAATATTCCTTAACACTTTCTAAATTTTGATTTAATACAAGAATTTTTCCTTCGATAATTGCATAGATTTTATCCTGGTGGGTTAACAAACGATAGATATACGGCTTGTTGGGCAATTCCGTTAGTAGCCAGCTTTTTCCATTATCATAGGAGTAAACAATTTGTCTGCGATTTGCTATCCCATAATAGTTTGAGCCGACATTGATAACTCCCAGAATATTGATAGTATCAGCCAAATTAGTTTGTTCCCAAGTTGTTCCTCCATTATTGGAACGAAGAATAACACCACCATTACCATAAACAATTATAGAACTACCGTTATAGGCAACGCCGTTGAAATCTGCCGAAACGCGGGTTAATTCGAGTGCGTCGTAGAAAGATATTTGAGAAAGCAAACAAAACGCATTGATTAAAAGAAAGCCCGATATCAAAAAGATTTTTTTCATATTAATTCCTCTATTAATTTACAAAATTATTTAAAATATCGCAGGGGAGGCAAAGAACCTCCCCCTTCGTTTACGGTTGTGGACAACATCGCTTCGAAAAACATTCTGTGGTCCAAGTTTCTCCCCAGGATTTCCCTGGTGGTGGTAACTGTGGTTCTTGCTCGGGGCAGCCGGGTGGATCAAAAGAAATACATAATAGTGATATCAGACGGAGACGTGGCGGATTGGTTGAATAGTCCAAGCACATTTCATACACAGCAGTGCAAGAATTTCCGGTTGGGCATTCGTGAATGACCGGTATCCATACCGTGTCTTGAGTTGGCTCTCCATTAGGTAAAAACATTCCTTTAATGGTATTTCTGATGTAAACACATTGGCGTGTGATTACTTCTGCTTGATAAGGAATCGGTTCATCGCAAGGAAGTACTTGGAATGGCATACATTTTTTACTGCATCTTCTATCAATGTGGTTTTTAAATTGTAATTGGAAAAATCATCCCAATTATCCAGAAAAATCTGGTAGCAAAACCAACCATCAGGCGGAGTTAGCCATTTCCATCGGATGTGAAGTCTCGCAGTGGAGTTGTCCCAATAGCAACAGTATCCGGCAACGTATGAACAACCATTATATGTTCCATATGTAACATTATAAGTATAACCGGGAGGGCATTCATCCCACTCGTAGGCAAAGGTTTTAAATACAGAGCCACTTAAAAAAACTATAACAAATAAAAAAAGCAATTTATTTTTCATTTTTCCCTCTATTTAAATTGTGAAACAAAAATTAGTTTAAAAAACAGTTCAACGGAATTAACGTCCCACATAGGCGGACCACGGCAATTTGAACAAGGATGCTCATAAAATAAATCAGATTTATTTGTCCGAGTAGAGTTCTGTGTGTGTGTGTGTAAATATAACTTCGATTGGAATAAATTCTATTATAGGCATCGGCAAAATTATTTCAAATTTCTCAAAATACATCTTTTTATTGCCGGACATACAAAAAAGCAAATTAATAAAAAAATATAAAAATGCAAGTGAAATTGCAATAAATTTCTTTACTTTCCCAATATTAATTATTAAAATCGAAAGTGAATATGGTTTAGGATAAAATCAAAAACCCGCTCGAAGGAACCAAGCGGGTTGCAAGCAGTGATTGTTTGAATTAATTAGTAAGTGAATTTTGTTCCAAAGGATAAACAGAAATTTTTATTCTTTCTCGGTCCTTTCGTTCGAATTTTACGAAACCATCGACAAGAGAAAAAATGGTATAGTCTTTTCCCAAACCTACATTTTTCCCTGGGTGGAATTTAGTTCCTAATTGGCGAACGATTATATTACCTGCTTTAACGAATTCACCACCAAACTTTTTAACGCCGCGACGCTGTCCTTGCGAATCGCGACCATTTTTCGATGAACCGCCACCTTTTTTATGAGCCATAGATATACCCTCCTTTTATTACGACAAACTAATTTCTTTTATTTCCAATACAGTATAAGGCTGACGGTGCCCGCGCAATTTTCGATACCCTTTACGTCTTTTCTTTTTGAACACTAACACTTTATCGTCCTTTCGGTGTTCAACAATCGAAGCAATGACTTTTGCATTTACAAACGGAGCACCAACAAAGGTTTCGCCCTCATCTTGAAGGAACAGCACCTTATCGAATTCAATGGTATCGCCCGGATTCCCTTCAATCAATTGTGCTTTGATTTTCGCTTCTGGTTCCACCTCGTATTGAAATCCTTCAATTTCTACAATAGCAAACATAATTTTACAAAAATTTAATTTACAAAAATTGCAAGTTAATAATTTTTTAAAAAATAATTAATCTTCGGTCGAAAATTTATTATGATTTTCTTCGATAGCCACAGGATAATCGCCGGTAAAACAGGCAGTGCAATATCCAATCCCAGTTTCTTTTGGGACGGAATCCAAAAGTTTCTCAATGGTCAAGTAATGAAGCGAATCGACTCCAATTGCTTTTCCGATTTCTTCTTCGTTTTGGTAATAATTTGCAATTAATTCTTCTTTACTGGGAAAATCCATCCCATAGTGGCAAGGGAACTTAATCGGAGGCGAAGTAATTCGCATATGGACTTCTTTGGGGTTGGCATCACGAATCAGTTTTATAAGTGACTTCGAAGTCGTCCCACGCACAATTGAATCGTCAACAATTACAACTTTTCGAGTTTCGAGCACCCCTTTAACAGTGTTAAATTTAACTTTAACTTTGAACTCACGGTTATCTTGGCTTGGTGCGATAAAAGTCCGTCCGACGTAATGACTTCGAATTAAGCCAATTTCGAAAGCCGTTTGATTTCCTTTCTCGTTGTTTACTTTTGCAAAGCCGAGTGCGGCAGTATTTCCACTGTCGGGGACTGAAATCGTAACTACTTTATCTTCGCCATCGGGAACAACAGGACTTTCATCGGCAAGATTTTTCCCAAGTTTTCTACGAACTTTATCGACGTTGTGTCCGAAAATTTTGCTATCGGGTCTCGAAAAATAAATGTATTCAAATATACAATGGCGAGCCTCTGGAGTTACATCCCATATCCGATACGACTTAATTTTCCCTGTTTCAACAGTTTCATTGTCAATAACCACAAGTTCATTGTGATTTATAGTTCGTATGTATTCGGCATTTACAATATCGAAGGCGCAAGTTTCGGATGCAACAATATATGCATCGCCTTTTTGTGTCTTAATTCTTCCTATATTCAAAGGACGAAACCCGTGTGGGTCGCGGGCTGCAACAAGAGCGTCTTCGGTAAGGATTGTCAAAGCATAAGCACCGCGAACAATTCGCAAAGCTTCTAATATTTGTTCAATAACGTCTTTCTTCCTGCTGTGTGCAATTAGATGAAGGAAAATTTCGGTATCAGTTGTTGTTTGAAAGATTGCACCGGACTCGTCAAGCTTACGTCGCAATGTCATTGTATTTGTTAAGTTCCCATTGTGCGAAATTGCCATAATGCCGCTGTGGAAACTCATCGCAAAGGGCTGAATATTGGCTTTTTTTGCTGCACCCGTAGTCGAGTAGCGATTATGTCCTATAGCAGAATCACCACGCAATACTTCCATCAAAACATTAGAATCCGAAAAAACATCGAGTACTAACCCTTCGCCTTTGTAAACGCTATACCTCTTTTTCTTTTTATTTTCGTCGTAAAAGAAACTTACAATTCCGGTTGCTTCTTGCCCACGATGTTGCAAAGCATGAAGTGCATAATAGGTTACTATCGAGGCTTCCGGATGATTGAAAACACCTACTACTCCACAATTACTCTTCGGTTTATCTAAAGAATCGGTTCGGCTCATTTTGTTACATCCCAAAAAACAAAATTACGTTTTTTACAAGACATAGGAAAGATTAATTTAGTTGTAGCTGCTGAATTATGCCAACAACAAATTCAGTATTTTCTTTTAACTCGTCAATACTACCATCGTTGATAATAGTAAAATCAGCAAAATCTCGTTTTATTCGGGAATCTATTTGCTTTGCAAATCTTCTTTCAATCTCTTCTTTGCTTAGCGGTCCCTTTTTAAATCTTTCAAAAATTTTTTCTTTTGCTGCATCTACAAGAATAACAAAGTCGAAAGCTTCCTCGAGTCCTGCTTCGTAAATTAAAGCACTTTCGACAAAAATAATTTTGTTTGTTCGTCCAAGTTGTTTAATAATTTCAATTAATTTATTTATAACTGCTGGATGGACAATTGAATTCAATTTTTGTAATAATTTATCCGATTGTGAATCGTCGGAAAAAACGTAGCGTGCTATATGTTGAGTGTTGACTTTTCCATCGGAAAGGAAAGAATCCGCACCAAAAGTTTGTATAATCTTATCTTTCACATTCCAATCTTTTTCCATTGCTTCCTTTGCTAAAACATCAGTATAAACCACAGGAAAGCCAAGTTGCTCGATGAAACTACAAACTGTAGTCTTGCCAGTTCCAAAATTACCCGTAATTCCAACTACAAAAAAATCTTTTTCCATTTTTATACTTTTTTATTAAAAGCAAATTTACTAATTTTGTATTCTTTGATAATTGAGGCCCTATCGACTAATGGTTAGGTCACCACTCTTTCAAGGTGGTAGTACGGGTTCGAATCCCGTTAGGGTCACAGAAAAAGATTAAAATTTGGAGCCAATAAAAGCCACCTTAGCTCAGTTGGTAGAGCAGCTGATTTGTAATCAGCCGGTCGCTGGTTCGAGTCCGGCAGGTGGCTCAAAATAGAAACTGCTCGATACAACGACTTCAAAACATCAAAAAACAATTTCAACAATCTGAAATATCAAGACTGTCCTGAACATACCAACAACTGGTTCTGTCATCGTATGTTTCTGTATTGCAAGATATTAAAAATAAAATATTGAATGAGAAAAATCGACGAGAGCGAGACTTTACATCTGTGGATTAAACCGACAATTTCGATGCCGGCAGCGCCAAATGCTACTTTGCGTTTGCCAATTTATGGCTTTGAAAAATATGTTCTGATTACTCCATCGCTCTCTTTCTTTACAACAACTTTAAAACCGCGATTTTGCACGATTTCAATCAAAGGCACAGGAATAAACGATGTTGTCAATCCAAATATTTCGCCACTTTTCAATTTCTCGACAGATTCCAACACAATAGAAATTGGATGTTCACCCTTTTCAATCATTTCTCGAACATCCAAACTTTCCACCACTTTCGATGGATTGAACCAATCGGCACTTTCTTGATTGCTGTCCAAGTCGCTGGAAATTACAACCGACTCGATTTTGTTTTGTCCAACCTTTTCGCGTAGAAAGTTAATCAATTTTTCAACAGCAATTTCACCAACTTTTGCTGCCTGTTCAAGTGTTGTAACTCGAGTTATCGTGCGTCTTAAAATAGGGTTCTTCAGTTTCGAGAAAGCGGGAACTAATTGAATCAAATCGTCTTCAACTTCTGGGAAATATTTAAGAAGCTCAAATACTTTCATCCTTGGGGTAATGTAGACTTTATTTTCCATTTTGACCATCGCTTTTATACGACAATATTCTTTGTTCTCCTTGCAATTGGCGGAGTTCGCTCAAATCTTGGGTAACTTCCAGAGTTCCAAGATATTCGCCTTGTTCATTTCGGAGCGCAAAATACTCAATATGGACGAACTTACCTCGGAAGTTTATCCAAAATGGAGCCCGACTTGCTGCTCCACTCTTGAAATCGTTAATAATTTTATCGACTATATGAACACTTGAAGGTGGATGACAAAGCCGAACATCTCGTTTCAAAATAGCCCTCGAACGTTGAAATATTCTTTCACTACCATTGGAAAAATACTTTACTTTGTCATTTTTATCAACAAAAGTAATATCCACCGGAAGCGTGCTTAAAATTGCTGTTAACTCTTCTTTTGTTATACTACCTGTAGGGAATTGAATTTCATCCTCGTTTCGAGTCTGCTCAATTTGGAACTCAACATCCTTAGGCTTCCATTCAATTTGTGGGTCGTATAAACAGAAGCCTATCTCGGGCGTTTGAAGATATATTTGATACCAATCTGTTTCCGATAATTTATCCAAAGACATTGGAAAAAGTATTTTTTCTTCCTTGGTTATCATATCGAGAACCATATTCACAGAAGGTTTTAGCAAAAAATTCGCTATACTTTCGAATTCATCTAGCGTTGGCTCATTAAAAGTAGCTAATGCTTCGATTGAACCGCGTAAAAGTTCCCTGATTTCATCGTGCTTCCCCCACATCACCTTTGGAGGTCCAGTAACACCAGCCTTCTCCAAAAATGGAAATAAAAGATGCTCCTTGCGCACGTAATGCTTATCAACATCCATCAAAAGATTAAATTTTGCTCGAAGAAGCAAAACTGATTTATTCACATCAACGCTCGAAAAATCCCGAAGTAATTTTTCAATCTCCTTTTTAATATCACCACAGAGCTTTTCCAACTCCTGATTCTCTTTTCGAAACGTATCGACCGGATGAGCTGGAGAAACAATTCTCATTCCCGCAAGGCTCACTTGCTTTTCTATCATTTTAGAATGCAAATCGCACATTTTGATAAGTTCTTCGACCGGCAGCCCCTCCTCGATTAGTTCCTGTTCAGCTTCGACAACTTCGCCATAAGGCAATTCCTCGAGCTTATTTCCTAACTCTTTTTTTAGAACTTCGAAATCTTCGCCATTGTGCAACCGCCGTAACACATCTTTTAATGAATTTTTTCTTATTAATGAATTATTTATGAACTCGCTCATATTTAAATCAATCAAAATAAAATACAACAAAAAGAGACGAAAAAGTCTGAATTAGATTTTTAGAGTCTCTTAAAAAAATTAGTTTAATCATATAAAAATATATACGAGAATTGAAGATTCCACCCGCAAATACGCCACAGAATTCGAGATTAATACCAATGAAAGCCCCCACCGATTTCATCATTCCAAATCTCGCAAATGGAACAGTGAAAGTTCACTACGAGGCATTGAAGGCAGAAGTGGTTACATCCGAAATATACACAACCACGTGACAATTTATAACTAATGTAGTTACAGGCGTAGCCCAGCCGGAGAATTGTATTTAGAGGATTAGCCCCAGTGTCTTACCCTTGGGAATTCATTTAATTAGAGTGAAGATGGCAATCGTACAGAAGTTAAGAAAGTGGTTTTGAGCAAATTAAACGCTTAAATTACCAAAGAAAAGCAGCAATTAAAGATTTAATACACCTGAACAAGCGATTAGGACCGACTTTCATAGTAAAGACAAACACCCTTCACCCACCTATTTTGTTATTTTAAAAACCTAAAATTTCCATTAAATGAGAAACACTAAATTTTTTAACGATACATAATTTTCGAAATTCGACTTTTATATTTGTAATTTATTTTTTGAAATATTTGTGTTTTATCAACGTAATATTGATATTTCTAAATAAAATAGTGAGCCAAAATGTCGAAATCTAAAAAGAATTTAGTAGTTGTAGAATCTCCTGCAAAAGCAAAGACAATTAATAAATACCTCGGGAGCAACTATATCGTCGAAGCTTCCGTGGGACACATAAAAGACCTAAAAAGTTATTCATTAAGTATTGATATTAAAAATAATTTTAAGCCAATTTACGAAGCAATACGAGGGAAGCAAAAGGTAATTGAACAAATAAAAGGAGCGGCAAAAACGACGGAAAGAGTGTTGATTGCCACCGACCCAGACCGCGAGGGCGAGGCAATAGCGTGGCATATTGCCGAAGAAGTTCAAAAGGTTAATCCCAACATCAAAAGGCTTCTTTTCAACGAGATTACGAAGAAAGGAATCGAAACCGGATTGCAACAACTTCGCGAACTCGACCAAAATTTATATTATTCTCAGCAAGCGCGTCGCGTTTTGGACAGACTCATTGGGTTTAAGGTTTCTCCATTCGTCTCCAATGCGCTTGTTAAACAAAGCAAAAATGCACTTTCGGCTGGACGAGTGCAATCGGTTGCACTCCGTTTGATTTGTGAACGAGAGGAAGACATTCAAAGTTTCGAGCCATTCAAATTTTGGAACATAATTGGTAAATTCGACGTCAAAGGCAACCAAATCAATGCTCGGCTCGCCGAATTCGATGGAATTGCTATAAAAAATCCAGAGGGGTCCCGAAAACCTCAAAGGAACGAAACAGATAAAGATTTCAAAAAGCGAATATCCCAATTTAAATTTATCGATTCGGAAGAGCAGTCAACCCAATTAGTTGAAAGGATATTGAAGGAATCATATTCCATTTCGGATATAAAAAAGACAGCCTTAAAGAAATATCCTAAGCCTCCTTTTACGACAAGCACTCTTCAACAGGACGCAGCTCGCAAGTTGGGTTTTTCGAATAAATTGACAATGCAACTTGCTCAAAGGCTATACGAGGGTGTTTCAATTGGCAACGAAGGGAACGTAGGATTAATAACATATATGCGAACCGACTCGGTTCGGGTAAGTGACGAAGCAATAAGCAACGTTCGTAACATCATTAAGGCAACTTTTGGCGAAAAATACTTACCGAGCCACCCCAAAATCTACACATCTAAATCACACAACATTCAAGACGCACACGAAGCAATCCGCCCTACTTATATTGATTATACTCCCGAGAAAATTAAATCCTATCTCGATAAAAATCTTTTCAAACTTTACGAACTAATTTACAATCGTTTTGTAGCTTCGCAGATGTCACCAGCCCAAATCGAACAAACTACAATAAACATCAAAGGTGGCACATTTGTTTTTCGAGCTTCTGGTCGTATCGTTAAGTTCGATGGCTTTTTGAAAATTTACGAAGAAGAAGAACAAACAAACGGAAAGAACCCGGAACAGTATGAAAATTCTAAAGCTGACCTTCCCGAAGTTTTAGAAGGCGAAGAAACAACAATAACCGAAGCTGTTGCAAAACCTACACAAACAGAACCACCACCACGATACAATGCTGCAACATTAATAAAAGAATTAGAAGACAAAGGAATTGGGCGACCCAGCACTTATGCCTCCATTGTTTCGACTCTCATCGAAAGAAAATACATCGAGCAAAAAAATAAAGCCTTTCTGCCTACGAAATTAGGAATAGAAGTCAACAAAATTTTGATAAAATACTTCACCGATATATTTGATGTCGAGTTCACAGCAAGAATGGAAAAAGAACTGGATACAATTGCCGAGGGCAACAAAGATTATGCGACGGTAGTTCGTCATTTTTATGAACCTTTGGAAAAACTTCTTGGCCAGGCAAATTCAAATATTCTCGAAGGCATAGGCGTTAATTGTGATATATGTGGTGCTCCTATGGTTGTTCGCGTCAGCCGATTCGGGCGCTTCCTTGGTTGTTCACGATATCCTGAGTGTAAAAATACAAAACCGCTCTACGAAGTTCAACAAAAAGAAGAAACAGAAATTGCCGAAGGAATTTACTGCGATATATGCGGCAAACCTATGGTTATTCGAGAAAGTAAATTTGGAAAATTCTATGGTTGCGTCGACTATCCTAATTGCAAGGGGCGAAAACAGATAGAAAAAAATAACAAGGAAATAAGACATTTCGAACCTATTAATGTTTCAAACGAAAAATGCCCTAAATGCGGCAAAGGAATGATACTCCGTCGCGGTCCCAAGGGCTTTTTCTTCGGTTGCGAGGATTACCCGAAATGTAAGGGAACAAAGAAAGTAACAAAAGCAGAATTGGAAAAACTTGCCGGCAACAGTAATAGTGCTGCCGAAAGCGAAATGAACAATCAAAATATAGAATAACAGATACATCCAGCGAACTTTATTAATTAAAGCAAAACTTACAGATTTATCTTGTAATTTCACAGTATTGATGAATTTACCATCTTCAATTTTTGGCTATCTAAATAATATTTGGTAATTTTGAAATCTTATTTTAGGAATTTTTATAGGTTTGCTTGAAGATGGGTACATTTGAAAGAATTCGAAAGATTTCACCTTATGCTTTGGTAGCCTTTGCCGTTATTTTTGTTGCTTTTATGGTTGCTTCCGATGCAGACATTGCCAACATTCTTCGCCAAGGGACTGACTATCGAACAGCAGCACTTGGAAAAGTCAATGGAGAAAAAATCCTTTATCGAGTTTTCGAAGAAAAAGTTCGCGAACAAGTCGAACAACAAAGAAAACAAGCGCCCGAACAAAATATTGACGTCGACGAAAATCAAATCCGAAAAAGTCTATGGACCCAAATGGTCGACGAAATTCTTCAAAAACAGGAAGCCGAACAAATCGGAATTAAAGTTACAGATGCGGAAATTCTCGACATTATGCTCGATAATCCCCCCGATTACTTAAAAAAATCCTTCACGGACTCGGCTGGCAACTTCCAAAGGCAAACCTACCTCGAAATAATGACCAATCCCGATGTTATCTACAACAGACTTCCTAATACAATACCAACCGATGAAAAACGCCGAATCGTCGAGCAATTCAAATCCGATATTCTTCGTATCGAAAAATACCTTCGCGAAGAAAAACTCCAAAATGGTCTTCGAACATTTGTTTCAATAGCAGGGTCATTTGTCTCCCCACTCTATGTTCGAGAAAAATATATGAACGACAACTCGGTAGCCGACGTCCGAGTGATTTTCCTCGATACAAAAGATATACCAGATAAAGATATAAAAGTTACCGATGATGAATTGAGGACATATTATAACGAAAACAAACAATTCTTTCCCGAAAAACCGAAACGTAAACTTAAATATTCCATCTTCAAAATTGTTCCTTCGCACCAAGATACTGTCGTAATTAACAAAAAAATTCGAAAAATAACCGAAGATATGCAAAAGTTGACAGCGCCCGAGGAAATATCACAGCTATTTGAACAAAAGTTTCGCGAAAACAACGGCGAAATTTCTGAATTCAAATTAGCAAAGGATTTGCCTGCACAATTAGCTCCATACATAACAACACTGCAAATTCATCAGGTCGTCGGTCCAATCCAAACCGCCGAAGGAGTTTATTTTATTCGACTCGAGGAAAAACGACAGGGCCAAAACGAGGTTGTCAAGGCAAGCCACATTTTAGTCGGATTTGGCAACAACAAAGATAGTGCTCTCTCCGCTGCAAAGGAAATCCTTGCGAAGGCAAAAAAAGGTGAGGATTTTGCCGAACTTGCTAGAAAGTTTTCCGAAGACAAAGGTTCGGGAATGAACGGAGGCGACCTTGGCTATTTCGGAAAAGGAATGATGGTGAAACCATTCGAAGATGCTGCTTTCGGAGCAAAAGTCGGCGAAATCATAGGACCCGTTGAATCTCAATTCGGCTATCATATCATAAAAGTCTTCGACAGAAAGTCCGAAGAATTTAAATATAGTTTCATTAAATTTACCCCTGAAGTTTCGCGAACAACACTCCGAATATTGAATCGAGATGCAAAATTATTGAAAGAAAAAGTCGAAAGTGGTATATCTTTCGATTCTGCTGCAAAGGAATTCAACGTTACAGTTCGCCAAACCGACTTCTTCGAACGCTCGCGCCCAACCCTTGGCTCGAACTATTTAACAGCCATTGCTTTCGAATCAAAAGTTGGCACAGTCCTTGACCCAATTGAACTTAAAAACCAAGGAATAATCGTCGCCCAAATTATTGACGAAAGAAAAGAAGGCGTTGTTCCTTTCGAAGATTTGAAAGAAAAAATTAAGCTAATTCTAATTCGAAGAAAAAAACTCGACATCTTAGCACCAAAAGCCAAAAGTATTTACGAAAAAGCAAAAAATTTGCCCACGCTCGAAAACGCAAAGCAAATAGACCCCAGTTTAAATCTTCAAAATTGGAAAGACATTCGTAACAATGGCTTTATCCCAGGTGTGGGACAAGATTGGGGTTTCACTGCAAAGGTATTCCAACTTCCGACAGGAAAAATTTGGGGACCTTTCCGTGGCGAACGCGGATACTATATTATCGAGGTTCTAAGAAAAAATGTTCCCGACGAAAGCCTTGTAAATGCCGATTTTAAAAAACAACTGAACAACATAATTTCGAACTACCGACAAAGTTCTTACATTATGTGGTTTAATAAACTAAAAGAAGAAGCTGACATTCAAGACTTTCGAACTAAATTCTATCGCGACTATTAAGATTCAATGCATTCTACAAACAGTCGATAAACCGCCCAAAGGAAAAGGATTCTTTTCCTGTTCTATAGCTTTTACTTCGGTTATGCCGCCGCAAGCGGCACGGGAGCCTTAGCTGCAATACCGCCAAAGTCTTCGGCTTGGCTTCGCCCTAGTGTTTTGAAAGAACAAATCGAATCTTGTAGTAAAAACAATGGCAAAATTTTTGTTGAAAATTCTACAAAAAAATCATAATTTTTACTACTTGATAATTTTTTTTGATTTTGTATATTTGTATTGTAAACTTTTGGTTTGGTTAAAATGTTTT
>JBBIJO010000032.1:0-14389 GCA_037445895.1 Ignavibacteria bacterium | reverse complement strand
AAAAAAAAAGCAAGTACTTTTTTAATTTTTTTAAAAAATTTCAAAAATAATCTCAACAAATTGCACATTAAAATTATACGGAGCGAAACAGACTTAGGCGATATTGGACAAGGAGTGTTGAAATTGTTCGAAGGGCTCTATTCTATTTCCAAATAAATCCCGAAATGTATCGAATTGCAAGAAAGATTATAGAAAAACCTAATATAAATTTTATAATTTTTGCAGGTAAAAATTTTTGCAAGCGAGCCCCAACATACATTCCCACAAGACCTCCGAGCCCGAAAAGAATCCCAAGTTTCCAATCGGGAGCAACAGCAAGGTGCGGATAAAACGGAGCCAACAATTGATAGACCAATGTTCCAAAGATGGACGTAATAAAAGTTCCCATAAGCGCAGGCCCCGCAACAGTATAAACAGGCAGACCGAAGAAAGCAACATAAATAGGCGCCATAATTGCCCCGCCCCCAATGCCATAAATCCCGCCAACAATCCCAACTATTGAACTGATAAGAAAAATTTGGATTGTTCGAACCCGAAAAGTCTCGCCAACAAACTCATATTCGAGAATATTGAAGTTGAAAGAAATAACTTTCGCCTTTGGCAATTTAATTTTTCCATTGGATGACTTGTATTGCCTTACTTCGCGAGCAAAACGTTCTTCGACTGCTGTAGATTTATTGAAATTCTTGGATAAGTTTTCCCGAAGCAACCGAATTCCTATATAAAGCAGGACACACCCGGCAAAGACTTTGAAGGCTATTGGATTAGTTAAATAATTAATTCGAACAAATGCTCCAATTAATACGCCAGGCAAAGTTCCACTAACAACAATCCAAGTGAGAGGCCACACCATACGACCTTCGCGAACATAACGATAAACGCCACTTGGAATAGCAATTACATTGTAAAGTTGATTTGTAGCACTAACCGCCGGGGCTGTGAAACCGAGCACACTTACTTGAAATGGAAGAATAATAAAAGCACCACTTACACCACCGGTCGAAGTAAATACCGAAATCAAAAAAGCTACCAAAGGAGGAATCAAAGGATGGACAGAAATTCCAGCAACTTCGAAAAACATTTTCAATCAATCCTTTTATAGACAATAAAATCTGTCGTTTCGAAAACAATTCGAAATCTGTTCAAAATAACGTTGTAGTATTCCTTTTTCCACTGAAGTGCTTCGAAAGTCGAGGGTTTATACCGATAAAAATGAAAAGCATCATTCCTTTGAACGATAATAAAACGGCTATTATTTAGTTCATCGTAAAGTATTTTTTCCCACTCTTTGGGGATTCGATAGGGTGAAAGATAAAAAACAGCGAATGGAAATGCCGAAAAATTATTATTGCGCAGATACATATAAATGGAGGGGACATCGCCCACCAAAATCACTGTATCCGATTGTTTCACCTGTGGATTAATGAATTCTTTAATTTTCATCTCCTGGGCAAGTTTATAGAAGTTCGTTCCGGGGCGGTCGTAATAATTGAAGTATTTCTGCCGATCGAAAAAATGGTAAAAGATTGGTATCGAATGACTAACGAAACGTGGAAAGGTCGAAAACAAAGCAAATACTACAACAAGGGAGGCAATGATAAATTTCCTAAGCCAAAGCTTAATTTCTTTTAGTTCATTAATAATTTCATTAAACCCAATCCCAATATAAATAGAGAGGATAGCGAATAAACGCAAGAAATGATACGAAAAGAATTTATTTTCTATAATAATCGAGATTGAAAGCAGAAGCAACGATAAAAGCAAAAAACTATGTAAACGACTTTCCAACGTAGCAAAAGACCCATACGATCTCAACGTTTTCCAAATCCCTATAAATCCCAAAATAAGGAAGAAAATCGAAAAATAAACCCCAAAGAACGTCCCAGTCGAATCCAATATATACTTGAAATTACTGTTTTTATCGACTACAAGTGTATAGTAATAAGCAAGGTAATCCACAACCCGCAAAAACCCATTATAAATTTCCTTATCGATGATAACGGGTAAAAACAAAAGTATAGAAAAGAGAGCTGAACTAATTGCTAAAATAGAAAGTTTCTTAACGCTATGTTTAACATTCTCCTTTTCCCATTCAACCAGCGCTATAGCAATAAGTATAATTCCCAAAACATATTTTAATGAGATGCAGACAGCAACGAGTAATCCAATAAGAATAAATTTTAGTTTTATCTTTTTAGCAAACGGGATAATGTATAGTATAAGTAGAAAGATAAGATTAAATAGGCTTTCTAATTCCATCAATTTGTGGTAGTCGAAAGCGTGTATCAAAAAAACATACGGGATTGAAGAAAGAAGAGCTAAGCTACCTCTGTTCGTAGTCCTAACAACAATTTCGTAAATCAAAGTTGCAATAGCAAAATTTAGAGCGAAATTACAAAGTTGAATCAGAAATTGCGAACTCCCACACAAAGAATAAACAAAGGCAAAAAAGTAATAGACAAAAGGAGGCTTTATGTCGATATAATCCACATAGATTTTACCGCCTTCGAAAACGGAACGACCGCCGAGCAAAAAGATGGCAAAATCGGCTCCAATAGGATAAAAAAGTATAGGAAACAAAATAATGAAATAGACTAAATATGCGATTAATCTTGTATTCTGGTTCATTTCGTCGAAAAATGCAAAACTATTCATAAAATTTTTAATTTTAATATTTCTTTATATTAATTCGAAACGATTCTTTTGATTGCATTAAAATCTTGGATAAATCGAATCGCGAACTTCCTTTCGGCAAAAATTTTAGCAACTTGTTCGGCTTGGTTATAGCCAATTTCGAGGTAGAATTTACCATCGGAAGCAAGAAGCACGGGAAAAATTTCGGAAAATCGCCGATAGAATCGGAGTCCATCGGCACCATCGGTCAACGATTCGCGTGGTTCGAACAACAAATTTGGCTCAACACTCGCATATTCTTCAATTGAAAGATAGGGGGGATTCGAAACGATAATCTCATATTTCCCTTCGGGAATGCTTCCTATAATATCTATTTTTTTTATCGTTATGTTCATAATTGAATTGACCGTGGCGTTCTCTTCGGTTTGTCTTATAGCTTCATCGGATATATCAATTGCAAGAACATTCGAATTAACGAAGTATTTTGCAAGTGCAATAGAAATCGCACCGCTTCCACAACCAATATCGAGGATTTTCAACGGAGAATGCATTTTATTTTTGAAATCTTCAATTATTTGTTTGACAAGGATTTCTGTTTCGGGTCGTGGGATAAATACTCTATGGTTGAGTAAAATTTTATGTTCTAAGAACTGTGTTTCGGACAAAACATATTGCAACGGTTCGTGATTAAGTATCCGTTTCAAGGTTATTTTTAGTTGAGCAAGTTCGTCTTTTGTTAATGGTTTATCGTAGTTCAGATACAAATCGATACGCTTACACATTAAGATATGAGCAAGTAGAATTTCGATTATTAAACGCGAAGACGCAAAGCCTTTTTCCTCGAGGTAGTTTGCGCCCCACGAAATAATATCGATAATTCGCCAAAGTCTGCCGGAATGTTGAACCTTACTGTCAGTTTGATTCATACGTTCGAACTAAAAGAGAAAGCAAAGCCATACGAACAAAAACCCCGTGGGTAACCTGATTTTGAATCAACACATTTGGAAAGCTCGTTACCTCGTATTCCAACTCAATTCCATAGTTAACTGGACCCGGATGAAGGACAACAAGTTCTGGCTTACGATTAATACGTTCAAGCGTTAATGCATAGTATTTCGAATATTCCCCCAACGAGGGTAGTAATCCTGAATCCATCCTTTCGTTTTGCAAACGAAGAAGCATAATTACGTCTGCCCATTCAATTGCTTCGTCGATATTCCGCAAAATATTAACGTCCCAAATTGAATGATGTGTTGGAACCAAAGTGCCGGGTCCCGAAAGTGAAATTTGAGCACCAAGCTTTTTCAGAAGTAGAAAATTCGAGCGCGCAACGCGACTGTGGAGTATATCACCAACAATGCAAACTTTAAGCCCTTTGATTTTTCCAAAATGTGTATAAATAGTATAGGCATCGAGCAAAGCTTGGGTTGGATGTTCGTGTTTGCCATCGCCCGCATTAATTATCATTTTGCTTGTATTTCGCTGTAGAAAATGGGGGACACCAGAACAGCTGTGGCGCACCACAAAAATTTGAACATCCATTGCTTCGAGTGTCCGAAGTGTATCGAGCAACGACTCACCTTTGGTAAGGCTACTTGTATTACTCGAAAAGAGAAAGGTTTTTCCTCCTAATCTTTCTGTGGCTAATTCGAAAGAAATTCTTGTCCGAGTCGAAGGTTCAAAGAAAGCAAGTGCAACGATATAGCCTTGTAGCACATTCGAAATAAAATTTTCTTGAGTTTGTTGTTGGAAGGACTTTACTGTATTAAAAATGAGTTCTACATCGGCAACTGAAAGGTCATCAACACTTATCAAATATGGTTTCGAAAGAATTTCTTTTTGCATAATCGAGTTTTTAAAAAACAAAAACATACAAAAATAAAAAAAAAGCCGTTCATAAAGAACGGCTTCCCGAAGAGGAATGTGCTATTTCTTCCCGCCTTTTTTCTTGCCAGCATTTTTGTTGACAGAATCTTTTAAAGCTTTGCCAGGCTTGAATTTTGGAGCTTTTCGGCCGGGAATTTTGATAGTCTTCTTGGGATCGCGAGGATTGATCCCAGTTCGCTCTTTTTTCTCGATAACCGAGAAAGTGCCGAATCCGATTAGAGTGACTTTGCCACCCTTTGCGAGTTCGTCCGAAATTGCTGCGAATGTGTTGTTGATTGCCTTTTCGGCATCGGCTTTCTTCAAGCCGCCCCGCTTTGCGACTTCCGAAACGAGTTGTGCTTTGTTTAAGGCCATACTTCACCTCAAATTAGTTAAACAAAAAAAGACACAGTGGCTTTGGCTATACCACTGTGAGAACACAAAATATTTAAAATCCTCACTCAACAATGTATCCAAAAAATAATTTTATTAAGCCTTTGATTATCTTTCAGAACTTTTATATTTTTATTCATAAAATACTATAAAATAAAGATTTTTGAACTTTATCAATTTTTGCAAACACAAAATATAATTTTTTTTCTTATCTGTCAAGTGTTTTTTACATTTTTTTTATAAAATTTTTCGAAAAATCAAATTTTTATATTTATTTAGGTATCCAAAAACAGAATATAATGCCATTAATGTGATTACAAAAATCGCATAGAATGTAAATTCCGAGTATATCAGGCTATCAATATTAATTATGTCGATTGTTTTAAAATTATTTTTCAAAAAAATTAGAAAAAGTATATAGGCAATGAAACACATCTGGACTGTCGTTTTGACCTTTGCAGAAACTGATGTCTGAATAGGAGAACCTTCTTTAACGGCAATAACTCTAAGAGTTGTCGAAATAATATCCCTAACTAAAAATACAACGAACATCCAAAGGGGCATAATATTCATTTGCACGAATGAAATAAACGCAAAAAGAGTCAGAACCTTATCGGCAAGCGGGTCTAAAAATTCCCCCCAGCGAGTTACATAACCATACCGCCGAGCAGTCCAACCATCGAGCGTGTCTGTTATTGCTGCAATTAGATAAACCACACACCCAACATTTACAAGAAATTTTGATTCCGAGTTCAACGAAATAAAAAAAATCGGAGCAAGGAGCAAGCGTATCGAACTTATAATATTTGGGAGATTGATTGTCATTGCGTTGACTTTGCTATTGTTTCCGCTGATTCAATAATCGAAATAAACTCGCTACCAATCAACGATGCCCCACCAACTAATGCACCATTAACTTCGGGAATAGTAAAAATTTCAAGGCAATTTTGGGAATTTACACTCCCCCCATACAATATCAACACATCGTTTGCTACCTTTCCGAAAAGTTCAGTAAGATTTTGCCGGATAAAACTATGTGCTTCGTCGATTTGTTCAATGGATGCTGTAACTCCTGTTCCTATTGCCCAAACAGGTTCGTAAGCAATTACAATTTGGGTAATCTGTTCGGATGAAATATTTTTTAAACCAAGTAGAATTTGATTTTCGATAACGCTATAAGTCATACCGCTATTTCGTTCCGATAATGTTTCTCCTAAACAAAAAATTGGCTTCAAATTGTGGGCAAGCAACGAAAGTATTTTTTTGTTAATTATATCGTCGTTTTCCAAAAAGTAGGTTCTTCGCTCGGAATGTCCAACTATCACGAATTCACATCCGGCATTTTTAAGCATCGAAGGAGAAATCTCGCCAGTGTAGGCTCCTTTTTCTTCGTAATGACAATTTTGGGCTCCAATCAAAAGACTTGTTTTTTCCGCCAATTTCTGCACCGAGGTAATACTTGTAAAAGGAGGACACACAAGCACTTTGCTTTTTAAAGTCTTGTTATTCATCCACGAAAGAATTTCGGAGACAAGGCTAATCGATTCCGAAATGTTTTTATTCATTTTCCAATTTCCTGCAACGAGCATCGATTTCATCTTTTTACCCCGCTTACTTTATAAATCCTATAATTCGATAGATTTATGTCCGATTCAAATCCATATCCTTGTATTTCTTCATCCGGACGAATAATTTCCACATACTCGTTCGAATAAATTTTTTGTGTTCGATTTTTCCATTCCAAAAAACTTGTTCGTAGGATAGTTTTTGGGCTATCCGAAACAACAAGGACCCTACCAAAAGCATACATATCCTTTGTTCGATCGTTTATTTTTGCACTATCGGCTGTGAGAACACTCGCTCGCCGTCCTGTAGTTTTCGAATAAAATTCAACGCGGATACTATCCGCTAAATCTGTTTCCCCCCGATTGTAGAACACCTTTCCTACTTTTGCCCAAAGTCGCGCTTTCAAAAATGAAGTATCAACGAAATCCACGACAATATTTGTGGCTAATTGGTCGGGCAATTGCAACTCCTCGGAAGATATTTTTTGCTCGTTTCGCTTTTCCGTCTCCGAACCACAACTCGCAAACAAAAGATTAACAAACATCAACGCAAATATAAATTTCACGAAAAAACTTCTTCTACAATATACATAAATCACAAACTTTCTTTAATTTTATTTTCGAATATAATGAAATTATTAAAAAATATGAATATGACAAAAATTTTGCTTTTAGGATGTGGTTTGGTAGGTCGAACAATTGCAAAAAATCTTGCACGAAACTACAAAGTAACAGTTGTCGATATAAACCATAAAAACCTCGAAGCGGTTGGGAATTCCCCAAATATTGACACAATCGTGCTGGACGTATCGAACGGAAACAATCTGCTATCGATAATTGAACACTATGATTTTGTAGTTTCTGCCGTTCCTGGTTTTTTGGGATATAAAGTTCTTAAATCTGTCATCGAAGCAAAGAAAAATGTAGTAGATATATCGTTTTTTGCCGAGGATGCATTAGCGCTCGACGCCCTTGCAAAATCGAATAACGTAGCAGCAGTTGTCGATTGTGGGGTTGCCCCCGGTTTGAGCAATATTATCGTCGGCTATAACTCCAAAAAAATGGATATAACCAACTGTAAAATATACGTGGGGGGACTGCCTTTCGAACGTCGGTTACCCTTTGAATATAAAGCACCGTTTTCGCCAACAGATGTTCTCGAAGAATACACGCGGCCCGCTCGATATAAAAGGGAAGGTAAAATAATTGAATCCGAACCTTTAACAGAAGTTGAACACGTCGATTTCAAAGGAATCGGAACTCTCGAAGCATTCTTAACCGACGGACTCAGAACCCTTCTCCATACTATTAATATACCTAACATCGAAGAAAAAACCTTACGCTACCCTGGATACGCCGAAAAAATCCGATTTCTCAAAAATTGTGGGTTCCTCGATAATAGCTACGTCCAAATACCATCGGGGAGATGTCGCCCCTTAGAACTTACCGCATCATTGCTCCTGCCAAAATGGGAGCTTTCGCCGGAAGAACCTGAATTTACTGCGATGAGAATCATTCTCGAGTGCAAATCGGACAACAAAACAATAAGAAAACAATACGACCTTTTCGATGTTTACGACAAAGATAATAAAGATACATCTATGGGAAGAACCACAGGCTTCACTGCTTGTGCCGTTGCAAATCTTCTTGCAGAAAATAAAATAAAAGAAAAAGGAATTCTTCCACCCGAATGCTTAGGATTCTCGCAAAACAACTTCGAATTCATATTAAATTATTTAAAAGAAAGAAACGTCCAAATTAATATTATTGAAAACTAATGGAAAAGACTTTCGAAGAGAAATTGAAACGTTTGCAGGATATCGTCGGATTGCTCGACCAAGGCAATGTTTCGCTCGATGATTCGTTGAAACTTTACGAAGAGGGTATGGAACTTGCTATCCAATTAAGGAAAACACTCGAAGAAGCCGAATTGAAAATCATTCGCTTAAACGAAAAATATAAAACTCAATCGAAAGAAAAAAACAATGAAGAAAACGAACCCGAATTTTAGTTGCCCCGATAAAAACGAAAAATTTGGCAAAATACTAAAACTGCAATCTATTGTAGAAGTTCACTATGCTCTTATATAAATATTTAACGAAACAATTCTTTTTGACTTTCCTTTTCTCGTTGTGTGCCCTTGCAACTATTTTTGTAATAATCAATTTAATTGAGAATCTCGACGATTTTATCGATAACAATGCAACAACCGAAGTTATTTTTAGATACTACGTTTATTTCCTTCCAGAAGTTATAAAACTCATAACACCGGTTGCGGTATTAGTAGGGATACTTTTTTCGATTGGTCGGTTTTCCTCGTTGAACGAAATTACAGCAATGAAATCCGGAGGATTCAGCCTTTACCAACTTATAATTCCATTCTTCGTTATCGGTTTTTGCACTTCTCTTTTGCAAATTTATTTCAATGGCTGGATAGTGCCAAAGGCAAATGAGAAGAAATTCTTAATTGAGCAACGTTATTTAAAAAAAGAACTCGAAAGTACCTCCGTTTACAATTTTTACTTTCGAGATAGCCCTTTGCGAAATGTCTCTTTGCAATTTTATGACCCGACAGAGCTTCGCGGTCAGTTCATATTTATTGAAGAATACGACACACAATTCTCGCCAAGGGTAAGGAAGCGAATCGAAGCAAAACGATTTCGTTGGGACGAGAAGCTTTCGGAATGGATATTTTATAATGCGCTTGTTCGGGATTTTTCGAACGGAACAATAAACGTTCGCGAAACCGATAGCCTTCGAGTTCCCTTAAATATTACTCATAGACAATTGCTAAGATTGCAACGAAAGATAGAAGAAATGACCTTCGACGAACTGAAGGAATACCTTTCACTTTTAGAACGCGGCGGCAAAAATATCCGCAAGCAAATAATAAAATATTACGGCGGATATGCCTTTCCATTCGCCAGCTTGATTGTTGTGCTATTTGCCGTTCCATTTGCATCGGTAAAACAAAGGGGAGGAATTGCTCTGCAAATTGCAGCTGCAATGACTGTTTCTTTCCTCTATCTTTTCTTTACCGAAATTGGGCAAGTTATCGTTTACACAACAAGTTTTCATCCGGCTATTGGCGGCTGGCTTGCAAACGCCTTATTTGCAATTTTTGGAATAGTTATTATTTTTAGAACGAGGAAATAATGAAACGTAGGGATTTTGTTGTTTCTTTTACTAGCCTTTTCGTCATCAATAAAGTGAAAGGTTTGAGCAAGTTGAATCCCAAATCGGTATCACAGGACAAATTCAATAAAATTCTCACAGTGGCTATCGAAAACCACTGGAAAGCTTTGCCTATTGGCGAACTAATTGGCAAAATTGGTATGGAATTGGCTGGAACTCCTTACCTCGAAAAGACACTCGACAGCAAACTACCCGAACGCTGTGTTGTAACTTTCGAAGGTTTCGATTGCGTAACTTTTTTCGAGGTTACACTTTGCCTTGCAAGGATAATAAAGAAAGGCAATTTATCGTTCGATGACTTGTTGAAAGAAGTAACGTTCACACGCTACCGAGACGGCAAACTGCTTGATTATTCTTCTCGATTGCATTACACCTCCGATTGGATTTACAATAATATTGCAAAAGGAATTGTCGAAGATAAAACTCCTAAACTTGGTGGCACGCCTATACATTTCGAAGTTAATTTTATGTCTACAAATCCAACTTTGTATATTGGTTTGAAGGATAATCCTCGACAAATTGAAAAAATTAAAATAATTGAACAGGAAATAACAAGTAGAATCTACTTTTATATCCCCACAGAAAAAATCCCAAACATCGAGGACAAAATTGACACAGGTGATATTATAGCAATCGTAACAAACAAAGCTGGATTGGACTATAGCCATACCGGATTAGCTTATGCAGACAAAAATTCTACGAAACTTCTTCACGCCTCGTTAAAACAAAAAAGAGTCGTTTTGGACACAAAAATCTCGGATTATTTAAAAACAATCAAAAATAATATTGGGATTACCGTTTTAAAGCCGCTCGAACCATAATTTTGTTTGCTAACAAGATGTTAAATTGTTTGCCGGTTTTAACGGGTTTGTAGATTTCCGAGTAATTTCTCCATCCATTAAAATGTTTCTAATTGATTCCAATTGATATAGGTAATTAGGATAAAAAAAGGTCGGCAGCTACCTACTCTCCCACTGAGGAACCCAGCAGTACCATCGGCCTTGTGGGGCTTAACTTCTCTGTTCGGAATGGGAAGAGGTGTTTCCCCCACAGCATTGCCACCGACCTAAAAATTATGATTATATGCGAATTGAGGAGTTTCTGGGAGAAATCGATTTTGCTCGTATATTAAAGAAGGGAATCGAAGCCACAACGCCAATCTAAAAAATTTAATGGTAAGCCCTCGGATTATTAGTACTCCTCCGCTAAATATGTTGCCATACTTACACGTGGAGCCTATCGACCTGGTAATCTTCCAGGATCCTTACTGGCTTGTGCCATGGGACACCTAATCTTGGAGTAGGCTTCGCGCTTGAGATGCTTTCAGCGCTTATCCTTTCCGGACATGGCTACCCTGCTGTGCCGCTGGCGCGACAACAGGTTCACCGTAGGTCCGGTCGTCACGGTCCTCTCGTACTGATGACGGGACTCCTCAAGTGTCCTGCGCCCGCATAGGATAGGGACCGAACTGTCTCGCGACGTTCTGAACCCAGCTCACGTACCGCTTTAATCGGCGAACAGCCGAACCCTTGGGACCTTCTTCAGCCCCAGGATGCGATGAGCCGACATCGAGGTGCCAAACCTTGCCGTCGCTGTGGACGCTTGGGCAAGATCAGCCTGTTATCCCCGGCGTACCTTTTATCCTTTGAGCGACGGCCCTTCCACACGGAGCCGCCGGATCACTAAGCCCTGCTTTCGCACCTGCTCGACCTGTCGGTCTCGCAGTCAAGCCACCTTATGCCTTTGCACTCGTCGCACGATTACCGACCGTGCTGAGGTGACCTTTGGAAGCCTCCGTTACAATTTAGGAGGCGACCGCCCCAGTCAAACTGCCCACCTACCACTGTCCCCGAGGATCCACTCCTCCGGGTTAGGATCCGAATGCAGCAAGGGTGGTATTTCACCATTGGCTCCACACCCCCCGCAAGGGGTATTTCATAGCCTCCCACCTATCCTACGCATGCTGCACCCAAACCCAATAGTAAGCTACAGTAAAGGTGCACGGGGTCTTTCCGTCCATATGCGGGAAACCGGCGTCTTCACCGGTACCACAAGTTCGCCGAGCCCGTGGTCGAGACAGTGCCCAAATCGTTACACCATTCGTGCAGGTCGGAACTTACCCGACAAGGAATTTCGCTACCTTAGGACCGTTATAGTTACGGCCGCCGTTTACCGGGGCTTCAGTTCGGAGCTTCGCCTTGCGGCTAACCCCTCCCTTTAACCTTCCGGCACCGGGCAGGTGTCACTCCCTATACTTCCTCTTCACGAGTTAGCAGAGAGATGTGTTTTTGCTAAACAGTCGCTTGGGCCATTTCTCTGCGGCTCTCTTTCGAGAGCACCCCTTCTCCCGAAGTTACGGGGTCAATTTGCCGAGTTCCTTGACCACGGCTCACTCGAGCGCCTTAGTATACTCAACCTTCCCACCTGTGTCGGTTTCCGGTACGGTCACCTAAGAAATACCCATAGCTTTTCTCGGCAGTGTGCTTTTCTACGAGAAGATAGCCATTAACTCCCCGCAAATACGCTCCTGCGTCCCTATGGTTAACTCTTTTGGTGGTGCAGGAATATTTAAAAAACCTGCTTCCCATCGGCTACTCCTTTCGGACTCACCTTAGGGGCCGACTAACCCTGGGCTGACGAACATGGCCCTAGGAAACCTTGGGTTTTCGGCGCGGAAGATTCTCACTTCCGTTATCGCTACTTATGCCAACATTTGCTCTTCTACACACTCCAGCAAACCTCACGATTCACCTTCGCCGCCGTGTAGAATGCTCCCCTACCACTTCGATTGCTCGAAGTCCGCGATTTCGGTGGAACGCTTAGTCCCGAGTATTGTCGGCGCTGCGCCGCTCGACCAGTGAGCTATTACGCACTCTTTAAATGAATGGCTGCTTCTAAGCCAACATCCTGGCTGTCTGGGCAACGCAACCTCCTTTATCTGTTAGCGTTCACTTGGGGACCTTAATCGGCGGTCTGGGTTGTTCCCCTCTCGGCGATGAAGCTTATCCCTCACCGCCTCACTCCCGTGCAATATGTAAATGGAATTTGTAGTTTATCTGGGTTTGGTACCGCTTTAACGGCCCTAGCCCAATCAGAGCCCTACCTCCACAACACTAACACGAGGCTGTTCCTAAAAACATTTCGGGGAGTACGAGCTATAACCGAGTTTGATTGGCCTTTCACCCCTACCCACAGCTCATCCGAGCAGTTTTCAACCCACATCGGTTCGGGCCTCCACGTAGTGTTACCCACGCTTCACCCTGGCCATAGGTAGATCACACGGTTTCGCGTCTGCCGCCGCGTACTACGACGCCCTATTCAGACTCGCTTTCGCTACGGGTTCAGCTCTACGGAGCCTTACCCTTGCACGCGACGAGCAACTCGTTGGCTCATTAAGCAAAAGGCACGCGGTCACTCCACCCGAGCCGAAGCTCGGATTTTGCTCCCACCGTTTGTAAGCATACGGTTTCAGATTCTTTTCACTCCCTTCTGAAGGGTTCTTTTCACCTTTCCCTCACGGTACTGGTACACTATCGGTCACAGAGTAGTATTTAGCCTTACCCGGTGGTCCGGGCAGATTCCCGCAGAATTTCACTTGTTCCGCGGTACTCAGGAAATCTCTCGTCCACTTTGGAATTTCGCTTACGGGGCTGTCACCCTCTTTGGCTTGCTTTTCCAAACAATTCTGCTATCCCATTGCGTAACTTTAATTGAGACTCCTACAACCCCCGATGGCATTGCCAACGGGTTTGGGCTGTTCCCCTTTCGCTCGCCACTACTTAGGGAATCACTTCGTTTTCTTTTCCTCCGGGTACTGAGATGTTTCACTTCCCCGGGTTCGCCTCCCTTTCGGGATAACCGAGCATTACCTCGGTTGGGTTACCCCATTCGGAAATCCACGGATCAAAGTTTGCTTCCAACTCCCCGTGGCGTTTCGCCGGTAGCCGCGTCCTTCGTCGCCTCTCTGTGCCAAGGCATCCACCGTATGCTCTTAGTAGCTTACCAAAATTTTTTAGGTTGACATACTTAAGGCTTCGATTTACCTCCTTTAATATAAGATCTCGACGGATTAAAGATATTCTCCCAGAAACTCATTCAAGTTTCTCATTTCGCTTTTCAAAGAGCATAGATTGTGGACCTAAGGAGACTCGAACTCCTAACCCCCAGAATGCAAATCTGGTGCTCTCCCAGTTGAGCTATAGGCCCGTTGTATCTCGGCTTAGTTTGCTGAGGGCACTCCGTCCGTGGGCCTGGGCTGACTTGAACAGCCGACCTCACGCTTATCAGGCGTGCGCTCTAACCAAGCTGAGCTACAGGCCCTTTCAACCACTCACTTTAAAAGAACGCAAATTCTTTGAAAACAGGGAGCACAGAGTTGGAATCGAGGAGCTTTGACCATATCTCCAGAAAGGAGGTGATCCAGCCGCACCTTCCGGTACGGCTACCTTGTTACGACTTAGCCCCAGTCACCGGTTTTACCTTAGACAGCTCCCTCCTTGCGGTTAGGATACTGGCTTCGGGTACCCCCGGCTTCCATGGCTTGACGGGCGGTGTGTACAAGGCCCGGGAACGTATTCACCGCGCCACGCTGATGCGCGATTACTAGCGATTCCACCTTCATACAGTCGAGTTGCAGACTGCAATCCGAACTGAGGACGGCTTTTAGGATTTCCTCCACCTTGCGGCTTCGCCCATTGTACCGTCCATTGTATCACGTGTGTAGCCCTGGACATAAG
>JBBIJO010000031.1:0-14759 GCA_037445895.1 Ignavibacteria bacterium | reverse complement strand
TACTAACCCGCATCAAAGATTAATATGCTATGGGGTTAAAATTATGATTGTATGAGATAATGCAGGCATCGGCGGGGAAACTCGCTCCGCCGCCGTTGTTGTTGAGTAAAAAATTTTAATAAATATGACTAATTTTTACAATGAAACAACAAATCGAATAACAACATCGAATCGAACATTTATTAAAGAGAAGTATTTTTTGGGGGTTGTTTGTCCTTTAACTTTACCGTATTCCGAAATTAGATAGAAATACGGTCGGTTGCGAACGACTTCGGTTAAAACTTGTGAAATTTCGGTGCTTACAATATAAATGTGGTAAGGTTTTCGGTAAAACTCTGCAACGTCGACGTCTTTGAATTCACCAAGCAAGAAGATTGGTAAAGTGCTGTCCGGTTCAAAATCCGAAGAATCTTGTGGATTAATAATTCCTGTCTTAGGGCGCGCAAAGACCAGATAGAATCGCACATTTTCGATGACAAGAGTATCTTTCGATGGCTCGAACGGGACATTATTCGCATACACAAGCGAGTCTATCCAATAGTTAAATTGAACTATCTCGGCTCCGTCGAGCCGATTTTTATTTTTACGAAATTCATCATAATCATTAAGATTTGCAAATATCCTCGAAGTATCGGGAATTGATTTATCAACATAATTTACATAAAAATATAAAGGAATTTGAAATCGGAAGTTTTGAATATTTTGGACTACTTCGGTAAAACAAGAACTTAAAACAATTGCTAACGACAAATACAAAAGAAGACAAATTTTATTCATCTTTCCTTGCTCCTAAATGGAAATTCAAACCTAATGTTATCATTGGTTGCGATGCATACGATAAGTCCAGACTCAAAGAAACCACAGGGAAGAGAAAAGTTAGCCCACCTCGTATTTGGAACTTTGTTAGTGTTGTAAAATCGAATTCAATTGGTTGGGCATTTCGCAACTCTAAAAATGGGCTGTTGATAACGTCATCTTGCAAACCGACAGTATCTTTCAATGCTTTGAATTTGCCAACCATATTTTCGAATTGGATTCCAACGTATCCCAGCACATTATGGCCCCAACTATGCATTAAATTAAGTCCCAAAGCATAGCTTGTTACGTCGATGCTTGTTTGCCGAAATAAACGGTGCAAAGCAAAATGGATTGCTAAAGATTTATTTTTATCCCAGCCAAAGAGATTAAACAAATGGTCGATACGTTGATTAAATGCAATAGTGAAATAAACAAGACTTTCCTGTTGAACGGGTATCGAAAAAAATCTAAAGCGAAACTCGCCAAATAATGGATGTTCAACTATTAACTGGATAACTGGCAATCCAAACGCAAAATTAATCCCAAGTCCTTCGGGATATGCTACGGTTTTGTAAATTGAATCGGGGAAGGAATGTTCTTGGGGCGCGCTAAATACCGGGACCGAACTGCCTCCATAAATTGTTGGTTGCCAATTTGGCTTGTAGATAGTGTAAACGATGTTACCTCCACGAATTTGCGAAGTAAGAGCAACTTCTTCGGAGTTGAAGCCATCGGGCAATTCGGCATCGAAATGTTTTTGTGAATTTGGTATAATCATACTTGAAACACTAATCCCAATGGAAAACGACCATTTACCATCTAAAAAATTTGAACCAAATAATGATGAATTAAAACTTTGTTCGAGTGTTGTAAAAAGTGGTTTAAGATATCCTTGCAAATTTTTCGATGTAAATAACACAAAGTTCCTAGAAATAACAAATTCCTTCGATATTGCCTTGGAATAAAAGTTTAAAAATAACACTATTAAAACAGTTTTCTGTAAAAATTTACTCATTAATTACCAAAAAGCAATTCGAATAAATACAATAATACATACTGTTTACAAATGTTACAAGAATGTATTTAAGTTTTGGTAAGATTTTATTTCGAGCAACAGTAACGAGTAATTCCAATCCGTTAAAAATACTTTTATCCCACATTTAATGTAATATGACCTATATATTGATAATTGGAGAAACAATCCGCGAATTGCCCCATACGTTTATTGCCATCGTCGTTTCACCATTTACGAAACTACACCCGAAATATAATCTTTTAAATATTTATTTTCCGCCTCTGTTTCTTGCAAACGTGTTTTAACGATGTCGCCGATAGAAATCATTCCGACCAAAATTTTGTTGTAAATAACAGGAATATGGCGAACGCGGTTGTTGGTCATAATTTGTTCGACATATTCCAATTCGTCGTCGGGTTCAACAACGATTATCTGCTTTGTCATCAAATCTTTAACTTTCTTCGAAAGGCAATTTTCGTGGTCGTGGGCGAGAGAACGAATAATATCACGCTCGCTGATGATACCGGAAATCTTTGCCTCCGAGTTAAGCACAAGCAAGACCCCAATATTGTTCGCCGAAAGGATGCGAACTGCATCGGCAATGGTTTTATCCTCGCCAATAGTGAAAACTTCCGGCCCTTTTTGTTTCAATATTTCCTTCACTTTCATAAAAGAATCTCCTTGAAAATTTACCAGACAACAATTTACTAAAAAGATAGAAATAAAAAATTATCCGCTATTGCAGCTACTCAGAACAAAGTGAGTGTTTGAAAATTGATAAACATAAGCTATTTATTAGAATGACCAAAAAGAGAAAAAAATTTGTTTTTCTCTGAAAAAGACTAAAAAATTATTGTTTTTTTTATGAATTTTTCATAATATTGCTTTTTGGTTTTTTCACAATTGGAGGATTTATTATGGAACGCTCTTATACTGCGGTTTTCCGCTCTTTCGCAATACTTCTATTGTCATTTCTCTTCTTCGTTTCCAATAGTGTGCAACTCCGCGCTACAAGCCAATGGGCAAGAAAAACTGGTATGAGTTGCACGACTTGCCATACTGTGTTTCCCAGACTAAACGCCTTTGGTGAACAGTTCCTTAAAAATGGTTACCAACTCGAGTCGGAATACAAAAAGGATTTTAAAAAAGCTTATTCAATCGATGCAGGAGGAACTTTGTTGGATGAAATTTCGAATCTATTTGGTTTCAGGTTGAATATGACACCATTTAGTTACGAAACAAACGCTCTAAAAAGTGGCGATTCATCTTTAAAATCGAAATTAACGCTTGGTGCAGCGGTTTGGCTTCAAACCTTTGTTGCTGGAAGCATTTACAAGGATATTTCATTCTTTGGTGAATTCGAATTTGCAGCAAGTTCTTTTAAATTTAATTCGTTCTATTTTAATTTTACCAATCTGTTAGGAACAAGTTGGTTAAACTTCCAAGTCGGTAAGGTTCCTCCACAGGAGTTTTGTTCTTATCCCGATAAGTTGGGGCAACTCCCAGCATTAAAAGGACAAATTTTCAAGGTTGCCTCCTCCGGAGGTAAAGGCGATAATTCTGTGGATATGTCCTCCGCCAAACCGGGTGTAACATACTACGGTCGTAGCGACTTTTTAACTATTTATGCTGGGGCGTCTCCGGGCAAGTCTGCAAGCCAAATTGACGATAATCTAAACTTTTATGGTGGTATTGTCTTGATGATGCCAGAATCAATTTCCAAAGATTTTGCAGGTAGCACATTAACATTGCATTATTTCGGTGGAACCGATACCAAGGGATTTTCGACTGCTAATCCAATAGAGAATAAATTTACAAGAATTTCGCCACAGGTTAATATTAGATGGAACAATCTCGATATTCAAGCTGCTTATGTAATTGCAAAGGACGATAATTGGACACTAACACCGACCAAACAATCCCTCTCCTTCAATGGATTGGCAATTGACGCAGGCTATCTTTTGAGCGAGGATTTCCATATTGCCATTCATTACGATAATTATTCCTCCGAAAAAGTCAACGATGTTAAAGTTTTGGACTACCAAAGAGTTGTTCCAGCTATTTCCTACATCGTAAATCACAATTTCAGATTAACTCTATATTTTGAATATGATATGACCAAAGACAAGCCTAATCCGCTTATTCCCAGCTTCACTGACAAAAACATTCAAAAACTATATTTGAATGTTCGAACGATGTTTTAATAATTATTTTATAAATTGAAGTTTATCTTTGGAGGTAGCTTTGTTATGAAAAGAAAATATGTCCTACGGATATTAGTAATAAGTTGTGCATTGTTGTTTTTCTTTAACATTGCTTCGACCCAAGAGAATGAACCTTTGGGGAAAAAATTGTTTGTCGAGAAGAAGTGTTCAACTTGTCACTCCATTGAATCGCAAGGCATTGTGCTTAAGAAGAAAACCAAAGCCCCCGACCTGTCGCATGTTGGCTCGCAACTGAAGGCCGATTTTATCAAAAAATATGTTTTAAAAGAAGAAAAGCTCGATGGCGTTGCACATATGTTCCTTTTCAAGGGAGAGCAAAATGAACTCGATTCGCTAGCGATGTGGCTCGAGTCGTTGAAAGAACCTGTAAAAGCTGATACTGTGGAACAAAAAAATCAATAGCTGCACGTAGTTGTGTGGTGTGTTATTTGCAAAAGCGGGGAACAATTTCCCCGCTTTTGCTTTTAGAATAGTAGTTTGTAGAGAATTTTTCCCGTTGTATTGTTTGTAACAAGCAAAATTATTGTTTGTTATTTATCTTTGTATTTTAATCGGGATGAATTATGAAAATTAAAATACTTGTTTTACTTTTTACTTTCTTTCTACTTTCGAGTTCGCTATTTAGCCAAAATATTGAAGCCTTGACTCCGCAACCAAGGTGTAGCTACGAACGAAATGAATTCAAGACTTTTTTTGAAATGCAAAGCCCACGGAAGATTTTGTTGAATCCAACAAATCCCGCTTTTTTTGCCGCATTCCGATTAAACGATGAACTCCGTAAGAAAAATTTCGATACCTTGCAAATTGATTTTTGGTCCGATACAGATTCGTTGATAAGCGGGATAGCATTAGGAATTGCCGAGCCATATCTAAACAGCATTTTGCAGCATCTCGAAGACCAAAATATTACTGTCAACCAGAATTACCCAGGAAAGGAGGGATACGTAATAGATGTAACTCCTTGGCAAATAATAATTAACGCAAGCGATGATGCAGGTTTAAATTATGGAATAACAACGCTTGTTCAATTAATTGGCAGCACCAGTCCGCCACAGGTCAAGCCTTGCAGAATCGTCGATGCACCAGAGTTTCCAATTCGTTGGTTTTATTATCCTATGAATATTCAGGTTCCCAATAACACTACAGAGGCGAAGCGAATTTGGGAAGAAGCATCAAATTACAAACTAAACGGTGTAAACTTAACCGATTACAAATTTTCTTTTATTTCAAGGGTGCCTCGCAATTATTTCGATTCCCTCCAATCATTAAACACCTTTGCAAGTCGGAAATTTTTGGAGATTATTCCCGGGGTTATGCCTTTTGGATATTCAAATTCCATTTTATATTGGGATCCAAATCTTGCTTCGGGGCTACCCGTTCAAAGCCAGAAATTTGTAATAGAAAGCGACACTGCAAGATTAATCCCATATAAAAAAGATTATTTGACAAATCAGGGATTCGAAACTTACAATGGGAACAATTTTCCCGGATTCAGGTATATCGACCAGCCTGGACAACTCAGTTTTGTAGATACGGCTATTAAACATTCGGGAAAGGCTTCCATTCGTTTTTCGAATTTCGAATCGGTCCCAGGATACAAAAATGCAAGGATAATTCATCAAGTTGTAACAAAGCCATATACTCTTTTCCATGCCTCGGCTTGGGTGCGTTCCGAAAATCTTCAATATAGTTATGCATTTCAAATTATGGCTATCAACACAAAAGGCAGAGCGCTTTCCTTCGTTTCGCTCGACTTGCCTGCAAATACTAACGGTTGGAAAAAGTATGATATAACTTTTAACTCTTTGGATTCAGACACTTTGAACGTCTATTGGGGGGTTTGGGGACCAACAACAGGGAGTTTTTGGTTAGACGATTTAGTGTTGGAGGAAGTTCCGTTTGTTAACCTAATTCGAAGAAGCGGAGCACCGCTGAGTGTTTCACATTCAATTTTGGATTTAGCTTATATCGAAGGAGTAGACTTCGACTCCTTGTTCGATCCAAAGCTTGGTGCAGTTTACTCCTGGTATGGCGTATATGATGCTTGGCACCAACCACCTACATTTCGGCGAAAACAAAATGGAAAACTTCGCAATGGGGATACCATTTTAATCTCTTATTATCACACTACCTATATCTACGAAAGTCAAGTTATGGTTTCGACCACCGAACCCAAAACATACGAAATTATTGAAAGAGAATTTAAAATTCTCGATAGCCTTCTTAAGCCAAAAACTTATTTTATGAACCATGATGAAATCCGGGTTATGAACTGGGATTGGGGTGACCAACGCGAAGGAACAAACCCAGCTGGCCTTCTTGCCCGTAATGTCAACAAATCCGTTGACATAATAAAAAAATACAACAGCAATGCTAATATTTGGGTTTGGAGCGATATGTTCGACGAATTTCATAATGCAATTCCAGGAAATAAGAATTACTATCTTGTGAATGGGGAATTTGCCGGCGTTGCAGATTCTATCCCAAAATCTTTAGGAATCGTAAATTGGAACCACGGCAAATCCAAACAAAGCCTGCCTTTCTTCGAAGGCAAAGGATTCAATCAAATTACTGCTCCATATTACGATATCGATGAGCAACACATTCGCCGCTCAAAAAATGATGCAAGGTCAATCAATAAATTCAGTGGAATGATGTATACAACTTGGACAAATAATTATTCGTTTCTTAAACATTTTGGTTATCTTTCGTGGAACCATTCACCCTTTATTTACCATCGTCCGATAAACTCAATTCCCGATTCTGGTTCGGTTAATTTAGCATACAAAGTGTCGAAAGGCACTTATGATTCTTCGGACATTAATTCCTTTGTGTTTTATTATAGGACATCACCCGATGAAACATTTAAATCTATTGATTTAAAACCATTTTTAGACACTTATGGAACTGGAAGTTACCTGCTGCAACTTGGTTATGGAGCTTCCTTGTTACAGTACTATTTTGAGGCGAAAAACTTTGACGGTTGGACAACAAAAGTGCCTTTTGGCGATACAGCTTATTACACAATTAATAAAATACCAAATTCCATCAATAGAAATACAGAGATGCTCCCGTTTAATATTTCAATAAGCCAATTAGAACCACACATTGTTAATGTATATAATATTCCAAGAGACTTTAATGAATTCACAATCAAAATCTACAATTTCTTGGGGCAAAGATTGGATTTTGAATACGATGTTGTAGAAAATTTGAATAGCTTAAATATAAAAATTCGTTTGCATAGTGTTCGTTCAGGAATCTACTTCTTATTGTTAGTAAATTCTAAAAATATGTATCGTTCCAAGATATCATTATTTTAATAATTGCTTATCTCTACGTTTATAGGTTTTAATACTGTAATTCCCTTCGAACGGAAAGAGCAATCTTATAGAGTCCAGTAATTACAAGTAAGCCAAGAGCATAAACTCCAACGGAAATCATCACCTCTGGAAATGTTGGAACATATTGTACCACTTTGCCCAAGGGATTAGGAATAAAACCTGCAATGATTAATCCCATACCTTTGTCTATCCAAATTGAAAGGTAGGTAGTTGCACAAGCAATCGTTAAAAGGGTAAAATTATTGCGAAACTTTGGAGTGATTAGTAAAACAAGCGAAATTACTGCTAGTATAACCGAAGTCCACATAAATGGAACAAGGAATGAATTATTTTCCAATCCAAAATATAGCAAACGGAAATGAAGAGAATGTTCGTGTATTCCGCTGTATAAAGCGGTAAAAAGTTCGAGAAGGAAGAAAAACACATTTAAAACCATTGCATAAGCAACAATCACAGAAAGACTGTGAATTGCTTGTTCGCCTGGGTCGAATCTAGTAACTTTACGAAGAATTAAACAAAATAGAATTAACAAAGAGGGACCCGCTGCAAAAGCCGTTGCAAGAAAGCGAGGTGCCATTATTGCCGTTAACCAAAAAGGGCGAGCTGCCAAACCAGAATAAAGGAATGCCGTAACAGTATGAATGCTAACTGCCCAAGGAATTGAAAATATTATCACTGGTTTAATCCATTTCGGGGGAGGAATGCCTTTCTTTTCGGAAGCAAGCGACACCATACTGATAATTACGTTGAGCACAAGATAGCCCATTAGCGAGATAGCATCCCAAAACATAACTGAGTGCAATGTCGGATACAAAAACATATTTAGAATTCGCAAAGGTTGCCCCATATCCACAAAAATAAAAGTCATACACATAACCACAGCACCGATAGCGAGAAATTCTCCAAGTATAGTAACCTTTCCAAAAACTTTGTAGTTGTGCAGATAATAAGGCAAAACAACCATTACTGCCGAGGCTGCAACGCCAACAAGAAATGTAAATTGTGCAATATAGAACCCCCACGTTACATCCCGACTTAAACCAGTAATCGTCAATCCTTGGCTAAATTGTTGCAAGTAGAATAGAAAGCCCGCAAAGAGAAGTGCCAATAGGATACAAACCCATAACCAATAATATTTGTTTCCCGTAAAGGCATTTTCCAGCATACTTTTCTCAATTTTTAAATTTCAAGCAACACTATTTTATGCAAAAAGTTTTTTCCAAAAGATTCAAATATGAGTTTTGTAACAAAAATGTTATAAATTTCGTAATTTGGTTATACATTGTTTATATTTTTTTAAAAAAAGTAGTCGAGATGATAACATTAAGCATTCGAAATGTTCACAAAAAATTTGGAAAAGTTTCCGCGGTTCGAAATTTGAGTTTCGATGTTGAACAAGGTAAAATATTTGGCATTCTTGGACCTAATGGTGCCGGCAAAACTACTACTATCCGAATGATTGCTGGTGTCATTTATCCCGACGAAGGACAAATCTCTGTGCTTGGTTCTAACAACATTTCTGAAGTTCAAAATCGAATTGGTTATCTTCCCGAAGAACGTGGACTCTATAAAAAATTAAAAGTATCGGACCAATTAGTTTATTTTGCAGAATTGAAAGGATTAGATTCAAAACTAGCTTTCGAAAGAGCACGATACTGGCTCAAACTCCTCGATGCAGAAAATTGGCTAAACAAAAAGATTCAGGAACTTTCAAAAGGGATGCAACAAAAAATACAATTTGTTGCGACAATTTTGCATAATCCCGAACTCTTGATTCTTGATGAGCCATTTTCTGGTTTCGACCCAATCAATGTTGAAACTTTCAAACAAGTGATTTCCGATTTGAAAAAAGAAGGTAAAACAATCTTGCTTTCGACCCATATAATGGAACAAGCGGAACAATTGTGTGATGATGTTTGTTTAATAAACTATGGTGCTGTAGTGCTCCAAGGTTCGTTGCGCGACGTTAAAGCTCGAAGTGGAAGAGATACTATAGTTTGCGAGTTCTCCGGTAACGGTGAATTTTTAAACAAACTCCAAAACGTCAAGATTATCTCGATGAGTGAAAATCGGGTAGAACTAAGATTTGATAAGGGTTTCAACCACAAGGAGTTTATCAAGGGGATGGTAAATAACCTTGATGTTAGTAAAATTGAGTTAAGCGAACCAAGCTTGCGAGAAATATTTATCGATGAAGTAACAAAAATGAGAGAGAACAATGGTAACTAATCTAAAATTTTGGACTATTGCACGACACGAATACATCTCGAGAGTAAAAACCAAAGGTTTTATAATCTCGACAATACTTGGACCAGTTTTTTTACTCGCTCTTGTGCTTATACCAGCAATTGTTGCAGCTCTTTCGATTGATAAAACAGAGATGACAATCGCTATTGTCGATAGGACAACGTATGGTATTGGGAAAGAAATAGTTAAAGCACAACCAGACAAATTTTGGATTACCAAAAATTCCCCAGCAGAGTTAAACGAGACTATATTAGATGGGAAACTCGATGCGTATCTCGTTCTAAATAATGAATTGGTAAAAGATAACAAAGTGGAAGTATATTCGAAAGGTGGAGGCGGTATTGGATTTATTGCGTTAATTGAAAAATACGTTGGAGGAGCGATTACTCGGCATAATTTAATCCAAGCAGGTGTCGATACTGCCACAATTAATTTGTTAGAAAAAAATATCAAAATCGAAACAAAAAAAATTACCGAAGAAGGAATTCAAAAAGACTATGCAGAATTCTATAGTATTTTTGGTTATGTAATGGGCTTCATTGTCTATATAATGCTATTTATGTATGGTGCTATGGTAATGCGTGGCGTAATCGAAGAAAAAGCTAATCGAATTGTCGAAATTCTTGTATCGTCGGCAAAGCCATTCGATATTATGTTCGGGAAAATTGTTGGAATTGGCTCGGTCGGACTAACCCAGATTTTGATTTGGGTTGTTTTTCTTTTCCTTCTTACTTTACTTTTACCAAGTGTTGTCGGAATGTTCCAAAATCCTGAAAATTTACAGAAAATATCAACTGCATCCCAGCAAATTGGTGCAATTGACAAATTCGAAATTCCCCCAATTCCTATCGGTTTACTTATTGCTTTTGTTGGCTACTTTCTTCTTGGCTATTTTCTTTTTTCAACCTTGTTTGCCGGAATTGGAGCCTCTGTTGATCAGGAACAAGATGCACAATATATAAGTACCCCAGTCTATTTACCATTGGTTATACCAATTCTATTTGTTACAAATGTTATGGCAAATCCCGATGGGCTTTTTGCAACAATAATGTCGCTTGTTCCTTTCTTCTCGCCTATCTTAATGACTGTTCGAATCTCGGCTACAACAGTTCCTATTTGGCAGATAATACTATCGTTTATGTTAATGTTGCTAACTTTCTGGGGATGTATTTGGATTTCAGCAAAAATCTATCGAGTAGGCATCTTAATTTATGGCAAAAAACCTAACTTCCGCGAGATTCTCCGCTGGTTAAAGCAAGCATAGTCAAATGACAGACATTAGAAAAAGATACAGGAAGACAATTGGAATTAATAATATTTTGGAAGATTTATTTGGAGTTATAACCAACCGTAAAAAATCTACAATTTTTAAAATCGAGATGGTATGGTCGAAAGCTCTCGACAAAAAGATTGCTCAAAATTGTAAACCAATCCGATTTTCGAAAGGTATTCTGTTTGTTTCGATACCAAATCCGGTTTGGAAAAACGAACTATTATTTTTTCGAAAAGATTTAATCGAGAGAATCAATTCTGAACTTCGAGGGCAAATTATTAAAGAAATCATTTTCCAATAAACTTTCTACCTTCGACTTTTTTTCGTAATTTTGTTATTACAATTTTTTTGAATTTTTAAAATGCCTGAATTCGAAAATCGAATCGAACTAAATAACCAAGAAATAGACGAAATAGACTCCTATACCGAGGAAAGCATTCGTGTCCTCGAAGGCTTGGAAGCAGTAAGAATGCGGCCTGCTATGTATATTGGCGATGTTGGTGAGCGTGGACTCCACCATCTTGTCCACGAAGTCGTCGATAATTCAATTGACGAGGCTTTAGCTGGGTTTTGTAAGAATATTATTGTTACTATTCATAGTGACGGTTTTTGCTCCATTGAAGACGACGGACGCGGCATACCCGTTGGACCCCATCCAATCAAACAAATTTCCACACTCGAAGTTGTGATGTGCACACTTCATGCTGGGGGCAAATTCGATAAAACTTCGTATAAAGTATCGGGAGGCCTACACGGTGTTGGAGTTTCTTGTGTCAATGCACTCTCGGAAGAAATGATTGTTACTGTCCACCGCGAAGGAAAGATTTTCCAACAAAAGTATTCGTGTGGAGCACCGCTTACAACGGTAGAGGAAGTGGGAACTACAAACCGAACAGGGACCACTGTCCGTTTCAAACCTGATGGAAGTATCTTTAAAACCACTGCTTTTAAATTCGAGAGAATTTCGCAACGTTTGCAAGAGCTTGCTTTCCTAAATTCAAATGTTGTAATTACACTTATTGACGAGCGAGTAGGCGAAAAAGAAGTGTATCACTACGAAGGTGGATTGGTCGATTTCGTGAAGTATCTTGATTCTTTAGAAACACCTTTGACTAAGCCAATCTTTATTGCTGGTGGAGTTCAAACAGAAAGTTCGGGGGAAGTTAAGGTCGAAATTTGCTTTTCTTATAATGCCGGATACAACGAAAAGATACTTTCCTACGTAAATAACATTAATACAATCGAAGGCGGAACCCACGTTTCTGGTTTTCGTTCCGCTTTGACTAGAACTTTGAATGCCTATACTACTTCGAACAAATTAGCAAAGGAACAACTTATTGGCGATGATTTCCGCGAAGGATTGACCGCCGTTATTTCTGTAATGGTTCCCGAACCACAGTTCGAAGGCCAAACGAAAACCAAACTTGGAAATGGGGAAGTAGAAGGAATTGTTCGCAGCATCGTCAACGAGCGTCTCGCCGAATTTTTAGAAAGCAACCCCGCAGTTGCTCGAAAGATAATCGATAAGGCAAATCTTGCTGCAGAAGCCCGAATTGCTGCCCGAAAATCTCGGGAATTGGTTCGACGAAAGAATGCATTCGAGTCCGGTTCCCTCCCCGGCAAACTTGCCGATTGTTCTTCGCGCGACCCCGAAAAAACTGAACTTTTCATTGTCGAAGGAGATAGTGCAGGAGGCTCCGCTAAACAAGGGCGCGACCGACGTTTCCAAGCTATTCTTCCTTTGAAAGGTAAAATATTGAATGTCCAAAAATCGCGTCTTTCTAAAATTTTAGAAAACGAGGAAATACGCTCTATCTTTCTTGCTATCGGTGCTGGATTTAGCAAAAGCGTTTCGGATAATGGGAAAGACAAAGAATCGGGCAACGGCGAAAACGGCGACGACAATTTCGTTTTGGGTAAACCACGCTATGGAAAAATTATTCTTATGGCCGATGCCGATATTGACGGAAGCCATATTAGAACATTGCTTTTGACGTTGTTCTATCTTTATCTTCGGGACTTAATTATCGATGGTTGCCTCTATGTTGCTCAACCCCCATTATATAAAATTAAAAAAGGTAAACAGGAATTATATGCATATAGTGATGACGAACGCGACGAGATTATAAAAAAATTTCGCCAAAGCCAAACCCACAAAAGTCTTTCTGTAAGTGAAGAAACTCAAATAGTTGAAGAGGGAAGTATGACCACTTCCGATGGAATTGTGGTTTCTCGCTTCAAAGGACTTGGGGAGATGAACCCAGAGCAACTTTGGCAAACGACAATGAATCCAGACACACGAACCCTTTTAAAAGTTACAATCGAAAATGCTCACGAAGCAGCTCGGGTAATCGAAACACTAATGGGCGAAAAAGTTGAACCCCGACGCAAATTCATCGAAGAAAATGCTCATTTCGTAAAAAATCTGGATATTTAATACATTTTTCTCCTACTCCACAACAACAGCAGCGGAACGAGTTTCCCCGCCGAGACGAACTACAACAAGATACACACCCGACGGCAATCCGGCGAAGTTCCACGAAAGGTCCGATGAATAATGGTTCAGATGAGTCAGAGTAAAGGCTTCTTTTCCTGCAACCTGCATTCCCATCATATTGTAGGCACGGAAGTCCGCTCGTTCGATATCGAATCGAGAATCGTAATAAATTCGCATCGTTGTTGCGTTGCGGGCAGGATTGGGAATAGGTCGGGAAATGTAAAGCGAAGACAATCGTTCAATAGTTGGTGTTTCTATTACAGGGCTGGTTTGTTTTTCCTTCGCAAAGAAAAGAATATTGGAGTTTGCAAGTGTATCCAATACCACCAAAGCTACTGAATTGCCATCTAATGAATTAACTCCCCATCTTGGCCTATATCTTAGGGTATTAATGTCCAAATCTTCCCATTTTGTAGGGTCGATTGTTGGGTTTTCGCATATCTTTGTGTAGATTGTGGGAGTTTTACCAGAAAAGGGGTCCCAATCCCAAGGATAGTAATATGTCATATAATATTTTTTCCCTATCTTGAAAAAACTCATTAAGTGTATAAACCTACCATCATTAATTTCTCCTCTAAAAGTATCTGCATAAATTAATGTTGGAGTCTTGCTTAATACATTATAATGATAAGTTATATAATATGGCGATAATGAATCCTCGGGAGCAAAATTTGACTCTAAATTAATATAGCAATCATTATTTAAGCATCGGAATACAAAGATCGCGTTGCTTGGAAAATTTTGGAGGAAATCAAGTTTAACATCTTTTTCCCAGCTTAAACCGTTGTTAGAAGATGAGAAAATTATATATGATGAGTCCGTGTAATCTTTGCCAATAGCAATAACTTTGTCGGTTGAAAAATCGGCACCTAAGATGTGGATATCTTTGAAAAAAGTAAGTCGTTTTGGTCGTAGTGAGTCATTTATATAATATATAATAACATAGTTACCATAGCCTTTTGTAAAGTTATTAGCAAACAGCATACACTTATTAGCTCGAGTGATAGAGATATATTGATCCAAATCCCTTAAAGTATCTTCGTAATGTATATTAAATGTTTCACCGCCATCAGTTGTAAAAGCAAACGATTCCTGCCCGGTGTACTGCCTACTATGTGTCATAAAACCTGCTTGTTTACTGATGAAACCAGATGCCCAATCCATAAGCCAGGAGGTAGAAAAGTTTTTAAATAGTGGATTAAAACTTTTCGAAGTTTGCCACGTTATTCCACCGTTTGTTGTATAGGAGAAAAGCAACCCAGCGAAAAAGCCTTTCGCATTTAAAGAATCAAAAATGTAAAAATCGAATTGAGAAAAAGGGTTCATAATAGAACGAATTTTCCACGAAATTCCACCATCA
>JBBIJO010000030.1:0-15181 GCA_037445895.1 Ignavibacteria bacterium | reverse complement strand
GATCAATTTTTTCCAATAAAAATCGAGGATGGAGAGCTGGTTGAAATGTAATCAACATCATATAAATTTGTTTGAATACGTTTTGTCTTCTTATGCCCGGGCAAAAATAGATGAAACCAAAAATATTTCCCAAAAATAGAATAGTTAGATTGTTTATGTGGGGTCCGAGCAATACGGGGGAAGAGAGTATTGGATAAATAATTTCGATGATTTTGCCGGCAAAATCAGTTAGTTTTTTGCGTTAGGAAGCTATATCACCAATTGGCTTATAAGTATAAGTTAAGGATACAATCGTTGCTTTATCCAAATTCCATTTGGTTGTAATCGATACGATATGCGGTCGTGGAGACGGCTTTCGCGTCCTTGCCAAAACTCGAAATACGATGGCATCAACCGATAGCCACCCCAAAAAGGAGGAAGTGGGACATATTGAGGAAATTTAAATGTAAGTTTTGCCACTTCTCGCATTAATGCGAAACGCGAAGCAAGCGTTTGGCTTTGTTTCGAAGCCCAAGAGCCAATCTTCGAAAGATAGGGTCGGGTTTGGAAATATTCATCCGATTCTTCGGAGCTTATCTTTTCGACAATCCCATTTATTCGGACCTGACGTTCAAGTTTATCCCAATAAAACAACAACGAAGCATTTGGATTTTCCGAGAGCTCTCGCCCCTTTTGACTTTCGTAATTCGTAAAAAATACGAAGCCTCTGTTGTCTATTTTTTTGAGTAAAACCACACGCGAGGATGGAATCCCATCTTTTGTAGCCGTCGAAAGAACCATTGCGTTCGGTTCAAGAAAGTCTCCGTTCAAAACCTCCTCGAACCATATCTTAAATTGCTCGAAAGGATTGTCTTTTGCAATCCCTTCGTTGAAAGAGCCTTTGGAGTAATCCCTACGAAGCGATTGAATAATATTTATAAATGAATCCTCTTTGCCTTCTTTCAATTTGTTTAAATGCTATTTTAACAAAATTGCTTGGAACACCACAGAGCTATTCGGCAACATAAGTTTTATAAAGAAAGTTCCATTAGGAAGGTTGCTTGTGGGAATTAATAGCCCGCTTAATTCCTGATTCGGTTCTTCACTCCACAATGTATTCCCTAATAAGTCGAAAATTTGAATCGAGCTGATGTATGTAGGTTCTAGTAGCTTAATTTCTGGTTTGTGCCCATCCAGAACAATAAATGGATTAGAAACAATAGAAACAGCACCATCTTCAACGGAGCTTAGGTCGAGCGTCCAAAATGTCCAAACGTCGGACCACGCGCTCGATTGCGTATTTTTAAACGAACGCATTCGCCAGAAAAACTGAGTTTTCGAAGGGAAAACCGGCGTAGTCGAAAGCATAGTATCCGTTAAATCATCTCTTTCGTAAAACATTGAAAATTCATCGAACGATTGCGACATTGCGATTTGTATGTTGTATTTAGTTGCTCCTTCAACTCGTTGCCACTTAAATTGAGGGTGCAAAGGAACACTTGTTTCGTTGTTCATTGGCTGAAGAAGAACAGGAGCCAATAGGGGAACATCCTTGGTAGTAAAAGAATATACCGACGACCAGGAACTTTGTTGTGAGTTTACTATTGTAGCAACACGCCAGTAGTAAGTTGTGTTCGAAGATAAACTCGAAATGGTATATTGCGGTGTAGTTATGTTGCTCAGATTGATTTGGGGATTGGAAAAGTTGCTGTTATTATCAACTTGAAGTGCGTAGAACTCAGCGTTGGAAACATCGGACCAGGAAAGAGTTACCGGCAATTCTACATCCTTTGCCTGATTTGCCGGAGCAAGCAGTGTTGGGGGTTGCAATGTATTTACTGGCTGGTCAGTGATTTTAAACCAATAAGTGTAAGTTCTTGGGGTTCCTTGAACCTTGACATTTGCAATTGTTACATTATAAACAATATCTTTATTTATTCCATTAGCTTTCCAATACAAACAATTAGGAACGCCATATCCTACATAGTCGTATTTAATTCCGGTAATTGCTAATTGATTATTTGCATTGCTAACTGTTACGGTTGCCTGCGAAAAGTCAATCAAGTTTTGGCTATTATTCCAAGGGTTGCTCTTATCGGCAATAACGGTGAACGATAGATACCAGGTCCCATCGAAAAATGAACTTGGATATTCATGGTAAGGATATGCAACAAAATCTTGATTCCAATCCGAAAGGTCCTGATAATCGGGGAAATTATGCACCTTAAGCGACATTCCTGTTAAATAATTGTCTGGGGACTTTTTAGAATAGCCATCTACCCTACCAAACGAGGCATATTTGAGGAACGGATTCAGCATATTCCTTCGGTGTCCAACATCATCGACAAATTTGTCGATTATCCAACCTTCGATTCCTTTACGCGACTCGGGTATTGAATTAGGTCCAAAAGCCGAAAAAATATAAAGGTTCGAGGTGTTACTACCATTATAACCTGCCTGTGTATAGCATTCGTATGAGCTTTTAGGAAAATGGTCGAGCAAAGCGTTAGCAACATTAATCAATGCAGATTTTGCAACATCATCGTCGTAATTCACATTATATTGCAATGGCTTTAAACCATGGATGATTCGAACTTGGTTGTAAATTTCGAGAATGTTTTGCTTTTCAGAGTCTTTGAGTTTCCCTTCGTTACAATTTGCAACATTGGGGATTATATCGTAAATTTCCGAAAGGGAAACAAGCGTTCCGTCTTGGGCTAAGACCTCGAAAGCCAACAAAACTACCGAAATTAGTAAAAATAACTTATTCATAATTCAATATATTTTATTTTATAAACTATCAATCAAGTCTTCTCTATCAACAAGACGCTGTGTTGCTAACAAACCTCGCTATGTCCTCGCCTTTGATGGAACAATCCCTGTCACTGCAAATTTAATGTTTCAACAATCCTTTTTGCAACGACAGGGATTAATTTGTTGAAACCCTCGAATGTCAAAGAAAAATTACTGTCCGATTAGTTGCTTATATGCATTTACATCGAGCAAATCGCTTAGTTCATCGGGATTCGCAAGTTCGATTTTTATAAGCCAACCTTCGCCATAAGGGTCTTTGTTGACAATTTCGGGATTCTCGTTGACTGCGAAGTTAATTTCGACGACTTTCCCACTAACCGGGGCGTAAATATCGGCAACGGTTTTAACCGCTTCAATTGTTCCGAACGCCTTGCCATTAGTAATTTCGGAAATGTCCTCGGGAATATCGACAAAAACAACATCACCAAGTTCACTTTGTGCGTGGTCGGTTATTCCGATTGTGCCAATGTTTCCTTCGACTCGAATCCACTCGTGGTCTTTAGTATACTTTAAGTCTTCGGGAAAAAACATAATCTTCTCCATTATTTAAAAAGCAAAATTATAAAAGAAAATGAAATTATTAAAATTCAAACAGATAAAAGTATACTCCTAAATAACAAAAGGGTTAACCTGTGGTGATGATTGTATAAACAATTTGCAAATTATCTATACATTTCATTCCCGGACCCGACGAATTCATCCATCTGTTAAAATCCTTGCTTTGTTTTGAACAAGTAGTTACACAATCCCTTGTTCTGCTCAATATTACGTCATTTCTTTGTGCCACCATCTTATCCACCCGATTGTCGGTAACTTCCACAAGTTGATACAAAGGAACATATTCCCCCAGAAATTTTTTAAATATGATTTATTCAGGCGAGATTTGCTCTATATTTCAAATATTTTTGTATTTTGGATTGGGAAAAATAAAATTTTTAAGAAACGATGTGGAATACAATGAAAAGCCTTCTACTCAAAATTGTTTGCGTTTTTGCTATTTTAGGAATAGCAACTAGTTGCAAAGATGATTCGGCCGGTCCATCCTACGATACAAATTACATAGTTTTTGGGAGTTTTTTCGGAGAATGTTTGGGCGAGCCTTGTATCGAAATATTCAAAATCGAAAATGGGAAACTTTACGAAGACACCGCCGACATCTATCCCGAGCAACGACTTTACGAAGGTCAATTTATTCAACTACCTCAGTCGAAATATGATATAGTGAAGGATATAATTCACAAAGTGCCCGAAGAACTTCTAAACGATACTACGATTGTTTTTGGAGTCCCCGATGCACACGACCAAGGGGGACTTTACTTAGAATTGAAGGTCGAAGGAAAAAGAAAATTTTGGTTAATTGATACGGAAGTAACTCGAATTCCCGTATATTTAAGGTCATTTTCCAATATTTTAAAAGAATATATCAATAAATTGCAATAAGAAAAAAACAAGATTAAAAATTATAGATTCTAAATTTTTGAACTTCTAAAAAATCGACTTTATCATATTTAACATTATTTTTGTAAACATAAATTTTGTTTAATTTAAAATTTGGAAACGTGGTCAACTTTAATGAAATCGTTCGGCAAAAGGCAATCCTTTTCGATGGAGGGATGGGAACCGAGCTTTATCAGCGTGGCATCTTTATTAATCGCTGTTTCGAAGAGGTTAATCTTTCCAATCCTGAATTAGTCAAGCAAATTCATCGCGACTACAAATTGGCTGGTGCCGATGTCATCGAAACAAATACCTTTGGAGCAAATAGATTCAAATTGAGACGTTTCAATCTCCAAGATAAATTGTATGAAATTAATCGCCGTGGCGCAGAACTCGCCCGGGAAATAGCAAAAGACGAAGTATTGGTTGCTGGTTCGGTTGGTCCACTTGGCATTCAAATTGAACCACTCGGCCCAATAGCACGCGAGGAAGCACAAGATTTCTTTGCCGAACAAGTGCGAGGTTTGCTCGATGGTGGAGTAGATATACTCATTTTCGAAACCTTCGTAAATTTGGACGAACTACATCAAGCAATTTTGGCGGCGAAAAAGCTCACTACAATCCCGATTATCGCTCAAGTTACAATCGACGAAGATGGCAATACGATAACTGGTGCCGACCCCGAAACAACCATTGAACAGCTTACATCTTTTGGTGCCGATTGTATTGGTGTAAACTGCACCGTTGGCCCACAAACAATGCTTTCGTGGTTGGAAACTGTCCGCAAACTGACCGATTTGCCTATTTCGATTATGCCTAACGCAGGAAAACCGAAAAATGTCGATGGCAGAAACATTTATCTTGCCTCGCCTGAATATTTTGCAGAATACGCAAAACTATTGATTCAATCGGGTGCCAACGTAATCGGCGGATGTTGTGGAACTGGTCCGGAGCACATCAAGAAGATGCGTTCGGCAATCTCGGCTCTGCAACCTAAATTAATAAATAAAGCATTAAGCAAAATAGAAGCCAAACATACCTCGAAAGTTGAAGTAATTGAAAAAGCAAAGAAATCGCGTCTTGCTCGTCGACTTGTCGATGGTCATTTCGTTACTTTTGTTGAACTTCTTTCGCCGCGAGGCGTTACTGCTCGTAAAGAAATCGAAAAAGCAAGGGAATTATATTACTATGGAATTGATGTCATTAACATCCCCGATGGACCAAGGGCAAGTGCCCGAATGAGTGCAGTATCGCTTGCTGTCCAAATTCAACGAGAAGTTGGAATCGAAACTGTCCTACACTTTGTTTGCCGCGATAGAAATGTTATTGGTATTCAATCGGACTTGCTTGGGGCTTATGCATTAGGAATTCGGAACATTTTAGCTATCACGGGCGACCCCCCAAAGTTAGGCACTTATCCCGATGCAACAGCCGTATTCGATGTAGATTCGATTGGATTGGTTAACATTCTAAATCGTTTGAATCATGGATTAGATATTGCCGGATTACCAATCGGTGAGCCGACTGGATTCTTTATCGGTGTAGGAGCAAATCCTGTTGCTATAAATATCGAAGAAGAACTTCGCCGCCTCTATTGGAAAGTTGATGCTGGCGCAGAATATATTGTGACCCAACCAGTTTTCGATGTCGACCAATTTGAAAAGTTTGTTCGAAAAATCGAGCATTACCGTTTGCCTATTATTGCCGGGCTTTGGCCCTTGACTTCGCTGCGAAACGCCGAGTTTATGAACAATGAAGTTCCCGGCTGTTATGTTCCCGAAACAATTATGGAACGATTACGCAAGGTGCAAGACTCAAAGGAGATGAGCCTTGCCGAAGGAATTCAGATTGCCCGCGAAACACTAACAAGAATTAAAGATATGATTCAAGGAGTTCAAATTTCTGCACCCTTTGGTCGAATCGAAAGTGTTTTCCAAACATTCAACGGAATAATTTTTTAGGAATAACAGATAAAATGCTTATTTTACACAGCAAAGCTCTACCATAAGTGGTAAAGCTTTGTATATCTTCATATTATACAATTTTATTTATACTATATATTTCCCCCGCTTAATGTAATGAGTGTGCAAAAGTCTATGGGAAAGATGCCCACACGGACCGTCGGTAAGGAATTTTTCGTATATATAATTGATATGTGGATTTTCATGTGATTTCCGAATAGGAAGCTCTGCGTCTTCATTATATATGGCTTCCGCGCGCTTTCGACGTATTTCTGGTGAAGTTGGGATTGGTTGTCCACCACCCCCAATGCAGCCTCCTGGGCAACCCATAATTTCGACAAAATGCACATCGTTCAATCCCCCATTCTTCAACGCTTCCATTACTCTTTTAGCATTTGCCGTTCCGTGTGCAATCAAAAATTTGAGTTCGATACCTTCAAGGAATTTCCATTCAGGCTTAACATTTTCGAGTTTAATAGAAGATTGTCGAACACCATCCATACCTCTACAAGGAACAATGTCAAGATTTTTGAAAGGAACTTCACGCCCTGTAACAATTTCAAATACCGTTCGCAAAGCTGCTTCCATAACACCTCCTGTCGCACCAAAAATTAAGCCGGCGCCAGATGCATCGCCGAAAGGCTTATCGAAATGATTTTTGGGTAATTCAGGTAAATATATTCCCGCCTCCTTAATCATTTGAGCAAGTTCGCGCGTCGTAAGCCCATAGTCAATATCTTTATACCCCGAAGAATTCATTTCGGGACGATTGCATTCGAATTTTTTCGCTGAGCAAGGCATCACTGCTACAGTTACAATATCCCCTGGATGTAGCCCATATTCATTTGCATAAAATGTTTTAATAACTGCACCAAACATTTGTTGTGGAGATTTACAAGTTGAAAGATAGTCTAAATATTCAGGATAAAAATGCTCTATATATTTAATCCAGCCCGGACTGCACGAAGTAAATTGAGGTAACTTGACAGAGTTGTCTCCTTCGAGAATCTTTCTCTTTAACCGAAGAAGTAACTCCGTCCCTTCTTCAATAATGGTAAGGTCTGCTGCAAAATCGGTATCGAACACCCTATCGAAACCCATCATACGAAGTGCAGTAACAAGCTGTCCCGTCATTGATTGACCCGGTGGCAACCCAAATTCTTCGCCAATAGAAGCACGAATTGAAGGTGCAATTTGAACAACAACATGTTTAGTGGGACTGTCGATAGATTCCCAGACTTCGTCCGAAGGGTCTTTAGCATGCAAAGCACCTGTCGGGCATCGATTAATACACTGACCGCAATTGATGCAAATTACATCTGCAAGTGGTTTGTCCATAAATGTAGAAATCAGAGTCGAATAGCCTTTACGAGTTGCTTCCAAAACTCCAACCTCTTGCAAATCGATGCAGGTCCGAACACATCGTTTGCAAAGAACGCATTTGTTCATATCGCGAACAACTGAATAACTGGAACGGTCAATTTCATAACGCGGCTGCGTTATATGCCCAAAGCGATAAAAATCGACACCATATTCTTTGGCTAATCTTTGTAACGCGCAGTTATTGTTTCTAACGCAAGAATAACATTCTCCATAATGTTCGCTGAGCAACAAATCAAGGATATGGCGACGTGCTTTCCGAACTTTTTCCGACGATGTCCAAAGCTTCAAAGGGTTGGTAATAGGATATGTGCAAGAGGCTTGTAGAGTCCGCATCCCCTCGATTTCAACAACACAAATTCTACAAACACCAGCCAAACATAAATCTTCGTGGTAACACAAAGTTGGAATATGAATGTTGTTCATTTTACAAGCTTCGAGTATCGTTGTCCCTAATTGGGCAGAGTAGGGTTTACCATTTATTTCAATAGTAACTTTCGCCCCAATTTCGCCCCCATCCTGTTTCATTACTGAATGAGGGTGCTGACTAATTGGGATACGGGCTCGTGTCTTATTTATTTCCATTGTTTTCTCCATTGTGATACGACATTATCTCGTCCTTGAAGTGGGTTAATATCGAAATAAAAGGATTGGGACTTGATTGCCCTAACCCACATTTCGAAGCTACTTGCATTGATTGCCCAAGACTAATCAATTCTCTAATGTAATTATACGACGCTTTCCCTTGCTCGATAAGCTCAACCCCTTCGAGGAGTTTTTTATTTCCAATTCGGCAAGGAGAGCATTGACCGCAGCTTTCTTCGACAAAGAACTCCATAAAATTTCTCAAAACGCCAAGCATATCTCTTGTTTCGTTAAAAATGATAACTGAGCCACCTGTTGGAACATCTTCGAAAGAAATATTTCGATTAATTTCACTCATTGGAATACAGATTCCGGAAGCTCCCCCAACTTGGACGGCTTTTGTGCGTTCAGCCCCAACAAGTTCAAGCAATTCCTTTATAGTAATTCCGAAAGGAACTTCGTAAACACCGGGCTTTCTACAATCGCCAGAAACAGAGATTAACTTCATCCCCTTGGACTTTTCAGTTCCATATTTTGCAAACCACTCGGCTCCTTTCGATAAAATGATATAGGCACAAGCAAAGGTTTCAACATTATTTACAATCGTTGGGTAACCGAGGTATCCAGTGTTAACAGGAAAAGGGGGACGATTTCGAGCCTCGCCACGATGCCCTTCTAACGATTCAATTAATGCGGTTTCTTCGCCACAGACGTATGCGCCTGAACCTAAACGAATTTCAATATCGAAAGAAAACCCCGAGCCCAATATGTTGTTGCCTAAACGATTCTCCTGTCGCATTTTATCTAAATATGCTTCAAGGTGGTTTAAAAGGTAACTATATTCGCCACGCAAATAGACTATCCCTTGCTGAGCTTGAATTGCATAGCCAGCAATTACCATACCTTCGAAAACTAACTTTGTATATTCGCTCAAAAGAACTCTATCTTTAAAAGTTCCTGGTTCGCCTTCATCGGCATTACAAACAACAAACTTATTTTCGGCATTTGCCGAAAGAGCCAGCATCCATTTTGTCCCTGTTGGAAAACCAGCCCCCCCACGCCCCTTTAATCCTGCATCTCGAACATCCATTACAATTTGCTGGGGCGTAAGCAAAAATGCTTTCTCCAACGCTTCACCGTGCTTCTTCGCATCGAAAAACACAGTATCATTAACAATAGGCATCACATCCTCCTACTTTAATTTCCCCAATATTTCTACAACTTTCGAAGGAGTAAGCCGAGTATGAACTTGTTCATTAATAAGAACTGCTGGACCTTGGTCGCACATACCAATACAATTACAATACTCGAGCGTGTATTTCTTGTCCTTGGACGTCTCGCCAAACTTAAGCCCAAGTTCTTTTTCTAATGTTCGTGCAATGGCTTCCTTCCCAAGCAAATCGCAAGAAATAGTCTTGCACAACCTTATAATATATTTCCCTTTAGGCTCGACACTTAAATGGCTATAAAAAGATACCACACCATAAACTTCGACAGGGTGGATATCTAAATAGCGCGCAATTTCCTGCAATGCGAAATCGGAAATATACCCAAACTTTCGCTGAATATTCTGCAAAATAGGCAGCAAAGACTCCCGACCCGAACCCAACTTCTTTGTCAGTGCCTCGATTTCATAAATTAATGCATTTTTCTCCTGGGCCAACATATCGCAACCTCCGCTAAACTAAATACTTTTTAAGTATGTCCTCGAGAGTCGAAGATTTAATAGGCTTTTCAAGAAACTCATCGACTGGCAACGTTTTACTTTGGGAAAAGTCTAAACCAGTCGATTTAGAAACAGAAGTCAACAAAACGATTGGAGTTCGAACCCCTTTACTCCGCAATTTCATTGCCAAATAGAATCCATCGTCGGGTTCATCCATCATAACATCGAGAAGTATCAAATCTGGTTTCTCGGTCTCGACAAGAATAAAGCCATCTTGAATATTTCTGGCAATAACCACATCGTAGTTTTTGGATTTCAGAATTAAACTGACTGCATCGACAATATCAGGGTCATCATCAATTATTGCTATTTTTTTCATAACCACCTCATCTTTACATTCCCAATAAAAACACATCGGTTACAAAAGCAAATTATAAAGAAATCTACGGAAAGAAGCAAAAAATCGAAATTTAATTTAAATCTGTAATCGAAATGTGGTCAGTAGATAACTAATTCATAAGTTTTTCGGAAGAAACTTCTTCCAAAAAAGTATCGGTATCTTCAAAAATCGGAATAGTAAACGAAAAGGTCGAACCTTTCCCCAGCGCACTTACCACCCAAACTCTTCCTTGCATAGACTCGACTAGCCGTTTAACTATCCAGAGTCCCAAACCAGAAGAAGGTTCATCGTTGGTAGGTGTTGCACTTAATCGGGCTCCACGTTGGAAAGCTCGACTAATATCTTCTTCGGATAACCCCAAACCATTATCGGCAACTTGGACTACTACCTTACCAAATTCAAGACGAGTTGAAATTCGCACTTCTCCCCCCCGTTGGGTGAATTTAATTGCATTGGACAGTAGGTTATCAGTAACTTCGCGCACTTTATTAACATCAATTTTAAGTTCTTCAATTTTATCATCGTAATCGGTAAAAATTTCGATGTTCTTATTTTTCGCCGCCGGAGTATTAAAAGCAACAACATCCTGAATAACATTGTTAAACAAAGCAGTTTCCAAATTCAAACTTATTACAGATGATTCAAGAGCAAGGACACGCGAAACTTCTTGCGAAAGCAATACAATTCGAGAAGTTGTTTCGAGTATATCATCGATAATTTCCTGTTGCTCCGTAGCCGTTAAATCGTAGGAGCGCAGCAGTTCAACAAGATTTTTAATTAACGAAGCTGGATTTTTAATATCGTGAATAACCAAAGCGAACAATTCATCTTTTTGCGTTTGTAGTTCTTCGAGTTCGTCCTTGCTTCGCGACAATCTTTCAACTTTGTCCTTCAATTCTTGGTTTTGCCTTCGCAACTCGTCGGTACGTGAATTAAGCGCGTCTATTTGCCCACGTAGAGCCGAAACTTCTGCTCGCAAATTGCTATTTTCGAGCAGAATCTGTTCATATTTAATTTTTTCGAGAGCAACAATATTATTATAAATGCCAGGTTTAATATCAATTTGCAAATCTTTTTTGAAATTTGATTTGCGTTTTGCAACGAAATAGAAAACAAAGAACACAATTAATCCAACAACAAACCCAAGAGCAATAGAAATAACATCCAAAATGCGAGTAAAATCTCGTTTGCTCTTAATCTCTGCCGTAATTGAACTCTTTTGAACTTTGTTTCGTAAATCTTTCAATTCCGAATATAATCCGCTGATTTTATCGTCCACTTTGAAATTTATTTTCAAGGGTTCTGCATTCCATTTATTTCTTGGGTCGAAAGCTTCGATACGGAAGTTGTAATCATCCTCGGGTAGATTTTTAAAATTTACATTTTTAGCATTTGTTGTATACGAAGAGGAATCTTTCGAATTTTTAATAAATATTCTAAAAATGAAGGCAGTTCGAAGCGTTGTATCCTTTGTATCCAAATGATAAAAAAACGAGATTGAATCGTTGCGACCAACCACGAGAAGTTCTAAATCTTCTTTTTCTAATAATTTACCATTTACTTTTACAAAGTCCAGAGTAACATTTCTGTTGTTTCCCCAAAGGGATGATGTATAAATCAATAGGATTAATACAACGAGCGAGATACCCCGTTGCTTTATGGTTTCTATCTTTTTCAAAAATTGTTTCATCTTATAAGCAAAATACAAAATTTTTATCATCCTAAATTTTCAATGTTTAAAATGCCTCATTCCCGTAAATACCATTGCAATATTGTTCACATTTGCTGCCTCGATAACTTCTTGGTCGCGAACGGAGCCGCCCGGCTGGATAACCGCAGTTGCTCCTGCTTTGACTGCTTCCAACAAACCATCGGCAAAAGGGAAGAAAGCATCCGATGCCACTGTTGAACCAGCTAAATCTAACCCCATCATTTTAGCCTTTTCGACGGCAATCCGTGATGAATCGACACGCGACATCTGCCCTGCACCAATCCCCAAAGTCCTATCGCTTCTAGCATAAACAATTGCATTGGATTTAACGTGTTTTGCAACCTTCCAACCAAAAAGCAAACCTGCTAATTCTTCTTCATTTGGTTCCCGTTGCGTTACTATACGAAAATCCTCGTTGGCAAAAAGGGTTTTATCTGTGTCCTGAACAAGAACACCACCTATAACAGTTCGAAAATCAACATCCATCAAAGACTTGAATTTTTCAAAATCTACTTTAACAAGCCGTCTATCTTTCTTCTTTGTAAGTAACTCTATCGACTCGTCGGAAAATTCGGGTGCAATTATTACCTCGGTAAACAAAGGATGTATTTCCTGTGCAAAATCGAAATCGACCGAGCGATTGACTACGATTATTCCACCGAATGGAGACACAGTATCGGTTGCAAAAGCTTTGCGATATGCACGAGTAATGTCTTCGTCCGACCCTACACCACAAGGATTAGTATGTTTGATAATTGCAACCGTTGGAGTTTCGAATTCAATTATTAATCGCACAGCAGAATCGATATCGAGTATGTTATTGTAGGACAAATCTTTCCCATGAAATTTTTGGAAAATCTGAGTAAATTCTCCGAACAAACTTGCTTTCTGTTGAGGATTTTCACCATACCTGAGGTCGAATTCTTTTCGAGCGGAATAATTGAAATATCGTTGTTTGTTTTGGCTTATCTTTTGGAAATAATTCGCAATTACAGAATCATAATTTGCAATATGCTCGAAAGTTTCAGCAGCAAAAGAAAGTCGAACTCTTTCGGGTATCGTTCGATTATTTTCACTTAGTAAATTAATTAATTCGGTATATCGTGCTGGATTGACAACAGGTAATGTCCAATGATAGTTTTTTGCAGAAGCCCGCAACATCGAAGGACCGCCAATGTCAATCATTTCAAGGATTTCAAGGTTCGTTTCGTAGTCAATTGTTCCATTGGATATTTGTGTCCGAAAGCGTTCCAATGTTTGCTCGAATGGGTAAAGATTGCAAACGACAAGGTCGATAGATTTTAACTTGTATCGCTCCAACTGCTCAAAATGTTTTTGTAAATCTAATCGAGCCAAAATACCAGCATAAATAGCAGGATGAAGAGTCTTTACCCTTCCATCGAGAATTTCCGGGAAATTTGTGATTTCTTCGATATTTCTAACATAAATATTGTTACTTTCAAGGTGTGTTTTAGTCCCGCCCGTCGAAAATATTTCAATACCTAACTCGTTCAATGCTTTGGCTAAATCGAGAATACCTGTTTTGTCGAAGACCGATATTAACGCAGTTTTAATTGGGTAATCACCCGATAACATAATTTCACCTAAAAAATTTATAACTATAAAATATATTTACTTAAATCTGTATCTGCCACAACATCACTCAATTGTTTTTGCACCATTTCAAGAGTTACAGTGATTTTTTTGTTAGAAATATTGTCGGGGGTATTGAACAGGACGTCTTCGAGAAGAGTAGTCATAATTGTATGCAAGCGTCGAGCCCCGATATTCATAACTTCATCGTTAACTTTTGCAGCAATGGATGCAACCTCTCGGATTGCTTCTGGTTCAAATTCAAGTTGAACTCCCTCGGCTTCAAGTAGTGCTTTGTATTGTTTAATTAAAGCATTTTCAGGGAGCGTCAATATTTTGACAAAATCATCTTCGGTTAAACTGTCCAACTCGACACGAATTGGGAATCGTCCTTGCAACTCTGGGATAAGGTCCGATGGCTTCGAAACGTGGAACGCCCCCGAGGCAATGAAAAGAATATGGTCTGTTTTAACAGGTCCATAGCGTGTATTAACGGTAGTCCCTTCAACAATTGGTAAAAGGTCCCGTTGCACACCTTCGCGCGAAACATCCAAACCAGAACTTCGTGTGTCGCTCGATGCAATTTTGTCAATTTCATCAATGAAAACAATTCCCATATGCTCGACACGATAGTTAGCTTCCCGAACAACATCTTCCATATCAATCAATTTTTCTGATTCTTCTTTTAGTAGATTTATCTTAGCTTCTGAAACTGTCATTTTTCGCCGAACTGTGCGTTTGGGCATTATCTGTCCCATCAAATCTTGCAACGACATATTAACATCGTCCATACCAAAGGGACCAAAAATTTGAAGTGGCGAGGTAGTTTCGGTTTGCATATCTATTTCGATAACCTTATCGTCGAAAACCCCTTGGCGTAGCATTTCCCGTAGCTTTTCCCGAGTTTGACCACTGCTTTCAACATCGCTTTGGTTAGTTGTATCGAACGATACCCCCTTCTTAATCGGTGGAATTAAAACGTCGAGAATTCGTTCCTCGACAGCCTTTTTAGCCTCCTCGATTTTCTCGTTTGTCCTTTCTTGGCGAACCATAATAACGGCACGTTCCATTAAATCGCGAACCATTGATTCCACATCGCGCCCAACATACCCAACTTCTGTGTATTTTGTCGCCTCGACCTTTACAAAAGGAGCATTTACCAACCTTGCAAGTCGGCGTGCAATCTCGGTTTTCCCGACGCCAGTCGGACCAATCATAATTATATTGTTTGGCATAATTTCTTCGCGTAGTTCGCTTGCAACCTGCTGTCGGCGCCATCGATTTCGTAGAGCAATGGCGACAATCTTTTTTGCTTCGTCTTGACCAATAATATATTTATCCAATTCAGCAACAATTTCCCTTGGGGTTAATACCCGCTCCAACTTACTATCGATTCTTTTTTTATCCAACTGTTCCAAATTTACCTCAAAATATTATCCATTAATTTTTCAAAAATACAAAAATATCAAAATGTTGGCTGGATATTAAACCACCACAAAAAATTAATCACATAATAAGCCTCCTCTTTCAAGCGGGACGCTTGGCCTACTCTAAATTGCGAAACTGCTTTTATTCTATCTGTCTACCGCAAGACCACTATCTTGCTTGCTCTCGACTCTCCGCGATAGTTTATTACAAGAAAATATACGCCTGTG
>JBBIJO010000029.1:0-16785 GCA_037445895.1 Ignavibacteria bacterium | reverse complement strand
TTAACAACTACTTCCAAATAGCAATAAAAATTTTGTAATGTTTTTTCAAATAAAAAAGCCCGAATCGCAATCGGGCTTTAATCCTTTGGCATTATTATTACTTAATAATTGCTCTTGTTTTCTTTCGTGAATGCCTCCATAAATTTCAGCAAATCTTCGACCCATTCAATTGGACAAGCATTGTAAATAGAAACACGAATTCCGCCAACGCTGCGATGCCCTTTTAGGTTTGTCATATTGTGTTGGGCTTTGGCTTCCTCGACAAATTTTGCTTCGAGTTCGGGGGTTGGTAAATTGACAACCACATTCATTATCGAACGGTCTTCCTTGTCCTTGACTGGTGTTCGCCAAAAATCGGAATTTGCGTCGAAGAAGTCATACAAAAGATTTGCTTTCCTCAAATTTTGTTGATATACAGGCTCGACTCCTCCTTGTTTGATAATCCATTTCAAGGTCCTATTGACAACGAAGATATTAACACAGGGCGGCGTGTTGAAAAGCGAATCGTTTTTAACATGTGTAGAGTAGTTTATCATAGTTGGGGCGTTCGGATTTCCTTTTTCTTCCAACCACTTTTTATTAATTACAACAACAGTAACGCCTGCTGGACCGATATTCTTTTGTGCACCGGCATAAATCAAACTGAACCTATCGAAATTGCGTGGTATCCCCAAAAAATCACTGGACATATCGGCAACCAAAGGAATGTTTCCGGTCGAAGGAATTTCTTTCCATTCGGTGCCATATATGGTGTTGTTTGTTGTTATATGAACATAGTCGGCATTTGCGGTGAATTGTATATTTTTTGGAATATAAGTAAACTTTGCTTCTTCGCTCGAAGCAACAACATTTGTTTTCCCGACCCATTGAGCTTCCTTGATTGCCTTTTTCGACCAAGCACCGGTATTTACATAATCTGCTTGGTTATGTAGGAAATTCATTGGAACCATAAGGAATTGCAAACTTGCACCGCCGCCGAGAAAAAGAACACTATAGTCGTCTTGCGATAGACCCATAATTTGTAGCACAAGACTTTGAGTCTCTTTGATAAGAGCATCGAAATCTTTCGAACGATGGCTCACTTCCATTATAGAAATTCCGAGGTTGTTGAAATCCAATACTGCTTTACTTGTTTCTTCCAGCACCTCAACCGGTAGGACAGCTGGTCCCGGAGCAAAATTATAAGCACGATTCATAATGACAATCTCCTAAATTTAATTCAAATTAACAAAATAAAAATGCAACTTAACACATTTGCAGTGAAATGCAAAATAGATACAGCCGAAGGACAGAAACGATAACGATTCATTATACGGAGGATGGCTCTTTATTACAACATACTATAAAATTATCCACACCAACAGTCCAGATTAGCAAAGCGAAAAATGGCATTCGGTTGTTTTTCGTCGTCCTACTGTAAACAATCGGGGATTAATCGATTCGAAGTATCTTACTTCCTTCGCTTTTTGGTTGGAGCTAAAACGTTGGTTTTACCTCTTTTGTAATCCACTAATGTAAAGTCGGTATGTATATAATGAACCCCGACTTTACTATCTTCATTCGTTCTGAATGTGAGTTTTTGTTCAACAGTCGTAAAAAGATGTAAAGGGACTTTTTTCAATTTGGAAATGTCGAGGAAACCGTAGCTATTGATAACACACGTAACTTTCATTTCCTCGTCCCGATTTACCATACGAATTGCTCCCTGCCCAGTTCGAATAAATTCTGCACGTGTTACAGTTTCGTTCAAGGTATCGAGTTCTCCATACATTTTGTAGAGCATAGTGTGGCGAAGGCCGGGAACAGGTATCCCATTTTCTGGTAAATCATCCATCGAACGAACGAGCCAGGTTTCCCCGCTTCTATGGCAACCATCGCCCAAGGGAAAGAATAAGTGCGGTTGAAAGGGTCCTCCCGGCGTTCGCCCACTTCGAGAACTATCGTCTAATCGAAAACTCTTCCGATTACCTAATGAATCTATTTCAATCCAGATGTTTCTGCCTATCCAATCAGTCTCGGTGTAATCTATTTTGTTTTGGGACTGAATATCTGTTCCTCGGAAATCCAATAATTCGTATCGCAGGAGATATGTATTATGCTTCGAAACAGAATCGCAAACAACACGAATAATTTCATTCCGAATTTTCAACAATGGCTTGCCATAATCAATTACAATGCTATCGTAAGAATGAACGAGATAAACGAGTGTATCGTTTGGCCCGAAAGAATAGCTTAAACAAAAAAGATTCTCCGGTTTCGGCAAAACAAAAGCTGAATCTTCTCGCGATAACGTTGAAGCTGTTGAAATCAACAAAAGCAAAGGTAACAATTTCCATTTTTTCATAAATTATTCTGTCGTATCGATAATTCCACCACAAACAACGTCTTCGCCATCGTAAACCACAACCGACTGGCCAGGGGTAATTGCTCTACGTGGCGAAGTAAATTCAATTTCTAATTTCCCATCGTTCAAAACAGCACACTTTCCTTCGGCACCTTTGTCTCTGTATCGAACCTTTATCGTAAAGAAACTATCTTTGGGCATTTCTACAAACTTCATAAGATTTGTATGAGTTGCTACGAGGCTACTCGTTGCCAATTCATCCTCGACGTCAACAATAACTGTGTTTGTTTCCGGAATAATCTTCTTTACATATAACGGTTGGTGGTAACTAATGCCAAGCCCCCGTCTTTGACCAATCGTATAGAATGGATATCCTTGATGTTTGCCAACAACAATTCCTTTGAAGATTATATCCCCAGGTGCGAAAAAACTTTTATCCTCGACGTTTTTCAACAATATATCACGATAATTATTGGAAGGAATAAAACAAATCTCCTGGCTTTCGTATTTGTTATGAACCTTTAAACTAAATTCTTTTGCAATTTGCCGAACTTCGGGCTTCAATAAATTACCGAGCGGGAAAATAGACCTCCGTAATTGCTCTTGCGAGAGCCCCCAAAGGAAATAAGATTGGTCTTTATGTTTGTCCTTAGCTTGTTGAATAAAAAATCTACCGGACGCTTCGTCGTAAGCCAATTTTGCATAATGCCCTGTGGCATAATATTCACAGTCATACTCGTCGGCTTTTTTCAGAATTTCTCCCCATTTGATAAGAGGATTACAAATAGTGCAAGGGTTTGGTGTTCGCCCTTGTAAATATTCATCAACAAAGTTATTAATAATTTTTTGTTTGAAAACATCCGATAAATCGACAATATGATGCTCAATTCCAAGATGGTCACAAATGTCGGCTGCATCGATTAACGACTGATAATTACAACAACCAGACTTGCTATCTTCCACCTTGCAATCGTCGGTTATTTTGACCGAAGTTACTGTTATTCCAACAACTTCATATCCTTGTTTCAACAACAACGCGGCAACTGTGGAAGAATCCACACCGCCGGACATTCCAACAAGAACTCTTTTTTTATGCTTTAAAATATTCACTTCGATATAACAATTTCCAAAAAAAGTTGACGATTAATAAAGGTTAAAATTTCTTTGAAACAATTTTGCGGGCATTTCGTAATTTCAATTGTAAGGAAATCTCGAAAGGAGAAAAAATGAAAAACTCAATAATAGTTTTAATTGCAGCGATTATTATTCAAAGCTGTGTGTCGACAGATAAAACACACAAGGATTATTTCGGCTACAATAACAATCCAAAATATGAAAACCCCAAGCAAGAACCAGCAAAAAATGAATACCCTATTATTCACTCTGAATCACAAGGCGAAAGAACCGTTCAAGATAAGTCAATCTATATTTACAACTTTAACAATTTCCCTGCTCCTTACGAGCCTCGTTATTTATTTTATCCTGAGCCAAATGATTTTAGTTTGTTCTTATATTTTGGCAACGTTTACTACGACCCATTTTTAGATTACAATTTAATCTACTATCCTTACTCTCGCCACCATCACTCTATAATTTATTATCCCTATCCATATTATTGGGACTACTATTTCTGGCATTATCGGCCTCGGGTGGTTTATATTCCATACGAAAAGGAAAACGAACGCCCAAAAACAGTTAGAACTTTTGGTCCTTCGCGCGGAGATTACAACTACGATAACGAATCGACCCCAACGAAAGAAAAACGTTCAACTTCTCGAAGCGGTGAACGTAGCAAAATCGCTCCCCCTTCGGATAACCAAGACTCTGGCGATAAGCCTCTAAAACTAAAGTTACCCGAAAAATCGAATGCACCTTCCGGTTCTCCCGGACGCTCGGGAACACAGGAACCTTCTCCCCAAAAAACCCCAACAAAACAAGAAAGAAGTTCAACAAGACCAAAATAACAAATGAAAAAAATCGGGTTACTCATTTATTTAGCATTGATTTGCATCTTAGTTCGAACCTCATACGGGCAATTTATTGAAGATGCTCTTCGATATACTATCCCGAATTCATTGATTACACCACGTTCGGCAAGTCTCGGTGTTGCTTTCTATGGAATTTCGGACGATGTTTCGGCTTTAATCTATAACCCAGCGGGTTTAAGTTTCATCGGATATAGCGAATTTTCTATTGGATTAGGCTTTACGACTAATAATTCAGAAACCGAATATCTTTGGTCAAAAGACAAACAAAAATCGAATTCTGCTTATATCACACATTTAGGAATTTCGATACCTATTACAACCGGAGAACAACCAATCGTTGGAGCAATAGCATATTTTCATGAGAATAATTTTTTAAACTACCATAATTATTCCGCATTCAACCCAAACAGTTCGATAATTAATTCGCTTGCAACCTATGGTCCCAAGGACACTCTTTCGAACATCCCATATTTTCTTTGGTTAGCTAATCAAAACTTTTATACACCAATTAAAGACTCCGTTGAGCAAAAAGCCTATGTTGACGAAGACGGCGGATTGCATAATATTTCTGGTGGGTTCTCCATAATGATTTCGCCCAATGTTGCCGTCGGAGCCACGATAGCAGGAAAATGGGGCAATTTCAAATATTATCGGGAATTCCAAGAAGTTGATTTATACAACAAATACAATTATTTTGATTCTACAGGCTATCGAAATGTCGATTTCAGCAAATTCACTTTAAAAGAAAGTATTACCCAAAAAGTGGTTGGGATTACCGGGTCTATAGGTGTTATTGGAACAGTAAGTGATTTTCTTCGCTTCGGAGCTACAGTTAAATTCCCGACTTACTATGAAATCGAGGAAGAATTTCGGCAAGACGCTTATGCTGTGTTCGACAATGGTTGGGAACCTAATTCTTTCGAGCCGAAAGAAAATTCGTTCAACTCATATAAAATCACCACTCCATTTGTATTTGCTGGCGGACTTTCTATAAAAATTGCCGATTTCGTGTTTACTGGAGGAGTCGAATACTTCGATGTTACACAACTCCGTTTTTCGGACGCGCCTCCGAGTATAGAACAATTAAACTCTCTCATCGTTCGGGAACTTGTTGGACAAGTTAACTGGGGATTAGGAATTCAATATTATCTTCCTTTACTTCCTTTAGAACTACGGGCTGGGTTTTCTTCGATAACATCACCCTACCAACAAGACATCAGCAATGCAACGACATACATATATTCATTGGGAGCAGCGTTAAATCTTGCACCAAACATTCGGTTGGAACCGATTATTCAGTTTTTTACTAACTCAATACTTAGAACTAATTACCAAACCAGTGACTCAGAATCAAAAAACTACCGCTTAAATATCCAGGCAACTAAAATAGGATTGCAGTTCACATACAGATATTAAAACTAATTTTGAAAATAGTCGAAAAATTGGTAATTTTGCATTTGGTATTTTTCGAAACTTGCCCTGTGGTGTAATTGGCAACACGTCTGACTCTGGATCAGAAGAGTCCAGGTTCGAACCCTGGCAGGGCAGCAAAAGGACAGATACTAAAACTAATCCTAAATACTACCGATATTTATTTATGAGTTCACACAATTCGTCGACTGTTAGAACTCTGCCTTGTAATACTATTTTACCGTCAATAACTAACGCAGGTGTCTTAAAAATTCCATAAGAAATGATTTCCCGAATGTCGGTTATCTTTTCGATTCGAGCTACACAACCAAGTCTTTCTAATGCTTCACGTGTCCTTCTTTCTAATGTAACACAATTAATACAACCCGGACCTAAAACTTTAATTTCCATTTCCATAATTTACCTCTTTTATGAATAAAACTGACCAAAAACAAAACCAATTAAAGAAGAAAAGAAAATAACCAAAAGAACATAGACAATAGTCTTCTTTGTTCCAATTACACTGCGAATAACCAACATACTTGGTAACGAAAGAGCAGGACCAGATAGCAACAACGCAAGAGCAGGACCCTTGCCCATTCCACTCCCAAGCAAACCTTGAACTATTGGCACCTCGGTAAGTGTTGCAAAATACATAAACGCACCAACAACAGAAGCAAACAAATTCGCCAAAAGAGAATTACCCCCAACTAATGTTGAAATCCATTCAGATGGAATTATTCCCTCGTGTCCAGCCCTTCCCAACGAAAATCCAGCAATCATAACTCCCCAAAATAGCAATGGCAAAATTTGCTTAGCAAAATCCCAACTCGAACGGAACCACTCGCCCAGTTCGCCATCTTCGGCAGAGATTGAAAAAGAAAGCCCAACCACACCTGCTGCAAATACCAACATCGGATTATCGTTGAAAAATATGCCAAATACCAACAATAAACAAATAGCAACAACAACTTTACGCCAATTTGCATCGAACCAAAATAGCAAAACCAACAGCAGTCCAATACCAAAAACAAAGGTCAACATCCATTTAACTGAAAAAATAAAATTCCAAATGCTCAACTCATTTTGAGGTTTACTCCAATTGGCAAACACAAGAATACATATCATCAATAAAAAATAAATCACGTCTTGGAAAGGTCTTCTTTTCGCCTTCGGCTCTAATAAGTCAAACTGAGAATTTAACTTTTCCGCTTCTTCTTTGCGAAAAATAAAGCTCATAACTAAACCAATCACAATGCTAAAACAAATAGCAAAAAGTGTACGAGCAACGCCAATTTCCAACCCCAACACCCTCGCCGTTAGTATAATCGCTAAAATATTAATCGCGGGTCCAGAGTATAAAAATGTTATCGCAGGTCCCAAACCAGCACCTCGGCGATGAATTCCGGCAAACAATGGCAAAACAGTGCAAGAACATACAGCAAGTATGCCCCCAGAAATAGAAGCAACCCCATACGAAAGAACCTTATTTGCTTTGCTACCAAGATACTTCAACACAGATTCTTGACTAAGGAAAACACTAATAGCACCCGAAATCAAAAAAGCCGGAATAAGACAAAAAACAACGTGTTCACGCACATACCAACGAACAAGATAAAATGCTTCTAAAACTGCGTTATCGAAACGATTCGTTCCTACCGGAAGATAAAAGAAAGCTAAAAACAGAAAAGCAAAAACAAACAAAATTTTCCATTCCTTTTTCCAATCCATATAAATACCTTTATTAAAAATTATTCAATATAAGACTGCTAAGATTACATACATATTAAATTTCTATCGACTTTCTCGACTTTCTCAGAATCCTTCCGAAAAATGTCCGCGTCGGAAAAATTATCTTCTATAAATCCTATAAGTTTTCGAGTAAATGAGTGTAAATTTTCAAAATCAATAAAATAATTGACCCATTTCCCTGACTTTTCGGACGAAAGGATACCCAAATCTTTCATTATCGTAAGATGCTTCGAAACAGTCGGTGCCGAAAGCCCCAAGATGCTTTGCAATTCGCAAACGCAAAGTTTGCGTTGTTTTAACAGCAATACAATCCGTATTCTTTGCAAATCGGTAAGTATTTCGAAAATTCTAAGTTCCCTTTTTACTTCCATAACATTTCATCATTTTGTTAATTGTCAAAACGTAAAATTAATAAAATTTAATTAAATGTTACCTGAATTTTTGATACCTCGCTATTATTACCAATTGTCGTCGAAACTATTATAACAATATTATAAAAAATCATTGAAGAGTTGTTCTTCGAAAATATTTCCAAGTTGGAAATACATTACAAATGGATTGGAAAAAGAAAAAGTAATGCGAAGGAAATAGTTATTATTAGACAAAAAGTCTCTCTTCCCTTTACAGATATAGTTCCAAAGGTTACAAGAATCATTAAATATTTATTGGAAGTTGCCGCTTTTTTGAAGTTTATGCTTGAATGTTCCCTTTAATATTGATACAAACTTCCTTGCCGTTCTTTAGCTATTCGTTCCCAATTTGGTATTACTACTCGGAGAAGTTCGTTTTTATCGTTGCAAAGGGATTTCATATCCAAACCAATATATTTTTGTGCCTTTTCTTTTGTGCTAACATCGGGTAACTCGACAGGAACTTTAACACCCAAGCGCGTGAAAAGCACAGCAAGTAGCCCGCGCGCTTTTTCGGCTCGTTCAATCGCTGTAGTCAATACTCTCAATGCTTCAACTGGTGAATGGAAACCGACACCATTAGCAGCAGCAACCCAATCCCAACGCCATTGTGCCGAGCGAATCAGTTTCAATATAGGTTCCATATCTTGTTCGGCGGCACCATTTTTCCATGCAATTTCGGATTCAAGATGGGCTTTGGAAATTGCTTGTTCGGCAATCTTACGAACCTCGCGAATTCTGTCTTGCCGTTCATAAACATCCCACATCAATTCTCCTTCGATTTGGCGATGACAAACTTGGCAAGAATTAGCAATATTTGCTAATGGACTTCGGATATGGTGGTCGGTATATTTCACACCACCCTCTACTTTATATGGCATATGACAATCGGCACACGATACGCCCCGCTTTGCGTGTATTCCAGTCATATATAACTCATAATCAGGATGTTGAGCCTTCAACATTTTAGTTTTGCTCAACTTATGTATCCAATCGAAAAAGCCAAATTCATCATAATATGCCTCCATTGAATCTGCACTAAATCCTTTATCCCATGGAAATGTCAAATATTTCCCTGTTCCTTTGAAATAATATTCAACGTGGCATTGGGCACATACAAGAGAACGCATCTGTTGATGTGTAATTTCCGACATTTTAACACCTCGACGCTGCAAAGATTCGATTAATGCAGGGCGAGTAATACGCAAATTCATTGTTTTAGGGTCATGGCAATCTTGGCAACCAATCGGATTAACCATTTGGTCGCCCATTTCAATCCATTTCTTTTTGTAAAATTCCTCTGCTCCTATTTTTGCAACAACTCTCGGGAAGTCCGTAGTTTTGCAGGACCAACAGGTAGCCGGTTGAGGGCTTTCCTTTACTCCCCCAGTTCGTAAAGTCAGCCTAACATCTCTAATTGCGTAAGTATGTCCTTTGGCTTGATTATAATCTTTCGAAAAAGCATATCCAGCCCACATAATTACAGACTCCGGACATTCTTCGAGTAAGTCGATATGGCCCGAACCTCCATATTTGCTGCGGAAAGTTGTATCGAGAGTGCGTTTATATGACTCGAATTCTCGGGGAAAATTTTCGCCCCACACTTCGTTTCGTGGCTCCCAATCGGCAATAGGCTTAACAATTTGCAAACGAGCAATAGATTCCCCCCGCCTTTCCATTATGTTTGCAACTAAAATACCCAAAATGAAAACAATAACAGCAGCGGCGACAAATAGAACTATCACCCCTTTCGATTTTTTTCTTTCGGTATTCATAAAAAACTTCTATACTAAATTTTATTTATTTAAATATTGTAAAATCCAATTAGGCAACGATGGACCTAATTCTGGGACACGAGCATACGGGGTCGAGGCTTGGCTCGAAATTCTACCATGTGGAATTTCACGATGGCAATCCCAACAAAGTTTGCCCTCGCCAGCCTTGAATTTATCATAAGTAATTTGTGAAATCGAAACAAAATTTACTTGGAAGCTATGACAGCGTAAACAATTTTCTTGAACGACGCTCGCACCAGTTTCTCGAATTCGAATAACTTGCGGGTAACTCCCCAAAGTAAATACGTTAGCATGCCGTAGTCCATCACTCATTTTGAACCAAAGCGCACGTATCAAATTATCGTGGGGGACGTGGCAATCGTTACAAGTGGCTCTTTCACGATGGCTACTATGAAACCAAGTTGCATAGTGTGGTGTCATTATATGACAATTCACACAAGCTTTTGGATCATCAAAAAGATAGGAATAAACTTTCGACAAATAAAATCCAAGGCAACCTAATCCCAAGAAAAGCCCCAATACAACAGCATAACTGAATTGATATGAACGCGTAGGAGCAAATTTATGAACAAAACTAGACCACTTGGGCATCTCACTCTCTGCCATATAAACCAGTTCAACCCTTACAAAAAACTTAAATTCGAAAAATATTATGAATTACCCAAACAAATCTTTCGTTTCGTTCGGGAAATGTTGCTTAAATATTTGTATGAATATTTCCAGTTCCTTTTTAGAAATAAAATTTAAAGAATGTGCAATCTTGGCAACATTTAATCCAAATAATAAGTATTGTTCTTTCAAAAATGGATTGTTTTCTAACGCTAGTAGATGATTTTCAATCGTATCGAAATCCTTCCTAACAATTGGACCAGTAATTGGGAAAAAATCAACTTCGTTAAATCTATATAAGTTATTTTGTATAGTTTGGTTTATAAGTGGTCGCAAAATCTCGGGTTTCAATCCTGTGTGAACTATCAATTGCTTCGCAAGGAACATAATTCCATTCAAAAAATTGGATGCAACTACAGCCGATGAATGGTATAATGCTCGACTTCTTGTATCGAAACTAACAGCTATTGCTTTGCCGCCGAGAATTTCAATAGCATTTTGAACCTCTCCGAAGTGTTTGGTTTCGACGACCCAGAAAATATCTTCAAAAATTCGAGGGGAATATTCGTAAAAAGTTTGTAAAGGATGGGCAGAAGCAGTAATTGCATCAAATTTTTCGGCTTCGCCCAAAATCTCGTCAGAATATGCACCAGAGCAATGAATTATTATTTTGCCTTTCAAATCGTTTTTTAAATTGTTCACCAAATCATAAGAATAACTTTTAATAACAGAATCGGGAACGGATAAAATAATTACCTCGCTTGCTTTTTTATATCCTTTCAAATCGGGGACAATTCGAATTCCTTCGGCAATAAACTCTTTTGCTTCCTCGGAGTTCGGAAGATTTTTCGAAATAATTGCTTCGAGCAGACCCTTAGCTTTCAACTCAATAGCTAATGCTCGCCCTAATTTCCCGTACCCGAAAATTGTATATTTTTTCTGTTCCATATCAATAACAAACCTGACAAAAATGCAAAATAATTTTTTAACTTGAATTTCGACACATTTTATTCATAATATGGATTTGAATATCTTATTTATTCGCCGTGATTTCCTACAAATAGAGTTTTCTCGGCAATAAGTTCAACTATTTCTCCATTGTTATGGGCTATACATCGAGTATATTAAAATCCTAAGCCCATAATTGAAAAAATACTTTCTATCGCAAAATCGAAGGCATTTATTCAGATTTCAACAAAAACTCGCTTTGCAAAGAATACCAAATATTAATAGATAAAAGGGTATAAGACCCCCTTTTTATGTTACCTACGACGATACTGCAAGATTAATTTCATCCGTCACTTCCTTAGCTATCCAACGATTCTTCCTGTGGATGCTCAAAAGGCAGATTTACTATAAATCTCGTAAACTTACCGAGTTCGCTTTGGACAACTATTGTGCCATTGTGTGATTCTATAATCCACTTTACAATAGAAAGGCCAAGACCAGCCCCTTGTGTATCGCTTGTCCTCGCCTTATCAACTCGATACATCCTATCGAAAATATATGGAATCTCTTCCTTAGGGATTCCAATTCCGTTGTCTTCGACGACAAGTTCCACATATTCACTATTTTTTCGAAGAGAAAGCGAAACTCGCCCAGTGCGTGGTGTGTATTTCACAGAGTTATCAAGAAGATTTAGAAGTGCTTGGTGAATTCTTGGAGCATCTATTGGAATAATAACATTAGGCTCGATTTCCGTTTTAATCTCGATTCCTTTGGACTCGGCAATAATAGAAATATCTTCTACGACATCGATGGCAATTTTCGAAATATTTTCGTTCTGAAAATTCATATTAATTTGACCTGTCTCGGCTCGCGATAATTCCAACAAAGATTCGACAACATTAGTAAGACGACCAACTTCTTCTAATGCACTAACAAGAACACCTTCGTATTCTTCTGGAGTTTTTCGGGAATGCAAAGCAATTTCCATTTCACCTTGCAAAATTGTCAAAGGTGTTCGTAATTCATGCGAAACATCCGAAGTAAATTTTTTAATCTGGATAAAAGCTTTCTCCAATCGTTCTATCATCTTGTTCAAAGTTCGGACAAGATGCCCCACCTCGTCTTTAGTTGGGAGTTCAGGCAGCCGACGGCTTAGATTTCTTGCAGTTATTTCATCGGCAGTTTTTGCAATTAAGTCTATCGGTCGCAAAGAAATAGACGACATAAGCCAACCGCCAAAAATCGAGATTATCAATACAAATGGAAACGCAACCATTTGTATTAAGAAAAGCTGATTTAATGTATTTTGAATATCACTCGCAATATAGCCTACCGAAATCACCGCTTGATGGGTTCGTTTTACCATCAATCTAATATCGGTATTCAATACTTTCGAATTAGTCAAAACAGAATCAAGGACAAGTCGTTTCGGTTTTTCCATAGCAAGCTTCAATAAAGAGTCGTTTGAGTGCGAAGCAACCCAAATAGTATCCTTGCTTGTGAAATTTAAGAATCCTAAAAGCGTTGGTAACGTATCATTTTGCAAGTTACGCGAACGCCATATAATTTGATTGTTTGTATCCCCAATTTGGATAAAATAGTTTTTAGGATTTAACAAAATATGCTCGTAAACGGCAGACCAAATGCCACCCAAGTCCTCATCAACCAACTTTTCCTTTTCGACCGAAGGGCGAATCGGCCCAACAAAACGCATCTGTTCTAATTCCCTAAATAACAAAAACTTATCTTGTATCGAACGAACAGATACCTTATTTTTAAATCGGTAAATCCCTTCCTGATTCTTCGAAAGAAGATAATCTAAGGACGAGACTACGCGAGCAAGCGAAACATCCAAACTCCTATGCAACTCTCTTGATACGGAAAAATAGGTATAAATACTATAAACAGACAACGTTAGTGCAACTATTGTCCCATACCAGAAAGCCAACTTTGTTCTCAACGGTAATTGAGATGCCACTTCCTTTTTTAATAATTATTAGCAAAAAAATAAACGCAAAAGTAATAATTTAATTATTTTAAAAAATCGCTTTTAAATTATTTTAAATTATATTAAATATTTTGGAGGATAAAATGCCCAGATTAATTTCGAACTTTATAGTTTTCATCCTTTTTGCTTCAACATTGATTTTAGCTAAACCAACAACAAAAGATGAAACAGACGAAAAAGACAACAGCACAGTTTCTTTCGATGGAATTAAACTTCGACTGCTTGGTCCCTCGGTTTTCGGGGGAAGAATTTCGGATATCGCATTCATTCCAAACAACAAAAATGAATTCTTTGTTGCAGTAGCTTCGGGAGGCGTGTGGAAAACCACCAATAACGGCGTTACATTCACACCCGTGTTCGACAACGAAGGTTCATTTTCAATCGGTTGCATTGCAATCGATCCGAACAATCCTTTCGTTGTTTGGGTAGGAACTGGAGAAAACAATAGCCAACGCAGCGTCTCTTGGGGCGATGGTATCTATAAATCTACCGATGGTGGTTCTTCCTGGAAAAACGTTGGGTTGAAAAAATCGGAGCATATTGGGAAGATTGTTATTAACCCGAACAATTCTAATATAGTTTATGTTGCTGCACAAGGACCTCTTTGGAGTCCCGGTGGTGAGCGTGGCCTTTACAAAACAACAGACGGGGGAAAAAATTGGGAAGCAGTTCTAACTATTAGCGAAAATACAGGAATTACCGATGTTGTAATGGATCCACGAAATCCAGACATACTTTACTGTGCTTCGTATCAACGTCGTCGGCATGTTTGGACTTTAATTAATGGAGGACCGGAAGCAGCTATTTACAAAACAACAGACGGAGGAAAAAATTGGGAAAAGCTAACAAATGGCTTACCAAAAGGAGACTTGGGTAGAATTGGTATTGGGATTTCCCCAGCAAATCCAGATTATATTTACTCAATAATCGAAGCCCCAGAAGGCAAAGGAGGAATTTACCGTTCGACAAATAGAGGAGCATCGTGGGAGAAAAGGAATTCTTGGTATTCCGGTTCGGCTCAATATTATCACGAAATATTTTGCGACCCTAAAAATCCAAACAGGGTATTTTTTATCGATACATACCTACGAGTTACCGAAGACGGAGGAAAGACATTAAAAATTGTAGGCAATAAAAACCGACACGTTGACGACCACGCTGTTTGGATTGATCCAGACAACACAAACCACTTTCTCGTCGGTGGCGACGGAGGATTATATGAAACATTTGATAACGGTGAAAATTGGCGATTTTTTGCAAACATTCCAACAGGCCAATTCTATAGAATCACTTGCGACGATTCCGACCCATTTTACTATGTTTACGGAGGAACCCAAGATAATAATACTTGGGGAGGACCTTCAAGAAATATTTCCAATGGTGGTATTACAAACGAAGATTGGTTTTTAGTAGTTGGGGGCGATGGTTACCAAGCACAGGTTGACCCAAAGGACCCAAATATAGTCTATGCAATGTGGCAATATGGTAATCTCGTTCGCTACGACCGAAAAAGTGGAGAAGTATATTATATTCAGCCACAACCAGAGGAAGGCGAAGCACTCCGATGGAACTGGGACACACCTCTAATATTAAGTAAACACTCTAATTCAAGATTGTATATTGCTAGCAACAAGGTATTTCGAAGCAATGACCGCGGCCAATCATGGCAAGTTATTAGTGGAGATTTAACACGCAAAATCGATAGGAATTTACTACCAGTTATGGGCAAAATTTGGGGTCCCGATGCCGTCGCCAAAAATGCTTCCACATCTTTCTATGGCAATATCGTTGCTATGGCTGAATCCCCCAAAAACGAGAATCTAATCATCGTTGGAACCGATGATGGTTTAATACAGATTACAACCGATGGAGGAAAAAATTGGACAAAAATCGATAAATTTCCTACTGTCCCAGAAACAACTTATGTTAGCGATGTTTTTTGTTCGAACCACAATCCGAACGTCGTTTACGCGACATTCGATAATCACAAAAACGCCGATTTTAAGCCGTATGTTTTGGTTTCCACCGATTTAGGAAAAACTTGGTTATCAATTTCAAACAATTTGCCCGAGACTGGTTCTGCTTATACAATTGTCGAAGATTTTGTTGACCCAAATTTATTATTTCTTGGAACTGAATATGGTTTGTTCGTTTCAACAAATCGTGGAAAAGAATGGAACCAACTAAAAGGTAACTTCCCAACAATATCGGTGCGCGACCTTGCAATTCAAAGCAGAGAAAGCGATTTGGTAGTTGGAACTTTCGGACGCGGTATTTACATACTCGACGACATTACACCTTTCCGATTTCTTTCCGATTCGATTCTTCAAAAAGAAGCGTTTATTTTTCCAGTTCGCAATGCACTAATGTATAACGAAGATGAATCAAGGAAAAAGGATGACCTCGGTAGCTCATTTTGGAGAGCCGAAAATCCACCTTTCGGTGCAACCTTTACTTACTACCTTAAAGAAACCTATAAAACCAAAAAACAACTACGACGTGAACAAGAAGAAAAACTCCAAAAAGAAGGAAAACCTATTCGCTATCCTTCCTTCGATGAACTTACTGCCGAAGACCTTGAACAACCACCAATGCTAATTTTCAAAATAACCGACGAAACAGGAAATACAGTTCGTATCCTTACCGAAAAGCCCAGCAAAGGTTTAAATCGTATATCTTGGGACCTACGCTATCCGGATACTTCCCCCATTGACGATACCGTAAACACCAATAAACGCTCCGGTATGCCTGTTGTTCCCGGAAGATATTTCGTCCAAATTTTCAAAAATATTGATGGGAAATCATCACCAATTACCGAACCAGTAGCTTTCCAATGCAAAGTGCTCAACAACGTAACATTATCTGCAAAAGACAGGAAAAAGTTAGTCGACTTCCAACAAAAAGTAGCAAGGTTACAAAACGCAATTCTTGGAACTAATCAACTATTAAAAAGCATCGAGCGTAGGCTAAAAACCATCGCCAATGCCTTTATACTTTCGAAAAATCCTTCATTCGAAAGCACCGAAAAAGTTCGCAAAACAATGCTACAAATCGATTCGCTGAAAATAAAACTGCGGGGGAATAATACAATTGAAAGGTTAAACGAAAATCAACCACCTTCGATCACTGACCGATTGTATTATATACTTTGGGGAATTTGGGCCTGTTCACAAGAACCAACAGAAACACAAATGAAAAACTTTTCAATTGCAAGCAACAACTTGAAAGATATTCTTAACACTCTCAAACCAATCGTTTACGAAGTGATTCCAGCATTCGAAAAAGAACTCGACAATTTGAATGCTCCTTGGACACCCGGACGTTTTCCAAAGTGGGAGGAATAACTACAAGCTCAAAATTATATATTCAAAATAACTTACCATTTTTTGGGGGCACATCCTCCTCTGCTTAAATGTAGAAGGTAAGAGTATGGTATACGCGATAAACACGACATACCAAGCAGAGACACAGAATCCTGTGTCTCTACTTTGCTCCCAGATTTTCGTTGCCGGCGGCTTGC
>JBBIJO010000028.1:0-16962 GCA_037445895.1 Ignavibacteria bacterium | reverse complement strand
GGTTTGCATTAAATCACAATAGAAATAATTCACTTGAGTTTCCGCCAAATCAGTTGCTGTGCAAAATTTTTATTACCGAGAGGTTTATAATTAACCAGGTCTTGGAGATTTATCTGCAAATGTTAAGCTTATATGTTCGGAGTAACTACGCTATGTAATTCTTGATATGAACGTTTGGGTATAATGCCTTTCGGAAGATTAGGAACAACATATTTTGCAAAAAACTGATCTGCTTCTGCTTTAGAATTCCAGACTTCTATGATACCCCACCCTTCTTCAGATGAATAGGCACAATGCAGGATGAATCCTGGTGACTTTCGGATAATCTCATGAAGAAACACGGAAACCTGGTCGTATCCTTCTGCGGTCTGTCCTTTAATCTTTGTTGTGAGAAGTATTGGCATTAGTTCTTATCCTTTCTTATAATGAACATGGTAACTAAAAAATTATTTTGGCGCAACGAAATAAATATTATTGTTATAACTGCGTCAAACTAACTTAAATTATAGTCTATTATGTATATTTATATGAAATCTGATATGAACTATTTAGATAAATTTAAAAAACTGTTAACTATTAAAAGGTATAGTTATCGAACAATAAAATCCTACTCAAATGCACTTGGAACTTTTTTCTCTTATTTTAATCATAATAATCCCGAAAATATAAACCCCTCTGAAATCGAGCATTTTATTAACAAAATGGTTATAGAGAATAACATTTCGCAATCATATCAGAAAGTACTGGTAGGTGCTATTAAATTATTTTATAATGAATTACTTCGTAAAAATTATGAACTTAATTATTTATATCCCGATAGAACTGAAAAAAAACTGCCTATAATTTTGGATAAAACTGAGGTTAAACTCCTACTAAATTCTGTTCAAAATTTAAAACACAGAGCAATTTTATCATTGATTTATAGTTCAGGCTTGCGTTTAAGTGAAGTTATTGAAATGAAGTTAACCGATATAAATTCAAAAAGAATACTTATCAAAATCGTTCAAGGAAAAGGAAAAAAGGACAGATATGTAATGTTATCCGAAAAACTTTTAATTCTTCTTAGAGAATATTACAAAGAATATAAACCTAGAGAGTATTTGTTTGAGGGTCAGAAAGGCGGTAAATATTCTGCTCGCTCTGTTCAGGCAATTTTTAAAGAAGCTCTTATAAAATCTAATATTAACAAGAAAGCTTCAGTCCATACCCTGCGACATAGTTTCGCCACTCATTTACTTGAGTCCGGTACTGATATAAGAATGATTCAGCAATTGTTAGGTCATTGTTCAATCAGAACTACGCAAATATATACTCAAGTAAGTTCTTCGAATATAGCAAAAGTAATAAGTCCTTATGATTCATTATAATTCCTTATCGCACCACCACAAATTTTTCTGAATAATCTCCAATTTGAATGAAATATAAGCCGATGGGCAAATTCGAAATATCAATGCGATGATTCCCCTCTTGTAGTGGGGTTGCGGGCGAAACCTGATGGGGTGTCATTTTCTTAATCCATTTTTCTGCTAAGTTAGACAAGGTTTCAGCAATGTCTAAATTTTCATATAGTTTGCTTAAATCAATTTTCATTTCTTAATCTTTCAATTTCAGCCTTAATTTCTTCAATTACTTCAGTATTGTGGATAATTTTATTTTTACCTTGTGTAACAGAAATAATGTAAAATACTTTTCCTCCATATTTTTTAGTAAATTTTTCATGTGTTTTTTTCTGCTGTTCTCGTTCGTTGATTATTTGTGTAATATATTCAAAGCCAGTAGGTTTTATCTGGAGTCCAATGAATTTATTGTTAACTTTAATAAAATAATCAACATTGTATCCTCTATCTCATTCATCGGGAGCAGGGTCAATTTTTACACCAAGAATTTTCTCAAGCTGGCCATATATTGTTTGAATCTCTGATTGATACCCATCATAAGTTCTATTGATGACTAAATCATATATGAAATTTATACAATCTTTTTCAGTAATACTTTCTATTTCAGCTTTACAAACATCTGTCACTTTTATAAATAAAGTTTTTCCAAGAAACTCGAGATGCTCCCTGGGATATACATTTTTCAAATAGTAATTTTCCCAATCCTTCAATGTTTTGGGGGCACATTTTCTTATTAATTCAGCTACTGGTCCAACTTTATTCTTTTTCGTAAGACCCCAACGCATGTTAGCCTGATTTAAAATCCACTCTTTTGGCATTATAATACCTCCGTTTCTAACTTTATAAATTTGTTTTTATATTTATATTGTTTTAATCTATCTGCAGTAGCTATCCCTGATTTAATCAAATGAGCATTAATGAATATTTTATTTTTTAAATATACATATGCCTCAACAGTTTCTGAATTAATTGGACTATAGTTGTCAAATTTTAAAAAAACTCCTTTTTTCAAAACATATTTTTTTAAATAATCTATTGAAGCACCTTCGTTGATGATATTTACTCCTAACAATTTAACTATTAGCCCTGTATTTAATTTGATAGTATTGGAATTTATTATTTCGACAACACGATATAATCCTCCATTTTTAAAATTAAACATTTTAGGTTCTATTATAGGTTTTGCATCTTTTATTCGAGGTATATAATTTTTATCGATATCAATCTTATTTGTTCTTTTTATAATTTCTATTTCATCAGAAAAATTCAAAAAATAATCTTTTATATCGAGCTTTTCCTTGATTACTGATAAATAATTTTCATTAATTTCATATCCTATAGAATTTCTATTTAATTTAATTGCTGCTTTAGCAGTAGTACCACTTCCAAGGAATGGATCAAGAACTGTTTCATGAACAAACGTAAACATCTTAATTAATCTCATTGGCAATTCATCAGGGAACATTGCTTCGTGTTCTATTTGACGAGTTCCAGCAAAAAACCAATGACCATAAAAATACTCTTTCCATTCTTCTTTTGTTAAAATTGATTTTTCTTTTATGTCTTGTGGTATTTTCCCGTTATCACCAGGCTTTTTAAAAATCAGTATAAATTCGTAATCTATCTGAATCATTCCATTTGGAGGGTATGGGTAAGATCCCATTACTGTTGCTCCACCGGTGGTATTCATAGTGGTTTTTTTCTGCCATATAATAGAACCCATATAGTCAAAGCCAATGTCTTCGCATTGTGTAATAAATTCCGAATGAAGTGGAATTACCTTATATCGTCCATATATTATTGATCTGGCAAATTGATCCCCAATATTTATACAAAGCCTCCTACCTGGCATTAATACCCTATAACATTCTTTCCATACACTATACAAAGACTTCAAATAATCATGAAGTGTTTGTCCATAGCCTATCTGACCTTCAACCCCATAATCTTTGATGTTCCAATATGGAGGGGAGGTTACCACTAAACCTATGGTGTTATCTTCTATTTCCTGCATTTTCCTACAGTCACCGATAATAATTTTAGTTCTTGTGTTTCTCATTCCGTTTCCTCTGTTTTTACATAATAGAGCATCTGCATTTTCCAAAATAATATTACATCCTTATCATCAGTATAACCCTTTCATAAACATTGTTATGTAATGGCGTTGAGTTGAAATAGATTGAACCGCTTTTGGTAAAATACCGACTGAAAAGAGAATAGAGCTTGTCAAAAAGTTCTTCCCTAAATTTCGGGTGGCTTTTCAGAGCCGCTTCGATATCTTTTTTTAGAATGTCCTCAATCTTGCTATAATAATTTGACTTTATTCTCATCAAATTAACAAAGCCACCGATGCCTTCAATTTTAGCACCAATAAATACATCCTGTAATGTTTGATAAAATTTTTGTTCTTTAGTCATATTCGTGTTGATAGTATTATTTGACATAAAGATTTATAAATTAAAAGATATTCTTACATTCGGAAGACCCCATATCTTTGTTCTGGTATTGGAGCATTCAATGCCATTGAAATTCCAAGAGCAAGAACGTTTCTTGTGTCGAGTGGGTCGATAATTCCATCGTCCCAAAGTCTTGCTGAACTATAATATGGACTTGCTTCTGCTTCGTATTTTTGGATAATTGGTTCGCGAATAGCGCGAATTTCTTCTTCCGAAAGGGTTTTGCCTTGTGATTCAATTTGCCGAATTTTTACGGTAGCAAGCACATCGGCAGCTTGCTCGCCTCCCATAACCGAGATTCTACCGTGTGGCCAAATCCACAACAGTCTTGGATTGTATCCACGTCCACACATTGCATAGTTTCCGGCGCCATAGGAGCCACCCACAATAACCGTAAACTTTGGAACGTCCGCATTTGCAACGGCGTGAACAAGTTTTGCCCCATCGCGGGCAATCCCGCCGTGTTCGTATTTCTTTCCAACAATAAAACCAGTTATGTTTTGCAAAAAAACTATTGGTATTTTGCGTATTGTGCAGAGTTCAATGAAATGCGCACCTTTCAAACTTGATTCCGAAAACAGAACGCCGTTGTTTGCTAATATTCCAACAGGGTATCCCATTATTTTAGCAAAACCAGTGACTAACGTCGAACCATATAATTCTTTAAATTCTTGGAATCTGCTTCCATCGGCAATACGGGCGATAATTTCGCGAATGTCGAATGGTGTTCGAATATTTCTTGGAATAATACCATACAACTCCATAGGGTCGTAGTATGGGTCTTCGGGTTCTTCGCGTCCAATGTCGAACTTCTCGGATTTCCCTAAATTTTCGACGATATTTCGAGCAATTTGCAAAGCATGCTCATCGTTTAATGCATAGTGGTCGGAAACTCCCGAAATTTTACAGTGAACATCGGCTCCGCCTAATTCTTCGTCGGTAACAACTTCTCCCGTTGCAGCCTTTACTAAAGGAGGTCCACCGATGAAAATCGTAGCCTGATTTCGAACCATAATTGTTTCGTCGCTCATAGCCGGAACATAAGCGCCACCAGCAGTGCAAGAACCCATAACAACTGCGATTTGGGGAATATTCATTGCCGACATTCGCGCCTGATTATAAAAAATTCTCCCGAAATGCTCTTTGTCCGGAAAAGTTTCGGATTGGTAAGGCAAAAAGATACCGCCAGAATCGACGAGGTAAATACAAGGCAAGCGATTCTGCATAGCAACTTCTTGGGCACGTATATGTTTTTTAATCGTCATTGGGAAATAGGTGCCCCCCTTGACAGTAGCATCGTTTGCAATGATTAAACATTCTCGACTCTTGACTATCCCAACCCCAGTAATCATTCCAGCACAAGGAGCTTCGTTGTCATACATATCCCAAGCAGCAAACGACGACAGTTCTAAAAATGGCGTGTCTTTGTCGCAAAGCTTCTCGATTCTTGTTCGGGGCAGGAGTTTACCTCGGCTAATATGTTTTTCACGGGCTTTTTCCGGACCCCCTTGCTTAACAATTTCAAGACGTTCTTTCAACTCTTTAATTAGGCTTAAAGAATTTTCGTAATTTGCTTTAAAATCTGGGGATTTTGTGTTTACTTTGCTTTTTAATCGTTCCATATTCTATTCACTTTTTATTTCGAATTTCCAGATACAATAAAAGTCGGGATTGGAGATATTCGGTGGACACGACACTGATGTAGTTTCTATCTTCGAGTCAATTTCCTTTGCGAACAAAGAATACTCAACAATTCCAACAGATTGGCAAGGGAAATCGGGAAGTCCTTTCCTACGGCGGGCTTCCTGGACTCTGCAGGTTTTTACAAAATGCAGTAAGGTTGTAGAATCGACAAATTTCGAGAATTGTTCATTGATTGGAGCATAAAGACGGAATCGCAAAGCGTGTTCTAAACCATCCAGCCCCGAACTGTTGCCAAGGTTAAGGAACTCTTTAATTCTTTTGGCTTCTATTACAGTAAATTGCCGCCATGCTTCTTTATCGAATTCGATTGCCTTGTTTATTCCAAGCTGTTTCTCGATTGCTAAAAACCAGCAACCATCGTGGGCAAGCCAGTTTTTTGCGTAAATCTGTAATAGTTCTAATAACTTATCGCGGGAAAGTGCATCGATATTTTCTTCCATTTTTTACATACCTCGTCGATATTTCCCTCCAATTTCGTAAAGCAGGTGTGTAATCTCGCCCATCGTGCAGTATTCAACAGTATTAAGCAATTCTTCGAAAATATTTCCTTGTGTTAAAGCTACGTTACGAAGCCGAGCTAATGCCTCTTGTTTCTTGTCTTTGTGTTTTTCGCGGAATGTTTCGACGTGCATCAATCTTTCCTCTTTTTCCTCGATGGAAGCACGAGTAACGTTCATATTGTCGTAGTAATTTACAGGATTTTCGCTAACGTAGGTGTTGACCCCGATAATTTGATATTCGCCGCTTTCTTTCAAGGATTCATAATAGAGCGATTGTTCTTGGATTTTTGATCTTTGGTATTGAGTTTCCATTGCACCAAGAACACCGCCGCGACGCGATAAAGCCAAAAATTCATCTAAAACAGCTTCTTCGACTAAATCTGTAAGCTCTTCGATAATGAAAGAGCCTTGGTTGGGGTTTTCGTTTTTCAAGAGTCCAAATTCTTTTGCTAAAATTAATTGTATTGCCATTGCGCGGCGAACGGATTCCTCCGTTGGGGTTGTTATAGCCTCGTCGTAAGAATTTGTATGTAGTGAGTTGCAATTGTCATACATTGCCAAAAGCCCTTGTAAAGTGGTTCGAATATCGTTAAAATCGATTTCCTGCGCGTGGAGACTACGTCCCGAAGTCTGAATATGATACTTCAATCTCTGGCTTCGTTCGTTAGCTCCGTATACATATTTCATTGCAATCGCCCAAATCCGACGCGCAACGCGTCCTATTACCGAATATTCGGGATCAACGCCGTTCGAAAAGAAGAAAGACAAATTTGGGGCAAAATCGTCAACGGGAATTCCCCGGTTGAGAAAATACTCGACATAAGTAAAACCATTAGCAAGTGTGAACGCCAATTGAGTGATTGGATTAGCTCCTGCTTCGGCAATGTGGTATCCACTAATGCTCAAAGAATAGTAGTTGTGAATAGAATTCTTCGAAAAGTATTCCTGAACATCGCCAATCAAACGCATAGCGAAATTGATAGAAAAAATGCAGGTGTTTTGTCCTTGGTCTTCTTTGAGCATATCGGCTTGAACCGTTCCACGAAGTTTACGAAAGGTTTGAATTTTTAATGCTTCTTTCTCTTCGTCCGATAGTTCTATCCCCGTGGCTTGTATTTTTTCAAGTTCACGTTTATATGCAACCATAAAATAAAAAGCAACCATAATTGGAGCGGGTGCGTTAATAGTCATAGAAACCGAAGTCAAGGGATCAGTTTGCTCAAAACCTTGGAGCAAAGTGTCCATATCTTCAATTGTGCAAACGGACACTCCACTTTCTCCAATTTTACCATAAATATCCGGGTCGCGTGCTGGGTCTTCGCCGTAGAGCGTTACCCCATCGAACGCAACAGAAAGCCGTTTCGCGGGGTCATTTTGAGTTAAATAGTGAAATCGTTTATTGGTTCGCGCCGGAGGACCTTCGCCAGCAAACTGGCGTTTAGGATCTTCTGTCGTTCGTTTAAAAGGGAATACTCCGGCAGTATATGGGAAATAACCAGGCAAATTTTCGAGATACAAGAATTTCAACAAATTTCCCCAATCTTCGTATTTAGGTAAAGCAACTTTTGGAATGTATGAACCGCAAATTGATTTCTCGAAAAGATTAATCTCGACTTCTCTGTCGAGGATTTTGTATTTTATTTTTTCTTGCTGATATAGTTTTTTTCGCTCTTCCCAAGTAGTTAGCAGTTCTTTCGACTCTTGGGACAATTCCTGCCATTTTTTTTGGAAAAGTTCGGTCAAGTGCTTCGAAATTTCGCCATTTTTGTGCTCTTTTTGAATGACATCAAGTGTATGCTTAATTGAGTAAGCAGAATTTGCTATTGCCGATTGTTCGTTCACATTTTTTTTGTATTTACGAATTGTGTCGGCAATTTCGGCGAGGTAATTCATCCTTCTGTTATTGATGAGTCCAAAATCGCGAACTAACTCGGTTGGCAACAGTTCGATAATTTCGTCTTTTGCTCCATAGTCGCCGCCCTTTTCTTTGCGTAGTAGTGCGAGCAGTGCTTTGAAAACTTTGTTTACGCCATGATTATTGAATTGATTGCTGCTGCAAGCAAAAATCGGCAAATCGAGGCTTTCCAAAGCAACGCCTTTAGGAACATTGAGTTGATGTGTCCTAATATAGTGTATTATCACTTCCCGAAATGCATCTTCGGAACCAGTTTTCTCGAATTTGTTTATTACTATAAAATCGGCAATTTCCAACATATCAATTTTTTCGAGTTGGCTCGGAGCACCGAATTCTGCCGTCATAACATATATTGAGTAATCGCTAAGGAGCTTAATTTGACTATCGCCTTGGCCAATTCCAGGAGTTTCGACAATAATCAGGTCGAAACCGCAACTTTTTAAAACATCAATCGAATCTTTAACAAATTGTCCTAAATCGCTACCGCTATTTCGAGTTGCAAAACTCCTAAAAAATACCCTAGGATCGTAAATATGGTTATAACGAATCCTATCGCCAAGAAGGGCGCCGCCTGTGGTACTTTTCGATGGATCAACTGCGATTACTCCTATTCTAATCTCCGGAGCATAGGCTAAGAATCTTCCAATAATTTCGTCGATTAATGAACTTTTGCCACATCCTCCTGGTCCTGTGATTCCCAAGACCAAAGATTTACCTTTATCGTATTTTTTGTATAGTTCGCGAACTCTATTGGCATCGGGAATTGTTGGTAGTATTTCCTCTGTATAAGTAATTTGTTTTGCAATAGAGAAGTGATTTTTGGTGTTATTTTCTTCGAGTAACTTTTCGTTAATTTCTTTTAGCCATTTTTCTTCGATTCGAGGTTTATTTTCTTTAATTCTGCGAATAATATCATCTGCTATTCCGCCAATGCCAATTTTTTGTCCTTCGACGGCATGATAAAGTTTAGTTACGCCATATTCTTCTATTGCTTTGATTTCCGAAGGAAGTATAACCCCCCCGCCGCCACCAAATATCTGTTTTTCCTCGGCGCCGTGTTCGCGTAACTTATCCACAAGGAAACGAAAATACTCATTATGACCGCCTTGGTAAGAGCTTATAAGCAATGCATCAACATCTTCTTGTAATGCAACAGTAACAACCTCTCGAACCGAGCGATTGTGTCCAAGATGTATTACCTCTGCACCCCGACGCTGGAGAAGGCGTCGGAATAGATTAACCGAAACGTCGTGCCCGTCGAATAAAGCAGTAGCTGTTAAAACTTTTATAGCCATTTTGACATTTTGAAAAAGTTAAACAAATCATTTAAGAAGATGGCGAGCAAGTATCAATCTTTGTATTTCGCTTGTCCCTTCGTATATTTCCGTTATTTTAGCATCGCGATAATAGCGTTCGACGTTAAAATCCTCGGTGTAACCATAGCCACCGTGAATTTGAACGGCTTTGCAAGCCGAGGCAACGGCTACCTCGGATGCCTTTAACTTTGCCATTGCTGCTTCGACGCTGTATGGCAATCCTTCATCCTTCATTTTCGAAGCACGCCAGGCGAGAAGCCATGCTGCTTGATATTCCATATACATATCTGCCATCATCCATTGCAAAGCTTGAAAATTCGCGATAGGTTGCTCGAATTGGATACGTTCTTTCGAGTATTTTATCGAATCTTCGAGGGATGCACGTGCTATTCCAAGTGCTTGGGCGGCAATCCCCAATCTTCCACCATCGAGAGTAACCATAGCAATTTTGAAACCCTGATTCAATTCCCCAAGCAAATTTTCTTCAGGAACTTCGACATTTTCGAGAATAATCTCGGCAGTAGATGTTGCTTTAATGCCGAGTTTGCGTTCAATTTTACCTATACGATAGCCTGGCATATCTTTTTCGACAATGAACGCACTCACACCTCTCGTTTTTTTCCCAGGGTCGGTCGCTGCAATTAAAACAAAAACATCGGCTTCGGCGCCATTAGTAGCAAAAAGTTTTGAACCGTTGAGAATCCATTTGTTGCCATTTTTAACGGCAGTAGTTTTTGTATTTCCAGAATCGGAACCGGCTTGGGACTCTGTTAAAGAAAAGCTTCCAATTTTTTTCCCACTTAAAAGGTCGGGAAGATACCTCATTTTCTGTTCTTCTGTTCCAAATCTGAAAATTGGGTCGCACACGAGCGATGAATGAGCAGAAATAATTACACCAGTCGAGGCACACCAACGAGAAATTTCTTCGATTGCTAAGAAATAAGAAACAAAATCCATCCCAGCCCCGCCATACTCCGAAGGATAAGCAATTCCCATTAGGCCCAATTCCCCAGCTTCGCGAATAACGTCCCAAGGGAACTTATGATTCCGTTCATTTTCGGAGGCAACTGGTGCAATTTTTTCCTTTGCAAACTTCGAAACCATATCTCGAAGCATTCTTTGTTCTTCTGTCAATAAGAAATCCATCATCATTCTCCTTTACAAACTATAAAAAAACATTTTGTATTTAAAAAATTTTTGTTAATATTATTTTTTCAATATATAAAAATATTGCTGAATTATAAAATGAATTCTAAAAGCTATAATAATAACAACAATATTACGGTTTAGCGTTATGGACAACAAATTTGGGCTTACCGACGAACAACTCCTTCTTCGCGATACAGTAAGGAAATTTGCCGAGGAAAAAATTCGACCTGTTGCACAAGAGTTAGATGAAAAAGAAGAATTCTCGTATGGATTAACTAAGGAAATGGCTGAAATGGGATTCCTTGGGTGTTTTTTATCCGAAGAATATGGTGGTTCAAACCTCGATTATCTTTCTTACATTATAATTGTTGAGGAGTTGGCTCGTATCGATGGTTCTCAAGCAGCAACAATTGCAGCACACAATTCTTTAGGAATCGGTCCTCTCCTTTATTTTGGCAATGAAGAGCAAAAAAGTAAGTATCTTCCTAAGCTTGCTTCTGGTTATTTGTGGGGTTTTGGTTTAACGGAACCCGAAGCAGGTTCCGACGCGGGCAACACCAAAACCGTAGCTACCAAAAAGGGGAACGAGTGGATACTTAATGGGTCGAAAATTTTCATTACCAACGCTTCCACCGATATTACACTCGGCTCAACAATCTTGGCTGTAACTGGAACACTTCCGGATGGCAAAAAAGAATACACTTGTTTTTTGGTTGAAAATGGAACGAAAGGTTACACAGCAAAGCCAATGAAGAAAAAAATGATGTGGAGGGCTTCGAACACAAGCGAACTCATTCTCGAAGATGTTGTTGTTTCGGAGGGAAATATCCTTGGAAAACAAGGTGATGGTTTCAAACAAATGCTTAAAACGCTCGACAATGGAAGGCTTTCGATTGCAGCAATGGGATTGGGTTTGGCTCAAGGTGCATTCGAGTATGCATTAAATTATGCTAAGAACCGTCGAACTTTCGACCATCCAATCTCGACCCACCAAGCTGTGGCGTTCAAACTTGCCGATATGCAAATGTATATTGAACTTGCTCGAACCTACCTGTATAATGTTTGCAGAATGTTGAACAATAATCAAAAAATTACTATGGAATCGGCTATTGCAAAGTTGTTTTGTTCGGAAATTGCGCATATTTCGGCAAACCATTGTGTTCAAATTCTTGGTGGCTACGGCTTGATGAAAGAATACGAAGCCGAGCGTTACTATCGCGACCAAAAATTACTCGAAATCGGAGAAGGAACTTCCGAAATTCAACGACTGGTTATCGCCCGTGCGATTGGTTGCTTCGATATTTTATAAATGATTCGATTACAACGCGAGAATACTAAATGATAATAAATATAGACTTATCGCTTTTTAGGAAACTTCCGATTATCGGAGTTCTATATGGGTATTACGAACAAAAAGAAAAGAAAATAATCGATAAAATAATTGAATTTTTGTGTTCAATTGTCGAAAAGATTGTTAATACTAATAATTATTTTATAATAGTTATGCTTTTGTTACAATACTTTTCGAAAAAATTAATCTTAATAGTTTGTATCATACAAATAGGAGTTTTTTATGGTCGGTATTGTAGGATATGGAGCCTACGTTCCAATTTACAGAATTAAATCCAGTACAATAGCCAACAACTGGGGAAGCGATCCTGCTTCAATTGAAAAAGGTCTTCTACTTCAAGAAAAGACAGTTCCTGGTCTCGACGAGGATACAATAACAATTTCTGTCGAAGCAGCAAAAAACGCTTTAAAACGAGCACGTATCAATCCACAAGACATTGGTGCTGTATATATCGGTTCGGAATCTCATCCTTATGCAGTCAAACCCTCGGGAACAATTCTCATAGATGCACTTGGTATTGGTCCCCACGTTCATGTTGCCGATTTTGAGTTTGCTTGCAAAGCTGGAACAGAAGCAATGTTTGTAGCATATAGCCATGTTAAATCGGGGAATATGGAGTATGCAATGGGAATTGGAACCGATACTTCGCAGGGTGCTCCTTCCGATGCCCTCGAATACAGTGCCTCTGCCGGAGGCTCTGCTTTCATATTTGGGACTAATAATGTTGTTGCCGAAGTCCTTTATACACATTCTTTTACTTCCGATACAGCGGATTTTTGGCGACGCGACCACCAAATTTATCCTCGACATGGTGGCAGATTCACTGGTGAACCCGCATACTTCAAGCATATATTAAACTGTGGCAGATATCTTTTAGAAAAATCTGGAATGAAACCAGAGGAGTTTCAATATGCTGTATTTCATATGCCCAACGGAAGATTCCCATTGAAAGCGGGAAAAGAACTTGGTTTCAAACAAGAGCAGATGGCAGAAGGTTGGGTAGTAAATATTATGGGTAACACTTACTCGGGTTCATCGATTACCGGACTGACAGCAATATTGGATGTAGCGCAACCTGGGGATAAAATTTTTCTGGTCTCTTTCGGTTCGGGTGCTGGTAGCGACGGTTTTATTTTCCAAGTAACCGACACAATAACGGAAGTACAAAATTTAGCACCAAAGACAAGGGAAATGTTAAATACTCCACAGAAAGTTTATCTCGATTATGGGAAATATGCTGCTTATCGTAAAAAAATTATTTTCAACGAATATTAACAATTAAGGAGAGTAGAAATGCGAGAGGTTGCGATAATTGGTGTTGGTATGACAAAGTTCGGCGAACTTTGGGAGCAAAGTATTCGCGATATGTTTGCCGAATCGGCTTTGAAAGCAATGGCAAATGCAAATGTGTCTGATATCGAAGCAATATATGTTGGAGCAATGTCTAGTGGCTTATATGCCTACCAAGAACACCTTGCTTCGTTAATGGCGGATTATATTGGCCAAATCGGTGTCCCTTCCGTCCGTGTGGAATCGGCTTGTTCGTCCGGCGGGCAAGCTGTCAGAATGGCATATTTGGATGTTGCCTCTGGTATGCACGATATCGTACTTGCCGGAGGTGTAGAAAAAATGTGGGATGTTGACGATGGGACTTTTGTGTTGGCTACGGCAGCAGACCAAGAATACGAAGTCTATAATGGGGTTACTTTTCCGGGGCTTTATGCTATGATGGCTCGGGCATATATGGAAAAATATGGTTTAACTAGAGAGGAATTAGCCCAGGTTCCTATCAAAAACCACAAGCATGCAGTTAACAATCCCAATGCCCAATATCCTTTCGAAATTGATATTAAGACAGTTTTGACCTCTTCTATGGTTGCCGATCCTTTAAGATTAATGGATTGTTCGCCAATTACCGATGGCTCTGCTTGTGTTGTCTTGTGTGCCCTTGAAAGAGCAAGAGAGTTTACCGATAAAATAGTAAAAATTCGAGGTGTTGGAGCAGCAAGCGGTCCGATTGCTTTGCATGACCACAAGGATTTAACTCGGCTCGATGCTGTTAAATTAGCAGCTAATCGGGCGTATAGTATGGCGGGTGCTTCATCGGAAGATATAAGTTTTGTTGAGGTTCACGATTGTTTTTCGATAGCAGAAGTAATTGTTGCCGAAGAAATGGGATTTTTTGAATACGGAACAGCTGGCAAAGCAATTTCCGAAGGTCAGGCAACTTTTGGAGGGAAAATTGTAATTAATCCAAGTGGAGGGTTAAAGGCTAAAGGACATCCGGTCGGTGCAACAGGTGTTGCTCAAATTTTCGAAGCGTATTTGCAACTGACAAATCAAGCTGGAAAACGTCAAGTTCCAAACATCAAACTTGGAATGACCCAAAATATGGGTGGTTCCGGAGGTAGTTGTGTTGTTCATATTTTGGAGGCATTATAAAATGGCAAATAGTCAAAGATATACTCGTGAAATCCCGCATCGTTATCGTTTAGAAGCACAAAAATTTAAAAGCGGGTTCGTTAGTTTAGCAAATAGATATATCGACCCACTTTCGAAATCCACCGAGTTCGAAAACATTCGACTTTCGGGCAAAGGCACTATTCTTTCATATACCATTATTCACGTCTCTGCGAATCAATTCAAGAGGCTTTCTCCTTATGCCGTTGCAATCATAGAAACAGACGAAGGAGCAAGGATAACGGCTATGATTACCGATACAAATTTCGAGGATTTGAAAATTGGGGCACGTGTTGAACTTGTTTTTCGCAAAATTATGGAAGAAGGTGATTCGGGAATTATTAACTACGGCTACAAAGCAAAAGTCATAAAGAACTAGCGAGACAAAAAAGGGCTTTTTTCGGAACCATAACCGATTCGATAGCCCATAGCGAAGTGAGCAATCCATACAGTCATCGAGTATGGATTCTTACTCGCTTTTATCTCTACAAAAAGATGCCGCTTTTCGAGATTCTGTGGGCATCTTTAAAATTTTTTCTAACAATCCCCAATTGGCCTAAAATGACCAAAATAAACGAAGCAAACGGAAGCAAATTCCACGACAAAGTTCAAAAAGTTACATCGTGAAATTCATCCAACAAGTCGAGAGCTCTTCGAGCTTTCCTGTCTTCTGGGTCCAATTGTAATGCTTTGCGATACGACATTTTCGCCTCGTATCTTTTTCCGTTAAACAAGTAAGCGTCGCCCAAGAGGGCATAGGCAGCCGCAGAATCCGGATTTTTTTCTACTATCTTCGAAAAGTTCCGTATGGCTTCTTCGTAATTACCAAGACGTAAATTTGTAATTCCCAGATGGAAATACGCAATGTAAAAATCTGGATTTTTCTCGATTACTACGAGATAATGTTCTTTCGCTTCATTTAGGTGCCCATAGTGATAGTTGAGAATACCCAACCAATAGTGTGCCATAAGAAAATTGGGGTCGAGTTCCAAAACTTTTTGCATAGTCTTAATTGCTTGGCGGATACGAACCTTTCTGTAGTATGCTAATGCCAATTCGTAGTAGGCAGTAGGGAATCGAGGGAGCAATTCGACAGCTTTTTCCAAATATTCTACTGCAGCATCTAAATTGCCTATACGATAGAATACATTGCCACAGTGTTTATAAACAATACCTCGGTTTGGGTCCCGTTCGATAACTTTTTTATAGAACTCGATTGCTTTTAAATATTCTCCATTAGTTTCAGCTTGATATGCAGCAAGTATGTCGGGGTCATCAGAGTCAAAATGCTGTATATTAGAAAACATAAACACTCCTTTAAAAATTTAATGGAATAGGTTTTTCGCCAGAATAATCATAGAAACCACGACCAGTTTTTCGCCCTAAATGTCCTGCAAAAACCAATTTCTTAATCAGAGGGGCAGGACGGAAACGAGGATCTCCGATATCCTGATGCAATACGTTCATTATTGCAAGCGTTGTATCCAAACCGATTAAATCTGCCAAAGCGAGTGGACCCATAGGATGCGAGAATCCAAGCTTTGCTACTTCGTCGATAGCATCGACAGTGCCAATATGTTCCATTACAGCCCAAATCGCTTCGTTAATAAATGGCATCAAAATACGATTGGCGATAAATCCAGGATAGTCATTGGCCAAAACGGGGACTTTTCCAAGCTGTTCAGCTAATGCTTTGACAGTTTCGTATGTTTCGTCACTTGTTGAAAGCCCACGAATTACTTCTACCAAACGCATCATCGGGACTGGGTTCATAAAATGCATACCAATTACTTTCTCGGGTCTTTTGGTTTTCGATGCGATTTCGGTAATCGAGATTGTCGAAGTGTTCGTTGCAAGAATAACCTCGGGGCGAGTCATAGTATCAAGTTCGGAAAAAACTTTGAATTTTAACTCTTTGTTTTCGCTGATAGCCTCGACCACAAAATCTGAATCCGAGCCGTTATGGAAGTTAGTTAAAGGGATAATACGAGCAAGTGTTTCTTTTGCTTGTTCGTCGGTGATTGTTCCTTTTTTGACTTGCCTTCCAAGGTTTTTCTCGATTGTGGCGATACCATTTTTCAATGCTTGTTCAAAAGCATCGTAAAGCAAAACTGTAAAACCAAACTGTGCAAAAGTGTGGGCAATACCGTTGCCCATTGTGCCAGCGCCAAGAACTAAAACTTTCTTCATTTTTATAAATTCCTCTTTATAATAATGCACAAAAAACGATTGTAAAAGTAAAAAAAAATCTATAAAAATTAACTATAAATATCCGTTCACGATAAAAATTCTGTAAAATTTTTATATTTCTTGTAACTTTTTGTGCAAAATTTGTATCTTTGTAATGGGTGTCGTGGAATATTAAAATAAACTTTTATCATTGTAAATTGGAAGGTTAGAATGAAAAAGAAATTTTTATTATTTCTTATTGCCTTCTTATCTTGTGGTGTCGTTTCTTATTCTGCATCCGATAGTTTGCTTGCGTATTGGAGTTTCGACGACGGGACTGCCCGCGACGTTACCGGAAATGGCTACGACGGGACAATGATGAACAATCCCATTCCTGTTGCTGGCATCGTCGGAGGCGCACTCCATTTCCAAGGGAAAGGCTACTATATACTTGCTAATGGTAATCCAGCAGATATCGGCGACCATATCCTATTACCACCTATTGATTTACGTAACCTTAAAGAGTTCAGTATCACTATGTGGGT
>JBBIJO010000027.1:0-17440 GCA_037445895.1 Ignavibacteria bacterium | reverse complement strand
CTAATGTAAGGGCAATTCATAAATTGCCCCTACAACCGCTAGCGGAGGACAAACCAAGATTGAAACTTTTTGTTCCCTTTCTCGTTTAATATGTTTGCTATTTTAGGTTTTTGCCGAAAATTTGAATATGAAATTGGTGGTTAGCTATACTTTAATTTTAATTATCGCTATTTCTAAATCTTTTGCTGTGAATTCGAATTTAATGAGCGATAACGGAAGTATTAGTGGATTTGTTTCGGACGATGCAACGAAAGAAATTCTAATTGGTGCAACCGTTATGCTCGAAGGAACACGGCTCGGTGCAATTACGAACAAGAATGGTTTCTTTTCAATCAGCAACATTCCGCCAGGTCGCTATAAACTTGTTGCCTCGTTTGTTGGCTACGATAAATATTTCGATACGATTAATATCGCTAAACAAGGTGCTGTCCGAAAGAACATATTTCTTAAACCAAGCAATTTGCAAACCGAAGAGGTCTCGGTCGAAGCGGAACGGGAAATAGAACAAAGGGAAATAACAATAAGCAAGATTAATGTTCCTGTTCAACAAATTCGTAAGATTCGTATTGGTGGCGAATCGGATTTATTTCGTTCGCTACAATACCTTCCCGGCATATTAACTTCTTCGCAAATATCATCGGGATTGTATGTTCGGGGAGGTTCGCCGGACCAAAACCTTGTGCTTTTGGACAATATGACAGTCTATAATCCATCGCATCTTTTTGGGTTTATATCCACTTTCAATACGGATGCAATAAAAGATGTCGAACTTATCAAAGGTGGTTTCCCTGCGAAATTTGGTGGGCGTATTTCTTCGGTTTTAAACATTACCCAAAAAGAAGGGAATCGCGAGAAGATTGCCGGAAATGCAGGAATTGGTTTGATTTCGTCGAAGGCTTTGCTCGAAGGACCCCTTTTCAACGGCTCTTGGTTCATCGGTGCACGAAGAACATACATAGACATACTAAAGAATTTTATTCCGGAGGACCCAACGCTACCACTACCTAATTTTTGGTTTTACGATATTAATGCAAAGCTCACACAAGAATTCGGACCAAACAATAAAGTCAACTTAAGTGGCTTCCAAAGCAAAGATTTGCTCGAATATAGCGGATTTGGAATAGATTTCCATATTTCTATTATGAATCAAGCAATAACATCGCGATGGATACATATTATGTCGGATAATATTTTTACTTCGACAAGTTTGAGTTATAACTACTATCGAAACGAGTTCATTGGAGACGCTTCTGATTACATTTTTAAAATCCAGAATTCAATCGAGGATTTGAATTTTAAAACCAATATCGATTGGTCTTTGTCCGAGCTAATCAACTTGGAATTCGGCTATGAACTTTCGAAATTCAATTTCAAATACATTCAAAATTTTAGCGGAACCGAAACCGATACTTCGAAGGACAGCGGAGTTACTCCGGCGGGGATATTAAACCTTACAGTCGAAGATTGGAACCATAGTTTATTCGGACAAACGAACTACAACTTGTCCGACCTTCTTTCCTTCCAATTTGGTATTCGGGGAAATTATTGGACCTTGAGCAAGACTTTTTCGCTCGACCCACGCTTTGCTGTTCGATATAGATTCAACGAGAGGATTGCCCTAAAACTTGCTTGGGGGCTTTACCACCAAAACATCAGATTGGCTAGTCAACCCGACTTTTCTTTTTTCGATACTTGGTTGCCAACCGATTCAACAATCCCGCCAGTTAGTTCGAATCATTATGTAATTTCGCTCGAAACCGAGCCATTCGATGGTATAAATCTTAATTTCGATATTTACTATAAAACTTTACAAAACATTTCTGAACTAAATACAAATGTTCTTCAAACCAAAAACGCAAGCGACGTTTTCTTCGTTGGGAATGGACGTTCTTATGGAGCGGAGATATTCTTACAAAAAAAATATGGACGATTTGTTGGCTGGTTTGGGTATGCTATTGGCTTTGTTTATGCACAATTCGACAGCATAAATACTGGCAATGAGTTTCGCCCGAAATACGACCGCCGCCACGACTTGAAAATTGTTGGGCAATACGCTTTAAACGAAAGATGGGAATTCTCGGCTACTTTCATTTTTCAGTCTGGACAATCATACACGGGAGCCACTTCGGTTTTGCTTACTCGGCTGCCCGAACAAAACGCCGGACGCGGAAAAATTATTCCATCGCAACGCTACGGACTTCGTCTTCCACCTTCCCATCAGTTGAATCTTTCGGTTACCTACAATTTCAAAACATTTGGATTGCCTTCAAAACTAATCATCGATATCTATAATGTTTATAGCCGTCGCGATATTTGGTTCCGATACTACGACACTCGGGGTCCGCTCCCCAAAGTCGAAGATGTTCGCCTTCTGCCAATTATTCCAACTCTTTCTTATGAAATCAAATTTTAGGTGACAAGATGAAAAGATGTAATGTCCAATTGATTTGCTTTATAACATTACTATTTACTCTAATCAGTTGCGAAGATGCTCCACCGACGGATTACATTCCACAATATTACGTCGAGGCTTATTTAATTGTCGACGAGACATTCGACGGCATTAAACTTCAAAGGACGCTCCCAGTTCAAGACTCTTTCAAACTCGAAAATGCATTAATTAAGGATGCAAACGTAAAAATTAAGTTCGAAGACAAAGAAATACAACTTGTTTTCCGGGATACGGGCAATATTGACAACAGAGCATATTATTATCCCGATACCTCGTTGAAAGTTCAACCAAACACGACTTATCAATTGGAGATATTGACTTCGGATGGGGTTAAAATCACTGGTGTTACAACAACTCCTCGGCGATTCGAGTGGGTTCAAGCCCCTCCCGATACTCTTTACTACCCAAAGGATACGGTAAATTTTTCGGACCGTAAACCTTCGCAAATCAAATGGACATCGGTTCCTGGAACTTTGTTCTATATATCGATGATTAAGAGTTTAGATACATTAGGCTATGGGAAATACTTAATTCCCGAAACCGACGAGAAGAACCGAAGAACATATCACCCGTTTGGCGAATCCGAAATGGACTATAACGAAGTAACATCGTGGGATGGTGTTGCCAATGTTGAATATCCAATAATGTGGATTATGTTTAAATGGTTTGGGAAACACCGAATTACGATTTATTCTCCCGATTTTAACTTTTTACGCTGGATTCTACAATTTTTCCGCACTCAACAAATTAATCCGTTACTTTCGAGTGTGAACAATGCAATTGGTGTTTTTGGTTCAGCAAGTAAAATAGAAGCCTCCTTCTTTTTGGTAAAGAATCAGCCGTAGAAACAACTCATTTGTTCTAAAAATACAGTGTTGACTCGATTGATTTTATTCTTCCGAGTCTTTTAAAAAAGTTTTTATTGTTCGCGAACCAGTGGCAAATTGTTTTTAATTCGTTCGAGCATTTTCGTTTCGAGGTAACCGTTCGATTTCCAAAAATGTACTTGATGTGTTACAAAATCCTCGAAGCCACTCAATTGAGCTCGAAAAGATAGGAAAACACTCCCATCCTCATTTTCTTTAACTTTAAAGATGTAATGAATTCTTCCATTTTCCCAAATACCTCCCCGAATTAGAGGCATTTCGTAGCTATACTGTTTAAGGACCCGAAAAGTCGTATCTCGGCCCATTGTGAAAACACAATAGTCCGATTTCAAGGTTCCGGAGAAAAGCCCGTTTTGGTCTTGCTGATACTTTTCGTATGATATCATACAACTAATATCATCGAGCGATTTCTTTATCGAACGCCAAACAACCTCGAATGGTTCTTGAAATGTTTCTTCGTAACGTTCGCGAAAATATTTCAAACGTTCTGGAATTTGTTCCTTGGAGGATTGGACCGTATCTGGTTCGTATTCTTCTTGGAATTGAATTTGTTCCTCTTCTTTCTTTTGCTCCTCTTGGGAAAGAAGTGGAAAAGCAAAAACTACTAAAACCATAGGAACAAACACTGTTAAAAATCGAAAACCTCTCATTTCTTCTCCAATAAAATTTAATCGACTAAATTACAAAAAATATAAAAATTTAGAAAGTTGTTATTAATAAAATTATTAATAAAAGATATTCACTCTGTTGACAAAAAGTGGGATACCACAGAGGTTGTCAGTATGCAACATTTGAGAATCAAAATAGAATGTTTTGATTAATAACGGAGATTTTACGGAGATTTTCGATAAACAATTCAGTAATTTATAATTATCCCACTTAAACAAATATTTTGCAATTCACTACGCGATTTATTCTGCTAAACTTGTTAATATACGATTGCCAATTAATATTGCCCCATCGAGTGGTGTCCCGATAGGTGTAACTTGCTTGAAACGTTTGTCCTTAGCTACAAGTTCTTCGAGCATTCTGCCTAAAAGGCTTTTAGATTCGATAATTCCACCAACCATTGCTACATTTACCTGTTTCGTCTTGAAAGCAGGATAGAGCGCTGCAAGTAGTTCAACAAGATGTCGAGCGGATTGTTCTATTATTTTGAAACAAACATCGTCGCCAAGTTCGGCGCAACGCATAACTGTTGGGGTAAGCATCTGGTATTCAAATGTTCGCTCGGCATAAGCTTTAACTATTGTCCTTGGATTGTTTATGTCTATTAAAGGATTAAAATCGGCAAGCATATCGGTGAGTTTCGTTGGTTGGCCTCGACCATCGAGAGCTCGCACAACAGCAGTTAAACCTTCGCGTCCTATCCACGCTCCGCTCCCTTCATCGTCGAGTTCAATTCCCCATCCACCGCAACGAATGAACTTATCTTTTCCAATCTTTCCAATTGCAATCGAGCCTGTTCCAACGATAAGCACAATGCCGTTAGCACCGCCGAAAGCACCTTCGACAGCAATTTCGGCATCGCTTGCAACAATCAAGTCGTTTAGCTGAATATTTTGTGTGCGCGCAAGTGTCTTAATTAAATGTGTAGAACGCTGCTTTTCTTCTTCGAGCCAAACACCAGCAAGCCCAACGACAATCACATCAACTTCCGATGTTTCGATTTGGGCTTGTTCGCAAAGGTCGAGAATTATGTTCAATAGACGCTCCGAAGATTCCCCAACCCCAACGGAACCAACACGGGTTGTCCCCGCGGTTGTTTGCGAAAGAACTTTACTACCTTGTTTTAGTATTGCTCGGGTTCGTGTTCCCCCACCATCAACCGCAACAATCGTGTACTCAAATTTGTCCTGCATAAAACCCTTGTTATTTTCAAATCAAATGTAAAATAATTACAATTATTATGCCAATAAATTCGAAAATAGGAAAAAATAAAGCAATTAAAAGGCTATTCGACTATAAATTTATATATTTTAAACAACTTAGGAAGGAAACATTTTTATCGGTCTAATAAATTTAAAAGCTTTGAGCATTATCTTTCCGGGGTTCTTTTTTAGTAAACCGAAAAAGCCGCTTGATTTGCGATATTTCCTTTATATCGAATACTTTTGTAACGAAAAGTATTATCGGAAAGATTACCAACCCACAAAGTCGAATTAAGAATTTGGGTAATAAACCCAACTCGTTTGTCGAACCATAGAATACAAAGTATATGACTAACATCGACAATCCAATCGAAAAAATTTTCTTCCATTGAAACTCAATTGGATATACTCGATGAGAATAATAATAAACGATTCCAGCACTTGCAAGGTATGCAAAGAAAGTTGCCCACGCGGCTCCTCGGTAGCCAAGTATTGGAATCGAGATAAAATTGAAAAGGACATTTACAATGGCGCCTATGCCAATCGACACAGGCAAGTATTTCGTTACCTTTTGGATATTGATTCCAGCTGTAAAATTGATATAAAAGCCGTTGAATATATAACCAAGCATAACAATTGGGATAATATCCATACCTTGCCAATAGGTCGGCTCGATAAACTTCCCGCCAAAGAAAGGCAAGCGAACAATAAAATCCATAAAAAAACCAACAAAAAGAAAGACCACAGCCGAGGCAAAAACAAAGTATGTTAGAATCCTCGAAAATAAACGCTTAGCGTCGGAGCTTTCGTAATGAGAAAGATAAAATGGTCGCCAAGCATAATCGAACATTGCAACAAAAAGCATCATCGGGATAGCAAGCCGATAGTTCACCATATAAATACCTACCTCGTTCGAGTTTGTCAAATATTTCAATATGGGGCGATCGACAACTTGCAAAACGATTCCGGAAAAAGTCGCAGGGATAGTTGGTAAACCAAATTTTAGCATATTTCGAAATAACTGTGAATCGAATTGCCAACCAAATTGCCGGTAAATTATTGGGACAAGCACTACCAATCCAATACAATTTGCAATTAGTTGGGCAATAAAAACCCCAATTATTCCATATCGTAATACAACAACAAAAAGAATGTTTAGCCCAACCGCAATTAAAATCAACAGGAACCGAACAACAGAGAATTTCCAAACTTGGCGAGTCATTCGTAAATAAGCATAAGGGACTACCATCAGAGTATCAGTTAAAGGTATTAAAATGGCGAGTTGAACGATTGTATTTCGTTCACCCAGTTGTGTCAAAGTCGGGGCAATTTGCTGCGACAATACTAATAAGACAATGGTTGCAAATAAAGACACAACCAAGATAGAAAGATAAGCAAAAGTAAATGCAGTTCTACTTTGTGTTTGGTCGCTATGGGAATAAAAGCGGAAGTATGCTGTATCCATACCGATTGAATAAATCACATTCATAAAGGCAATCAAGGAGAAAAAATTACCGACATCGCCGACCTCTTCGACCGAAAGGAAATTAGTATAGAAAGGCGTGAGAAGAAAGGTAAGGAAACGACCAACAAGAATGAAAATACCATAGACAAGGGTATCGCTTGCAAGCGAAAGAATCCTACTTTTCATCGCAACTCGAATTCACAAATTCAAAATTAAGAAAAAGAGGACAATTAGTGCATATTTGAATCAACAAGAAAGAATGAATCGTGTAACTCTACAAATTTTCTAACAATTTTCTTTATTTTTTGTTAACTTTGTATTTGTGTTTTTTGATTGAATAGAGGAATGTAAAGTGAAAAGGAAACTCTTATTAGTTTGTTTTTTTTCAATTTTTGCCGTATTAGTGCAATCTTTCCAGTGTGCATCGCCCGAAATGACAACGGCAAAACTTGCCATACGTAACCAAGAATGGGCAAAAGCCGAAACTAATTTGGAGAAAGAAATTCAAAATAACCCTTCGAACGTAGAAGCATACATAATGCTTGCCGAATTGAAAATGCAAATTGGGGATTTGATGGGTGCTGCGCGCACAATAAACTTGTCGAACCCATATCTTAAAGATTCTCCTCTTAGAATTAAAGCAGAACAGTTTAAATCGAACCTTTGGCGACTTGCATACAATTACGGTGTGGATTTATTTAACAAATATTTTTCGACAAAAAAGACGTCATTTCTTGATTCATCTATCAAAACCTTCAATGCTGGAATAACCGTTCGCTCTCAAATTTCCGATTTCTATCCTTTAATTGCCCAAGCTTACGAAACCAAAGGCGATACGGACGATGCAGTAAAATATTATGAACTCTACGGGGAAATTATCCAAAAAGAATTAGATTTTGCAAAAGAAAGTGGAATTTATATTAAAATTCCACGCGAAAATGCTTTGAAAAAGTTGGGCAAACCGGAATACTCCAAAGGACTCCGATATTCCCCTACCTCGGATTCGATTGTTATCGATAAATTTGTTGTTGGAAATAGAGAAATATTTATTTTTTCGAACGACAAAGGAAAGGTTTTCGAAGTATTTGGCTGGAAAGTCGAGCCACCCAAAGAATGGCTTACCGAAGAAAAAGAACAACCAACCGAGATGAATTCTATTCCATTTGCTTCGCTTGCACAAATTTATTTTAATAGGAAAGAATACGATAAGTCTATTCAAAATGTTCAGAAAATTTTAATTCTCGAACCAGAAAATTCCGATGTTAATTCGTTTCTTGTTTCTGTTTACGATGCCCAAGGTAAACGCAGCGAAGCTGCAAAGTTTATCGAAAGTCTCGTAGCAAAAGACCCAAGCAACAAGGTGTATCGTGCACAATATGGTGATATTCTTCTTCAACTCGGCGAATACGACAAAGCAATCGAACAATATGAGCAAGCTCTCAAAATCGACCCGAACTTCGATTTTGCCCTTCGTAATTGTGCAGCAGCATATAAAAACAAAGTTGCCATAATTCAAAAAAGACAAGTCGAGAGCGGTAAAAATGAACCGAAAGAATATATCGGCGATTTAGAGAAATCGGTTGAGTATTTCGAGAGATGCCGAAAAACACCCCGCTTTATGAACGACTTCGAAGTTCTCGGCGAATTATCCCAACTTTACTTTGTTAATAACAAAAGCGATAAAGTTAAAGAGATAGCCGCAGAATTGGAAGCACTCGACCCTCTCGTAAAACAGGAAGATAAGGAAAAATATCTCTATACTCTGCTTAAAATTTATGACTCATATTTGAAAAACGAGAAAAAAATGAGAGAAATCCAAGAAAGAATCAACAATTTAAATAAATAAAGGGAAAAAATGGCAGAAAAAAAACAGGAGCCTCAACCCATACAACAACAAATCAACATCGAATTGGGAGAAAAAGAAGCCGAAGGAATTTATTCGAATCTTGTAATTCTTTCCCACTCGCCAGCTGAATTTGTGTTCGATTTTACTCGAATCCTCCCGGGATTGCCCAAAGGACGTGTCCTAGCAAGAATAGTTATGACCCCACAGCACGCAAAATTATTTATGCGAGCCTTAATAGAAAATATCCAAAACTATGAAAATCAGTATGGCGAAATCAACATCGATAGGCAAGACAAAATTTTCCCCGGTGTTGGAAATGTTCCAAAGATTAACTAACTAATGGCTAATTCCAGCAAGGCTGCTTTTTGTATGAGGAAAGCAGTCTTTTTTTGAATTATGATTTTCGGATAAATCGAAAATGGAATCGGGAAGATACGTTTTAGTTTTGCACACCCATTTACCTTGGGTTTTGCACCATGGAACTAAACCGCACGGTGTTGATTGGCTCAACGAAGCAGTTGCGGAATGTTATATTCCTTTGCTGAATGTTTTCTATGATTTTGTTGAACAAAATACACTTCCCAAAGTAAGTTTGAATTTATCGCCTGTTCTATGTGAACAATTAGAACATCCGGATTTCCCCGAGATTTTCGAAAATTATTGTAAATCCAAGATTAAAAGTGCCGTAGCAGACGAAAAAAATTTTACTAACTGGGGCTACGACCCACACCACATTTATCTAACAAAGTTTTGGCAAAATTGGTATTCGAAATGCCTAGAAGATTTCACCAAAAAATATAACAAATCCATAGTTCAATCATTTCGCAAATTACAGGACATTGGAGCAATTGAAATTCTGACTTGTGCCGCGACTCATGGCTATCTTCCACTTTTAGGCGACGATAGAAGCGTTGAATTGCAACTTCGAACTGCGGTCGAAAACTATCGAAAGCATTTTGGGCGCGAGCCTCGTGGCATTTGGCTTCCAGAATGTGCATATCGCCCTTCTTACCTTTGGAAATCATTGATTCCGGTAAATCCATATAATTTGGAGCGATTAAGACCCGGTCTTGAACAATCTCTTGCAAAATATGGCTTAAAGTATTTTATTATCGACGAAAACTTGCTTCGACGCTCTTATCCAATCGGGAAATTTATTGATACTGAACGCGAAAAGTTTGTCAAATTTGCAAGTTTACGACCAAAAGATTTTTTTTTCGACAAAAGTCCTTTGCGGTTGGTTAACGTTGCTTCCAGCGAAAAAGTTGAATACGGAACATCTATAGCTTTCACCAGGTATCAAGAAATTTCTATGCAAGTATGGAGCGGGGAAGTCGGGTATCCAGCCGAACCAAATTACTTGGATTTCCACAAAAGGCATCTCGATTCTTGGCTTCGATATTGGCGAGTTACCGATAGGAAAGTCGATATGATGTATAAATCCCTCTATCACCCCGATTGGACAATACCAAAGATTGACCTGCAAACGAATCATTTCATTCACCATATCGAAAACACTCTAAATTGGTATTTCAATCGAACCGGGTATCGGGGAACGCTCTGCACCCCTTTCGATACTGAACTTTTTGGACACTGGTGGTTCGAAGGTCCTGAGTTTATCCGCTCTTTGATTCGCGGATTGAACTTCTCTCCTTGGGTCAAAATGTCAACCTGTTCCGAAGAGGTTTTCCGCGTTAACCCACTCGAAGTCGTTGGGATTCCAGAAGGCTCTTGGGGAGTAAATAATAACCACGATGTTTGGAGCAATCCCGATACCTATTGGACTTGGGAAGCAATTTATAACAACGAAAAAAAATTAAGCGACTTTTTTGCAAAATACGAAGGAACTTCGCTCGACGACATTACACAAAGAATCATTAAGCAAGCACTCCGCGAACTACTGCTTCTTCAATCTTCCGATTGGCAATTCTTGATTTATACAAAGACCGCTAAGGATTATGCCGAACAACGCTTTTCTTTCCACCATTCAGACTTTAACCGCCTTATCACTCTTGCCGATAAACATTTAAATGGTTCGGAATTATCTTCGGTAGATTTGTTATATCTCGATGAAACAGAACGACGCAATTCTTTGTTTAAGGAATTAGAAATCGTCTGGTGGAGTTGCAATCACTAAAAAATGAATAGCATATTCCGAAATACACTTTTAGTAGGAATTTCTGAATTCGCAAGCAAAGGAATTGCTACTCTTTCGACTATACTTCTTGTTCGCACTCTTGGTCCCGAAAGCTACGGAATTTATTCGCTTGCTCTAAGTTTATCGATGTATTTTCTTAGCTTTGTTCATTCTGGAATTTATACAATTGGAATACGAGAAATTCCAAGAACCCCCGACTTAACAAAAAAATATATAAACAATTCTATCACACTTAAATTTTTTATTTCTACATTTTCGTATATTATCCTTATACTAATTGTTTTATCGATAGATAAACCATTAGAGACCAAAACATCTATTTTATTGGCAGGCTTATTCCTTTTTTTACTAATTTTCCATTTCGACTGGGCTTTCCGAGGTCTTAATAGAATGGAAATCCCGGCTATTGGAAGCATTCTACAAGGAACGGCACTCCTTGCTATGATTTATTTTTTCGTTAAAAATAGCAACGACTATCGAATTGCTATAATTGCTTTTCTTATATCTTGGTTAGTTTCGATACTCTTTTCCAACATAATTTTTGCGAAATTATTTGGCTTTGCAGTGCCAAAATACGAAAGGAAGTTTTCGATTAACTTTTTAAAGTCTGCTCTACCAATTTCATTATCGTTATTCATCATTGGTTTATACGCAAATATTTGTATTTTTATGTTGAGTTTGTTTCGTGGAGACTACGAAACAGGAATTTTCAGTGCGATGCTGCGGATTGGGATACTCCTTCTTCTTCCAAATTCGATTTTGCAAACAGCCTTCTTCCCCGAACTTTCCCGTTCTGCGGTTTACGGCAATTTCAATACTTTACAAAAGAAATATATTCTTTTAAATTTTTTGATAGGTGCATTTGTTATTATTGGAATATTTGGCTTTGCCGAATCCGTTCTTGCTTTTCTCTATGGCAATAAATATGTTGTTGGCGCTACCATTCTAAGACTTATATTATTTTCGAATCTCATTGCATATTTTTCCGCAATCCTCACTTTTTCGGCGCTTATTCTCGATAGACAGAAAGATTTACTTAAAGTAGCAATTATCGGTTTAATTGTCTCAGTAACTTCCAATTATATTTTAATTCAAAACTTTGGAGCAATAGGCTCGGCAATATCCTCGGTTTCGATTGAAATCGCGATATTGACTGCATTAATTATAATGTTCAAACATTCTGGGTTTTTAACGAACCTGTTGGTTGGTATTAAACCAATTATATTAGGTATAGTCGTTCTTTTGTTGTCCAAAATAATTGCCAATAGCATAAACCTATATTTAGGAATTGCCTCCTATATAGTGCTTTACCCACTCTTTGCATTCATCGCTCGGCTAGTAACATTGTCGGAGATATTGGAAGTTGTCCGTCAAAGGAACAAACCATTCACCCCATTAATTTAATAATAATCGAGCAAGCTCAACGTAGTTTCATCGAAAGTTTCTTTTGGGGATTCATAATTTCCGCAAAAAAGTAATTATCGGGTTGTTTTTCGGCGTCGGACACGAAGTGGACATCGAGGGCTTTTTTGGATTTGAATCCTGTTTGATAATAAATTATCTCTTGAAGTATCTGATTCCACACATCGAACCAAGCTTCCAACGAATGCCTATGAGTTTCGTTACCGTCAAAATGAACTAACAAATCGAGATCCGAAGTTTCTTTGGCAGTTTTAGAAAAAACAGTTCCGAAAATATAAATCCCCCGAACCCCAAATTTATGTATATCGAGCGAACCGGCAACCTTCTCTGCAAACTTCCATCTAATTTCCCAAGGTTCTTCAACTTGTAACTCCGATTTCCCTTCTTCACGATGCACAAGATACAAAGGGGAAATGCTCGATTGAACGAAATAACCTACTGCAATATTTTGGTTTCCATTCATCAAAACCCTTAAAATCTTTCCTCCGGTTTCTTTCGGGACATACACAACTTTAACAACGTGGGAAATATGGCTGAAGCCTTCAACCATATCGTTAAATACATTTTGGCTCCGCTGAATAAAAAATTCATTGAAAAAAGTGCCTTCTTCGCCGGGGAATATTGGGATGTACTTGATATCCGATTCAACCAAATCTTGGAAAAAATGAGTCCCGAACGACAAATCGGGGACATAATTCCCAACTTTATGGGCAACCTCGACAAGCAATGCAGTATTGTTGATATATGAGTATGTAACTTTTACCCCAAGCCGAACGTCGTCGCGTGTTCCCCATCGACCGGGACCAATCAGAACGAACTTCTTTTTCGGCAGTATTTTGTTTAGCTCGCCAACTGCCTCTCCAACATCAAGATATTCCTGTAAGTTAGCCAATCGGGAATAGTTAATTGGGTCGATATAAACGATATACTCTATGTCTGGAACTTTGCCATTACTGATGAATTTTGTTGCAGTGAAAAGTGAATCTTCCGAGCCAATGTTTTGTGGTATTATAGCTTGAAAATTATCGCGACCAGCGCTTTGGGAACGGCATTGTAAAATATAAAGATTTTCGGCATCGCATGCGAATTCTATATCTACTGGAACTTGTAGTTCTTTACGCAATATTTTCAATAGTTTGAATATTGTTTTTAAAAACGTGGTCGAATTAAATAGATTTTCAAAAGTTGCTACTACTTCGTTTTCTTTGGTATTGATACCCAATCCAACTGGATTGCGAAGATGCCTATCCTCGATTATCGAAAATACAAGATTGATAAGCGGGTAGTCGTCGCCAATTTCCTCGATTAAACTGTCTAAATTTAAAGCTTCGAAGCTGTTTGTTTCGAGATTAATAACATCTATTTTTTTCGGCGAGTAAAGAAGGTAATCCTGCAATGTTGTATAAACTTTTAAGTTTGGTTGCCCCGGCGAAGCAAGAATTGGATAATCATCGCTGATCCTATCTACAGCTCGCGTCCCAAGTCCGGGAACAATACGAACCAAACCATCTTCGCGATTAATCCTTGGGGACCAACGGAACTCATTTAAACTAAATGCAACACCGGCAAACGCAGGGAAAAAATACTTACCAATTTTTTTGCCAACAACCTCTTGAATCATAATCCCCATTTCTTCATTAAAATCGAGCAATCCGTGTTCAATTCTATAACCGATTGGATCGGGGCTAAACGTGGAAGCATAAACCTCGGCAATTGCATCCATTAGTGCCGAAAGCCGCTCTTCTTTCGTTCCTTGATTGGCAAGAAAGATACTCTTGTATTTTCCGGGGAAGGACGCACCTAAACGGTCCTCGAGAAGACTCGATGAGCGAACAATCAAAGGGTGCTTGCCAAAATCGTCGAGCGCACGACTCAACCCATTAACAAGTTCAGGAGGGAACTGTGAATTTTTAAAGATTTGAATAATATTCGAATACTCATTCCTTATCTCGTTAAGCGGTTTATACTTTTGTTCGATTATGTCTTCGAGATTGTTAAAATACAAGAAATCGTAGAAAGAATCCGAAGGAATAAACCAGGTCTTAGGAATTTTAATTTTCTCTAACGAAAATCGAGCGTCCGAATCGGATATTTTTGGATTCGAAGCTGTATACGATTCACAAATTTTTTGTGAAAGTATCAGCCCGGCAGCTTTCCCGCCAAGACGTCCCATTCCTTCTGTTGTAATGATAGTCCTTTGTAGAATTTCATAAAAATCCTTGATTGTAATGAAGTTTTTTGCAATATGAATGTATTCGAGTTGGTCCGAAAGTAATCGTCGGGCGAGTGAAACTCGTATCCCTTGGAGCGCGGGGGAAAGACTGAATCGCGACTCAATTTCGTCGATATTCAACGTTCGGATATAGTATTTTCGGATTTCTTCGGCAATCTCTTTTATAGAGATAGATTGATTAGCTAAAAGTTTAACGAGCGAACTTGCTTTTTCTTCGTGTATCCACTTTTGAATTAAATAAAAAATTTCGTCTTCTTTCAAATAATTCGAAGCAAGCTGAAAAATCTCATTTGAATAGGCAAAAGCATTCTTTAGAACTCGCTTCTGGCTCGGACGATTTATCTCGAATAGTGATTTATTAGAATTTGAATCGCTCCAACCTATTTTTGCAAATATCTCTTTTGCCGATTCATACCCGCGGTAAAGTAAATAGTTCATCATCCTTCGCGAAACGACAGTAAGAATGTGTGGGTCGATTTTAGCAAGAACTTCGATTGCCGAAAGCCATTGAGGAAATTCGGTAGTGTTTGTGTCGCTTTGATTTTGGAGCTTTATATTTTCGAAGTGCTCATTTCCATTATCGTTCGAAGCTTCGAGAAAAATTCCAATTTGTTTTGCCACTAGTTGGAGTAGTTTCTTCTCCTCCTCGGGAAAGGAGTAGTTTACATCCCCAAAAGCAATGTCTAATGTTCCAAAATAGTTTGTATCGTAACTAATCGGGAAAGAAAACGTTGAGCTTTGTTCAGGAAAAATTTCCGACTCATACGTTTCTATAGGCAGCTTTATTCGTGCTTTGGCATTGTCTGGTCTCCTTAACAAAGAAGGTATCGCCTGGATGATTTCCCTAAATTTATCTTGCCGTGATTTATTGTGATGGAAAAGAATCTCCTGGATAATCAAAAAACTTTCCAAGGAATTGCGTTCGTAACTCGATGCTTCAATATTTCTTTCCATTTTTCTCGAAATAATTAATAATAAATTCTAAATTATAAAAGAAACTGAGTTCTGATTATTGTATTTACTCATAGCAATCCAACATTTAGAACCTTCCGACTTTAAAAAATAAGCGGTAAGCAAAAACTTTATAACCAAAATAAGTTGAAATGAAAAGGGCTGACGTCACCTCGCCAGCCCAGCAAGCGCTTCTTTATTCTACTCAAACGGAATTAGGGTCTCGTCCCATGACCCATTCCTCGCCTGTCCTTATATTTGGCAAGTAGTTCGTCGAACAAAGCTTTCTGTTCATCTGTCAGGACAGATTTAATGTTTTCGATTAAAGTATTGTAGCAATCTTTAAGTTGTTGAAGAGCAGTTTCGCGAACGGGGTTGTTCATCAAAGCTTGTCGCGTTTCTTCGTTTATTTGGCGCAATCGTTGCCAAGCCGTTTGCCTATCATAGAACCCATTCTTTAAACTATCCAAAACTTGACGGCGCTGTTCGTTTGCGTTCTGAATGATTGCTCGTTCAGATTCTCGAAGAGCTTGCAATGCTTGCTTAACGCAATCGCGATATTCCAATATGAATCCTTTGATTTGCTCTTTCTGCTCATCGGTCAAATTGAGTTGGAAAAGAATTCTCCCCAGTGGAACCATAAACTTTATAGGTCGTTCGGGGTAAAGCGGGTCATCCTTTGGAAACATTAATGCCACGGGTTGTTCCATTGTGCATTCCGTCATATCGGCTGCAACAGTCATCTCGGTTTCGTCAGGAATATTTGCAGCGAAAACCAAATCTTCGGTCGACGTCGAAACAGGGTCGCTTGTCCTATTGCAAGCAACAAAGGAAATAATCCCTATTGCCAAGATTGCAAGAACCAAAATACTTAATTTTTTCATAAAACCTCCAAAAAATATTAAAACTAACCATTCAATTCATTTGACAAAAAATATTTCAAAAGGTTTAACCATAAAAATAATTTTTTGTCCCAAACTAATAACAAAATAAAAAAGGAATGGTTACACTATGCGATAAAAATTTTTTTGTAAAGAACTTTTTCAATAATTTAGCTTGAACAACGATAGGAAAAAGATGAAAATTGTTACTTGGAATGTTAATGGATACCGCTCAATTGTTGGGCAAAACCCATCCCGACGCTACGATAAGATTACACAAAACAATAAACTTTTCGATTTTGTTGAAAGAATTCAACCAACTATTCTTTGCATTCAGGAAGTAAAGGCTGATGTTGAACAAATACAACCCGAGCTAATTTGCCCCGAAGGATTTTTCCATTTCTATAATACCTGCAAAACCAAAAAAGGATATAGCGGTGTCGCTGTTTTTTCGAAAATTCAACCTAAAAATATCTCGTATGGAATTGGAATCGATGAGTTCGATGCCGAAGGTAGATTTATTGAATTGGATTTTGATAGTTTTATTCTGTTGAACATATATTTCCCCAAAGGATACACAGACCACGAGCGGCTGGATTTCAAGCTTGAGTTCTACGATGCTATTTACGATTATCTGCGAAAACTGAAAGAAAGACACAATAAAATAGTTGTTTCCGGAGATTACAATACTGCCCACAAGGAAATCGATCTTGCACGACCAAAGGAAAATATCAACACCTCTGGTTTCCTCCCGATTGAACGGCAAAAACTCGATGAACTAGTAGAGATGGGGTTCAAGGATACTTTTCGTATGTTTGTAAGTGAAGGAGGACATTACTCCTGGTGGAGCCAACGAGGAAGAGCAAGGGAAAATAATGTAGGCTGGCGCGTCGATTACCATTTTGTTTCGAACGAAATGGCAAGCTTTGTGCAAAATTGCTATATGCTGTCCCAAGAATCTGGTTCGGACCACTGCCCTGTAGTGCTCGAACTCAACAAAAATTTACTCGATAATTAAATAAGGAGACAAAATGCCAAAATCTATTCTTGTGATTCTTGTCGGCAAAAGGAACAAAGCAGCTATTAATGTTCAAAAACTTTTGACGGAGTGGGGTTGTATGATTAAAACACGTTTGGGAATTCACGATGGCATATTCGAAAATTTTTCCGAAGAGGGTTTAATAATTTGCGGAATGGTTGGCGAACTCGATAAAAATTAATTTCTTCTATTAGAAGCAGGAAGCCTCGCTCGATAGGAGCGAGGCTTCTGTTTT
>JBBIJO010000026.1:0-19062 GCA_037445895.1 Ignavibacteria bacterium | reverse complement strand
CTCTTGTATCGAGCATTGCTACTCCCAAAGAAACACCGGCTCCAAAGACGAGCCAAGCATCCCAAGCAAATTTTTGTATCACTTGTTTGAAACTCACCAGCCGGAGACCACAGATTGCTAATACAGCAAGAGCTGCAACCACACTAACATGAAGATGGGTTAAATCCCCTAATGCCCAGAAAACTATAGCAAGCCCAAAAATTGTTTCAACCCCCTTTTCTTGTTTACTCATTAAAGGTAGATTTTCGGTGGTGAATTCTACCGGTAATTCTTTAACCTTTGGAGGAAAAATTAGATAACAAATTAGCCAGGTAGCTGCCGAAACGAATATAACGAGCGGAAACTGATAGATAATCCATTCGAAAAAGCCGATATGAATGCCAACATGCTTTTCTAGGAAATCGATGGCAATCGGGTTGCGCCCGCCCCCAAGTATTGTTCCAAATCCGCCTGCCGAGGCACTAAGGGGAATAAGTAATGAAAAGAATTTTGTAAAACTGTTTGAATTATGAGGTGAAATGTTCATTTTCTTGAAAACTGCAATTAGAGCAAAAAGAAATATTATTGTTACTGTTGCATCATGGAACATTGTCGATATTATCGAAGAAACTATGCAAATAAAGAAAGAAAAAGGAACGATTTTTCGTCCAGCAATTTTTAAAGCACTATGCAAAATCCTTTGTGTTAGTCCCACTTCGTTTAGAATTATACCGAACATAATTATCATCATTACAAACATAACTGCGGGACTTGCATAGGGTGTCCAAGCCGCTTCCGGTTTTTGAATTCCTAAGAGAACCATACCTCCACCGACAAGTAAAGCGGTAACGCCAATTGGTAAGCCTTCGGTAATTTAAAGCATAATAATCGCGACTAAAAAAGCGAGAAAATAATGTGCCTTTGGAGGTAAATCTTCTGGGACCGGAAGGAGTGCGATAATTACTCCGATAGCTACCGATATAGTTGTCCAAAAAGCCATTTCTTTTATGCTTTTGCCTTGGGTTTGCTGTTGTTCCCAAATAAGGAGTTTGGCTTTGGAACGAGCTTTATCGAGGATATTGGTAAGTTTTTGAATCTCGACGGGTTTCTGTAAATACGAGAAGGCATCGTGGCGAGCCATTTCGACAGCAGTTTCGGTATCGCCAAAGCCAGTTAAAATTACGACTTGGACCTCGGGTTTGAATTGCTTAATTTTTTTCAGGACTTCGTCGCCGCTAATGTCTGGCATTTTCATATCGGGTAGTACAACATCGACGTCGGAATTCTTTCCGAGCAGTTTTTCGACATCTTTGCCGGTGGTCGATATTACATTTTCGTAGCCGCGAATCTTCAATTGCTCGGAAATACTGTTTAGAAAAAGCTGTTCATCGTCAATAATTAAAAGCTTAGGCATTCTTTCCTCTATGAATTGTTCTTATTACATTCGGTGGTGAGGTAATTTTCGATAGCTTGGTAAATATCCGAGGTGCGAAGAATTCCAACGACTTCCTCATTTCGTGTAACAAGCACCGAAAGACATTGCCACATAATAATTTTATGAATTGTTTTTGAAACGCTTTCTTCTTCTTCGACGTGTTCCGAAATGGGTTGCATAATATCGCTTACTTTTATTTTCGAGGCTATTGAGCATAAGTCAAAGGGTGTATCTTGCCAAAGCGAAAACTTTTCGAAAAGACTTTCAATGAAATTCGAGCTTAACTTTGCCCGCGAGAGTTTATCGATATCAAATAAATCTTGATATTTTGGTTCTAGCCCTTTAAGAAATGCAAAATGGCCTACTTTTCCGATTACTTTTTTGTTTTCATCCAATACTAACACTGCTCGGAATTGGGGTATGTCGGAAGGAGCCTTTTCGCTTTCCTTTTTTAAAGTAAGTATTGCATCTAACATTGTCGAGTTCTTGTCGACTGTTGGGTATTTTTCGACTGGAATCATTAATTCTTTAACTTTCTTTATTTCTACCTAATCATTATTAATTCGGTTACTATATTAATGAAAAGACTATTCCTTTATAAGTTATTGATATTTTTTGTATTAGTTATGTTGCTTTATAATTTGCATAAAAAAATCTTAATTCAATTTTTATTTTAGGTTTCTATGAGTTAATTTTGTAGTTTATTTAAAATAGATATTGCCGATATGGAATACGCAACCAATCAATATGCACTTATTCTTGGTGTGTCGAGCGGTTTTGGTAAAGCTACTGCCATTGAGCTTGCGAAGCTCGGGTTCAATATTTATGGTGTTCATCTTGATTTTGGCTCGAACAAACAAAGGGCGGAAGAATTGTGTAGGTATATTAATTCTTTGGGTGTTCGCGCTAGGTTTTTTAATGAAAACGCTGCTGGCGATAAAGAACGTGCCGAAATTATTGCTTCTATTAAAGAAGAATTTAGGAATGAAGATAATCCGCAACTTCGTGTTCTTTTGCATTCATTAGCTTTCGGTGCAATAAAGAAGTTTTTTGCAGAAAATCCCGACGATATGGTAAATAAAAAACAGATAGAGATGACGATGGATGTGATGGCGAATAGTTTAGTTTATTGGGTTCAAGATTTATTCAAAGAGAAACTGCTGGGAAGAAACGCACGTATCTTTGCTATGACAAGTATAGGTTCCGAAAGAGCAATGATGAATTACGGTGCGATTTCGGCTGCCAAAGCTGCACTCGAAGCATATATCCGTCAAATTGCTGTTGAGCTTGCACCTTATAAAGTAACGGCAAATGCGATTATGGCTGGTTTAACCGATACGCCTGCTGCTCAAAAAATTCCCGGTTTCGACCGTATGCTGGAATATGCACGTGAGCACAACCCATTCAATCGAAACACCGTTCCCGAAGACGTTGCAAAAGTAATAGCAAAACTATCAGATGAAAATTTCTATTGGATAAATGGTCACACAATCGCAGTCGATGGTGGCGAAAGTATATTGAACTTCATCGAGCATCCAAAATAATTATTAATATACAACTTGAAGGACAATTAATGATTGAGTTTTCTTTTACGGAAGAACAAATTATGCTTCGCGAAATGGTTCGCGACTTTGCAACCAACGAGCTTAAACCAATTGCTGCAAAAATTGACGAAGACGAAGCAATTCCCGACGTTCTCATAAGAAAAATCGCCGAACTTGGTCTATTAGGTGCACCTTTTCCGGTTGAGTATGGTGGGTCAGGTATAGGAGAAGTTGGATATTGCATAATACAGGAGGAAATATCTCGGGCTTGCCTATCGACTGCAACTTTTATTGGAGCACACATTTCGATTGGAACTAATGCCATTTATATTGGCGGGACCGAAGAACAAAAACAAAGATGGTTGCCGCAACTCACTGCCGGAGAGAAAATTGCTGCTTTTGCTCTTACTGAACCGGGTGCTGGTTCAGATGCATTTAATCTTAAAACCAAAGCCTACCTTGATGGGGACGAGTGGGTTATCAATGGCGAAAAACTTTGGATTACTAATGGTCCTTTTGCCGATGTTTTTTCGGTTTTTGCTCGAACCAATCTTGGAATTTCATTATTTGTTGTCGAAAAAGGAACGCCAGGGTTCACTTCGGGCCCGCCCGAGAAAAAAATGGGGCTTCGCGGAAGTAAAACCTCTGCTTTAACTTTTGATAATGTTCGTGTGCCGAAAGAAAACTTAATTGGTCGCGATGGAAAAGGATTTTTGATTGCAATGAAAACCCTTGATGCAGGTCGTTTGGGTTTAGGTGCTGCTTGTCTTGGTGCTTGCAAAGAATTACTCGAAATAAGCACGCGTTTTGCAAAAGAACGTAAACAGTTTGGCGAACCTATTGCGAATTTCCAGGCTGTTCAATTTATGCTTGCTGAAATGGCTACTTTAATTTACGAAACAGAAAGCATTGTCTATCGAACTGCAATGCTCTACGACAAACAAGAACTATTGCCTCGACATTCAGCAATTGTTAAGTTGGTAAGCTCGAACTCATTAGATAGGTGTGCCGATTATGCAATGCAAATTCACGGTGGAATGGGGTATTCTCGGGAGTTGCCAATAGAGAGGTTCTATCGCGACTCTCGTATAAATAGAATTTTCGAAGGAACCTCCGAAATCCAAAAATTAATAATTGCAAAAGACGTCATTAAACGCAATGGGGTAGTATAGTAAAATATATGACAATATGATTCGTACTTTTGCACTGTTTGTGTTAGTCTTGTTACTGACAAAGCTGAGCCTTTTTGCCCAACAGGATTTTTTGTATCTATTTGAAAACTTTGGACTCTCGAAGGAGCACCAATACCTTGCACCTTTCGAAGGGAAATGGAAACTGACACTTGAATATAAAACTGAAAAGGGCGAAGAATACCAACAAGGGAATTCCGATTCAAAATTAATTTTGAATTATCGAATAGTCGAAATGCATAATTTTGTCCCTACCTCTTCGGGACTTACTTTTGAATTTCGTTTTTATATTGGATATAATTCTATTCAAAAAAAGTTCTTTCTTTTTGCTCTTGATAACTATACTAATAATTCTTTCTTTTCTCTCGGGGAATATAACAATACCACCAGTGAGTTTTCATTCATTGGACAAGTTGACAATCCTCGGACAAAGAAACCTACCGAAGTTCGCTATCGCTTTTGTTTCGAAAGGGAAAACAAACTGATTATTGAAAACTTTGTTAGAAATAAAGAGAAAGAAGAGCTTGTATTTCGTGCTATGTTAATAAAAATTCAGGAGTAAATGATGGATTGTAGGCAAGGGCAAAATTTTGTGCAATGCAGTTGTAGTTACGAACCTTGTAGCCGAAAAGGGCTATGTTGCGAGTGTTTGAGACACCATTTGCGTAATCGAGAGCTTCCAGCTTGTTGTTTTCCCAAGGAAGCCGAACGAACCTACAATCGAAGTTTTGAATACTTTGTTGCTCTTGTAAATCAGCATAAAATATAATGATTCAAAAAGTGATTAGTCTAAAAACAGACAAACACAACGGTCTTTATGATATTACAGACCGCATTCGAAATATTGTGAAAGAATGCAATTATAAAACAGGTATAATAAATGTTTATGCACGCGGTTCAACCGCAGCAATTATGATTCAAGAAAATTGGGACGAATCTGTTCAAAATGATGTGATTAACTTACTAAAAAAGCTAATCCCCAAAGGTGTATGGCAGCACGATTTGCAAGATAACAACGGTGATGCCCATTTAAAGTCGGGTTTGGTTGGAGCGAGCGAAAGCATTCCAATTGTTGATGGGAATCTTGGACTTTCTACTTGGCAAAATATTTTCTTTTGTGAATTCGATGGTCCCCGCAACAACCGAGAGGTGGTTGTTACTATTGTTGGTGAATGATTGAACTAATTTCAAGTAAGCTCTTAAATTCCAATTTGCATGTTATTCCCGAGGTTATGCCGTCGATGATTAATTGTCGAAAACAATTATTATTCCAAATAAGGAGTTAGAAAATATTTTAACACTTATTTTGGGATAAGATTTTTTAAAAGAATCTAGAACAACATCCAACAAGACCCACAGATTAATCAATCCGTGGGTTAATTAAGTATTTCCTTTTATTCGATTAATCCATTAATCTGACTAAACTCGCGGGAGAAGTATTATTATAGTTATTTTCGTTGTAGAATCTTTCTTCGGTTCCGTTTTCTGGCTTTACGACAAAAGGTTGGAGTTCATCATTTTCGAAGCTTTGGTTGTTAGTTTGATATATGCTCTTTTGATGATTTCTTCGATAGAACGCCGGAGTATTAACGTCCGAAGGGTCTAAATTTAATATAGGAGAGTTGATTTTTTTAAAGGGAGTAGTTTCGAACAAGGAATTGCCATCGTGGTCGGTAGTTTTTGCCGCAACGAAATCATTTTCACCAACAGGCATTGATGGTATTGCAGAAGTGACTTTCTGTGGTTTCTTCAAATTGACTTCGAGGAATGAATTAGTAAATCCTGTTACAATAAGCGTAATGGTTATGGAATCATCCAAGCCTTCGTCTTCGACGAGTCCATAAATTATGTTTAGGTCTTTATTTGTTGCTTCGCGGATTTTAGCAAGCACACTATCAACCTCGGATAGAAGGAAATCTTTGCCATTATGATATATGTTAACAAGAGCGTTTTTGGCATTGCGGAGGTCAATTCCTTCCAATAAAGGGGAATTCAGTGCGTTCTCGACAGCTTGGATGGCTCGTTTTTCGCCTTCGCCCATTCCTTTGCTAATAAATGCGTCGCCCATTCCTCTGATTACAGTTTTGAAATCTCTGAAGTCAATATTAACGGAGCCTGTATTGTTGATGAGGTCTATTATTCCTTTTGCTGCATCGAAGACGACTTTGTCTGCAAGTTTATATGCCTGTCCAACTGGGAGTTTTTGCTCGCTGGAAAGTTTCGCTAGCTTCTCGTTCGAAACGATTATCAAACCATCGACGTGATTACGAAGTTCTTCGAGACCCTCCATTGCGTTTTTCTTGCGGATGGGTCCTTCGTTTTCTAAAGGTGTTATTACAATTCCTACTACAACAGGTGCATCATCTTTGTTAGCATCATTTACGTGCTCCCTAACAGCTTTTGCAACAATAGGTGATGCTCCTGTTCCCGTTCCTTTGCCCATACCAGCAGTGATAAAGACCATGTCCTTGTTCTTAAGTAAATCAACGATAGTTTGATAGTCTTCTTCGGCTGCTATTCGGCCTACTTCGGGATTTGCTCCTGCACCTTGTCCACGTGTTTTGGTTTTACCAATAGTTAGTTTTACAGGTGCTGGACTATTGTTTAATTGCTTGGAATCGGTGTTTATTGCAATTAGGTCAACTCCAATAATACCGAATTCCGTAAGATTTTTGATTGCGTTACATCCAGCGCCACCTACCCCCACGACGGCGATTCTGGTTATTAGTTCTGAATTAGTTTCGAGTTCTATCATAGGTCCCCCCCTATAATTTTTTAAACAATTCAACAATTTTATAAACAACATTTTGTTTCTCTTTTCTGGTTTCGATTGAGCCATTTTTAGTAGTATATTCTGATTTTTCTTCTTGGATTCCGTAGAGAGCCAAACCAACGGCAGTAGAAAAGTATGGTTTATTTACTTCTTGAACCAAACCTTTATAATTTAAATCCGATGGAGTTCCGATTCTTACTGGCATACCAAGAACATCTGTTGCTAACTCTTCTGAACCTTCGAGCATAACAGAGCCGCCCGTTAAAACTACCCCTGCACCCAATCGATGACTGTAATTAGATTTTCTTAATTGTTCTTTGGCAAATTCGAAAATTTCTTCCATTCGTGGCTGAATAAACTGGCAAATTTGGTTTAGTTCGAATGTCAAAGGTCTTCTACCTTTTGTGCTAGGAATCATTATTCTCCTATCGTCGCGTAGCGATTGGAAATAGCAATGACCATACGTTTGTTTTACTTCTTCGGCTTGCGAATATACGACGTTCATCAGAGTTCTTAAATCATCGGTTACTTGGCGGCCTGCAATTGGGAAACTATTTGAATATCGCATTACTCCTTCGTAGAATACAGATACATCGGTTGTGTTTTCGCCAATATCGATAATGCCAACCCCAAGTTCCAATTCATCCTCCTGCAAAATTGCAAGGCTTGTAGCCAGTGGTTCTAAAACAATGTGACCAATTTCCAATCCATTTTGAGCAAGGCAATGATTAATGTTTGTAATTTCCGTTGTTTGTGCCGTTACTACTTTTGCCAAAACTTCTAGTTTGTTGCCGCTCATTCCATCTGGGTTGATTATACCGGTTTTGTTATTATTTATTATAAATTCTTGGGGGATTGTGTGGAGTATTTCGTAGTCGGGTGGTATATCAATTTGTTTGGCTTCGTTAAGAACACGAGCAACGTCATTTTTCGTAATTACTCTATTTGGAGAAGTAATTGAAACCAAACCACGGCTTTCATAGAATTTAACGCTATCCCCCGTAATTCCAACATTTACCCTTTGAATTGGAATATTCGATTGCATCGTAGCACTTTGCACAGCAACGTTAATGTCCTGGACTGTTTGGTCGATATTGTCGATTCTACCGTGCCGACCTTTGTATTTTTTCCTTTCTGCAACTCCAACGCCTAAAATATTAGTTGCCTTTTGTACTTTGTCGAATGAAACAACCACACAACAGACCTTAGATGTTCCAATGTCCAGTCCCACACTAACTATTTCGTCGGCTTGTTTATTTGTTTTTTGCTTTTGTTTCATAGCCTCGATTATCTTACAATTATCTGACCATTTACCCTAAAGTCGATTTTTTCGAGATTCATCAATTTAGTCATCCCAAGTTTATTAATAAAATTTGCAGCTGTTACAATTTCTTCATATTGAATATTTTTTGCAAAAACCATTTTTGTTCTCGACGATTTTGTGAATAATAGGAAACTGTCTTCGACTTCGGATATCTCATTTAAAAAATGGTAAATGTTAGCACTTTTGAGTTTCAATAGGAAGTTAATTAAATTGTTTAAGTCAAGTTTTTTGCTATTCATAATTTCCGAATTTATAATAGTTGGAACGCCAATATTTTTCTTTGTTGGTAACGAAAAGAACTGCCCAGTCTCGTCGATACAAATAAAGTTATCGCTTGTATCTTTGATTTTAGCAATTGGCAATCGTTCCGTTAATTGAATTTCGAGCGTTTCGCTATCGATATGAAATATGTTACAAGATTTAACAAATGGGAGGTGTTCGAGAGTCTGCTTCAAAAGGGAAATATTATTACTTTTGGATAACTTTTCCCAAATAATTGATTCAATAATATCAGAATCGGAGTAGGTTGTGCCATAAAGTTTAATTTTTTTAATCTTGTTTTTTTCTTCCCAATTAGTAGAAAAAACGTAGATTCCAATAATAGCAAGCGAAAAGACAATGATGAAAAATAGAGGAATTCTTCTTGTTAACAAGAAATCACTTTTGGTTTCCCCAGTGTTCATAAAGATACTAACCAACAATATAAACAAATTCCCCGTTTCGCTGCAATACGAATTTAATGCAAAGTTTTTTATTTTCCAAATATTTTTTTAAAAAATTATAAACAATTTAAAAAACCTCCGTCAATCGGAATGCTCACACCATTTAAATAGTTAGCTAACGGGGATGCAATAAACGTTGCAAGGAAGGCAACTTCCTTGGGGTTACCAAGCCGTTGAACAGGAACTTCTTCGATTATTTTTTTTTCTTCTTGCTCGTAGGTAGTATTTTTAATTTTCGAATTATTTTGAATTAAGCTTTTCAATCTTTCGGTTTTGATGTATCCCGGTAGAATATTGTTGACAGTAATTCCATAATGGGACAGTTCCTTTGAAAGAGTTTTTGCCCAATTCCCCATTGCACCACGAATTGTGTTTGATACGCCCAAATTTGCTATCGGTTGTTTCATTCCAATAGAAATAATATTGATTATTCTTCCGTATTTTAGTTCAATCATTTTGGGTAACACTACTTTCAAAATAGTATGTGCCGAAAGGATATGTTGTTTGAAAGCATTTTCGAGCTCGTCATTTAAACTGTGATAGAGTAGACCGGGCGGTGGGCCTCCTGTATTGTTGACGACGATATGAAAACCATCGTATTCAATGGTAGCTTTTTCGATGACTGTTTGAAGTTCGTAAAGGTTCCCAACATCGACGCACGCATAGGAGTGGTGAGCAAAAGGATTCTTTGGTAAAGAGGCAAGTGTTTTCTTTAAGTTTGCTTCATTCCTTGCAATTAGGAAAATTGAAGCACCTGATTCCGCGAATTGAATTGAAATTGCTTTGCCTATTCCTTGTGATGCACCGCACACAATAGCTCGTAAACCTTCGAGAGAAACATTCATAAATTTTTTAATATATTTTTTTATAGCAAAAAGCTAAAATAAAAAAACTGCCCTAAATTTTTCATTTAGGGCAGTATAAAATATAGAAACAAGCTTTTTATTCGTTTATTTTATTCTCTGAATCTTCCGTATTCTCTTCTATTGGAGTATCTGGTATTTGCTCGGGTTTTGTTTCGATTTTTTCTTCGATGGAAATCGCAACTGTGCTTCCTTCCTTTGCTTCGATATGGTCTTCATCGCTTTCTGAATCTAACTGAGATATTAGTTCTTGTTTCGGATTTTCTGTTTCCTTTGTTGGTATGTAAGATGGAGCTAACGAAGGAAATAAAACGCTCGAAATTTGGTCTTCTGGTCTTGCCTTTGTTTCGATACCTTCGTAGTCAGCGGCTTCGGAAGCATCGAAGTAACTTTTCGTTGTATCGATAATTGCTTTTTCTGCGTTGGGAACAGGGTGTTCAGCATTATATGCATCAATTGTTGCTGGGTCCATTGTTCTCAACGCTTCGACCGCGGAAAGAACAATTTTTTTTGATTCTTTTTCGAATTCAACAACTTTAAGTGGCAAGCGATCTCCAATATGAAAATAATCGCTAATGACTTTGATAGGTGCGAATGAAAGCTGGGAAACAGGAACAAAACCATCGACTCCGTCGGGTAGTTCAACAATAACTCCCTTTTCGATGATTCGTTCAATTTTACCATCTGTTTGTGTTCCGACTTTATACTTTTCTTCGAAATAATCCCATGGATTTTCCTCGACTTGCTTATGCCCGAGAGCAATTCGGCGCTGTTCTTTATCAATAGAGAGCACTACGACTTCGAGTTCTTCGCCTTTTTTAACGAACTCTCCGGGATGACGAATTTTTTTGGTCCACGAAAGATCGCTTATATGTATTAAACCATCAACGCCAGGTTCGAGTTCAACAAAAACTCCAAAGTTTGTAATATTACGAACAACACCGCGATGTCTTGAATCAACAGGGTATTTCCTCATTAAATCTTCCCAGGGGTCGGGACCGAGTTGTTTCATACCAAGAGCAAGTTTTTTCTCCTCTTTATCTATGTTTAAAACAACGGCTTCGACAACTTGTCCAAGTGAAACAACTTGCGAAGGGTGTTTAACGTGTTGAGTCCACGACATTTCGCTAATATGAATTAATCCTTCAATTCCTTTTTCTATCTCGATAAATGCACCATAGTCGGTTAAACTTACAACCTTTCCACGAACTTTAGTTCCTTTTTCGTATTTATCGCCGATTGAATCCCAAGGATGTGGAGTAAGTTGCTTTATACCAAGCGAAATTCTTCTCTTATCTGTGTCGAAATCTAAAACGACAACTTTAACTTTTTGGTCTAGTTCAACAATCTCACTCGGATGTGTAACGCGACCCCAGGATAAATCGGTAATATGAACGAGGCCATCGACTCCGCCTAAATCCACAAAAACTCCGAAATCTGCTATTGCTTTTATTATTCCTTCGAGAACTAATCCTTTTTCCAATTGAGCAAGAAGGGCATCGCGCTGTTCTTTGAGTAGTTCTTCGAGAAGCACTTTGTGGCTTACGACAACATTTTCGTTTGGATGGTTTACTTTAACTATTTTTACATCGAGGGTTTGACCTACCCAGGAATCAAAATCACGGACAGGCCGAACGTCGATTTGCGAACCCGGGAGAAATGCTTCTACGCCGAGGAGATCTACAACCATTCCGCCCTTTATTCGGCGAAGTATTCGTATTGGAACAACTTCTTGGTTGTCGTAGATTCTTATGATTTCTTGCCAGATGCGCATAAAATCGGCGCGTTTTCTCGAAAGTAATACTCTTCCTTCGGCATCCTCGAGACTTTCGACAAAGACATCGATTGAATCTCCAACTTTTAAAGTCTCGGAATTCAAAAGTTCACTGCGTGGAATAACACCTACGCTTTTAAATCCAACATCGACAAAGACTTCATCTTTTGTGATTCGTATTATTTTCCCCCGTATAAGTTGCCCTTCCTTTATTTCTTTAAATGATTGCGATAGTAAGTTAGAAAAAGTTTGATCGTCGATTTCAAAGCCTCCGAATGTTAAATCGGCTAAGCTCGAGAAGAATTTTACTTTTGGTTTTGGTGAAACTTCGAGATGGGTAGGACTATCGGTCGGGAAATCTCCGGAAATGTTAACTTGACTTTCTGTCATTAAAAAACCTCCGTTAAAATTTGTGCCTATTGGCAAATTAGTTAAACATAATAATTATAGATTTGCAAATTAATATTTTCTATTTAAATATACAAATACTTGCAAAACTTGTTATGTAGAAACAAATTTAGATATGCGAAAGTCGATAAAAGTAAACAACAACAAGTTTACCTGAAAAATCTTCGAAGAAAATTAAATCAAAACTTGAGTTTAAATGGCGAAAATTTTTGAATAATCAATTAGGATCCTTTATTCCATTCAATCCTAAGGTAGCAACGCATAACGCCATAAATTAATTTAAAATTAAACGAATTATTATAAGTATGTATTAACCCGCTAGTGCTTGCAGGAAATATTGGTAAGGAGAAATTATAAATTGAATTTTAGCAAAAAATTCTTTTTGCAAATTTTTGTAATTAAAAACTCTTTTTTAATTTTGCTTTTCTTTAAAATCATTATTTAATATTTTCCAATAATTAAAGGTGAAGTAAAAATGACGAAAGCAGACATTGTCGATGAAATCGCAAAAGCGACAGGTCTAACTAAAATCGAGACGAAGGCAGTTGTGGACGGGGTTTTTTCCACAATAGTCAACGCTATAGCTGGCGGACAAAGAATCGAACTTCGAGGCTTTGGAGTTTTCAAATCGAAAGAACGGAAGCCACGTATGGCGCGTAATCCAAAGACTGGCGATGCAATACCTTTGGATAGGCGTTTTGCACCTGTTTTTAAACCCTCTCCCGAGTTCTTGAAGAAAGTAAATGACCATTTAAACAACGCTAATAAATAACTTCTGTTTAATAATTAAGGTATTTCTATGCCCTGTGGAAGGAAACGCAAACGCCATAAAATGGCTACCCACAAAAGAAAAAAAAGATTGCGTAAGAACCGCCATAAAAAGAAAAATCGTTAATTTTTATTTAAATATTGGATTGGCGTTTCCCTTTTGGGGGACGCCAATTGTTTAAACCTATGAGAATAACGGCAATACTATTTTTGGTTTTTGTCTTAGCGGTTGGTATAGCTTTTGCCCAAAAAGGGCAAAGCTCGGTTGTCCTATTGCGAGGGAAAGCCATAGAATATCGGACAAATAATCCTTTACAAATAAATTTCTTCCTGGTGTCGAGTGCTGGAAAGAAAATCCCCGTAAAATCCAGCAACGATGGCAATTTTCAAATACCAATTAGCCAATCGGATTTATACAGAGTTGTTGCTAACGATTGGATTTGCCGTGAACCAGACATAATAGACATAAAAATTAACGATAACTATTCCGAACATGATTTGAACCTTCTCTTCGAGCCGTTTAAAGAAAATCTCGAGTTGGGTAGTTCTTTGGCTTTTCTCCCAAATCAATCGGAACTACAACCCAATGGAAAGAGTTTATTGGATGAAATTATTTTTTACAATAAAGTTAATCCCAAACTCTTTTTCAAAATCAGTATTGGAACCAACGATAGTTATTTCAAGAAGATTACAAAAACTGAAAAAGTTGGGAAAAAGCAGCGAAAAATTATAATTACCGAGCAAGAACAAGCTCAAGAACTTGCCTCTTTTCGCATTCAATCGATAAAGCAGTACCTTGCAACTAAATTACCTGAACGTAATTTCGAGATTATTGCTTTACCATACACAAATGTTAAGGTTCTTTCCAAGACAACCAAAAAGAAGAAAAAATCTACCGAACAAACAATTTTAGCACAAGCAGGTCCCAATATGACCATTGTGATAAGTAAAATAATGAATATGGGAACGCAAAGTCGATAAGAGTTAAGATTGTTTCTTTAAATATTTTTTTGGGTATTCAAAGAAACGCATTTTTCCTTGTTGTGTCAAAATATTTTGCCACGATTTGAACTCGAAATCAATACAGACAATACCAGTTGTAGGGATATTTTCTACGAAAGTATCCGATAAGTTGTTTGCTAATAGAGTTAGGTCGGGATTATGCCCAAACAAAAATACGCAACAATATGAGTTATCAACTTGTGAAAGGATTCTACGGATATTAGTTGCGCCTTGCGAATAGATTTCGTCTCGGATAACTATTTTAAGCTTGTCGAAGTTAAATTCTTCGGCAAAATATTTTGCGGTTTGAATAGCTCTTTCAGCTGGACTGGATATAAACAAGTCGGGTATAATACCTTTCGATTTTATAAGATGGGCCATAAAAGGAGCGTCTCGCCGTCCTCTTTTATTCAACGGTCTTTCTTTGTCTGTTATGGAAGAGTCGCTCCAATCGGATTTTGAATGCCTAATAAGTAATAAGGTTCTCATTTTTTATGCTTTAAATTAAAGAATTCTCTTTCAGATTGAATGGTTTCGAACACCTTTTTTGCATTTTGGAATTGCTTAGTTCGGATATAAGCAGAAGTCAAGATTTTTTCGAAACGCGAGCGAATTTCCTCTCGTTTTTCGGGATCGTCGATTTGTAACCAAGCGCGCTGCTCGTAATATGGTTTTAATACCTGAATAGAATGTTTTGGCTTTTTTAATGTATCTTGCGATGCCATTTTGGTTATCCTATCTAAGCGGGAAAATACGTTAATTTTTATACTATCTATTTCGTTGTGTTCTTTGTTGAAGTTTTCTATCTTTGTTCGAAGTCGATTAACAACTTCTTCGTCCGCTAAATCATAGATTTTGAATTTGATTGGCAATGGAGGTCGGACTTTAATGGTTATATCGTTTGGGCTTTTTGGGAAACCGGCACTATTGAGTTTGGCGATGATTAGCTTTACAGCATCGTGGTTTAAGTTTGTCGAAAGCAGCGCTAACCCACCCCGAATCAAAATATCGGCAAAAAAACCATTGTTGATTTCCTCGTAGTGTTTTAAAATCATTTGGCGAATGAATTGGGCTTGATTGTAGCATCGTTGGTAATCATCGCCTCCAAGACCTTTCCGGGAACGTAAGACTTGTAATGTGGACTTCGAATCCTTAAACCCAAAGAAATCGAGTAAACCAATAACTTGCGAAAAACCTACTTCGATGTAATAATGTATTTTATCGACTTGAGCAATTCGAGCAAGTTCCTGCAAGTAGAATTCTCTTCCTCGCACTGCACGAACAACGGTTAATTTATTCTGACCTGTTGAGTCAGCCATTCCAGCGTCGGCAGGAGTATCGCGAGGGACAGAAATAATCTCGATTTTTCCGTTATCGATAAGTATTGAAACGATATGATTGGCGTCGGCATGATTAGATTGTGTCCCTAAACGGGAGTCGAGCCCCGTAACAGCAATATTTATGCGTCTTCCCGTGTAACGTATTGCCGCCGAACTTCCAGCATAAGAATCAAATTCTGCATTATTCCCTAACTCGCTTATGGTTAAGTAGTCATCAGTTGAATCGTGCGAAACAGCTTTGACAAAATTGCTATCGGTTTGTATAGGTTTCGAACTTCGGGTTGTGTCGAATAAGCTTTCGTTTGCTCTTGTAGGAATATCCTCCATTCCTCCGAAAAAGGTTGAATATAAACTCCACACTACAAAAGTAAAAAGACTAAAAACTATTAACCAAGAAATAATAGTTTTAGCGCGAGAGATTTGCCTTTTTTGCTTTTTTGAAGAGGACATTTTTTGTATTGTGTAACCAATAAAAATACAAATTAACACTTAATTAACAGATAGAAAAGAATTAGTTAATTACTTGGGTAATCGGTGCAAGCGATGTGTAGATTTTTTATTTGTTATTTTGCACAATGATTTTAAATTTTTCCAAAAGCGATTTGGCAAATAAGAGGACTTGCTATATTATTTGAAAATAAGTTATGTTTACTTCTACATACAGACAGGTAAATGACTATTTGTCAATTATTGTGGAAAGAAGACTAATCGGTGTTATGTTAACTTTCTTTCGATTGAAAATCTAACACCGCTTGATACACAACATCGACAATTTCTTCCTCTTTCACCTTTCGGACGATTTCGCCATTAATATAGAGCAATCCACCACCTTTGCCGGCGGCAATGCCGATATCCGATTCCTTAGCTTCGCCGGGACCGTTCACCGAACAACCAAGAACTGAGATTTTCACTGGTTTTTTGATTCCGTTTAATTTTTTTTCTAATTCATCGGTGATTTTAAATAAATCGACATCGAGACGTCCACAAGTTGGGCAAGAAACCAATTCAACAGTTCTTTGGGCGAATCCCAAAGAGCGAAGTATTTCTTTTCCAACTTCGACTTCTTTTTCGGGTTCATCCGTTAACGAAACGCGTATTGTATCGCCAATTCCCTCCGCGAGCAATGTCCCAATTCCAACAGCCGACTTTATTGTTCCAACGCGGGTTCGTCCTGCTTCGGTCACCCCCAAGTGTAGAGGGAAATCAGTGGCTTCGGCTATATATCGATATGCGGAAATCATCAAAGGGACACTTGTGCTTTTCACAGAAATTATAATATCGTCGAATCCAAATTCTTTGCAATAATTTACGTGCCGCATTGCACTTTCGAATAAGGCTTCGGCTGTTGGATAACCGTGCTTTTCGAGAATGTCTTTTTCGAGTGAACCCGAATTTACCCCAATACGGATTGGAATTTTCTTCCGCTTTGCGGCTTCGATAACTTCCTTTATTCGGTCCTTATTACCGATATTCCCAGGATTAATTCTAACTTTTGCAACTCCAGCTTCGATTGCAGCGAGCGCATAAATATGATTAAAATGAATGTCGGCAACAATTGGAATATCTACGCGACGAACTACTTCTTTGATAGATTCAGCTGCAAGCTTGTCGTTGACAGTAACTCGAACGATATCAGCACCCGCCTCTTGGCATCTATTAATTTGCGAAACCGTTGCTTCGATGTCTGCTGTCTTTGTTTTTGTCATTGTTTGGACCGATATTGGTGCGCCTCCACCAACTGGAATGCCTCCAACGTTGACTTGCTTTGAAATCCTTCGGTTGAATTTATTCATAATTGATTAATTCCAGATTCAACAAAATATTATAAACGTTTGCTAAGTTCAATTAGAATCTTTTTCTCGCGCTCGGAAAGACTTTGGTAACCTCGTTCTGCAATTTTATCGAGTATTCGGTCGACTGTTTCTTGCGTAACTTCCTCGCCTTCGATTGTAAATTGTTCGCGCTTCTTTTTGGTGTGTGAATTTTCTATGTAGGTTCCGAATTCATCTTCGTGAGTTGTTCTGTGTTGAGTGTGGTAGCGAGTATGTATTACATAGGGTTGTGTGTATTGCGAACGTGGACGGAAGATTTTATTTACAAGGCGATAAACTCCAATTTGGTCGCCAAATTTAAGCAGCAAAAAGCCTGTGAATGCTCCGCCAAGATGGGCTATGTGTGCAACATTGCCTGCAGAACCTGTTATTCCAAGGAGAAATGCTAACCCCGCATAAAGAATAACAAAAAATTTTGCGGGAATTGGAATAAAAATAGGAAACATAAAAATTGGGCGGTCGGGAAAAGTAAAACCAAACGCAACAAGCACACCAAAAACCGAACCAGAAGCTCCAATAGTTGGCAAAGGCTCTGCGAACAATGGAGCAATGAACAACTGAAACAATCCCGCACCGATTCCAGATAGCAGATAAAAAGTTAGAAATTTACGACTTCCCCAAATAGATTCTAATTCGGTTCCGAACATCCAAAGCGCAAAAAGATTGAAGAAAAGATGCCAAATGCCACCGTGTATGAATTGATATGTAAAGAGTTGCCACACCCAAAAATTCCCATCTTGGAGTGGATGCAAATAAAAATATTGTCCGAAATAGTACGAAAGGGGAATATTATCGATATGGTAAATCCCCAAGAAAAAAGCATCGAACAGGAAAACAACAACGTTTACGATAATAAGCGTTTTAATCACCGGAGGAAATAATCCAAATCCGCCAAAACCATTTATTTTTATTCTTTCTTTCATTACTGCTATCCTTAACTTTTTGGAAGACGATTGGATAAGAATAAAATTTCATTATTATATGGTTAGTTTAAGTAGATATTTTTAAACTCTTTATCGTTATGAAATGCTGAGAGTTGGGATAAAAACTCTTCCCATATTGCAAGAGTTTCCATCCATAGAATCATCAGTTCAGCTCTATTGTGTTCAAAGTCTGACCATAGTTTGAGCAATATACGGCGCAATCTTTTAAATGTTTTGGAATATTCTTCCATCTCCGTAGTATTAGCAACGAAATGCGGTATTTTTTTTATTACCTCGGGGAAAGTTGCCAAAACAAATCTATTAAATGCGTGAACTGGATTATAAAGTCCTCGCGGATTTCCTGCATAAATTCTTCGAAGATAATTCGTTTGGTAGCGGATTACAGTGTCTATTAGCCCGGTGTATAATTTGCTTTTTAAAATTTCCTGCTTCATAAATTAATAAATAACTATTATCATGCAAAATTAATAAAAATTTATGATATGTTTGGGGCGAAAAATTTTGAACCCCAACGACAACATTATTCATTGGCATAATTTCAACCCATAGGGGCAATTCGTTGCGATGGGATGGTTCATTTTGTTGTAGTAGGGGCAAATTGTTTTGGTGGGATGGTTTGTTTTGTAGGGGCAAATCATTATTTGCCCTTACGGATGTTTTTTTTTAAAACTGACCCACGGGAGGCATCGATTTCATTGTAAAAAATATATTGGCCTACTCGATTCTCCCGTCGAAATATACCTTCAACTCTGACATAATCTCCATTTTTGATTTTTAGCGTCCCGAACGAAAAAACACTAACCATTGAACTTTTATCTTCAATATAAAACACCGTATAAGGGTTGCCTCGCTTAGATACCTTGTGCTTTAAATCTTTTACTTTGCCTTTAACAACAACAGTTTTGTAGTCATACTTCTCTGAATTAGCTAACAAATCCGAAACTGTGACCTCGGATTGTGCCAAAGCAAGTGGGGAAAATAGCAAAGTGAAAATAAAAAAGAGATAAGAATGGTAAAACATTTTTTTCATATTTGTACTACTAATTTGTTCACATACAAATATAAATAAAAAATTTTTACCTTGTCTAAATCCATTTCAATAAAATGTTTACTATTTTGATGGGATAATAATGAATGATTACATATTGCTTACTCCCATTTTTA
>JBBIJO010000025.1:0-19817 GCA_037445895.1 Ignavibacteria bacterium | reverse complement strand
GATACCCTGCCCCCGCAAATTACGTCCTCGCGGGATTCTTGCGGAATTAAAGTAATTGCAATTGAAGATATCCCAAACAATGATTCCGAAATAGAAACATTCGATATTCTTCGGATGGACAATTGCAAAATCGAAGTTCTCGAAAGGACTAAAAAAACAATTAAAATAAAAATTGAATTAATTGACTTCGCAAAAAATGGCTATTATTCGTTTAAAGTTATTGATAAATCGAACAATACAACCATCGTCGACGATTCTCTTTTAGGCAACTTTAGCACCCTTGTCCAATTTTACCCATCACCCGACTTCTTCGTTGGGGATACTTTGTTTGGGGATATACTCTGCAAAGATATAACGGTTCGAAATTTTGCGACCGATACAATTGTCATTTCGCACTTGTTTTTCCGTCAGAACATCAACTTTTCTGTTCCTCCAGGGCAATTGCCGTTAACGATACCGGGGCAAGATTCTGCGAAATTGAAAATTTGTTTTTCGGCTATGCGACCAATAGGAGGGGTAATTCGCGACACATTGACATTTTTCGAATCCTGCTACTTTGCTCAATTGCGCGTTTCTGCTTTGCTCGATACCGGTTACTGGGACGCTCGCTCAAATTGTAATGTAGAAATAAGAGCAAAGTCGGCATTCGAAGGTTCGAAGCAAATTATTTCGGTGTCGGCTCCATTCCCCGAAAAAATCTTGATTCGAATTGACGGCAAACAAGACGACGCCATCGCCACGATTAAACTTTTCAACATTTTCGGAAGCCAAATCGAACACGTCGAAACAGCAAATAATATTATCGAAATTAACACATTTGGACTTGCGCAAGGGACTTACTTTATACGTATTGCAATTTCGGATAGTTTTTACTATTGGAAGATGTTAGTCAGGTAATATTAGCGCGGTAGCGTTTGTTTGTTTTATATTGCCCTAATGAATAATTTGAGCTAAACTATAATTTATTAATTTTGCGTTTTAAAAATTTTTATGGAGTTTCGTTATGTCAAGTTTTGATTGGGTTAATGAACTATTCAAGTCTATCGATGCAATGGATGCATCTCGATTCTGTTCCTTTTTAACGAATGATTGTGTGTTTACAATGGGGAATTTTCCTCCGGTAAATGGGAAGGAGCAGATACAAACAGCAGTTGACCAGTTTTTCCAAAGTATCAAGGCATTGAGACATACGAATTTAAGCAGCTATCAATGCGACGACTCGGTATTCGTGCGTGGCACGGTAACATACACACGCCACAACGATACCCAATTGACAGTAGAATTTTTGAACCACTTTAAAATGGATGGAAATTTAATCAAGGATTATAGGATTTTTATGGATATATCCCAACTTTACTGATTGAAAAATTATTGTGTTGTGGTTTGTCGATAAAATCTGGAGCTTTGCTGCTGTAGTAGCGAGATAAAAGATTTTCCAATTGAGTATTAAAATAGTAGGCAAAAACTAAAGCCGATTGTCAGTGTCCTCCGCAAAGTATAATTGTTTTGGTTTGCGAAGAAGGCGAAGCTGAAAAGCGTTTGTATTCGAGGCCATCTTCGATTAACAAAATACTTTTTAGGGTTAATGGGCTTTTTTAATAGTGTTGTAGTTATTGCAATTCTACTGTGTTGTAAATGTAGTTACAATTAATCGGATACTTTGTCTGTTGATTTGCAATATTGATATACTGTCATAGTATAGAACTCAATAATATTTAAAGGTTCGAGAAATATTCTAATACTTTTTCGATTTCGATTTTTTCCCTTTTTCCACTTCTACGTTCTTTAATTTCCACATTACCTTGTTTTACGTTTCGTTCGCCGACAATAATTTGGTAGGGTATGCCTATGAGGTCTGCGTCGTTGAATTTTACTCCCGCGGTTTCGTTTCTATCGTCGAAAAGGACATCGAATCCATTAGAAAGCAGTTCTGAATAGATTTGTTCGCATACCTCTCCTACGGCGGAGTTGCTATGGTTGTTGATACCAATAAGGTGAACGTCGAAAGGCGTCAAAGGTTGCTGCCAAATAATACCTTTTTCGTCGTGGTTTTGTTCGATATAGCAAGCTACAATTCTTTCGGCTCCAATTCCGTAACTTCCCATAATGATTGGTTTTTCGGTTCCGTTTTTATCTAAAAAATTAGCTTCGAGTGCTTCGGAATATTTCGTCCCGAGTTTGAAGATATGGCCTAATTCGATTGCTTTGACAATTCGGATGGGTGAGCCATTGATTGGGCAAGGTTCTCCTTCGCGAACAGTTCGGAAGTCGAAGTATGAATCTATTTTGCAATCGCGAAGGAAATCGATATTTTTGTAATGGTAACCATCTTGGTTTGCTCCACTAACTAAGCCATTGGCATCTTTGAGCAGCAAGTCTGCAACGACTCTTATTTTTGTTTTTAGGTTTACTGGCCCGATTGAGCCGGCGTTTGCACCAGTAATTGTGGTTAGTTCATGGGGGGTTGCAGGGCGGAACTTATTGGTTCCAAAGGCGTTCCCCAATTTTGTTTCGTTTAGTTCATCGTTTCCTCTCATAAGTATCAATATGGGCTCGCTTTCGACGATATAAACGACCGACTTTGCAAGCATATTTTCGTCGAATCCAAACTGTTCGATTAGGTCGTCGATTGTTTTTGCATTAGGTGTTGGAAATTTTTCGAGTTGTAGATTTTCCGACTTTCTTCCAACAGGCGGTAACGCCGAACTTGCAACTTCCAAATTGGCTGAGTATCCGCTGTCGGAAATTGCACATACGTCTTCGCCGGCTTCGGAAGCAACCATAAACTCTTGCGATTGGCTTCCGCCCATTGCGCCGCTCGAAGCTCCTACAATGAAAAAGTTTAGTCCACAACGTGTGAAAATTCTTTTATAGGCTTCGAGATGTTTGTTGTAGCTTTCGTCGAGTCCATCCCAATTTGAATCGAGAGAGTAGGAATCTTTCATAATAAATTGTCGGCAACGGAGAACTCCCGACTTAGGTCGCGGTTCATTTCGAAATTTTGTTTGTATTTGGTACCATATTTGAGGTAAATCTTTATAAGATTGGATATGTTGTTTAGCGTGGTAAGCAATAATTTCTTCGTGAGTAGGTGCTAAAACAAGGCCTTCGCGGTTTTTAATATGGAACATTACATCGCCTATAGATTCTACTCTTCCTGTCTGTTCCCAAATTTCCGTTGGATTGAGTGCAGGTAGCAAAAACTCTTGCCCTCCTATGGCATTCATTTCTTCCCGAAGTATTTGAACAACCTTATTTAAAACGCGAAAACCAAGGGGTAACCAAGAAAAAACGCCAGCCGAAACTTGACGAACAAGCCCAGCTCGTAGCATCAATTGATGGGAAACTACGGTTGCTTCCGAAGGAGTTTCTTTCAATGTCGGAATAAAGTATTGACTTAATCGCATTATTTTTTCGTAAAACAATAAAACTACAAAATTATTAAAATCGGGGAAATCTGAATTGATTAAATGGGCAAGGTATTTCTAATCAGCTTATTGTTTTGATTAATGGTTATGTAGATTCCATAATTTTTTAGAAGTTCGACATTTAGCAATTTTAGACTATTGCAAATCTATTCCAACAAATCTATCATTCAACACGCAAATAATGTTTATATTTGTATTTGCTCAAATAGTTCGATTAAAGATTTTATGGCTTTGAGAGGCAATATTTTTTTGGGGGGGGCTTTTGTATTTTTGCTGTTTTTAATTAATACATTATGTTCCTACTCGCAAATTATTAACCCAGAGTATCCTTACGGGGTTTCAATTTATCGTAATGCACAGACGCTTTTCGAAAATGAACTTTTAAAGCTTTCGGAAAAAGAATTGACCAAAGTATTAATTTTTGCGGATTTGCCTACGAAAGCGAAAGCTATTTTACTCGAAGCGAAAATAGAATTCTATGATGGTCGAGCGCCCTATGCTAAAAGGATTCTGGAGCGATATATCGAAGACAACAAAGATTCCCCATTTATTCCATTTTTCTTTGAATATCTTGCATATATTTCCTTCGAAGGCAAAGAATATGAGAAAGCGGACGGATATTTTCACAAAGCAATCGAATCTTCTTTGTCCGAGTTTTCGCTTCGGGGAGATTCTTCTTATATCGAACTCGTATCTCGATGCTTGTATTTGGATGGGTTAGCTCTTTTGAAAGTTGGCAAAGTTGATTTGGCAAAAGAGCCATTAGAAAAATGTTTTCGCCTTTACCCAAGGTTACAAAATGCCGATGAATCTCTTTATCTTTTAGGGCTTATTCACGAACTGAAAGGACAGGAAGAAAGTGCTATTGTGTATTACAAAACCTTGCAAAAAAATTATCCACGGTCGAACCTTATTCTTGCTTCAATTTTGCGGGAGACAAGCAACTACCTAACATTAAAGCAAGATGTGCAAGCACTTGTCTCGCTCGATTTAGCCGAAGCAATTCATTATCGAATTCAAGCAAAGGATAGTATTGGGATACAATACGAACCCCAGGATTTTGTTGAAAACTTCGAAGAACGAATCGATTTTATGCGTGGCGAAGCCTATAATATTGGGAACAAATACGACCAGGCAACTGCTTACTTCGAATCTTTTGTTCGCAAGTATCCAAATTCGCAATACCTTGCAGATGCAAAAATCGGAATTGCCTGGGCTTTATTAAATAAAGGAGACTTCATAAGATGTATTGAGCACTCCACGAAAATGCTCGAAGAACCCAACACACTTACTCCCGTTCAAAGAGACATTATTGCGTTGTATATTGGGGTTTGCAATCGCCGAATAGGTAGATTAGCCGAGGCGCAAAATCAGTTTTCAGAACTTGTATCGCAGGCAAATTACCCATTTCTCGGACAGGTTCTTCTTGAACTTGGTATGATTTATTACGAACGGAAAGAATTCGAAACGGCTGCAAGAACTTTCGAACGGGGTTTACGGGAATCTAATGATAATGCTGTTTCGGCAAAACTCCATTTGATGATTGGAGCAACCTATTTAGAAATGAAGAATTGGGGTAAAGCGATAGTACAATATAAAAACGCCGAAGAGCTTGCTAAAAGAGCGAGTATCGTTCAAATTCCAAATCGAAGTTGGATAATCTCTGAATCTAGATTGAAGCAAGCTATAGCACAAATTCATAATTATCGAAATTCCGAGGCAATACAAAACCTATTGTTCTTTGTTGGTAACTATTCTAACGACCCGCGTGCCGAAGAAGCACTATTTTGGCTTGCCGAAGCCTATTATCGTTCCGATATGCTTCGAAACGCAATCGATAAATATGAATCTTTGCTTGCTAAATATCCAACGACAAGATTTCGCGAAGACGTTCTTTATGGTTGCGGATGGGTGTATTTCCGTTTAAAAAACTTCCGCAAATCGAGTGAAATTTTCGGTCAACTCGTCCACGAATTTCCCAATTCTAAATATCGTGTTGAGGTGTGGTTACGGCAAGGCGATGGATTTTTTGTACTTAAGGATTTCAAACAAGCCATTGAAAGTTATCAAAGAGTCGTTTCTTTGAACCCAACAACCGAGGAATCGCAATATGCACAATACCAGATTTGCCATTCACTATATAAGATGAATAATTTCGATGGAGCATACAACCAGGTATTAGAGTTTATTAAAAGGTATCCAAACTCTGTTTATGCCCCGAACGCCCTTTATTTAAATGGTTGGATTCGATTCCAGCAAAAAAACTATGGCGACGCTATCAACAATTTCAACTTTTTAATCGATGCATATCCCAATAGTTTGCTTGTTCCACGTGCAAAATATGCAATTGCCGATGCATTATATAATCAAAGTAAATACGAAGAGGCCATCCAACAATATAAAGAAATTATCGATAACTATCCAAGCAGTCCTCTTGTTGCCGATGCACTCCGAAGCATACAGTTTTGCTATGTTGCTCTTGGACGTGAAAAAGAAGCATTGCAAATTGCCGATGACTACATAAACCGTAACCCAGAATCTCCTTTCGCAGCAGATTTTATGCTGAAGAAAGGGGGGATGCTTTTTGTAAGCCATAGTTATAAAGATGCAATTGCCGAATACGATAATTTTCTTAAAAAATTTCCTCAAAGCGATAAAAGAGCCGAGGCAATATTTTGGATGGCAAAAAGCTACCAAAGTCTTGGAGATAACGATAATGCAGTGAAACTTTTCTCGGAAATTTACGAAAAATTTCCCGATTCCGAGTTTGCTCCTTTAAGCCTTCTCGAACTCGGGTTGTCGTTCAAAAATTCTTCTCAAATCCGTAACGCAGATTCGGTTTTAACACTATTGCAAGAAGAATATCCGGATGACCCGTCTTCGGCACAAGGTGGTTTCGAGCAAGCGACAATTAAATTCAATTTGGGCGATACCGTTACTGCTATTGCAATTTGGAAGCGAATCGCAACAAAATTTGCAGATACAGAATTTGGCGACCAAAGCATCTATCGAATTGCTATGTATTATCGCCTAAATGGAAAATTTAACGAAGCCATTGTGGAGTTTACAAAAATTGCCAATACGCCGAACGATGTTAATTTAGCGGCAGAGGCACAATTCCGTATCGGTGAAATTTACTATCGCCTTGGAGATTGCTCGAAAGCAATCGAAGAATTCGAAAAAGTAAAGAATAACTTTGCCGGAATCGAAGATTGGTATACACTTTCGTTGCTGAACTTAGCGGATTGCTACGAAAAACTTGGAAACATAGAAGAAGCAATGAATTCTTATCGGGCAGTAATTGTTTCTCGAACCAACGACGATTTCGTTGCAACAGCCAAGCGTCGTCTTTCTTTACTCGAACAAAACTCAAAACAGTAAGAGGGAAGAATGAAAATAAAACTGATTATTTATCTTAGTATAATTATTTTGTTAATCACAACTCAGTTTGCTTCGTCGCAAACCGCTTCGCAACCGTTGGAACTTCCTAATTTTATTATCGAAGGGAAAGAGCAAATCGATATTCAAGTTGGTGGAAAGCAGTTGCCCGAATTTTCCACTATGATGAGACGCTCGCAGATGGATTCGCTCAACATACTCGAAAAACCGCGCAATTACATAGTATTTCCTGTTACATTGCCTTCGAACATAATCTCCAAAGACTTTCCTAAAGGTTTTGTAATTGGTAATTTCGGTAGTTATTTTACAACAGGAATTCAAGGAGGATATAAAACTCTTTTCCAAGATTATGCGCTATCCGGAATTGGAGAAGTTTCGGGAAGTAGCGGAAACGTCGAAAATGCCGATTATTTTAGAATAAATTTAGGACTGCAAAGCGATTACTTTGCTCCCGATAAATTTTTTATTTTTGGAGGTAGCAAGACCACAACGAATTTTGATGTTCTTTATCAAAATTACAAACTTTATGCACTTTCGTCGCCTCCGAAAAGGGACTTCGCAAAAATTAACTTTGCAATTAAAAGTGATGGAAATTTCGAGGGATTCGATTTCTCTACTGGGGGTAAAGCCTACTGGATTTCCCAAACTGGGGGAGGAAACAAAATCGCTGAAAATATTATTGGATGCTTTGTTGATGTTAAAAAATCATATTCACAGGAAAGAACTTTCGGTGGTCATATCGATTTAAATTTCAGACAATTTAGAAACCAAAATTTGAATTTCTACCAAATTTATGGTTATTCACGTTTTGTTTTTTCTGGCTTCAATTTTAATCCTACTGCCGGTTTCCAATTTGCAAATAGCTCGAATAACAAAAATCGAGTAGGATTCCTCGTAAGCCTAAAACTTCAAAAAATAATTGATAAGGATTTCTCGGTTCAAATGGAAATCGCAAACGGACTTAAAAATAAATCTTTTGGTGAATACTACAATGTAAATCCTTACTTAGTCGATAGTCTCGAAATTGATTATGGAAACGAGACCTTACTGGGGGGCAATCTCCGTTTCGAACCGACTAAAGATTTGAGTGTAGTGGGAGGGAGTAATTTTACTTATACAACTCGACGCCCTTGCTTCGAAAACGCAAGTTTGGGATATTTCGATGTTTTGTATTTAGATGGTACTCTGTTCAATATTTTCGTCGAAGGGATTTTTGCCGGTGGAAGTATTGGTGATTTCTCACTTCGAACCGATTTTGTAGCAAGTTCTTTGAAATTCAACCGAAAGGATATTCCGTATGAACCAACATTGAAGATAAATATAGATTACTTAAAAAGGTTATTCGGCTCTCTAACTGTTAAAGCAAAATTTGAATACATTGGAGAACGCTTTGCTAATATAGATAATTCCGTCAAACTTTCATCTTATAATATTTTTTCTTTAGGATTCGAATATTTTTACGAACAAAAATTTATCATTTCTTTGGATTTACAAAATTTGTTAAATTCGAATGTTATAATTTGGAATGGTTACAAAGAACGAGGATTTAATTTTAGATTTGGAATTACATATAAGTTTTAACTTATGCCAGAACTTCTGGATGAAAATTTAACACCCGAAGAGTTAAGGGGTGGATTTGAGCCAACCGACAAAGACGATGAAACGTTTTTGTTGGAGACTCTCGAAAGCTATCCGGGGCAACTCCCCTACGATATTGATTTTAGTGATGAAAATAAAACTTTCGAAGAGACCCTGGAAGAAGCCACTGGAACGGTAAGCTTAGATGCTCCTAAAGAACATCTTGACGATACTTTTGGTTCAACCGAAACTCCTTCTTCCGTAGAAAACGAAGAGGCAAAACCATACGAAAAAGCCGGTTTAGTTGAAAAAGAACAACAACAAGTTTACGAAAAGTCCGGAGTCATTGCCGACGACGTCGAACAGACCCATTATGAGAAAGCGGGACTTGTTGCCGACGACGTCGAACAAACTCCTTATGAGAAAGCAGGACTTGTTGATAAAGATGCCATAGAATATGAAAAGTCTGGGCTCGTTCAAGAGGAAGCGCCAAATCCAGAGGAATCTGATATACATTCGGTTTGGGATTTGTTCGAAAAAGAAACTGAATCAGCCTCGGAAATTGAGGAAATACGGGAGGAAACGGAGAATCGTGGTGAATATGAAACAACAGCAACAGAAGATGCTGAAACAGAAGAAGCTCTCGAATCAGAAAAATCCGATGCTATGGAGTCTGTTGGAGAGTTACCAGTTGAAATCAAGGTTGCTGATTTCGACGAGAATGAATTTAAAGAAGTTCTCGACGAAGACTTCCGTAAGGAAATCCGAAAAGACTTAGAACAACACCAAGAAAAAAAGACAAAGATTGAACAAGAATCTAAAGTTCCTGCCGCGAAGCTTTCGACCGCAGAGAAAGAGGAACTCCAAAGAGATTTAGACGAAGGAAAGGAAAGAATCGGCACGTCCGATTTTATAGAAATCGATTTAACAGCAATGAAGGTAAAGAAACCATCGGAATTTCTTGCCTACGAGACGAAAGCAGATATTGATTTTGAAAAATTACTTAAAGAATCTCCACGGGACAAGAAAAAAGAAAAAAAGGATAAAAAGCAAAGAAGAGAGAAGAAAAAAGAAAAAAAGGCAAAGACGGTAGAAGCAAAGCAAGCAATTGCAACGGAATCAGCCGAAATATCTGCAAAAGCACCAAAAGAAGAATCGAAGCAAATCGTTGAACCTATAAGTCGAGAAGAAATTGAAAGAGCTGCGGAAAAAATCATTCGATTCCCAAAAGAAAAAACAGAAGAAACGAAAACCAAAAAGAGACTTATTCCGATTTGGGCATGGCTTTCGTCGGCAGCAATCATTTTGTTATTTATTACTGTTGGTGGCTATTTCCTTTTAGATGGTATGTTTCGTAGTAAAAAAGAGCCGAAAATTGCTAAGTCCGAAACTCCGTTACGACAAATGCAAAAGAGAACCGAACCTCGGAAAACTGCAGAACCGCCGAAAGACATAACATTGCCTACTGCAAAAGAAGCGTTGCCTCCGTCGCAAGAGAAAACTATTCAAAGACCAACCATCGAAGCCAAAAGCGGAGCCGAGCAAATAACAAAGAAGGAACGCGAAAGAGAATCCAAGCCAAAAGTATCGTTGAACAAACAAATAAAAACAGAGTCGAGTCGCCAAAAAACCCAATGGCCCGAAAAGCCTTTGATTACAGAAGCTGAAAAGTTAACCAAACCACAGGAGGCAAAAATAATCGAAACCGTGCCGCTCGCAGAATATTCAATCGAAGTTTTTTCGTCGTCCGAACCCGACGAAGCAAATTATTGGAAAAACATTTTAAACAAAAAAGGGATTGATGCGTTAATTAAAGTGCATAAAGTTAGGAATGTAAATGTTTACTGTGTTCGAGTGGGGACTTTCAAAAGTGTCGATGAAGCGAAGACTTACGCAAAGTCAATGGGATTCAAAAATATTTGGATTGATAGAATCAGGTAATTTTATTTTGTTTGTAAAATAAGTTGGGGGGGTAGAATGTATCGTGCATATCGCGACGAAAAGCAAATTGATATAAAGATTAGTTGGGAGCCAAATACTGCACGAGGCTTTTTAATTTCGGTGGCTATTTATCTGCTGTTTGTTTTCTCCATTTCAACCTGCGAATATGAACCACCTGCATTGCCTGAATATGAAACACAGACCATTCCTCTTGAATTAATTAACTTCGGCATAGGGGATGGAACTGGTTTAAGCAAAGGCAATCTTTCGGAAGAAGGGCTTGCTCATAGAGGCAAAAATCCATCTAATCAAATTGAGGATGCAAGCATTGCAGCAGAAAAGAGTAAATCTAAACCTTCGCAAATCGACGATCCTCTTTTGGCTAAACAAATCCAAGCAACGAACCAATTTTCTTCCGAAGGAGGTAGTAAAAACTCTCAGGGTTCGGGTTCAAAAGATATTGGAAAATCTGAAGGAAATCCTTTGGGAACAGGATTGGGCGATAAAGGAAGTGGTTCTGGTTCTGGCTTTGGACTCGGCGATATTGAATGGGGAGGTGGGGGTAATCGAATTGTGCTATACAAAGTTTTGCCTAAATATCCACAAGGCTATAATGTGTCTGCTCAAATAAAAATCAGATTCACAGTGTCGGCCGATGGTGTTATTACTTCGATGGTTCCTTTGCAAAAGGGGGATCCACTGCTCGAACGTGCGGCTATGGAAGCATTAAAGCAATGGAGATTTAATCGGCTCAAAGAGAATAAAGAAATGTATGGGGTAATCACATTTACTTTCCGGATTAGTTGATAGATGAATTCAGTTTTTACCAATATTTTCGATTGGTTCGATTCCCAACCGCTATTGTGGCAAGTTATTATTTCCTTAATTTTATTTACGTTAGTTGTTGGAATTGCCAAACGAATGATTAAATTCGTTTTTTTTACAATATTTGTATTACTAATAGTTGTCTTAATTTTGTTGTTATAGGTGTATTATAAGTGAACTCTATGGTAGAACATAGTTTGCAATCTGTTCCTCAGCGCGAAACTTATAAGTTGGTCGAGGCGCTTATTGCTGGGAATTATCGCGAGCCATTATCTCTTTTGAAACGACTTGTTCGCGAAATAGTCAATAACAAACATTTCGAAATTACCGGCGGAAGGGTATGGGAATTAATCCCCGAAGAATTAGCCTATGAACTTAGAATGCAATATGGTAATTTGGAAAAAATACCGGATAACTATCGTATTTATATTCACGATCAGCCATCTTTATCGGAATTGGTAAAAGTTCGTTCTTTACTGAAAAAAGAAACCGATCAATTGTTGAAATCGAAAGGTATTACTCTGTACTCGATGAGTGGGGTTGGTCCAATAATTCGGACACGTTTAGGTAAATTTTACCGCTATCTTCTTGGTTTCAATGCCCCAGAAATCAAAGAAACTTTTGGCGAAACTCTTGCTATAATAAGTAGTGTTGCTACTGTAACTTTAAAAAATATTTTAGATTCACAAGAACGCAAAAGGATCCGAGAAGACCTATATCGTGCTGCCCAAATCCAGCGGAATCTTCTCCCCGACCATTCTCTTGAATTTCAGGATTACGATATATTTGGTGTTTGTGTTCCCGATAGCGAGGTTGGGGGCGATTATTTCGACTATTTACACAGCAAAGTTAGCGAGGACGAGCGCCTTGGAATTGTTATTAGCGATGCTTCGAGCAAGGGACTTTCCGCGGCTATTCAGGCGCTTTTTGTTTCCGGTGCTATTCGTATGGGTTTGAGCTATTCGGTTCGTATGTCCGATTTAATCTCGCGTTTGAATAAATTAATTTACGATACATTCCCTTACGAGCGGTTTGTTACTCTATTTTATTGTGAATTGACACTTTCTTCGAATAGGCTTGTCCTTTACGTAAATGCTGGGCATTGTGCCCCAATTCACTATCGCCCAAAGCTCGACAGAATTACGAAATTAGGGCCAACTGGGGGTATGCTCGGCTTATTTGAACAACAAAAATTTGGTGTGGAAAATATACGAATGCACTTTGGAGATATTTTAGTCCTTTATACCGATGGAATCACAGAAGCAATGAATGCAAACCACGATTTATATGGCGAGGAAAGATTGATTGAAATAATCCGAAATAATAAAGAAGAATCGGCACGAAACCTAACATATCTGATACTCGACGATGTTTATAAATTTCAATCGAATTCCGATATAAATGACGATAAAACAATCGTTGTTATCAAAAGGGTCGAGAAAAAATGAAAGTTGCTTGCGTTCAATTTTGCCCAGAATTCAAAAATGTTGAAGCTAACCGCAAAAAACTCCTCGACTTTTTGCGAACAACAGATGCCGATTTAATTTGTTTCCCGGAATTATCGTTCACGGGGTATTTTTTCTTATCCCGAAACGAAATCGAACCCTTTGCATTCGAGTTCCAGTCGGAAATTGTTAAAGAATTTCAATATATAGCTACCGATTTGAATAGAATTGTCATATTCGGTTTCCCAGAAAAATTTAAAGGTAAAATTTTTAATTCTGCTGCTATTCTCTTGCCAGATTCAGACCTATCGAAAGTTTATCGAAAAACACATTTATTTTATAAAGAACGTTTTGTATTCGACTTTGGCGATACGGGTTTTTTTGTAGTTTACGATAAACAGCGAGATTTCAAACTCGGAGTGATGATTTGTTACGATTGGCGTTTTCCGGAAGCTTCGAGAACGCTTGCTTTAATGGGAGCCGATTTGATTGTGTGTCCTTCGAATTTAGTAACGAATGTATGGCATATTTCAATGCCATCGCGGGCACTCGAAAACAAAGTATATTTTATGGTAACAAATAGAATTGGTACAGAAACTAATGGCGGCGAATCCCTACTTTTCAATGGAAAATCGGGTATATGGGATTACAACGGGAAACTTTTATCTCTTGCAAGCGAAACCGAAGAAGATATAATCATTGCCGAAATTTTTCCTTCTGAAACACGCGATAAATCATTCAACGAATTCAACAACATTTTTACCGACAGACGTCCCGAATTATATAAACTTTAATTCGGTTCATTAAGATTGCGTTAACCAAAAGCATTTTAGACACAAAGTAAAAAGTAAACAATTTATCTTTTACTCATTTTTATAATTTAATCGATTTTCTGGTAGGTTTCGCAAAAAGAATTCTTCGCGTTTTAAGCAAGACAAATACACATACCGCATTTACTAATATGCTCATACGCTAATATTTAGGAATTGTTTTATTTGTTTGTAGAGACAAGGCTCAAACCCGCTTCTATAACTTAATGTTGAGTTATTGTTGGCATTAATTCTATTGGCTATTAGTAATTTAGACACAAATTTTCCAAAATCCTAATATAAAAATGCAAAGAATCGGAAAAAATTACTGAACTTTTCAGGAAGTTTTTGTTTACGCTGAGGTTGTTTGCTATTAATGTTTTTCAAAAGGATTTTCTATATCATATCGGCTAACTTTTCGGCAATTTTCCAGATGTTACCCGCCCCAATTGTTATTATCATATCCTGGTTTTGAACCAGTGATTGGACGACTTCTGGGATTTTCTCGAATTCAGGGACGTAATATACATTCTTATGTCCCATTCCAATTACGGCATCGGCAATAATTTTTCCGCTAATTCCTTCGATAGGTTTTTCGCGTGCAGGATAAACGTCGGTAACAATAAGTATGTCGGCGTCGTCGAACGATGCGCCAAATTCATCGCAAAGATACTTTGTTCTCGTGTATGTATGGGGTTGGAAAATAGCTATGATTCGTTTGTTCCATCCTTCGCGCGCTGCTTTTAAAGTTGCTTGAACTTCACTTGGATGATGTGCATAGTCATCGATAATTAAAATGCCATCCCTTTCCGCTTTTATTTCGAATCGGCGAAAGACACCGGTAAATTCGAACAGTGTCCGTTTTATCGTTTCTAAATCAATCCCAAGCTCGTATCCAATAGCAATTGTTGCTAAAGCATTTTTTACGTTGTGGATACCGGGTATATTCAAAAAAACCTTTCCCAATAGTTCATTTTTAGCAATAACTGCGAAGGAGGTTTGATTTTGTGCAAAAACGATTTCTTCGGCTCGAAAATCGGCAACTTTCGAAATTCCAAAAGTTACAACTTTTCGTTTAATTTGCGAATGGATTTGTTTTACGCCTTGGTCGTCGATTCCTGCAATAACAACACCGTAGAAGGGAACTTTATTGAGAAATTCTACGAATGTTTGCTTTAAATCTTCGAAATCCGCGTATATATCCAAATGCTCCGGTTCGATGTTATTTACAACGGCTACTGTTGGAAGAAGTTGAAGGAAGGAGCGGTCGAATTCGTCGGCTTCGACGACAGTCCATTCCCCAGAACCAAGGCGTGCGTTTGTCCCACCGAGCGAACGCAGTCGCCCTCCGACAATTACAGTTGGGTCGAATCCGGCATTAATTAGAAGTAAACCACAAAGTGATGTAGTTGTGGTTTTGCCGTGAGTCCCCGAAATTGCAATCGAGTAGTTTAATCGAGAAATTTCGGCAAGCATTTCTGCTCGACGTAGCACGGGGATACCAAGGCGTTCAGCTTCCAATGTTTCTGGATTTTCATTTGGAATGACGGCGCTGGAATAAACGACAACATCCGTTGAAAAAACATTTTCCGCAGAATGCCCAATGCGGACATTAATCCCCAATTTACTTAGATATTCTGTGTTCTCGGAGCTTTGCAAATCCGAGCCAGTAACTTTGAAACCCTGATTATGCAAGATTTCTGCTAAGCCACTCATTCCAATGCCCCCGATTCCAACAAAGTGTATTGATTTAACCGCGGAAAAATATTTTTTCATACGTTTCTCCTAATTATGAATTGTTTAAGTAATTCTTGTATGGGATAGGGTCCTCGATTCCGGCTTGTGAAAAGCCTCGCAACCGAAGAGCACAGGAATCGCATTCTCCACAGGCAATTTCGTTTTCCCGATAACAACTCCAGGTAAGATGGAATGGCACATTCAATTCAGTCCCTTTCAACACTATATCCTTTTTCGAAAAAGTAATCACAGGGGTTATTATTTTCAGTTTTGTTTCTGGTTTGGTTCCGAAATTAATTGCGGTTTCGTAGGCTTCGAAGAAACTTTGGCGACAATCGGGGTATCCGCTGCTGTCTGCTTCGACTGCTCCAATGAAAATCGCATTTGCTCGGAGTACTTCTGCCCAACTTGTGGCAATTGCAAGTAAATTCCCATTTCGGAATGGAACATAGGTCGTCGGAATTTCTTTCCTGCTTAAATCTGCTTTTTCTACTTCAATGCCTATTTGCGTTAGGGCAGAACCCCCGATTTCCTTTAAATGGTCGATTGAAACAATTAACTTTTTGTTTATCCTATAATGGGTACAAATGTCATTAAATGCTTTCAGTTCACGCTCCTGTGTTCGCTGTTTGTAAGTAATGTGTAGCCCAGCAACTTCGAAGCCCCATTCGATAGCAATTGCTGCAGTAACAGTTGAATCCATACCGCCACTCATCAAGACAACCGATAAAGGCTTGTGTGCCATTTTTAGCTATATCTTCTGTGAATCAATAGTTTTTGTTTCCATTTATTTTTCGATTTGCTATCGTTTTGAATATTCAATTTCGGTTCTTTCGATTTATGATTTTTGTCTATGAACACAGCAATTGCCGAGATTAACTCGAGATTACTGTTCCGTCGGCTCTTGAACGACTCGAAGTCAAAAACATTTTCGATGAAACCTGTGTCGTAATTACCTTGGCGGAAAACTGGATGCTCGATAACTGCCCGCAAAAAAGGTATTCCGGTTTTAATCCCGAATATTTGATAGTCGCGAAGAGAACGTAGCATCAATTCAATTGCTTCGTCTCGGGTTCGACCGTAACAAATCAATTTTGCAATAAGGGGGTCGAAGTGAATTGTAACTTCTGCACCCATCTCGATTCCCGAGTCGAGTCGGATACCTTTTCCCGCAGGTTCTCTCAAATAGGTTATTTTACCCGTATCGGGCAAAAAGTTGTTGAACGGGTCTTCGGCATTAACTCGACATTCTATCGAGTGTCCTTTGAATTTTACATCTTCCTGTTTGAATGAAAGCGAGGCGCCCGATGCAATCCGTATTTGTTCCTTAATAATATCAATCCCTGTGATGCTTTCGGTAATGGGATGCTCAACTTGCAAACGCGTATTCATTTCGAGAAAGTAAAAATTTTTGTTGCTGTCGAATAGAAATTCGATAGTTCCAGCGTTTACGTATTCTACTGCCTTTGCAGCATTTATTGCAACTTCTCCCATTTTCTTTCGCAATGCTTCATCGAGAACTGTCGATGGTGCTTCCTCAATGACTTTTTGGTGCCTACGTTGAATCGAGCAATCTCGTTCCCCAAGATGAACGTAGTTCCCAAATTCATCGCCGAGAATTTGGAATTCAATATGTTTAGGATTTTCGAGTAACTTTTCGATGTATATGGAATCGTCGCCGAAGGATTTACCAGCTTCCCTTTGTGCCGCTGCGAATGCATCTTGGAATTCCTCTGGCTTAAAGACTTTGCGCATACCTTTACCTCCACCTCCGGCGGCAGCTTTAAGCAAAATTGGGAATCCAATTTGTTCGGCAGCGGAAATTGCCTGTTCAATATTTGTAATTTTTTGGTGAGTGCCCGGAACTATCGGCACTCCCGCTTTTGCCATTAACTCCCTTGCACGAGTTTTCGAACCCATTGCATCGATTGAATGTGGGTGTGGGCCTATGAACTTTATACCGGAATTTTCACAGGCTTGACTGAATTGAGCACGCTCCGAAAGAAAACCATAGCCGGGATGAATTGCTTGTGCCCCACTTTTCTTTGCAACATCAACAATTTGCTGAACGTCTAGGTAGGCAGCTTTTGGCTGGTCGGCGAAAATTTCGAAAGCATAGTCCGAGTAGTGCACATAGGGTGCTTCGCGGTCAACTTTGTGGTAAATAGCAACAGTTTCTATTCCCAATTCGCGTGCAGCACGCATAACTCGAATAGCAATTTCACCACGATTAGCAACTAAAATTCTTTTGAACATATCGAGCATCAATAATTTAGATATGCAATTTAAGAAAAAAATCGTTGCTGTCGATTTGCGAAATATCCTTGATACAAAATAAAAACTATAAGTTAAAAGCTTTCCGAAAAGTATATTTTTTTAAAAAAATGTAAATATTTACTAATTTATTTGCAAGATTTCAGAAGTTTTTATATTTTACATTCGTTGGAAGTGCAATTTTGATATGCAAAAACTTTATTATTCGATAAGTGAAGTTTCGGAGATTGTAGGAGAACCACCCTACGTGCTTAGATACTGGGAAAAAGAATTTCCGCCTTTGCAGCCGAAAAAAAATCGTGCTGGTAATCGCATCTATTCGGAAAAGGATTTGGAAATACTCCGAACAATCAAAACGATGCTTCGCGAACAAAAGATTTCAATGAATGGCACAATCGAGGAAATTAACCGCATTTATGGCAAAACAGCTAATCGAAAAGGGGTGAGGAAGAAGAAAACAGAAGACATAATAAACCAAACAGCAGAAACCCAACATACAAAAAAGGAGTTAACCCCACGGCTTTTCGACCCATTGGAATCCAGTAAAATAAGTCTACTCGAAATTCGAGATACATTAAGAAATGTTTTAGATTTATTGAAAAGTTTATAAGAATTATTTATTTTGTATGTTTTATAAATTGAAATTTAAGGAAATTCTGTATATGAGGATGTTTGTATTTGCGTTTTTGTTTAGTTTTGTCCTTGTGAATCCTCTTTTTCCACAAGGTTCGCCACAATATGAAATGAGAACTGTGGGGAGTCACGACGACGAAGTTCTTGGCGTCTTTGTTAATGAAGCAAATACTATGGTTGCAACTTGTAGTCTCGACGAGACAATCAAGTTGTGGAGTTTGCCCGAAGGTAAACTTTTGCGAACCCTTCGCGGACATCTTGGGCAAGTGAATAATTTATCTTTTTCAGGTAATGACAAATGGATTGCTTCGGCTTCGACCGACCGAACCGTTCGGATATGGGACGTCCAGACTGGCGAGTTACTAAAAGTCTTGCGTGGTCATACCGACCAGGTCATCGGGGTTTATTTTAGCCAAGACGATAGCGCTACTTTTGTTGCCAGCACTTCTTTCGACAATACGGTGAAACTTTGGGATGTTCGCCAAGGCATTGAAGTCAAAACATTGCGTGGTCATACCGGGGCAATCAACAATGTTGCTTATAGTTACGATGGGAAAACAATCGCTTCGGCGAGCGACGATAAGACCATAAAAATTTGGTCAACAGATTTAACGACCCAAGAGCCTTTGCTAACATTAGTTGGCCACGAAGCACCTGTTTTAAGTGTGATTTATAGCTTTGATTCCAAAAGGTTGGCTTCGTGCGACCAATCGGGCGAAATAATCATTTGGGAAATGCCGCGTGGAAAACTTCTCCGTAGAATCAAAGCCCACAGCGAATTAATTCAAGATATTTCTTTTGCCGAGGATAACAAGACACTTGTAAGTGCCAGCCTCGATAAATATGTTAAGCTTTGGGATATCAATTCGGGAAAAAATTTGATGTCGTTTAACACAGGCGTCGAACTCTGGTCTGTCGATTTAGTTTCCGATGCTTCGATTATCATAGCTGGTTGCGCCGATGGAACTGTTAGATTTTTAACGAAAGCAACAAATCAATCACAACCAAAACAAAAGAAGAGGTAACAATGAAGATACAAAAGAGTTTATTTTTCGGATTAATTGGGCTTGTCTTTTCCATTGCTCCTATTTTTGCCCAGTTCACATCGACTGTTGTAAGTATTAGCGGAACTGTTAAAAATGCGATAACGAAGGAGCCAATGACAGTTTACGTAGTTGCCTATGACCAAAATGGCAAGAAAGTAAACGTAGCGCGTAGCAATTCATCCGAAAATGGTTATTACTTTTTAACAGGGTTAAAACCGGGAAATACTTATCAAATTGTTGTTGAATTTTCGGGATTTATCCGCGAAGGATATACTTTGGATATTCCGCTTACCACTCATTATACTGAATTTTCGAAGGATTTTGCTTTGACGCCCATAGCCGCGGGAATTATGATTCCCATTCCTGTTCCACCTTTTGAACTGAACAAGTCGAAACTGCGTTTTGGGAGCGAAGATTTCATTGAACCTTATGTTGCAGAGTTCGTTCAAAATAAAAAAATAAAATTCGAAATTGTATGTTACCCCGATAACGCAAACGGAGGTAATGGGAATATGGAATTGACAGAAGAGCGTGCAAAATCGTTGATGTCGTTCTTTATTTCGAAAGGTGTCGAGCCAGAACGAATAAGAATCAAGGGGAATGCTAATCCCGACCCAATGAATCCTCCACCGATAGAAAAGCGAGCCAAAGGCAAACGATACATTGGACCGACCTATCTGCACATTTTGAGTATTAATTAAA
>JBBIJO010000024.1:0-21385 GCA_037445895.1 Ignavibacteria bacterium | reverse complement strand
TGGGTCTGTCCTTGGGTTGAAAATCCCGATGTAGAATGTTTTCATTTCTAAGATAATAAAGGCACGGAGTCGCCGTGCCTTTACTTAACAGCTGATAGAGAGTTTAGTATTTTGATTTCACCTCACGTTTGGAAAGAGCTTGGAAAGGGCATCGCGAAGGTTTGGCTTTCCGATTTCCGCAAGTTCGTAATAGACTCGTGTATATGGTTTATTAATTTTGATAAATCGCGCAAGATTGATTGGGGTTCCTATTACAACAGCATCGCAATCGGTTCGATTTATAGTTGCTTCGAGGTCTTTCATTTGTTTTTCTCCGTAGCCCATTGCTGGAAGTAAAGTCCCTATGTCGGGATACTTTTCGAACGTTTGAACGAGTTCACCGACTAAATAAGGTCGAGGGTTAACGAGGGAACTTGCACCGAAGCGGCGGGCGGCGACTACCCCGGCGCCGATATCCATTTCACCGTGTGTTAGTGTTGGTCCATCTTCGATTGCAAGGACATTTTTGCCTTTGATAATATCGGGATTTTCGACCATAATTGCCGATGCAGCAAGAATAACTTGTGCTTTCGGGTTGTAAGTTCGAGCATTTTCCAATACAAAATCGACATCTTCGGGGTATGCAGTATCTACTTTGTTTATTACTATGACATCAGCCATTCGGAAATTGACTTCGCCCGGATAATAGGAAATTTCATGGCCTGGACGTAGTGGGTCCGCAACAACTATTGAAATATTGGGCTTGTAAAATGGCATATCGTTGTTGCCACCATCCCAAACAATCACATCGGCTTCCTTTTCGGCTTCCCGCAATATGGCTTCGTAATCGACCCCAGAATAAATAACACCTCCCATTGCAATGTGGGGTTCATATTCCTCCATCTCTTCGATTGTGCAGTTGTATTTATGCAAATCTTCGATAGTTGCAAACCTTTGCACCCTTTGTTCTGCTATGTTGCCGTAAGGCATTGGATGGCGAACGGCAACAACCCTATAGCCTGCATTTCGTAGGAGTTTTACAACTGCGCGCGTTGTTTGGCTTTTGCCGCAACCGGTTCGGACAGCAGTAATCGACACAATAGGTTTCGAGGATTCCAACATAGTTTGCTTCGAACCAAGCATCGAAAATTTGGCTCCCGCCTTTAAAACTCTCGAACCGAGATGCATAACAGTTTCGTATGACAAATCGCTGTAAGAAAGGACACATTCGTCAATCTTGTATCTTTCAATTATTTCTTCTAAATCAGTTTCGGGATATATCGGTATTCCTTCGGGGTATAATTCACCTGCAAGCGACGAAGGATAGATTCTACCTTCTATGTTCGGTATTTGAGTTGCTGTGAAAGCGATAATCTCGTAATCCGAATTATTTCGAAAAAAAACATTGAAATTGTGGAAATCGCGCCCAGCCGCGCCGAGTATTAGAACTCTTGTTCGATTATTCATTACATTTACCATTTTTGTTAGACATATCGATAATTCTTTGTTTAGCGTGTTTTATCCGAGAGAACGATTCTTCTATTCTGTGTTTAGGAACTTTATTTGTTTCAACTAAATGTAGGACGGTTTGTAGAATTTTGCTGTGCAAATTTTTGTCGAAATCCAGTTGATTTGCAAAAAGCAAAATATCGACACCGGCATTGATTGCAAGTTCAATTGATTCCTCGAACGAAAAGTTATCCGAAATTGCTTTCATCTGTAAGTCGTCGGAAAATACAACACCCGAGAAACCAATTTCTTTGCGTAGAATTTCTTCGACCCATACGTGCGACAACGACGATGGAAAATTCGAATCGAACGATTTATTGTAGATATGGGCAACCATAACAGCAAAAAGAAGATTTTCCTTCCGAAGCAATTCGTAGGGTCGCAACTCGACCGGCGACCACGTTTTCGTAACATCTACCCAGCCGAAATGTGAATCCATCGACGAAGAACCGTGACCCGGGAAATGCTTTGCAACCGGAAGAATGTTCCTTCGAATATGCTCTTCGATAAATACCGAAGAATGCCCAAAAACAACTTCGGGATTGTTAGAAAAGCTTCGCTCCTTCTGAACAATCACAGTATTTTGTGGGTTAATTGCCAAATCGACCACGGGGGCAAAATTCACATTGAATCCAGTTTCTTCGAGCAGTTGTGCAATGCTTTCGGCAACTTCGCTTGTGAACGCTGAATCGTTCGATGCACCAAGCGCCGAATGCGAAGGAAAATCGAAAAATCCGTTTTTTGAAGAAAGACGGGCAACTTGCCCACCCTCCTCGTCAACAGCAAAGAACAAAGGAAAAAGCGAAACCAACGATATTCGGCTAATTAAGGATTTTGTTTGAGGTGGGCTTTCGATGTTACGAATTTGTTTGGATTGGAAGTCTTTATCGAAAAACACTAATCCACCAACAAGCCCATCGCGAAGTGCAGAAATAAGACTATGGTTGGGGTCGAGTTGTAAACCCGCAAATCCAACCATAATCATTTGTCCAATCTTTTGTTCGAAAGATATATTTTCCAAGTTAAAGTGCATAGTTAATCGAACGATTTAATCACTTTATTGATTCGTTCACAAGCCCAGTCGATTTCGTTTTCGGTAATAATCAAAGGAGGAGCGAATCGAATTACGTGGTCGTGTGTTTCTTTGCAAAGGATGCCTTCGTCCTTCAAACGTTCGCAATAGGGGCGCGCTGGTCCATCGAGTTCGACCCCAATCCATAAGCCTTTTCCCCGCACCTCGACGATATGCTTACTTTGAATTTGGCGTAGTTTGTCGATGAAGTATTTTCCCAGCTTGAACGAATTTTCAATCATATTTTCTTCGATGAGAACTTTTAGCGATGCTTGGGCAACTGCTGCGGCGAGTGGATTCCCGCCAAATGTTGAACCGTGGTCGCCGGGTTTGAAAACCCCAAGTATTTCCTTGCGTCCGAGCACAGCCGAAACAGGATAAAAGCCCCCCGAAAGAGCCTTACCAATAATCACCAAGTCGGGATTCACATCTTCGTATTGATATGCGAATAGTTTGCCGCTGCGTCCAAGCCCGCTTTGAATTTCATCGCAAATAAACAGAATGTTATTCTCTTTGCAAATCTTATCGGCTTCGCGAAGATAGCCCTCCGGAGGCACTATTATTCCAGCTTCGCCCTGAATTGGCTCGACAAGGAAAGCCACGGTGTTTTCATTAATTTTTGCTTTCAAATCGGCAATATCTCCATACTTTACGATTGGGAAACCCGGAGTAAATGGCGAAAACCCGTCGCGATATTGTGGTTCCGTTGAAAAGCTAATGATTGTTGTGGTCCGTCCGTGAAAATTATTCTCGCAAGCTATTATTTCTGCATGCCCATCGGAGACACCCTTAATTTTATAGCCCCATTTCCTTGCAGCTTTAACTGCCGTTTCGACGGCTTCTGCGCCTGAATTCATTGGCAATGCCATATCGTAGCCAGTTATATCGTGGAGAAGCTTATAAAGCAACGGGAGTTGGTCGTTTCGGAATGCTCGGCTTGTCAATGTAACTTTCGAAGCTTGATTTATAAATGCTTCAAGGATTTTTGGATGACAATGCCCTTGGTTTACAGCCGAATATGCTGCAAGACAATCGAGGTATTTTTTACCATCAATATCGAAAACCCAACAACCTTCTGCCCTTTCGATAACTACATCGAGGGGACGGTAGTTATGGGCTCCGTAAAGATTTTCGAGTTCAATATAATCTTGTGTCCTCATAATATTAACCTTGTATTGTTATTCTTTATCGAGTACAATTGAAATTAGAGCCATACGAACGAATAAGCCATTTTCGGCTTGCCGGAAATAAGCGGCTCGCGAGTCGGAATCGACATCGCGGGCAATTTCAACGGAACGTGGCAAAGGATGCATAATTATCGCAGCTTTTTTCATTCTTCTCAATACATTTGCTGTAATATTGTAGAGCGAAAGGTCGAAGTTTTTATCTTTCAACCGTTCCTTGTCGATTCGAGTCTGATAAACGACATCTACTTCTTTGATGATTTTCTCTGCCGTATCTAAAAGTTCGTAAGGAACACCTTTTTCATCGAGATGGTCGAGTATATCGGGTTTGATTTGGAGTTCTTTCGGCGCAATGAAAAATAGTTTGATTCTATCGAATTTGCTCAAAAGGTAAGCAAGGGAGCGAGCGGTTCTACCTTTGTCCAGTGCACCAATTAATGCTACTTTCAAACCGTCGAGCGTCCCGAGTTCGTTGTATATTGTATATAGATCGAGCAAAGCTTGGGTCGGATGTTGCCCACCCGAACCATCGCCCGCATTGATAATTGGGACGTGCGAAACAGTTGCAGCACGGGCGGCTCCGCCCTCTTCGGAATGGCGAAGGATAATCAAATCGCAATAATTTCCAATGATTCTAATAGTGTCTTCGAGCCTCTCATCCTTAATTTCCGACGAGAATTCTTTTGCGTGTTCAGTCGAAAGAATTTTCCCCCCGAGGCGTAACATTGCCGATTCGAAAGAAAATCGAGTCCTTGTTGAAGGTGCGTAGAAAAGAGAAGCCATAATGTAGCGTTCGTAGTCCCGCGTTCCACCCCGCCGAACGATTCGCTCCATCTCTTTCGTTCGTTCGAATAATTCCCAAATTAAGGGAACTGTAAACTGTTGCGATTGAATTATGTGTTCAATTTTCATTTTTGTAACCAAATTTATGGTAGAATATGCGTTCCAGCATTGCCTTTTAAAGCTTCCTCGACATACTCATAAGAGGTAATAATCACATACTTCCCATTGCTTCGAAGATAACGAACTGCGGACTCAATCTTTGGACCCATACTGCCCGGCGGGAAATGCCCTTCCTTGTGATAACGAATAATCTCGTCTGTCGTTATTTTATCCAATGGCTTCTGATTCTGCTTTTTAAAGTTGAGATAAACTTTATCTGTGGCAGTAGTAATCAGAAATAAGTCAACATCGAGTTTGCTTGCAAGTAGTGCCGAAGAGCGATCTTTGTCGATAACAGCTTCGCAACCGATTATTTTAGCATCCTGCATAAAGATAGGGATTCCTCCACCACCAAGCGCTATCGTAATAACACCGTGGTCAACAAGGGATTTAATTACGTCGATTTCGACAATATCCAATGGTTCGGGCGATGGAACAACGCGGCGATAACCGCGTGCTGCGTCTTCGACGATGTCCCAACCGAGAGTTTTTTTCTTCATTTCGGCTGTCTTACGGTCGTAGAATGGACCAATCGGTTTCGTAGGATTACTAAATGCTTCGTCATTTGGGTCGACTAGAACCATTGTTGGAACAACCGTAACGGAATTTGGCAAACCAATCGAACGGAGCTCTTCGTAAAAGGCTCGTTGCAAAAGATAGCCAATTTCGCTCTGTGTTGTAGCAACACACATATCGAGCGTGTGAGTGTAAACTTCCATCGAAGCACGTTCCGAACGAATCAATGCGGCACCAACTTGCGGACCATTTCCGTGAGTAATAACAACTTTCCACCCATCGAGAACCATTTTTACAATATTGCGGGCAGTTTCGAGGGCATTGTTGTATTGCTCTTCTAATGTGCCTCGCTCGCCAGTTTTAATAAGCGAATTACCACCTATTGCAACAAGTGCTGTCTTATTGCGGATTTTCATCGAATTAATTCTATTTCATAAGTTTATACATAATTGCTTTTTGAACGTGGAGACGATTTTCGGCTTCATCGAAAACCACTGAATTGCTGGAATCGATTACCTCGTCGGTTACTTCGTCGCCACGATGTGCTGGAAGACAATGCATAAAAATAGCATCGGGTTTTGCATAACCAAAAAGTTTGCTATTCACTTGATACGGTTGGAATATTGCCTTCCGCTTCTCGGCTTCCGACTCCTGTCCCATCGAAGCCCAAACGTCGGTATATACAACATCTGCATTTCGAACTGCCTCGATTGCATCATTTGTAACTTCGATTATAGCGTTTGTCAATTTACCAGCTTCGACAGCATCCCGATAAGCAAATAAATTAGGCTCGAAGCCTTGCGGAGTTGCAACAACTATGTGTGCCCCAAGACGCCCAGCAGCAAACATTAAGGAATGTGAAACATTGTTACCATCGCCAACGTATGCGATTTTCAAGCCTTGAATCTTCCCTTTCTTCTCCAAAATCGTAAGATAATCTGCCATTGCTTGGCAAGGATGTGAATAATCGGTCAATCCATTAATTACCGGAATCGATGCAAAACGAGCCATATCGACAACAATCTGATGCGCAAAGGTTCGTATCATTACTCCATCGACCATTCGTTCGAGATTCTTTGCTACATCGTAAACAGATTCTCGTTTCCCAAGACTAATTTCGTTTGGCGAAAGGTAAAGCGAAAACCCTCCCAACTGCTGAATCCCGACATCGAAGGAAGTTCGAGTTCGCAACGAAGGCTTTTCGAATATTAGAGCAAGTGTTTTGTATCGCAAGGATTCATAGTAATCTTCCTTGCGTGCTTTCATTTTCATTGCAAGTTCAAATGTCTCGAGTATTTCTTCCGTTGTAAAATCCAGAACTTCTAAAAAGTCCCTTTTCATTTTAAACCCTTATAATTTAACAAAATTAATAAAATTAGTAATCTTTTAGCGAAAGAGTCGAGGCTGGATAATTATAGAATTAGATGGGAGCATCGGTAACATAATGCTTGAAGAGAACTATCTTGAAAGCCCTCGTTTTTGGTAAATGCAACAAGCAAGAACCAAAATAATTCTCCAATGCAAAATCGTCGTATTTAAAATTGAATTTTAACAAAAATTCACCCAAAATAAACAACGAATTTATATATTTTTTTTCAAAAAACAAATTCCGATTTTAACTATTTCCAATTTATCAATGCTCCATAAATTCCTTCCTCCAAATCGTGTGTCTTTGCCTAATAGTATTTTGAACAAAAGAAAGAATTCCCGAGTTTGGATAAGCCTTGCCTCCTAAATTATTTTCACATTTAAATTTTTTGTTGAATTTTCTTAAGCAAATTTTAAATGCTTCCAACTTCATATCATTTAAAAATTTTGTTTTTTTGTTTTTTAAAAAAATGTTATTTTGCTTTTCGATGATAGGGAATTTTTGGAAAAATAAAAAAGATTGTATATAACATAATTCTACCCTGTTTTAAACAAATAAATTAATTTTGCAGTTTTAAGAGTTTTGGAATAAAAAAATGAGAGTCGTCAAAGCTCCGCGGGGCACTCAATTAACCTGTAAGAACTGGCAGATTGAAGCTGCCTACAGGATGATACAACACAACCTTGACCCGGAAAACGCCGAGAAGCCGGAACAATTGATAGTTTATGGCGGTTATGGTAAAGCAGCTCGGAATTGGGAATGCTTCGATGCGATTTTAGAAACATTGAAGAATATGGAGCCCGACGAGACCCTTTTAATTCAATCGGGCAAACCGGTGGGAGTTGTTCCAACATACACACTTGCACCAAGAGTAATCATTGCTAATTCCAATTTAGTTCCAAAGTGGGCTACGTGGGAAGAATTTCGTCGTTTGGACAAACTTGGCTTAATTATGTTCGGGCAAATGACTGCTGGAAGTTGGATATATATTGGAACCCAAGGAATTTTGCAAGGAACCTACGAAACATTTGCCGAAGTTGCGCGCCAGCACTTCGGGGGCAACCTAAATGGTAAATTCCTACTGACCGCCGGTATGGGGGGGATGGGAGGCGCCCAACCATTGGCAGCATACTTCACTGGTGCAGCATCGTTGACGGTAGAAATTGACGAGAAACGAATAGACAAACGAATCCACGATGGCTACTGCCAGATGAAAACCAAAAGTCTCGACGAGGCTTTATCGATTGTTCTACGAGCAAAGGAAGAGGAACGTGCTGCGTCGGTTGGTCTGGTAGGAAATGCCGCCGAAATTCATCCAGAAATTTTACGCCGCGGCATTGTTCCCGATGTTGTTACCGACCAAACTGCCGCCCACGACCCTTTGAATGGATATTACCCAGCCCACTACACCAAGGAAGAGGCGGATAGCTTGCGAATCGAAAATCCGGAGAAATATCTCGAGGAGGCATACAAATCTATTGCAATCCACGTTCGAACAATGATAGAGTTCAAGAACAAAGGAGCAATCGTTTTCGACTATGGCAACAATATTCGCGGAATTGCAAAAGAATATGGAAAGGTTGCCGATGCATTTGCTTTCCCTGGTTTCGTTCCCGAATACATTCGCCCCCTATTTTGCGATGGCAAGGGCCCATTTCGCTGGGTTGCATTATCGGGCGATGAAAGGGACATTTTTCGAACCGATGAAGCAATAATGGAAACATTTCCAGACAATGCGGCGCTCCACCGTTGGATAAAGAACGCACAAAAACATGTTCGATTCCAAGCACTTCCAGCACGTATTTGCTGGCTTGGTTTTGGCGAGCGGTTAAAGGCAGGTTTGCTTTTTAACGAGTTGGTTCGAAAAGGAGAAGTTTCTGCTCCAATTGTCATTGGGCGGGACCATCTCGATTGCGGTTCGGTTGCCTCGCCATATCGCGAAACCGAAAATATGAAGGACGGCTCCGATGCAATCGCCGATTGGGTGTATTTCAATTTCGCCTTAAATGCAATTGGAGGAGCAAGTTGGGTCTCGTTCCATCACGGGGGCGGTGTTGGAATGGGTTTAGCTTTGCATTCAGGTATGGTTGTTGTTGCCGATGGCACCGACGAAGCAGAAACACGGCTACGCAGAGTCTTAACTTACGACCCTATGACTGGAATAATCCGACACTCCGACGCAGGGTATGAGCGTGCAATTGAAAATGCCAAGAAATTTGGCATAAAAATTCCTATGTTGAATTTTTGATTCTTTAAAAAAATCGAAAAAAGTGAAACTTTTTGAAAATTTATGTGTCTATTACATTTGTAGGATGAACAAAATTGAAAAAACAAATAATGTTTAAAATTATACTATTTTACGAGGTTTTATGAGGGTTTGATACTCGATTGAAAGGGAAAGAGAAAATGTTGGAAGGCAGGAAGGGAAAATATTTGGAAACAGGACCGACATTTTGTCAGTGTCGAATATGCAAAAACCTTTGTGAAATAAGTGTAATTTTAAATATTAGGAGGTTTTATGGACTTAACATCTCAAATCGAACAACTTTTTAGGACGGATCGCAAGAAGTTTTTGGGGTTCATCCGCCAAAGAGTTCGCAGCCAAGAAGAAGCCGAGGACATTTTGCAAGATGTTTTTACCAATGTTCTCGCAGCTTCGCAAACTGTACAAAAGCCAATCGAAAATATCGCCTCCTGGGTTTTTACAGCTATCCGCAATCGCATTATTGATTCTTATAGGAAAAAACGAGCAGAAACATTTTCCGATATGCAACTTCCGATGGGCGCCGAAGACGCTTCCGATACTTTTGAAAGTTTTATCTCCGACAGAACTTCGGATCCAGACACCGATTTATTGCGCAAAACGATATGGGAACAAGTGCAAGAGGGGCTTGCCGAATTACCTCCCGAACAACGCGACGTCTTCGTAAAAAATGAATTCGAAGGAATTTCCTTCCGCGAAATGTCCGAAGAATCGGGTGTAAACATAAATACTTTACTTGCTCGGAAACGATATGCTGTCCTTCACCTTAGAAAGAAACTCAAAGGACTCTACGACGCTATGAATGGAAATTAAGAATTTCCGTTGTTTGATGACAAAAAGGCAGTCTTGCGACTGCCTTTTTGTTATTAGCAATGTGTCAAATTGTCAGCGTTATTCACTTAACTCCACAAATTCAAGGACTTTACCGATACCAGCTCCGTGACGAATAATTTTGAAATCATCCGTTGTCATATCGATTACAGTTGATTCGCCAACGAAGTTGTATTTGTCGGTTTTTACCGCTACATCTACCAAATTTAAAAACTTTTCGAGAAGTTCATCGGGGTGCGTGTAAGTAAAATCATTCAATTTAGCCGAAATCGATATAATCGGCGAGCCAAGTTCTTCGAGCAAGGCTTGGGACAAAACGTGGTCGGGAACTCGAATACCGGCGGTTTTACGCTTAGGGTCCTGGGCATACTTAGGAACTTCCTTCGAAGCTGGTAAAATGAAAGTGTAGGGTCCTGGGATTAATCCTTTAATTGTTTTGTAAGCAGTGTTGCTCACCTTTGCAAATTCCGAAATGTTCGAAAGAGAATTACAAAGAAACGTCAATGCTTTATCTTCGGGGATTCTTCGAATTTGTCGGATTTTTTGGATTGCATCCTTGTTCGCAAGTGCACAACCAAGGGTAAAGCCGGTATCGGTTGGATAGATTATTACAGAACCTTCGTATAACGCTTCGCATATCTTTTGCAATTTCCTTCGTTCAGGATTCTCCGAATGAATGTTATATACAAGTGCTGGCATACGTCACCTCTTCTGATGGAATTGAATAATATTTTTTTCAGATTTGTTTTTTTTCATAAAGTAAATATAAAAAGGAATTCCCGATAAAACAAGCAGTATTCCCAAAATTGAATTAACTATTTGAGTTTTATGTTGATTATACATTTCGATATCGTTAATTAAGGTAAAAGCAACAAAAACCCCGGCGAAAACTACAAATATAGCGGGGACATAAGGATAGCCAATTACTTTATAGGGACGCTCGGCGTCCGGCATTTTTTTTCTCAACACAAATACCCCAAAAGCACCCATACCATAAAAAATCCAACTTACGAATATCAACATATCTGTAAGGATATCGAAGGTCCCGCTTAAGACTAAAATACTTGTCCACAATGATTGCAATATTAATGAATTGTATGGGGTCCGAAAGCGAGGATGAATGTTGGCAATCGGTTTGAAAAAAAGATTTTCTTTTGCCATTGCATAGTAAAGGCGAGCACTAACCATTATCGTTCCGTTCGAAGTCCCAAACGTCGAAACCATTACAGCAAAAGCTATAAAAGTGCCCCCAAACCCTTTTAATACATTTTCTGCTGTATCGGCAGCAACAAGTTTAGAGTTGGAAATCGTGTCGATTGGAAGAATATAAAAGTATGCCAAATTAATCAGCAAATAAACCAAAATAACAATGATAGTGCCTATCGAAAGTGCAAGCGGTATATTGCGTTTGGGCTTTTTAACCTCGCCAGCAACATAGGTAATATTGTTCCACCCGTCGTAAGCCCAAAAAGCAGCAGAAAGAGCAATCAGTATTCCAGAAAACAAACCTATATTTCCTTTCGAAAAAGCTTCTGAGTTTTGCGTGAAATGATTGATGTTCCCCCCGCCTATTCCAAAAGCAACTACAACAAGGAAAAGAATAGCTGCAACTTTCATAAACGAAAAAATTGCGGAAACACTCCCGCCAAGAACAACCCCACGGAGGTTGACCGCACTAAGAAAATTTATCAGCAGGATTGCTAAGACTTTTGTTCCAAAGTCTGCAAGTGGATAGATATTACCTATGTATGGAATATAAATGTGATATGCGTTTTCTATTTCTTTTGGGAACGAAGGAAATTTAATAAAATATTGCGCGTAGTCCGAAAAAATATAGGAAATTGACGCTATCGAACCAGATTGCACAACGATAAACATTGCCCAACCATAGAGCCAAGCAAAAAACTTCCCATACATTGCTTCGAAGAACTTGTATTGCCCTCCTGTTTCCGAAATTATTCCAGCAACTTCGGCATTTGTTAACGCACCAAAAAGTGTGATTAACCCTGCTACTGTCCAAACCAACAAAATAAGCTCCGGAGAGCCTAAATGTTGTGCCATAACCGATGGCTTTTTGAAGATACCCGAACCTATTACTGCCCCAACAACTACCGCAACCGTTGTAATAAGCCCCAATCCGCGTATTAGTTCGTAATCTCTTCCTTCCTTCTTTCTCATCAAGAATTATGTAAATAAGAATTACAAATTTAACTATTTTGAAGGACTTGATTTGCACAAGAAACAACCCACACATAATCGTAAAAAATATTTATGTTCTACTGTGAATGTTGGTATTCTCATTGTTCCTATCGAGGCAAAGAATTCTGATGCTTTCCATAGATTCATTTGCGACGACTTGGAGTTCTTAAATACCCAAAATTTTGCCCCGCTTTCTCGTAGCGAAATGAGCAAAGTGTAAAACCTTCAAGAATAGGAATCGAGGGTATCGTTGTATATCGGTTCTAGTGATGTTAGAAAGGAAAACGAAAGGTATGGATTGCAAAAATATTAATAAAACTAACGACTTAGTTCGTTCTTAGCAAATTACGATCAAAATTTTTCGTAATTTTGTGTCTTTTTAAAAGTTAAGTTCAAATAATGTACGATTTTGTTTTCAAGTCATTCAAGGATATGACGCCCGCCGACTACGAACGCGTGGGTTTCAAAGGGGGATTAGAAGTTCATCAACAGTTAGATACAAAGAAAAAACTATTTTGCCATTGTCCTGTTCCGAAGATGCCATACAAGGATGAATATCATTCCGAGATTTTGCGTCATATGCGTCCAACTCTCTCCGAACTTGGGGAATACGACGGCACAGCCCTTATGGAGTTTAAAACGCGCAAAGAAATAATTTATAGAATCAATCGGGACAATATTTGCACTTATGAAATGGACGATACCCCACCATTCGAAATCAACGAGGAGGCTTTGGATAGTGCTTTGGAAATCGGTTTGGCAATGAATGCAAAAGTTGTCGATGAACTCCATATCGCAAGGAAACAATATCTCGATGGAAGTATCCCCAACGGTTTCCAAAGAACAGCAATTTTTTGCATAAACGGATGGATTCCATACAAAGATAGAAAGATTGATATAGTTCAAATGTCCATCGAAGAGGACTCCTGTCGCGAAGTTTCCGACATTGGGCACACACGAACGTATCTTGCCGACCGTCTTGGAACACCATTGGTCGAAACTGTAACAGCACCTCAAATGAGAACTCCTTTCGAAATTGCCGAAGTAAACAACATCATTCGAAAGGTTTGCCGAAGCACGGGCAAAGTCCGTGTTGGAATAGGAGCCGCACGCCAGGACGTCAACGTTAGTGTTTACGGAGGCACTCGCATCGAAATCAAAGGTGTTCACAAAATCAACAATATTCCTATCCTTACCTATAACGAGGCAATGCGTCAGTGGAATTTATTACGTTTACGCGAGGAATTGCACCGACGCGGCATTACTGCCGAGACTTTTTATGCCGAACATTACAATATAACGAAAATTTTAAAAAGGACTTCCTTTTACCCTATATCGCGGGCTATTCAAGAAGGTTGGGAAGTCCGATGTGTGAAACTACCACATTGGAAAGGGCTTTTGGAATGGAAAACACAAACATATACCATTTTTGCAAAAGAAATTTCCGACAGAGTTCGGGTTATCGCTTGCCTTACAACTCTACCGAATATTATCCATTCCGATAGCATTTACAATACGATTTCGCGGGAAGAAATCGACAAAGTCAAAAAACACATTGGAGCAACAAACGATGATTCTTTTATAATCGTTTGGGGCGACCGAAATGACATCGACACAGCTACGAACGAGATTATGATTCGTGCACGCGAGGCAACAATCGGCATTCCATCGGAAACACGACAGGCTTTGCGCGATGGAACAACCGGCTTCGAAAGGATTTTACCCGGTCCGGACAGGATGTATCCCGATACCGACTTACCCCCCAAAAAAATTACCGACGAACGCATCGAACGAATTCGATTGAATATGTCGAAGGTGTTTTGGAAGAATGAAGAGTGGTATCGCCAACTTGGAATCCCCGAGGATCGTATCGAACCGCTCGCAGTTTCCCCTTATCGACAACTGTTCGAATTTGTTGTTAAAGAATGGGCGGTTGACCCGATTTTTGCTTCCGAAATCCTCGTTAATCTACCAAAGAAATTCAAGAAACAAGGCTTTGACACTGATAAACTGAATATGGGAATTTTTGAACAATTGTTTAATGAATATCGAAATGGGAAAATCCTTCGCGATGGTTTTAAAATTGCATTGCAAGAATACTTGAAAAATGGGGAGTTGAAACTCGAAAGACTTCCCAAACCAGCAGACCAAGACGCCGTTCGCGAAATGTTCCAAAAAGCAACGAGAAAGCTCGAATCGATTAAATTGCATAATCCAGAGAAAGGGAAAGAGTTGCTAATTGCTTTTGTTATGTATGGTTTGCGCGGAAGCGTCGAAGGTCGGTTTGTTCGTGAATTTGTCCAAAATTATTGGGGGAATGGTAACTAAAATGGATTCAAACGAAAATTATAAGGGCTATCGCGGCGAAGCTCTTTCGGTTCTTAAAAACTTTGGAGCGTTAGTTTGGAGCGATGTTACTTTGGTAACGAATGCTGGCGAGTTCACCGGAATCATACTACCTCGAAATGAAACAGCCGACGAACACCATATTGTATTGAAACTTCGCTCTGGATATAATATTGGCATTGCTGCCAAAAAAGTAGTTGATGTAAAAGTCGGGGGTAGGAAAATCGCACAATACAAGATTCCAGAAAAGGAGTTCCCTATTGACCCTAAAAAACCACGCGTTAAACTATTTGGAACTGGCGGAACGATTGCATCCCGTTTGGACTACCGAACGGGAGCAGTAATTCCAGCATTTTCACCAGGTGAATTATATGGCTCGGTTCCAGAGTTGGCAAATTATTGCAACCTTGAAACCGAAAAACTTTACGGGGTATTCAGCGAAAATATGGGACCAGAACAATGGATTGGCACAGCAACCGCTATTGGTCGCGAAATCGAAAAAGGCGTTCAAGGAATTGTCATCGGACACGGAACCGATACAATGCACCATACAGCTGCAATTCTTTCCTTTATGGTGCAAAATCCACCAATACCCATTGTTATGGTAGGTTCGCAACGTTCGAGCGACCGCCCTTCGTCCGATGCAGCTTCGAACTTAATTCATAGTGTCAAAACAGCAGCAGAAGGCGATATAGCCGAAGTTATGGTATGTATGTTCGGACCAACTTCCGACGTATATGGATTATTACATCGAGGGACTCGTGTCCGCAAAATGCATTCTTCTTATCGTTCAACTTTCCGAACGATTGGCGATATACCCCTTGCAACAGTCGATAAAGAAAAAATTGTACCTCTTCGCCAAGATTACAAACGTCGCCGTCCCGATAAAAACGTTATCATCAACACAGCGTTCGAGGAAAAAGTCGCCATCGTTTACTATTATCCTAATATGAAACCAGACATTATCGACTCTTTAGTCGATAACGGATACAAGGGGATAGTAATTGCGGGAACGGGCTTAGGCCACGTCAACAAACCTCTTTATCCTTCGTTGAAACGAGCATACGAAAAAGGCATTGCTATTTATATGACAGTGCAAACACTTTGGGGCTACGTCCAAATGTATGTTTACGATACAGGACGCGATATGATGGCTTTGGGAGTTGTTCCAGCCGCTAATATGTTGCCCGAAGTTGCATATATGAAGCTTTGCTGGGCTTTAGGGCAAACGAAGGACTTGGAAAAAGTAAAAGAGATTATGTTGACTCCAATTGCAGGCGAAATCACGGAACGGGAACCAAGCAATGGCTACCTTGTTTTCCAAGGAGGAATCCCCGAGGTCGAAGAATTTTTAGCACAAATCAAACGCTAACCCGAAAATTTAGTCCGTATAGTTTCCAATCGGAGTTTTGTAGTTTCGTAGGTGGAACTCTTGCTTTATTTAAAGTATTTTTATTACTTTGTTATTTTAACTAATTTTGTATTTTAATTCATTTGCATAATGAAGACAAAGAATATACTCAATTTTCTTCTTGCGTATTTTTGGATTTTAACTACGCCCGAACTCCTTTCGAACAGCATCGAAATTCGCGATACAACTATCTTTCGTAGTCGATTGGATACTATACCAATCTACGGAACGGTTGATTCTCCGAACCCATCAAGGGTAAAAGTTCTTATTAAATTTAATGCTTATTTGCTCGATATTAAAAAGATTATTGGAGGAACCGAAACAATTTTTCAAGAACCCGAACCGTCGTTTACAATTCAATTAAATAATCTCGACGACGCAACTATCGAAATCATTAGCAATAATGTTCAGCCGGTTGCCACATCAATTTTATGCAAAATGGTTGTCGAAGGGCTTGTCTATCGGGATTCAATATGTGTTGTTACGCCTTTGTCGCTTTGGGTCAACGACACTTTGGTTGAATCGGAATTAATTTCGGACACAATTAAGGTTGTTGGACCTCCTATTTTTCAAGTTTATAAAAATTTTTTAGACAACCCGTTTCCTTTGCCGCCTGTTGGTGATTTTGTTCGATTCAACTTCGGTGTGGCAAATGTTGGCAAACCAAGCGACAATCCCCAAATCAAGGTGGAATTTTACGTTTTTAACTCTGCCGGAGCAGAGGTATTCAATTCGAAAGGAGACATCGAAGTTTTTTCTGCAATTGCTGTTGGAAGCAACACCACAGTCGATTTGAACAAAAACATCGAGCCCGGAGTCTATCGATTATTATTAACACTACCGAATGATTTCGCCGCGGGAGTTTACTATTTACAAATGAGAACTTCCGAAAATATTGTTTTAAATACTAAATTTTTATTCGTTAAATAGAAATGAAACTCTTAAAATTCATATTAATTACATTTTTGCTTCCATTACTTGCTTTGGGAAAAATTGAAACAATTGGCCATCAACAAAGCGAGAGAGACGATACTTTTGCTTTCTTTCAACCATTGGACGACACTTTAAAAGTTAGTAAACACCAGAAGATAAAAAATCCCGTAGGGAATGAATTTTGGCTTTGTTTTATGCGTAATTATGAAGACCGGGGAAATACAGACCTTTCGCGCGAACTATTTCTTGAATTGTTTATAACCGGCGAGCAAGATGCAAACGTCAACATCGAAATTGATGGCATTGCATACCGGAAGAGTGTTTTTGTTCCCAAAAACACCGTAAAGAATATTAGAATCCCCTCCGAAGCCCAAGTGCGAAGCAATCAAGTTGCCGAACGGCTTGCTGTCCACATTACGTCGGACAATCCCGTCTCGATTTATGGTTTGAATCGGCGTTTCCAAACAACAGACACCTATCTTGCTTTTCCTGTCGAGGTTCTCGGGATGGAGTATCGGGTAATGTGTTATCATGTTTCCGAAGGATTAATGCCTGAATTTGCCATTGTTGCAACCGAAAACAACACAGAAATAACGATTATCCCAACTTTCGATACCGACCGTTCTCCGAAAGGTGTTCCTATCAATATTCGATTGAATCGTGGCGATGTTTACCAGGTAGCATCTAAATTTATCCGTGGTTCAAGTTGCGATTTGACTGGTTCCTATATAAAAGCAGACAAAAAGATATCGGTTTTCGCAGGGCATCAGTGTGCCTATGTTCCTCCGGGTATCATTGCTTGCAATCATCTTGTCGAGCAAATGCCGCCAATCTCGTCGTGGGGTAAGCACTTTTATCTTGGTGTTCTTTATCCACGTAGTTCATACACCTTTCGTGTGCTTGCGAATGAACCAGAAACAAAAATTTTTGTCGATTCGCGGTTGGTTCGCGTTCTTTCCGCAGGCGATTTTTTCGATAGCACTTTAAGTCGCGAAGTCCAAATTACATCTAATAAGCCTATTCTTGTGGCTCAATTTTCACACGGTTACCGCTACGGCGATTCGATTGGGGACCCGATGATGCTTTTAGTTAGCCCGACGCAACAATTCCTTAAAAAATACCGATTTGCCACTCCGGTTAATGGTTTTTGGCGTCATATGATTAATGTTGTCGTTCCGACACTTGGAATAAAAAGTATGCGATTAGATGGAAAGCCCATCGATTCTGCGTCGTTCAAGACTCTTGGGATTAGCCGATATTCGATTGCATATATTCAGGTTCCTTTCGGAACGCATTCAATCGAAGGAGATTTGCCTTTTGGAATGTATTCATACGGTTTTGGTTATGACCACGATGCATTCGATGCCTACGGAACAATGGCGGGGCAATCCTTCATTGCTTATGAACCGGCAAAAGATACACTTCCACCAATGGCCGATGGACGACCAAACCCAAATAATTTCGACGCTATTGTTCGCGACGACCGCGAAGACGACACTGGTATCCAAGGAATTTCAATCCTTCAAAACGAGGGTTTCGAAGTTAAAATCCCTAAGATTGAAGAAGGAATGCCGCAAGCAGTGATTAAATTTATTCCTTTCGACAAAAATTTCTCGTCGCGAGCGATTTTTGTAGCAACAGATGCTGCTTTGAATGAATCCGTTTGGACTCTTTGCTATACACCACAGCCCGAACTTAATCGATACAATTACCAACTCTCCTCCGGAATTGAAGAAAATTGCAAAGCCGATCCGGGATTTCTTTTTGGTGTATTCGGGCTACTATCAATTGGTTTTAATTCACCATCATTTTCTTCGAGTGGGAATGTCCAGTCGTTAGGTAATTTCCAAAGTTCGTCAGGATTGGCTGGTTTTTTCGGTTTCTATTTGGGTCGGAAGATATCGGAACGCTTGGGTCTTTCCCTGCGGTTGACTTTACAGGACTTTGCTTCCGAAATCGAATCTCCCGATACAATAATTGGACATATTCGAATCGACACTAGCTTGGTGCCCTTCCAAGAAGGAAGGCGTCTATCGCTCGATGGGGCTTTTTTGAACTTTGGAATATCGGGCGATTATTTCCTACCGTATGGATTCTATGCTTTTGGTGGTTTTAATTTCAGTATTCCACTTTCGAAGTCGATATCATATTCCCGATACATTATTCAACCCAAAGATTATCAGTATAATAATGGGGAGACAACTATGCAGATCCCCACCAATAAGATTGAATCTTTGAGTTCTCTTTCTTTCGGTGTTCATTTCGGAGTTGGTTATTCCTATAGCTTCACCCCGCGATTTTCCTTCTTTTCTGAATTATTATATAGAGTTCCAATTTCCAGTCTCTTGAAAGATGGGGACTGGTTCTACTATTATATCCCTTTGCACTTTGGAATTCGCTATAGATTTTAACTTGCCCTATGGATTACGAAGTTGTCATTATTGGTGGGGGTGTAGTTGGCTTGTCGTGTGCCTATTTCTCGAGTAAAAAATTTTCGACATTGCTCGTCGAAAGGCATCCTTCGTTTGGATGGGAAACCTCGTCGCGCAATAGCGAAATAATTCATTCGGGAATTTATTATCCTACCGGCTCCTTGAAAGCGAAACTGTGTGTTCGAGGAAATAAATCACTCTATAAATGGTGCGAGGAACACAACATTCCAAACAAGAGATTGGGAAAGTTCATTGTTGCAACCGAGCCTACGGAAATAGAGTATTTGCAACAACTTTATCAACGTGCAAAGGATAATGGTGTCGATGGTATCCAATGGATTAGCCAAAAGTCGTTACGCAAACAAGAACCAAACGTAAAGGCTATCGAGGCACTTTGGCTGCCTTCGACTGGGATTCTCAACAGCCATATACTAATGGAATCTTTGCAAGTCGAGGCAAAATCTAATGGTTGCGATTTTGCTTATCGGCACGAAGTCGTTGCAATCGAAAAAACTTCGGAAGGTTACTATATCGGGCTACGGACCGATGACGGCGATACTTTTAATGTTCAATCAAAATTCGTTATTAATTCCGCTGGGCTCGAAAGCGATACAATTGCTCGAATGCTTGGAATGGATGTCGATTCGCTCGGTTATCGTTTGTGTTGGGCAAAAGGACATTATTTCCGTGTAAAACCTGCCAAATCCGGATTGGTAAACCATTTAATATATCCCGTCCCGCCGAAAGACGGGAATTTCCTGGGGATTCATTTAACGCTTGAACTTGATGGGGGGCTAAAATTAGGTCCCGATATCGTTTACCTCGACGAACGTAAGCAAGCATATTCAGTCCCCGAAGAATTACTCGAAAAATTTTCCCTTTCGGTTTCTCGTTATTTGGACGGACTCGAAGCCAAAGATTTAATCCCCGACCAAGCGGGGATTCGTCCTAAACTTGCATATCACTCAACTAATTACCCCGATTTCATTATAAACGAAGAAAGTCGCAACGGATTCCCCGGCTTTGTAAATCTAATCGGTATCGAATCTCCCGGACTTACCTGTTGTCTCGAAATAGGAAATCTCGCTTTAAGAAAGATTATTGACGACACAACGCCTTAGCTTTGTGTTCATACTGTTTGCCGAGGGAACTTTGCAATTTCTTAATAAATCAATCTTAGATTTTAATATCTAAAAATCCTTTAGCGATTTGGGTTTGGGCGGTGTGTTGTGCTTGCTGTAAATTTGGGATATTCGCAATAAGTTGCAATAGTTGGTTTTGCATAGAATTAGTGGATGCACCAATTGCTTGGCGGAGCACATCCTTTTGTATTTCGAACTGCACACTAACTGCGGGCTTTGCCCCTTCATTGCTTTGTTGCTGTTGCAAAGGTTCTATTGTCATATAAAACTCCACCTATCCAATTACATTTATCGTCAATTTTTCGAAAAACTTTAACAAAATTAAAAAAATTAAATAAAATAATTATGTTTATAGTTTCGACATTACTGCATAGATTTTTATACCCTTTTGCATATTTGTTTTTCTTGATTATTTTATATAGGAATTTAGTAATGTAGTGTATGCCGTTTATCAATATTAAATCAATTTATTTTGCAATAATACCAAGAATTTTTCGTAATTTTGTAAACTTTAATTTTTTGATCCCGTAGCTCAGGGGTAGAGCATCTGACTTTTAATCAGAGGGCCGCAGGTTCAATTCCTGCCGGGATCACGAAATTTACGTTATTGTTTTTTGTTATTTCCCAATTAATCTATAATATTCATCCAAAATTCTTTGGGCTCTGTTTTTCCACGTATGTTTTTCGATTGCTTCGCGGTAAGCATTTTCCCCAATGGAATGTGCCAAATCGGGATTCCGATAAATTTCAACTATTGCGTTGGCAAGTGCCTCGGGATTTCGTTCTTCGACGAGCAAAGCATTCGTTCGGTCGGTAAAGATTTCTTTTTGTTGTCCAACGGCAGTAGCAACGATTGGTTTCCCCATACCCATATATTCGAAATTTTTCAAAGGACTGTTGAAAAACTCGGTTCCGTCTTCGTTGTTGATGCAAGGCGAAACAAGGACATTACACGCCGATAAATATTCGGGCACGGTTTCGTAAGGAACAAAACCGGTAATTATCGTGTGTTTTTCGACATTATCGCGTTTAATGATTTCGTCGAGTTGTGCTCGGTATTCTCCGTCGCCAACGAACAGAAAGACTGCGTTCGGAATTTGTTTGGCGATATATTTTAGCGATTCGGCAAAGAATGAAATGCCATGGTAATATCCGAAGGTTCCCGAAAAACCTACAACAAATTTATCCCGAAGGTTAAACCGCTCGATTACCGACGAAGCATCCAAGTTAGGACGGAAAAGGAGAGGATCGAAACCA
>JBBIJO010000023.1:0-21585 GCA_037445895.1 Ignavibacteria bacterium | reverse complement strand
AAAGCAAACAATTGGAGGTGGTCGGGCTCGCTCATTCTTCGCTCCTTCCTTCTTCTTTGTCTTCGAACATTTTTCTCCCTTCTCCGAGAGTTGAACTCCGAGGAATTCCCCCCCCCGTCCTAAGTCTTTCTATTTCAACAAATTCTGCAACCATCGTTGCCATCCCGAAAAACTTTTTCCATTTTTGCATTTTCTACAATATAAATAGACACATAAAATTGAAAAAAGTCTCACCATACCGTTGAAAATATTTGCCTTACTTTAAAAGCAATCTAAAAAGTTTATTAATTTGGTTTAATAGACTAAATACCTTTGTGTAAAATGAAAGAAATTAAAAAGGATTGGTAAATGAAAAAATCGGGGAGATATTCTCCCCGTTTTTCAAAATCAAAAGAAGAAATCTTTGCGAGTTTGAAATGGAAACTAACGGTAAATAAAATTTATTGCAATTTTACATCGAATTTTCCCTCAGTAACATTTTTCACTACCCCTGGTTTGGCATCGGAAGTCGCTTTAAAATAAAATGTGCCAGAAACAATTTTATTAGTTAGGTCCAATTTTGTAATATTAATTTCCCCTTCAGGTTCTTGGGTATTCAAATCAGTTCCATATGATTCTTGAGAAGAAGTCGAGTTGTTAGTATATGTCACAGTTGCCATTCGAATTCCATTTTGCACTCCGGCACCTAAATCATATTCCCCAGCACCCTGCACATTTGTTAATTGGAAAGTAATTACAATCAAATCAGTTCCCTTCATCTGTGTTCCGATAATAACCAAAGCTTGGTTTGAAAAATATGCATAAGCAGAAGGTATTGGAGAACCTGGTATACTTGCCGACCAAGCAACTCCGTCGATTTTGCAGCTCATTGTTCCAGCACCACTTTGAGTATTATCATCGGAAGCGGGATTGTCGCTTTTGCTACAACTTAAAACTAAAAAGGAAAGAACGAGAATAATTAAAGCAGAAAAATTAATTTTTGTAAACATAAATACTCCTTTAATTTAATTGTTTAAAAAAATTAGTTTTTACTAGTACAAAATTCAAAATTAATAAAATTTATTGTAATTTTAAAATCATATTCACTTTTTCTTTTGAGAAATGGATTTATGACTGGAGATTTTTTTTTCATTTTTTTCTGAACAATTATGTTCATTTCGATCACAACAATAATATCTAAAATTTTAGGATACTAAAACTATTTGTTAGTATCGCTAAATATTTTCGAAAATATAACGTTTCTATTTGTGGTTCTTTGAGAAAATGCGTTAATAACACAAAAATAATTTAAAAAAAATATTATTTTTGTTTTTTTATGGAGAGAAAATGTTAGAGACTTATTTACCTTTGCTTTTGCCCGTCCTAAGTCTTTCTATTTCAACAAATTCTGCAACCATCGTTGCCATCCCGAAAAACTTTTTCCATTTTTGCATTTTCTACAATATAAATAGACACATAAAAATCGAAAAAGTATCGCTTGCTCTTTAATTTTTTTTAAAATTTTTATGATAAATTGAAGTTGAGTGTAGTGGGAAGATTATATTATTAGGAATTTAGTTCTTTTATTTGTTTTGATACCTATTTTTCCAAATTGCAAATAACCTTTCGCGCAGTTTTTTTTCCTTTCCAATTTCGGTTGGAAGATATAAAGGTTTAGGTGAAAAATCAATTGGAAAGTAATTTTCTGGGACAAAATGTTGTGGATAGTCGTGTGGATACTTATATCCCGCTGCGTAGCCGAATTGCTCCATAAGGCGGGTAGGTGCATTTCGTAAGTGCAAAGGGATTTCGAGGGTTGGTATTTGGCGGACAATTTTTAATGCTTCCATTAATCCCATATACGAAGCATTAGATTTTTCGGTCGAAGCGAGATAGGTAACTCCTTGTGCAAGATTAATTTGTGCTTCGGGCATACCGACAGCTTGAACTGAATGGAACACAGCAATTGCCAAAGGTAATGCGAACGGGTCTGCATTTCCAATGTCTTCGCTTGCAAAGATGACCATACGGCGGGCGATGAAAAGTGGGTCTTCGCCGGCTTCGAGCATTTTGGCAAGCCAAATGAGTGCAGCGTCGGGGTCGGAACCCCGCAACGACTTTATGAATGCCGAAATAGTATCGTAATGGTAATCGCCGTGTTTATCATATTTCGAAGCCTTCTGTTGAGCTGCTTTGGTCACAAGTTCTTTTGTAATTGCAATCGAAACATCGTTTTCTTTCGAAGCCAAAGCGAACGAGATTTCTAAAAGATTTAAGGCTACTCGAGCATCTCCGCCCGAAAGGGTATAAAAAATATCGAAATCCTCGATTTGTATTTCATATTGGGACAGGGTGGCGTCGTTTGTCAACGCTTTTCGAAGAACCTCTAAAATGTCTTTCTTTCCTAATGGGTGTAGTTTGTAAACTTGACATCGCGATAACAGAGCGGGAATAACTTCGAAAGAAGGATTTTCTGTTGTTGCGCCAATAAGAGTAACGATTCCTTTTTCGACAGCGTGGAGAAGATAATCTTGTTGAGCTTTGTTGAACCGATGTATTTCATCGATAAATAGAAGTGTTTTTTTACCTTTCGAAAGTGCATTCTTTGCTTTGGCAATTATGTCTTTAACCTCTTTTACTCCGGCTTCGACTGCGGAGATTCGAATAAAATTATACCCGCCAACATCGGCAATTAAAAAGGCAAGAGTTGTTTTCCCGACGCCGGGCGGTCCCCAAAAAATTATCGAAGGGAAACTACTATTTTCAAAGAACCGGCGAAGAGGTGCGTCTTTGCCAAGAAGGTGGTTTTGTCCAAGAACTTCTTCGAAATTCTTTGGTCGCATACGTTCAGCCAAAGGTGGAAGATAGTTTACTTGCTGCTCGTTCTCGAAAAATAGATTTTCCATTTCAGATGATTCCAATTATATCGAAAATTCCTATTTCAAGGTTATAAATACCAGTCCAGATTTTAAGTGTTCCTTCTTGAAATTTCTGCGCAATAGTTGGATACGTAGAAACCTTCGAAAGTTGTTTCTTTAAGTTTTCGATGGTAGCGAAATTAATTGCTCCTTCGTCATTCGAATTAAAAAGTTCTCTTGCCGTTTGAATGGAAGGTAGAATTTCCAAACTAATTGTTGGGAATTTAGACTGAGCTTGGTTGTCGAAATAAATTGTTCGTATCGCTCCGCAATTTGTGTGTCCCATAAGTATTATTTGTTGGATTGGAAAGATATTCACAGCGAATTTGATACTTTCCAAAACTAAGCTATCGACGGTATTCCCAGCAGTTCTAATAACAAAGATTTCGCCTAAACCGCAGTTGAAAATAAATTCTGGACAAACCCTCGAGTCGGAACAACAAACAACAATAGTATGTGGTTGATGAGTATGTAAAGTATTTTCTCTTTGCTGGACAAGGTTCTGTGGTAATAGTTGACCTTTGGCAAAGTTTCTGTTTCGTTCGAGTAAGATTTCAGTCATAATTTTAAAACAATAAATATATTAAAAAAATAAATTTACGAAGATAATTATATATTATCAACCTTGTATTTAAAGATGGAATTAATTGAGTTATAGGAATAGTGATTGATAACAGGCACCCTTGCGGTGGGTGAGGGACTCGAACCCCCACAGGCTTTCGCCCGGCGGTTTTCAAGACCGCTGCAATACCATTATGCGAACCCACCACAAATACAAATCTAACATTTTTTTTCGAAATAATCGAAGTAATAATAAGTATAACAACTTGTTGGTTGAGCGTAGATTAAAAATTCAATACAAATTCTAAGCCATCGTAGGATAAAAACATTCTTTCGGGAAGTTCTTTCTCGCAAATTGAATGTATAATTTGATGTGCAATATGTATGAAATATGTTTGTTTGGCATTTATTTTTTTGGCTACTTCAATTGCTTCTGTAACATTAAAATGGGTGGAGTGCTTCTCGTATCTTAGTGCATCGAGAACCAGAATATCGAGGTTAAGCAACCTCTTCATTGTTTCATCGGGCAAATTATTAGTATCGGTGCAATAAGCAAAATTGCCAATCCTAAATCCAAGGACTGGCAATTTCCCATGAAATAGAAGTAAAGGCTCGAACTCAATATCGCCCACAAAAAATTTATCTGTATCGATAAGGTTAATTTCAAGCATAGGTATTCCCCCGCCTTTTTGCTCCTGCTCTTCGAAGACATAGAAAAAAGTTCGTTTGATTCTTTCGAGTGTTGGTTCGTTGAGAAAGATTTGCATTGGTTTGCGAGTAGTGTAGTTGAAAGCACGGACATCGTCTAATCCCCCGATATGGTCAAAGTGTGCGTGTGTGAAGACAATAGCGTCAAGTTTATCTATACAGAATTTTAGCATTTGCTGACGGAAGTCGGGGGTTGCATCGATTACTACGGTTGTGTTTGCGGATTGTATTAACAAAGAAGTGCGTAATCTTTTGTCGCGTGGGTCGGGGGAAGTGCAAGCCGAACACTTGCACGAGATAGTTGGTACGCCCGAGGAAGTACCGCTGCCTAATACGATAAATTTAAGACATTTATTGGACATGCCTTTCAGCATGATATGAACTACGAACCAAAGGTCCCGATTCAACGTGGCGGAAACCAAGTTTAATGCCAATCATTCGATATTCTTTGAATTCTTCGGGTGTTACGAATCTATCTACCGGTAAGTGAACCGGTGTTGGTTGCAAATATTGCCCTATTGTAAAAATGTCGACATCAATTTGACGAAGGTTTTGCATAACTTCCACAACTTCGTCGAAAGTTTCTCCGATCCCTACCATAATACCTGTTTTTGTGATAAATCCCATTTTTTTGGAATATTCAAGAACTTCGAGCGAGCGGTTGTATTTTGCTTGCGGGCGGACAATTTTGTAGAGTCGGGGGACTGTTTCTACATTATGATTCAAGATGTTTGGTTTTGCATCGAGTACTTTTTGGACTATATCGAGTTCCCCTTTGAAGTCGGGAATCAGAACCTCTATGGATACTTTGGGATTTAATCTGCGAACTTCGTTTATAGTTTTTGCCCAAATTGTTGAACCTTGGTCGGGGAGTTCATCGCGATTGACGGAAGTGATGACAACGTGCGAAATTCCCATTTGTTGGACGGCAATAGCTACTTTTAATGGCTCTTCGGGGTCGATAGGGTCCGGGCGTCCTGTTTTTATAGCACAAAAGCCACAGGAACGTGTGCAAACTTCGCCAAGGATAAGAAATGTAGCAGTTCCATGTCCCCAGCATTCTCCAATATTTGGGCATCGTGCCTCTTCGCAAACTGTATGTAGAGTTTTCGAGCGCATCATTGATTTCAATCGAGCATAGGTTTCGCCACCCGGTGCACGAACTTTTAACCATTCAGGCCTACGGCGAATCTGTGTAGTAGGTTCACCCTTCTCGCTAGGGTAATCTATTCTATGCATTTTTTATCCTAAATATGCTTTTAAAGCTTTACATTTGGAAGAATGTCGCAATCTTCGTATTGCTTTTTCCTTTATTTGCCGAACTCTTTCGCGAGTGAGATTGAATTTTTCCCCTATTTCTTCGAGTGTCAAAGGGGGAGAATCGATGCCAAAGAAGAGCTTAACTACTTCCGCTTCGCGTTCAGGTAAAGTCTTGAGCAAGTTATTAATTTCAATTTTCAATGATTCTTGGATTAAATGTTGGTCGGGGGATGGTTGTTGTTCATTTGGTAAAACGTCGAGCAAGCGATTATCTTCACCTTGAACGAATGGAGCATCGACCGAAAGATGGCGTCCGGCAATTTTGATAGTTTCAATAATTTCGGGGATTGACATTTCGAGCTGGTCGGCAAGTTCCGAAGTTGTTGGCTCTCGTTCGAATTTCTGTTCCAATTCGCTGAACTTTTTCCCGATTTTATTTAATGCACCAACACGGTTCAGCGGTAAACGAACAATGCGAGATTGCTCGGCAAGCGCCTGAAGAATAGATTGGCGAATCCACCAAACAGCATAAGATATGAATTTAAAACCTTTAGTTTCGTCGAAACGATTAGCTGCCTTAATTAGACCAAGATTACCTTCGTTGATTAAATCGCCCAAAGTTAGTCCTTGGTTTTGATATTGCTTTGCAACAGAAACAACAAATCGAAGATTCGCTTTAACAAGACGTTCCAAGGCTCTTTGTCCCTCTAATCCTCCTTTCTTGATTTTGCGAGCTAATTCGACTTCTTCTTCGGGATTAAGCAGTTCATATTTTCCGATTTCTTGCAAATATTTGTCCAGCGATTGACTCTCGCGATTAGTATATTGTTTTGTAATTCTCATAAATCCTACTATCTAGTTAATTAATCTAAACATATCGTTGGTTTAAACGAATAATTTTTTTTTATATTGTGTTTAGTTGTTGTTGAAATTTTTGTTTAGCTTCTTGAGGTATTCCGATGGTGAATTAAGAATTTTCACCGCTTCAATATAAAATGGGTCGTTTTCAATAGTTGCCTTTTGAAATGTCATATAAGAAACTTGCCTCCTTTGAATTTCCTTTTCGATTTCTTTGGAAATCTCGGACTTGTTTGCATAACAAAGCGCTTTGATATCTTCTGTGAATTGCATTTTTACTTTTTCGAGGCTTTTAATTTTTTGTAATGGCAGATTGTTCTTCTCGGCATAATATAATGCAGAATCTAATAAATCAACTAATTCAGATTTATATTTGAAATTGATTGTTACAAGATAATTTATAAAGTCGTCGATTAATGCATTTTGCCAATTTCTTTTTGAAGTTATTTTGTCAAGTTGCCCTGTATTATCCAGCAAGGACACATACTTTAAAATTACATACTTCTCTTTCAATTGGCTGATGAATGGATTTTCCTCATTTTTCCCGATAATAATATCGGGTTGGATTCCGCTCGATTCAAAAACTTCTCGATTATGCAAAGTATGAAATGAATTTTGATTCTCTTTTTTTCGCTGCAATTTATTGTTTGTTCGCGAAGGATAACGCAACCGATGTAAACTACGCCCCGATGGTGTAAAATATTTTGCCGTAGTTATTTTTAGGTATGAATCGTATGGCAAATCTAAAATACTTTGAATCAGTCCTTTGCCGAAAGTTGGTTGACCAATTATTACCGCTCGATCATTGTCTTGGAATGCTCCGGCAAGAACTTCGCTTGCACTTGCGCTCGATGAATTGACAAGAACGACTAAAGGAATTGTTGTGTCGAGGGGGTTCGACACACTTTTGTAAACTTTGTTTTGATATTTATTTTTTCCCTCGATCGAAACTATTGTAGCTCCTGGCGGTAGAAACATTTCGCAAATACTAATTGCCGATTCTAATGTGCCGCCTGGATTGTTGCGGACATCCAAGATGATTCCTTTGCCATTTTTTGCTCTCAAAAATGGAGAGACAATATTTCTAACTTGCGATGGGGTTTCGCTGCTGAAACGGTCAATTTTAATGTAGAGTATCTTTGTTGAATCGCCTTCGTATATGCTCGAAAAAGAAACATCGGGCATCTGTATTTGTCGTCGGGTGAGAGTTCTATCGAGGGTATCTTTCGCTCCTATCCTTAGGATAGTAAGTTTAATTTTTGTATTCGGTTTCCCACTTGTATATTTTTTCAAAGTGTCCAAATCTGGCGGGATAGGTATTGAATCAATTTTAAGAATTTTATCGCCTATTTTTAAACCCGAGGAATCTTGTGCCAAAGAATCTGTAAAATCCAGAACCATTAAATGATTATCGTCAACTCCGACAACTATTCCCAAACCAACGTAAGAATTGTAGTTGATAACTTCGTCTAAATCGCTTTCAGAAAAGAAAAAATTTGTATATGGGTCAAGGTTCCATGTTATTCCATTAATTGCATCTTGGATTACCTCTTCGGGGTCGAGTTCGACAACGTAGTTTACAATAAGTTCACGATAGAGAGCCCCAAAAATATCGAAACTCTTAATTATTTTAAAATATAATGAGTCTTTTGAACTATCGGTTGATAGCCTGCTATCAATCTCCGCTTGATTTATTAAACTATCTAATTCGGATTGAATATCGAAAGAATCTCGGGAGGTTTGTATTGCTGGGACATTTTGTTTGTTTGTATCTTGGGCAGACACACGAAGATTGAAAATGCCAAAGGCAATAAATAGGAGAGCAATCGTAGTTAAAAATTTCATTACCTAATTAGTATTATTATTTAGATTATCGAAAAGATAGTTGTTTATTTGACTAATGCTGATTCTATCTTGCAACATTGAATCTCGGTGGCGGATTGTAACTGTGTCGTCTTGCAAAGATTGCCCATCGACTGTGATACAAAACGGTGTTCCTATTTCATCTTGCCGTCGATACCGGCGCCCGATTGCTCCCGATGTGTCATACATTGCTTTGAAATTCTTTCGGACATTATGGTAGATTTTTTCGGCTAATTCTGGCATTCCATCTTTGTTGACAAGTGGAAAAACAGCCACCTTGATTGGGGAAAGTTTACGATGAAACCTCAGTACAGTTCTTTTTTCGAGTGTTCCTTTTTCCGATGGAACATCTTCCTCGTCGAAAGAATTGCATAAAATTGCCATAAGAGAACGTGTAACCCCCCCACTTGTTTCGATTACATAAGGAATGTAACGTTCGTTATTTATGGTATCGACATATTCCAGCTTTTTATTACTGTATTCTTGGTGGTTACGCAAATCGAAATCTGTTCGAGAATGGATACCTTCGATTTCGCCCCAACCGAAAGGAAATTCATATTCAATGTCGATTGCACGGTTTGCATAATGTGCAAGTTTATCGTGTTCCTTAATTCGTAAGTTTTGAGCATTGAAACCTAACGACAAATACCAGCCCATTCTTTCTTGCACCCAATAATCGAACCAATAGTTTTCGGTTCCGGGCTTAACGAAGTATTGCATTTCCATTTGTTCGAACTCCCTGGTTCGAAAGAGGAAATTCTTGGTGTTGATTTCGTTGCGAAAGGCTTTGCCAATTTGGGCAATCCCGAATGGTATTTTTTGCCGGGAGCAATCCAAGACATTTTTAAAATTGACATAAATCCCTTGTGCAGTTTCCGGACGAAGAAAAATTACGTTTTTCTCGTCTTCAACTGCCCCAATAAAAGTTTTGAACATTAAATTGAAATTTCGAACTTCTGTCCATTCCGTCGTTCCACTAACGGGGTCGGGGATTTTATAGGTTTGGATTATGTCGAAATAATCGGATGGGTTCAGTGCTTGGGAAAGTTTCTGTTGAATTTCTTCGGCTAATGCATTTTTATTCTTGTGGCGTAACCTTTCAATATATTCTTCGATAAGGTTATCGGCTCGGTAACGTGCCTTGCTTACTTTGTTGTCAATCATTGGGTCGGTGAATTGAGCGACGTGTCCGCTTGCCTCCCAAGTGCTTGGATGCATTAGTATAGAAGCATCGAGTCCCTCGATGTCGTCGCGGTAAGTCATTGTTTGCCACCATAATTCTTTCAGATTTCGGAGCAGTTCAGTTCCAAGCGGACCAAAATCCCAGCAACCGTTCAAACCACCGTAGATTTCGGACGATTGAAAAACAAATCCACGACGCTTTGCAAGCGAGATAATCGTTTCGAGTTTCACCATTTTTCTCAGTTAGCAAACTTAAAAAGAAACAAAATTAATGAAAAATAAGGATGCTAAAAAATTCGACTTCCAATGCGTAGCCGATTTTCGTCTGTTAGCAATTGTAGAAGTAATATGTTTCCTATAAAAATTTCAGCTTTTCTGTATTCTTTTCAATTTTTTGTGTTTTTTGAGCAACTTGATTAAAAAATATTTTAGGTTTATTTGATTAGCAATTAACTTTGATTTAAATTGCATTGTTTGTATGTAAATTTTTGGGGTTTGTTTTTATGTTTTCGTTTCAATACGATGAAATTCACGAACGAATTCGGGAAACTGTCCGTAAATTTGCTAACGAAGAGATTGCTCCATCCGTAATTGAACGGGATATTAAGCAGGAATTTCCCAAAGCAATAATGAAAAAGCTTGGGGAGCTTGGTTTTTTAGGAATGATGGTTGCCCCCGAGTGGGGAGGAAGCGGTTTAGATACCATAAGCTATACCATAGCAATGGAAGAACTTAGTAAAGTTGATGCATCGGTTGGCGTGATTTTCTCTGTTCATAACTCGCTTGTAAATTGGATTTTCGAAAAATTTGGCTCCGACCATTTGAAGGAAAAATATCTCCGCCGCTTAGTAACAGGTGAATTTTTGGGTGCCTATTGTTTAAGTGAACCCGAAGCCGGAAGCGATGCAAGGCAGATAAAGACTTTTGCAGAAAGGAAAGATGGCTACTGGGTATTAAATGGCACCAAAAATTGGATTTCAACAGCTCAAAATGCCGATATTAATATTGTGTTTGCCAATACGAATTTCGAATTGGGTCATCGCGGAATCACCTGTTTCGCAATCGAAAAAGGAACACGTGGTTTCGAACCAGGAAAGAAGGAAGACAAAATGGGACTACGTTCGAGCGACACTTGTTCGATTAGTTTAACCAACGTCGAAGTCCCGGATGAAAACGTTATCGGGAATGTTGGCGAGGGTTTTTATATTGCAATGCGTGGATTAAACGGAGGTCGAATCGGGATTGCTGCCCAAGCTTTAGGAATTGCTCAAGGAGCCTTCGAAGCCTCTGTTCGATATGCTAAAGAACGAATTGCTTTTGGACGACCGATAATAGAACATCAATTAATTCAAGCAAAACTTGCTCAAATGGCGATGAAAATTGATGCAGCAAGATTATTGATTTACAAAGCTGCTTGGATGCGCGACAACGGGTTCGAACATATTCAAGAATCATCGGAAGCAAAACTTTTGGCAACAACCATCGCAAATGAAATTGCTCGCGAAGCTGTCCAAATTCATGGAGGTTATGGATATGTCCGTGAATATCACGTTGAACGAATGATGAGGGATGCAAAAGTAACGGAAATTTACGAAGGAACTTCCGAAATTCAACATCTTGTTATTGCTCGAGAAATTATGAAAAAAATGTAAATGTTTTTTTCACAATATTGTTTAAAATTACGGCAATAATAATATGAATTGGTGAATTTTAACCATTTGGATTCTTTGTATGTGTTTAGTATCTGGTTGCAAATAAGTTGTTTTTCTATAATTTTGAAAAATGTTACTTTGGCATAATTTTTTATTTTTGTATTTTTGATAAAAGGGTTGTTTATGGGGAAAGAAGAAGACGATATTGAAAATGGCGCTGTCGAAGTCAAAGCCGAAAAGACAGCGAAATCGAACGGCGGCGGTTTAGGATTAATTCCGCTGCTTGGTATCGTTTTTGGTGCGCTACTTATAGTAATACTTGCAACGCGTTTCGTGTTCTTGCCCTACGTTGTCGATAATCTCAGCGGGGAAAAGAAAGAGAAGGAAGAAGCGAAGAAAGAAGTAAAAAAAGCAAAAGAAGGACCTTTTGCTGGGGTAGAGAAAGAACTAATAAAATATGTCGAAACGGGGAGAGTTACAACTAATCTTTTAAATTCGGACAAGTTTATTGTTGTTAATTTAGGATTGAAATTCTTTGCGAGAGATAAAGAAGCTTTCAAGGAACTTTTCGAAGGAAATGAACCAAAAGAAGGAACTCTACCTCCTGAATTAATGGCTCGAATTCGAGGAGTATTGAACCAACTTCTTGGTTCTATGACAATGACAGAATTACAGATGAAACGGGGCGAACTCGTTACTATTTTCAAGGATAATTTGAACAAAGTATTTAGCGACAACAACCTTGTTTTGGGCGAGGTATATTTGAATGAATTTATTATTCAATAATTGTGGCGGCTTATGAGTGATGCTTTATCGCAATCGGAAATTGATAAACTGTTGAGCGAAATGTCGAGCGGTTCGCTCGATGTAGATGATTTCCTTGGCGAGCGCATCAGGAGAGCCGAAATTTCGAATTATGATTTTCGGCGCCCTAACCGAATTTCTAAAAATCAAGTCCGAACGTTACAAAGCGTCCACGAAAACTTTGCCGAGTCTTTTGGTTACTACCTTGTATCGCGGCTACAAACAGTTGTATCAATTGCTGTAACTTCTGTTGACCAATTGTTTTATTCTGAATATATTCTTTCGGTTGCAAATCCAAGTTGCTTATATGTGTTCGATATTGAGGGAACCGATGGTTCTGGAATTTTGGAGGTAAGCACCCAGCTTGCATTAACATTAGTCGAACGGTTATTAGGTGGCTCTGGTGATATTCAGCCCAAGCCACGTGCAATAACACCAATTGAGCAAGCCGTTATTCGAGGAGTTGTTGAACATATTCTATCCGAACTTCAAAAAGCTTGGCATTCAATTGCCGAACTTTCGTTTAGACTCCAACGATTGGAAATGGAGGCAGACTTTGTCCAAATTGCACCTTCTTCTGAAATCGTTATAGTTATTTCTTTCGATGTTAATATTGGGTTACATACTTATTTAATGAATCTGTGCTTTCCAACTTTTGCTTTGGAGGAAGTGTTAACAAAGCTTGTCCGACAGCAAATTACTGCTGGACCAGTCAAACAAACTCCCGAAAAAATTCGGGATAATATGGAAGTAGTTCAAAAACATATGTCGAAAACTTATTTACCTGTCTTTGCCGAGCTTGGCAAATCCACAATTACTGTTCGTGAATTGTTGGAATTGCAAATAGGCGATATTATTCGGTTAAATAACAAAATTACCGACGAGGTAATTGTTTCGGTTGCTGGGAAAAAGAAGTTTGCTGGGCGTCCGGGGGCGGTTGATTCTAAAAAGGCTGTTAAAATCCTTCGTCCTCTTCGCGACGAAGATATCTTGGATGATTTTTTGTTTTACAAACAGGAGGAATAAATTATGGCAATGACTCAGGAAGAAATAGATGCTCTAATGAGTAGTGGTGGGGTGGTGCCACCACAGGAGCAATCATCCGACGAGGAAAGTGATATTTCTATTCCAACAACTTTAGGCGAAAAGCCGGAAGTAGGCGATACCATTTATTCACCTTTGGAGCCAAAACTTGAACTGCTTTACGATTTGCAACTTCCGGTTTCAATTGAATTGGGAAGAACCAATATGTTGATTCGCGATATTTTATATCTTGGTCGTGGTTCTGTAATCGAATTCGATAAACTTGTGAGCGAACCTGTTGATATTTTGGTCAATGGGAAAAAAATCGCCGAAGGTGAAGTCGTTGTAATCGACAAACATTTTGGGATTCGCATCACAACATTAGTTGACCCAACTGAACGATTGAAATCAATTAAGAAATAACAATGTTCAATTCGGATATTTTCGGTTCAGTCGTAACAATCATAGTTTTTTTATCGGTTTTTATCTTTCTCTCTTTGCTTTTGAAAAAATTTTACTCTAACCGTAAGATATCTGAACTTGGGATTAATTTCAAAATTTTGGGGAAGTTGCCTTTAACAAATAAAGCAACTTTGTTCATAGTTCAAATTGGTTCTCGTGTGCTTTTATTAGGAACAAGCGAAAATAGCATTTCTGCGCTCGCGGATCTTTCTCGAGCAATTTCCACAGAACAACATTTGATAGAAAAACAAATTGCTAAGGAGGTTCCCCAAATAAAACTATACAGTATTCCGCCGACTCGTAGTTCAACTGGATTTAAGGAATTTTTAAAAGAAACTTTTAAAAAATCAAAAAATTAATATATGCTAATTTATTTAGCTTCTGTTTTTTGTTGTTTCATTCAACGTGTTATTGAACATTCCGAACGAAAAATGTAAATAAAGGTAAGTCGTAGATTTTTGATATCCTTTATCCTAATTCGCAAGATAATCTTGAACAAGTAATTGTAAATTTTAGCTATTGCTGTCTTATTGCTTTTTGCTTTCTTCTTTGGAATGAAATTTTTATTGAAAATTTTTAGATATTAGCGAAATTCTCTTGAAAAATTTGGATTTATCTATCCAATATATTTCCTTTTTCTACTATTTTTGTAATTTATTTACAAATATTTCGAGAAAAATATGCTTAGTTTTTTTTCCAACGATATTGCAATTGATCTTGGAACTGCTAATACTTTAATTTATCTTGCTAGCGAGGGCAAAGTAGTGCTCGATGAGCCATCAGTTGTTGCTTTCAATAGATTAAATAAAAACATTATTGCAGTTGGCAAAGAAGCTAAAGAAATGATGGGGCGGACGCCGAGAGATATAAGGATAATTAGACCGATGCGGGATGGTGCTATTGCCGATTTCGAAATCACCGAAGGAATGTTGAAAATACTTATTAAAAGAGTTGCTCAAAATTGGCGTTCCACTCGCCGTGTTGTTGTAAGTGTTCCACAAGGAATAACCGAAGTTGAAAAACGTGCGGTCCGCGATAGCTGCGAACATGCTGGCGCAAAAGAAGTCTATTTAATTTCTGAACCTATGGCTGGTGCAATAGGTGTTGGAATAAATGTGTTTGAACCAAAGGGTAATTTGATAGTAGATATTGGTGGGGGGACCACAGAAATTGCTGTCATTTCGCTTGCGGGGATTGTTGTGTCTGAATCAATAAAAATTGCTGGCGACGAAATGACCGAGGCAATTGTGAACTATTTTAAAAAAGAACACGGGATTTTGATTGGGGAAAGTACTGCCGAAAATATAAAAATTACTATTGGGTCTGCCTATCCACTTTCCGAAGAAGTTGAATTCGAAGTTCGGGGTAGGAATTTGGTAAATGGTTTGCCCAAAGCAATAGTTTCGACTTCCGAAGGAATCCGATATGCACTTTCTGCTACTATTAACGAGATTGTTTCTGCGGTGTTGCGACTTTTGGATAAAACACCAGCCGAATTAGCTTCTGATATTTATGGGACAGGCATCGTTCTCAATGGTGGAGGAGCATTATTGAAGGGCATCGATAAGCTTTTGAGCGAACAAACAAGTCTCCCTGTTCATATTGCCGAAGACCCATTAAAATCGGTAGTAAAAGGTGCTGGTAAAGTTCTCGAAGATATAAATACATACTCGGAAGTTTTGATAAAAGGTGTTCGCTATTAATAATACCCATATAAAATAAATACAGAATTGCGGTATGCAAAAAATAATCGACCTTATTATCAAGTATAAAGAATATTTTGCATTTTTAGGCTTGGTTTTAATTTCGCTTTCATTAATTACGTTGGGCGACATCAATAAAGTTGGAGGTTATCGGACAATTGTTGTTGCAACGCTGGGTTGGATACAAAAAAATATCTTTTTCATTCCAAATATATCAGGATTGAAAACCGAAAATTCCACACTGCGCGAAATGAATCTTCAACTTTCAAATAAGGTAATGCTTTCGAGGATGGCTGAAATCGAGAACATCACCTTACGAAAAATGATTGGTTTGCGGGAACATAGTGGCCAATCCTACGAAATTGCTAGTGTCGTTGGCACTATTTCAGTCGATATGCGGAATTATTTGATAATCAAGAAAGGGCAAAATTCTGGTATTCAACGATTGATGGCTGTTCGCAACGACGCTGGCTTGGTCGGTATGGTAAGTAGTGTGAGTAAAAATTATTCATTAGTGGAGTTGATAACCAATCCGAATGTCAAGGTGCCTGCTTTAGTCTTAAGAAGTGGAACACTTGGTGTAATAAGTTGGGAAAGCGACGATAAATTCCTTCTAAAAAATACTCCTAAATATATTGATGTGAAGCCTGGCGATACAATTGTTACATCGCGACATAGTCTAAAATTTCCTCCTTTTATTCCCATAGGTGTTGTTGTTTCGAAATCCGAGGAAGAGGGAGAACTTTTTTCTCATATAGTTGTAAAATCATTTGTAAATTTTTCTTACCTCGAAGAAGTTTTCGTTATTAAAAATGTTATCGATAGGGAACTACAACAATTAATTGAAAAAGCCGCAGAAAGTGCTAAGTTGAACAACCTTCCCGCTCCGAAAGAACTTAAATTAAATCTTAAGAAAGAGAAAGAATTGATTGAAAAAGGGAAAGAAAAGGAGAAAAACAAAAAATAAAGATGAAAACTCAAGTTTCGACCCGGCGTAGTCTAATCCTGAAAATCATTTATTATTCAATAGTTCTACTTACAATCTGTGTGGTTCAACTATCTTTTTTCTTTCTTATATCTATAAGTGGAGTAACTCCGGACTTGTTGATTCTGTTTACTATTTGGATGACTTTAGCCGAAGGACGCTTTTTCGGACTTTTTGCTGGGTTTTTTGTAGGGTTATTTTTCGATTTTGTCTCGATGAATGTTATAGGAGTCAATGCTTTAACAAAGACGATTGTTGCTTTTGTTGCAGGATTGTTCTATAAAGAAGGAGAGCTATTAAATATCGTTCGGAGCAATCGGTTTTTTCTTATTGTTTTCTTGTCGACTTTGTTCCACAACCTTTTGTATTATCTACTTCTTGTGGATTTAGCCTCGAGCGACTTTGGTTGGAATTATTTTAAATTTTCTTTGGGGTCAACTTTATACACTCTGTTGATATCGCTTGCCTTCTATTTTTTTAGGATTCGCAGGTTTTGGTAAGTCCCAACTGTTGATATTTTAGCAACGCATTGCAACAATTTGTTGGCTGCAAAATGTTATTTACCTTTTAAAACTTTTGTTTCGATGTATTTTATTGTTCTTTCTGTTATAGTAAAAAGAATTTCTGTATAGTTAAATATTTCTTTGAAAAGTTCTTCGGAATGGCTAAGTGTGTAATTGTGTGCAACGTCGTTGCGTAGTTCTCGAATATACTTAAAATCTTCTGCGTTTGGGATTATTCTTCTTTTTTCTGCATTATGAATTCTGTCGATGACTGAAATATCAATTGCTTCGAGTTCCAAAATATCTATAAAACGAAATGCTTTCTGCAATAGCATATCGGAAGTCCGTGCAAAGCGCGAACAAAGTGATTCAATCTTTTCGAGTTCCTCGTCGGTGAATATAGATTTATCTAAATTTATATTTGCAACTCGATTGTAAGAAAACCGCAAATGTTCAACCGAACGTTCGAGCATTTCGATTATATCTTTAGCATAACTTTGGTATTTGTTGAAGTTTATTTTCTTTCCCATAACTTTATTGATTGGGTTTCAATAAGTTTTACAAAGGAATCCTTCCGTTCGAAAGTTGAATTGACGATATCAATTTGTTGGTAACCTATTTTATCTTTTATGAGTATTTTGATTTTACGAATAATATTTTTAGGGATTTCTTTTTCTGTCAATATCAAAATATCGATGTCGCCTCCGGCTGTCCCTTCCCTTGCTCGCGAGCCATAAAGCCGAAGCTCGAATTTACCTTCGACAAATGTTTCAACGCTTCCTATGATTGCGTCTTTTTCCTGTTCCGTTAACCTCATAATAGACATATCGACCAAACTTAAATTACAAACTTATTGAAACATTTGAATTTTTATGACTATTATTTGCAAGCAACAAAAAATTGAATTTAAAAATAGCCTAATAAGTGTATAAAGAGTGTATAATAAATTATACAGTGTTGTTAAAAAATTGACACACTACGTCGCTTTCTTTAGCTTGGCAATGAAAAATCCGTCGGTTTTGTGTATCGAAGGAAATAAAGTTAAGGAAAAATCTTTGGCTCCGAGTGTTTCGAGTTGAATTTTGAATGATTTCAAAGCAGGTGCTAATGGTTCGGGGCGAAAGTTAGGGTTTTGTTCGATAAATGCTTGTATTACTTTTTCGTTCTCTTGTGGCATTAATGAACAGGTTGAATATACAAGGATGCCGCCTTTGCGAAGGAATCTTGAGTAATAATTTAATAGTTCAATTTGCTTTTGTGCATACCTATCGAGTTTTTCCAATGTCAACCTCCATTTTTGCATAGGCATACGTCTTGCAGTTCCTAAACCCGAACAAGGAGCATCTACAAGCACAATATCGAACGGTTTTAATAAATTTCCATTCTTTTTTTTTGGCTGGAAATGGTTGATAGTTATTGAATTAAAATTAGAGCGTTTAGCTCTAAGTTGCAATTCTTTTAATTTCAGGAAGTTAATATCGTTAGCGACTATTTCTCCTTTATCTTGTTGTAATAATGCAAGAAGGAGCGACTTCCCACCCGCACCTGCACAAGCGTCGAGAATCCTATCTTTTGGTTGTGGGTTAATAGCAAAACAAACGAGTTGACTTCCTTCGTCTTGAATTTCAACGAGACCTTTTCGATATTGTTCGAGTTGCCCAAAATCAATCCTATCCTGAATTATAATTCCTAATGGTGAATAGCGGGTCTTTTTGCAACTAATCCCGTTACTTTGTAATGTTTGCAGAATCTCTGTTTGTTTTATTTGCAAGTTGTTTACACGTATGTTAATATGGGCAGGGTATAGTAAACTTTCGGCAAGCTCAAAAATGTTTATTTGTTTAGGAATGTAATAATCGAACCAAGAGTGCAAGATGAATTCAGGGATTGAGTAGCGAATAGCAGCAATTGCTAATGGTTTTAAAAAATCTGTGGAATTGGTGCTTTGGGTCTTTTCTCGGGAAAATTTTTCGATTTCCCCTTCCCAATATTTTGTTTCGTTGTTAATTTTATCAATTTCACCTTGTAGCTCTTCGAGTAGATTTTTGTTGCCAACATATAAGTTGTTTAGAATGTGGGCTATAAAGTCTTGCAGCATTGTTTTACCGGAAGGAATTCGGTAAAAATTTTCAATATTTTGTGTAAGATTTTTTAGCGATTCGGGGTAGAGGACAATATTTATAAATAATGATAGCAAAATTGGATGGATTTCGTTTTCCAATTGCTTCGGCTTATTCGGAAAAAATTTTTCGGCAAGATAATTTGAGAAAGCAAGGAATCGAAGATGAATAAATAAAATTTCCGATATGATTTTGCGTTCCTTACTCCCAATATATTTTTTTTGGTTGAAAAAATTGGATGCTATTTCGCTTACCGATTTCGATGATTTGAAAGCAATTTTCGCTATACTACTGCAATGTTTTAATAAAGTTTCTAATTCCATATTAAAATTTTTTTTCAAAATTATTTGCAAATTAAACTTTTTGTTTTAATTTTGCATTTAGTAAGGGGGGGATTTGATGATAAAACGTAAGATAAAAACAATATATGAGGAGGTTAAGTGATTAACAAAGAGGTTGAATGTTAAAAAAAATTAGATTTTTTGGAAAAAAGTTTGGTATTTTCAAAATATTTGTTTTATATTTGTTTTTTGTTTTTTAGAAAAAGGTGTAAAATACTATTTAGAATATGAGGTTGGCACAAAAATTGCAATATGATTTTTTTTGAATACAGAGAAATATTGTATGTTTAATTTGTTATACAAGGTGTTGTTATGAAATTATTTCGAAAGGTTCTCATTGTAGCACTCGTTGGAGTGTTCGTTTGCTCGAACCTCCTTTTTTCTGCACCTGGGCTTAAAATTGACCGCTCGGTCGTTGGAACTGGCGGTATGCTCGAAGCAAGGAACTCGACAGGCTTGACAATTTCTGGCTTGGTTGGGCAATTTGCTATCGACCGCATATCCAAAGGGGACAGAGTCCTACATCAAGGCTTTTGGGTCCCGACCGAATCTTACACGTCTAATCCTGAACCGCCAATTACACTCTCGAGCCACATCGCGAATTATCCGAATCCCGCTTCGAGTTCTACAACCTTTAAATATGTATTGGACGAACCGTCCTATGTTTCGCTCAAAGTTTACGATATGGTTGGGAATCTCATCAAAATTATTGTTGATGAGTTCCAACTCGAAGGGGAACAACAAGTTACTTGGAATTTAAAGAATGACCAAGGAATCGAACTCCCCAACGGTAATTATTTCTATGAGTTGACAATCAATACCGCTCAACTTGCTGGAGGCGATTCTAAATCGACGTCGTTGAAAAATATTCTTGTTATTGTTAAGTAATTTTCTTTCGAAAAGTATGTTCTTTAGTAAATATAATATTATTGTATGTCAAACTAAATTTGGAGCTCTTGTTATGAAAAAACTCTTTCTCTATGTTGCACTCGTCCTTTTTGTTGCAACATCCCTCGTGTTTTCGCAAGTTCCGAAACTCTTGAATTACCAAGCTAGCTTGCGAAATCAAAACGATCAGCCATTCGTTGGCCAACAAGCAATTACGTTCGCAATCTACGAGCAAGAATTTGGCGGCACTCCTATATGGAGCGAAAATCAACTTGTCGATGTCGTAAATGGCTTTATGAACGTATATCTTGGGAAAGAAAATCCTTTGAATGTTTCTTTCGACAAACCACTCTGGTTGCAAGTTACAATCGGCGGAAGTTCGTTCCCGAGAACTCCATTGACTTCGACTCCTTATGCTATGAAATCCATTACTTCGACAACTTCCGATACTGCTAACATTGCTATTACGGTTGTCGATGGAGCTATTACACAGGAAAAACTTGCTCCCGGTGTGCAAGCTATTCCCTGGGGGCCCGCAGGTGGCGATTTGTTAGGAAATTATCCAAATCCTACATTAAATCCACAAGCGGTTGTCCGTAATATTCCTCCTGGGTCTATTACACAGGACAAATTGGCTCCAAATGTATCGTTTCCACCAAGCGGACCCGCAAGTGGCGATTTAACTGGAACTTATCCTGATCCTTTAATCGCCCCGGGCGCAGTAAAAACCGACCGAATCTTCAACGGTGCAGTTACAACCCCCAAAATTGCCGATGGTGCTGTCACCAACGCAAAATTGGCGGGTAATTCCGTAACAACCGACAAAATTGAAGATGGCGAAGTCTACCTTGTAGATTTGAACCAAGATGTCTATGATTACTTTATCAATATTGGCGACAACGCAGGCGGAGACCTCTACGGAACGTATCCCGACCCATTCGTTGGTGGGTGGCGAGGAATCCCGCTCGAGAATACAGTGCCTTTCGATGGACAAGTCTATATTTACGATGAAACCTTGAACCAATGGAGTCCCGCTTATGCTAATGGCGATGTGGTTGGACCTTACAATGCTTTGACTGTAACCGGACTTTTGAATGTCCCATTGGCTTATCCTCCTTCGAGTCCTGGCGATATTTATTGGTTCAATGGAACGCAATGGGTTCCTGGTAAAATCCAGACGGTTGCACCTATCGTTGGTTTTGGCTATGATGATGGAACTACTGTTGCACCATTGAAAATTCGCGACGATGCTGCTTTCCTTCCTGATGGTAGCGGCTCCGTCCTTTGGTTTAATGGTGCCCCTGGTGTAGGTCAATGGGTTTCTGGATTAGTTCGCGACAACAACGTTGCTACAGATGCAGCAATCGCTGGAACAAAGATTAATCCCAATTTTGGGGGCCAAGACATCATTACTTCGGGCAATCTTTATGTGAATAATGGTACATTTACTGGAGATATTAATGCTGACAATGGCTATTTCATTGGTACTGTTTCTGCTACTACTGGCTCTTTTACTGATGTTTATGCTTCTCAGTTCTTTGGTCAGTTCTATGGTGATTTTTATGGCAATGTTTTTGGAGGCGACATAAATGCAGTTAATGGTACCTTTACTGGCGATATCTCTGCGAACAACGCTACATTTAACAACGTAACTGCAAATAATTTCTTTGGTGGTAATTTCTTTGGTGATAACGGAAGCTTTAATGGCAATGTATCGGTTAGTGGAGATGTTACTGCTGGTGGCAATGTAGTTGGAGCAAATGGTGGCTTTGGTA
>JBBIJO010000022.1:0-23294 GCA_037445895.1 Ignavibacteria bacterium | reverse complement strand
TGCAACTCGAAGTTTCAAAACAATCGGGCTCGGTTTGAGATATCAATTCTAATCTTACCGACTAATAAACAGCGGAAGAGTCTGTGGTTTGCAGACTCTTCCTTATGTATTTCAAAGAATACGACACGTCCTTAAATTTGTATTACATAAGCCTTGATTCTTGCGATTTCGACAATGCCAGAAAGTTGAAGGATTGCCTTGTTGAACTCTTCGATTGTCTTCTTTGCTTGCTCGATTGTGTAGAATTTTTCTTTCGAAACCAAATCGAAGTTCACACCTTCGGGTTCTTGAACTTCGAATCCAATTGCAGACAATAAATTTTTGATAAGAAGGAATTCGCTTTCGTTGCGTGCTGTTCCGTAGAATATTCGATAACAAACACCGACGCAAGGCGCCCCCTCGGGCGGTTCAATCTTTGGCGGTGGTTGATAGATTGTATCGATTTTGATTAGAGTATCGCGTAGATGAACTTTAACAATTTTTTCCTTCTGTTTAAGTTGCTCGGTAATCTTTTTCGTTTCGAAATACGTTTGATAGGTTAATTTTCCACATTCATCGCGGGAGAAGCCTTTTGCAAGAACTTCGTCGAAGACAACATCGAGGTAAATCATTGCACGCCGACTGTGGGGAAGATTGCATGGCTCGTTTAAATCCGGCGGATAAGGTCTGTTCGCAAACTCGGCACCTACGATATTTGTATCGATATTTGGGCAAGGGGGTCGCTCGTTGTAAATACCAAAAGCTTTCAAATTGAACTTAACAAATTTCTCGAAGAGCCTAAGACTCCGCTCATTGTTGCCATAAAGCTGCTCGAAACCTTTAACGATTGTTTCTTTCGTGAAATACGCACGTAGCATCGCTAAAAGATAATTTCCTTGTTGGCTACCGAAAGGAGGCGGGAAAGGTTTCCCATCGATGGTCCGAAGATTGGGTTTTTTCATCATAGTTCCACTTGGGATTTTAACATTTTCGAACGTAATATCGTTGTCGCAACTAAATAGAGTGCTGTCTTCGATTATTCTTCCCGCTTCGTCGCGGATAGTTCGCAACGGGCAAGGGTCGGTGTAGCCGTGAATGGTAATGAGAATTTTTTGATTAGAGTAACAAGTATCGAGCAGTTGCAACAACGAATCGATGGTTGGATAGAAGATGTTATTCAACCACTTGTCGTTTTCGGTTGCAGCAGCGAGATAGAAATATCGGCTGTCGGGTTTGAAATCGGTTGAATCAATGAATTTCGAGAACTTTAAGCAGCCGGATTTCGAGCGACGCCACAGTTCATACAAATTTTCGGTAGTAGTTGGATACCAGTAGCCGGTTACAAAGAAAGCTAATCCTTTTTGTAGCGATAAGCTCAATCGTCGCGGTGACTTTTTGTAGCAATATGTATTTAAAGTTAGTTCAATTGTTGTATCCTTATAGATTCTACTTGGAGTAGCGAAAGAAATCGAGGTCGAGTAACAGGAATCACAATGTGGTTGGGCAAAGTCGCGTTCAATATTATAACTACTTGAAAGTTGGAGTTCGAGCGTATCTTTCGTCTTTTGTGGCATTCTATTGAGAAAATACTTGGTATTAACATCAATTAAGGAGTCGAGCAGTTTACCTGCATCGTCAAAATAAAATTCGTTGGCACGAACTACCAAGAATAGTTTCGGAGGAGGCGGAGGAGGAGGAGCCTGGCATTTAAATTCGTTCCCATCGAGCAAGAACTGATAAAGGTCGTAACCGCCGACATTTTTTGTCTCGATGCGAATTTCTTTGTTGGTAGTATCTTTGAAAATGGTAACAACAGAGTCTTTGTATCGGTTGGAAGTAAAGTAAATTTTCAATTCTCGTCCTGCGTTTGAAATGTGTGGATAAGCAACAAGTGGGAAACGCTCATCTGCACTAGTATTGATAAGTGATTGTCCTGCCGATAGCTTCTGGACAGCACTCTTCGGAATAATCTTTTGATTCAGGAAATCGATGTCGAGATTAATGTAGAAAATGTCGAAAGTTGAATCTTTCGATTCGCGATTCGAAGCAAAAAACAAAGTAGGGTTGTAGCATTTACAGAAAAGAAATGGCGAGGCTTCGGAAAAATCGGTATTAGCGAAAAAGAGATTTTGAACAGTGACTTCGCTCCACTTTTGATTCGGTCTTTTAAAAGAAAAATATAAATCGGTATTGCCTTTGTTTGCATAGGGAGAACTAAATCCACCGTAATTATCTCTCCTATCGGATGCCCAAATGAGCACGATATTTCCAAGTGCATCATTCGAGACGAAAGGGTGCGAATCCCAGAAATAAGAATTTATCGGTTCGGGCAAAACATCGAAGACAGTTCTGCCATTTTTCGGGTAGAAATAAAATATATCGGTTCCACCTATTGAACCGCTCATCGGCAAATCGTTCCGTCGTATGAATTGCTCCGAAGGGGGATGGGAAAACGAAACAAAACCTTCCCGAGAAGTTAAAAATGTAACCGACTCCACATTCGACGTCAGGTATTCGACAGCTTCTTTATTAAGCTCGGTAATTGGGAAAGTTTGTCGAATGAATTGCTCCGAAGTTATAATCCCATCGAAAGGTTTCGATGTGATAAAATAATTTTCTTTTTCGCAAGCATCGGCAAGCGAAAGATTGTTGGGAGGTTGAACGGGTGCCACTTCGTCCTTTGCGGAATTTGGAGAATTTGCTTTAGAAATTTTCGAAAGGTTACCATCGGGTAATTCTCGAAGGATTTTCGGTGGGGAGCAAGAAATCACCGATACCATAACTAAAAGTCCACAAAAAAATATCCTTCTCATTTATTACTCCATTTTGTTGTTAATCAATACTACTAAACATAATGGTTAAACGCTTTTTGTATGGGGTAAGGGAACCTTGCCGCAAATCCGTTATTACAAAAACGAAATAACGCCCGTTTCTTGCTTTGTAGAGAAACACATCGCCAATTCTAACATTAAGATTTATCGCTTGATTGTTGGTTAAGTTTAACAAATCCTGGACGTCTTGCGGAGGCGGGGTAATGCTATTGTCAATATTATTGTTTATATCGAGAACAACAACGTTTCCAGCAGAGAATTGAACAACCGATGCAGTGGGCAACCCCAATCCGAACCTATGTTTTTCGAGTTCATTTTTCAGATTACCGATACGTTCTTTATCGCTTGTAAGAGTGTTGACGAAGTTGCAAAATTCTTGGGAATTTTCGTTATTAAATTTTTCGGGTAAGTTAATTATTCCCCCAGTAACCTTAATATCGGCATTAGAAAAATCGTTTGCAATATCGTAAAGCAATAAATCGCCGTTGAGTTCCTGGTTTGTTGGATAGTTATCGGCAACAGCCACAAAATAGGGACGACCATCCGAAAAAGGCTTCTTGAAAAGGATTATCGAAGAAGCATTTTTGAAACGCTCGTCGTTCGGCAAACCGCCTGAACTATTTGCATCGAATGGGAAAAGAAAAGTATGTACTGAATAGGTTGAATCGGGAACAAACACAGTTTGCTTGGTGTTGTCGGGCAAAGTAATCTCCTGCAATGTCCCATTGGGATTAAACTTCGTTATTGTAACCTCGCGAACACTGCAAGGCGAATAGGTATTAGTTTCTTGCAAAGGACATTCGCACGCTTGGAGAAGCAATCCAACAACAAATGGAATTACAATATTTAATTTTATTCTAGTTCTCATAGCTTTTTACCTCCTAAAATGTTATACCAGCTCTGACAAAAAACATATTAATACGGCGATACGAAGGAACATTGGAAAAACCAAGGATACTTTGTGTTTCGCCGAAAGCATAACTTCGGAACCCTGCGTCAATCGAGAAATCGAGGAAAGAACTGATTGGAAAATCCAAACCAGCACCGATTGTGAATGTAATCGGTAAATAGTCGATATCCAAATATGGAGCAGAAGCTCTGATTTTATCTTTGCAATCCGAGGATATGTTGAGTTTTATTAAGTCGATAGATGCTTTATCGAAAGGTAAACCTGTTTGCACAAAAAAGTAGGGCGAAAAGCACCGTTCAAAAGTAGGTGTTAGCTCTTCTTTTTCCATTGTTTTTTCTATGTCATCGGGGCAGTTGCAAGGTGCTTTGCTTGTTGGGATTGGCTTCCCTTCCTGTGGTCGTTCAGAACAATTTCTAAATGGGTCCCAACGAAAATGTATGAGCGCAAGAGGGCGGCGCACTTGCTCGAAAGTAAATTGATTATAAATTGGAATTCCACTCGAAACCATTAAACCTATTCCATATTGTTTTCGGTTTCCGAACCGAATTCCTCCCGCAATTTCGCCAAAAAAAGCATCGCTCCATATCGATTCCGTTGGGCTACGCTTATCGCTGAAAGTCGTGTAGCCCCCCCGAATCTCCACAAAATACCAATTGCAATAACGAGTAGGACACCGAAGTTCAACATTGATTTCCGGAGGATGGAAAGCAAGAGTAAACGGACTGCATCCACAATCTACACACTCTTTGGAAATCGTATCCCAAGGAACATATCGAAATTTCTTTGGTTCAAGTGGAAAATTAAAGTTTTCGAAAGCGTTCACAGGAGCATCGAATTTGGGACCAATAAAATCTATATCTTCGAAAGGTATGTATTCAATGAAACTCATATTTGGGGATTTTACGTCGAGGAATACTATCCGATTTGCAGTTTTGAATTTAGTTCGTTCAGAAATCGGGCAAGTATCGGGAACAATAAAGGTCTCCAACTTTAGAACTGTTCCGCGTAGGGTATTTCCATTGCGAATAATCGATGGATTGAATGGATATATTTCGTATTTATATGCTGAATCTTTTCGGATTCGAACAGCATCATCGTATCGGGGTATTGCCGAACAACCGCCCAATACAGAAATAACAAACAGAGTTGTTATTAACACGGCAAACAAATGGATGGTTTTCATAATCGAACTCCCAATGTTACACCAAAATTAAAACCTGTTAGCGAGGGACGCGATTTCGAACGAAAAATGAAATTTGGAGCCGAAAACAAGCCATTAAATTCCAATGTCCAACAAGAATGGAAAAGGTTAAAGCAAAGTCCAGCGCCTAAGCCGAGTGAACCGCCGAGCCCAAAGTTACTCTCGTTGGTTGCTTGTTTGCTGGTAATTGAACTGATGTTGACTAAGCCGTTGAAAAAAAGGTAGAATACGTCGTCGAGCGTTCTTTTTTGCGAGAGAAGATAAACATATCGTATCTCGGGAGAAATCAGTAAATATTTGTCGAAAACACGAGTCCCAGCAAGAGTACGTCTTGCCGAGTCGAGCGAAACATAGTCGATTCGAACCCCATACCATAGGTTGCAAAACGACCGATTCTGTAACTGAAAATTGAGACCAATACTCGATTGATTCAAGTTTTTGAACTCGCCTGTCGGAACAAGATTGTTAACACCTATGCCAAGATAGTAAGGGGATGCATTTACAAAAGTTGAAATCGAGAAGCAGAAAATCGTGGCAAACAATAAAGACTTCATATAATACCTCAACTATTTTTTTGAGAAAATGAAATATCTTTTCCGAAAAAAAATTAAATCACAATATAACAAATTTGTTTGCGAAAAAAAACACTGGTAAGATTTGTATTTGTAACATACGAAATTTTGGATTTTTTTCGATAGTTTATCCATATCTCCATTGAAGAATATGAGCAAATCCTTGTGGTAATAATGCGTCAACCGAATAAGAAGTGCAATCCTTACATTCAAAACTATTGTTTATTGTTTGCTCGAAGGCAATTCGCGGGCTACCTTACCCTGGCCCCGCCCCTTTGGATTCGACCGAAACAGCAAATATCAATGAACAACATCTTTCGGAGATTGAACACAAATTAGTTTAACAATACTTTTGTTTTTTCGACAACACAAATCTACTATTTTGTTTAATTTTGGGTTTGCTATTTCGATTTTTTTTGTAAAATTATGTTTTAGATTTTTTTCAAAAAAAAGAAGGTGTTCGAATGGGAATTAAAATTCAAAAAGCAACGACAACAAGGTTTGATTTAGTGAATTGGGATAATCTTGGGTTCGGAAAGTTCTTTTCGGACTATATGTTTGTTAGTTATTATAGGAATGGTCAATGGGACGATGGCGAGATAGTTCCATACGGTCCGATTGGTTTCGAGCCTTCGATGATGACTTTGCATTATGGGCAGACCATTTTCGAGGGGCTTAAAGCATATTTCGACGTCAAGGGCGGTGTGAACATTTTTCGCCCCGATATGAACGCCAAACGTCTCAACAATAGTGCCGACCGTTTGTGTATTCCCCGATTCGACGAAGCAAAATTTATCGAAGCAATTGTTGAACTTGTCAAACTCGACTACAAATATGTTCCAAAAGTCTTTGGTCAATCGCTGTATATTCGACCGGTTTGTTTCGGTAGTAGTAATGTTCTTGGTGTGCATCCATCCGAGGAATACACCCTAATAATTATGACTTCTCCGGTAGCCTCGTATTATCCCGAAGGTTTAAACCCAGTCAAAATTTTAATAGTCGATGAATATGTTCGCGCTGTGCGTGGCGGTTTGGGAATGGCAAAAACAGCAGCCAATTACGCAGCTTCGCTCTATGCAAGCAAAAAGGCTAAAGAAAAAGGATTCTCGCAGGTACTTTGGCTCGATGGACTCCGCCACGAATTTATCGACGAGGTTGGAGCAATGAATATTATGTTTGTTCTCGACGACATTCTGATTACCCCTCCACTTTCGCAAGGAACTATTTTGCCGGGTGTTACCCGCGACTCGGTTTTAACTTTAGCAACCGAAATGGGTATCAAAGTTCAAGAGCGTGCTATCAAAATCTACGAAGTTCTCGAAGCATACGAAAAAGGCTTGCTCCAAGAAGTGTTTGGCACTGGAACAGCCGCAACAATTTCACCCGTTGGAAAACTCTATTACAAGGACAAAGAATACGTAGTAAATAATAACGAAATCGGACCAATTGCTCGAAAAATGTATGATACTCTGAGCGGCATTCAATATGGTAGAATCGAGGATTCCCACAACTGGAATGTTCACGTCGATGTTTAAAAGCTTTTGTGGTCTTGCAAGATTGTTCCTCCATCTCGTTACCTCGTTCCGTGCCCCTCTCTCCTTACTAAGAAGAGGGGGCCCGCGGAAAGGGCAAAGCTTACAAGTAATCGCAAGGCGAATAAAAGCGAGAAAGATAAAATCTACGGAGAGTAGATTTTTTGCCTTCGGCTCGAAACCGACAATTTAGAAGCTACCCCAGCCCCCAAACAACAAAGAGATAAAAGGCATTCGACGGACAAATTAATTTAGTGGCATTAAACCAATACGACTCTATATTTTTACACTTAACTTTTGGGTATTCCGTCCCTCAAATATTGGTATAAAATTAGGTTCGACAATGAAATTTCTCAATGTCATTTTTGTCTTCCTTGCGGGATTAAGTCTTGTTGCAGCGCCGCGCCTTCGTTTCGAAAATGGTAATGTAGTCAATTGGGGCAAGATTCACAAGACCGACGAACCCCTTACAACCAAAGTAAAAATTTATAACGATGGAGACGACACCTTAAAAATTCTTAATGTTAAGCCAGGCTGTGGTTGCACAACCGCTCCTTTGGATAAAAATGCAATCGAACCGAAAGGCTTTGCAACTCTCGATATAACGCTCCATGTTCCTAATCACCCGGGGCAAATAACGAAGTCAATTTTTATCCAAACAAACGACTCCAGTAATGCCGATACATATCTTTACTTGAAAGTCGAAATTATACCTCCGTTGAAGTTCTTTCCGGACTCGAAAGTCCTTGCTTCGAATCTCTTAGTTGGCGATACTTCCTTGTATAAAGTTATCATTCAAAATCTAACCGACACCGATATTACTATCAAGGAACCACGAGCCGAACCGGAGGACGAAATTTCGTCGAACCTTCGCCCCGATATTGTCATTAAACCAAATGAAAAATATACGATGGAAGTTAAAATCTTCCCGAACACTATAGGAAATTTCAACGGAAAGATTAAATTCAAGACGACATTCCCCGAGCTTCCGAGGGTCGAAATCCCAGTCTTTGGAGTTGTATCGGGGTTTAAAAAGTAGAAAGAAGTATTTGGTATGTGGCTCTATTGAGTTACAAATAGATTCCATCGCCGCCTATGATTGCTTTATTCAGTTCAACTTCGAGAAAACAATTTACGAACTAACTCATCATTCTTTTTCTCTAATTTTTCTATTTCTTTTTCTTTGCCTTCTGATTTGAGTTGATGGCATTTTTTGGAAATTTCTGCGAGGTCTTGGTGAAGCGGATTTTTAGGGTCAAATTTCGGGATGCCGATATGTTCCATTACCGATGGCGTACCAAAGCCGCGCCCAGCGGAAGAAAAGGATTTGATAAAATCGCGAACTGGTTTTGAATTGATAATAGCGCATAGATAATGGGCTTCGGATTCATTGTCGGTAGCAATGAAAGCAGTAGTTTCGAAAGGAATAATTGTTTTATATCCAAATGGAGTTTTGTATTGAGAAATAACCGTAGCGATTAAATCAGTGGTCATTCGCTTCCAAACAACTTTATACTTTGCAAAAGTTTCTTCTGAAATATTGAATTGACTATAAAAAGGAGCGTTAACTTGCTTGTGATATTTTTTGTATAAAGGACGGCTTAAAAGAATATCTTTGAAATGAAGTAAATAATTGAAAGTGCGAGGATAATTTCTTTTCATAAAATCTTCTGGATACCCTCGTCGAGTTTTTGGATTTTGCACCACCAGCATGAAAATTTGCGGTCTTATTCTCCATCTTTCTATATCTGAACCGCGAATGGCTGGATAAACTAAATCTTGTTCTATTGTTTCTTCAACTTGCTGAATTTTTAATTTACCTTGTTCTGTTAAGTTACGAATTATTACATTTCCATTTGATAACACCTGTTTTATTTCTACCCAAAACACTCCATAGGGATTAGGATTCGCACCCAAAATGGCTTTGTAGTAATTTTTACCTTCAATTTCAGATAATCCCTCTAATCCAGCGGGTTGTGTCTGCCAAGCACCGACACCCGAGCCAATCGGTTTAGCGCTATATTTTTTCTTTAGTAAAAGCGGTAAAACTTCATCTAGTAATTTATCCGTGGCAATTTTGCCCACGCCTTTTTTCTTGGTCCAAACAAAATACGGCAATGGATATTCAGTTTTTTCGCCTCTTTTGAGGATAATGGCGGCGGTTTTATTGGCAGCGCCTTCAAACGGCTGGATAGACACCAAATCGTGAGCTCTTAATACTTTTAGATATTTTTTCTCGCCAAGCTGAAATCTCCTAAATCCTTCACCGGCTCCTTTTGATTTGAAAACTTCTTGTGTTATAAGAAATCCCAATTTCGCACCTTCTTTAAGGTAGTAATCGCTAGCTGCATAAACAAAAAGCATTGAAAAATCTTTTTTGCCGCCACCGAGACGAGTTTGAAAACCTTTTAGTGAGAATAATCCGTAATCTTTCCAGAGAGGAAGCGTGGCGTTGCGGTATTCCTGCGAAAGATAATCCCACCTTATCCACGGCGGATTGCCAACGACAAAGTCAAATTTACTGGCGAACATTGGGGCAAAGGCATTTTTCAGAAAGCGCGCCCAAATGCCGTTTTTGTTTTGTTTCTCAAGTTCCAAGATTTGGTTATAAAAACCTTTTACGATTTGCTCGTTAGTTCGAGATACTAAACCTTTGTTCTTAAATCTTGCCATTGCCTCTTCTATGGAATATTGATTTTTTACCATCTCCTCAATAAGGGGCGCAGCAGTTGCGACCAAGAATCCGCCATCTCTCACCCACTCAGCCGGAACCTGAAATTTTCCGACAGATGTTGAAACTTCTAAAAATTCACCCCAAATATTTCCAGTTATCCTTGTAGGGGTCAAAACCGAATCAGTAAGATAAATTGGAATTTCTATGTGCGGAAGTTTATTTACTAATTCTCCCAAAGCAAAGAGATAGTTGGTGCGGGCGGCGATAACTGCCAAAGGGTTTAAATCAAATCCCCAGATATTAGCAACAATTTTTTTTGCTATTTCAAGTGGAGGCAATTTTTCTTTATGTCCATGTTCTTTGGCTCGTTGGATTGCCAGAACAAGGAAAGTACCGGAGCCGCAGGCGGGATCCAGAAGTCTCTTTCTTGTATCTCCGTCATAACCAACCTCATTTAATAATAATTCCGCCAGCCAGTCGGGCGTATAATATTCACCGAGGCGATGGCGAACTTCTTGCGGGACTAAATATTGGTAAAGTTTTTTGAGTAAGTCGCGAGTTGAAATAGGGTCTAATGTGCTGGTTGCTGGTTCAAATTCAGAAAGAGCCCTTGCGATTTCTTTGATTGCGTCTTTTAACGCCGGCGAGTCAAAAGTATCGAGATACCAGCGAAAGAAGTCGCCCTCCAAAAAATTAGTAATTCCCTTTCGGGCATAAATTCCGCCGTTTTCTATGTCTTCAAGTTGTTGTTTAAGTTCATCATCAGAGATATGAGTAAGCTGGGAAGCAAGAGACGGGCCAAAAGATGTTTCTCGTAGAGTCAAAATTTCGGCGGCAATGAGTTTCATTAAAAAGGCAAAGTAAGTGTGAACAGAAAACAATAGTTCTTGGAAATCTGTTACTTTTCCGACTCGATAGAGTTTTGAAAGGGTTGCAGCTTCCTTGTCTTGATTCCCGCCATTGAATTGCTCTCCATAGACAATACCAAACAGCCTTTTCCACTCGTTAAAGAAGGTACGAATGTGTGTTCGGTTGCCCCAGTATTTCAAGGCATTGGCGAGAGCGGAAACTGTTTTGGGTGCAAGTTCGCTTTGAGGACCGAATTTTTGAGCCAAATTTTCAGCAGAAAGAGGAAGCCGAGACAAAGCCCGTAGATGAATTAAAAAAGTTCTGGCGCTTTCGGGGTTAAATTCGTAAGCATCAGTAGTTGGTTCTTTCAACCATTTGTTATTTCTATTCTTTACAAAAAATATACGCTCGCCGTCGAAGCCCACGCCGACTAATTGAGTTAATTTTGTTTCTTTTGCTTCATCGGACAAATAATTTACTAATTGCTCGTAGGCGTGGTCTATATTTTTCTTCGAAGAAAATGACTTTGGCGGTTCATATTCAATTATTACTTGTCCGTGGACTGCGTCCGAACGACCGCTATAAACAGATTTTTCATATTTGGGGGTTGATTTGATAACAAGTTGATTTTTTATTGGTTCTAAAAGTTTTTCAAAGCCAATTCTCAAATCTTCTTCGGTTTTCGCTTTGCGGAGTAGCTTTTTTGTTCCGTCAACAAGTTCGTCCGCTAAGTTTGGAAGGGTTCCATAGGTTGTGCCGTTTTGGTTAGAATCGAACTCCATTAGCAATTCAATTTTTGTTTGCAAATAAATAAAAAGTAATTTTAAGCAAATGCAATATAATATAAAACTTTCGAAAAACATTATTTCGAACGGAACGAAGTCGATCGGAATGCACCAACAGTAAGCAAGGGGAATCAACCAAAGAGATGCAATTTTTTGTTCAAATAAGGGAACTACCCGAGATTAAGAGACTTGCCCGAGAATTAACATAGGAATTCGATTTGTTGGTAGCCTTTGGGTTTGTTTTTCGAACTCCCGTAAACTTTTGCCGAAGAGATTGGTTCAATAAGTTGAGCAATATATGCAAAAGCATCGACTTGGTCGTCGTGTTTTCCATTAGGGAATTCGATTAGTTCACTTTCGAAAGTTTCCAACCAATTGGCATCCCGACGGAAGAACACTACGCCCGCGTCCATCATCGAAGCTATCGGCAAACTCCGGGAAATTTTGTCGCGGTCGGCTCGCAACTCTTTGATTGGCAAGCCTAACCGACGAGCCTGTTGAAGAAGCGATGCTTGGTATTGCACCGATTCGATACCAATCAGACGTGGTTTCCAGCGAAAGAATAAAGATTCGAGGAAACTCAAATGGTCGGCAGCATCAAATTTTTCGCGAACAACTTCCAAAACGAATATTTTCTTATCTTTCGAAACAGCAAATACTATTGCAACGGTGAAATCCGATTGTTGGTTTGTCTTTATTGCCAAATCGACAGTTGCAAAAACCGAGCATTCAGCAGAAAAAACAAATTCTTTGTTGAACCCGCTTTTTTCGGGAACCGCAAGCTCGAAATAATTACTGGATTTGGTGAAATACCTGAATTTTTCTCTGCGAAAAATTTTGCCGGTTGCGGGCTTGGGTTCTTGTTGGTAAAGAGCCGAAAACCAAAAATCTCCCAACACTTTTTGCCGTTCGTTCAAAGATACTATGTTGAATCGCTCGTTCCAAAGTGGCTCGCCCGCTTTTCGTCCCAAAGTGTCTTGCTCGGTTGCAATTGCTGGGAGTTTCAACAAAAACCACAAATCTTCGCGTCCTTTTGCATTCAGATTAGAAATATTGGAATCGGAAATCACATAGAAATCATAAGATTCGAGGATTCTACCCACCAAATCGTCCTCGTTCCAGCGGGTCATTACCAATGCAACGACGGCGTTTGGTTCTAAACGTGTGAAGAGTGTTGCTTTGAACCAATGCCAAAGATTTTCCCTTTGGAGTTGACTCGTTGCCTCTTTGTCGTTTTTGATTGGGTCGTCCACGACTATTAGGTTTGCCCCGCGCCCGGTCAATGCTCCTGCGGAACCAACACAATAGAGAGTTCCACCATAATTTTGTATTCGCAAGGATTTGGCAGAAGCATCTTTCGAGTTTAGTTTTATCCCGAAAAGTTCTTCGCCGTATTCAATAAATAATTCCTTGATTCTTTTCCCCCATTGTTCGGCAAACTTGTTTTGGTAGGTTACAAGGAATACATTGTGTTCCGGAAAGTTTCCAAGATACCAGAATGGGAAGAATTTGGAAATAAGTTCCGATTTGCCGTGGCGCGGTGGAATATTGACTATCAAGCGAAAAATATTGCGTTCCGACATTTTCAAAAGCAACGAATCAATTAATTCGATGTGTGGTGGAGTTTTCCATTTATCACCGAGTATTTTTTTTGCTATTTTCGCTGGTGAAAGATACATTTAAGTTATGTAATTTTTTTCTAAATTCATATTTTCAAATTTGTAGTATTTTGGGAAACAGGAAAGAAAAGCATTTTAAAAATAATTCGGAAGTTTCGGAATGTTCGACTTAACGGCAGTAATGATAGTTTGCAACGGAGCCGAAAGGATAGCAAATGCAATAAGTTCGGTCGCTGCAATAGCGAAGCAAGTCGTTGTTGTCGATACGGGGTCGGTAGATAGCAGTCCTATCATTGCTTCCCAATTGGGCGCAGAAGTCCATTTCCTCGAGTGGCAGGACGACTTTGCATTAGCAAGGAACTACGGTTTGCAATTCGCTCGATACCCTTGGATTCTTGTAATCGATTCCGACGAAGAATTAGACCAACAATCATTCAAGGAAAACTTCGATTCGACAGCCGACCCCCAAGTTGGAGGCTTGCGAGTTCAAATTGTCAACCACGTTCAACGCGGCGATTCCCATACCAAGACGCATCATTCATATACAAGGGTTTTCCGCAATCACCCGGCGATACGTTTCGAAGCACCAATCCACGAGCAAATTGCTCAATCCATTCTCGATGCTGGCTTCCAAATTGTCGATACAAATATAATAATAAACCATTTTGGTTACAGCAATATCAACATAGATAAAATTAATCGGAATAGGGAACTACTCGAACGAGCGTTAAAAGAAAACCCTAACGATGATTGGACTGTCTTCCATCTTGCAGAAACAGAATTTGCGATTGGTAATATTGGCAAAGCGTGTTCTTTATACGAAAGACTTGTCAACTCGTTTCTTTTAAATCCGGAGCAAATCGAAATGGTTCGAATTCGATTGGCACAAATTGCTTTGAAAACCGATGAATACTCGAAAGTTTACGAATATTTAAAGATTCCTTGCACCGATAAGCATCGCGAGGGATTGCGACTTATGGTCCACGCTACTGCTCTTTTGATGGAACAACGCTTTGCCGAAGCCGAAGAAGTTTTCAACAAACCCGAGATTCAACTTTCCGATATGGTCGATAAAACCCAAATTCAGAAAGCTATCGAACTTATCAATTTTTTGTCGAAAAGAAATTAATTGGCTTATGACTTTCGAAGAACTTATTGTTTGGGTAACGGGTGCAAGTAGTGGAATAGGACTTGCAGTAGCAAAGAATTTCGCTTCGCGTGGAGCCTCGGTTATCCTTAGCAGCCGCTCCAAAGAAAAACTAACTAAAGCATTGAAAGTCATTGGAGACGAGCGACGCTCTTTCCTTTTCCCTTGCGATGTCTCTTCGCCGGAGATAGTCGATAGAACATACAGAAAGCTCTGGGATTCTAATCTTAGAGTCAACGTGCTTGTAAATAACGCTGGAAACTATTTCCCCGGAAAGTTTTTAAACTACCCACTCGAGAAATTCGATGAATCGCTGGCAACGAACGTCCGTGGGGTATTCCTTTGCACACAGGCTGTTTTGCCAAATATGATTGAAAATAATTTCGGCATAATCATTAATATTCTTTCTGTTGTTGTGCATAAACCGTTCGTTAATTCATCGGTTTATTCGGCTACTAAATCGGCTGTTTGGGCTATGAGTCGTGCTTTGCGCGAAGAAGTTCGCGACAAAAACATAAAAATTATGAACGTTTATCCCGGGGCAACTGCAACAGATATTTGGAGCAAGCAAGTTTTGGACAAATACTCGCCGCGAATGATTACCGCCGATGCACTTGCCGAAGCAATTGTGTGCAATATAGATGTAGCAATTCACAATGGGCTTATGGTCGAAGAACTTGTTGTGCGACCTCAATTAGGAGACTTGTGATTATGCGAAGACGCACCCTTTTCGTTCTATTTCTTTTCCTCCCTTTGCAACTCCTTACGTTGGATAAAGACAAAGTGTTCGAAAGTTTAAAAGGGAAATTCTTAAAAATTGAAAGCGTTGCTGTCGAGTTCTTTTCGGCAAACCACAAAAAAGGTAGTCTTGTGGCAAAGAAAGGTGGCCGATTCCGCCTCTATATTGGTTCAAGAATCATTGTCTCCGACGGTCGGGAACTTTGGAATTATTCTGCGAAGGAAAAGAAAGTTGTTGTCCAAAAAGTCGAAACATTGAGTTCGAAGAACCTTTCGCTCGACAATGTTCTGTTGAACTTTTCGAAAGACTATGAACCAGTTTCCCTTACGCGCGAAAATAGCTCGGAAAACGGAACAAGAAACTGTTTGCAATTGAAATGCAAATCCGAACCGAGCCACATCGTTCGTGTTTATTTGGACGATAACAACGAAATCCAAGAAATCGCTTTCGCTTTCGATGGCAAACTAAACGAAGAATCATTCATAATTAAATCGCTTAGAATTAATCCTAAGATTTCGAATTCGCAATTCAATTTCAAGATACCGAAAGGGGTGGAGATTATCGATTTAAGATAACAGTAATCTCTTCTTTGCTAATGTTACAATACTTTTGTGGAAGACAGCCAGCCTTGCGAAATATGTCGGAGTATCTTGCTCGATAGTTTATTCCTTAGCCTTATTTTCCTATCGGCATTGCTTCCAATCGTCGTCGCAATAGGAAAGACGAAGAGTATGGCTTTATTCTAATTTCGACAATATCCAGCGAGCAACTGAATAGGAAGAATATGCCATAAATGGAGCAACAAATACATCAATAGAGTAATGAACATGCTGAATAATAATTCCCCCACTTACAATTAAAGCCCCGATAAACAAAATAGGTTTCAACCTTTGGTCTGGCATCAAGAAGAACAGAAAAAACATTAACGAAGAATGCCCCGAAAAAAATAGGTCCTTCGTCAAAGTTATTGTTGTTCCAAAATACTCGATTAGTGGGTCGTGCAAAGGAATAGTTGATTTCGGCGGATCTAACGGGAGCAGATACATCCCGGCAATTCTCAACAAAATAAGCAAGCCATAGCCAAAAAAACCGAGTGTCAATAGTTTTGGGATTCGAAAAAGGAAAAAGAAAGAAAAAACAACAGAAGAATACAAAATAAAAAATACAATCCAGGTAACATCTTTGGGTTTAAAAAGGGCGAGGATAGGGTCGTCGAAAGCGAATCCAGGACGGTTTTCGACTCCACAAATAAATTTCGCAGTAAGCGATAAGCAAACCACTGTAAACGCAAAAGAAAGAATCAGCAAAAGAAGGTTTCGGGGACTTTTCGAAAACTCCTTCAATTGGTCCAAATTAAAGCTGAAAATTTTCATAATAAAGAACAAAATTGCTTAATTTAAATTTTTTAAAAATGCAAATTTAAGAATGAAATCGTCTGAAAAAAATCATATTATAGCAACCACTGTTGTTGGGTTGATTAAGGATGGCAAAGCCGCAATCGGAAGCGACGGACAGGTAACATTGGGCGAAACCGTTTTGAAACACACGGCGCGAAAAATACGCCGACTTTACAATGGCCAAGTTTTAACTGGATTTGCGGGCGCAACTGCCGATGCTTTTGCTCTTCTGCAGCGCTTCGAAGAGAAATTAGAAGCCAATCGTGGCAATCTTTTTCGTTCTGCTTTGGATTTTGCTAAAGATTGGCGAACAGACCGTTATCTCCGTCGCTTGGAAGCAATGATGATTGTTATGAATACAGAAAAGATCCTCGTCCTAACCGGAACGGGAGATGTAGTAGAACCCGACGACAACATTGCCGCCATTGGTTCTGGCGGTCCGTATGCGCTGGCTGCTGCTCGTGCAATGATTAAACATAGCAATCTTGACGCAAAAGGAATTGTTCAGGAATCTTTGCGTATTGCTGCCGAAATTTGTATTTACACAAATTCACAATCGACTGTCGAAGAATTATAATTATAAAATGGTCAAAATTGCTAATTTATTGAATTTGAATTTCCCATTAATTCTTGCTTCGAGTTCTCCGAGAAGGCAACAACTTCTTAAAATGCTTGGTTTTGATTTCACAGCTATTGCTCCACATATCGACGAAGAGGCGGTCTATTCGGATATTTATGATTACTCCTTGAAAGTTACCGAGGTTGCAAAGGCAAAAGCCGTAAAAATTTGTGAGCAAATTGATTACGAAGCTATTGTAGTCGGAGCCGATACAATAGTTGTGATGGATGGCTATATCCTTTCGAAACCAATCGACGAATACGAAGCAAGAATTATGCTCAAAAAGCTAAGCAACCGAGTCCACATTGTATTCACAGGCATTGCTCTTGTCCACTCTACTTCGCTACGATATAAGACCTGTTTCAGACGTACCGAAGTATCTTTCCGGCGTCTTTGCGAACAAGAAATCGAAGAATATATTCGTTCGGGTTCTCCATTGGACAAGGCTGGTGCCTATGGTATCCAAGACGATTTTGGAGCTGTATTTGTAAAAAGCATCAACGGTTGCTACTACAATATCGTTGGATTGCCACTCGAATGTTTCTATTCGAGTTTGTTCGAATTTTTACAGGAATTGAAAAAGTAGAACCGACGATTTCACATTTGCATAATAAAAATATCGACTTTATTTATTGTTTGTAAGTCAACAATGGTTTACGCCCCGTTGTTTTGTCTTATCGTCTTGGGTAGCATACAAACTACCAGCATACCATCGAAGAAATATCCAACGGCAACATCGGCAATATCGTTTCTATTGTGGAATCCATAGATGCTTTCCTAAATCGACACGGTCGCCGACAAACTCTACGCCCTCGGCTTCCAACATTTCCCTCATAAAGCTTGGAGTTGGAAAATACCTTGCCCCTGTGAGTTCCCCGTTCCGATTAACGACACGGTGGCAAGGGATATCCCACCTTTCAAAAGCCAAAGAATTCAACGCCCAACCAACCATACGCGCAGACATACGAACACCAAGGAAATGCGCAATATGCCCGTAAGTCGTAACTTTACCTTGTGGGATTTTCGAAACAACTTCGTAAACTTTTTCGAAAAAATCTTTATTCTTTATTTCCATTTTGCAAAGGTTTAACGACCAAAATTGTCATATCGTCGAATAATTGAACGTCGGGTTCGAAATTGCATACTTCGATGAGAATTCTGTTCTTGATTGATTCGGCGGTTTCGTGGCTATACTTTTCGAGAACACGAATAAGTTTATCTTCGTTAAATACTACTTGGTTATTGATTGTATGCTCGACTACACCATCGCTAATAAATATGAAACTGTCGGCAAAATTATAGTGGAAAGATAGTTCCTCTGTATTTTGTATGAATTTGTTGTTGGAGGTCAATCCGAGTACCAGACCGTTGGGAGCGACCTTTTCTATTTTGTTCAAAGAAGAATTGAAATAATATAAACCTAAATGCCCCGCACGCACTATCGACACTTTGTGCTCGCTAATATTAAAACGAGCACCAATACAAGATATGAAGAAGTTCTTTTCGAGCGAGCGAGCAAGCAATGAGTTCGCCTTTGCAAAAAGTTCTTTCAAAGTCAAATCGAATTCACTTAGAGTTTTCATAATCCCTTGTATCTTTGCCATATAGAGTGCGGCGGAAGTTCCCTTTCCGCTCACATCACCAACAACAACTGTCAATTCATTATCCTTGTGGAAAAAATCGAAAAAGTCGCCACCGACTTCGTAGGCAGGTATGGAAATCGCCGAAATATCCAAATCTTCAATTTTAGGCATTGCCTTCGGTAGAGACGCAAGTTGGATTCTTTGAGCAATTTCTAACTCCCGTTTGATTCTTTCGCGTTGAGCTAATTCCTCGTAAAGGAAAGCATTGTCGATTGCAATAGCAATATTTCCCGTAATTACGGAAAGGAATTCGAAATCGTCGGATTGGAGTTTGCTTTCGGAAAGTTTTTCGCCAACGAACATACACCCTTCTAATTTTTCTTTGTAACGAATCGGCAAAACAAATTCGAATTTCGATTCCTTTAAATAAAGATTCAGTGGCACAGGCAGCAGTTCAACGGCAACTTCACATTCGACGTTTTTCAAAAATTCGATAAGCTTGTGCGATGTCGATAGAGTAAATTCAGAGATTACTTTGGGGTCGATGCCATAAAATTCTTGGCAGCAAATTTTTGTTTCACTTTGAAAGATGAGAAGCCCCGCAGACTTAATGAATTGAAGTTCACGAAGTTCCTTTAATATATTTTGTGCAAGGTCGCTCAAAGTTATATTTCTAACAATAAGTTCAGAAATGTCGGTAGCAGCTTGGCGATAATCGAACTTGCTACGGTGAAATTTTTTAAGGAAAAATTTGTTGACACGACGTTTAACCCAAAAAAGGCAAAAAATGAAAAGAACCGAAAGAACAGCAATAGCAATTTTTTCGAATTGAAGATTCTTTTCGGGGGGCAAAGGCCGATTCAAAAATTCAATTGAGTTCCCTGTGAAATGCAAATTAGGAAATCGGAATGTAAGATTACCTATTATATAAAATAGGGAAATAAGCAAGATAATGAAGACTACTTCCACTAAAACTCTGCTGAGTGCATAAATCACATTGCGACGAATCCTTAATGTTATATCGTAGAACCTATACCGAGCAAGGGTATAAAACAAAACTAACGGGAAAGCGCCCAGCACAGCAATAAACAAGGTTAAAGAATGTTCGGCAAAATCCGGCTTGAACCTTGTTGTTGCAAAAGCAACTATAAAAGTCAATAGCATTAAATAAAATACATTCCGAACTGGTCGAGCTATCCTTTGAACATCTTTTAAACACTCTTTCTTGAATATCAAATAACTTCCTATGCGAAATGCCAAAAAAGGAATAAACAAGAAATTGGCAACGTAGCTTACCCATTCTGTTGATTTAGTGAAATGTGCATAATTCAACATAATTGCGATTATCGTTGCTATAATGTATGGAACTCTATATATCCAGCGACGGCGGAGGTAATTTTTTTGCTCAACCGGATAATATAGTAGGAAATGCAAAAGGAAAGCAAATGCGAAGCTATATCCAAAAGAGAACGTAATGAACCAGATTGTAGTAAGGATATCTAAATTCGGAGCTAATCGAGTCGTCGGTGTAATAATGATGACACCCAACAATAGAAGGGCAAAGGCAAGGAGGCGTGTTGGGTAAAATTTCGGCTTCGCAAGAGCATAGAACACGCTAAAAGCGATGTAAATCAACGCAACCAAAATCCTGAACAAAGTAAAAAAATTTATTCCAAATGCTGCTAATTGAACTTCTCGGTGGATTTCATTAATCCCACGAAGTAAAAGATAATCGGATGAACTGTCGGCACTCGACTCGATTAAAATCCTATCGGCTTCGATTGCCGAACCAAAGCTCTGTCCATTGATGGCAAGGATTAAATCGCCCGGCTTGATTCCGGCAAGGTCGCTTGCTCCTGCGGGTTTGACAAAAATTACCAAAACTGCCGATTCTAATTTCCGATACTCAGAATTTACCAAACTTATTGCCGATGCCAAAACGAAGCGACGGAGTAGTAAGTGCCTATCGAATATTTCAACCTTCATCAAGTCGTCGTTAAATTTCCGAACGATTCTTTTTACATCGTTTGTATCCTGAATAGAGAATCCTTCAATAGTGATTATAATACTACCAACTGGGATAGAGTCGGTAAAAGTTGTATCGCTCGAATGCCTATAGCCAGCAATTTTGTTTAGGACAACAATTTTAGAAGGGGGGTCTGTAAAAATATTTTCGTCGGTCGGAAGGCTAATGTTGCGAAAAAAATTATAAAATCCGCTCCCAGCAAAGAAAAGAGCAATTGTCAAAATCAAGAAACGGAACCAACCATTGGGCAACTTACGAATCATCCAAAATTTTTATATCAAAAAAATATCAACGAAACAAAAGGATAAAAGTTTCAATTTATGTTATTTGTGGTTCAATATCCAACAAACGGAGTTGATTTGCGTTAGATTGGTAGCATCGAATCAAATCGTAAACTTCCAATGGTGTGGTTGCTACTTCCCACAGTTGCCCGTGTTCAACTCGCATAAAGTTTTGCTCGACTGCTCGGTTAAGTTGTTCTATGAGCGGAGAATAAAACTTATTAAGGTTAAGAATTATTATTGGAGCATAAATAAGTTTTAGTTTTTTCCAAGCGATTGATTGAAGGAGTTCTTCGATTGTTCCACAACCACCGGGCAAAGCAACGATGCAATCGCCTTTCTTAATCATCGTTTCTTCGCGTTGGTGCATTGTTTCTACCTCGATAAGGCGGGTTATTCCATTATGCCCGAGTTCAATTTTCTGCATAAATTTGGGGATTACCCCAATAATTTTACCCCCTTTGGAAAGAGCACCTTCCGCGAGTTTCCCCATCAAGCCGGCTTTCCCGCCTCCATAGACAATGGTTTTGCCGTTTTGTGCAAGTATTTCCCCGAGTTCAGTAGCAGCTTTTAGATATATATGCCCAACTTTGTTGCTGGAACCACAAAACACAGTGACATATTCAATCATAGTTTCCACAAATTCAAAAACTATATTCACGATTAATTATTCACATAATTTTTTTAATTTGGAATGTACAATTGGGAAAAAGGAAAATAATGGAGCTAATTGACCAACACACAAAGGAGATTATGGAAGAGTGCAAAATCCGAGCTCGGGCTCGTGGGCTTTGCTTCGAAAACGAAACACTCGAATACATAGTTTCCAATCGTGACCTTTTAGAACTATCGCCAAAACTTATGATACCCACTCTTTACGACTATTGGGTCCACGACGTCGAGGTGCTAAAAGAGTATGGTAAATACAAATTGTATCCAACAAATCCATACGAAACCGTCATCAATTCCCGACCTGCAATTTCTTTCTATAATTGCGACAATCCCGATTGGTTAAATATTATGATTTTTTATCATGTTCTTGCCCATATCGACTTTTTCCAAAATAATACACTTTTTGAATATACTTGGACCGAGGACTTCGTTGGGCTTGCTCTTTCGGATAAAAGACTTGTTGACGCCTATCGAAAACAATACGGACGCTGGGTAGACTATGTTATCGAATTCTCTCGTTCCATCGATAACATAGTCGGCTATTTCGATGTACTTTTCCGTCGGGACTTCCCCAAAGAAACACCCACACATTTGCAATTCTATTTGGAAACCTTTCTTCAAGATTTCGAAAAAGTTCATCCCGGGGTAATTTTCGCCGAAATTGGAAAATATAACCAATACATAGAAACTTACGGCGAAGAACTTGGGAATGCTTCTTTCTTTACCGAAGTCCGAGCTAAATATCCAGAGTTCGACGCAATATACGAAAAATTTATTTCGACTCACAAAGAACAAGCACTCGATTTGTTGGAATTTATCCGCGATAATTCTCCTTTCCTAAAACAGGAAAACAACCAGTGGATGCGAACAATTATGACAATCATACGAAACACTTCACTATATTTTGCTCCGCAAGTTCGAACAAAGATTATGAACGAAGGTTGGGCAAGTTATTGGCACGACGAACTATTTCGCTCCGACGAAAGAATTCGCTCCCACGAAGTTGACTACGCCAGAATTAATGCCGGTGTTACTTCGATTCCGCGCGTTGGGTTGAATCCCTATGCGATAGGAATGCGTCTCGTTCAATATGTCGAAGACTTAGCCGAAAAGGGCAAACTCAACTATGAATTTCAAAAAATCGAAAATATCCACGAGCGCGAAAACTATAACAAAAATACCGGCGAAGGACAGCAAGCAATATTCAATCTACGTAAATATTTCTCCGATTTTGCAATGATTAATACGTTTGTTACTCAGGAATTTGTCGATATGCACAACTTATTTGTGGTAGGAATGGCATACAACCCCAGTCGCCAAACAATTGAATATTACGTAAAAAGCCGAAAAGCCGAAGACTACAAAAATATGTTAATCGATGCTCTCTACCATCCTCCCTACATCGAAATAGATTTGGAAAAAACTACCGAGAAAAACCTCTATCTCGTTCACTCTTTCGAGGGTAAGCAATTAATCCGAGAGTTTGTCCCCGATGTATTAATTGGGCTGGAATTCCTTTGGGGTGGTCAAGTTCAACTCGAAACAACGGAAATTTATCGCGAAAAACCCACTTCGCCCGAAGCCGAACCAACCTTCCGCTTTCAGAAAGTTCTTTGGACTTCCAAAGACAAAAAAGTAACAAAGAAAAATCTATCAAACCAATAATAGAACAAGCATCCTTGCGCTCCCTCAGCTCGTTCCCTCCTTTTTTTGCTAAGGGGAGTGTGCCAAAACAAGGCGAAAAAACAAAAATCATAGAAAAAGTTAGGGTATCAAAAAAATTTTGAAAAAATTTTTTAAAAAAATTAAAAAAGTACTTGCTTTTTTTTTTTTATTATAATTTTGTATGTAAAAAATTTTTTGATTTTTTGGTGATGA
>JBBIJO010000021.1:0-26067 GCA_037445895.1 Ignavibacteria bacterium | reverse complement strand
AGTTGCTGGTGTGCAAAACGTTATTTCTTTTTGGTATTGTTGGTAAGGGGTCATTGCCATCACAAATGGGTCGCTGTTCGGACGAGGGTAACCATCCTCTTCAACACCAGGATTATAGAGTGTAACGGAAATAGGTTTGTTGCCTGAAATAACTACTGGATAATGAACAAAAGGAACTTCGGGATTCATACGAGTCTCGAGCCAACCATCACCTTCAATTCCGGAATTTCCTTTCAGGTAACCAAACTCCTTTCCATCGCGGTAAATGGTTGTTCCTTTCTCTTTAGCAAAAATACGAATTAGTGGGGATAATTTACGCCGAGGTTGCTTCGAAGTATTAGGAATGTGGTAGTCGTAACCCCAGGTAAAAGTTGGCAAATCCATCTCGACTGTATAATCACACCAACGATTACCATTAGGGATGTTTGTGCATTGATTACCTGTAACTACTGCCACAGGTTTATTAGCAACAATCCGACTTCCGGTTAAATCGGAAGATTGCCCTTTGGTCGAGATGAGCCAAACATCGCCTTGGTTCAAGACTTTTTGAACAGTTTTCCCCGGCAAAATTCCCCCCGCTGTCTTGGTACGAGCATTCCCACCGAGAGTAAACCGGACGGTAGTTTGTTCGTATGGAGCAACTATGCCAATATACCCAGGAATATAAACCCCGCCGGCTTCGAACATTGGGTCCACAGGATAGCCAGCAGCAATGTATTCTTTTCCAAGAGTGGAAACAGGGATTAAAAGAAATCCGTCGCTAGTATAACGATAACGAACTACTACGTAAACGACTACTGGGTCATCGGCAATTACGTGGACTCCATAGCCTGGGAAAACCTCGTCGGGACGCTCAGGTTGATAATAGGAACGAGTATAAGCCTGCCCCTGAATTGGGGTAAGCGAATACTCTATTACGTCGTTCGGAATTGTTACCTTTGCTTGATAGAAACCTCTGCCAGGAACCTCTACCACTACTTTTGTTCTATATGGAGACGTAATATAAACTTTGATAAAATTAGCGAATCCATAGCTTTCATCTTCGAGGCAAGGTGGGATTGTAAACCAGAACTCCTTCCCAACGTTGTTCGCACCGAGAAGTTTGGGAAGATTAGTTTTTATTTCATCCTCGGTGAAGTCGGCCGCCCGTGCATAAAGCAAAGTGCTTAATCCTAAAAGGAAAGCAACAAAAAAGGTTCTTTTAAGTTTTTTCATATGAAACCCTCCTTTTGTAATTCAATTACATTACTAAATTAAATGTTTTTTTATTCCCAAAAAAGTATTTTCCAAAAATATTCAAAAGAATTAACACGTAAAATTCAAAAATGTTACAGCAATCTACAAAAAAATTAAAAAGTTAGAAATCTTCGAAAAATACCATCTGCTCGGAAAGTCAAGATAGTCGCTATTGGAAGTGAAGAAAAGAAGTAATAATCCTTTTAATTTTTTGTTAAATCCTACATAAACAGGAGAAAAAACAAAGGATACGCATTCATCGCTCTGAATAAAACGACAAAGTATGGAAAATGTTAAATTTCCGAAAGACTCGGTTAAATAATATTTAATTCGCGCCCGACGATTTTGAAAACTTCCAAAATACGTTCGAGATGAACATCCTCGTGGGTCGCCATATAGGAGGTTCGCATCATACTCATATTTGGTGGGACACCAGGAGGAATAAACGCATTTACGAAAACTCCATTATCGAAAAGTTTTCGCCAAAAGATAAACGACTTTTCGACATCTCCAATAATAACAGGAACAATTGCCGATTCGTTTTCGACAATACGAAAACCGAGTTCCTTAAAGCCTCGACTTATCTTTTTCACATTCGAAATTAATCTTTGGACCAATTCGGGTTGTTCTTCCAAAATATCCAGAGACGCAATGGCAGCAGCGCATGAAGCTGGAGTTGGGCTTGCACTAAAAATGATTGCTGGCGAATGATGTTTAAGAAAATTAATTACGCGTTCGGGACCACATACGAAGCCCCCAAGCGAGGAAAATGTTTTAGAGAAAGTTCCCATAGTCAAGTCTGTTTCGGCAACCTTGTTCCAATAGTGTGCGGTTCCTTTCCCGCCGGGTCCAACGACTCCAATTGCGTGTGCGTCGTCCACCATCACACGAGCATTGTATTTTTTTGCAACTTCAAGAAGAGCAGGTAAATTGACAATTTCGCCTGTTACAGAAAAAACGCCATCGGTTACAATTAGTTTCCCCGAATCCTCGGGCAATATAGAAAGAACTTTTTCGAGATCTTCGAAATCTGAATGTTTGTAACGAACGAACTCGGCGAAGCCTCCTTTAGCCAGCAAGCAAGCCGAAACAATACTAGCGTGATTTTCTTTGTCGGATATTACATAATCTCCCTTTTGAACTAATGCCGAAATTACCCCCAGATTTGTTTGATATCCGGTCGAAAACAACAAACAAGATTCGTAACCAAGAAATTTGGCAAGTCGGTGTTCTAATTCAATGTGGAGATCAAGAGTGCCTGTGAGATAGCGAGAACCGGAGCAACCAGTGCCATATTTTTTAATAGCATTCATCGAGGCTTCTTTTACCTTAGGATGGGCAGTTAAACCAAGATAGTTGTTGGAACCTGCCATAATGATTTCTCTGCCACCAATTCGAACGACTGGTCCTTCGTTTTCTTCGATAGGATGAAAATAAGGATAAAGCCCTTTGGCTTTTACCTCGTCGGCTCGGGTAAAACTATAGCACTTATAAAATAAATCGGTTTCATTAATTTCAGCGTTCATATTTGTTCAATCCTTTTAATAGTAAAATAAAGCAAAATTCAGAAAAAGCATAAACTATGCAAAAATTTATTTTAATTAATTGTTTTACCTATCCTTCCAAAGCGAATCGATTTTATTTTGTCAACAATATTATACAATGGAATATTTGTATCCCATGACATATAAATAATCAACGGAGTTCCTACAACATTTTCGTAGGGAACGAACCCCCAATAACGGCTATCGGAACTATGGTCGCGATTGTCACCCATAGCGAAACAATAATCCCTTTCAACGATATAAATTTTCTTTGGAGTCCCGTCGATGTAAAAATTTACTCCATCGTAAGAAACGTCGTGTCCTTCTTTTCTTATAAAAAACTCCCACTCCCGCCAATTTTTTGGCTCAAGATAGATAGTATCCCCCTGTTTAGGAATTCTAATCGGTCCATAATTATCGCGCGTAAAGCCCCGTCCCGGCGGATATGTTTCCCACTTATTGTAGGGCGATAAAGGTTCACTATAATCAAACTTACCCGTTGGAGAAAGTGGATATTCTATCCCATTGACCAAAAGTTTTTTATTGATTATTTGAAGTGTATCCCCCGCAATTGCTACACATCGCTTTAAATAGTATTGAAATTCTCGTGCTTTAACTTCGTCGCGGTCGCCGGGATAAACAAATACAATCACATCCCCACGCTCCGGAGTTTTTGGACCGGGAAATTTTATATATGGCAAAGGTATGTTCAAAAATGGGATAATTTGTGGTGTTGTCGGACCATAGATGAACTTGTTGACAAAGAGGAAATCCCCAGTCATAACAGTGTTCTCCATCGAGCCAGTTGGAACAACGAAGGAAGCAACTAAGAAACCATTGATAAACATTACAATTATTAACGCACCAACAATTGTTTTTGTCCATGAAATTATAGTTTCGCCGAGCGTTTGGGGTTTTTTCTTTTTTTCTTTCGCTTTGGCGCGCCGTATTTTATACCATCGCCAAACTTTTTTCAATAAATTTTCGCGCGAATTTGTTATTGCAGTTTGAGTATTTTTTTCTTCCATTGTATTTTTAAAAAATGTAAATTTAATCATTTTCATCGATAGATAGAACAGCAAGAAAAGCTTCTTGTGGAATTTCGACTCGACCAATTTGTTTCATACGTTTTTTCCCCTCCTTTTGTTTTTCGAGTAATTTGCGTTTTCGAGTAATATCGCCGCCGTAACATTTTGCTAAAACATTTTTCCGCAGAGCTTTAACGTTTGTTCGAGCTATAACTTTCGAACCTATTGCCGCTTGTATTGTTACTTCGAAAAGTTGCCGAGGAATCAAATCGCGAAGTTTTTGGCAAATCTTTTGCCCCCATTTATACGACTTTGTTCGATGAACAATTGTCGAAAGAGCATCAACTACATCGCCGTTCAATAAAATGTCGAGCTTAATCAAATCTTCACAACGGTATTCGGTAAATTCGTAATCGAGCGAAGCATAACCACGAGAAATCGATTTAAGTCTATCGAAAAAATCAAATATTACCTCTGCCAAAGGAAGTTCAAATTCGAGATCGACACGTGTTTGCGAAAGATAAGTAGTATTTAAATGCCGACCTCGACGTTCCATACACAACTGTATTATACTACCAACATATTCATCGGGAGCAATAATTTGGGCTTTAATGAAAGGTTCCAGTATTTCCGATATTTGCCCTGCTGGGGGTAATTGGGCAGGATTCTCGATAAAAACTTCTTCTCCATTCGTTTTAACTACTTTATAACGAACGTTTGGAACTGTTGTTACGATGTTTTGGTTGAATTCTCGTTCCAAGCGTTCTTGAACAATTTCCATATGTAGAAGTCCAAGAAAACCACAGCGAAAACCAAACCCTAATGCCGATGACGTCTCGGGTTCGTATGTAATTGCAGCATCGTTCAATGAAAGTTTTGCAAGCGACTCTCGCAAATTCTCGAAATCGTCGGCGTTTGCTGGATAAATACCACTAAACACCATAGGTTTAACAATCTTAAAACCGCTTATTGGCTCGTCGCAAGGATTATTTGCATAGGTTACTGTATCGCCAACCCTTGTATCTTGCAAATTTCGAATATTTGCTATAAAATATCCAACATTCCCTGCTTCGAGAATTCCGGTTCGATGCCGTTTTAAATATAAAACACCTACTTCTTCGACTTCGTAAGTTTGTTGGGTAGCCATCAATAAAATTTTATCGCCTTCGCGAAGTGTTCCGTCGAAAAGTCGAACATTAACAACAACACCGCGATAGGTATCGAATATGGAATCATAAATCAAAGCTCGCAATGGTTTCTGTGGTTCTCCTTTCGGGGGTGGTATCCTTTTAACAATTGCCTCGAGGATTTCTTGGATTCCAATTCCCTGCTTAGCCGAACAAAAAAGTATTTCTTCGCGTTTGCAACCAATCAAGTCTATCAATTGCGCAATAACGTTGTCGAGATTTGTTTGAGCACTTGGTAAATCAATTTTGTTTATAACCGGGATTATCTCGATGTCCGATTCAATCGCAAGGTAAAGGTTACTTATCGTTTGAGCTTCAACACCTTGGGTAGCATCCACAACAAGGAGTGCCCCTTCGCAAGCAGCAAGCGAACGCGAAACTTCGTAGGAAAAATCAACGTGTCCGGGGGTGTCGATTAAATTCAGCAAGTATTTTTTACCATCCAAAGCACCATAATCCATTTGAATTGCATGAAGCTTAATTGTAATACCCCGTTCCTGTTCAAGCGGATTATCGTCGAGTATTTGGTTGAAAATCATTTCTCGCGGGGTTACTCTACCAGTAAGTTCAAGAAAACGATCGGCAAGAGTAGATTTACCGTGGTCAATGTGTGCAATGATACAAAAATTACGAATTTGCTCCATCTATTCTAAAAATAATCATTTATGTAAATTTTAAACTTTGAAAAACGTTTTGAACGAAGAAAAATTATTATCTTAGCAGAAATGTATTGCTAATTGTCAATACAATTATTTAGAGTTTCTAACATATTTAGTAATTTTGTGCTTACAGTTTTTTGATAAAATAGAAAAGGTAATGTATGAAGCCATTTGTAAATCAAACTTATTTGAATTTCGCTGACCCAAAAATCCTTGCACGGCAAAAGAATGCAATTGGAAAGGTCCGCTCTGTGTTTGGGAAAGAATATCCAAACATAATTAATGGTAAAGAAGTTTTTTCGGAGAAAAAGACTAAATCAATCAATCCTGCCCATCCAAACGAGGTTGTTGGTGTATTCCAAAAAGCCGGAAAACAAGAAGCAGAGTTGGCAATTCAATCGGCTCTCGAGGCTTTTGAGTTATGGAAAAACGTTCCAGCTCGCGAAAGAGCCAATTATTTGTTTAAAGTTGCGGCTGAATTTCGGCGCCGACGATATGAAATCAATGCTTGGATGATTTCCGAAGTTGGCAAAAACTACTTGGAAGCAGATGCCGATACTTGCGAAGCAATTGATTTCCTCGAATTTTATGGGAGGGAAGCAATACGTTACGCACAAAAGCAACCATTAACAAAAATTAAAGGCGAAAAAAATGAGTATTTCTATATTCCATTAGGGGTTGGCATTGTTATCCCTCCATGGAATTTCCCTCTTGCAATTTTAACAGGGATGACATCGGCTGCGATTGCAGCAGGAAATACTGTTGTTCTCAAACCATCCTCGGATTCCCCAATGATGGGATGGATTCTTTACGAAGCATTCAAAAAGGCTGGTTTGCCCAATGGTATTCTGAACTTTCTGGTTGCCAGCGGTGCCGAAGCAGGGGACTATTTAGTAACACATCCTAAAACACGTTTTATTTCTTTCACTGGTTCTATGGAAGTTGGTTTAAGAATTAATGAACTTGCTTCGAAATTATCGCCAAATCAAATTTGGATTAAACGAGTTATTGCCGAAATGGGAGGGAAAGATTCGATAATAGTTGATTCCGAAGCAGATTTAGATGATGCTGTTCAAGGGGTAGTAGCTTCTGCATACGGATTCCAAGGACAGAAATGCTCGGCTTGCTCGCGTGCAATTGTCGATAAAAAAGTTTACAAACAATTCGTTGAAAAATTAAAAATTGCCGTAGAAAATATTAAAATTGGAGACCCGAAAGACAATTTCCAAATGGGACCTGTTGTAAACCAAAGTGCAGAAAAGAGTATTCTCTCTTACATCGAGATCGGCAAAAAAGAAGGAAAATTACTTATTGGGGGTAAAAAAGTCGAGGGGCTCGATGGTTTTTACATCGAACCAACTGTTTTTATTGATATCGAACCGAATGCTAGAATCGCTCAAGAGGAAATATTCGGTCCTGTTCTTGCTGTGATTAAAGCCAACGATTACAATGATGCATTACGAATAGCAAACAACACGATATATGGGCTAACTGGTTCAGTCTATAGCTTAAATCCTGCAAAATTGAAGCGTGCCCGCAATGAATTCCACGTTGGCAATTTATATTTTAATCGAAAATGCACCGGAGCGCTAGTCGATGTTCACCCATTTGGCGGATTCAATATGAGCGGAACAGATTCGAAAGCTGGGAGTAGGGATTATTTACTCCTTTTCTTGCAAGGTAAATCGGTCAGCGAAAAAATTATCAAAAAGTAAAAATAATGCTATCTCTTTGTGGATAACTTGTTGTCATATAATAATCATAATCGTAGAATAGGTAAATATCTTGAAAATATCGAAAACAAAGAACAAATTGAAATCGCCGGGGGCAAACCGAAGTTTGCCCCTACGATTAATTTCGTTCGCAAATTTGATTAATTTTCGTTACGTATTTTTTTATAATTGCAAAAAGTAGATGGAATCGGTTTTAGAACATAATTTTCTTAAAAAACAAAAAGTAGCGTTCTACTCTTTTCTTATTGCATTGGGATTGACATTTGTTAAAGGAATCGTAGGATTTGCAACCGGAAGTCTCGGAATTCTTGCCGAAGCTCTGCATTCTGGTATGGACGTTGTTGCTGCTTTGGTTACCTATTTCGCAGTTCGAATTGCCGATAAACCAGCCGATGAAAACCACAACTTCGGTCACGGAAAAGTAGAAAATCTTTCCGCTTTGTTCGAAACGGGGATTTTGATGCTCACCTGCTTTTGGATTGTTTACGAAGCCTACCATCGATTAGTTACCAACTCTTCCCATATTACCGTAAATTTTTGGAGTTTCTTCGTGATTATTCTTGCAATTCTCGTTGATTTTAACCGCTCGAAGATTCTATACCGAAATGCGAAAAAATTCAATAGTCAGGCGCTCGAAGCAGATGCTTTACATTTTTCATCCGATATCTTGTCGTCAAGCGTAGTATTAATCGGGCTTGTTTTTGCAAGTTTTGATTTCCACATTGCCGATTCTATCGCAGCTCTATTCGTATCTACTATCGTATTCATTCTTGCAGTTCGCTTGCTAAAAAAATCTATCGACCAATTGCTCGACCGCGCTCCCTTTAAAACAAAGCAATCCATTCAGGAAATTGTCAACCAAATACCCGAAGTCGTCGAGGTTCACGATATTCGCGTCCGAACTTCTGGTTCTAACATTTTCGTTAATTTAAATATACATCTCGACCCTAAATTGACTATCGAGGAAGCACATAACATCTCGCATAAAGTCGAAACCGAAATACGAAATTCTTTTAAGCACTCTATTATCCATATCCATCAAGAACCTTCAACAAGGCATTGAAAAATGAAAAAACTATTTTATTCGCTCATTTTAACGATTCTTTGGCTTACTTTTGCCTTTTCCAAAGTTAATTACGAAGAGGAAGGTTTAAGCGTTGTAAAAACGAAGGAAGGTTTCCTTTTTATTTTCAATCAAAAAGATGAAAGTTTCCTTTTAGAGATAAAAGGGAAAAAATTCCTCGACGTTGAATCCGAAGAATTGATTTTTTCTATTGACGGTCAAATAATACAGTTTACAATCGTCCCAGTCGGTGTTTTTCTTAGCGCAGTGGATTCTGCCGATACATTACTTCAACACTTTAGGTTCGAAATGCATCATATCAAAAGCATATTAGGCACAAGTTTCAAAAACATAAAGCCACAAAGAATTACTTTGGAAGAAGGTAAAAATTGCCTTCTATGGGAGTTTGATGTTCCAGAGGCTCGGGAAGATTCTTCGAACGAAAAAGTGGTCAAACAAATTTTTGCAACGACGAAATCTTCTGCGAATGTAATTATGCTTTCAAGCCCTCTAACCCGTAACGACGAAGTATCAAATTCTAAAAATCGTTTAGTTCAAGCCTTTGCATCTTTTGTTTTTAAACAAGGCTTGTTCGATATTCAATCTATTCGAGACTCGCTTGCCACAGACACCATACCCCAAAATTGATTGTTTACAAATACCTATTGAACATATTAAAAACAAAAATTTTTACCTTGCGTCGTTGTTTTTTGGTTTTTAAATAAAAAAACGATATTTTTGTTTTGATAATTTTGGAATAAATAAATGAGTTATTACGATCCTGAATTTGACGATTTCGACGATGAACCCCAAGAGAATATAGAAGCTACACTGCGTCGGCTGCGGAAAATTCTTCACAAAAGGAAAAAGAATCCAGAAATGGAATATTACATAGAACCTAATGAATTAGAAGAGGTTATTGAATATTGCATACAATTAGAAAACTACAAAGAGGCTCTCGAATTTTGCAATTGGCTTTTGGAGTTTTCCCCATTCTCCACCGATGGATGGCAAAGGAAAGGTTATATTTTATTGAACTTAAAACGCTACGAAGAATCTATTTCAATTTTCGAGCGACTTCTTTCCGAAAATCCATCGGACACCGAGGCGTTATTGAATCTTACATTAGCATACGATAAAATTGGTGAATTTGAAAAATCCCTTAAAGCGGTTAATATCCTTTATACACTCGAACCGACAGAAGATATTTTGTTCCACAAAGGTATGATTCTTCAATCAAATAAGAAATACGACGAAGCGATAAATATATTCAAACGCCTACTCGATTCACATTCGTATGCTAAAGAAGCAAACGAAGAAATTGGTTACATTTATTTTATGCAAGCCGACTACAATTCGAGTGTAAAATATTATCAACATGCCGTCGAATTCAATCCCTTAGACGAAGATAATTGGTATGCTTTGGGGCTTTGCTATTATTATTTAGGACGTTTCTACAAAGCAATCGATTGTCTTAATAATTGCATTTCTCTTTACGAAGAGCATACTCTTGCTTATCAATTTTTGGGCAACAGTTACGCAAGCTTAGGTAGATTGAAGCAAGCTCTTAGATTCTACTTGAAATCCATAAAATACGATAACGACAATCCTGCTGTATATTTCAATGTCGGCACAATATACGGCGAGCTTGGGGAGTTTGAAAGTGCAATTGAATATTTCGAGGATGCCTTGGAGTTCGATAAAAAGTATATTTCTGCTTATCTTGGATTAGGGATTTGCTATAAAAATCTTGGCAAAGCTAAACTCGCCAAACAATGGTTCGAAAAAGCCATCGAAGTTTCACCCCGAAGTGCCGATGTTTGGTTCGAAAGAGCAAAGCTCCACGCCGATTTACTCGAAATATCGCAAGCAATCTTTTCTTTCGAAAAATCCATAAAATACAGCAACTTTTTTCCACCTTTTGTTTATGAATATTCTCAATTCTTGATTAAAATTGGTGCTTTAAAAAAAGCAAAAAACGAACTTGAATTGCTTTTGGATATTAACCCCGAATTTGCTGAGCCTTACTACATTTTGGCAAAAATCGAAGCACGTTTGAATCGATACCAAAGCTGTTTTGCAAACTTAAAAAAAGCTATCGCTCTCGAACCAAAGAAATTTGCCGATTTTCAAAATGAATTCCCTTCGCTTCTGAGTAATAACACATTCAGACAATTCGAGGAAGGACTGAATCCCGGTTTGTTTGGCGATTAATCGTGGAATCTGGAAACCTTGAATATCAAACTAAGAATACCCTTCGATTGTGGAATTCGTATCTGTTTAGCATTTACTTGAAACAGAATCTCCTTTGTTTTTGCAGGGAATTTTAATGAACAAAATAGCCAACAATGTATAATCCCTACTTTACATAATTAAAAATATGAAGAATATAATATAAGGAGAAAGTAAAAAGATATGGCAACTCATCGCAAATTGATAATTGGGAATTGTATGAGCATGCAAGACATAGAAGATGAAAGTGTTCACCTGATGGTAAGCTCACCACCTTATTTCAATGCACCGTTTGACTATAAGGGTCTATTCGAAAATTATGAACAATATTTCGGTGTTCTCGAACACGTATCTAAAAAATACTTAATAACAATTTAATGCGAATTTCCCCTTCCAAAATCCTCCCTTCGAATTCGAATATTCCATTTAGTTTGATTTTCTTATTTTTGTATTTTTATTCGGTGGAAATGAAGAAAATACTGGTTCTGCTTTTAGGCGTTTTAATTTGTGGATTTGCCTTTACAAAATCTTATGCACAAAGGCCCACAAAAGAAGAACCTTTACTTAATTATACCATCACTGGGATAAAAGGTAATATCATTGATACCCTTGGCTACGAAACAGGTCAAAGAATAATCAAAGAAACAGAAGGGTTAATAGAAAAGGAAATCGACCCAAACGAATATATCCTTGGTCCACAAGACATCCTTTTGGTTTCGATAGTTGCCTCGCAACCAAAAGAACTCGAAGCCGAAGTTTCCCCAGAAGGAAAAATTGCTATTCCCGGGGTAGGAGTTATCGACGTTAAAAATAAAACCTTAGCAGAAGCACAAACGTTAATAGTCGAGAAAGTTAGAAGCATAATAAAAGCTACCGAAGTCAACGTATTACTTAAAAGCATAAGAAAATTCAAAGTTAGCATTTCGGGAGCAGTTCAAAAGTCGGCTGTTGTTGCTGCATCAAGCACCGACCGTGTCTCGGAAGTCATTGACCGGGCTGGTGGATTCAAAAACAAAGCTTCTATCAGGCAAATTCTGCTTTATCGTAACTATGGCAAAGATGTGTTCGAAGTTGATTTATTAAGATATTTCTTTTTAAGCGACAAGAACTCGAATCCTACTGTTCAAGGTGGGGATCATATTGTTGTTCCTTTTACATCGGACGACGAATTTGTGCAAGCGGTCGGAGAAGTTAACAATCCAGGGAAATTTGAATTTCGTGCCAATGATTCACTTTCGACACTATTGCGTTTTGCACAAGGTTTTACGGAAATTTCATTTCTCGATTCAGTTGAGTTCGTTCGTATGGTTGGACCAAACGAATTTGTTACGAGTTACTTAGATTTACGAAGTTGGAAAGACGCAATAAATAACCCCACATCGAAACTACCAAACGACTTTCCTTTAAAAATGGGCGATAGGGTTTTTATCCGGCAAATTCCAGATTGGAAAAGACCAATGTCGGTTATCATCGAAGGGGAAGTTGTATATCCCGGGCGTTACCCGGTCGACGAAAAGAACTTCCGTTTGTCCGACCTTTTGTTGAAGTGCGGTGGATTTAAAAACACAGCAGATGTCGAAAAGACAAGGCTTTTCCGCAAATCACTCGAGGATATTGTTGATCCCGAAATGGAACGTCTCGCGCGAATACCACCTTCGGAAATGTCGAAAAACGAATATCGGTACTTTCTGTCGCGAATAAATGAAAGAAAAGGATTGATGTCTATTGATTTCTACAATGTCACCAAAAATCCAGAAAGCGACGACAATATCGTGCTTCAGGACAGAGACTCCATCTTCGTTCCTAAAAAGAATGAGTTCGTAAATGTTCAAGGACGCGTGAACAATCCTGGTCTTGTTAGCTACAAGCCAACATATAATTTCCTCGACTATATCGAACTTGCTGGTGGATATGGATTTCGTGCAGACGAGGAGGCAACTCTTGTAGTCAAATCGAAGGGCGAGCAATTCCTTGCTAAAAACTTCGATTATAAAATTGAACCCGGCGATAATATTCTCGTTCCTCCTAAAGAAGAACTAACATTTTGGGAAATTTTCACTACTGGGTTGACTATTATTACACAGCTTTTGACTATTACTGGTGTTATCCTTACAATTGTTAGATTGAGATAAAAATGGTAGAAAAATCCGGAACAATCTTTAACTTTTATTTTATCAACTTACTTAAAACCCTTAACAAAAGGAAATCATTCCTTATCCTTTTTAACCTTATAGTGTTAATTTTAATATTTGCTTTGTCGTATTTTGTCCCGCATAAATACGAGTCTTTTGCAACCCTTTTACCCAGCGAGGAAAGCGGAACAACAGGACTTGCAAACTTTTTGCAAAGCTTCTCGAACATATCGTTTATTGGAGGAAAGACATCCAGCAAAATCCAAATATACTACGAGATGCTCCGAAGCAACGAATTAGTTGTTTATACAGCACAAAATCCAACTATAAGAAAGCTCACTTTGTTGAAGGGGTTAGATTCAAACAAAGTTGCGGATCTTATACGCAATGGGATAAATGTTAATTTGAAGCAATCGGGGTTGATCGAGGTTTATTTCTCATTTTCAACATCTTTTTTCCCGGGGAAATCGCAAAAAACAGAAGTCGCAAATACCTCGTCTATTATTTTAAGAACTATTTTAGAAACACTCGATTTGCTTGTTCGAACCAGAATTTCTACTCGTTCACATCGTAAAAGGATTCTTATCGAACAACTCCTTGCCGAAAAGAAAAAACAATTGGATTCAATAGAAAATGCTTTGGAAATTTTTCGTGAGAAGAACAAGGTTCTTTCGCTCGACGAACAGAGCCATGCTATATTAGGAAGCGCAATAGAGGTCGGCAGTGAATTAGCAAAGGCTGAATTGGAACTGCAACTCGCACTCACTGAATACGAAAGCAATGCTCCAATTGTTTCGTCGCTTAAAGAAAAGGTCCAAAAATTACAGAGCCAATACGAACGCATCCAAGCCGGAGGATTAACAGGAAAAGAAACTTTTAGCATACCACTAGCCAAAGTTCCATCCCTTATTCGTGACTACTCTTCTCTTATTCGCTCACAGAAAATACTCGAGCAGGTTAACGTTTTTCTCGAAACTCAACGATATCAAGAAGCAATACAAGAACAAACAGAGATTCCTTCTGTGGATATACTCGACAATCCTCGGACACCTCAGTATCAAAGTTTTCCAAATAGACCTTTTATACTTATAATTACTTTTGTATTGTCCTCGATTGCTTCAATTTTATATGTCGTGGTTCAAGGTGCAAAAAATAAAGAATATACTTTTACTCTTGAACCCGTTAATAAAGAAGATGAGTTTTAACCATTGTTATACAATCTTTTTGTTGCGCGCCATCTCTAAGCCTTTTAAAACGAGAGCTTCGGGTATCTGAATATCAAATCCAGCAAGTGGTATCCCACGTTTACTACGTAGTTTTTGAAGAACTTCGGCGAATGTTACTTCCGCTTCTTCGAAACGGCAAAGATATAACAATGCATAGGCTTTAAGATGTAGAGCATATACTTGTTCGGGGGCATTTTCGAGCGATTTTTCAGCCCAATACAATGTTTCATCGTATTTTCCTTGGTTACCAAGCATTTTGGCAAGTGTGGACGCAGCACTAGCAAAAACTGATTTCGAGAGCGACTTGGTTTGTATTGCCATTCTAATTGCCTTTTCTGCTTCACCAAACAACGACATTTGGGCAAGGGTTTGGCCAAGTTGATACCACGCATAACCATTTAAAGGTTCCTCTTGGACGTGGGCAATCAACATTCTATAGTTGCGGCGAATTTTTTCCTCCATTACCGTTCTACTCTGATTATACCCCAAGTGCTGTATTGTAATATCCGAAAAAATTATCTTATAGCCATTTTCAAAAATTGATGGTGCAATTTGTTCGTGGACTCTCCCAACAAATTTAACTTTGGGGTATCCTAAATTCCGAAAAATTCGTGGATAACCTCCCCGATGCATTTCTGTGCTTCCATCCATTTGATAATGCTCGCTTTCTATCAAACAATAGAATGCTCCAATATCTTCTTGTGCATCTCGGAGAATTCTTACCAGTTCTTCGGGCTTTGGATGTATGATTCTTTCGTCTGCATCAAGGTAAATTATCCACCTTCCTCGGCAATGCCGAAGCGATTCGTTCCTTGCAGCAGCAAAATCGTCGCACCACGGAAAATCGAAAATCCTTGCACCATAACGAGATGCAATCTCCTTGGTTCTGTCGGTCGAACCAGTATCGACAATTAGAATTTCATCAGCAATAGTCCGAACGCTTTCCAAACATCCTTCTAAATACTTCTCCTCGTTCTTAACTATCATACTTAGACTTACAAAAACGCTTTTATTCTCATTGGTTCCCTCTTCGATAGCACTATAAACAACCTCATTTCTTGTTGGAATAACAGGATTAGATACATTGTTTCGCTCTTTTTTTTCCATCTGATTAATTTGTTCGTTAAACTTTGCGACTTCATTGCTATATTCGGGAGCTTTGATAGCAAAAGTTCGAAGTATAGCCCGAGCTTCGTTATATTTAGATTGTAGAATCAAGGCATTCGCAAGTCCACGAATACAGTCGAAATCATTTGGATTAGTTTCCAATCCCATCCGAAAATATTTCTCGGCTTCTTTCGGCAATTGCATACCAATACAACATCTGCCGAGACGGAAAAACAATTGTTCAAAAGGTAAAAAATAGTCGCCTACAACTAATGCTTTTGGGTCGGGATTCCGCAAGGCTCCCTCCATTGCAAGATAGTAGCCTATTGCCTTTTCGTATTGCATCATTGCGGAATATGTTTCGCCTAAAACAAAATTAGCAAAAGATTGATTGGGAATTATCCTCAAAGATTCAAAGGCGCGGTCGATAGCAAGACGGTAATTACCGAACTTAAAGGAGATGATCCCTCCATAATTGAGTGCCTGTGGTTTAACAGCGCTATCTGCTTTAACATATTGCAAGCAAGACTGAATATAGTTTTCTGCATCTATAAGTTTGTCTAACGCAAGGTAGGTCTTAGCAATTTGGAATAACAAATAAGCATTTTTGGGTTCATTTCTTAAGGCATAAAGAAGAAGGTCGAGATTGCGGAGTTGCTTATTTTTCATCTCATCGGGCGATAATGAATACCCATAATGTAAAAGTGTTACCTCGGAATCACGAATTTTCATTCCCAAGGAAAGTATCGATTCGTGAATTTGTTCGTGGACTATTCCGTTGAAACGAATTTTTGGATGGTTGCGAAATATTCGCAGAAGTTTCGTTGCGTATGTATCGTAGCCAGTTCCTCCTTTTCGAGAAGCAAACGAAATATTGTTTACCAACCAGCCCCCTTCGTCATCCTTTGCTGTTTGCACAAGTCTAATTACACTTTCTGGGTTTTGGAGTTCTTCGTCTGCATCAATCGAAAATATAAACGGGTTAGATGCCATCGAAATCGCAAAGTTCCGAGCTTCGGAAAAATTGTTTTGCCATTCATAATTAAAGATTTTCGCACCAAATTGCGACGCAATCACAGGCGTTTTATCTTTTGAACCTGTATCGACAACAATTATTTCGTCTGCCACGGATAAAATCGAACGAAGCGACTTTTCGATGAAACGCTCTTCGTTCCGAACTATCATACAAACAGAAATATTCGACTTTTCTGTATTCACTTAACCTTCAACCACATAAAGTATTCAAAAATACAAAAAGGAGACACAAAAATTATGCCTCCTAATAGAAAATATTTTCAAACAAGATTACTTATTTAAAACGAAAATTCTTTTGGCAACTTCGAAACCGGTAATATGTTTCCTATGGTTAATTTCGATTGTGATTGGTCCATAGAACGGTGCCTTATCGATAAGTTTAATTTTAACGCCTGGTAATAGATTTAGGCTTTCAAGATAAGAGAGGAGTTCGGAATTATCATCTTCTAAATGGCTAATAGTATACGTTTGCCCAATTTCACCATCGGAAAGAGGCAATTCATCGGGAAAAGCAATGTAGCCTTCTTTCGACGGGATAGGATGACCATGTGGGTCGAACTTTGGGTCGCCTAAAATTTCGGTAATTCTATCGACAAATTCCTGCGAAATAAAATGTTCGAGTCGGCAAGCTTCCTCGTGGACTTTGTCCAAAGGATAATTAAGCTTTTCCCTAAGATAAAGTTCCAAGAGTCGGTGGAAACGAATTGTTTCGAGTGCAACTTTTTCGCCCGCCGGGGTCAGCCGAGCTCCCCTATAAGAATTATAATCGACTAATCCCATTGTAGCTAACCGTTTAAGCATGCCTGTCACAGAAGCACCCGAAACACTAAGTTCGTTCGAAAGTTCTGTAGTCGATACTGGTTCGTCCGCTTGCAATTTGTAAATTGCTTTCAAATAGTCTTGAATTGCTTGACTCAACATAACTTTTATATTCTATTTATCAAACATATTTTTTAAAAAATTATAGAACTAAATTAATAAAAAATTATAGCAAATTAAAATCTGTTTTAAAAAATTTATTTCACATAATTAAAAGTTAAAAAAATACCCTAAAATAAATTTAAATAACAAAGCCGATACTGTTGAAAGACAAAGGCCAATAAGAATTGTTAACAAAAGGTGCTTCCAACCAAATTCTTTCCAAAAGACCGCGGTAGTCGAAATGCAAGGAAAGTAAAAAATAATAAATACGAGAAAAATAACTACTTGTGGTATCGTCAAAGGCAAAAGCGAAAGGTTAGTAACGCCAAATGCTTGGGCTGTCATAAAAACAACCAACTCTTTACGCAAAAACCCAAAAATCAATGTAGAACCTAATTGTTCGGGAAGCCCCAACAAACTGGTTATAAATGGTCGCATCGTCTGGTTGATATGATATGTAAAATTGAAGTATTCCAGCCAAGCAAGAACGACGCTTCCCAAAATAAGGAATGGAACAGCAACTTTAAAGAACTCCCTCACTTTAAAATAAGTTTTTTTAAAGGTAATTTTCATCGAAGGTAGTCGAAGAGGGGGAATTTCGAGAATCAAACCCAAAGGTTTCGGCATAAAGAACGAAATAATTTTCCCCGTAATTGCGATGGCAAACAAAACGTACCCAAAAATTACCCCTGTCCAAAAAGGTCCTGTCAATGCAGTAGTAAGAGCAAAAATAACGGTAAGACGAGCTGAACACGGAATAAAATTAATTAAGATAGAAGTTATCAATCTATCGCGTCGGTTTTCGATGATTCTAGTTGCATAGACAGCAGGCACAATACAGCCAAACCCCATAATAAATGGAGCAACCGATTTGCCGTGAAGTCCCATCTGATGAAAAACACTATCTAAAAGAAAAGCAATTCGCGCCATATACCCCGTTTCTTCGAGTATAGCGGTCAAAAACAACAAAGGAAGAAAATATGGCAAAACAATGCCAAACGCCCCAACAATACCTTGATACAACCCTTCGACTGTATGCCAAAGGAATGGGGTATGCATTTTTAGACTTCCGTAAAATTTAGGGACAGAAGATAAAGGAGAATCGACCAAGGAAGCAATAAAGTTACCAGCAACAAACACAAGAAAAAAATACAAGGCAAAGAAAAACAATGCGAATATATAACCAGTTCGTGGTCTTAAAAACATCAAGTCGAGTTTCTCCGAAAACGGAATAGATTTTCGGGGTATCGAAATAGTAACTTTATGCGAAATCGACATACTCTGGTGATGCCGTTCATATTCGATTGCCTCGAAAAGAGAAGTTCTATGATTTGCTTCGATTTCGGATTCGGCAGTCTTGATAATGTCTCTCAATCCATTCAAAAGGCTAATATCAACAAGCGAAGGATTTTCTAATGCCTTTATAGCCCAAAAGCGAGGCGATATTTTATTTTGCTTTACTAACGTTTCCGCAGGCTCCAAAATTTTTTGAATCCAATGCTCGATATGGTAAGTAAAAGTTATGGGATTAATTTTAGCTTTGTTTCCCGCTACAAAAGTTTGTTCATAGCAAGCGTCCATCAATTGATGAATACCCTTGCCATACAAAGCGGAAATTTTAACCACGGGAACACCGAGTATTTCCGATAGTCTTTCGCTATTAATGTCGATACCGTGTTTGTGGGTCTCGTCGCTCATATTCAATGCAACAACGAAAGGTATCCCAAGTTCGAGTAGTTCAGTAGTAAGTTCTAAACTTCTTGTTATTAGGGTCGAATCGACAACATTTATTATTAAATCTACCTTATTATTAAGCAAATACTTAACTGTAACGTGTTCGGCTGGTTCGAATGGATTCAACGAATAAGTTCCGGGCAAATCAATAAGATGAAAGGTTTCCCCAAAAATACTAATCAAAGATTCTTTGTATTCAACAGTAGTTCCGGCAAAATTTGCAGTAGAAACTTTTATATCCGAAAGAATATTAAATAGAGTGCTCTTCCCAGAGTTTGGCTGCCCAACAAGAGCAACAACTTTAGTTGACTGATTCAACTTGAATTTTTTCGGCGATTCCACGCCCAATTGCAATTCTTGCATTATTCTTCGAAAGATTTTTTATTAAAATAGGGCCAAAACGTGTATTAGAAACTACCTCGACAACATCGTTGATATGCAAGCCTAATGACAATAGGCGTTGCTTTGCTCCTTTTCCCGATTCGATTGCAATAACTTTCACAATCTTTTCATTATTTGCTTCTGCTAATAGCATTTCGAACATAACATTTTGTCAAATATTAGTAAGGTCTAAATTCAAAAATAGTAATTACTAACTGAATAAACAAATTCAAAAATATTTTGTATTTATGATGTTGCTAAAACCGAATGCCTCGGTTGAAGACATTTATTTTTTGTTGAGCATCCTCAATTGCTTCAACAACTCCTTTCTTTTGGTAAAGAATTTCGACCAAAGCATTTTCGATAATTGGCTCAATTTCGAGCCATTTCGGATGCACAGGCGTCATACGTGAGTATTGCAACTGTTGAGCAAAAACTCTCCGCGTGCTATCACTAATTATCGAAGGATGGTTGAAAAGATTGGTATCGGCTGGGAATCCTGCTTCGCGAATATTTGAACAGAGTTTAATTACAGCATTTTTGCTAATCAAAAACTCGATAAATTCTTTTGCAAGCTCCCGCTTGTTCGATTTTCTATTTATAGCAAGATATTCCCCACCTGCAAAGGAAATCCCTCGGTAGCCATTTGGGCCGGGGATAAACGACACAACAAAGTTTAGATTAGGATTTGTCGATTTTATCATATCCACCAACCAAGCACCTGAAAAACAAAATCCGATTTTCCCTTGGGCAAATAGCAAGTCTATTTGTTTTTGGGTTTCTATTACTCCCAATCTCGAAAGTTCAAAGTAAAGGGTGAATGCCTTCACACTTGCAGGATAATTAATCGAAATTGAACCGTTCGTATCGACTAATTCGCCTCCGAACGACCAGATAAGAGGAAGTATCTTTTTATAAAGTCTATGTGGGTCGGAACCGTTAGCTCCAAAGCCATAGAACCCCCCAATTTCATTGATTCGACGCGAAGCTTCTATCAACTCGCTAAATGTTTTTGGTGGAGTTGAAAAACCAACCGAATCCATCAATTGCTTATTGCAAAAAAGGACACGAGTATCGACAATCCAAGGAACTGCATACAATTTATTATTAAAGAATGAAGGTTCAAGGGAAAAGTGTAGGAATCTTTCGATGTTAAAATCTTTTGGCTCAAGCATCATTAATACATCGGCAGAAGAAAATTGAGCAACCCAATCCGAGCCAAGTTCAAGGATATCGGGGGCTGTGTTGGAATTGAAGGCAGCAATAAGTTTGGTTTTACCATCGTTCCAACTCAATTCAGTGATTTCAACTTTGCACTTGTGTTGTTTTTCGAACTCCGCAACAATTTCGCGAACGATTTTAGCCTGTGACGGCTCGCTCCAAAAGTGCCAAAATTTGATTCTTTCGGACTCCCGACTCCCACAACCAACAACCAACAACACAAAAATAGCTAAAAACAGATACCAACGTATGTTCATTTTTTTTAGCAATAATATTAATTTGCAAAATTACAAATTATATTTCGATGGCTACGATGAAACTTGCAAAAAAATGTTACAAAACATATATTAATCTAATTATTCTAATACAACTTTGTTATTGTATTGGCAATTCTGCTCCGAAAGGTTTCTTTTGGGAAGTGACTACCCCGAAAAGCAAAATATATCTTCTTGGTTCAATACATTTAGGCAAAAAGGAACTGTTCCCTTTGGATACAAATTGGGAGAATGCCTTCGAAAGCTGCACCAATCTGGTTGTAGAAATCAATACCAAACGAATAAATCCATTTACAATATTGAAATTTGCATATTTCCACGACACAACTACACTCGAAAAAATTTTACCAGGCGATATCTTCGCAAAGATAGATAGCATTTTTTCGGCACACAACATTTCGAAATCTACTTTCAACAAGTTCAAGCCTTGGTTTGCTTTGACAAATCTTGTGAACCTTGAATATTCAAACTTAGACTTCGAAGCAGATTTAGGAATAGACCAATATTTCCTAAAAAGGAGTGATTCAACGAAAAAAATCATCGAATTTGAATCATTTGAAGAGCAAATCCAATTTATGGAGCAACTTTTTTCCAAACATCCGAGACTTTATTTCGAATACTTTTTTAACGAAATCGAAAGCACACAAAAGAATATTTCGGAACTTTTCGATGCTTGGGAAGATGGTAACGACTCGCTACTTGCTCAACTTATTTCCAACTCAATCCCAAACGATTCTACTGGCAAAGAATTTTCGGAAATAATGATTACACAGCGAAATAAAAAAATGGTCGAAAAAGTTCGCAATTTCATTAACGACGGAGGTTGCTATTTCATCGTTGTTGGGGCTGGCCACCTTGTTGGAAAGGATGGAATCGTTCAAAGTTTGAAAGAATCTGGTTTCAAAGTCGAGCGAAAATAAAAAGGACTGCCCAAGGAATTTACCCGCGACAGTCCAAATAAAATATAAGATAATCGCTCGTCTATTTTTGCTCTAAATCAATCTTTTGCCCATTGTCGAGTTCGATATAGATAGGCCGCCAACTTACAAAAACATTACGAGGGTTTTCCGTAAGTGCTTTAACAAGAAATGCCTCGTTTTGGTTATTTTCTTCATTTTTAAAAGTAGATTGAAATTGAGTGTATTGCCCCGCTTTAATTGTTTGCTCGACGTTAATGCGATATGCACGGATTAATTGGTTCGCAGATGTTAAAAATTGCAAATACCCATTAATTCTTTTAATGTCATTCTTCGAAATATTCGAAACTGTATAGGTAAAGATATTAAATTTGGAGCCATCGACTTCGACGGGTTTCCAACCATCGTAACGGAACCGCGAAAAACACTGAATTGCATTCGAAGAAAGGTTAACCGAGCTTTGCTTGATTCGTAGATTTCGCTCACTTTCGATAACTTCTTTGACGGTTTTACCGTATAGAGAATCGATAAAATTGCTATACCTTGCAATTCCAGTTGCAAAGAAATCGAGTTCTTCGTAAGAAAATAGAGAATCGTTCCTTACCTTATCCACCAGTTCTAAGAAATTTTTCGAAGTGATTTTTTCGTCGAGGAGTTTCGAACTTGGTTTTTTCTTCTCGCAAGATGTTGCGAAAACCAATGTTAAAGACAAAATGAGAAGACCGAAGAACCTAAAATTTTTCATATAAAATCCTTTATTTAACCATACAAACTATAGAATTCGCTCAATTAGAACTGTTCTAAAACACGTAAATCATTCATATAGAACAACCGTATGTCGTCTATTCCCGACAGTAGCATCGCTACCCGTTCTATTCCCAAACCAAAAGCAAAGCCTGTGTATTCTTCGGGATTAATACCGCCGGATTTCAACACGTTAGGATGAACCATACCGCAACCAGCTATTTCGAGCCAACCAGAATATTTGCAAACCCGACAGCCTGTGCCACTACACAAAAAGCAGCTTATGTCGAGTTCTGCACTTGGCTCTGTAAATGGAAAAAACGATGGACGGAAGCGAAAACGAATATCGTTGCCAAACATTCTTCGAGAAAATTCTATCATAGTTCCTTTAAGTTCGGCAAACGATACTTTTCGATTAATATATAAGCCCTCGATTTGATGAAATTCAGCCAAAGAGCGTGCCGAAATTGCCTCGTTGCGATATACGCGTCCCGGCATTATACATCGAATCGGGGGTTTTTGCGAATGCATTACTCGAATCTGAACCGGGGATGTGTGGGTTCGCAATAAAAGTTTTTGGTCGGATTTAACGAAAAAAGTGTCCTGCATATCACGAGCAGGATGGTCTGCTGGAAAGTTTAAAGCATCAAAATTATGATATTCATCCTCGATATCGGGACCTTCGGCAACCGCAAAACCAAGGTCCTCGAATATCTCAACCATCCGTTCCATCGTTTGGTAAATGGGATGTTTCCTACCGATGTAATACGAACGACCGGGCATTGTTAAATCGATTTCGAGTTGCTTGCCCACAGAACTCTCGAACTTTTGCCGCAGTTCCGAATACGTATTTTCGGCAAATTTTCGAATTTCGTTCAACAGCTTTCCAACGACGGGTTTTTCCTCTTTAGGAACCTCGCGAAGTCTATCGAAAAGTTGTTGGATTTTCCCTTTTTTAACAAGGAAATTTAACCGAAATTCCTCGAGATCCTTTAAAGTTGCCAAAGCCTTAACAGAGTCTCGAACTTCTATTTCAAGATTTTTTACCTCATCGAACAACATTCGCTACCCAATAAATTACAGGCTGTTCCCTTCGAACAGCCAAATTGTTGAAATATTTCGAACTCCACACATAAGCAACGTCTTTTAATAAACTATTTCAAAGCATATTCAACGATTTTGCTGAAATATTCGGGTTTGTTCATTGCTAAATCCGCAAGAATCTTGCGATTAATAGCAATATTCTTTTGTTTTAAAGCGTTAATTAATTGCGAATAAGTTGTCCCGTTCAATCGTGCTGCAGCATTAATTCGAACAATCCAAAGGCTTCGAAAAGTTCGTTTCTTCAAACGACGGTCGCGATATGCATATTGCAAACCTTTTTCGATGTGGTGTTTCGCAATTGTCCAAACATTTTTACGACGTCCCCAATAGCCTTTCGCTAATTTGATAAATTTCTTTCTTCGTTGGTGCGATGCTACTTTGTTCTTTGCTCGTGGCATAATATCCTCCTTTCAAATGTGCCGAGGGAGAGCTTGCGATCGACCCCTTTGGCAAATTAATTATGCAATACCTAACATTTTCTTTATTCTTGGTGCATCGGTTGTGTCCACCAATGTCTTTTTACGTAAGTCGCGTTTGCGCTTACGTTCCTTCTTCGTAAGAATATGGCTTCGATAGGCTTTTTCGCGTTTCAATTGTCCATTTGCTGTCAACTTAAAACGTTTCTTTGCCGACGATTTAGTCTTCAACTTTGGCATTTTTTATCCTTTTGCTAAATATAGAGCTACAAAATTAATAAACAAACTGTATAAAAACAAATTCAACTTTGTAGGTTTTTTTGTCCTTTGTTTTTTGCACGCATATACTGCTGAATCTTTGCTTTGTCCGGGGAAACTATCACCGAAATCCTTTTTCCTTCCTCCTTAATAGATTGGTCAACCTTACTAATATCGGCGAGTGCTTCGACGAACCTATTCAGTAAATCCACACCTATTTCTTGGTGCATCATTTCCCTTCCGCGAAACATCACAGTTCCTTTTACCTTGTTGCCATCTATTAGAAATTCGCGAGCGTGACGAACCTTAAAATTAAAATCGTGGACGTCGGTTCTCCATTTAAACCGCAACTCTTTTAGTTGTTGCTGTTGTTGTTGTTTCCGTTGTTGTTTCTCTTTCTTCTGTTGCTCGAATACGAATTTACCGTAATCAACAATTTTGGCAACTGGGGGATTGGCTTGTGGAGCGATTAAAACTAAGTCTAACCCACGACCCGATGCAATCGACAACGCCTCCCGAATAGGGTAAATCCCGAGCATTTTACCCTCTTCATCTACTAATCGGATTTCTTTCGCGCGAATTCCTTCGTTCACTATGTATTTACTTTCTTGCTGGGATTGTGGATTGCGATTGGAAGGTGCGAAATGAGCAAAATATAAATTCTTCAACTAAACCTTTATATTTGTGAATAATACTATTTTAAACTACAAAATTAATAATTTTTATTTTTACTAATTCAAAAAAAGTCGCAACATATCGCAATAATTCATCTTTAAACCTAAAAAGCCCGCCTTTCGGCGGGCTGATTAGGAAATTTTACGAAAATAATACTACTCAACGTAACTCACAAGTCGCCAACCACTATTAGCATAAACAAATTGTAGGTGTGCGTTCCCTGTGGTCACATAATTAGTGCCATCGGGGTTTACACCCGTAAATGTAACATTATTACCACCCGTTACAATAACATATAAGATTTGTCCATCCGTTGCGGCAGCTGGTAGAGTCACGGTTATCGCGGCGGTAGCATTAACCACGAATACGGAGTAGGCATTTGCTATTGTGTAGTTACTTCCTGTGGTAACGGAACCATAAGATAATTTAGTAATACCGCTACCATCGACAACAGAGACATTACCATTTATGCTCACATTGCCAGTAACGGTTGCACCACCAGCAGATACTGTCAATCCACCGCTACTAATAGTAACACCGCCGGAAACAGTTGCACCACCAGTTACAGACAATCCTCCACCGCTCACATTAATGCCACTAGTAACTTGAAGATTATCGCTTACGGTAACGCTGCCGCCGCCAACTGGATTCTCGATATTACCATCCAGATACAAGTTGTTCCAGTAATTCGTCGCCGAGCCTATATCGGGATTGCCAGTTGGTATCAGATTACTTGCTATAGAAGCATTAATAGTCAGAATGTCGGTTGCTGCATCGCCAAGTGTTGTGTTGCCGTTAACGGTCAAGTTGTTTGCAACATCAACATTGTCGCTCAAATTCAAATTGCCAGTGGAGTTGAATACCACGCCCCGCAAATCAGAACTATCGGTAACAATTAAATCGTCGAATGTTACATCGCCTCCATACAATGTCCCGGCAAAATAAACATCTTGCCACCTCTGTCCGCTCGAACCTAAATCGAAGGTACTATCGGTATTGGGCAATATGTTCGAATTTACATCGGCATTGAAGACTACATTGTCGGCATCCGCATCGCCCAACGTTACATCACCATCGAATTGAGCATTGCCACTAACCCAAAAACCATCGTTAACATACACATTACCGCTATTATTTACGGTGCTGTTCGAAACTGCTCCTTGCAAATCGCTCGTCCCAGTTACTACCAAATTATCGCTTACGGTAACATCACCAGTTGCATCGGAAATATTGCCATTG
>JBBIJO010000020.1:0-26874 GCA_037445895.1 Ignavibacteria bacterium | reverse complement strand
CTTCCTATTTTTATAAACAAATATGATGAAAAAACACAATGGAAAAAAGATTGTAATGGGCTATTTCAATTATTCAGTTTTTTGTTGCAAATATTTGAACATAAATCATTGAATATAATCAACGGTAATGATTCGCTCGTCTTCTTTGTCATCGACATTAAAGAAATTTACTTTGTAGAACGGCGGCGGGATTAAATCGGTAACTTTTTCTGCCCATTCTATTAATTTCAAAGAGTTTGGCGTTAAAATAAGTTCGGTAAATCCTAAATCTTGGATTTCTTCGAGTTTGTTTATTCGATATAAGTCAATATGGAAAATATCGAATTCTTTTCCTTTGAAATTTCCAATGTATTGGTTGATAAGTGTAAAAGTTGGACTGGTAACTATTTCTTTCACCTGGAAATGTTCACATAAAGCTTTGACAAAAACAGTTTTACCAGTACCAAGATTACCTATAAGTGCAATTATTTCGTTAGTGCTTAAATGTTCAGCAAATTCCTTTGCAAAGGCAATTGTATCGCTCTCGCTTCTCGAATGAAATTTTTTGGAAAACATAGTAGTAATCATTTAGTCTGTTATACGAACTGTGAATATCAATTCACTCGAATCATTGGAATTAGCAGGGATTTCGAAAGTAAATGTATTAGCCTGTGTTGAACTTGGCTTAATACTGGATTTAATAAGTTCGGGAAATCCAGTAGCCGAGAATATTAACTCGACAGTAACATTTTCCTTTTTGTGATTCCTAACGATAAATTTAAAAGTTTTTTGGATGATTTTGTCCGAAATTCGTTGTGATTCAACCACTTGGGTTTCGGTAACGATATCAAAAGCTTTTCCAATATATGCTCGGAAATCCCCGTTTTTGGGAACATAGGGAACATAGGATTGGCCTATAAGTTCCAGTCTATTGTTATTAGATTTGTAAAAATTAGCTAATCCTTTTGGCAATGAATATCCCAAATTATTTTTTTCTATATTTTTAAAGCTAATTCTGATATTTGGATTGTCTTTTGTATTTTGGTAATTGTAATAATCGGAAATTGAAACAGTGTATGTCTTTTGAATAGCGATGTTGTTTGCCTCGAAAAGTTTGATTAATTTCGATTCCTTATCTTTTATGGAAACTTTCAAGGGAACATTAAAAGTGTAATATTCAGACAGATTTTCGATGGTTATAGGTGCAGTTCCCATACTCAGTTCATCGCTCTGCTTAAGAAGCATAGGTCTAGTAAATTCTCTTGGAGCAACAAGATTAATAGAACCAGAAAATAGTTTGACATCCGCACTGTCGAAGGAAACCCCAGTGTTGTTTGTTATATTTGCCCAGCATTGAAGCGTCATTTTGTTTTCTTTTTCATCGAGGATAGCATTAAAATTTGCTTCCCACGAAATTCCCGCCGTTTGGTAAGTCCAATGGATTATGTTTGGTCCAGCTTTTTTAGGTTTAACAAGCCAAGAAATTGATGGTTTAAGCGGTATGTTCGAAAGTTTAATTGGAGAATAGATTGTGTAATCCTTAATATCTGGGACTAAAATAATATTTCCTTCGTTTGTTTCTATAGCGAATGAATTTTCGGAGTAATACAGTAATTTGCCTTTAATCATTTGATTTTGGAGTGAAACAGCATATATTGCAGAATCAATGGATTTTTCTAAAAAATATGGCAAGTTTGCAACTTCGAGATTTAGTGATTGTTGGAACACATCACCTTCGAAATGTATTATTATAGAATTTGGAATAATTTGAGTTGGGATGTTTGCGAATTCCAGTGTGCCGATTCCCTCCGATAATGATGTTTTCCGTTTTTCGTTAACTACGCCAAGATTCTGTGTGTAAATGGTGAGTTGGGTTTCGCGATTTTCTATTGCTTTCGAGTGTCCTGTTTTGAATAATAGGGAAAAAAATAAGACAAGAATCGAAGTTATAATAAACTTTAGCATATCTTCACCTTAAAATTATTACTAAATTTGCTTTTGCAAAAAAGTAAAAATATGGAAAATCATTTAAAAGAAAAACTGAAAAAAATCAAGATGCTTGTGATGGATGTCGATGGAACATTAACAGATGGACGGGTATTTTATTCGAAAAATGGCGAAGAGATGAAGGCATTTTCGATTATCGATGGAATGGGAATCGAAATTTTTCAAGATTATGGGTATTTAACGGCAATCATCACTAGCGAAACTTCACAGATTGTTACAGCAAGGGCATTGAAGTTGAAAATAAATAATGTTTTGCTTGGGTCAAAAAATAAGAGGAAAGATTTAGAAGATTTGGCGAAGGAACTCAATCTTGCACTCGAAGAAATAGCATATATAGGGGATGATATTATCGATGTTCCGGCTTTGAAAATTGCTGGTTTTAGTGCCTGTCCATCGAATGCTATAAAATATGTTAAAGATAATGTCGACTATATTTGTAGCAGAAATGGAGGAAATGGGGCTGTGCGGGAATTGATAGAATTAATTTTAGAAATACAAGGTAAAAATATTAATTTTATAGAGAACTAAACAATATAAGGAGATAGAAATGTCGGAAGGAAGAGAATATGCAAGGGGTTTAATAGTTGGTTCCATTATTGGCGGAGCGATTGGTTCTGTGATAGCATTACTCTTTGCCCCTAAAAGTGGCAAAGAGTTTAGGCAGGACATTGCTTCGAAAACTACGGATTTATATCGCAAAGCTTCTGAATATTTTGCTGAGATGCAACAAAAAGTTGATGAACAGGTTTGGGAAACAGTAAACGAAGGCAAACTGCGAGCCCAAAGTATAATTGATTCTGCTAAAACCCAAGCACAAAAAATTCTGGAAAATGCAGAAAGGATAATGAACGATGCTAAGGAAAAAGCCAAGGCAGCGCAAGAAACTGTTGAAGAGAAACTTCAGCAATTGAAAGAGGCGACTAAAGCAGGTGCCGATGCTTTCAAAAGCGAGTTAAAACAAAAATAATTAGCAATTTAAGGATACAATAATGGATTTCGATGCTTTTTTGAAAGGTGCAGGTATTATTGCATTAATTGGGCTTTCGGCTCTTATAGTTTTTCTGATTTTTTATTTATTATCCCTCAATAAGTTAATAAAGAATACAATTTCCGAGATTTTAGGATTTTCGAAGCAAATAGAATCGGCTTTGGTAAAATTAAGTAACGACGTTGATTCGATTAAGAGTAGAGTCGAATCGTCGCTCGGCAATTTTGACCAAACATCGTCGCAGATTCGTAATTCATTCCAGAATTTTGATGAAAAGATTAATTCTTTCGGAAACATTTTCCGTCCTTTCAATGAGTTGTCCCAATATGTTTACAATAGAGTAGCTCCGCCACTACAGACCACTGCTAGGGTTGTCAGTGGGGTTAGCAAAGCAATAAATGTATTTGTTGAGTTTTTATCGAAAAAACGAGGTAGCGATGGAACTTAAAGATTTGCAAAGTATGTTAAGGAAGTTTAACAATATTGCTGTTTATGGTTTTTCGAAGAATTCGGAAAAACCCTCGCATTGGATTCCCGTGTTCTTAAAATCGCGTGGATATAGTGTTTATGGAATTAATCCTCAAAAGTTCGAAGTCGAAGGAATTCCCGTTTTTCCAAAGCTCGAAGATGTTCCCAAAGGTATCGAGATTTTGGACGTTTTTCGGCCTTCCGAATTTTGTTTGGATGTTGCCGTAGAAGCCGTGGAAAGGAAGAAAAAATATGGTGATATTAAAGTTCTGTGGCTTCAAGAAGGTATTATTAACGACGAAGCAAAGAAGTTAGCCGAGGAAAATGGAATTCAATTTGTTCAAAATACTTGTATTTACAAAGTTTATAATACTTTATAGGACTGGAAGAGCAAATGAAAATTAAGGTTGAAAAACTTCCCAAAGAGCAAATTATTGAGCAGGGTATTGATAATTGGCCAATTTGGTCGAAGGAAGTCTCGACTTTTGATTGGTACTACGACGAAACTGAGAAATGCTACTTTATCGAGGGAAAAGTTATCGTTTTAACCGACGAAGGCGAGTTCGAGATAAATAAGGGCGATTTCGCAACTTTTCCTGTTGGCTTAAAATGTATTTGGAAAATCCTTGAACCTGTTCGTAAACATTATAGGTTTGAGTAAATACGTTGCCGTTGTGTTGCAAACTTTACTTCCATTTTTCATCATTTTGCTTTATTTTGTTATTTTTCCCTTAAATTTATTGGCAAAAGGAAGTTTTCGACAAGCCGATACATTAAAAAACGAAGGAGTTCAGTTCCAAGATACAGCCAGGATGAATTCTAATTTTAAATGGTTCGGTGAATTCGTTCCTTTCGAATATTTGGGTAAAAATAGCGTTACAAAATCCCAACTTGTTCTCTCGGACAATGTGGGTCTTTTCGATTTGTTAAAGACTTCGAGTGAAAATCTTGGATTCGGGATTGGAAATTTGGGCAGTTTCAATCCTTTCCTTGAGTATGGAATGTTTTCCTTTCCTTCCGTAAAAATTAATGGTAGTGATTTGTCGATTCCACAATTAGGAATATCTTCGTTCGAATTTATTCCAATTTTAACATTCGAGAAAATTGAAATTTTCGAAGGACTCGAAGCAATCGTTTCGACTCATAATTCGAGTGGACTGATGTTTAATTTCACTTCTCGAAGATTTAACACAAAATTGCCATACACACAAATCTGGATTGGTCAAGCTGGATATGGATACTTAGGCTCGAGTGCTGTTTTCTCGCAAAACTTATCTAGCAACACGAACTTTCTTTTTTCGTATCAAAGGTTTTGGAGTGCTGGTAGGTATGCCAATTCCAATTCCGATAAGTGGAATGTCCTATTTGGTTTTCGTTGGAATCCCTTGCCAAATTTGAATTTCAATGTTGAGAATCGTTATACAAATTGGGGGAATGGACTTTGGGGTGGTGTTAATGATACTCTTTCCGTAGATTTGTTCGACAATACACTTGCCGAAGTTAATTTCAGAAAGTTGGACAGAAGGATATTCCAAAATGATTTAATTACTACTTATTCCCTTATTTTGAATACAGACACTACTTTTTTGCTCGATGGTAACTTTTCTTTTACTTATTCCGAGATGGAGACTGAATCGGATACGACAGTTTTCGTAGATACTTGGAAAGGATTTTCGAAATCAGCTGGGAAGGTTTTTGGTATGTTGAATCGCCTTACTGTTCGTCGGAACCAATTCAAGGCTGTTTTAGGGTTGGATTTTCGAAGTAGCTCTACCCAGAGCTGGCAATTCGGTTTTGGTGATAAATCTTTTGTTCCCGCTATTTTCGGGTTGTTCTATTTCGACTTTCTAAAAAATACCCAAATCGCTTTTGGTTCAAGAATCTGGCGCGACAACGAGGGACTGAAATTTTCTTCTGGGAGCAGGATTTCACAGAAGTTAACACCCGAGATTATTTCGTATGTAGAATTGAGCGACTTTCCTCGAATTGCTAACTATTCAAACGCCAAGAGTTTTTCTCCCGAACAAGATTTATTAGCCCGCATTGGGATTAACTCGTTAGGATACAAAAAAATCAATTTTAGTCTAAGTGGTTACTATCATTATGTAAAGAATAAAATCCAATTTGAATCTGTTAAGGATTCTGCTGGAATTGTGCTGGAAGTAGCACCGACGCAAAAAAGCGAATATCGAGCAATGGGATTAAAACTTTCGACTAATTATTGGCTCCCTTTTGGATTTTCGGGGGAAACTGTGGCGTATATTAATTATTTTTTTAGTGCTAATGGGAAATTGGAATATGCGCCTAATTTTATTTTTTCACACACAATTAAATATAGGTATCAACGAGGAAATAGTGTGTTGGACCTTGGAGTTAACTTAGAGGTTCTTTCCCCTTTTAGCGGTATGTATTATGTTCCTCAACAGAATGTTTTCGTTCCTTATAGAAAAAGGACTGAATGGCAAACTAATGGTATTAATCTTTTTGCATCGGCAAAATTGGGTAATGCTTACGTAAACTTGTCGTTTAGAAATGCTTTAGGATTAAATTTCTATTATGTTCCGATTTATCCAGAATATGACCGAGATTTTCGCATTTCAGTATTTTGGTCTTTTTTCGATTAGTATCATTCAACTTTAATTATTTTTCCAAATACGGGGTCTGAATAAACTTCGGACTTTACTGTAATTCTGTATAAATAAATTCCTTGTGGTACTGAATTTCCTTCCTCGTCGAAGCCATCCCAGTAGATTTCGTCCTTGTTCAATTTTAAGGGTTGGGTGATAGTTCTTATTTTTTGTCCTTGTATGTTGTAGATTTCCAAAGCAACGGTGGCATCATCCACAGGCGATATATAGGTTGTTTTAATAGATAAATTAGTATTAAATGGAATTGGATATGCTGTGTGTTCTACGATTTCGGCTTTGCGTGAAAAATAAACTCGAACATCAAGTGTATCGCGGTTCCCGCTTGGGTCGAGAGTATAAATTGTGTAATAGTTAGTTCCGGGCTCGAGTTCGTAGGAAGTTAGAGAATAGACGCATTTTAAGGGAACGTTTCTACCAAAACTAACAAATTCTGCATTTTTCTTTAAATCGAAGTATTTTGTGTTAATGAGAAGGATTGTTGAATTAGTATCGAAAGGTAATTTACTATTATCGTTAATTTCAATATATAGTTGAGGTTGACGAGGAACATATTCGCCCCCGAAAACTTCTATTCCATTAACAAATAATTTTATTTCCGGTGGTTGCGTGTCTTCAAAAATTTCAATTTTTCTCGAAGCTGAATTGTTGAACAAAAACTTTTCGTAAAATTTTGAAGTAATATTGAAGATTAGCTCTGTAAGGTTATCGAGTTTGTCCGTTGAAAGAGTTTTTTCAAGTTCTATTTTTGTGTTTGGGAAAATATTCACAAGAGTGTCGGTTGAAAATAAACCTTGTGATGTCTGGGAGTAATGCTTTTCGTCAAGAGTTGCCACTTCGGAGGGAACACGCAGAGATAGATTATAGATATTTAATCTGGTATGTATGTCTTCGCCACGCATTGCGACAGTGCTGTCAGAGCTGATTGTATCTATGGTTAAAGCCAATTCAGGAACTGGTAGGAAATCTATATCTAAGCCTTTGAATGTAAAATTCGAAGATTCAAAAGGATTCGAGATTGCAACTTCTATTCGTATAAAAGGGAAAAGTTGTGGATTAAGATTGTTCAAATCAATAGATGTATCAGTTGTTTCGATGATTGGTTCTTTGACGTTTTCGTATGGTGAAGGAAGCCCAAATATTTTAATAGTTGCTTGAATACTATCAATTGGATAACTTAAGTTAAGACTCAAATGCTTCCATCGGGAAGCTGGACCAAAAATGGGAGATGTTATCGAAGATTTCTTTGGTAGTTGGTATATAAATCCTTCCGATAGGACTGTGTCGCCGTCGAAATCGTATCCCTCGGAAATACGATATTTACGTCCAAATTTTCTTCCGATAAAAAAGTAAGAACTTCCCCATCTGCTTGTATTGGCTCCAAGCGAATCTACCAAAACCCCTCCCCATTCTTTAATTGCTTGCCGCAAAGAATCCATTGAACCAATACTTTCGGGTCTATTGTATTGATACATTATGGGCAAGCGTAGCGAAGAGCCATACGAAATCAGAAAAATATAATGTCCGTCGGGGATTGAGTCGCGCAAGTACTGAACTAACCTAATGCTGGTAGAATCTTCCAATGGATTTTCTTTACCCCAAGTGTCGAAAAATCTAATATCTGTTGGTTTGAAATCATCCGGCGAAATTACAACGATGTAGAATCCAATATAAGGTAATCGACCTGCGAAATATGCGATATTATTTACTGTAATTTCTCCACCATTGCTTCCTGGAATTCGACCAGCACACGACAAAATTAGGTAAGAAAATTTGTCGGGAGCAAACCTTATCGAAGAGTTGGTTGTATCCAACTGCATTTTATAAGTCGAAAGTTCCGTTAGTTCGTCGCTTGTTTGAATCGAAGCTTTCATATTTAACTCTATAGGTTCAGGTTTCGAGTAGAAAGGAACCCAAATTGGCTCCGATTTTGTGTTATTTTGCAAATTCGTGCGTTGAGCAAAAAGCCAAAAATGCCCCTCAGGAATTTTATCCTTTAATTTCCAATCGATATATAGTGGTGAAAAAGTAAGGTAATTTTCCGAAGAACTCGTAATCTGATTAGAATTTGTATCGGGTTTTTCCAAGATTTTGAATAGGTAGCCGAAATTATCTCTATTGAAATTTGGATCGATAAAACGGAAATGTGGTTGTTCGGAGTTGATATTACAGTTTGGTTGTGGATCTAAAACAAAAAATGATGAAGCAAATACTTCGATTGCGAAGGAAATCGTGTCGTTAGAATAATCGTATTCATCGATGGTATTGGCCGCGTTTAAAATTAGCTTGAATCTATGTAGTCCAACTTTTCCATCTATTGGTATTTTGAACTCAAAATCTTCGTCGGTGCAAAGATTTTTGATTAATTTATCGTAGAACTTTTCCGTTTGATTAAAGTATTGAGCTAATCTTAAAGTGTAGCTTTTTTTGTTATCGTAGCCCATATTTCCAATTTTACCTTTAATGACAAAGAGGGAATCCATCTGGTCGAAAGTAGGTTTCCCATTTTCAGTAGCAATTTGAACCTTGTTCCCAATAAAATATAAATCGGGTTGACGCCTTATTTTCAAACTCAGAAGTGGGTCGCCGAGATAATTATAATCGATTATATTAATTATGTCTTCGTAATCGTTGCTCTTTGCTTGTTGAATTTTAGCCATATCGAATAAATCGACAAAATTGTCCGTTTTAATAGTTGTGTCGATAATAGTTTCTAAGAAATTCAATGCCAATGTTAAGGAGCTAAGACGGTAACTTGCGTATGTTGAACCTACTGTTCCAATAAATCCTTTATCCTTCCAAATTGTATATTCTTCGTTTCTCGAGATAATCATTGGATCTGCGAAGTAAGCAGTATTGCAAGAGAACGAACCAAAGAAACCATATTTACCTTTGTTATTTAGAGTTTGAACTTTCCAACCATCGGTATCGAAAACCGTAGAGGAACCGTGACCAGCAAAATACATAAGTGCGATACCATTGTTAATAGCATTTCGGATGAGCGAAGCATCGGCTTCGCTTCCAATAATAGTATCGCTTTTTCGGATAGTTTGGACGTCTGGGCAAAATGAGCTTGGGGCAAGAACATAGTCCGAATAATAACCTTTCAAAATAGTATAAAAATACTCTCTTTCTTCGGGTTTACCCCCGCTTAAGAAAAGAAACTTTTTCATCCAAGGCTCGAGGGGTGCAGAATCGTAATCTTTGAGTTTTTGTATGTAGTCTTCGCCTTCTTTATTGGAAGTAATTGGGATTCTTCCAACGCCAATGTCTGCAATAAAGTCTTTACCGGAGACCAGAGAATACCAGTAGTCGGTAACAGGCCAACCGTAGGTTGGAACAAAATCGCGGTATTTTGCGTTAAATATGTATCGAGAATCCCAGTTTGCATCGCCCCACAACACAAGATACTTCGGTTGTGGCTTTTTCCAAGCATTGTATCCCCAAACCTCCATTCTTTTAATAGCGTGAGGAGACTTTTTCCCAAAGTTGAATTCTTTATAAATATCGTCGGTATTAGCTATTATAAAATTGAGTTGAGGATGGGTTTGCTTCCTATATTGTACATACTTCTCTGCAGATGCAAGTAATTCCGGTGGCGCAACAACGATAACGTCGGCTTGGTTTTGCTCGGAGAAATAATTTGTTCGGTTAACTTTCGATAAAATGGGAGAACCAATTGAATTATAATCGTTGATTATAAAAGAATAACTTCCTTTTTCTTGGAGTTGTAAAAAAGCAGATTGATAACTCGAAAAAGAGACCGGAAAAGCACCGGAGACGGTCAACACATCGGAATTACCGATTTCTTCGAATACCTTCCCAGTTCCAATTTTGGATGCAAAAATCCATGAATTATTGCTTAGATTTTCAATTTTTCTGCTTCCGAAGGATTTAAAAATATTGATAGCCTCGGTTTGAATTTTGGAGCCATTGAAACCGGCAATTATGATTGAGTTAGAAGGCACATTTTGCAAAAGGCTTACAAATTGATTTGAATTTTCCGGGTAGAAATAGTATTTAGTATTTTGCGAGGTTGAATCAAGTATTACAATATGAAGCCCGTTATCTTTCGATTCGATGATTGAATCGTTTAATACTATTTGCAATGTATTCTTGTATGTATTGATATTAGCAAAAATGCTTACCGTTGGTGTCGAATTGGGAAAGTAAATTTGTTGGTTGAGTGTATCAATAGCAATAATCGATGGATTAGAGAAACCGGTAAGAGTATATTCAGCAATATTTGGCTGATTATCCAGCGAGAAATGGAGGCTTCCTTTGAGAGCGAAAGGAGACTGTTTATACTCTATTTCACAAAATTGAAAGCCGACAATATCTGCGCTAACTATCTTGTTTGTTGCCGAGTCGATAGTTCCTAACGTAATTATCTCGATACGGTTTTTGCCTTTGAAAAGTTTGCGTGCTGGATAAGCAAACCTCATCCAAATGTTGTTACCGCCTTTTGTTAGTTGATGGTGAGCAGTGTCGTTATTAATAACGACCAACAAGTTGTGTATGGTTTTGTCTTCGTAAAATTTTCCGCTGAAACCGAATAGTGTAAATTCAACCGAGTCGGTTTCGGGCGATGGGAATAGGTATGCATCGAAAGAAAGGGATTTCCCTCCATACGGAGCTGGGTTTGGATCCAACAGTTCCCATACCCAGCCTTCGTTGTTAAGATTTTCAGAAGTAATTTCAGGTTGTCCTATGCAATATTTATGATGTTCTTCGATGTGAAGTTTTTGAGGGATAGATTTTTGACTTTCGGCATTGGTAGAGTTGTTTGGCACAAATTTGTAACGAAGCCCTTTTTTATTTTCGTCGAAGGAGAGATAAAATACCTCTTCGGTCGAGTAAGCATCGAACCAGGTAGTATCGCCACGCGGCCTGCTTCCAACAAAAATGATAGTATCGGAATTGACAAGACTTGTTCCTTCTGTTAAAAAGAACAGCGGTACTTCTTTGCCATTGTGGTAAAGGTGAAAATAATCGTGAGGTTTCGATGCTAAAGATGGTTCTATTTCGATTATTTTCGAGCCAGGAATAATATATACTTTATCTTCCAATGTGGCTATTCTAACGTATGTTACATTGGGGTTGTACCACTTATATTTTGTCGGTATCTGAATAGATTTTTCAATCCAATAGAGATCTTGTTCTTTATTTTGAGAGTAAACCGATGAATATGCAACAATCAATAATATATTGATAATGATAAATTTCATACTGCTCAAAACTTTTTATTAAATATTAAAGACAACTATAATAAACAATAATTGCAAATTTTGTTACAATTGTTGTATTCCAAAAAGAAAAAGCCCTACTTGGGAAGTAGGGCTGAAAATCAAATATACACTATCGGCAAGATAGTTACTTTTCTTTTCCTTCGTTAAGGAAAGAATCTTTTAAGCCAACGAGGATTTTCTGACTAATTTCTTCGGCAACCATCCGTTTTACATGGTCATCGCTTGTAAGATAATCAGCAATTGCCCTTTCGACTCGGCTTTTGATGATTTCAGCAGATTGCCCAACAAGGACCGAAGTTAGTTGATGGATATCATATTGTTGGGAGCGTAGTGCTTCGAGTTGGCTTTTGTTTGCATCTTCCATCTTTTTAAGCATTCTATCCATACGCTCTTCTTCTTCGGTATATATTAAAGTAATAGCGAGAAGAGCCAACATTGTAAACTCGAGGAAAATCGCCATTAAAATAAACGAAGGTCTTGTTGGGGGGATAAATTTCAAGCCTCGGATACCAACCGCAACAATTAAAAAAGAAGCACCTCCATAGGCAAGTCCCGTAACGTTGTTTGAATATTTTTCGGTAAAGTGATGAGCCATATAAAGACGAAGCCCTTTAAATACTAGGAAGTGATTTCGGCGCCACAACAAACCATCGCGAGAATCTTCGATTTCTTTTAGAACAAAATCGGAAAAGTAGTCTTTAATACGGTTATAAAGAGTTTCGTTTCTGAATTTTACTACGTCGATAGTTTCGTCGAAAAGGTCTTCGAATCGAAATGCTTGACGAGGAGAAGAAAGCTCTTCGCCAACCGTGCGTTCCCAAACAATACGAAATGCTCGTTCGACTTCATCACGGTCAATTTCGAGCAACTTATCGTCGGGCATAATTAAAATATCCACAACGTCTTCGGGGAAACCAGTTTGAAGTCGAATTTTGGTTTTTGTGTTGTCGATTTGTCTATCAAATAGGAGCGCCATAAAGCCAATGTTTGTTGGCATCATCATTGTCAAAAAAATCGCAACAAAAATTGCTAGGTCCAACGATAATATCCAGAATCCTACCCACGGTTCAAGGATAATAGCATTTTCACCAATCACGTCCGATTTAACGTAAAATTCATCGGGCCCTTTGACGTAACCATGGTCTTTCTCATTTCGAGATTGGAAGCTAAAATCAAAAATGTATTCCTTGTTAATTAGGTCTTTCGCAATCTCAACTCTGCCGCGTTTGATTATCTCCTCGGCTTTTTCTTTAGTTGTCGATGCCCATACAAGTCCTTTCAAATGGACAAAACCTATCTTTTCGAGTTTGTCCCCACTCGGCGAGAACAAAGGAACTACGAACTTTGCAGTTGCCCAAGGAATTACTTGGTAGAAAAAGAGAAAGTATAAGACAACGATTAATGCAACGAAAATGGTTACATGAGCCGGACCAAGACGCCTTTGGATTTGAAGAGGTTTCCTCATTTTGGATTTTGCATTCATTAATTGTCCCCTATATTTTAAATTACAAAAATATTTAAAAAATTAATTTTCACTATAAATAGTCGCTCTAAATTAATGAAAAAATTATAAACAATTCAATCAATTTCTAATTTCACCAAAAACAAAATTAATGATTTCAAATTTTTACAAAATAACAATTTAAATGAAATTTTTGTCAATTTTTCTATAATTTTTTGTAGTTTGTTCTATGACAAAAAAATCGAGCAAAATTCTTAATTTTGTAACTATGAGGGAAAGGACATTATCGGCAAATATGGATTTGAACAGGGGGACCATTCGCGGTGGTTCTTACCTTTCGTACTTTCTTTCTCATAATTCCTTGTTAATGGCTTTGCATCTTTCTGTTCCTGCCTCGTATTAATTCATCTTTTCCATTGTTCCTTTTTGTTTTCTAAATTTTAGAAGGTGGATTATGTTTATTAATGTTAGTAGTTACAAACCCAAATATTTTGTTCCTTTGGAACAAGTCCTTGATAGTTTAAGGCAACGAATGCTTGTCGATGGTTTTAGCATTGTTCCAAACCTATTTGAAAGTACACCAGAGTATTTTATTGATTCAATAAGTGGTAAAAAATATCGCGATTTGTTTACTTGTTTTGCATCTTTGCCATTGGGCTTGAATCATCCAAAAATGCGGGATACCTTGTTCCTTGAATACCTTAAGTTCGTTTCAATTAACAAGCCTTCGAATTCGGATATTTACACCGAAGAAATGGCAACTTTTGTTAATACACTTTTCAGAGTAGCTGTCCACGGAAACTTTCCGTATGTGTTCCTAATCGAAGGAGGAGCATTAGCTGTTGAAAATGCACTGAAAGTTGCTTTCGATTGGAAGGTAAGGAAAAATTTCCAAAAGGGGATTAAAGAAGAAATTGGAACAAAGATTATACATTTTCGCGAAGCATTCCACGGACGAAGCGGATATACAATGAGTTTGACCAATACAAATCCTATCAAAACTATGTATTTTCCGAAGTTTCAATGGCCCAGAGTAATTAATCCCAAAATGACTTTTCCTTTCGAAGGCGACAACGAATCTAAAACGATTCAGTTAGAAGTTCAAGCCGAACAGGAAATTAAAAGAGCATTTTATAATTATCCCAATGATATTGCTGCTATCATCATTGAGCCAATTCAAGGCGAGGGAGGCGATAATCATTTCCGCCCTGAATTTCTTCGAAAACTTTGCCAACTTGCCGACGAGAATGAATGTTTACTCATTTTCGATGAAATACAAACGGGGGTTGGTATTACTGGAACAATGTGGGCATACGAACAAATGGGTGTCCAACCCGACATTTTAGTTTTTGGCAAAAAAATGCAGGTTTGTGGAATTCTTGTTGGGGATAAAATCGATGAAGTCGAAGAGAACGTCTTCCATACTTCCGGTAGGATTAATTCAACATGGGGGGGGAACCTTGTTGATATGGTGCGAGCAACTCGATACCTCGAAATTATCGAAGAGGATAATTTGCTGGAAAATGTCAAATTAGTAGGCAAATATTTACTAAATGAATTACAGACAATTTGTGGTGAATTCCCGGAACTAATCAGTAATGTTCGAGGTCGAGGGCTTTTCTGTGCATTCGATTTACCGAACAAAACCATACAAGACGAGTTCCGAAGATTAGCGTTCGAGAATCAACTGCTCATTTTAGGTTCAGGAGAAAACTCTATTCGATTCAGACCTGCACTTTGTATTACTAAGGAGGAAATCTCCGATGGTTTAGCAATTATTAGAAAAGTGCTGAAACAAATTCGACAATAAATCATCGAATGTAGGAAATATTATAGCGATAGGTCTGGCATTATCGTTGATTTTACCTAAAGATTATTGCCCGAATTTGGTTACGCAGTAGTTGTGTTTTTATATCAATTGTGACGTTTATTTTAGTTTTTATTATCTTTGAAAATTTATTTTGGTTTGTTTGAAAAATGAAATCGAAGGACATACAGCTTTGTGGATTAGGGAATGGTCTTGTGGATTTGCTCTACGAAGTTGAGCCGAACTTGGTTGAAGTGCTGGGGTTGAAGAAGGGGGAAATGCGACTTGTAGATGAAAATTTGCAATCGAAATTGTTGAAGTATCTCGAAGATAAGCCCCATCACTGTTGTAGTGGTGGCTCTGCGGCAAACACAATCATAGCTTTTACTCAGTTTGGTGGGACGAGTGCATACAAGACTGTGCTTGGCAACGATGAATATGGACATTTTTTTGCATCTGAATTCCATTCGCTCGGGATTAATCTTCTTGCACCTCACATTGATGAACCAACAGGAACTTGCATTGTTTTGATTACTCCTGATTCTGAAAGAACAATGAATACATCGTTAGGGGCAACTGCCCACTTTGGTGTGGAACATATAAAACCAGAGCTTATTGAGCGTTCTCAATGGGTTTATTTGGAAGGTTACAAATTATCGTCTCGGAGTAGCACAGAGGCGTTGTTTTATTCGATTGAGCTTGCACGCAAGTTTAATACAAAAGTTGCTTTAAGTGTATCCGATGTTACAATTGTTACCTATTTTTTTGATACTCTTCTCGAAGCAGTAAAAAAAGCCGACTTGCTATTTTGCAATGAAAACGAAGCAAAAGCATTGACAGGAAGCAATACATTCTACGGAGCCATTGGCAAACTTAAAAAGCTAATCAAGAGTTTTGTTGTTACTCGTGGTGAAATTGGTTCTTTTATGGTTGTCGATGGCAAAGAAGTTGAAATTCCTGCGTATAAAGTTCAAGCGGTGGATACCACTGGTGCAGGAGATATGTATGCCGGCGGCTTTATGTTTGGATTGATTAATTTAAATAGTATTGAATTGGCAGGACATCTTGGCTCATTGGCTGCTTCGAAAGTTGTTTCTCAATTCGGTGCTCGACTTTCCGGGATTCATAGAAATATATTAAACAGCGTATTGGAGCAATTCGCACTATGAAGGAATTCTATCAAAAAACACTTATTTGTATAATATTTTTCCTATCAATGAGTTTTGCATTTTGCCAAAATGGTATTACGTTTTCTGAATTTTCTGCTAAACTCGAAAATTATTTTAATAAGGAAATGATAGAGGATATTACGAAGCAGATACCACAAAATATAAAATTTACGGTTTGGGGTTGGGATGTGGGTGATTTTTCCGGCGATAAAAATGCTGACCTCGCTTTTTCATTAAGAGTGCTTCAAGAAAAAAGAAAGATTGTGTATGTTTATCTTTTTGTGGATATTGATGGCTATTTGGAATTGGTTTACCAGCAACCGTTCGAATTCTTCGAGATTCCCTTGGAGGTAGGCATTTCTATTCGTAATAATCTTTGTTCAATTACCCAGAAGAAAAAAAATGATTTTTGGAAAATTGTCAGTTTTACTTTCGATAATGGCATTATTGCACTTGTCGATGAATATACCTCCGAAAGGATGGAAGATTACTATTTGGAACAGCAAATAGACTATCGCCGAACAGAACAGCGATTTAAACTAGTTCCTTTAGGAGGCTCGTCCAAAAATTTCGAAACTGATTTTCTTTTTGTTCCATCGTATCCTCGGGGCGTTGAAGTAGCAAAAGGCTATCCTTCGTTTGCTTTTGCGAGAAAAACAGAATATGTTGTTAAAGGAAGTTACTATTGGAATGGCGAAAACGATGCTTCGATGGAAATAAGGTCGTCATACGATAACGAGTATCTGTATTTTATTTTCGACATTGTCGATGATGTTTTTATTCCTAAACTGTGCGATAAGTGTATTTCTGACGAAATAGCCATTTGGTTCGATTTTACTCCATTTAAGGATTCATTCGAACGAGTTTTTCGAAAGTTAGGGAGGAAAATATTACCTCGGGATAAAGCCTCGGAAAATGTTTTCAAAATCGAAATTGTTCCAGGAAATTTTACAGATGTTTTGCCCTTTGTCAAATCGGTTCTTGCCGACGAGAACTTAGATGAAATTCAAAAACAATCTATAACAAAGATTAAGGTAGTAGCAAACCCAAGCGATTCTGGTTTTGTTTTGAAACTCCGTATTCCATTTAGTCTTTTTGGTTACGAAACATATCCGATTGAAGATACAGAACCGATGCGTATTGGATTTACAGCAATTTATAAAGATATCGATAACGAATTTCGACCGGAAGAAGAAACTTGGCTAACGACTTCTGTTTTCGAATCGAACATACCTTCGAGTTACGGGGAATTGGTGTTAATTCCCGATGCTAAAAGCTTTTGCTTTTCGAAGAATATTTATCTCGAGTCTATTTTGAAAACACTCGAAGATTTTGGTTTTTAATAAATGGTTTCATTTAAAAAAAGTCCGAGTCGAAGCAACTTTCTCAAAGATGTTGCTCCATATCTTAACCTTGGATGGCAATTGACTATAACCATATTGGTAATGGTTGCGATAGGTTGGCTGATTGATAATTGGTTAGGAAGCAAACCTATTTTTCTTATTGTTTTTTCGTTTTTAGGATGTGCAATTGGATTATTCGATTTTATACGTTCCGTAATGAAAAAGAGGTAATAGTAATATGTCCGAGATTTTTAGTGCAATAGTATTATGTGCTATTAATTTTATAAGTGGAATTGTAGTTTACCAAATTTCAATATCGAAAAGCAACAAACAATTTAGCCGCATTTTTTTTACTTCAATTCTTTTGAGATATGTAATCAATTTGTTTTTGTTTTTTATTTTTTTTAAATATTTGGAATTTCAGCCGGTTAGATTTGCATTAACTTTTATGGTTGCTACTTTCTTTTTACTTTTGGTTGAGGTTCTCTATTTAAATTCTAAGTCGAATTTATTAATTTTGCAGAATAAGCAAAATGAAAAATTAAATAATGAGTGATTTGAAGGGAACAAATTTATATTCTGAGTTGGGGCAAAACGCAGCGAGCCAAGCTCATAGCGGTGGTTCAACTGCCCAGGAACATTCGGCGGAAGTTCCTCCATCGGAAGTGTTTCCGACTCTTTTAGGCACAATGGGCGAGCATCGGGAACTTACTTTTTTCCATTACCATATTATTGATTTGCCCGTTATTATTTACGATAAATCCGATGGCTTGAGTTTTTATCCAAATATTGATGCAATGGTCGAAAGTGGAAAATATACTCTTTCCACAACACACCAGATTGTGAAAACTAGCAATCCTTCCGAAAAGCCTACACTTGATCTTTCAATTACTAGTCTTGTTTGTTTCCAATGGTTGGCAATGGCCATACTTCTTGTAACTTTTTTTACTGTAAAGTTGAAATACAAAAGGAGACCAATTTCTGCTCCAAAAGGAATTCAAAATGTTCTTGAAAGTGTGGTAATTTTCATACGCGACGAAGTTGTGGTTCCGAACCTACCTGATCAAAATCTTGCCTATAAACTTTTACCTTATTTTGTTGCCCTGTTTGTATTTATCCTTTTGATGAATTTGTTTGGATTGATTCCCGGTGGCCATACTGCTACTGGTGCTTTAGGAACAACAGCTGGTTTGGCTCTCACATCTCTATTGGTAATTAATGGAACAGCCATCCGCCAAATTGGTTTGAAAAATTGGTTGCATCATTTGCTTGGTGGTGCGCCTTGGTATTTATTTTTCATTATGGTCCCTATTGAAATAATAAGTTTATTCACTAAACCGTTTGCCCTTACAGTTCGTTTGTTTGCTAATATGACCGCGGGACACGTAGTTCTGCTTTCGCTTATTGGATTGATATTCTATTTGAAGACTCTTTTTGTAGCAGTTGTTGCTGTTCCGTTTTCGATTTTTATGTATGCGTTAGAATTGTTGGTTGCTTTTCTTCAAGCTTTTATTTTTACAATTTTAACTGCAGTTTTTACTGGTTTAGCAATTGGGGGGCATTCGCACGAAGAACATAATGAATCTCATTAGTTAATATTTTGTGTATTTATTTTATTTTGTTTAATCAACAAATTGGAGGATTTAATGGACGCAAATTTAGCACACTTATCTGCTGGTTTTGGTGCCGGTCTTTCTGTGATTGGTGCCGGCATTGGTATTGGCAAACTTGCAAGCGCAGCTCTCGAAGCAGGAGGACGTCAGCCCGAAGCAGCCGGTGAACTCCGAACTACAATGATTATTGCTGCGGCATTGATCGAAGGGGTTGCTCTGTTCTCTTGTGTTATTGCTATGCTTTTAGCAATCAAGTAATACATTTATTTTAAGTAGTCATACTTAGACTTTAGTTTAAGTATGGCTATTTAATATTTTTAACATTAAGAAGGGCAAAAATGGAATCACTTTTGAACGTTTCTCCGGGTTTGATGATCTGGACACTTGTTAATTTCTTAATATTCTTTTTTCTTCTTGTGATATTTGGAACTAAGCCTATTTCGAACGCTCTTCGGGCTCGCGAAGATTATATTCAACAGAATATCCAAAATGCAGAAAAAGCTAACCAGGATGCTCAACGAGTTTTGAACGAAACAAATCAAAAGTTACAAGAAGCCCATGCTGAAATGCTGAATATTATTCAAAAAGGCAAGCAACAGGCAGATGAATTGATTCGACGAGCTACCGAAGAAGCCGATAAATTACGGCGACAAAAAATCGACGAAGCTACTCGAGAAATTAATCGAAGCAAAGAACAGGCTCTGTTTGAACTACGAAAAGAGGTTGCTCAATTAGTTGTTCAAGCAGCCGAAAAACTTCTCGATGAGAAGTTAGACAAGGACAAGCACATAAAAATTGTGGAAAAATACATTGATGGAATTCCCAAAAATTAATTTTTATTATGGCTGAACAAAAAGTTTCATACAGGTATGCAAAAGCGTTGTTGGACACTGCCGTCCAACACAATTTAACAGAACAAATCTTCGAAGATTTCAAAAATATCGCCAAAATATTTTCGATTTTGCCCGAGCTCAATAGCTTGGCAAGAAAGCCAATTATAGCCCCACAGAAAAAGAAGAAATTATACCAGGAAATCTTTTCGTATCGAGTTTCGGAATTAGCAATGAGTTTTATTCTTTTTCTTGTGGATAAAAGTCGAGACGACTTAATTTTGGACATTATAAAGCAATACGAGAATTTGTATTATAAATTGAAAGATTATCTCCCAGTGGAAATATTTGTGGCTATTGATATTGGTGAAAACAGCAAAAATAAAATCGTTGAAAAAATTGCTAAAAATATGGGAAAGAAAATAGTTCCAAAATTTATTATTAACCCGAGAATTAAAGGGGGGTTTATTGTGAAAATAGAGGATTGGGTTTACGATGCTTCTTTGCGAAATAAGCTAGACGCTCTTTACGAGCAATTGCTTGCAGGTGGAATTAATTAAGAGTCAATTAATAAATTATATATAAGGAAAAAGTTATGTTTGATGTAAGACCAGAAGAGATTTCGGCAATATTGAGGAAACAACTTTCGGGTTTCGAAAAAGAAGCCGATATTTACGAAGTTGGCACTGTTCTTCAAGTTGGCGACGGTGTGGCGCGTGTTTACGGCTTAACAAAAGCAATGTCTGCCGAATTGCTTGAATTTCCGAACAATCTTTTTGGTATGGTTTTAAACCTCGAAGAGGACAACGTTGGTGTAATCCTTTTCGGCGACGACAGGTTAGTTAAAGAAGGAGACCTTGTTAAAAGAACAGGTCGAGTTGCATCGGTTCCAGTTGGGAAAGAATTACTTGGTCGAGTGGTGAACCCATTAGGGCAGCCATTGGACGGTAAGGGACCAATTAATGCAAAAGAATTCTTTCCGATTGAACGCAAGGCACCGGGTGTGATTTTTCGTCAACCAGTTAAAGAACCACTGCAAACCGGTTTGAAAATGATAGATGCTCTTATCCCAATTGGCCGAGGGCAACGAGAACTTATCATTGGCGATCGTCAAACTGGCAAAACTGCCATTGCAATCGATACAATTATTAATCAGAAATTTACACATACCCCCGAAGCACAAGCTCTTGGGATTCAACCTGTGTTTTGTATTTATGTTGCTATTGGGCAAAAGGGGTCAACGGTTGCGAATGTTGTTGCAACTCTCGAAGAATATGGTGCAATGGATTATACGATTGTTATTGCTGCGAACGCATCGGATCCAGCTCCTTTGCAATTTATTGCTCCGTATTGTGGTTGTTCGATGGGTGAATACTTTCGCGACAATGGTATGCACGCATTAATTATATACGATGATTTATCGAAGCAAGCGGCATCCTATCGCCAGGTTTCTCTGTTGTTGAGACGTCCACCAGGGCGCGAAGCTTACCCAGGGGATATTTTTTATTTGCATAGCCGTTTGCTCGAAAGAGCAGCAAAGTATGCCGATGAATTTGGCGGTGGTTCGCTGACTGCTTTGCCTGTAATAGAAACCCAGGCTGGGGATGTTGCGGCGTATATTCCGACTAATGTTATTTCTATTACCGATGGTCAAATTTATCTTGAACCGAATTTGTTTAACGCAGGTGTTCGTCCTGCTATGAATATCGGTATTTCCGTTTCCCGGGTTGGAGGTAATGCCCAAATCAAAGCAATGAAAAAAGTTGCCGGTCCTTTGAAACTTGAACTTGCCCAATATCGCGAGCTCGAAGCATTCGCAAAATTCGGTTCCGATTTAGATAAAGCAACCCAACAACAGCTACGTCGGGGTGCACGATTAACCGAAATACTTAAGCAAAAACAATTTAATCCTTTACCTGTAGAAAAACAAATTGCACTTTTGTGGACAGCCACCAATGGTTACCTCGACGCTTTGCCAATCGAAGTACTTGCAACTTTCGAATCTGAATTTTTCGAATTTATGGAAACTGCACACAGCGACGTTCTCGGTTCAATAATTAAAGTGAAAGATTTAAACGAGGAAATTGTGTCCAATTTGAAAAAATGTGTCGAAGAATTTGTTCAACATTTTAAAACAAAGTATAATATACAATGATTTTGCTAACAGGAGGAGCAGGTTTCATAGGTTCCTGTTTCCTTAAAATATTGAATCATTATGGAATTAAGGACGTAGTTGTCGTCGATAATCTTGGAACATCCGAAAAGTGGAAAAATCTGGTTGGGAAACAATTCAAAGAGTATTATCAAAAGAGTCAATTTCTTGAATTATTTAATACTAAAAAGATTACTAATTACAAATTCGATACGATTGTCCATTTAGGTGCATGCACAGATACAACTCAGGACGATATGGATTACTTGATTGAGAATAATTTTCGCTATAGTGTTAAACTTGCTCAATATGCCTTAGATAATAATGCCCGTTTTATCTATGCTAGTAGTGCCGCAACCTATGGTTCTGGGGAAATGGGTTACGACGATAATTTAGTCTATGAATTAAAGCCTTTAAACCCCTATGGTTTTTCGAAGCATCTTTTCGATTGCTGGGTCTACGAAAATTCACTGGAAACAACTTTCGTTGGTCTAAAATTCTTTAATGTTTTTGGGCCGAATGAGTATCATAAAAATGATATGGCGAGTATGGTATTCAAAGCTTACCAGCAAATTCAAAACTATGGGGTAGTTCGATTGTTTAAATCGAATAGTTCGGATTATTTCGATGGAGAACAGCAAAGGGATTTTGTTTATGTGTTCGATGTTATCGAAATAATGTGGAAAATTTTGAATTCGAGTATTGCTGGTATTTATAATCTTGGAAGTGGGGGAGCAAGAAGTTGGAATGATCTTGCAATCGCGGTATTCACTGCAATCGGAAAAGAGCCTAAAATCGAATATATCGAGATGCCAAACAACTTGGTGGACCAATACCAAAACTTTACAGAGGCAAAAATGGATAAGCTTTTCGAAAGAATTGGTCGTTACCAATTCAGTCCATTAGAAAATGCTGTCGAAGATTATGTCAAGAACTTTTTGAACAAAAGCTGGAAATATTTTTAAGAAGGTAGAATGGCAACATTAAGAAGCATTAAACGCAGAATTGGGGCAGTAGCAAGTACTGCGAAAATCACCCAAGCAATGAAAATGGTATCGTCGGCTAAACTCAAACGAGCCCAAGATTCAATTTTGAATGCGCGTCCGTATTCAAACTTGCTAAAGTCGAATCTTTACCGTTTGATTGAGTCCGTTGGCGATAGCTATTCCCAGCCATTACTTGAAAAAAGAGAAAAAGTCAATAATATTCTTTTGCTTTTAATAACTTCCGATCGTGGGTTGTGTGGGAGTTTCAATACGAATTTAGTTCGCTTTGTTTCGAGGTATGTGCAAACCGATATTTCCAAAAACTACCCATACGCTAAATTAAAAATTATACGGATTGGAAAAAGGGGTATTGCAAGTTTCAAAATTCACGGATTTGAAGTCCTTAAGGATATAGTGGGGGTTTCTGGTCGAGTAGATTATGGAATTATCGAGGATATCGCCAAAGTTGTGATAAATGGGTATATTTCGAAAGATTTCGACCGTGTGTTAATTGCTTTTAATGAATTTAAAAATGTATTGACCCAAGTGCCTAAAATCATTGAACTTTTGCCTTTCAATGCACAATCCGAAAAAGCGGCTAAAGATTCGAAATTTAGGGTAGATTATATATTCGAACCTGATGCAAAATCCATTCTCGATAATATAATTCCAAAGTATATCGAAAATCAAATTTTGCGAATAATCCTCGAATCGAATGCAGCTGAACATGCTGCACGTCGCCTTGCAATGGAAAACGCTACTAATAACGCTCATAGTTTAATTCAACAGCTTGAACTTATATTTAACAAAGAACGTCAGGCGGCGATTACAAAAGAAATGTTAGAAATCGTTGGCGGTGCTAACGCATTGAAAAGTTCTTAAACTTTTGTATTTAACTTTTTTCGAGAAACAAAAAAGCCTCCTCCAAAAGGAGGCTTTTCCATAGAAAACCACTTTATTGATAATTTTCCTGTGCGTTTCGAATGTTAGCTCGAGACTGAGGATGTGGTCTGGGATCTTGTTGTTTTGCCTCGTTGACGAGGATTTTTCGACCTCCAAATTCTTGACCGTTGAGTGCTTGGATAGCTTGATTGCCATCTTCAGCACTCATTTCAACAAAACCGAAGCCACGCGACCTTCCTGTTTGGCGGTCACGAACGATGCGAACAGATTCGACTTCCCCAAATTGGGAGAAAAGTTCCTGCAGTTCCTCCGTCGAAGTGGAGAAACTTAAGTTTCCAACATAGATATTCATAAAGAGAACCTTAAAAAGTTAATAATACAACCAATCACTCCTCCTCGATAGAAAACCTATATTGAAGGAATAATTTCAAAACAAAATGCAAATTACACAAAAAAAATTATAAAATACAAATTTTTTTACAATATCTACAAAATGTGTCTCGGTTTAAATGGATTTTGATTGATGCAAGGTATGTCTGCGCCAATTGAATATTTTTTCCATTTTCGTAAATAAGAAATTTCAGTTTGTTCAATAAATTTTTGGCGAAAGCTTCGATTCTCCACAGTCGCCATTCTATTCAGCTAGAGTTATGAAGGGTCTAAAGCTAAATTTTACTTAGTTGTGTTGGTAATTGGTAGAACAATTGTAAATGTTGAGCCAAAACCAACCAAACTTTCGACCTCAATTCTTCCTCCTAAATTCCTTATTATATTGTAACTTACGGAAAGCCCGAGTTCCGTTCCTTTTCCAACTTCTTTCGTAGTGAAAAATGGCATAAAAATTTTGCTCATCTGCTCTTGTGATATTCCACAACCTGTATCTTTAATTGAAATATGTATTTCGTTCGAAATTTGTTGTGTAGAGATAAAGATTGTTCCAGGTGGAGTGATTGCATCGCGAGCATTTGAAATGAGGTTTAGGATTACTTGTTTCAAAGAATTTGCGTCGGTGAATGTTTTAGGAAGGTCTTGCGAAAAGTTTTTTATAAGTTTTATATTCGATACGTAAAGGTCGTTTTCGATGAAACCTTGTATTAACTCCTCGAGAATGTCGTTAACATTGTGGAAATCGAGTTTATATTCTTCGCGTCGAACAAAACTCATTAATTTTCGTGTTATGTCGCGCGCACGAAAAGCGCTTGTTTGAATGTTGTTCAAGTGGGGGATAAGCTCTTCGAAATTAACATTTTGGTCAAATTGTGGGTCTAATAAATCTTTGATTAACCCGGCTTCGCTGGCAATAATCGCAAGTGGATTATTAATTTCGTGTGCAATTCCAGATGCAAGTTCACCAACAGTGGCTAATTTCGAGGCGTGTTCAAGTTGGAGTTTCGCAATATTCTTTTCTCGTTCTGCCAATTCCTTCTCTTTTTCGGATTCGACAATCTTTTTCGAACGATATGTAATCACTACGACCAATATTGCAACAACTATCAAAGAGGCTGTAATTGATTTAGTCTCGAAATTAGACAAAAATGTTTCTCCCCATTTTTCTTTTATTGCAACAACACACCATTCATTTTGGGTGAGCCAGCAATAACCGAAATCTGTATTTTGTCTTTGTAATGAAGCGATAGAGATACCCGGCTGATTCGTTTTTGGAGGGAAAAAAGGTGATTTTTCAAGTAAGTTCCCCAGTTTTTGGTGGGCTAATTGGAAGTATCCATCGATATTTATTATTGCTGTAATTACATCTTTCGAAGTAAGCACCGATTGAACATATTTGTATATTTTTTCCGGGTCAAGTGTTGCACGAAAGATAACAAAATATCTATCGATTTGGCGTTTTACAGCAATTGTAAAATGAGGTCTATTTCGGAAACCCAAGTAAATGTCTGTAATAACATAACGCTTATCATTCTCTTTGAGAGTTTTGAACCACTTTTCTTTTGAGTAATCTTTATTCAAAAGAGTTGGTAATGGTCCAATGTATGCTTTTTGTATTCCTATCGAATCGAAATAGCCGAGATCGATAAAAGCATCGCTGTCCCTTTTTAATTTTAATAAGTATGACTCGAATGTTTTGCTACTCGGGGGAATTTCAATTTGAGGATTATCGGCTAAATTTATAAGGTTTACTATTCGTTCTCGAAGGAATAAATCGAGCATTTGAGCCTGACTCACTGCAATTGATTTAAGATGAAGCTTTTCGCTTTCCGAGATAATATTTCGATATTCAAAATGGAAAAATACTGCAAGAAAAATCAATGGAAGAAGGTAGGTAAAAAGCAACCTTGTAAATTGTTTCTTAAATATAGCCTTATATTTTGTTTCGTCGAATTCGGACAGTTTGTTATCGAAGTTGGTTTTGTGCTTATTTTTTTTCATTGACTATTTTTCTTCGTTGTCGAGTTTGCGAAGTTCGCGAAGTATAGCAATTGGGCTTAAGCCGGTAGCTAGCGAGGTTAACTTTTTCATTTTTTCTTCGTTGTCTTTAAATTTTTTTTCGAGCCTTGCTTTGTATGCCGCTTCTAATTTGAGGATTAAATCGTCTAATTCGTATGGCTTCGGTAGATAGTCGAATGCACCTAATTTTGTGCATTCTACTGCCGATTCAAGCGAACCGTGCCCTGTGAGTATAATAACTTCAATGTATTTATGTTCGTTCTTCAAAGTTCCGAGGACCTGGGTGCCATCAATTCCTGGCATTTTTAAATCAACGATTGCTATGTCGAATTTTTCTTTGCGAGCGAAATCGAGAGCAGCTTGTCCATTCGAAGCAGTTATTACTTCGAAGCCACGTAATTCCAGCCTTTTTGCAATAGATTCGAGAAATTGAACCTCGTCGTCAACGATTAATAGTTTAATTTTGTTTTCCATTTTACATACCAAATATTGGCCAATAAATCGAAATTAAAACAGCGTAAATAAAAACACACACAAATGCCCAAAGAATCGACACTTTGCAAAATTCAAATTGCGAGAAGTAACCAGTACTATATGCAATGATAGTCGGTGGGCATCCTATGACTAACCAGATAAATGAAGTAGCGGCTGGTAAAATCAAACCAATTTCTGCGATTGGGATACCGAGGTTCTTTGCTAATGGGAAGAATATTGGCAAACATAGTGCCGTTGCTGCAGAGTTAGACATAAAGCTAGAAATGAAAGAGCCAAAAATTGCTATTCCGAAGTATTGGATAACTTTGGGTTGCCCAACAAGTAAAGGAGCAAATTGTTCGGCAAGCCATTTACCTGCTCTTGTATCGAGCA
>JBBIJO010000019.1:0-29783 GCA_037445895.1 Ignavibacteria bacterium | reverse complement strand
TTGTGCTCGGAGTGGGACTCGGACCCACACGGGCATAAATGCCCACAGGATTTTAAGTCCTGTGCGTCTACCTATTCCGCCATCCGAGCGGTCAATGCAAAATTAAGAAATATTCTTTTACCAAAAAACTACCTTATTTCTCCTTTGAAATAATTGACGTTAACGAATCGAGCCGCACGAGCATCGTCAACCCGCCGAACTGGTGTATTATACGGAGCTGAAAGCAAAAGTTCGGGATTGGTTTCCGCTTCTTCGGCAACTTTCAACATAACCTCGGAGAATGCGTCCAATCGTTCTTTTGTCTCGGTTTCGGTTGGTTCGACCAACATCGCCTCGTGAACTATTAACGGGAAATAAATTGTTGGAGCATAGAATCCATAGTCTAATATCCTTTTCGCCAAATCTTTTGTAGTTACTCCAAATTTCTTCTGGTTTTCGCCAGTTATGACAAACTCGTGCATACAATGTTCGTCGAAAGGGAAAGCGTATTTGCTTTTAAGTTTTTCGAACAAATAATTTGCGTTGATGATAGCCGAACGACTAATTTCTTTCAACCCTTCGGTTCCATTCATCAAAATATAAGCATAAGCACGAACGAAGACAAGGAAATTACCAAAGAAAGAATGAACCTTGCCGATAGATTTTGGTAGATTCTCCTCGAATTGGTATTTGTTCCCATTTTTCACAATTAATGGAATCGGCAAGTAAGGCTCTAATTTCTCGTTCACACAAACAGGCCCGGCGCCGGGACCCCCTCCGCCGTGCGGAGTAGAGAATGTTTTGTGTAGATTAATATGCATACAATCGAAACCCATATCCGCTGGCTTAACAATTCCAAGCAAAGCATTTAAATTTGCCCCATCCATATACATCAACCCGCCACATCCGTGGATAATTTTTTCGATTTCGAGAATATTTTTTTCGAACAAGCCAACGGTATTTGGGTTCGTCAACATAAAACCGGCACAAGTGTCGTCGGCATTTCGTTTCAAATCATCAAGCTTAACCCGGCCATCTGAATCGGATTTAATCGCTACAACTTGGAAACCAGCAATTGCACACGAAGCGGGATTTGTTCCGTGTGCAGAATCGGGAATAAGTATTTTTGTTCTTCGAGTATCGTTTCGGTCGCGATGGTAAGCACGAAAGAGCAAAAGTCCGGTTAGTTCTCCTTGTGAACCAGAAGCAGGTTGCAAAGAGACCCCCCTAAAACCGGTGATTTTCTTCAAACTTTCTCCCAGTTCATACATCAATTGCAAGGCACCTTGGCAACTATCTTCGTCGCTATAAGGATGAAGATTTGCGAAGCCATCGAATGCAGCAATTTTTTCGTTTACTTTGGGATTATACTTCATTGTGCAGGACCCTAAGGGGTAAACATTTTCTTCGATGCAATAATTTAAATGCGAAAGACGGACGAAATGACGGGCAACTTCGGTTTCGGGGAGTTCCGGCAAATTTATCTCCCGCTTCCGAATAAACTTTTCCGGCAGATGATTTTTGGGATTAAATTGCTCAAGTTCGGTTTTTGGTAAAGTATAGCCTTTGCGTCCTGGCTTGCTTTTTTCGAACAATAAAGGTTCCATTTTTTCCTTTCAATTTTTTCGTGAAATAAATTCAAGAGCTTTTCGGGCAGCGTTTTGTTCAGCCTCTTTTTTGCTTTTTCCCGTTCCAGTAGCAAGCATTTCGCCATCGACAACTACGCCAACGACGAACGTTTTATCGTGCGATGGACCGCTTTCTTCGATTACTTCGTAGGTGGGTGGTTGTTTCCCTTCGGCTTGAACAGTTTCCATAAGAAGGCTTTTGTAGTTTCTATCCTGCAAGATATTTTCTCCTTCGAGAAGTGGAATAAGTGTTCCGACAACGAATTTTTTTGCCGATTCGAAGCCAGAGTCCAAATAAATTGCTCCAATAATAGCTTCGAGGGCATCGGAAAGGATAGATTCCCCACCTTTTTCAATCGTCTTGGCAGTGCTAAAACTAACCATCAAAAATTTCTCGAGTTCAAGGTGGCGAGCACAAATCGAAAGCGAATTTTTGTTGACCAACCAGGAACGGATTTTCGTTAAATCGCCTTCCAAAAGATTCGAATTTTGTCGAAATAGGAAATCCGAAATAATCATTCCGAGAATCGAATCGCCAAGGAACTCGAGGCGTTCGTTCGATTGATATTGACCTTTTGGAAGGAGATGGAGATAGGAACGATGAAGCAAGGCTTGTTCAAAATATTCTGTGTTGAATATTCGGATACCAAGCCTTTCTTCGAGTTGTTGTTTTCGTTCCTCAGTTAAAAATCCAAGTTTGGGGTTACTGAAAGAATGCATAAATTTCTCCTTCGGAGCGAACCGAAGAAGACCATAATATATCAAGTCGAAAAAACTTTTCACGTTCAGCAGCCAATAACCTCATTAAACCTCAATCGCTTTGAATGCCAATGTTGCATTGTGTCCACCAAAACCAAAAGTATTACTCAAAGCGGCACGCACACTACGTTTCTCGGCTTTATTGGGAGTATAATTTAAATCACAATCAGGATCCGGAGTAAAGTAGTTAATGGTTGGTGGAATAATTCCATTTACGATTGCCAATATGGTTGCTACTGCTTCGATGGCACCCGCAGCTCCGAGCAAATGCCCATGCATTGACTTAGTCGAGCTAATGTTTATTTTATAGGCATAATCCCCAAAAACAGTTTTAATTGCTTCGGTTTCGTTCTTATCGTTATATGGCGTCGAAGTGCCATGCGCATTGATATAGGCGATATCAGTCGGTAATAAACCGGCATCTTTTAAAGCAGCACGCATTGAACGAACGGCACCTTCGCCGCCGGGGGCAGGCTGGGTAATGTGGAAAGCATCGTCGGTTAAACCAATCCCAGCAAATTCGGCATATATTCGAGCACCGCGATTCAAAGCGTGTTCCAATGTTTCGAGGACGAGTGTTCCCCCACCTTCGCCCATAACAAAGCCATCACGGTCTTTGTCGAACGGACGAGAAGCTGTTTTGGGGCTGTCGTTGCGAGTCGAAAGCGCCTTCATCGAATTGAATCCACCAACACCCATCGGACATATAGCACCTTCGCTTCCCCCAACAACCATTACGTCGGCATCACCACGCTGTATCAGCATTAGAGCATCGGCAAGAGCGTGCGACGACGTTGCACAAGCCGATGTGGTAGCATAATTAGGTCCTTTAAATCCCCATCGAATGGCAATATGCCCAGCGGCAATATCGGAAATCATCATAGGAATAAAGAATGGAGAAATGCGGTCTGGTTTTCCACCTCGTTCGTAAACTATCTGTTGCTGCTCGTGATAAGTCCACATTCCTCCAATACCAGAACCATAGACAACCCCGACACGGTTTTTATCTACTTTGTCGAGATTCAAACCTGCATCCTCAATCGCTTGGTGTGCCGAAGCAATCGCATATTGAGTGAAAAGGTCCATTCGTTGGGCTTCTTTCCGATTCAGGTAAGCCAATGGGTCGAAGTTTTTTACTTCGCAAGCAAATTTAGTATCATAGTGAGTAGTATCGAATCGAGAAATGAAATCGGCACCGCTTGTTCCAGCAATCAGTGCGTTCCAGAATTCTTCCGTTGTATTACCTATCGGGGATACAACCCCGACGCCAGTAACAACAACCTTAGGAAAGCTATATTTAGGCATAAAACTTTTACGTTTGTGAAAAATTATCCGCCAACCTTATCGCTCAGAAAAGTAACCACATCGCCAACAGTTTGAATTTTTTCTGCCTCACTGTCCTCGATTGTAATGCCAAATTCTTTCTCGAACTCCATAATCAATTCGACTGTGTCCAATGAATCGGCTCCGAGATCTTTGATAAAGTTAGCACTTTCGGTTACTTGGGATTCTTCGACACCAAGTTTTTTGACGACAATCTCGGTTACTTTTTGTTTGATATCAGCCATTTTACACTCCATAAATATTTGTGAAACATAAAATTAAGAAATATTAATCAAAATTACATTACTAATCCACCATCTACATTAATTACCTGGCCGGTAATATAATTAGATTCGTCGGAAGCAAGGAACAAAGCAACATTTGCAACATCGATGGGTTCGGCTGGTCTTTTCAAAGGAATATTTTGGAGAAAGAGTGATTTTTGCTCATCGGTCAATTTATCGGTCATTGGTGTTCGAACAAATCCTGGTGCTATGCAATTAACCAATATGTTACGTCCGGCAAGTTCCTTTGCAATTGATTTAGTAAAACCAATCAAACCTGCTTTCGAAGCAGAATAGTTCGCTTGTCCGGAATTCCCAATAATACCTACAATAGAGGTTATGTTAATGATTTTGCCGTATCGCTGGCTCATCATTGTGCGAACAAGCGACTTCGTTACAAAAAAAGCGCCTTTAAGATTCGTATTCAATACAGTATCCCATTCTGCTTCGTCCATTCGGATAAGTAAGTTATCGCGAGTAATACCCGCATTGTTCACTAATATATCTACTTTTCCTTTTTCGTCTAAAAGAATTTGGGCTGCACGGTTAACAGAATCTGCCGAAGTAACGTCAACTTGAACTGTCGCCACTCTTTCTTTCAATGAAGGCACTTCAATAAAAGGCTCGCCGCGCTCGGGAACCTTGAAGTCCCAAGCATAAACAAAAGCACCTTCGGAAGCAAAAAGCTCGACTATTGCTTTTCCGATTCCGCGGCAACCACCCGTAACAACCGCTACTCTATTTTCTAAACGATTACCCATCAACACTCTTAAAATTTACAAATTTAAGTAAATATTTTTACAAATAAAAATTAACTCGACAACACCAATTTTAAATCGTATGCATTGTCTATTCCTAAAATCTCGCAATCGGTAACTGTTCTTTTGACTAATCCTTGGAGCACATTGCCCGCTCCGATTTCGATAAATTTTGTAATGCCATCGTCCCGCATCTGTAAAATCGATTGAGTCCATTTAACTGGTGAAGTGAGTTGTTCAACAAGTAACTGTTTCAATCTTTTACCATCTGTTACTGGGCGTGCTTCAACGTTCACGTAAACTGGGACTCTTGCATCAGCAAATGGGATTAATTCAATGGATTTGGAAAGTTCATCGCGAACGGGTTTCATCAAAGGAGAATGAAAAGCACCGCTAACGGGCAATTCTTTGACAATTTTAGCCCCTGCCTTCTTGAAGGCATCGACATTTTCGCGTAGATAGTTTGCTGAACCCGAAACAACAAGTTGACCAGGGCAATTATAGTTTGCTGCCACAACTACGTTGCCATTACCTTTTTCTGTCAGTTCGCGACAGACCCGCTCGACCAACGAATCTTCGGCTCCTATAATAGCAAGCATTGTTCCTGGAACAAATTCTCCTGTATTGAACATCAATTCCCCACGAAGAGCAACCAACCGAAGTGCATCCTCGAAAGTCAACACTTCCGCTGCATAAAGCGCAGAGTATTCTCCTACTGAATGCCCAGCAACGGAGTGGAACTCGATTGCCTTGCCAATAATTCTTGCTAAAACAGCGCTATGCAAAAATAAAGCTGGTTGAGTATATTTTGTTTTTTTCAATTCGTCGGCAGGACCATCGAAACAAATCTTGCTTAGTTCGAAACCCAAGATTTCGTTGGCACTGTCGATAGTTTCCTTAGCTATCGGGAATGATTCATACAAATCTTTCATCATTCCAATATACTGAGAACCTTGACCAGGAAATAGGAAAGCAGTTTTCATCGCTATCGTTTTAAATACTCCATCTCATATAAACTGCACCCCAAGTGAACCCAGCCCCAAAGCTGGCAATAATAATTTTATCACCTTTTTTGAGTTTACCGCTTTCATACCACTCGGAAAGGCACGATGGAATAGTCGCAGCAGTAGTATTGGCATAGCGATCAATATTTACCATCACTTTGTCCATTGGTAGTCCCATCCTTTGCGCTGTAGCCGAAATAATGCGTAGATTTGCTTGGTGTGGCACAAGCCAAGCAATCTCGTCTTGCGAAATATTATTCTTTTCCATAATTTCGACGGTAATATCCGCCATCCCTTTAACCGCTGCTTTAAAAACCGCCTGTCCTTCTTGATGGATATAATGTTCTCGGTTTTCGACCGTTTCGTGCGAAGCAGGTTTTGCACTGCCGCCGGCGGCTTGATGCAAATGTTTTCCGCCTTCGCCATCGATTCGAAGTATCTGGTCGATAATCCCAAGTTCAGGGTCGTCCGACATTTCGATTAGGGCAACTCCTGCACCATCGCCGAACAATACTGCTTGTGCCCTATCTTGAAAGTCAACTATAGCACTCATCTTATCGGCTCCACAAAGGAGGACATTTCGGACGGCACCGCTTTCGACCAGTTTCGTTGCCGTTACCAAAGCAAATACAAAGCCCGAACAAGCAGCGGAAAGGTCGAACCCCCAGGTATTAGGAATTCCTAATTTGTTTTGCACAACAGCCGCAGTAGCCGGAAACATATAATCGGGAGTAACAGTTGCAACGATTATACAGTCAACATCCGATGGCTTTAAACCACGGCGTTCTAAACAAAGCTGTGCTGCTGGAACAATTAAGTCGGAAGTAGCACCATTTTTAGCAAAGCGCCTTTCTCGAATTCCCGTTCGTTCGATAATCCATTCATCGGAGGTATCAAGATATTTCTCGAAATAAGAATTGGGATAGACATCGGGCGGGAAATAATGCGCAATTGAAGTTATTGTTGCTGGCATAATCCTTATTTATTTATTTTGTTCAATATATGTTGGGTTTAAAGCTCGTTCTATCTTTTTGTTAATCTCCTTTTTGATTTGTTCAGTTGCAGTAAATATCATATTTTGAATTGCAACGGGGGATGATTTTCCATGCCCAATAATGACAACACCATTGACCCCAAGCAGAGGAACACCACCATATTGTTGGTAATCCATATCTTTCAACATATTTCTCATTGCAGGTTTTAAAACTAAGATTTTCAAAGCATTAACTATGCTTTTACGGGCGTAGTTACGCATTTTGGTTTTGAACAACCCCAATACACTTTCGGCAAACTTCAAAATAATATTGCCAATTAATCCATCGCAAACAATGATATCGGCAGTCCCCAAAAGAACATCACGCCCTTCAACATTACCAATGAAATTTAAGTTCGATCCTTTTAAAATTTTATGCGTTGCAAGCAGTAAGTCTGAACCTTTTGTTTCTTCTTCGCCAATATTCAAAAGCCCAACTCGCGGATTGTCTATACCAAGCATAAATCGTGAATAAATCGAACCCATAACTGCGAATTCATAAAGGTATTTGGGTTTTACATCGATATTAGCACCAACATCCAACACAAGGGTTGGGAATTTACCAATTGTTGGAAAAAATGAACCTATTGTAGGGCGACTCACACCCCCGATTCGCCCCAACAAGACTGTGGCAGTCGAAAGAGTTGCGCCAGTATTGCCTGCGGAAACGAAAGCATCGACGAAACCATCCGAAAGAAGTTTAATCCCTTTGTAAAGAGACGAGTTTTTCTTCCTTTTCAAAACTGTCGTTGGTTCATCTTCCATCGTTACGACATCTTCGGCGTGGACAATAGTGTAGTTAAGTCGTTTTGGCTTATATAATTTAATAGCTTCTTGAATTTTCTTTTCGTCCCCGACAAAAACAATTTCGAAATCGAGAAATCTTTCCTTGTTTGCGAAAGAAAGAATAGCTCCTTGGACTTCGTTTAGTGGGGCAAAATCCCCCCCCATTGCGTCGATTGCAATGCGGTAATACCTCTTTTTAAGAAATTCCATGAAAACCCCTTTTTACAAACAAACAGTTTGGTATTCAGTCAAATTATACTTTCTGCAAAACCTTTCTACCGTTGTAATATCCACATTCGGGGCAAGCACGATGGGACATTTTTGTTGCGCCACATTGCGGGCATACGGAACTTCGAACAGCGTAAGCTTTGTAATTTGCACGGCGTTTGTCCCTTCGGGATTTCGACATTCTACGATTTGGATTTGGCATTGTTCTATCCTTATTTATTACAATATAATATAATTCAATTAAGTTTCAATTTTTTCAAAGGACCCCAGCGTTCATCGGTTTCATCTTGGCTGGCTTTCTTGTCTTTTTGGGTGTGTGCAGCGGAATATTGTGGGTATATTTCGTCGAAAGATTTATCGCGATACTTAGGTGCTATTCGCCTCATAGGCAAATTTATTGCCAACTCTTGGCGCACGTCGTCGGAAATATCGAGATATTTTTCGTCTTCGTGAATTATGTGAACTTCTGCGTCTTTCAACTCTTTACTCAAATCCTGAATCGAATAATACAATTCGTTGTTGGCAAAAAAAGATGTGGCGATTTCTACCTTTATGTGTTCAACAAATTCTTCCAACGATAAATCGCAAGTCAATTGTGCATCGCATTCGGCAATTCCAACAACGGTGTACCTTTTACCTAAAATTCGTAATTTACCAACAAACCGAACATCACCAATAAATTCAGGGAAAAAACCCTCGATTGCACTCGTCGGAGATGATATATCGACATCGTATTCCCCATCCTTTATCCCTTGAATCATTATTTTTAACATTTTCTATCATCTCCACCCTAAAAGAATTACAAATTTAGCAAAATATTTCTTTATGGCAAAGGTATCGTTCGGAATTTGCAAAAATCCTTGTTCCCCCATCGAGTTATAAAAAAGACTTGAAATGCAAGTTACACCCTGTTTTGGTTGTATCCGAAAGGACCCACTTCTCGGTATTTATTTCTTTATTTTTGTGGCTCTTCCGCTACCATTTAAGTTCAAAACGAAATGGCTGGGATTGCCATTGTAGTAAATATCGCCCGAACCATTTATATCGACAAAAAGTTCATCTTGAACAGTAATGTAAACATTTCCCGAACCATTTATTTCGAGCTGTGCAATTTTAGAAGTAAGTTTGGAGGCAAAAATGTCGCCCGAACCATTAGTTTCCGAAGTAAAACGATTACAACTACCCCCAACCCGAATTTCTCCACTTCCATTGATTTCGAGTTGAACACTGTTTTTCGAAAAGATACTATCGATACGTATATCCCCCGACCCATTGATTGAAACCTCTAAATCCTCGGTTTCAATTGGTGTTTGAGCAAAGAAATCCGCAGAACCCTCGATTTCGACTTTGCTCAACTCTTTGGACGTAATGAAAACATTTAGTTTGTGTGGACAAATACTTTTGTCGCTATCGATAATTAATTCGTTCCCTCGGATTTCGGTTGTAATGTATTGGAGCAGATTATCGTCGGTTTCAATGCTAATTTTATACGTATCTCCTTGAACATAAAATACATTCCCCGAGACGGCAACAGTTACTCGGTCGAATGGTTCTACATTTCGCTTTTCTTTCAATATTGTTCCCGAACCTTCGGAACAAATAAACACACCGAAACAACCCGAGATTCCCATCAGTGGAAGCATAATAAACAAAAGACTCAGTTTTTTCATTTCTACGTTAATTCCAATCCAATGATTAACTACGATTGAAGTCCCCGAAAGTTTCAATTTTTTCGACGCCCGACGCAATAATATTCAAAGCCATATTTATCCATTTCGTCGAAAGAAAACAGATTTCTACCGTCGAAAATCAAGGGATGTTTCATAGTTGCTTTCATTTGAGCAAAATCGGGGTTTCGGAAAACGGTCCATTCCGTTGCAATAATTAATGCATCGGCTGCGGCTAAACACTCATACATATCTTTCGAATATTCAATCCTTTCGCCATAAACTTTGCGTGTGTTTTCGATTGCCTCGGGGTCGTAAACAGAAACGCGGGAATTGCTTCCCAACAAAAGATCGATAATCTTGAACGCAGGTGCTTCGCGAACATCGTCGGTGTTTGGCTTGAAGGCAAGCCCCCAAATAGCAAACTTATAGCTATCGAGCCTATTGTTAAATCTATTAAGGATTTTATCGAAAAACCAATAAATTTGCTTTCTATTTACTTCGTAAGCCGCTTTGACAATAGTCAAAGGGGTATTCACTTCTTCTGCTGAATGAATCAAAGCACGAACATCCTTCGGGAAACAGGAACCGCCAAATCCAAGCCCGGCAAATAAAAATCGCTTTCCAATCCGACTATCGGAGCCAATACCAATCCGAACCTTCTCGATATCTGCGCCGACTGCTTCGCAAAATGCTGCAAGGTCGTTCATAAATGAAATTTTTGTTGCAAGGAACGAATTCGCTGCATATTTAACAACCTCGGCAGTTTGTTCGTCGAAAACAAAAATTGGATTCCCACTTCGGACAAAAGGCTCGTAAAGGTTACGAAGCACTTCCTCGGCATACTTACTTCGAGTTCCTATAACAATTCGTTCGGGTTTCATCGAGTCTTCGACTGCGAACCCTTCGCGTAGAAACTCGGGGTTGCTGGCAACTTCCACATTATTGCCGGGGAATGTTTCGTCGAACAACGCCTTTATCTTCGAGACAGTCCCAACCGGTGCGGTGCTTTTGTTGACAACAATCTTTTGTTCGGTAATGCCGTTGTTTTTAAAAATTTCGGCTATTTGCCGAGCAACATAAAGGATGTGGCTCAAATCCGCAGAACCATCTTCGTTCGGTGGAGTAGGCAAACAGAGAAAAATTATCTGGCTTACCAAAACGGCTTCGTCGAGATTGGTCGAAAAATTCAGCCTACCTTCGCGTGAATTCCGAATTAAAAGCGGCTCCAACCCCGGTTCAAAAATAGGAGAAATACCAGAACGAAGTAGTGCAACCTTCTTTTCGTCAATATCAACGCAAATTACCTTGTTGCCAGTAGCTGCAAATGCAGTCCCCGAAACTAAACCAACATAACCCGTCCCAACAACGCAAACTCGATACGACATTTTTCTTTCTTTATATTTATTTGAAAAGACAAAATTACCATTTATTAGGAAATTGAATTCGGAAAAGAGGAATTATTCATACAAATATAATTTCGATGTCTTGTTCGCTTATATAAATAACACAAACATCCTTGCACAGTGTAAACAATGGTTATTGCACAAAGGGTTGCAACTCCTTGTTCGAGTAGTATCCCAAGTCTCTTTGCCCGTTTAACACACATTTCTTCCTTTTCTTCCCTCTTATAGCTAAGGATATGGGGTAAAAGGACAAGGTTATATTAGAGGCGGAGAGAAAAGTAGTAGGTTAGCAATTCCGAAACATTTCCATTATTTGTCAGATTCTCAACAATAACACATTTAATATCATCCATATCGACGCTGAAATAGTCATATTCAAAAACTTAGGTAAACGCTGAGTTCGATTCAGGATGGCAAATAGCATTGTTGAAACAAGCAAAGCGGTGGTCAAAACGATGTGTTCTTTGCCAAGCAATTCGCAAGGAGCATTTTTGAATAAGGAACCTAACCAGAAACTATTAAGATGAAGAATCGGAAGCGGCAAAAACCATAATGTCATCACTTGGCTAATGCAGCCCAGTCCAAGCATTAAAAAATTGATTGGTTGCATCTCGCTTTTCGAAAAGAAATGCATAATCGAAAAGCCTAACAGCAAACCTATCGGGCAAACAAAATAGTATTGATTCGTAAGAAAGACTAACGGAACTAATGAAAACAGGTAGCCGATAAAAAAAGCCGAAAGCAGGTTGCTTTCTTCCTTGTCTTTATACCAACCTATTGAAATGCTGAGCAACAGAAGTGGGAATCCAATAGTTATGCCACCGAGCAATTGATAAAGGCTTGTAACTTTTGCGACGAAGAGAGGCATCCAAACAAGATTTAGGCATACCAGAACGCCAGAAAGAATAAGAGCATAACTAATCCAGATAACATAGTTTTGGACTATATTTCCATATCCAATGAACAATTTTGTTGGCTCCCAAAGGAGAATCAAGCCAAGAAGAATAAATGCAAAGCCAAATTGAGATGCTCGAATTTCTTCGTAATTCAAAGTCGAATATCCATACCAAGCAAGAAATACAAAAATTATTGCACCGAAAAGAGCTTGAAAATAGCGAACGACAAAATCTTGTCGTGGGACTTTTTTAAAGGTAACAACCCCAGCAATTCCAAATATAAACAGCAGCGGACCAGCCGTTTGTGCCGTTTTAATAAGAACCGGGAAATAATTTTGCAACCATTGAGGTATGCCTTTTAAATAGTTCTGTTCGATTTCGCGTTCGAAACCAAAAATCCAAGCCAATCCCAAAACGATGCTCAACAATATAATAGAAATCATTAGAGCATAGACGGTTCCTTCCCTCCGAACCAATGGTTTTGCAAAGCGTGCTAATACACCACCGACTTTACCAGTTTGGTCAATCAATTCGCCACCGAGGATAATCCATAACGGAGTTGTTAGAATCCCCCAAAAAGCGCCAGCCATCTCCTGCAGTCCCGCTTCGAAAACCTGAATGTTCGCAAATAAGCAATAGATATAAAAGAAAATTAGAATTGCTAAAAAAACTACAAACGACACAACCGAAGAAACTCGTAAAAATCTTACAAAAAGTAATCCAACAAGAAAAAGAAATGTGCTTTTTATGAATATTTGTAAAATCAAATATTGTCCAGCAAAGATAAACGGAGGGAATTGTGCGACCGCTAAACTCAATACACCGAGCAGGAGAAACCCTTTATTAGTTGCTTCCAAACGCCGAGCTTCGAAAAGGAAAATTGCAACACTTGTCCCGAACATCAGCCACTTCGGTGCCGAACCGATACCCGGGTAAAGGCCAAAGTAGATTACATATATCGAAAGCAAAAAGCGGATGAGTGGCGGAAACGATTCAGATTTCCACAGCAATATTGCCCACAAAAAAGCAAACAGCAGCCCAACAACAAAAAGCCCCCCAGGATTATGGAGAATCAAAGCACGACTTCGAGCATCAACAACAGCAACCCAAACCACCACAAACGGAAATAACAACAAAATTATAACGGTAGCAATTTTCCCCACTACACCATAATTCCAAAGTAGTTTAACGAGGCTAAATTCTTCGCCCAATTTGTTTCGAAGGGCGTTTACAAAATTCTTTAAAGTTTGTTCCATAGAAACACTTTTTTTGAAAATCCGAACAAAAAATCAATTTAAATTAACAATTTATTTGAATCGTTGACAAAAATTTTTGATAATTTATTTAACAGAACGATTTTCAATGATAGTTCTTGTTTATCTATCGATTTGAATTCGAGGGGAAGTGTTGTTCTAACGACACAGTAAAATTTTGTTGACACTTTTATTTTTATTAATTTAACACTCTGAATAATAGCAAAATGGGATGATTTTTAGTTTCAATAGATACTTTTTTAAATATTTAACAGCTTTGTTCTTGTTGTTGCCTTTTGCTTCGAAAGGACAGAATTCTGTTCTGATTTACAATGAATTTAATGCTGGTGCCGACACTATCGATATGGGGATGTGTGTTGTTAACGATTCTTTGGAAACAGTTTTCAACATCGAGAATAGAACTGGAAAAGTTTTGCAAATTGCATTGTCGGATTATACGTATGCAATCGAAGCAATTAACGAGGTTACCGAAACTTTTGAATTTTTTGGCTTCCCCGCTTTGCCCTATACTATTCAACCAAATACTACTTTGCAATTCACGATTAAATACAAGGCTAATCCCAATATCATACAATTTCCACCTGGCAAACGAATGGTTCGGCTACGGTTGGGCGTGATAGATACATCGGTAGTTAAAATTCCAAATTCTCTCGACGATTTGGTAAAGTATCGTGAATTCGTATTGATTGCAAGGAAATCGGTTTCCGATTTCGACGTTTACGAAAGAATCATCGATTTTGATTCGGTTTGGAAAGACCCAGTCGATACTATTCGCAAAACTCTTACGTTCCAAAATAACAAATTCGACAAGATTTTTGTCGATAAAGCTTATTTCGTTTATCGTTCGTTAAATGCGGAAATTTGGTTCGAAAATCAGCCACTCCCAATTGAATTCGACGAATACAGAACGATTGATTCTCGTCGCTCGTGGCAGTTTAAATATTACCCAATGAATATGGGCAAAGATAGCGGTTTTTTTGCGTTGCGTTACTATCCAGACCCCTCCAACCCGGATTCATCCCAAATAATCGGTGTGCCAATACGCGGCGTCGGCGTCGAACAAAAAATCACGTTAAACAAAATTGAAGGAGCCGAGATTGTAGATGATTTCATCGATATTGGCTCGATACCGCTCGATACTACAAAGCAAATAAAAATTTACTTAAAAAATAATGGGAATTTGCCCTTTGGCTTTACTAAGCAACAGATTGTTGACTATTATTATGTCGAAAAACAATCCGATGGATTTCTCATCTTCGATAGTTTACAAAATGTAAGGCATTTGCTTCCAACCGAAATCGACTCGTTTACTGTTGTCTTCCAACCCACTCAAAGAGACACAATACTTGCCAAGATTGTTTTTACTACCGATTTACCTTTGCGTAAAGTATCGGGTTATCCGAATTCCGCGAAACAAGTTACGTTCAACATACGTGGCGTCGGGATTGCTCCTAAGATAGCTGCCGACGTCGATTCTATTGACCTTGGAAACGTCATAATTAATAATTTCGAAGGTTGTCCGACCGTCAGAGATACAGTTGTTAGGATTTTCAATAATGGTAACTTCGTTCTGCGTGTCCAGAATGCCGCAGTTGACCCAGCTTATCCGGGAACTCCATTTAAGATATTCGAGGAGAACTTCGACGTTCCGCCAAATTCCCAGAAAAGATTGCGAATAGTTTTCGATTCCACCGCAACCGAAACGGGCGAATATGTAGCTTGGTTAATTCTTATTTCGAATTTTTCCAAAACGTCCGATACATTAAAAATTAAACTCAAAGCTCGTGGTGTTCTACCCAACCCAATTCGGCTTTCAATACCTAATGATGCAAAAATCAAACCCGGAGCGGTTCTTGCTCTTCCAATTTTGGTCGAATCCGATAAAATTTCTCGTGCAAAGGAATACCAAGATACCCTAATCTATAACCCTTCTATTTTGAAATACCGCGGCTTTTCGATAGATGCTACCGCTTCCGAAAGAGCGGAAATTATAGAAATAAAGGAACAACAAACACCGGGGCGATTAGCTATTTACTTGCGAACACGCTGGAACGAAACCTTCCAAAAACTCGACACCCTTATCTTTTTAAATTTCGATACTTTTGTAGGCAACGAAACATTCTCGTCTTTTAAATTTCTTTCGCCAAGATTTGGCGATGGAGTTTGTTCGCGTGTTCTATTGCCGCAAAGCATCGATGGCACAATATATCTCGATTCACTTTGCGGATTGCGATACAAATTATTCGGTGGGTCAAAAGGATTTTTTCGCCTTTCGGAACCTACTCCAAATCCGTCTTCTGAATACATCGACATAGATTACGAAGTTGCCTTCGAAACGAAAATTAATATTTCGATTTATAATTCTTATGGCGAAATAATGGAAACTATATACGATGGAATGGCTAAACCAGACGTTTACCATAAAAATCTTAGTTTGAAGCATCTGCCTCGTGGTGTTTACTTCTTGCGAATGCAGGCTGGTATTTTCAACGAAGTGAAACATTTCATAGTTTCGGACTGATGAAAAGAATTTTCTTCATATTTTGCTTCTTTGTGCCGATTCTTGCTTCATCGCAAGGTTTCGATTGGCAATATTCCCCTCGATTGCCTTTCCGAATCCCAAAATTATTTGTCGGGGTTGCAGGAACATCGAGCATAGTTACATATTCTGGCAATTTAAATTTATATGAATCTTTTATCAATTGCTCGAAGTTTCAATCTGGAAAAGGTTTTGCTTATTCTTTCGGGCTACAAGGCGAATATTGGTACACACACTCAATTGCGTTCAACATCGGCCTCGATTATCAAAAATTCAACGGGAATCTGGTAACTCCGGGCGATTCTTTTCCAATTCTAATACAAAACAAACGGCTTATTGCAAAAGTCGAAAACACATTGAGTATGGATTACTCATATCTAAACCTTGTAGTGGGGTTTAAGAATCGGCTTTTCAATACTAATCTTTTTGTTGGAGCCAATCTTGGAATTGGAATTAAGCTTTCCACACACTACAACGTATCGGAAAAAGTTGTTTCGCCACCCGAGTATCATTTTGGCGATGGGAGCCAATCGCGGCAAGTGTTCGATGGTCGGCTTTCGGATTTAGGCTTATTTAAAATTTCCCCAGTTTTGAACATTGGCTACGACGCAATCTTGTTCCTCGGAGTTTACGCAAGCCCAACAATTAGTGTTGAATTCCCTGTGTTCAACTATTCGAAGGATGATCGCCTGCGTATTATGAAATTAACCGCAGGAGTTACAATCTACAAGGGTATTAAATGATGTTTTCGTTATTTCAGACTCTTGTTTCGCCCGAAAAAAAGAGTAATTTATATTTCAACAAATTTTCGAATATTTTTACTTCCGAGGAGGGAGATTTTGAAATTCGCGAAGGCATCCCAATTTTACTCCCTAAAAACTCCAACAATCGTAATATTGAACACTATACAAAGGATTCCGAATTCTTCGACTACTTCGAGGAACGTTTCCCGGAAACTGCCTGCGAAGAACATCGTTTGTATCAATATGTTTTCTCCAAAATCCCTCCACAATCCAAAATAATCGCCGACGTTGGGTGTGGTCGAGCCTGGTTATCGAAACTACTTCTTGACTTCGAGAGAATTGTTGTATCTATCGACGTTTCTTATGCAAACGTTTCGAAGGCTTTGCGAAAATATCCATCGGAGAATCATTTTGGAGTAGTTGCCGACGGCTACCATCTCCCATTTAAGGACGAAATTTTCGATTGTGTTGTTGCCAGCGAAGTAATCGAACATCTTGAAAACCCGGCGCTATTTATTGCCGAACTATTTCGTATTGTAAAAACTGGGGGAAAGATAATCCTTTCGACGCCATATAAAGAAAAAATCAAGTATTCACTTTGTATCCACTGCAACAAGCCAACTCCACACAATGCCCATCTTCATTCATTCGACGAAATTAAATTAAATAAAATTTTAAGCGAAACGCTCGAGAAAGAAAGGAGCGGATGGAAATTCTATCGTTTTGGGAACAAGCTGGTGCAATATTTCCGCCTTTATCGGGTGCTTTCTTTGCTTCCATTTTTTCTGTGGAAATCTTTCGACTCCGTTTTGAACTTAACTTTCAACAAGCCAGTTCATTTTTTGATTGTAATCTCAAAAAAATAGGATAGTATATGCAAGAAGGTTATGTGCGTATTAAAACCTCGAATTATGTTGCTCGGGTTACTTTTTTCCATCCTAAGGGGAATTCACTCCCAAGGTATTTACTAAAAGATTTGGAACAAGCTTTCCTACAACTTTCGTCCGACACTAATGTTCGCCTAATTATTCTGCAAAGCGATGGGGTGAAATCCTTTTGTGCTGGGGCTTCGTTCGAAGAATTGTCAAATTTGGATAATTACGACGACGCAGTGGATTTCTTTTCGGGTTTCGGTCGGGTAATTAATTCAATGCGAAAATGCCCAAAGTTCATTATTGGTCGGGTCCAAGGGAAAATTGTAGGAGGTGGATTAGGTTTGGTTTCCGCTTGCGACTATGTTCTCGCGCTTGAATCTGCTTCGATACGATTAAGTGAATTTTCAATAGCCATAGGTCCCTTTGTGATAAGTTATGCGGTTGAACGAAAGATTGGCAAATCTGCTTTCTCGCAAATGACAATCGACACGGATTGGTACGATGCTCGTTGGGCTCTTTCGAAAGGATTATATAATCGACTTTTTTCGAGCATAGAAGAAATGGATAATTTTATAGAAGTATTTACAAACTCACTCTCGCAAAGAAGCATCGAAGCACAAGCCGAGCTTAAAGCAATGTTTTGGGAAGGAACCGATAATTGGGACACTTTGTTAAATAAAAAGGCAAAGATAAGCGCTCGGCTTGTTCTGGGAGAATCGGCCCAAACTGTTATCCGAAATCTATTGAACGGGAAGAAATAAATACAACGCTTTTCTGTTTTTATATGTCGTCGAAATGCTCTGTTAAATCCGGATACGAAAAATCGGGCTCTTCGTTATACAAATCCGACGATAATAGCTCGCTTTCGGTTTTATCGCGCCTCCCGTCGAGAATAAGGATATTATCGGCAACGACTTCGACAACTTGTTTCCTTGCGCCGTTCTTTTCATTAATATCTCGCGAATGAAGGGAACCTTCGACAAAAACCCGCGAGCCTTTCTTAATGATTTTTGTTATAACTTCTGCTAAACTGCGCCAAGCAACGATTGTGTGCCAATCGGTTCGTTCGCTGGGTTTACCATCTTTATCGTGATAAAATTCTGAAGTCGCCAACCGAAAAAATGTTATTGGAACACCCGCTGGGGTGTTTTTCAAAACTGGTTCGGTTCCAACATTTCCAATCAGAATTACTTTGTTAAAAGACCTTGACATATAAAAAACTCTTAGTGAAAATAAAAATGATTGAAATAAAAAAGCTAAGACGAATTGAGCAATAAATTTATTATTTATAAAAATATGGAAAGATATGCGATTAATTAAAAGAATAAAGATTACTAAGAGGTAACAAGATAAGTTTTAACCTTTTGATTTTCAAGGTTGTTGCGAGCCATCCTCGGATATTGATTGTTTCGTTGCAATCATCAGCAATTCTACCCCCATAGTGTTTTCAACAAAATTACCAATTTTTTGCCTTAGACTTGCTCGATAGCCAATTAGGTTTTGCATTGCTTTCCGAGAGAGCTTAGTAAATCTTTTAGTCATAAGGTTGTTCGACTTTCGATATTGGATTTCGAGCACCTCGAATCCACAGTTTTGCGCGAGCAATCGTAGTGACTTTTGTGTAAAATGAAAATTGTGGTTTTTTGGCTGGAACCATATCCATCGGCTTTTAGCAATGCGGGACCAAGGCGAATCGAATGCTGGAACTCTAACGATAAGTAATCCTTTGCTATTGAGTTTATCGTAGATTTTTGTTAAAATTTCTTTCGGGTCGAAGAAATGCTCAAGTGAATGACTCATTATTACTGCGTCGAATTTAGAATCGAACTCATCAATAGAATGGCGAACGTCCAAACCTATTGTTGCACAGTAATTTCTTGCACTTTCGGATAACTCGACCCCAGCCACATTAATCCCCAGCCGACGTGCTTCGTCCAAGAAGAAACCTTTATCGCATCCAATATCGAGAATTGATTTTATATCGTGATATTTGTTAATAATACTTAATAGCTGGTATTGTTCGTAAATTCTTGAAATACGTCTGTGCTCGGTATTCGTAAAATCTTTGACGATTCTATATTCTTTTTCGTAGTAGTTGTCCAAATTCAATTGGTTAGGAAATTCGGCAAGGAAATAAATATCGCAACTATTGCAATGAAGCAAAATAGTTCCGCCCCAATTGATTTGTTTAATCTTGTTGCTACCACACAACCTACAGTTCATAATTAAAACGTTGCAATAAAGTTACAAAAATAAAAGTAAGAAACAATTTTCTAAAAATCTTCGTATGACCGAAGATTCGGATTTATTTTGCATCGTGGTTTGTCGAAGTTTCATTCTATTAGCAATAATTTATTCAATCAAATAATACAAGAATAAATGCCTATTTGCAATGGAAAATACGAACAATGTGGTTTCGCGAACAGCAATCGGCGTTCCCTTTTGTTCAATCAGTATGTAGTAAGTTCGACTTCATCAATTTCTAACCACTCGAAGGAACCTTCTGGTAGAGCCCACATAACTTTTAACTTTGTTGGAACTTTTATTCCATCAAAGGATTTGTAACTACTGGAATCGATTTCGACGAGCCAATCGCGGAGAACAAACTTATTTTCTTTTTCGAAATATCGTTTAGCATAAAAAGATATTGGAAATCCTCTCGAATCGAACTTGAATATTCCATTTACCTCCATATCGGAGTTTCTGAGTTTAGCCTTCGAAGTAATTGAATCGATATTTTCCCATTCAATAAAAGGCTCGACCGAAGCAGATGGGTTCCAAAGAATTTCACCCAAAAATCTCAGCGACGCACCTTGGTTAATCTCTTTGCCAGTTACATTTTTGATTGGGAAAACCGAAAGGAATCGAATTTCCATACTCCCTTGCCCATTTTCTAACTTATCTATACCCCGCAAAAACAAACCAGCAAAGAGACTGACTTTTGCAAACCAAATGAACTCTGGTTGAACGGGGGAAATCCACTGCAAAGCCTCGAACCTATACCATTTTCCGTTCGGTTCAGTCCGCAAGCGACCTTTTTGTTTAATGCAGTCAACTGAAATGTCTTGTTTCCCTACTACACCAGAATTTTTAAGCCATTTTTGAACAGGGTAGGGCAAGTTTTCGATACTTGAGTTGGCAACTATAATTTTTCTATCGGAAGCGGATTTTGCAAAATGTTCGCTGGTTTTTCGGACTTGTATAAGGAGGAATATATCCCAAATTGAGACGAGTAAGACCAAAGCAACGATAAAGTTCAAAATCGTCCCAAATTTTGCTTGTTTCCAATGGAATATTATCAAAGTTTGGGAAAGTGCTATTCCAAATAGCACGAACAAAATCCAAAGTTTTAGTTCGACGAGAAACAACAAAGCGCCGACACACAAAAAAATTCCAGCAAGCCCCCAATATTTCTTCGATTTTTTAGTTTTTTCGATTAACTCTTTTTGGGCAGCGTTTTCGATATTCTTCAGAAAAGGGAGTAAATGAATTGCTCCGTGGGCAATCAGTAAGAAAAAGAAAACAATATGCATAAGGTTACGATTCTAAATTAAATTAGCTAATTTCATTATTGCGGTTCTTATTTTCTTCTTGTCTTCCTTTCTCAACTCTAAAAGTGGCATACGATAAACTTGTTTTATCAACCCTTTCAAAAACAACGCATATTTAACTGGGATTGGATTAGATTCGATGAACATTAGTTCCATAATTTCGAGTAGTTTGTAGTGTTTATCCCGAGCAAGAGCAATGTCGCCTTTCAAAGCCATCCGAATCATCGAAGAAAATTCTCTTGGTGCAAAGTTCGAAATGACCGAAACAGCGCCTTTACCCCCTAATGCAATGATAGGGAGTGCCAACGAGTCGTCGCCCGAAAGGACAGAAAAATGCCCAGGTGCGTTTTTGATAATCTCCATAATTTGTTGAAGATTGCCCGAAGCCTCTTTGGTGGCAACAATGTTGGGACAAGCATTTGCAAGGCGAAGTTGTGTTTCGGCGGTCATATTGACGCCGGTTCGTCCGGGGACATTGTAAAGAATAATTGGGAAATCGGTTTCTTTTGCGATTAAGTGGAAATGTTCAAAAAGTCCATCTTGCGGAGGCTTATTGTAATAAGGAGTAACCAAAAGAGCAGCAGAAGCACCATTTTCTTTTGCGAAAATAGTCATATTTAAACTCATCTCGGTTTCATTTGTTCCGGTTCCAGCAACGATTGGGACCATACCATTTGCATACTGGACCGCTTCGATGATAATTGCCTGCCTTTCTTTAATGGTTAGCGAAGCACTTTCGCCAGTCGTCGCACAAACTAGAATAGATTCGACACCATTTTCGATTTGGTAATCGATAAGTTTGCGTAGCGCTCTGAAATCCACTTCCCCTTTCCTATTGAAAGGAGTCACCAATGCGGTCATTGTCCCGTAAGGTGTAAAATTGCTCATAAACAACCCCTTATGTATTAAATATTTAAATTCAAAAATTCAAATTTAATCACAAATTCAATACAAAATCAAATTAAGCGAATATTTTTTTGAAACAAAAATGAAAATTTCGAAAAATTTGTAAAAACGAGATGAATATCGTAATTACAAAAAATAAAATACAACATCGGATTTAAAGATGGCGATTAACGCAAAAAGGGCATGATACAAATACCCTAATTAATGGGTTGGTCTTTCCAAAAACGCCCTTTGAGCAACTTTCGCTATCTAATTTGGTTGTGCGTTTGTTCAGTTTAGTTTAGAACATACCCCACGGATATGTTTTTCTAATAATGCAATACGAGCCAGAGACGCTCTTTGCCAAATCGATTTCGAAACCAATCCTTGAATCTTCTGGTGCATAAGGCTCCACGAACTTAATATAGTATCTTTTCCTTTCGACTCCATTTACTTCTATTTCTAAATCGTAAAGACAATCGCAATGACAACCCTGGGTTTGTTCAAACTCCCGAACTACAATTGTATCGTTATCCAACGAAACATTGCAATACAAACTTTCGGGACAGCAGTTGAACCCTGCGTTGATGTGCTTTAAGTATAACTTATTACCACTTGCATCGAAATTACATTCAACACAACTCAAAGTGTCTGGAACATCCGATAGTATCTCCGAAAACTTCATATTCTTACAATCGGAATGGCTTACTAACTTGCCACTAAGAATTAAAAAGCTGTTGCCCGATTTCTCCTCGTCGCACCCGAACGTTAACGATGTAAGAACTACAAAAATCACCACCAAGTAGAATGGAATTCTCATAACCTATTCTCCTTCATTTAAAAATTTACGAACAAATATACAAAATTCTTTCGAGCTATGTTCATCGTTGGTAATAAGTTCTGTAAATTATCTATATATAAGCCATCTGGCTAAAAGTATAATGCGACGAGAAATGTTATTATTTTAATTTTTGGTAAACATATTATTTTAAAGATTAATTTAGATTTTTAAAAATTGAATATGATATGAGAAACTCGACACAAATAATTTTAACATTAGCCTTTCTATTTTGTTCGGAATTAAATTTATTTGCTGAACGATGGCAAGTTGGACCTACAAGGAATTTTATTTCGCCGAACCAAGTTGTTTCGAAAGTCAAAGATGGCGATACTGTCGAAATTGATGCAGGGTTGTATAGCGGTATAGGTGCTTGTGCGGTATGGACGCAAAGTAATATCGTAGTAAGGGGCGCCGGCGGCATAGCTCACCTTGAAGCAGCCGGAGCCTATGTTCTTGGGAAAGGTATATTTGTTTCTGCAGGAAACAACAACACCTTCGAGTATCTCGAATTCTCTGGTGCCTCCGTTCCAGATAAAAATGGTGCAGGAATAAGGGTAGATGGGAGCGGAATTGTAATTAGGCATTGCTATTTCCACGATAACGAAACGGGCGTTCTAGGCCCCAACAGTGGCGATGTTCTGATTGAGTTTACTGAATTCGACCATAATGGGAGCGGAGATGGATACAGCCATAACCTATATATAGGGACTTGCAAGAGTTTGACTTTTCGCTATAATTATTCACATAATGCCAGAATAGGCCACGAATTGAAAAGCCGAGCTAATATCAACTACATATTATACAATCGTATTACAACCGGAAATGGCAACGCAAGCCGAAGAATCGATTTACCACAAGGCGGGCTTGCAATTATAATCGGAAATATCTTTCAACAAGGACCAAACACCTCGAATGGCAATCTTCTTGGATATGCACTGGAAAACTTTAACAATACTCCTCCCCACCAATTGTATGTTATAAATAACACTTTTGTAAACCAACGAGGGAAAAATGGAACTTTTATTGCAATGCCCTCCTCGGGAGTAGATTTGTTGAAAGCATATAACAATATTTTTACAGGTTCGCCTTATACTTTCTTATCGGGAGTTCCCGCATCGCTCGATACAATTGCAAACCTTTTTATTCCTAATCCCGATGATGTTAATTTCCAAAATTTATCGGAATATGATTACAATTTAACAAATACTTCACCGGCAATTAATAAAGGGGTGTATCCTGGGTTGGCTGGGACTTTTTCATTAGTCCCCGACAAACAATATTTGCATCCGACTAATTTCGTCCCACGTGTGCAACTTGATTCAATCGATATTGGCGCGTATGAATTCTCGACGGAATTAAGCGCCAATGGTGCAAACGAAGGTGTCGAGATACATTTTAATACTGATTTTGTTAATAAGCATTTAAACCTAATTCTTCCTTGCGATGAAATTCCAGCTTGGGTATTTGTTTACAACATTTTTGGCAATCTTATTTATTCGCAAAAAAGCGAAAATTGCAGTATTGTATGGGATTACAACGGGTTATCGAAGGGAATTTATATGATTTTGGTTAAAACTAACGCTAAACAATATATTCAAAAAATTGTGGTAGCAGAATAAAAAGGTATAACGACATAGTCCACATAGACAAATCATTTGAACTTATGTTAAATTAAATTTTTCAATGAATTAAAATTAACTTAACTATTTAGTCGTCAATCAATTTGCATAAGTTTAAAAATGTGAATAAGATGGTCGATTTAAACTCGGCGTATGAAGCAGAACTTTACTTTAAATACCTGCAAAATCCAAATGCAGTGTCCGAAGAATGGCGTCGGTATTTTCAAAATAAATATGGTAGCCAACCAAACCGGTTTCCCGATGGGCTAAATTTGCCACAATCGGCTAACCAAGCGGATTCACAACTATCGGAGGCGACCTTCAACGAACTTAAAACAACCGACGACGATGAGTTAATCGCAATACCCTCGATACAGGAACGAATCGCCAATAATATGGAAATAAGTTTGGGAGTTCCTACTGCCACTTCGGTTAGAACAATACCGGTTAAAGCATTAGACGAAAACCGCAGACTTATAAATAAATACCTCGAAAAGCTTCGCAGGGGTAAAGTCTCGTTTACCCATCTAATCACTTGGGCAATTATCAGAGCATTGAGAAAGTACCACCATTTCAACGATGGTTTCATACGGATGAACGGGAATTCGTATCGTTTGCGTCGAAAATCAATCAATCTTGGTTTTGCAGTAGATTTAACCAGGAAAGATGGTTCACGAATGCTCCTTGTTCCCAACCTTAAAGATGTTGGAAAGATGTATTTCGATGAGTTCGTCCAAAAATATGATGATTTGATAGTGCGCGCCCGAACGGGCAAACTCGGTGTCGATGAACTACAAAATACAACAATTTCGATAACAAATCCTGGGATGATTGGCACTACAATGTCGAACCCACGATTAATGCAAGGTCAATCGTTGATAGTTGCAATTGGTGCTATTGACTACCCGACCGAATTCAAAGCCGTTCGGCCCGAAACTCTTTCAACTCTTGCCATTTCGAAAGTGGTTACGATTACAAATACCTACGACCATAGGATAATCCAAGGAGCTGAATCCGCAGAATTCCTTTCATACATTCAAGAACTTTTACTCGGAGGCGAACAATTCTACGACTCAATTTTTGCTATCTTGCGAATACCATTCGAGCCTATTCGCTGGGAAAGCGATACAACGCCGATGAATCAATTCGGAAGAATCGACGAACAGGAACTTATAGAAAAAAGTGCTCACGTAGAACTTATGATTAATGCTTATAGGGTTCGAGGGCATTTGCTTGCTTCGACGAATCCCCTTGGACATTCCTCTTTCTATTATCCGGAGCTGAATCCTGAATATTACGGTTTTACGATTTGGGACCTCGACCGTATTTTCCACGCCGATGATTTATGGGAGAAAAACAATCTCCCGCTGCGGGATATTATCGAGCGATTGCGCGATACTTACTGTGGGAATATTGGTTATGAATTTATGCATATCCAAGATCCCGAAAAGAAGGATTGGATAAAGCGTCGCCTTGAATTGTCTAACGACACTGGTTTCACCCATAACGATAGGGTAGCATTTCTCAAAAAGTTGATTGAAGCAGAAGAATTTGAAAACTTTTTGCATACCAAGTATGTTGGGCATAAGCGATTCTCGCTCGAAGGAGGGGAATCGGCGATTGTGGTTGTCGATAAGATTTTTCAATTGGCAGCACGCTCGAAGCTTTTGAGCATAGTGGTTGGTATGGCTCATCGCGGAAGATTGAACCTGCTTGTCAATGAAATCGGGAAACCAATAGAAAGCATACTACGAGAATTCGAAGGCGATGTTGACCCTAATTCTTTTATGGGTTCGGGCGACGTTAAATATCATCTCGGTGCCGAAGGAACATATAAAGCCCCCGATGGGGAAACGATAGATGTAATTCTTTCTCCAAATCCAAGCCATCTTGAACTTGTTGACCCAGTAGTCGAAGGTATGGCACGAGCTCTTTCCAATAATTTTGGAGATAAAACCCACTCGAAAGTTCTGCCTATTCTGATTCATGGGGATGCGGCCTTCGCTGGCGAAGGAATTGTTGCCGAAACGCTGAATCTTTCGCAACTTCACGGGTTCCGCACCGGCGGAACTATCCATATTGTAATAAATAACCAAATTGGTTTTACAACGCCATCGACAGAATCTCGTTCCACTTTTTATGCTACCGATATTGCAAAAATGATTCAAGTCCCAATTCTTCATGTAAACGGCAACGATCCCGAAGCAGTTGCGCAAGCTGGTATGTTCGCCTTCGAATATCGTCAACAATTCCAAAGCGATGTCATAATTGATTTACTTTGTTATCGCAAATATGGCCATAACGAAGCCGATGAGCCAACTTACACACAACCCTTGCTCTATAAGAAAATCAAATCGATGCCACCAATAAGTGAACTCTATCGCAAAAGTTTAATACAACAAGGAATAATTCGCGAAGAAACTGCTACACAATTTGAACGAGAATACCAAGAACGCTTGCAAAAAACTTTCATAGGTTTAAAAAGCCAAAAAATAGAAAACAATCATCGGGAACAACTTGAATTCAATCCGTTTTCTAAATTTTCGACAAATATATCGAACGAAGATTTCGAAAAAATCGCACAAGCTTTGACCAACGTTCCAAACAGTTTCCATTTGAATCCTAAATTAAACAACCTGATTAAACGAAGGAAACAAATATTGGAAAACCCAAACGGTATGATAGATTGGGCTCTAGCGGAATCGCTTGCTTTTGGTTCAATCCTTCTCGATGGTTACGACATTCGATTCTCCGGACAAGATTCCCGCCGCGGCACATTTAGCCAACGCCATTCTGTCTATATCGATTTCGAGACGGAAGAAGAATATGTCCCGTTGAACCATATTGCAGAAAATCAGGGGAAACTTCGAATTTTCGATAGTCCACTTTCCGAAATATCCATCCTGGGATTTGAGTATGGCTATAGCCTCGTTGCTAAAAATAGCCTTGTTTTTTGGGAAGCTCAATTTGGCGACTTTGCCAACGAAGCCCAACCAATTTTCGACCAGTTCATTGCATCCGGCGAAATGAAATGGAATCAGCAAACCAATCTTACTGTTTTACTTCCGCATGGTTACGACGGACAAGGACCCGAACATTCAAGCGCACGGTTGGAACGCTTCCTTCAACTATGCGCCGAAGATAATATGTTCGTTGCTAATTTAACAACACCCTCCAATTATTTCCATATTCTTCGCCGCCAACAGTTCATTCGTAAACCGCTGATAATAATGACTCCAAAGAGTATGCTTCGGCATCCATTAGCATTGTCCCCGATTACTGAGCTACTCGATGGCAAATTCAATGAAATCTACGATGACTCTTCGGTGAAATCCTTCGAGAAAATTACAAAAGTTATCCTCGTTTCTGGAAAAGTCTATTGGGAACTACTTGATTCAATAAATAAAGAAAAACAATCCAAAAGAGATTTTGCTATTGTTCGTATTGAACAACTTTATCCTTTAAACACAACTCGACTTTCTGAAATTTTCTCGCAATATCCTAATGCTCGCAAAATTGTTTGGTTCCAAGAAGAGCCGCAAAATATGGGTGCTTGGAATTTCTTGTTCGAAAAACTAATTAATCTTATTCCCTCAAAATCCAAGCTGCATTATCTTGGGCGCCCGGCGAGTGCTTCCACCGCCACTGGTTCGCTTACTCAGCACCAGAAAGAACAAGCTGAATTAATCCAAAAAGTAATTAGTTTGTAACTAATCTATACGTCTTCCCGTGGAATTTAATTAATTGCTTAAAAACACTTGAACAACTATGTTGCAACACCTTGTCCAAAAGTTAATGCGAATGTGGCGGATTGCCACCCATTGTCGCATCGAAAAGTCCAATCAACGCAAGATTACTTTCATCGATACAACATAATTTTCTTTCGAGTCTGTGATTTGAACAATTGCAACACTGTTGTTTATAATTGAACTTGGAAAGCTTACTTTGTTTATGCCATCGGATATATTAAGTGGAAAATATTCCCAAAGCAATTCCCCCAAAATATTATACACTTTTGCTATACAATTTTGATACTTCTTGTTGGAACGAAACAGTAGGCTCTTGGTTTCGGCATCGTAAAAGTAAGTAATCGAAAGACCCTCGAACGTTTTCGTGCTAATAGGAGAGTTTTTCAGTGAATTATGCCAATCCCCCACACGAGGCGAACCACCACGTTCAACCCATACATAGGCAGTATCGTTAATGTAAACTTTATCGAAATATCGAGAGTAAAGCGAATCGTGAACGTTATGATTTATCCAGAGGCGGTCGGAGGGTAAATCCTCGAAACTCAAAGGTTGACTCCTTGCAGCAACTATGCTATCTAAATATTCTACAAGACGATAGTAATAATAGCTTTCGAAGTTCTGGTAATCAAAATTACATTTGAAAAATGGTATCGAGCAATCACTGGCGCCATATTCATAAAAAGTGGAAAGAGAAAACTTCGTAGGATAAACATCTAACAACATACCAAATGGTGTTGGACCATATCTTCGGGTAGATACTCGTAAATACACGGAATCTCCTGCAAAGTCATTGGGTAAGGTTCGTGTTTGATTGATTCTTTTTGGGTTAGTTCCGTATAGTCGAGCTATCGGAGAGTTGTAGTTTGTTCCAACTCCGACACTATCGATTGTCCAAAGAACTTGATTGGTTGTTGCATCCATTAATTGAATTACCCATTCGCTTGTATCTAATATTGCTCCCGGAGTGCCAACCCAAAAAGGTGCATCGTCGCCATAGTTTGCATTTGTATCCATTCGAGGTATATCGGAGCCACAAGAAACACCAACCATCAGATCTCTATAAAAAATAATATTCGAGTTAGGTTGGTAGATAAAATTCTTGGTTCTTACGAGTTGAGTTAAAATTGTATCTTCTCCTAAGCCATTTTGGCCTGGAATTCGCCAATTACATAAAGCAAATGATGGGTCGATACGTGGAAAAATTTTGTGCTTGACCCCGTTGTTTTCGTAATAGAATTCGCCAATGGTGCATTCAACCGATACTGTATCGAAAATATTATAAAATGTGAAATACCAAAGAAATGCCGAGTTTTCATCGTTTATCCCAAGAAGCGCTTCTGAGTAGTTACACTCGGGGCATTCACCGGCAAGCTTTTGTGAATAATTAAATAACAAAAGCAGAAAACCAAGAAGTATTAAGAAATAAAATTTAGTTCTCATTTTTGCCTCCTTAATTAAATTTTTAATATTTTTATCTGAATTTAGGAAAAGCTCTGCAGGCCCCAACATCAGATTTCCAATTGGAACATCCCATCCATATATAATCGTAGCAACCGGTATAACAAACAGCATCTGCATCATTCGATATTTCTTGGCGTGCCTCCGCATCTGTTGGATAGTCACAACCATTCACACCCACAATTCGCTGATAGAGAACACATACATAGCTTCGGGTCTCCTCATCTCTACAGCAAGTGTATATCATAGAACCTCCTCCTTCTGGATTCGGGCATTCAATGTTACAAGTAAACTCGCAAGTAAAATCCGATAAGAAGCAGAAATATATTACTGAACCAGCGATTTCTTTACAGCAAGGTGGTTCGCAACGTTGTTGATTCGGTTTTGCAGTTAACGAAAAACCCTTGAAAGGAACTAAACATATCCCTAAAATGAAAAGGAATAAAATAACTATCTTTTTCATTTTAAAACCTTTCTTTTTATTGAACAAAATTAAAT
>JBBIJO010000018.1:0-30346 GCA_037445895.1 Ignavibacteria bacterium | reverse complement strand
CCAAGAAAACCCATAATCATAGGATGCTAAAAGATAACCCTCGTCCATTATCCCCCAAATCGTATCGTTGTAGTTTATCATTTCGCGAATTATTCCAAATTCGTTCAATGAATATTGCTTCCAACTCTTCCCTCGATCGGTTGTCATCAAATATGCACCATTATCTCCATAGGCAATTATGTTCTTACCTGCTACTATTGCTCCATAAAAATTTATATCTAACGGCATCAAATCAAACTCGAATCCATAGGCTCTTGTGATAAATCCACATAATAAAATCAACAATGCTATAAGTCTGATTTTAAAATGCCTTGAAATGGTTGTAATTAAGGTTTCCATTTCTTTTTCATTTTTTGGTTAAATATAAACTTTTTTTCAAAGAACAATTAGTCGAAATACCTACAAGTGAAGCGCTATAAGCTGTTGCAAAACAATCTCTTATAGTGGTGGGGGGGGAATTGTGCAGCAAATTTATAAAACAACCTCGAAGGCAGCGAACCACCGATGATGAACGAAAGCAAAATTTTTCGTTACAACAATTCATTATTACACCTCAATTCTAAATTATAAAAAATATTTGAAAATACAAAAACAAAAGTTGGTAGGACAAGCGTCTCGCTTGTCCCTTCCTCTTTCATCTACAATTTTATCACAATGTCAAGCGGGACGCTTGCCCTTACAAAGGTAAGTAGAATCATTAACATTCATAAATGTAGTATCTGGGAAAAAATACTTCCATTCATTCAAGTCCTTATCAGTAAAGTATAAATTTCCACTAACATTGAACAAAATTTTATCCTTATAATTAAAAATCCCATAAACATAGTAATTTCCTGATTTTATATATATCTTCGTCTTAAAATCTAATGTATCAATTTTTGATAGATTTTCGGGTATTATTAAAATCCCATACCAATAATGGTCGCTAGTTACTATTAATTTTCCTGCCGAATAAAACAATTTCGTTCAAGCAAGGAAATATGACTCAACATAATTAAGCGGTCGCCAAGTTATTACTCGTCGATAATCAATTTCGATTATGGTATCTTTTAGTTTATTGATTAAATTAAAATCTTTATCGAAACAGTAAATCCCATTGGTGCTTCGAACAAATATATATTTGTCACTTCCAACTAAAGTTATAAAATGCTCATCGCTATCGATTTCATATTGTTCCAATCTCCATGAAAATCCATAATCATAGGATGCTAAAAGATAACCCTCGTCCATTATCCCCCAAATTGTATCGTTGTAGTTTATCATTTCCCGAATTATTCCAAATTCGTTCAAAGAATATTGCTTCCAACTCTTCCCTCGGTCGGTTGTCATCAAATATGTCCCATCAGTTCCATAAGCAAGGATATTGTGCCACGAAACAACAGACCCCAAAAAGTGGGTGTTCAATGGTATTAAATCGAATTCGTTAGATTTTACAAATTGATTCAAATAAAAAAAGGCGCATATAAGGCAAAATATAACTAAACGAGTAAACCGTGGTCTGGTTATTCCTTTTTTCATAAAACCTCCTTTTCGTAGTAACGAAATGACATTGTCTGTATTTGGATTACTCTCTGCTTTTCGACAAGTAGTAAATTATTATGTTCATTACGTATACAAAGGAGCATCGTATTCCCATTCAAATTTTTTACTAGGGTGACAAGCTGTGCTGAACGCTCATAACTTCTTACCTCATAATTAGCAAAGGTTTAGCCACCGAATTCCACGGTGTTTTTAGAACAACAAAGTAGAAACCATTCGGATATGCTTTCGAATCGAAATTGAACACCTTTTTGCCATTCATTTCATTGTTCCAGGTTCTCGATTCTAATAGCACACCATTAATATTGTAGATGCTCAATGTATGGGTGCCTTGCTCGTTGCCTTCGAAAACAATTTCCATATCGTCTGTGGTCACTGGATTGGTGCTAATATTGAAATTCGAAGGATTAAAAATCTCGACACCTCGAAGCTCGAAAACACATACACTATCGAGAACTATCATTCCCGAGGATTTGATTGGGCAAAGTTCTATATCGGAGGTAGTGATGTCAAAAAGATTGATAATATTATCTTTATTATTTCCAAGTAGTGCCGTTCCAAGTAGTTGGAACATAATTGTGTCCCCAGTTTTTAAATTTAAATTTTTGAAACGAAGGACAAGGTGACGAACCCCATTGTTGTCGACGTAGTTTTGTTCAATGGAGCTTTGGTTTTCTGCTGGTAAAAACGCAGAAGCGTCGAAGGCGATATGGAGAGACAAATCCGATATTGTTTTGCTTCCAGCGGATGCAACTTTGCAACGAATGTTCAACGCAACGTTTTCGTTACCTACTTTCGTAAGAACCGTGTCGATCGATACTAAGACTGTTGGATTTATATCGATATTAACTCCTGCCATTTCGGAACAACCAATCTCGTTTGTGATTTGGAGTGTGTAGTAGCCGCCGTCGGTTACGATTGTTGAAATAGTTTTATCCCCGTTTGACCATTCATAGGTATAATAGGGATTTTCGGGTTGTGCTTTCAAAACGACGGTGTCGCCTTTGCAAATAATTAACTTCCCTTGAACCTCGATTGCAGGATTCAATGGACAACAAAGATTTAGTTTGAGAGCAAAAGCATCGAAATTTCCGTTATATTGATGGTCGAAACTACCTTCGGTAACAGGAAAATCACCCGACCAAGCATCACCGGTTAAATAGGCGTTGCCAATGCTATCGGTTGCAATTGCAAGCCCATACTCGTTGCCCAATCCTCCAATCAACGCTGAATATAAAAGTTGCGAACCCGAGGAGTTCAAAATTGCGACCAAGCAATCGAAGGCTCCTTTATATTCGCGATTGAATGAGCATTCGGTTGCTGGAAAATCAGTTGTGTCTGTGAACCAAACGCTTCCAGTAATGTAGGCATTCCCACGCTTATCGATTGCTATGTCCCAGCCAAATTCTTTATCGGCACCACCGAGAAAGGTTGAATAGAGCAGACTCGAGCCTTGGGGATTTAATTTGGTAACAAAAATTTCGAAACCGCCCTCGTTTATTCGGTCGTAAGCGCCTTCGGTTGTAGGGTAATTACCCGATGTTGTAGTGCCACATACGAAAGCATTACCAATGCTATCGATAGCAAGAGAAATTTTGCCATCTGGATTGTTACCCCCGAGAAATGTTGAATAAACAAGCCCCGTGCCTTCTGTATTTAATTTAGTTACAAAATTTTCTAAATTTCCTGTATATGTTGCATCGAAAGCTCCCGGTGTAGTCGGATAGTTTTTCGAAAATGTAACCCCAGCAACGTAAGCGTATCCCTTGCTATCGACAGCAATCGAGGAACCTTGCTCGAAAAGTCCCCCACCAAGAAAAGAAGAATAAACTAAGTCGGAACCACTTGCGTTCAACTTGACAACAAATAAATCTTCGCCTCCGCCGAGACTTGTATCGAATGCACCAGCCGTTGTCGGGAAATCTTCCGAAGAAGTAAATCCAGTAACATAAGCATTTCCATTTATGTCGATATCGAGGGACTTCGCTATGTCGACCCTTTTACCGCCGATGTATGTGGAATAAAGTAAACTCGAGCCGTCCGGGTTCAATTTAGTAACAAAGACATCTTCGGTATCCTTCGAACCAATAGTTTTCTGAAAAGCATTAGAAGAAACAGGGAAATTGCTCGACTTCGTAAATCCAGTAATAAAAATATTTTTGCTTGTATCGCAGGCAATCGAAAGACCACCGTCGAGTTTATTACCGCCTAAAAAAGTTGAAAAAATAATTTGGGAACCCTCGGGGTTCAATTTGGTAACAAATACATCGAGATACCCATTAAAAGAGGTAGTGTAAACCCCAGTAGTGGTTGGGTAATCGGCGGATTCCGTTGCCCCTACTATATAGGCATAACCACTTCCGTCGATGGCAATATCGGTGCCTTCGTCGATGGCACCTCCTCCAATAAAAGTTGAATAAACCAAGGGGTCGATAATGATATCGTAATTGGGATAATGTTCACCAACTTCGAGAATAAAATGATTGTCGCTTTGTTGCCATTTTGCATTAATTTCTAACTTTTCGCCATCGATAATTTGATATGCATAAATATCTTGCTGAATAACATTTCCAAAAAGCGTTTCGAACACTAATTCTCCTTTTTCGTTTACCCAACTTGAGTATGCTCCTTCGATTTCCAAACGCAGTTGGGATATATTTGCGCCGGGATGGATTATGTAATCATATCTTAAGTATCCTTTGTCGAAGTAATACCGCAGGTCAATTCTTGGGTAAATATTTTCAATCGTAACGTTTTGGTATAAACCAACGTGGCTTTTCCATTTCTTTGGGTCGTTGCCAACGAGATAATTGTAATAGGTGGAGTATTTACCCTTGCCATTTGGGACAGAATTTATATTTGCTCCGACTAAATTTACTTCGACGATATGTCCCTGTCGTTGAAATTCTTGTTTAAACAATTCTTCGACGAGTAGCGTAGGCTTTTGTGGTGCAATGTAGTTGTGCCTTTTCAATTTGTAGAAATCGTAGGTAATGCCTCGTCGTGTAATCCAGACATCAACTCCGTTGATGCGCGATAGGAAAAGGACTTCGGGGGACCATTCCCCTGTATTTTCAACAAAGAATTGGTTTTTCACTTTTTGCGATTTTAGAATTTTGTCGCTGCCAAATGCATTGGTGGAATAAGTTAAAATAAAGGAACTTAATAAAAGCAAAAAGAGAAACTCGAAAGATGGTTTCATAGTTCACCTGCTTTATGTTTAACCAGAATTTTCTTAAATCGTTTGTTTTCAATTTCTTGCATTCCATTGTTTAGTTTTTCAAAAAACTTCTTTAAAATTTGCATTTTTCCCAATATAAATAACACATAAAAGTCAAAAAAGTATCGCTTATATTGGGAAATTTTTTTAAAACAGTTGGAACTTGTTATATTTCAATGACTTAACATTACGCAAAAAATTATGTCGTCGAATTAGTGTGGCAATTAATTAGCAAACTTAGGTGTTAAGAGTTTTGGATGCTCGTATTCGTAGGCAATCAAACATCCTGAGTATTCAATCGAAGTAAATAATTCCCAATTAAAATCGTTTATTGCAATTTGTAAATTTAGGGTTTCGCTATATGGTCGATATCCGTGAATTGAACGAAAGAATCCAGCGCGAAAGTGCCTTTGTCGATGCGTTATTGTTGGAAATCGGCAAAGTTATTGTTGGACAGCGCATTATGGTCGAGCGTTTGCTTATCGGGCTTCTTTCCAATGGTCACATACTGCTCGAAGGTGTTCCCGGATTGGCAAAAACGTTAGCAATTAAAACTCTTGCTTCGGCAATTAATGCGAAGTTCAACAGAATCCAATTTACTCCCGATTTGCTCCCCGCAGATTTAACGGGCACAATGATATATAATCAACAATCGCAAAGCTTTTCTGTTCGAAAGGGTCCAATATTTGCCAATTTTATTCTTGCCGACGAAATTAACCGTGCGCCGGCGAAAGTGCAAAGCGCCTTGCTCGAGGCAATGCAAGAGCGACAAGTGACTATTGGGGAGGAGACTTTTCGACTTCCCGAACCATTTCTTGTGCTTGCTACGCAAAATCCTATTGAACAAGAGGGAACATATCCTTTGCCCGAAGCTCAAGTGGATCGTTTTATGCTCAAGGTTGTAATTACATATCCGAATCGTGAAGAAGAATTAGCCATCGTCCGCGAGAATCTGAACAAAGAATTTCCACAATCAACTCCTGTGGTTAAGCCCGACGAAATTATCGCAGCACGCGAAATCGTAAAAGATGTATATATGGATGAGAAGATTGAGCAATACATCCTCGATATTGTCTTTGCTACACGTTATCCGGAAAAATTCCAACTCGAAAAATTAAAGCCATTGATTACATATCCGGCGTCGCCACGCGCTTCTATCTATTTGGCGCTTGCATCGAAAGCCTACGCATTTATTCATCGACGTGGCTATGTTGTTCCCGAAGACGTTCGTGCAATTTGCCTCGATGTTCTGCGCCACCGTATTGGGCTTTCGTATGAAGCAGAAGCCGAAAACGTTGGAACAGAAGATATAGTCAACGAAATTCTAAACAAAGTCGAAGTTCCATAATTTGCGTGGAAGATGGATACGACAGACCTATTGCGTAAAGTAAGGAAAATCGAGATTCGTACCCGTGGGCTTTCGCGGCACATTTTTTCTGGACAATACCATAGTGCCTTCAAAGGGCGCGGGATTGCTTTCAGTGAAGTCCGTGAATATCAATATGGCGACGACATTCGGTTCATCGATTGGAATGTTACCGCTCGGTTTAACCATCCTTATGTAAAAGTGTTCGAAGAAGAACGCGAATTGACTGTGATTTTGCTTATTGATATTAGCCAATCGCAGTCGTTCGGGACTAATCGAAGTTCCAAAAGAAACATTGTTGCCGAAATTTCGGCTGTTCTTTCATTTTCCGCTTTGCAAAACAACGACAAAGTTGGTGCAATTCTTTTTGCAAACGATATAGAAAAGTTTATACCCCCCAAAAAGGGCAGAACACACGTGCTTCATATTATACGAGAACTTCTATATTTCGAACCAAAAACGAAAGGAACAAACATTGCCAACGCATTGCAATTCTTGTTCAGTTCAATAAAAAAGCGGGCAATTGTCTTTATTATTTCGGACTTTTTGGATAGCAATTTCGAGAATCCTCTGAGAATTATTGCTCGCAAACACGATACAGTTGCTGTTCAAATATACGACAAACGCGAAGAAATTATTCCGAAGCTCGATTTATTCTATGTGGTGGATTCCGAAACTGGGGAAACTCTATGGTTCGATGCGAGCGATCCCATTTCGTTGCGAAATTACCAAATGTGGTGGTCTTCGAAGCAAGTTCAACTCCAAGAAGTTCTAAATCGCAACAAGGTAGATTTAATACGCTTCGCAACCGATGAACCATACATTTCTCCTTTGATAGAGTTCTTCCGTCGTCGTGGTAAAAGGTATTGAGTGCTATGCGAAAAACTTTGCTAATATTTTTGGTATTTTGGGTCGTGTTCTTTACTAATTCTGGGATTGCTACGACTCAGGACGTTCAATCAAAAGTTTGGCTCGATACCACCCAAATTTTAATTGGCGACCAAGTGGACCTAAATCTCGAAGTTAAAAGTATTCCAAAAACAAATATAGTGTTCCCAGAGTTAAAAGATTCCATAGGAAAACTCGAAATCATCGCCGTTTCGCCAATCGATACGCAAAGGCTTGCAGATGGTTTCCTTTTGAAGCGGCGCTATGTGTTGACTTGTTTCGATAGTGGGACTTTTGTTGTTCCATCACTTACGATTCTTTATCAAAAACAAAATATTTCGACGCTTTCCGCAATAACAACGGATTCTCTCTTTTTGCGAGTTTATTCTGTGGCGGTCGATACAACCAAAGACATAAAAGACATTAAACCCATTGTTGAATTTCACCGTTCATTTTGGGAATATTTACCTTACGTTGTGGGCATACTTTTGTTCATAGCCCTTGGATTTCTCGCTTACCATTTGATTCGCTCAAGGAGAAGGAACGAGTTGCCTATCGAGTTGCGAGTGCCTCCGCACATTCTTGCTCTCGAGGCATTGAAGCAACTCGACAGCGAGAAACTTTGGCAAAAAGGACAAATCAAAGAATTCCATATACGACTATCAGAGATTATACGAACTTACATCGAACGACGATTTAAAATCCCCGCTCTCGAAATGATTACATCCGAAATAATTGCGGAATTAGGGAAGAATGGAATTGTAGAAGCTCGATTACTCGAAAATATGCGGAAATCCTTCGAATTATCCGACTTAGTAAAATTTGCAAAATTTATTCCTTTGCCCGACGAACATACTTTTTGTTTCAACATCGCCGTTGAATTTGTCGAAAACACCAAACCTATCGAAGTTGTCGGAGAAACAAAGAAAGAAGATTAATTATGCAAATACATTTTGCAAATCCTTCGCTCTTGTATCTTTTGGTAATTATTCCATTGCTGATTGTTTGGTATTACTTTAGGCATCGAAAAAATTTTGTTTCTATCACCTTTCCGACTAACGAAGGTTTCAAAAGGACAAAGCCAACTTTGCGTGTTCGAATGATACATCTTCCGTTTGTTCTTCGAATGGTTGCGCTTGTGTTGTTCATTGTTGCTCTTGCTCGACCCCAAAGTTCCAGCAGTCAACGGCACGTAGAAACCGAAGGTATCGATATTGTAATTTCGTTAGATATTTCTGGTTCAATGCTTGCCGAGGACTTCAAACCAAATCGGCTTGAAGCGGCTAAAAGAATCACCGAAAGATTTATTGATGCACGCACCAACGATAGAATTGGATTGGTTATTTTCAGTGCTAAAAGTTTTACTCAATGTCCAATTACTGTTGACCATTCCGTTTTGAAAAATCTTATGAAACAGATAAAATCTGGATTAATCGAAGACGGAACTGCTATTGGAATGGGATTGGCAACTGCGGTCGATAGGCTTCGCGATAGCAAAGCAAAAAGCAAAGTGATTATCCTTTTGACCGATGGAATCAACAACACAGGAATTGTTTCGCCTTTGACTGCTGCTGAATTGGCTAAAACATTCAATGTTAAAGTTTATACCATTGGGGTTGGGACTCTCGGGAAAGCTCCCTATCCAATGCAAACTCCGTTCGGGATTCAATATATGAATGTGGATGTTGAAATCGACGAACCTTTGCTCCAAGAAATTGCAAAATCTACTGGGGGGAAATATTTCCGTGCTACGAACAACAAAGCATTGGAAACAATTTACAACGAAATTGATAAAATGGAAAAAACAAAAGTCCAACAAATGGTTTTCACTAACTTTACCGACGAGTTTTTACCTTTCCTTCTTTTGGGTTCGATTATTTTGTTTTTGGAAATTCTTTTAAGAATTACTATTTTTCGAAAGTTGCCGTAGATAATTTTTGAAAAACAGGGGCACTATTTTGTATTTTGGAGGGAACATATTGAAATATTTAATGATTTCGAACATATTACAATAAAAATTTAATGATTATTATTTGCTGTTTCAAAGGGTTAAATAGAAATTTATTAGTTTTTTTGTTTATTGTTCTATTTTCATTTTGTTTTTCTATTGCGAACGACAAAAGCCAGTCTTCAAAACGCTCTCGGCTTGAAAACGACACGGTTAATCGATACGGGATTTTCGCTGCATATAACTTTAACTTTCATATTGCTGATTTTCAAAAACTTCCGGGAATTCCCAACTGCTGTCAAGGCTTTAAGAAAGGGGATGGCAAAGGATTTATTATCGGTGCGTTTATCGAAATTCCTCTCCCTTATTCACTTTTTGCGGGATTACGAGCATCCTTTTCTCAACTCGATGGTTGGCTCCGCCAAGATGAGCAAACTTGGGTGCGCATTGAAAACGATACACTCCCCGGAATTTTCGAGCACAACCTGAAAACTCAATATTCTACGTTCGGGTTGGAGCCTTACTTGGGTTTGATAATAATAAATAATCTTAGCATAAGTTTCGGCGGTAGGATTGCCGTTCCAATTGTTAAGAAGTTTCAGCAGTGGGAAGAAATTGTGGAGCCTTCGGACCGCGGTGTTTTCGTCGATACCCAATCTCGCCGAAGGAATGAATATTCGGGAACTATACCAGAAGCGAAACCGATACAAACAGATTTACATTTTGCGATAAGCTACGATTTACCTATCAACCACCAAGGCTCATTGTTGATTTCGCCGTTTGTTTCGTTTCATTTTGGCTTTTCAAATATTATCAATAGTTTGAAGTGGAAAGTCAATACTTACCATATTGGTTTTGCTCTACGATACCGTCCTATTCAAACCGTAGAACCCCAGATTGTTCTTCCTAAAGAAGAACGCAAGAGCCAATTCGTCATCGACACAATTGTTGTTGAAAACGAGAATGTCGAGCGTTCTCGTTTTATTCAAGGGAAAGCAAAATTCGACACTGTTGTTTCTACTCGCGACGATAAAGTTACCTATGTTGAAGTTGTTACACGAACCGATACGATGTATCGAAAGCCAAAGCCAGTGGCAATAATCGAACCGAACACAGGGGTAGTATATCTACAAACACAGTTTGTTACTCAAGCATTTCCACTTTTGCCGATTGTTTTTTTCGAGTATAATTCCGATGTAATTGGGGATTTCTATAAAAGGGCCACAAATCCAGAAGATTTTCAATATGATAGCTTACCAACCAAACCCCTTCAATTGAATCGTGAAATTCTTAATATCCTTGGCTATCGTTTAAAGTTGAATCCAAAAGCAAAAATTACAATTACTGGCTATGCGGATTCACTAACAGAAAAAGCCGATTGCGCATTAGCACGAAAACGAGCCGAGTCCGTAAAAAACTATCTCGTCGAAACTTGGGGAATTAGTTCATCTCGCATCATTGTTCAAACTGCCAAAAGCAACTGTTATCCACGAGAGCGAACTATTACACAAAACGATAGCGGGTTTGCCGAAAATCGCCGTGTCGAAATTACATCGAACGATCCCGACATATTACAACCTGTTGCGAAGAAACGGTTTCTCGAAATCCTCGATTTTAAACCAAAAGAGCTAACGTTTAATCCCGAAAATTCGAAATTGTATGGGGTTAAAAACTGGAAACTTAGCATTTTTAGTGGTCAAAAGCCAATATTGTTCTATTCTGGTGAATTTAACCCGAAAGTCATAAAAGAAGATGTTAACACTAAATTTTTAGATATTCTTGTTAATAATCGACTCCTAACAGTTGAATTCGTATTGGAAGATTTCGAAGGCAATATATCGAAGGATATCAAACAGATTAAAGTTATTAACGACACATCCGAAGTCGAGATACAACGACTTTCGCTTATTTTGTTTAATGTTTCGAGCGCCGAAATCCCCCGGTTGACTCGACTTGAAATCGCTAAATTTTTAAAAACCAATTCTGAACTTACCCAAGCAAGAATTCTTGGATATTCCGATATTCTCGGCGATAGGGATTTCAATTATTCACTTTCGGAAAAGCGAGCACAAAAAACACTCGATTTAATAAAAAATCTCGACCCGACAATCGAAATCATCGAAGCGAAGGGGCTTGGTTCATCGGTATTTCCACAAGGATTACAATCCTACTCAACCCCTGCCGAACGGTTCCTTTCTCGAACTGTATATATTGAGTTAATTAAGAAGTGGAAGTAGATTCGCTTTCATTAGGTATTTTAGGTTCGACCATTATTACTTCTTCTCGATTCATTGTAACTGTTCCAGCCGATGCTCTTTTTGGTTTGTGAATGTATTTTCTTTGTGTGTAGGCAACAGGGATATATTTCGAGTTCCGTGCTTTGGAAAAATAACCTGCGATTTGCCCCGCTTTTTCAATTATGTATTTCGGTGGAACCTGTCCTCGGTTAACTCGCAGAACACAATGACTTCCACCAACCGAACGTGCATGAAACCAATAGTCGTTTGGTTTTGCAAATCCAAAAGTAAGTTCGTCGTTGTTCCGTGCATTTCGGCCCACGTAAAGGTAGAATCCTTCGCCTAAATCGAATCGTCGGAATTTTGACGTCGGCTGGCTTTCGTCTGTTGCATTAAATTCATCGAATAAATCCTTGTGTTTCATTTCAAATTCTTCAAAATTTAAAATACTTGGAATTAAAAGTAATTCATTGAGTAAAGATTCATATTTACAAATAGAGTCTTTAATCTCCAACTCTTTCAATGGGGAAATATGGCTGTGCTTTTGGACTTTTTTCGCTTTTTCGTAATAAAATTGTGAATTTTCGAGTAAGGTCCATTCTGGTTTCAAAGGAATTTCTATCGGATTGAAATCGAAATTGGAAACTGTAAGTTTCGACAAACCTTTTTGTTTTGTGTTTGGTTGCGATACAAGAATATCGCCGAAGAGTTTATAACGGTGTCGATTTACTATTCCAGTTTTAGATTGTAACAACGATTGCTGCATATTCTTTAAATGCGTCAATTTCGATGTGATTATTTTTTTTGCTTTTTCGAATCTTTTGCGAAGGCTTCGAAGTTTTATGCTTTTAACATAAACGCTAAAAGCAGTTTCCGAGATTGAATTAAGTATTTGGATTGGGTAGCCTTCGTTTAATTTTATTAGCGAGAGTAGGTATTCATCGTTGATGAAATAAATATAAAATCCTTTTGCCGAAAGAAGTTTCGCTGTGAAATTGTTCAAAGTGGCTTCGAGTATGTTCTTTTCTGTTTCTGTAAGTTCCTTGTAAAGGCGAGTTGGTTCGAATTCAATTTCGGATAAAAGAAATTTCGCATAGTGATTCCCTAAAAATTGTTCTTTCGAAACAAAGTCGAAAACGTTTCTGTCCTTGCGTTCGATATGTATTTTCGAGTCAATTGCAAAATGAGTTCCCGTGTGTTTTTTTGCAGATTTGAAGGAATCTACAATGACATTGTTATTATCTGTTAAGAAAGCGTTGTTTTTGCTGCCTCCGAATAGCACAAAAAACAAATTGAACTCAGAAAATTCGAAATGAACAATCCTTTGTTTTTCGCTTTGTGTTACTCGTAGGATTTTTCTTCCAATGATTTTATGGAACAAGTCGGTTGAATTAGACTTGGCTCGAACAAACGGTTTGCGAAGAAAAATCGAACCAAACCGAGCATCGGTTGAAAATTGCAAACAAAATTGGCGTTCGCCATTATCTGTTTGGAGGACGAGAACGTCGCGTTCTTGGGTGAAACATTCATAGACTACCGAACCAACCAATTTTTGAAATTCTTTTGTTAAATGATACAATGTATAGTAGTTCCGTAACATCGTGAAAATATTTAATATGGTTCCAAAATGATTGATAGAAATAAGTAAACGGAATAATTAATTTGCTATTGCATCCTTCAAAAATTCTTTGTAGAATGAATTTACAAAACGCTATGTTATGTGTCAATAATAAACTTTTAAATATTCAACCAGCAACATTTCGTTTGATGAACCGTTTAAATATCTTAATTATAAAAACGATAAAGGAGTCGATATGAAGAAAACATATATTTCAATCTTGATTCTGTTGCTGTTTGTATCGAACCAAATGAGTTTGGCGCTAGGACCTAAAGGAAAAACGTTTGGGCTGGGAATAGTATTCGGCGACCCAACAGGAGCCACGCTAAAGTTTTGGACGAATCGAGAGAATGCTTTCGTGTTTGGCATTGGAAGTTCGTATTTTGGCGGAGTTCGGATAAACGGCGATTATCTTTGGCATTTCGATGCATTCAATTCCCCAATTGTGGGGTTATATGCAGGTCCTGGAATGGTAGTAGGCATTGGCGAAGGACACAGCTATTTGTATGAAAAGAACCGTGGTAAGTTTTATTTTCGCAAAGGTAGCGATGGTGGGGTCGGTGCGAGAGGAGTGCTCGGGGTTAACATAATCCCCAAGCGGACACCACTGGAATTGTTCTTTGAGTTAGGGGTATTGATAGGAATTGCACCAAATTTTGGAACAGGTATTGATGCCGGCATAGGAATAAGATTTTATCCGTAGGTGAATTAAATTACCTTGGAACCACAACCTGAATTTAAAAATACGTTGAGAATCCAAGTTGAAAGACAGCCGTTTTTTCTGTGGGGTTCCCCAGCAAGTCGCGTCGCCGTTCGAACCTGTAATTGAGACGCAGGACCGAGGAACCCACTGGGCGGAAGGCAATCGAAGAGACAATTGCCCAAACATCGTCGGCAATATTCCCGCCCGTTTCTTTGAATGTGCCTTGATTATAGTCTGCATACTCCAATCGAAGTCCTAAATTTAACTTTGCCTTTTTCCAACTTAGAATCGGGCTTTGCAGAATCGTTCCAACGATATCGACGAAAAATCCAAATTGTTGCGAACCATAGTTTTGAACATACGTCGAAGGAACTTCGACAAATACCTTAGCCAGTTCACCCAAAATGTTTAATTTATCGTCGAATAAGGAAGTATTGAAATCGAGAGAAAGAACGTTTATACTACGTTTGCTATCGAGTGTAAATCCGTCTTTTTGCCATTTGTTGTAAATCCCTCCCATATATGAAATTCCTACTTCTCCGATTTTTCTGTGCCGAACTGCCAATTTACTTGTTAACATAGGTAATCCACTAAAATTATCTTCGAATCTTTCAAAGTTGCGTTTACTCGCTGGCAACGAAGTTCTATTTTCTTCGTTGGAAATGATTCTATCGTCGAAGCCATTAGTCAGGTATGTTTCGTAGCCCAAAATCCAGTCGCTATGATAATATTTTCCGTAGAGCCCAAAACCAACACTTGATAGGGTCGAAGGAATAATTGTTGTAGCCGAAATCGGTCGGTCAACAAAATCCCACTTTGGACCATCGTGATTTTGGTTGAAAGAACCAATCGGATTTAGAACGATTCCGCCACGGAAAGTTAATAAAGGATGAAACTCAATATCCATTGATGCAAATTCGATGTTTATTTCCTTTGTTCCGTCTTCGAATTCTAATTCGAATAGGAACTTGACTCTGCTCGCAATCGACGAGGACAAGAAAAGCGTCATTCTTTTTGCAACAAAAGAAAAACCTTCCGAAATCCCATCGATTTGTGAATATTCGGCGTTTGCTTCGATGTATCCGCCAATCGCAATCGGGGATTTCTCTGTCGTTAAAAATGGTCTGTGGTAAACGGCATCCATATTCAATTTAAGACTTATTGTATCGATTTTAGTTTGCTTTTTTGGTTTTGTAGTGTCGGTTTGTGAGTAGGCAAACTCTGCATCCCACAAAGAAACATTCAAAATGTAAATGATTTTAAAAATGTATATATATATTTTCGTCATCAGTGGTTACCTCGAATGTTTGTAGATTTTCGTCGGCTGGCGAGTGCTGAACCTTGCCTCGGTTTGTAAACTCGCTCCCGTGGCAAGGGCATACAAGATAATCTCCATAGGGTTGCAACTCGCAACCCAGATGAGTGCATTTCATCAACAAAGCCGAAAAGTCTCCTTCTTCGAATTTATATACGTAAATTGGATATTCGAAAGCTTCGATTTTAATTAGGATGAAATTTCGTTTATTGGGATTGCCAAAGTCGGTTTGTTTAAATTCTGACTTCTTCAGCACTATTTTGTTATTGACTACATTTGCTTTTGCGAAAAAATTGGGGTTTGAACAACTTTGAAAAATAAACCCTATTGTGGTGCAACCAATAGATACAAAACAACATATTTCGATAAATTCTTTTCTTTTCATTCTTTACAATGATTCCAAAAATTTTAACAAAGAACGCTTTTCCGTGGGAGTTAATTTCTGGTATTTTGTTCGACTATTTGCCCCTTCGCCATTATGCATTAGGATTGCTTCATCGATACTTCTGGCTCGACCATCGTGCATTAGAAAAAATTGCCCTCCTTGTGATTTCGGAGCAAGACCTAATCCCCAAAGTGGCGGAGTTCGCCATTCGTAAGTTTTTGCTGTTCCTTCGGTGTATCCATCGTCCAATTCTGGGCCCATATCGTGCAATAGTAAATCGGTATAAGGGTGGAATTCCTTGTTGGAAAGCGCTTCGATTGGAGAATAACCAGTTTTTAGAGTTGGTCTATGGCAGTTTGCACAGCCAATTTGGTCGAAAATTTGCTTTCCTTGAAGAACCTCCTTATCATTCTGATTCCTTTGGATTGGAGCCTTGAGAGTTTGCAAATAAAAAACTACAGCGTTAATTGTTTGTAATGTAATTTCGGGGTCGGTTTCGAGTCCACTATGAACGTCGATTGGTTCGAAAACGGAATTAATTCCAATATCTTGGTTATATGCAACGACGGTTTGTTGCAACAAACTATAAATGCTGGCTTTTTTCCCGAAACGCCCTATGTATTTCCCATTTTGTATAATAGATGTTTGGCGCGGTGTAATATACGAAGGTATTTCGACCCAATTGGGGATACCCGATATTCCATCGCCATCGGTATCGTTTGGGTCTGCCATAGCAAGAATGTCGGAATCGGAAACAAGCTCTAAAAAGCCGAGTCCGGTAACTGCCGGAGCTGTAAAGCGGGAAAATATGGCTCCCTGCGGAATTTGTTCGGGAATATACCCGGGCAACGCCCTATGTTGTAACTGTGGACCACCAAGATGAAGAAACTTGTTGCCGCTCGTATCGGTTTGTCCGAAACGAGTAAGAGTTGTAAATGGGTGCCCTTTGCCATCGCCAGCGTGGCAACTTGCACAACTTGTTGCAACGAAAAGAGGTCCCAATCCTGTTTCGGCAGTAAAAACTTGTTGGAATGCTCCATCACCTTGAATAAATTGGGATAATTGCGAGGAGGTTAGTCCGTCAATCGGTCCGTCGAGTATTTCTTCAGGTTTCGGAGATGGTGGTAAAATTTCTTTGCACGAAAAAACAGAAACCCCCAATACGATGGAAATTTTTATGATATTAATGTATTTGATTCCCTTCATAAAACCAATACCACGATATATTAAATGCAAAATTAATAAATTTTTTATTAAATCAAAGAAAAAATTTAGTTTAACCTAATCTTTCTTTGACTACTTTTGGAAAGTATTTGGAAAAAATCTTGCAAATCGGTAGTAATAAGCATATAATTTAGCGACTCGAGTTAATAGGGAGAAAAGAAAACGAAATGGAAAAAACATTGGCACTTTTGCGATATTTTTGCAAGGAGTTTGGCAAATAGAAATAGCTATAATGCAATCATACAAGAGTTATGAAGCAAAGAATAACGATTTTGCAAGTGGTTATTTTTTATAGAGATTACCAAAAACGATATTTTAATTTTTTTTATTTTTGATTTCAAGGAACTGAATTTTGTAGAATAATATAAGTTGGGGTTTCGCCAGTGAGGAAAGCGGTTCTTTTTGTTGATATACTTCTTATTGTTCTCGGAGTTGTGGGCGTTTATCACGTCAAAGAAAAAGCTTGGCATCCGCTTGGGAATATCCGAATTACATCGGTAAATGGAATAAAAGTAGGAAGCAGCCACGAAGCGGAATTCCTATTCGATGGCTTACAAATCGGTGAATCAGTATTAATTGGTTACACTGCTGGTTCCAAAGAGGAATTTGCTCTAACCAATGCAGTTCCTTTCTATACAATCAGATACTTGATAATTCAATCTGTTGTTGGCTTTATTTGTCTTGCGGTAGGATTATTTGTGTTTTTGAAACGACCCCATGACAAAGCCGCTTTGCTTTTTCATTGGAGCATATTTTGTACTGGTTTGATAATACTAACAACTTGGGGGCGATACACAATCGAACCTTATGGGTTGGGACATTTAATAAGAGTTGCTCATACACTTATATATGCATTTGTTGGACCACTTTTTTTGCATTTCATTTTTGTTTTCCCACGCGAAAAATGGCATAAAGCCGATAAACTTTTATACCCACTCTATGGTTTTGCATTGCTTATAACGATAATAAGTGCTATTCCATTTTTTCCAACATCGAACCCCATCTCTCTTCAAAATTATCGTATTTTCAGATTGTTGTTTGATATTTGCCGTATTTTCTTTGTTATTTGTGCTGTTAGTTCCATAGTTAATTTTATTCACTCATACCGTGTAACACAGGAAGGAGCCGATAGACGTAAACTCCGATGGATTTTGCTCGGGTTATTAGTTGGACCACTGAGTTTCATCATACTTTGGGTCATACCCCAAGTTTTCGCAGCAACCTCGTTTGTGAGCGAGGAAATAATTCATCTTCTTATCGCAATAATACCCATAACTTTTGCAATTGCTATTGTCAAATACCAAATAATGAATATTAATTTGATTATCAGCAGAGCCACTGTTAATACTATCATATTCTTTTTGCTGAATTCTATATTTGCAAAGCTTATCGGTGTATTTTATAATTTTGTTGGGGGGGTCTCGTTTTCAACTTCGATTATTATATTATCATTTACTTCGATTGTTATTGTGATAATGTATGAGCCAATCAAAACGAGAGTACAACTTTTTGTCGATAAAAGATTTTTTCGAGTTCAATACATTTTTCGTGAAGTTCAAAAAAAGTACATTGAAAAGGTTTACTCTTGCTACGATTTAGAAACCCTTGCAACATTTACGGTTGAACAAATAGACAATGTAATTCCAACAGAAAGGATTGGTTTCGTTGCCTTCGGCGATAATGGGAATAAAGCAGACGTATTAGCCGGACGCGGTTTGGAACCTTCGATAGAATATTCAGTTTTTTCCTCGATAGTTTCCCAATCGAACCTCAAATCCGCTCAGCCGGTTGTTTTCCAAGGTAAAGTTGAATCCGAAGCAAAATGTATTATAGCAGACTACGAGTTCTTTCTAATCTGGAAATTAGCGATGATTGTTCCGATAGCCTCCGACGGAAACAAAGTTTTAGGCTTACTCGTTTTGGGCGATAAAAAGTCGAAACTCCGCTATAGTATCGACGACATCGACTTGATAACTCACCTTGCAATGCAATCTGGCGTTGCAATGCAAAGGATTAGCCTTCAGAAAAAACTAATGCTGGAAAAGGCTGAATCGAAACGGTTGGAAGAGCTCAATCAATTAAAATCGTTCTTTACCTCCAGCGTTTCGCACGAACTTAAAACTCCTCTTACTTCAATCATACTATTTTTGGAAATATTGGAAATGAAGCGAATCGCTCCCGAAAAGGAACTCGAGTATATAAGAATTATAAAAGGCGAGAGTCATCGACTTTCGCGTTTGATTGAAAACGTATTGGATTTTTCTAAAATTGAAAAGGGGACAAGAACCTACCATTTCGAAAGAATATCTCTTAACGAAATTCTCCATAAAGTGCTTGCAGCTATTCAACCACAATTAAGTTTTCAGAAATTTAATTTGTTAACGTCCTTCCAATCCGAAGAAATAATAATTAATGCCGATAAGGATGCAGTTGCTCAAGCGGCTACAAACTTACTTTCGAATGCTATTAAATATTCAAAGAAAACAAAAGAAATCGAAGTTTCGTTATCTCGAAAAAATAATTTTGCCGAGATAATGGTGAAGGACAAAGGTATAGGAATTCCAAAAGAAGAATTACAAAATATATTCGAGCCGTTCTTTCGTGCAACTAATCTCGAAGCTCAACGCATCGGAGGAACAGGAATTGGTTTGACGCTTGTCAAACACATTATGGATGCCCATAACGGCAAAATTGAAATCGAAAGTGATGTTGGAGTGGGAACGTGCTGTAAATTATTGTTCCCAATAGTTGATTATGGACAACCTTCAAATGGACATCTTGTGTAGAACATTATAATGAAACAGTAAGAGTTAGTCTAAAATGGAAAGAATTATCGTTGTCGAAGATGATATTGCTGTTGCAACGGGCTTGGAAGTTATTTTAAGAGGGGAAAACTACGATGTTGTTGTTGCAAACGATGGGGAAATAGGGTTTGAACTTTGTAAAAATGAAAATTTCGACCTTATTATTCTCGACATTATGCTTCCCGAGAAAGACGGCATTGAAATTTGTCGGGAATTAAGGAGCGTTGGAATTCCGACACCGATTCTGATGTTAACGAGCAAAAAGGAAAAAATCGATAAAGTTTTTGGTTTAGGGGCTGGAGCCGACGACTACGTTACAAAGCCTTTTAGCGTTGGAGAACTCCTTGCAAGAATTAAGGCTTTGTTGCGGCGGTAATGCGAGCTACAACAAAGCTAAAAAAAGTTTATTCCTTCGATGAGCCGATAATTGATTTAAAGCAATTCCAGCCTCGGAAAAATAATGTTAGGTTAAAACTTTCGGCTACAAAATTCTAATTCATAAGAACTTTTTATACAATGTGAATGTAAAATATTGGCAAGGGAGTTTTTGCTCGGGAAAGTTTGGGGTTATAGATTATTGCCAACAACAAAAGCGATAAATAATTTCATTCTTTCGATTCGAGAACAAATCGAAGACGAGCCGACAAATCCAAAGTATTTAATTACTACACGTTAAGTAGAATATAAGTTTGTAAAAAACATTGAACTTTTCAATATTTTGATGTCATAATCCAAGACGTTTGGACTATCTAATACCTAATTTGTTGCTGTTATTTAGCTTTTCTCATTTTTTGCGATTTGAGTTTGCACCGGCGAGTCCTTCCCAGAAATTTTAATGACTCTAACAAGTTTGCAATTTTTAGATTATTTCGGAAAATAAGTTTAAATTGCGAATTGGAAAATGTGTTGTTCAAGTTTAGATGCCGAAAGTCGAAATTAAAAAAGTTGTAACAAAAAGTGATTTAAAAGAATTCGTTAAGTTTCCTATTCGGTTATATGCTAAAAATCCTTTTTTTGTTCCTCCACTAATTCTCGACGAGATAAACACATTGACAAAGAAAAATCCAGCATTTGAATATTGCGAAGCCGAATATTGGCTTGCACAAATAAATGGTAGAACCGTAGGTCGAATCGCAGGAATTATAAACCACAGATACATAGAAATTTGGAATCGACGAATAGCCCGTTTTGGGTGGGTAGATTTCATCGACGACAACGAAGTAGTCGAAAGGCTTTTCGAAACCGTAGAAGTTTGGGCAAAATCTAAGAATATGGAAGGGCTCCACGGTCCGCTTGGATTTACTGATCTCGACCGCGAGGGAATGCTTGTCGAAGGCTTCCACGAAGTTGGTACTTTTGCAACTATTTACAACTATCCTTACTATCCAAAACATCTTGAAAGATTGGGTTACAGAAAAGATGTGGACTGGGTCGAATATCATATCAAAGTACCCGATTCTATACCCGAGAAGGCTGTGCAAATTGCCAAGATTGCCTGTGAACGCAGAAATCTAAGAGTTGTCGAAGCAAAAAAATCGAAGGAACTCCTCCCGTATGCAAAAGGTCTGTTCGAGGTTATTAACGAAGCTTATAGCGATTTATATGGGTTCGTTCCACTTACCGACAAACAAGTAAAAGTTTACACAAAGCAATATTTCCCTTTGATTTCTCCTGATTTTTTGAAAATACTTGTCGATGGAAACAACGAAGTAATTGGTTTTGTGATTTCTATGCCCTCGCTTAGCGAACCTTTGCAAAAAAGCGGTGGGAAATTGTTTCCTTTTGGTCTTTTTCGCATCCTTAGAACTTTGAAGAAAAGCAAAAAATTGGATTTATATCTCGGCGCTGTGCGAAAGGAATATCAAGGCAAAGGAGCCAATGCCTTGCTTATAACGGAGTTGACAAAAAGTTGCATCCAACGAGCAATCACAGATGCCGAATCTAATCCAGAATTAGAAACAAATTTGCCAGTGCAAGGTTTCTGGCGTTACTTCGATTCCAGGCAACACAAAAGAAGAAGATGCTATCTTAAAAATTTTTAATAGAATCTTTTTCCTCGAAGACATTAATCTCTAATTATTAATACTCCTTAAATTTGCACGTGTGAACTGAAAAAAGTCGTATTGAATTAGCCAGCAATCGCCAAGAGCTTAGAAATCATTGTTCAAACATAAGCAGTGAACACCCATTCACAGATGCAAAAGGTCTAATGGTTAGAAACGACGATGATACATAGCAAATTACCCAAATCGGAATTTTAATTGTTAGTTGAATCATTAGAAAGTATAAAATAAAATAGTAATTTACATTACAACTAAAAACCATTATGGAAAATGTAAGTAGTAATGTTTAAAAAAGTTATTTATACAACAATTTTAAATTTGATGCTATGCTGTTTATTAATCGTTGGTATCCTTTTGTATTTTCTGCCGGCACCGTGCTTTTCGATAATTTCCGAAGAGGATACCACCAATATCCAATCGGATTCTTTAAGCGGCAATAATAAATCCGAACAGAAGTCATTGCTACTTGTCCCCCTCGAAACATCAAAGTTCGAATTTCTTCCAATTCTATCCTACGATACTGATGTTGGTTTTGGATATGGGATAAAAACTTTCTTCTTGAATTATTTAGGTTTGAATGAATCCTTCGATATAACCTTGTTCAACAGCACAAAAGGTGAACGGTGGTATAGAGCAGTTTTTTCGCTCCCGGACTTCGAGTTACGCCAAGGCAAAATCTATCCTATTGCTTTCGACGTAGTAATTGATTACGATAAATGGATTAAAAGCAGTTTTTTTGGGATAGGATATTCTTCGAGTTTTACCAACAGAGAATACTATACTCGCGAACCATTCGAAGTTATAGTTGCTTGCAGTCGTGGGTTCACTCGAACTTTTGCCGGACAAATTGGCGTAAGGCTCAAATCAATTAGAAATTTTAACTTTGAAGATTCCAGCCGATTAAAAGCATTACCTCCTGTCGTAAATTGTTCAACTGCAAAGTATTTTTCTTTGTTTATAAGCCTACGCTACGACACCCGAAATAGCTTTATTAATCCTTCGAACGGGGTTGTCATCCAGACCGAAATTGAAAACTCCCCACAATTTGGTTTTACAAATGTTGCGTTTACGAGATTTTCATTTGCTTTCCAATATTATCGGAGTTTGCTCCATCCAAAAATAATTTTTGCAAGCAGAATAAAACTCCAAAGCTTAATTGGGAATGATTTGCCTGTTCAAGTTCTACTTCCAATAGGCGGGAATCAGACCTTACGCGGTTTCCCACAGGATAGATTCCTCGACAAAATTTCTACGGTTGTAAATTGCGAGCTACGGTTGCCTATTTACTGGCAATTTGGGGGCATTGCCGGAATTGACCTGGGAAGAGTTTGGCACAAGCTTTCCGAACTGGGTTTCGACAACTGGGCAATTAATCCGACTATTGGTTTACGTTTCTATATGGATACTTTTATCGTTCGTCTCGATATTGGGTTCGGCAAGGAAACAACGGGTTTCTATTTTAATTTTGGACATATTTTTTAAAGGTTCGGAACTACAAAACGAAACTGTTCGAACCAACGTAAAATATCGTGTGGGGTTTACTTTCTTGAATGAAGCGATGCACCAAACGAACAATTATATATAGTCAGTTCAGCTACTATGAGTGGGAATAATGTCGTAAACAGTTTTTAGTGTTGGGGGATAGCCCTATTGTAATTTACTCGAATTTCTACTTTTGAAAAAATAACTTAAAAAGTTGTTTTTTTGCTCGAAAATTTATAATTTTGTATCGTTTCTTTTTCATTTCAGTTTGCACCTTTGTCAAGTTAACATTGCCCCTTTGCCAAATGCAAAGGGGCTTTTGTTTCGAAAAGGCATTATAATCCCTTCTCCATAAGTGTTGCTGTTAAATCACTCGAAAAGGAGATTCAAAAAATTGCCACAAACGACATTACCGTTGTTTTTACTTCGTTCCGTTCAGCAACAAGATTCAAACAAGTGCTCGATGAGTGTAAATCGGCTCTTTAACGACGAATGAAAATATTTGTTTTTTTAGAATAAGTGCTCCGGTTTATCGCTTTTTCTTCGACTTTTTATGTTCTTCTTTCATTTTTTTAGCTTTTTCTTTTGCTTTTTCGATGTCTTTTTTTGTTTCCTGTTTTACTTTTTCGATGTCTGCTTTTGCCTCGAGTTTAACTTTTTCAACTTTTGCCTTTTCCTGTTCAATGATTTTGTTTAGCTTTTCTTTTGCAAGTTCGCGAGCCTTCTGAATTTCTTCTTTGGCATTTTGGCGAGCTTTGGCGATTTCTTCTTTAGCTTTTTCTTTTGCTTCGAGGACTTTTTCTTTGGCTTTTTCCCGAGCTTTTTTAATGTCTTCGCGTGCTTTATCGCGAGCTTGTTTAACTTCGTTTTTTGCTAATTCGTTTATATCGTCGAGTTCGGAAGTTGAACTGTTGTCGCTTCGAACGGAATTCAAAGTTTGCGAAGAGTTCCCTTTCTTTTCTTTCGTCTGCGAATTTGCGCTATGAACTACTAAAATCGAAAGGATAAAAACCAAACTTATGAACGAAAGTAAGAATTTCATATAACTCCTTTTAATTGTTAAGAAAATTTTTTATTTGTGAAATTTGAACAATTAAACAATTTAATAAATATTTATTTTAAAATTAGCATAAGAATTGGCTGCTATAATTGATTCGTTGTTTGTAGCGTTGTTATCGTTTCGAGCAGGGGTCCGGAAACGATACAAACATTATTTACAACGATGTTATATAGTTATATATAAAATTTTTGGAGTAATCAAGTTGGCAAATATATTTTTGATAATTTAAAATATTTGAAATATTCTTATTTTTAAACTTTCGTATTGTTCGAACCTTATTACGGGATTTTTTTTAAATTAGTATTGATACGGCAAAGACTTAATTAATTTTTAAACAAGAGGGGGTTTATGAAAATTCAAAAACTTTTTACAAAAAATTTTACATCGCCATACGAAATGTTCAAATACACAAAGCGGACTTCGACTCTTCGTAATCCCGATGGAAGTATAGTGTTCCATATGGAAAATATCGAAGTTCCAGCCCAGTGGTCGCAGGTTGCAACCGATGTGCTTGCCCAAAAATATTTTCGCAAAACGGGTGTTCCGCAATTCGATGAAAAAGGCAATCCTATCTTCGATTCCGAAGGGAAACAAGTTCTTGGTTCCGAAACCTCGATTAAGCAAGTTGTGCATCGATTAGCAGGAACTTGGCGACATTGGGGCGAACAATATGGCTACTTCGATACGCCTGCGGATGCACAAAACTTTTACGACGAAGTAGCTTTTACACTTTTGAATCAAATGGCAGCTCCTAATTCTCCCCAGTGGTTCAATACTGGTCTTGCTTGGGCGTATGGTATAAAAGGACACAAACAGGGTCACTTTTATGTTGACCCCGATAGCAAGAAACTTAAAGAATCGAAAGATGCGTATTCTCGGCCTCAACCTCATGCTTGCTTTATTCAAAGTATTCGGGATGATTTGTTGAACGAAGGGGGAATATTTGACCTTGTTACTCGCGAAGCCCGTATTTTTAAATTTGGGAGTGGGTCGGGAACGAACTTTTCACCTTTGCGCGCCGAAGGAGAACGTCTTTCGGGGGGAGGCAAATCGTCTGGGCTAATGAGTTTCCTTAAAATATATGACCGAGCAGCCGGAGCTATAAAGTCGGGAGGAACGACTCGTCGGGCAGCCAAAATGGTAATAGTTGATATTGACCATCCCGACATTGAACAATTTATAGATTGGAAAGCTCGCGAAGAAGAAAAGGTTGCTGCTTTGGTTACTGGTTCCAAAATTAATTCGAGTTTCCTAAGAGCTATTGTCGAGACAGCTAAAAAAGGTGGAACAAATCCCAAAACCAACAAGCCATTACGCAATTTAATTCAAAAGGCATTATATCGAGGAGTGCTGTTGAACTATATCCATCGCGTCCTTTCACTTGTTGAAATGGGTGTCGAAAAAATAGATTTCGAGGAATTCGACACGCATTACGAAGGAGAGGCATACACAACCGTAAGCGGTCAGAATTCCAACAATAGTGTTCGAGTTACAAACGATTTTATGAATGCAGTCGAAAAAAATGAAATGTGGAATTTGCGTTGGCGTGTTGGTGGTCGTAAAGCTAAAGAAATTCCTGCTCGCACTCTTTGGCAAAAGATTACTCTTGCGGCTTGGAAAAGTGCCGACCCCGGTTTGCAATTCGATACGACAATCAACGAGTGGCACACCTGTCCCAAATCTGGAAGAATCAATGCCAGCAACCCTTGTTCTGAATATATGTTTTTGGACGATACTGCTTGCAATCTTGCAAGTTTAAATCTTATTAAGTTTTATGACGAAGAAAAAGGGGTCTTTCAAATCGAAGAATTCCTACACTCGGTTCGGCTTTGGACTATCATTCTCGAAATTTCTGTTTTGATGGCACAATTTCCTTCTAAAAGTATAGCCCAATTGAGTTATGAATTTCGAACTCTCGGTTTGGGGTATGCAAATCTTGGGACACTTTTGATGGTTCAAGGAATTCCTTATGATTCTCCGCAAGCATTAGCAATAACAGGGGCTATTTCTGCTTTGATGACTGGCGAAGCCTATAGAACTTCGGCAGAAATGGCAAAAGAACTTGGTCCATTCCCGCGTTTTGCAGAAAATCGCGAAGATATGCTCCGAGTAATTAGAAACCATCGGCGCGCTGCATACAATGCCTCCGAAACCGATTACGAAGGATTAACGATTAAGCCAATGGGAATTAGCCCAAAGTATTGTCCCGAAGAGCTTTCACTTTCGGCACGCAAAGTTTGGGACGAAGCGTTAAAGATGGGAGATAAGTATGGTTACCGCAACGCACAGGTTTCTGCAATTGCTCCAACAGGGACTATTGCATTAATTATGGATTGCGATACAACCGGAATTGAACCCGACTTTGCAATTGTAAAATTTAAAAAGCTTTCCGGTGGTGGCTACTTCAAAATTGTTAACCAATCAGTCCATAAAGCGTTGATTCGGCTCGGCTATTCCGAAAAGCAAATCGAAGAAATCGAAAAATATACCAAGGGCCACGGAACCCTTATCGGTTGTCCAACGATTAATCATAAAACTCTTAAAGAACGCGGGTTTACACAAGATAAGATTGATGAAATCGAAAAGCAGTTAGATAATGTCTTCGATTTGAGATTTGCATTCAACAAATGGGTATTGGGCGAAGATTTTTGCGAAAGTCTTGGATTTACCAAAGACCAACTTAACGACTCGAATTTCGATATGCTTCGGGCTTTGATGTTCACAGACGAAGAAATCGAAATTGCAAACGATTATGTTTGTGGGACTATGATGTTGGAAGGAGCACCACATTTAGCACCAGAGCACTTGCCGATTTTCGATACAGCAGTAAAGTGCGGTAAAAAGGGAACACGCTTTATTCCATATATGGCTCATGTTCGAATGATGGCGGCAGCACAACCGTTCATTTCGGGTGCAATTTCAAAGACTGTTAATATGCCAGCCGAAGCAACTGTTGCCGATATTGGCAAGGTTTATTTCGATGCCTGGCAAATGATGCTTAAAGCGATTGCAATCTATCGCGATGGTTCGAAGCTTTCGCAACCGTTAAATACTACTGCATACGAAGGATTCGACGAGATTGTTATGTTGGGCAACGAGGAAACTCTCGACGAAACAATTGGCCCAGCCGAAGTTCAATCGCAAGTTGTTCAAAATTTACAGATACAGCAAGCAGTGCAAAAACTCGAACGAAGACGACTTCCAAAGAGACGAAAAGGATGGATTCGCGAAGCCTACGTCGGCGGACACAAAGTTTATTTGCGCACTGGCGAATACGAAGATGGACAACTTGGGGAAATCTTTATCGATATGTATAAAGAGGGTGCTTCGTTTCGTGGGCTTTTGAATAGTTTTGCTATTTTGGCTTCGAAAGCTCTGCAATATGGTGTTCCGTTGGATGAACTTGTTGATACCTTTACATTTACTCGCTTCGACCCATCGGGTGCTGTCGAAGGACACGAGGCAATCAAGTTCTCTACTTCTATTTTGGATTATGTTTTTCGTTCCCTCGGTTACGATTACCTTCGAAGGCAGGATTTTGTGCACGTCCATGCTGTCGACGAAGTGCCGCCGTCGACCGATACGGTTCGACCTTCTGGGGGAGAAGAGGCAAAGAAAACGCAAATCGAAATTCGAGACGAAAACGGAAGGAACGGAAACAATAGCAAGGAGAACGAGCCCAACTCGACAGCCAGCAACGCCTTCGAGGAAGAATTTGCAACGGTTGGTGGTATTGCAACCGAAGCCGATGGCTACTCTTCGGTAACAATATCGGAAGCTGCACGGAGAATTGGTTACACAGGCGAAACCTGTCCGGCGTGTGGTTCAATTCGTATGCGACGCAGTGGAACCTGTTCGGTTTGCGAAGATTGCGGGACTACGACGGGGTGTTCGTAAGTGGTGTTGTATGAAATCGCGGTTTCAAAACAAATGAAGGAATGAAAATATGAAAAACGATAATACTATGCAATTAACATTAAAAAATTTAGAGGCTACACCACTTGCTTATGGAGCAGTGATTTTGAATAAAGAAAAATTCATTGAAGTATTAGCGGAAGTTAATACGCTAAATAATTTAAGTTCTATCAAAAATAGAACAATTGCACTAAAAGATATTATAACTAACCATAGGAGCGATAAAGAAGGTATATTGAATATTGATCCTAACGGAGATACGATTTCCTTACGAAGGGATGTGCTGATTTCTGAGTTAAATCAAATATTGGAATCGCAAACAATTGAGAGAGCCCGATATTATCTTAATAGATTAAAAAAGGGGGTTCTACAAGTTAAAACCAGCAAAATAAATGATATAAATCTTCTCAGATGGAAAGAATACGATGAAATAATAACTGATAGTTTCTGGGTTTTAGATAAAAGAGACACTTCAGGTGCTCATTTAGGATGGTATTGGGGAAATTTCATTCCACAAATCCCGCATCAGATGATGTTAAGATATACTAAAAAAGGAGACTGGGTTTTAGATACCTTTGTTGGAAGCGGAACAACCTTAATTGAGTGCCGAAGATTAGGCAGAAACGGAATTGGGATAGAGTTAAATCCTGATGTAGCGGAAAAGGCAAAAGAACTGATTGAAAAAGAACAAAACAAAAACAATGTTGTTAGTGAGGTAATTAAGGGAGAACAACTATGCCTACCAAATTAAAACCCATTATAGATGACGGTGAGAAATTTTTTGTAAGTTTCTCATTTGATATAGATGATTTTATAGGTGATGGTGTTTGGTGGTTACAAGTTTATGATGAAGATAAAAATGTTATTTATGATAAACCCTTTGCAAACAGTATGGGCAAAATAGATATGGAAAAGATTAGAAAAATTGTTAAACAAGAGTTTTTAACTTTAAAGGAGTAATACTATTATGAAGGCACATGTATTTATAACGGACAAAGACACCTTCCCAGTAGTCAGAGATAATAGCTTTTGGGGTGTTGGAATTAAAGGAATTCCAAATACTATAGAGAAAGTAATTAAAGAGAACTTGACCAACGGAAAGAAACCATATTTTGGAATGATTGGTGATATTTTAGGTACACGAATTAACGATATAGTTTTTCTTTATGAAAGACAGGTTGGGTTTCACGGAATATATAAAATTGTTAGCGAACCATTTTTTGACCCTACACCTATTGGGTGCGTCGATGAAACTTGGCCAATAAGAGTAGAAATCGATTGCTTAAATTATTTTCTTCAACCTGTGCCAGAAGACTATTTATTTTCTACAAAAGGATATGAATCAAGATTTTGGGGATGGTTTTATAGAAAGATACAAGGTGCAAGAGGGGTTAACACTATTAATCCTGAGGCTACGGAGGCACTTATTGAATTACTTGTTAAGATAAATGGAAACGCCATAAATAAGCCTTCTCATATCAAGCCTTATAGTTCAACGAATACGAGTAAAATCACTCTTCCATTAGATAGAAATGGGAAAGTGTATCTGGAAGATATTTTAAGGGCATGGATAATTGCTAATATTGATAAATCAGACAGACAGGATTTGCGAGAAATCTTTGGTCCTGTTGAAGACTTAGAATGGTTTGCAAACAATGTTCCTTATCATGTCACAAGAAAAAACATCGATATCCTGTGCTATCATAAAAACATAAAATATACTGGGTTCCCCTTGCGGTACAAATTCAGTGTTGCTGAGTTAAAAAGAGATGTAGCAGATGAAAAAGATGTTTCACAGGTTATCGAGTATTCTAAATGGGTTGCCGGCCGGCTTGCTGGAAGTGAAATTGAGACAGTTCAACCTATTTTAATAGCATTTGATTTTAATGACATGGCAAAACAAAAAGCACGAAATAGCGATTTTAGTGAGCGGGGAATTCTATTTGTTAAATACCGGGTAGAAAATCAAGATATCAAATTTGAGGTAGTGAATTATTTATGAAGGTTAAAACTTTTTCCTGGGGCGTAGTTCAAGGACAGTTAGACCAAAAGATTCAAGCCGAATATGTAAGGCGAATTGTCCGATACGAAGATTTATTGAACAATGTTAAGGCAAAACTTCATAATGATGTAACAAATTATGTGGTCTGCACTTGGTTTAATCATTGGACAACTGTCCTAATTGAAGAGCATATAAGCACTCACAGAAAAGTAATTCCTACCATCAAAAATATAAAAGGGATTGATATTTTCTTTGATGGTCAGCCATTTGATTTAAAAGTAACCTACCCAAAAGAATATATTGCAAAATATGGAACTGATAAAATGCTTGAAAACCATCAACATCTTGGAATCTGGATGTACGAGAATCAAGGGGCTCAAAGATTTGGCTCTGATAACAGATTATTTGTTGTTCTTTTGGATAAAGTTAATCCTGAAAGAAGTTGGGAACTGAAGAGGGATTTTGATCTTGTGTTTCAAAAAATTGATAATTTCTTTGACAGCGAGACGGTCTCAAAGAAAGATGAAATTGTTTTCACTTTTGGAAGAAAAACATATACTGCAGTTACAAAAGTATT
>JBBIJO010000017.1:0-35464 GCA_037445895.1 Ignavibacteria bacterium | reverse complement strand
CAAAGAATTCCTTTCGAAATTGCTTGCTACAATCTATTTTACTTCTCTTGCTAGATAGCATTTTATTCCTTTAGTTTAGATAGAAAAATCTATTTTTTTAAATTTTTAAGGTGATTAAAATGTATAGGAAGTGTATTGTATTTGTATTTTTATCAATACTTTTAAGTCTGAATTTGAATGCTCAAACACACTACGAAGAGCACCATATTTTAGGCAATGTTTCAATTGCATCCTGGTTCAAACAAACAAACTGGAAACTAATTGAACCAAAGGATTATCCCTGTGATAGTTTATTAATAGAGGATTTACGGCTGAAATCTAAATCTCGGAAATATGAATTCTATATTTTTGGTGGGTCCTGGTGTTCAGACACTGAAAGTGAACTTCCAAAAATTGTTCTTGTTCTTCGGCAGATTTGTGGTAGCGAGGAATTTATTCATCTTTATGGGGTTGACCGAAACAAACGAGAACCATCGGGAACTGCCGAAAAGTTTAATATTGAAAAAGTTCCAACTTTAATTGTGACAAAAAATGGGACAGAGATTGGAAGGGTTGTTGAATATCCCCGTCCAGCATTAACCTGGTGCGATGAATTGTATGAGATTTTATCCAAAAAAATTGAGTAAACAAAAGTAGGTGAATTAATGATTTTTATAGTATCAATAATAGCATTGTTTATAAGCTTTGAGGCTTTTGGAAGCGGTAAATTGGATTCCCTTCTGGATGTTGCTTTGAAGGTGAATCCGAAAATCAAAATGCTTGAATCGAAGCAAGTAGTTGCAGAAACGAAAGTTCCGCAAGTTTCGAATTTGCCGGACCCCGTCCTTTCGGTTGGGACAATGAGTTTTCCACTTGGGAAATTCTCGTTCAGCGAGGATCCAATGACTGCAAAAGCTATTGGGGTAAGCCAAATGTTTCCATTCCCCGGTAGATTGAACGCTCGTGCAATTGTTGAACAAAAGGATATAGAAATCGTTCAGCAAGAAATTGCTTATGCGAAGCTGGAACTCGTCAAAGAAGTTTCAAAAAACTATTTCGGTTTGTGTTTTGTTCGCAAAGCTTTAGAACTTTCAAAAAAGAATATAGAAATTTTGCGAAACGTTTCCGAAATAGTTCAAACAAAATTTACGGTCGGAATGTCGAGTTTATCGGATGTCATACAAATCGAGACAGATATAACAATGTTGAATGAACGTATAATTGAACTTCAAGCGAAAGAAAAATCTTTGGTATCGGTGTTGAACGCGTATCTATTGAGGCCAGCAAATACTGAAATTGATACGGATTCGTTGGATAGCCTTCCCAAAATTGACTTTAATTCCGAACTTTTGCTTTCCTATGCGAAAGAGAATAGCCCATACCTTCGCCAGATTACTCTTGCAGAGCAAAAATCGAAATCTTACGAAAATCTTGCTAACTTTGAATTCTATCCAAATTTCGGACTATCGGCACAATATCTGCAAAGAAATGCTTTGGCTGGTGTGCCATCTTCTGGAATGGATATGGTATCGCTGATGATTGACATTGAATTACCGATTGACTATGGAGGGAAGAAAAGTTCTATGGTCGAAGAGGCACGAGTAATGCAAAAGATGTATTCCGAAGAATACCAAATGGCTTTGCAGATGTTAAATGTCGAATTTTCTAAAGCTGTAGCACAATTGGAAGAAATACAAAATCGTGTGAAACTCATAATTGAAGTTTTGCTTCCACAGATTATAAAAAATCTCGAAGTTGACATAGAAAATTTCCAAGTTGGCAAGGTTGATATTCTTAATGTGTTAAATACACAAAAAAAATATTACGAAATCGAGACGAATCTATATTCGCTTCGTGCTAATTTTTGGGAAACAATCTCTGAGGTTGAATTCCAAACTGGGATAAAAATAATTAATTAATGTTTATTAAAGTATGGTGAAAAAATGAGAAAAAGAGTTTTGTTTTTAATATTGTTTTTGTTAATTCTTTCAGTAGCAGGAATCTATTATTTTGTGATATATGAAAAGAGTGAAACCAAGACAAAAGTAAGCCAGCAAAACAAGCAACTTTGGACTTGTGGTATGCATCCACAGGTTGTTCAAGATCATCCCGGGAATTGCCCGATTTGCGGAATGAAATTAGTTCCCAAACAAGGGACAGGAACCAAATCCAACGGTGGAAGGAAAATATTATACTATCGTTCGCCGATGGATCCGAGCATAACCTCGCCTACTCCGATGAAAGACCCAATGGGTATGGATTTCGTTCCAGTTTACGAAGACGAAGCTAGCGCCGAAGGAGTTGTTACAATTGACCCAGCAGTTGTTCAGAATATAAACGTAAAAACCGACAAAGTTGTCAATAAGCAACTGCCAAGCGTTGTTGTAACAAATGGAATTCTCACCACAAACGAAACCAAGGATTATTTTGTTACAACTCGTGTAAATGGTTGGATAGAAAAACTATATATTAATTACACGGGACAAAAGGTAAAACGAGGGGACAAATTGATGGATATTTATTCCCCAGAACTTGTTGCGGCGCAACAGGAACTACTAACAGCACTTTCGTATAAGAAAAGCCTGTTTACGGTAAATACCCAAGATGTTCTAACAAGTGGCGATTTGATGATTAAGAATGCAATAAGAAAATTACAGTTACTCGAAGTGTCCCCGAGCGATATTGATGAATTGATTCGAACGAAAGAATTAAAGACTTATGTAACTCTTTATGCAAAAACCAATGGGACTGTAATTTCGAAAGATATTCTCGAAGGACAAAGTGTAATGCCTGGGATGCCATTGCTGAAAATTTCGGACTTAGCAACGTTATGGTTGACAGCCGACATATATGAATACGAATTGTCGAAGATAGCGTTAGGTTCGCCAGCCGATATTAGATTTAATTTTATGCCTGGAAAGGTTTTCAAAGGCAAAATCAGCTTTATTTATCCCACTATTGAGCCGAAAACAAGAACTGCAAAAATTAGAATCGATTTACCAAACCAAAATGGTCTATTGAAACCAGCAATGCTTGCTAATGTTACAATTTATGGGAGAAATTTAGGAATTAAACCGGTGGTTCCCGAAAATGCAGTTATTCGTAGTGGGCAAAAAGATATTGTCATTGTCGCCTTGGGTAACGGAAAATTCAAACCACAGGAGGTTACTTTGGGTGGATATTCGCAGGGCTATTATCAAGTGTTGTCTGGATTAACCGAAGGTATGGAAATAGTAACTTCTGCTCAGTTTCTAATTGATTCGGAAAGCAATTTGCGAGCGGCTGTTAGCCAACTGACCACTGCTGAACATTCACACACAAATGTAGAACAAAAGGATACTGCCATAGAAAGTGAACATAAAAACCACAAGAGCGAGGAACATACATCACATAAAAAAGAGTCTATAATTCGCGAAGGAATTATAGATTTAAACGCAATCGACAAAAATAAAGATGGCAAGGTTTTTCAAGACCAGATGGATTGGAATGTCATCGCAGACGAACCGGGAACTTGTCCAATTTGTGAAATGAAATTGAAGGAAGTTCGGCTCGGAAGAGCGAAAGAAAACCTACTTAAGCACGGCTTTAAAGTGAAATAAAGGAGAAAGTGATTATGTTTGACGACGGAAATCCAAAAGAAGGAATTATCGCGAAATTGATTGAATGGTGCGTTAACAATAAATTTATGGTCATAATTCTGACAATAGCAATTATTCTTGGTGGTATTTGGGCACTCAGCAATACAAAAGTTGATGCTATTCCAGATTTGAGTGATGTGCAGGTGATAGTTTTAGCGGAATATACTGGGCAAAGCCCTAGAATTGTCGAAGACCAAGTAACTTATCCTCTTACTACGAAGATGCTGGCTGTTCCTTATGCCAAATATGTTCGTGGGTATTCTATGTTTGGTTATTCAATGGTTTATATAATTTTCGAAGACGGAACCGATATTTATTGGGCAAGAAGCCGTGTTTTGGAATATCTTTCGGGATTAGTTGGGACTTTGCCTCCGGGAGTTACGCCGCAATTAGGACCTGATGCAACTGGTTTGGGCTGGGTTTTTCAGTATGTGTTGAAATCCAAGAAACGAGATTTACAGGAACTAAGGTCTATACAAGATTTTTTCCTTAGGTATGAATTGAGGTCTATTCCAGGAGTATCGGAGGTAGCAAGTATAGGAGGCTTTGTTAAGCAATATCAGGTTAATATTGACCCAACTAAGCTTGCTTCGTATAATATTCCTTTGGAAAAAGTAAAAATGGCAATTCAGATGAGCAACAACGATGTTGGCGGGCGACTTTTGGAGATGGGCGAAATGGAATTTATGGTTCGTGCTTTGGGCTACATCCAAAGTGTAGAAGATTTAAAGAAAGTATCGATTGGTATTTCTCCTGTTACTGGAACCCCAGTTTACATCGGGGATGTTGCCGATGTAAAGATTGGTCCAGAATTACGGCGAGGGTTGGCAGAGTGGAATGGTGAAGGCGAAGTAGCAGGAGGTATCGTTTTGCTCAGATATGGGGAGAATGCATTAACAACGATTAACGCCGTAAAAGAAAGGCTTGCAGAGTTAAAGAAGTCGCTACCCGACGATGTTGAAATCGAAATTGCATACGATAGAACTTCATTGATTGAACGGGCAATAGATAATTTGAAGGATAAATTAACGGAAGAAATGATAATTGTTGCTTTAGTTATCATAGCCTTTCTTCTTCACGTTCGAAGTTCATTAGTTGCTATTTTTACTTTGCCGACCGCAATTCTATTCTCCTTTATTATTATGAAGTTGCAGGGAATAAATGCAAATATTATGTCGTTAGGTGGGATTGCCATTGCAATAGGAGCGATGGTTGATGCTTCGATTGTTTTAGTCGAAAACGCAGCTAAACATTTATCCGAGGAATACGATAAGCCACCAGAACAACAACGACCACACTGGAAGATAATTTTAGATTCCGCAAAAGAGGTGGGACCTTCGATTTTCTATTCTTTAATGGTAATTACGGTTTCCTTTCTACCAGTTTTTACTTTGGAACAACAGGAAGGGCGACTTTTCAAACCTTTGGCATTTACGAAAACCTATGCGATGGGTAGTGCAGCGATATTGGCTGTAACAATTGTTCCGATTTTGCTTGGTTATTTCGTTCGTGGTAGAATGAAGAAAGAAGAGGCAAACCCACTAACTAAAATTTTAGTAAAAATATATCATCCAGTAGTTGATTTTGTTATGAAGCGACGTTGGTGGGTAGTTGGAGCCGCTTTAGTCATTATTTTAGTTACTATTATTCCATTTAGCAAACTTGGTTCGGAATTTATGCCTCCCCTTTACGAAGGCGATTTGTTGTATATGCCAACTACATCGCAAGGAATTTCGATAACTAAAGCAAGGGAAATATTGCAACAAACCGATAAGATTATTAAGTCGTTTCCAGAAGTAGAATCTGTATTTGGTAAAATTGGTCGAGCGGAAACAGCAACCGACCCAGCACCTTTAATAATGATTGAAACAACAATAAGGTTGAAACCGCAAGAGAAATGGCGCAAAGGAATGACCCCCGACAAACTTGTTGAAGAAATGGATGCTGCGATTAAAATTCCTGGTCTAACGAACGCCTGGACAATGCCAATTCGAACAAGGATTGATATGTTGTCAACAGGCATTAAAACACCTGTCGGGATTAAAATTGCCGGAGCCGATTTAGAGGTCCTTGATTCTTTAAGCACAGTAATTGAACAAGCTGTAAAAAATATTCCCGGGACTCGTTCTGCTTATGCCGAAAAGTTGCTTGGAGGTTACTATGTAAATTACAAAATTGACCGAGCTGCGATAGCTCGATATGGGCTTACCATAAAGGATGTTCAAAATGTCTTTATGTCCGCTATTGGGGGCGAGAATATTACCACGACGGTAGAGGGATTGGCTCGTTATCCTGTGAACCTTCGATATATGCGAGATTATCGGGAAAATATCGATGCTTTAAAAAGAGTACTTGTGCCTTTGCCCGATGGGGGGGATATACCGCTTGAACACCTTGGACAAATAGAAATAAAGAAAGGACCAGCAATGATTCGTTCGGAAAATGTTCGACCCAACGTCTGGATTTACGTCGATTTAGCCCAAGGAGCCGATATAGGTTCATACGTTAAAAATGCCAAAGAAACAATTGCAAAGGAAGTGAAACTACCCCCGGGTTATTCAATTAAATGGTCTGGCCAGTATGAATATATGGAACGAGCTGCTCGCCATTTGTCCCTTGTTGTTCCACTCACTCTTTTGATTGTGATTGTGCTTCTTTATATGAATACAAAATCTGCGGTTAAAACTGGTATTGTTCTATTGGCATTGCCATTTTCTATGGTTGGGGCTGTTTGGTATTTGTTTTTGGCTGGCTATAACCTGAGTGTTGCGGTATGGGTAGGAATCATAGCGCTATTAGGAGTAGATGCAGAAACTGGGGTAGTGATGCTTTTATATCTTGATTTGTCATACGAAAAATTCAGGCGGGAAGGTCGTCTGCGTTCCATAGATGATCTACGCGAATCGATTTTTGAAGGTGCCGTCAAAAGGATAAGGCCCAAAATGATGACCGTTATGACGACGTTACTTGGGTTGTTCCCAATCATAATTGGGATTGGAACTGGTTCGGATGTAATGAAAAGAATTGCTGCTCCAATGGTTGGAGGTATAATTACTAGTATGATAATGGAACTAACGGTTTATCCGGCAATATTCTATATTATCAAAAAAAGAAAGTTAGTAGCAGAATCAAAAGGATAATCAAAATGGATGAGCATTGTTTGCTTCAAAAAGCATTCGCAAACAAGAGTAAACTTTTTTATGTTTTGAAAATGCTAATAGTTTCAAACGTTTTTTTTAACAATTAATAGGTGAATTATGAAAATATACCCATTGCTAATTGCCTTCGCTGTATTGGCTTACGTTGCCGTATTTGGGCACAGCAAAGAAAGCCATCGAAACGATGAAAACACCGAGAGCCATCGGATTGCAACTGACACAGTATCTATTGCGAACGATTCAACAAGGCATCAGCATTCTGAACTTGAAAATATGAATAAAGAAAACATTGTAAGTTCGGAATCGATGTTTGAGCATTTACATAATAAAATAATTCATTTCCCAATCGCATTGTCAATTATGGCATTCTTTCTTAGCATATTGAATTTTAAGGCTAAAAAATATGACCAGTCAATTTTGTTACTGGTTGTAGTCGCTTTCGTTACTTCAATTGCAGCGGTTATAACAGGTTTAATCCAAGAATCCCATTTCGAAGGTGAGCCGAAAGAATGGATTTTGGACATTCATAAGGGTATTGGTTTTATCATCGCTATTTTCTTGTTGCTGTGGACAATTGCTTTAAGAATCCCTGCTATGAAAAAATATCATTGGATTGCCGGACTTATTGTTGTTGTTTTAGTATCGGTAACCGGTTTTTTGGGAGGTTTAATTTCCCATTGATTAATTTAAGGAGTGATTGAAATGAAACGCGCTTTTAAAATACGTTACATACGTATTTATTTAATTGTCTTTATTGTTGTTTGGGTTCTTGCTGCGATTGTCGATACTATTCTTTATCGCCCAAATCCTTTGATGAATGAGCAAAATCTCGGTTTCTTCGATATGTTGTTTGCAAACATTCCTCAAATGCTCCTTTTCCATAGAGTATTGTTTCTGCTGATTGCATTATTTCTTACATCAGTTATCCTACAAGTCAATGTTGTTCGTCAGTTGAAAATTTCAGAACAAAGACTGAAAGAAGCAAACGAGACAAAAGATAAAATTTTTTCGATAATTTCCCACGATTTCAAAAGTCCATTCTCGGGGTTTCTTACTTTGAGCGAACTACTAATGGATAAAGATGAGGAACTCAATCGTAACGATGTTTACGAAATTGGAAAAAGCTTAAACTTTTGTGCAAAAAAACTCTATGACTTTATGGATAACCTTCTTTTTTGGGCTAAATCACAAATGACATCCGGACAGCTTCATTACATCAACTTCAATTTGCATAATCTTGTGAATGAAGTTCTCGATATTTATAGACATAATGCTAATCTAAAAAAGATAGGACTTGTAAATGAAGTTCCTTGGGACTACGAAATTAAAACCGATGTTGACACTTTAAGAATTATTCTGAGAAACTTGATTAGCAATGCGATTAAATATACTAATCCCAATGGTAGAGTTCGTGTATCGGCTCGGACGTTGAATATGAAAGATAATAAAGAGCTAATAATTTCGGTTGCCGACAATGGGGTTGGAATGGACCAGCAAACTCTAAATACACTGTTTTCCGACCTTAAGTTACCTCCGGTTCGTGGGACTGGTGGGGAAGAAGGAGCAGGTTTAGGACTATCTTTTACAAGAGGAATGGTCGAAAAATTGGGTGGTAAAATATGGGTCGAAAGCCAAAAAAGTATAGGCACTACATTTTCAATATCTTTACCAATTATTTAAGTTAATTAATAAGGCCAAACAATGTTAAAAGCAAAAGTAATTAAAACAGTGGTTTTCATCGGAATATTTCTATGGTTCTATGATGCCATCAGGAATCTATTTCATATTGATAAAAGCGGCAAAATTTTCGATTTTTAAAGTATTGTTTCTTGTTAAATAATTAGAGGTGTTTAAAATGGAAAAATCGTATTTTAGTTCAGTTTTTGTTCCGATTTTAATCGGAATCATAATTACAGTTGGGGTTGTTGGTTGTTCAGTCCTCGGTTCCGGATGCTCTGGTATGAAAGGACACGGGGGACACGGAGGGCATTCTGAGCATTCTGAGCATAATTACGTAAACGACACATCCGAAGATGTTGAAATAATAAGGAAAGGTAAAATCAATGTCTATGAGATTGATGTTAATATGGATGGCTATGTATATCAAGACCAAATGCATTGGAATGTTTTATCCGATGAACCGGCTAAATGCCCAATTTGTGGGATGGCATTAAAGAAAGTTCCGAATCGAGTTGCAATCAAAAATTTAAAAGAAAACGGTTTCGAAGTGCAAGAATAACAGTTTTTTTCAACTTTTATAAAGGTGTACTATGAATATCTCTTTGAGTTCCTTTGGTCAAGGAAAAAGAACTTTTAGGACCATTGTCCTAATGGCAGTAATAATAACTGCACTGTTTTTGTGTAGCTATGCTAATTTTGCACAGCATAACCACTCGCGGCATAAGAAAGATAATAAAAAAGAGCAAACAACTGAGTCAATCGTTCGTGAAGGTGTGATTAACGTTGAAGAAATCGATAAGAATAAAGATGGAAAAGTATATCAAGACCAGATGCATTGGAATGTTTTATCCGATGAACCAGCTAAATGCCCAATATGTGAAATGAAGTTAAAGGAAGTAACAATCGAAAAAGCGAAAGAGAATTCGGAGAAGCATGGATATAAAGTAAAATAGGCATAGAATCAAGATTCGGTTTCTTTGTATATTAGCACTATAAATTTGTGTTCTGTATTTTTTGTTAAAATCATTTGGAGGCATTATGAAAAGGATGGTTGTTCTGTGGTTATCCATTATTTTATTGATTGTTGGATGTGCAAACTCGAACAACATCGACTACGACAAATATTTCGAGTCCTTAACTAATTTAGACGCCAAATCTACTATTGCTTTAGCAAATGAATGGAGATGGACTGCACCAAAAATCACGTGTTTTGTCAATACTCGGGAAGTCGTTATTGAATTTCCTGATGGTAGAAAAGTATCAAAACCATTACCCGATAGTTTGGTGTATCTTGCAATTGCTCCCTATATGAATACTACTCATACTTGCGAAACTCATTATCCGTCGAGTTGCCAAGGTGAAATGAGAGAACAAACGTTTCAACTTACAGCGAAAGATATGAATGGGAATATTTTGTATGAAGGCGAGGTTAAAACTTTGAAAAATGGCTTTTTTGAATTATGGCTTCCACGCGGCATAAGTGTTCAAATTGACATACGATACAATACGTTATCGGGGAGTGAGATAATTTCAACAGTTGATGGCGGTCGAACTTGTATAACAACAATAAAACTGGAATAAGTATTTTTATAATAGCATAAAGGGGATAGTTTATACTATTCTCTTGCTAATTAGGTTAGGAGCAATTTTTAACGTAAATTGAGCGTTCAGATTTACGAGTCTTACTCTGCATTCGCAACAAAAGCAGAGTCGTTATCGATTTTAACAAGCTTCCCAATTCAAGACGAACAATGATTGTAATTAAAACTTTACTAATCTGATATGGCAGCATATTTGCGAATCAGATTTTTTTATTAATTTTGTATTTTGATTTATTCCTGAGTAGCTCAGTTGGTTAGAGCACCTGACTGTTAATCAGGGGGTCTGGGGTTCAAGTCCCCACTCAGGAGCTTCCTTTATTCCATTTCCCCTTCCGTTTCTTTTTATTACTTTCTTATTTTTGGTAAATTTGTAGTTTAACGATTATGGATTTATGGTTTTGCTTTTGAGGTGTAAAATGAAAAGAATAGCGTTTTTACTTTTTGCTTTGTTAGCATATTTAAATAATACTTTCTCACAATTGGAAACTCATATTTTACCTACAATTCTCGATGCAGAAAAGGCAATTTTCAGTAATTATTCCGATGTTATTCGGCCAAAGTTTATTCCCCCGTTGAACGAGTTATCCAAGGGTCCAGAACGCATTTTGACTTCTTCGGGTATAGAAATTATTAATATTGTTAACTCTGGTGGAGGACAGTCCGAAACGTTTATTTCTCGCCATCCCTTCGACCGGAATATTATTGTTGCTTCGGCAAACGATATGAGGTATAATACAACGGGATACAAGTATCGAATGGCTGCTTATTATTCAACCGATGGTGGAAAAAATTGGAGTACTTCCTTGACACCTCCGAATCAGGATGTATATGTTCCAACTCCAAGCGGGGGGGGAAGTGGTATGACAAATGTTGACCCCGGGCTTGCTTTCGATTCGAAAGGAAACGTGTATTATTCATATATTTTTACACAGGTAAGCGACCAAGGAAGTATCGAGGATGGCGGCGTTTTTATGAATAAATCTACGGATGGAGGCAAAACTTGGAACGATCCAATCCCCGTTAGTCTCTCCGTTGGCGGAGGGTCGAATCAAGATGCACACGATAAGCCATTTATAGCTTGCGATGCAAATCCAAATTCTCCTTTCAAAAATAGAATTTATGTAACTTGGTATTTAATTTCTCCGACTTTGGGAGGTACAATCGGCTTTGCATATTCAGCGGATGGAGAGGAATTCTCGCCTACGACACGAGTTCCCGGAAGTGTAGGCAGCGGCGGAGTCCAATCGCCAATGCCTATTGTTGCCTCCGATGGGACTTTGTATGTGGTTTGGGAAAATAAAAATGGTGTATATACCAATATTATGCTTCAAAAATCAACGAATGGTGGTGTTAGTTGGGTTTGGTCGAGCCCCAAACAAGTGCAAACTGTTAAAGCAATCGGGGAAAAAGTAAATTTACGAATGGCATTGCCCAATAAAGGGAATATGCGTGTATCGTCGTATCCTTACATTGCTTTAGGTAATTCTCCGAACAATCTTTATGTTGTTCAAGCGGGGAAAGACGACAACGACCATTACGGAATCTATTTTGCAAAATCGACCAATGGAGGTGAGTCTTGGATAAACAATATCCGTGTGGACAATAATCCTTATAGAAACGATATGTTCTTTCCTGCTATCGCCTACGACGAAGCGACTGGAATACTTGCAATTTCCTATTATTCATCGTCTATGGATTCGTCGAATAAAGCAGTGGATTTGTTTGTTGCGATTTCGTTCGACAATGGAAATAGTTGGAAAAATATTCGGGTAACCCCACAGTCCTGGTATTTAGACCATTCTAATGCCGTTATTGATGCCGGTGGTGCTTCTCTTGGACGTTATTGGGGTGATTATTTGTCTATCGTTGCTTATAATGGGAAAGTTGTCCCTTGTTTTTGGATGCCTAATGGTCCAAGAGGAACTTTCTTTTCGAATAATGCCTATGTTGCTATTTTAACTACTGCTCCGAAACCTCCCGATAGCCTTCGCTATCTAAATTCTTACCAAGAGCCTAATAAAGTAGTATTGTATTGGCTCGATCCGAAAGAAAATTTATTAGGGGGGACTTTGGGAAATTTTAAAATTTGGGTATTTCGTAACGGCAACAAAATAGCAGAAGTCAACAAAGGGACACAAACATATACGGATGCTTCTCTTACCGACGGAGAAACATATACTTATGCTCTAAAAGTTGTTGAAGAAAGTGGGCTGGAAAGTCCACTCGTTTCGATTACGTTTGTTGCTGGCGGCAGCCTTGAACCAAATGCTCCACAAATTATTTCTGCACGGCCAAATGAGGGAGGGATACTTTTAGATTGGGTGAATCCATCCCAACATATCGATGGCTCGTTTTTCCACGATTATGAGTCATTGGAAGTGTATGCTGGTAGTCAATTATTATATACAATTCAAAAGCAAGATTTAATTACAGGCGAAGCTCAAACGAAGGTTCTACCACTCCCCACTCGAAAATTCTATAAAATTAAGATTCGTGCGGTTGGAAAACGAGGCGATAGACTCACGCCAAGCCTGTTTTCCGATGAAATTCTTGCTTACTCGGGGGCACCACTAAACACTTTAAACGAAAATTTCGACGATACAAGCAAGATTATCCCATTCTATACAGATGGGACAACGGGGAAATGGGGTATTGCTTCTAATATTTCGAATACACCCCCAAACTGTATTACCGATTCACCAAGTGGAAACTATCAACCTAAGTCCAATAATTACTTTATTTTAGCTCCTGTTATTTTGCGGTCTCCGAATCTCACTTTGAGTTTCGAAGAAATTGCAATTATTGATAGTCTTGGCGATATAGGAATAATTAGCGTTTCGAAAGATTTCGGAAAAACCTGGACCGACGTTGCTTGGATTGACCAAAAACGTTCTCCCGATTTTAAAGATAACGTCGGAGAAAGCAAATGGTTCTCTGAACATAGAACTCTTAAAACATTCGAAGACGACACGGTTTTCATTAAGTTTACGTTAGTTTCGACTCCTTTACGAAATAAGGATGGTTGGTATATTGATAATATAAGGCTGGACGATGATATTAATTCTATCGAAGAACTTACAGAGCTACCAAATAATTTCGAGTTGGAGGTTTTTCCAAATCCAGCAAATTCTGAGCTCCACATCACATTTACGTTGAAGACTTATACAAATTATACAATTCAAATAGTCGATGCCCTTGGTAATGTCATAAGTTCGGAGGATTCTTATTCAGCTTATGTTGGCGAGAAAAGCACAAAATTCAACTTGGATGGAATAAGTTCCGGGGTTTATTTGGCTCGGGCTATTGTCAAGGGATATACTAAAGTTGTTCCTTTTGTAGTTTTGAAATAATGTATATTAAAATTGTTGTAGATTGGTAACTAATATATCAAGCAAAAAAATAAAGTCTAAAATTAGGAAGATAGTTCCCGAAGTGGGAAAGAATCCACCGAAAGTATCTATTCTTCCGAAAGATAGCCTTGTTATTAATTTTTTGGACAAATTACAAAAGTATTTGGATAGTGTTCTATTAATTGAACAAGATTCTAAAATTTTAGTGGCTGTAAGTGGTGGGTTGGACTCGGTAACTCTCTTGGATTCTTTGTTTATAATTTCCACAAAACGTAACTATAAGTTAGCCATTGGCCATTTAAACCATACTCTTCGCGGCGAGGAGGCAAATCAGGATGAAGAGTTTGTTGTTAACCTATCGAAGGAATATTGTTTACCATTTTTGGGGCAAAGAATAGACGTTGGAGAATTTGCAAAAGCCCACTCATTAAGTATAGAACAGGCTGCGCGCGAGTTGAGGTATGATTTTTTGCAACGAGCTTGTCAATCTTTTGGAGCCAACTACATTGCAACGGCACATACATTAGATGACCAAGCAGAAACTATACTACTTAATTTAATTAGAGGAACCGGAATTAGGGGGCTCCAAGGAATTGCCGAAAAGAAAAGCCTTGGTAAAGGATTTGTGTTAATCAGACCATTTTTTAATTTTAAGAGGGAAGAAATTCTGAACTATGCTGAACATAGGAATTTAAAATGGAGAGAGGATACAACGAATCTTATGTTGGCATATACTCGCAATAAAATTCGGCACTTGCTAATTCCTTTGTTGGAGCGTGAGTTTAATCCTAATATTGTGGAAATATTGTCGAGAACCTCGGAACTTGCTAAAAAAAATCAAAAATTGATAAAAAATATCATTAGCAAATTGATTGATGATTATGTTGAGGTTATAAATCCCGATGAATGCAAATTAGATATATCGAAACTAAAATATTACGACAGCTTTATCGTTGGCGAACTGGTTCAAGAGGTAATTTTGGAAAAATTCAATCTACCGACGATTAACTACAAAAACATAGATTCAATTCGCAAACTTTTCAGTGCCGAAAGTGGAACCAATATCCAGATAATGAAAAATCTTATTGTGTTCAAAGATAGGGACTCTTTGTATTTCGTTCGCAACTACAATAAAGAAAATCATAATGTTAAAGGTTCGAAAACTGGTAGATTTATTTGGAACGACAATTTGATAAAGTTCTGTGAAGTTCCGCTTTCGGAATTTTCTCGGATAGAAGACCCCAATGTAGAATTTTTCGATTTCGAAAAAGTACCAGAGGAAATTGTAATTCGCACTTGGAACAATGGCGATAGATTCGTTCCCTTAGGACTTAAAAATTCTGTAAAACTGAGCGACTTTTTGGTAAACCAAAAAATACCATTACATTTTAAAAGTAAAGTTCCAATCGTTGTTGGTAATGACGAAATTATTTGGGTTTGCGGATTCCGTATTAGCAGTAAATACAAAGTAACTAAGCAGACCAAACGTGTCTTGAAAGGCGAAATTACGAGGTTGCGAGGTATATGAAATGGTAGTTTACAAGCGAAATTTTGTTCATATCAATGGGAAGAAATTTGTTCCATATCTAACTAAATCGTCTATTAAAAAGAGAATTAAGGAGTTAAGTTCGCAAATTTCAAAAGATTATAAATCAAAAAATCCTATTTTTTTAGTAGTTTTAAAAGGTTCTATTTTTTTTGCTTCGGAGTTGATTCAACAGGTTAACATACCATCCCGAGTCGAAACATTGCGTGCGAGTAGTTATGGTAGTAGTTTCGAAAGTTCCGGTAGTGTTGAACTCCTTTTTTCTAATAAAGATTTTAAGGGTCAAAGTGTAATTGTTGTCGAAGATATTGTCGATACCGGATTAACAATGAAGAACGTTTTAGCAACTATAAATGAATCCAAGCCTGAGTCTATCGAAATCGCTACTCTTTTGTTGAAACCTCAAAATTTGAAGCATACTTTGAATATTAAGTATTGTGGATTCGAAATTCCACCTCGATTCGTTATTGGTTATGGCTTAGATTATGCTGAGTATGGACGTAACTTGACAAGTATTTATATACTGGATGAAGATTAGATGTTTACAGGATTAATCGAAGAGGTTGGCAAAGTTTTAGCGATTCAAAATGTTGGTCGAGCAATTCGTTTTAAATTTTTTGCGAGTAAAATACTCGAAGATTTGTCGGCTGATGATTCTGTCAGTATAAATGGAGTATGCCAAACAGCTGTCGAAGTTGGTAATTCATACTTTATGGTTGAGTCGGTTGAAGAAACAATTCGCAAAACCACTTTTTCGAAATTGTCTGTTGGGAGTTATGTTAACTTGGAGCGAGCTCGTAAGTTTAACGATAGGATGGGAGGGCATATACTTCAAGGGCATATTGATTCTGTTGGTAAAATTGTTAGTATTGAGCAAGAAACTCTCGGGACGAATTTTTGGGTTGAATATCCTATGGAATTTCAAAAATATGTAGCTTTGCAAGGGTCTATTGGAGTCGATGGCATTAGCTTGACTATTGCTGGGAAATCAGAGCGAAAATTTAAAGTTGCAATAATTCCTCATACCTTAGAAAGAACCACAATGAAATTGAGAAAAATTGGTGATTTGGTGAACATTGAGTTTGATGTCTTGGGGAAGTATGTTGTCAACTATTTAGAATCTTTCAACGTCGATAGAACAGGCAAAGAAAGTTCGATATTCAACCAATTTTTGGATCAACCACAGTTGTAACACAATAAATGTTTTTTATGGGAAACAATATAAGTTTGTTAGCTATTGAAAGTAATTACCTAAATCGGACAATCGAGGTTAAGGTCTTCGGGAAGTATGGCTTTATTTTGTTAATGTTTCCGTCGAAGTCTGATGAATACGAGAAGGAAACAGACGGCGTTATTATCGATTCTGTAATGAATTATGTTAATAATGGTATATTTAGAATTGCTTTTGTTCCTATGGTTGCCAACCATATTTGGAATTCAAATGAATTAATTTATGAAGAAAAGTCAACACTACACTTAAATTATAATAATTTCCTTATCGAGGAGCTTGTTCCGAAATTCTATGAAATGGCTGGTAGCCCAACGCCAATAATTACATTAGGTTGTGGGGAGGGAGGGTATTTTGCAAGTAATACTTTTTTTCGGAGACCAGATGTTTTTTGGGGTATGATTTCGATTGATGGATTTTTCGATATTCGGTTTCTTTGCCGTGGATTTTGGGACGAAAATTGCTATTTTAATTCGCCATTAGATTTTCTTCGGAATCTTACAGAAGAATATTGGTTAACGTATTTAAAAGCACGACAGAACATCTATGTCCTTGCCAGCTTAGATAATCAGGTTGCAACAACTCAATCTGAGTATTTGCAGGGGGTATTAAAGGATAAGGGAATCCCGGGAAGTTTCCATACTTTTGATTTTCAAGGTTCTGATGGTGAAAAATGGGCAAATGCTTTGAACGATTTTGTTATCAAAGGTTTTATTGCGATATGAGAAGTTTCTTCATTAGTATATTTTTAATTTCTTCGTTATGTTTTGCTAAAAGCAGCGATTCGATTTCACAGGTAATTGATTTCCAAACTCAAAAATTTAAAACAATTTTGGAAACAATTAGAGGTAATTATTACAAAGATACCGTAAATTATGTTAAAATTTCCGAAACTGCTTTCAACTCTTTACTCCATGAACTCGATCCTTACTGCAATTACTATAGTTCTGAACAATATAAAAATATTAAAGAAACATATAGTGGAACAACAGAAGGCGTAGGTATTAAGCTTTTTCGAAGGGGGGATACTATTTTAGTGTTTAGCGTGCAAAAAGGAAGTTCTGCCGATTCTGTTGGAATCAAAATTGGAGATAGAATAATATACATTGACCACGAGTATTTTATTGGGAAAGATATTAATGCTGCACTCCAGAAAATACAGGGGCATAAAGGAACAAACTTATTGCTAACGATAAGAAGAGGTAGTTATTTACAAGAGTATGTAATCCCACGTTATGATGTGGAAATCCCATCCGTTGTTGCAAGTTTTTACGATAAAGCAAGGGATATTGCTTTTGTAAGAATCAGCCGCTTTGCTAAAACTACTTTCGATGAATTAACTAATTCTATCGATAGCCTTTTAAAGTTGAGTGCAAAACTTTTCGTCATCGATTTGCGAGGTAATCAAGGAGGATACTTGGACGAAACGATAAAAATCACAGGACTTTTCCTTAGCAAGGGTGATACGATAGTAGTTGTTTCTAGAAAAGAAGGAAATAGGGATTTCGAGATATGCGAGGCAAGTGGGAAATATGCTAAAATTCCGCTTTGTGTGCTTATCGATAATGTTTCGGCTTCGGCTAGTGAAATTTTTACTTCTGCGTTGCAAGACAATGACAGAGCGATTGTTATTGGGGAGCGTAGCTTCGGTAAAGGATTGATTCAAAAATCTTGGGAATTCAAGGATGAATCTGCATTCAGACTTACTGTCGGAGAATATGTTTCTCCTTTAGGTAGAGTTATACAAAAGCCTTTGATAAAAAACTTCGATGTGGAGAATATTTCCGAATTCGCTATGCGGGAAGATTTTAAGCAAAATGTTGAAACTATAATAAAGAATTTTGGTATTATGAAAAACCTACCAGTTTTTACTTCGAAGAAAGGAAGAACATTACTGGGCGGAGGAGGTATTTTCCCGGATTTTTTCTTCAAAAGCGATACCATACCACCGTATTTACAAAAGCTGCGCTCCAATGGTTTTGTTAACGATTTTGTATTGCGATATTTTTTTGAATCGAATGATGGAAAGAATCTTTTAAATAACTTTGTTGTTACAACTTTTGTGAACGGATTTGAATTGAATGACAATGTCGTTATGAGTTTCAAAAATTATTTAATCGGGAACCACGGTTTCCTTGAAAAATATTTCGAAGCCGAAAAAGAAAGAATAAAGCTCGAAATTAAGGCAACGCTTGGGTATATTTTGTGGGGCGATTTAGGTTACTTTTCTGTAACTTTAGAAAAAGATAAGATTTTAGATAAAGTTCAGGAACTACGGAAAGAAGCTTCTATTTTGGTTAATTAATTTGAGGTAATATATGAAAAAGTTTCAAACTGTTTTTCTTTGGGTTTTTGCATTTGTCTTGATGGCGGGACTTGCAATTTATCAACGATTAACAGGTCCAACCCATCCCAAAGATGGTTCTATCGAAATAAACGGCGAAAAGATAAAATATTCCCTTTTGCGTTCGTGGGGAGAGAATAGCGATGCTAAAATCGAAATCAGAACACAAGACCCAGAAATTAAAGGCTATTTTGTATTTCGCCGATATAAAAGCCACGATAATTGGACAATTAAACCGTTGGAACGTGACAATGATGCTCTTGTTGCTTCGATACCACAGCAACCACCAGCAGGAAAAGTTATGTATCGTGTCGTATTGCAAGATAAAAATAACCAAAGATATGTTTTGAACGAAGAACCTGTAGTTATTCGTTTCAAAGGCGATGTCCCCTTCTATTTTATGATTCCACATATCATATTTATGTTTTCGGCGATGGTGTTCTCGGCTCGAACTTTCTTCGAGGTAATTTTTAAACGCAACAATGTTTATGTCTTATCTTTGTGGACATTAACGCTATTGTTTATTGGGGGAGTAATTTTTGGACCTATAATTCAATATTATGCTTTTGGAGCGTTATGGACTGGATGGCCATTCGGACATGATTTAACAGATAATAAAACGCTTATTGCTGTAATATTCTGGGTTATTGCAGTAGTGATGTTAAAGAAAAATCCTGCAAACACAAAGTGGGCGTTAATTGCAAGTATTGTGATGATTGCTGTTTACTTGATACCCCACAGTGTATTAGGTTCAGAAATTGACTATACCAAGTTACCGAATCAATAACTTAAAAAGTCATATTAGACAATGACATAGAAGTATAAGTTGTGGAAGCATATAGCCTCTTCCCACCTTTGTACTTTATTTATTCGGTTGCGAATCGGACAATCACAGCTTACGCACCGAAAGACTAATTGCTTTCGCATAACTTACTACCAACGCTCATAATGAATTTTTTCAGGACGATATTTGTCCTTCGGCAAATCCTCGCCCGTTGGGTATCCAATTGCAATGACGTTCAAAGGAATTACATCTTTGGGTATGTGGAGCGTTTTGCGAACAAAATCGATTCTGTCGATATTTGGATATACAGCAGTCCACACCGCCCCAAGCCCCATTGCTTCGGCAGCAAGCAATATATTTTGGCTTGCACACGAACAATCGATAATAGCATAGTCTTTTAGTTGGCGATGGGCAAGTGCTGGAATGGCACAAACAATTATTACGATGCTTGCCTTCTCGAGCATTTTTGCATAAGGTAGATTATCGGCTAAAGTTACCAAGATTTCGTTGTCCGTTGCTACTATAAACTCCCAAGGTTGCATATTGACTGCAGATGGGGCAGACATTGCAGCTCTCAAAAGCAAATCAGTTTGCTCCTTCGAAATTTTTTCGCCTGTAAAGTGGCGCACACTTTTTCTTTGAAAAATTGCTTCTAATGCATCCATTGTTAGATTCCTTTTTCTATCCAACAATATTCGTATATTCTTTGACTTTCATTAAAGCAATTGAATCGCCATTGAAGCGAGCGAACATAGGTTCGGCGAACCAGTCGCCTAAATTTACATATATGCCATGCTGATGGTTGATGTAACTAACATGGTGCGAGTGTCCCATTACAACAAAATCGAAGCCTTCTTCGATTTTCGTTTTTGCAAATTCGAATAACGGGTCGACATCAATAGGGTTACGATGTTGAGAGTAGTAACGGCTTTTCTTCGACGAGTGGGAAGCAAGCCAAATTCCAATATCAGGATGAATAAATCGGTAAAGTTTTTGTGCAATTCGATTCCGTAAAATTTTTTTTAGAAAAAAGTAGCCGTAGTCGTTCGGAATTTTTCCGTCACCATGAGAAATAAAAAATTTTTTACCCGAAAGAACAATTTCCAAATCATTAGGTATAACTGGAATACCAAGCTCTGTTTCGAAAAAATTATAATGCCCGAAATCGTGATTACCCATAAAATAAAAGATTTCAATTCCCTTGGTTTTCAATTTATACAAGCTAGATATTGTTCTGAAAAAGTTCCGTGGTATAACTGTTTTGAAGTCGAACCAGAAATCAAATAAATCTCCAACAATAAATAGCTTTTGGCAATCTTCCGATATTGCTTCGAGAAACTTAACAAGCAAATTTTCTCGCTCTATTTCTTTGTTTCGTTCGAAGAGCCCAAGATGAACATCTGAAAAAAAGTAAATCAAATTTAAAATTTTGCAATATTCAACAAAAAGAAAATTAAGTAATTTTCGAACATAATCAGTAAATTTGTAGTGTTATAATTGTTTTCGAATGGAAGAATGAGAAAATTTTTTACTATGGCAATTACTTTTGTCTTGATTTTGCAAGGTTGTATTAATTTTAAGTCGGAGTATCCGAAAATAAAATATTATACCTTGCAGCAGATGCCATTTTCCTTTCGAAACATTGCCTCGTTGGACGTATTGATTGCATTCAGAGATTTTTCGGTTCCAGCCGAGCTCGAAACAAATTCCATCCTAACAAAATGGGGGGATGGGAATGTCCAAAAATATTATTACTTTCGCTGGTCGAGCGATTATTTGGAAATGATTTCAGATTTCATTTTTACGCGTTTTAATTTATCGAATGGGTTTTCGAAGCCAATTGTCAATTCAAGTTCTATGCTACTCCCCGATTATTTCTTCGATTGCCAAATAATCGATTTTTCAGCATATTCAGACAACGAAGAGACAAAAGGTAATTATGTTCAAGTAAGCTTGCATATATCGCTGACTCGAAGATTATCAATAAGTTCAAAAACCAATATTGTCCTTTCGCGGCTATACACACAGAAAGTTGAACGAGAAAACGAGTTTGCCGAATCCATACCTCCTGCATTTTCGAAAGCCTTGTCGTTGGTTGTCGATAAAATTATTATGGATGTTCAATCTGTTGTTTCACAGGAGAAAAACGAGTGACTTTTCCCAAACGACTCCATTTCAAGGTTGTATCGTCGACAAATGACTATGCGAAAGAACTCGTTGGAGAACACACTCCTATCGTAGTTACAGCCGATTTCCAAACTTTTGGGAGGGGGAGAAACAAGAACGTATGGGAAGGAGCCTACGGAGAGAACGTTTATTTTTCACTTGGGTTGAAACATCTACCACTAAAACCAATCGACGAGGTTGCGTATTTACAAGGATTGGGCTGTTTAGCGGTTAAAGCAACTCTTGAATATATTGCGAAAGATGTGATATTTCGTTTGAAGTATCCGAACGATATCTATGTAAAGTGTTTGGACGGTATTTTTAGAAAAATTTCGGGTGTTCTGGTTGAACATATCTTTTTTGGTGATTTATGCGAAGCAAGCGTTATCGGTATAGGAATTAATGTGAACCAATCGGAATTTGATGGTGAATTACGAAGTACAGCGTCTTCACTAAAAAATATTGGGGTAATTGCTAACGTGGATTATGTTGTTGAACAATTGCAAAAGAATTTATTCGAATTACTGAGATTGCCGAAAGATAAGGTTTTCGAGTTCTGGAAAAGTGAGTTAAATATTTTACATACGGCAATAGAAGTTATTGGAAAAGAAGGGATTTGGGAAGTTAATGGATTCGACAACATCGGGCGGCTCATTGTTGTGAATCGAGCAACAGGGGTAAAAATTTTTGTGGACAATGGAGATTCAATTCGTTATGCGATTTTATGATGATTTTTTGCATGGTCTTCTTGCAATAGACATTGGAAACAGCCGAATAAAATTTCTTTTCGAGAACAAATTCAGGGTATATTCCTACTCGAAAGTGTGGTTTTCGAATTTTGTTAAGTTTTTTGAAAAAATAGAAATGCAGCCATTGCGAGTTATTTTCTCATCAGTAAACGACGATAGAGCCAATGAAGTGGTTGCTTTTTTGAAAGAACAAGATGGAGTTTACCTATTTAATGCTTACGATTTAATAAAGAAGCAGAAAAAAATTAGGTTCGAGCATATTAAGGGCATTGGAATAGATAGACTGTTGGGATTAGTTGGTGGAATGGAAGAGATTAATCCTCCTTTAATTACGGTTGATTTTGGGACTGCTGTAACCATTAATTGCGTGGATACATCGAGAGAATGCCTTGGTGGGGTAATTTTCGCAGGAGCCGAAACACAACTTTATGCTTTATCGAATCGGACAAGTAGGTTAAAAAATCTGCATTTGCAAAAAGGGAGCGGCATATTGGGCCGAAATACCGAAGAAGCAATTTCCGCAGGAATCATAAATTCTATATGGGGGGGGATCCGATTGATTGTCGAACGGATTAGTAATGAACATTTTAGTCAAACTCAAGTTCCGATTATCTTCACCGGTGGAGGTTACAAGTTCTTCAAAACGATGATAAATGAATGGAATTACCCGAATAAATTGCATCGGAAGAATTTGGTTCTCCAAGGTCTTTTGGCTTTGGCAAAGTCCGAACGCCAATATTTATTAGGGCTTTGAAATTTATAATAAATAAATAACATATATCTTCGTCAATTTAAATGAACAGTTATTAAATCAAGGAAATGGAAGGACAATTTTCTAATAGAGTTCATGATGTGTTAAAATTTAGTCGGGATGAGGCAATTCGGCTTGGGAACGATTACATTGGGACTGAACATCTTCTTCTTGGCATTCTTCGCGAGGGCGAAGGTATTGCTATCAAGATTTTGGCAAATATAGGGATTGATTTAACTAAGCTTAAAGAAAGAATTGAGGAATCTCTTCTAAATAAAACTTCGAGTCCAACAAGTTCAACTCTTGCTTTAACAAAACAAGCAGAAAAGGCGCTGAGAGTGACCCAACTCGAAGCAAAGTTTTATAAATCCGATATTGTTGGTACCGAGCATTTGTTACTTGCTTTACTTCGCGAAGATGGTTTTATTGCAAGCCAAATTTTGAATGAATTTGGCGTCGATTACGAGAGAGTCAAAAATGAGTTAGATAATATAATCAGCGGTAAACCAGGCAAGGTTGATAAAATAATTGGTACTCCATTGCCACCACGCATTTCGGTAAAAGAACGTGTCAAAACACCAGTTCTTGATAATTTCGGGCGCGATTTAACAAAGCTTGCTATCGAAGATAGGCTCGATCCTGTTATTGGTCGGGAAAAGGAAATCGAGCGTGTCTCGCAAATCCTTGCTCGACGGAAGAAAAACAACCCAGTATTAATTGGAGAACCTGGCGTAGGCAAAACTGCTATTGTCGAAGGTTTAGCTTTGAGAATCGTTCAACGAAAAGTCCCACGAACACTGTTCGATAAGCGCATAGTAAGTTTGGATTTAGCATCCCTTGTCGCTGGAACAAAATATCGCGGTCAGTTCGAAGAACGGATGAAAGCAGTTATGAATGAATTGGAACGCGCCAAAGATGTTATCCTTTTTATTGATGAATTACATACAATTGTTGGTGCTGGCGGTGCATCAGGTTCTTTGGATGCTTCTAATATTTTCAAGCCGGCGTTATCCCGTGGCGAAATTCAATGTATTGGTGCTACAACTTTGGATGAATATCGCCAGTACATTGAAAAAGATGGGGCGCTTGAACGAAGATTTCAAAAAGTACTTATCGACCCACCAACAACGGCTGAGACCCGCGAGATACTCGAAAAGATTAAGGACCGTTACGAGGAGCATCATAATGTAAAATTTACAAAAGAATCTCTCGATGCTTGCGTTCGGTTATCCGATAGATATATTACCGACCGGTACTTTCCCGATAAAGCAATTGATGTTATGGATGAAACCGGGGCGCGTGTCCATCTTTCGAATATCCGAGTTCCTAAGCGGGTGCTCGATATCGAGGAGAAAATCGAGGATATACGCCGTAAAAAAAATATGGTGGTAAAAAGTCAGAATTTTGAAGAAGCTGCGAATCTTAGGGACTTGGAAAAGAAAATGCAGGCAGAGTTGGAAAAAGCCAAACTTGAATGGGAAATTAAATCGAGCGAAACTTACTATGTGGTTACCGAAGACGATGTTTCCGATGTTGTTGCAATGATGACAGGAGTTCCAGTAAATAAAATCGCTGAAACCGAAACCGAAAAATTGATGCGACTCCCCGATGAACTCAAGAAAATGGTTGTTGGGCAAGACGAGGCAATCGAGCACCTTTCCAAAGCAATTCGTCGTGCTCGCGCTGGTTTGAAAGACCCACGTCGTCCTATTGGTTCTTTTATGTTTCTTGGTCCAACCGGAGTTGGGAAAACAGAACTTGCCAAGGCACTCTCGCGAGCTCTTTTCAATAGCGAAGATGCTCTAATTCGTATCGATATGAGTGAATATATGGAGAAGTTCTCTGTATCGCGCCTTGTAGGAGCTCCCCCGGGTTATGTCGGATACGAAGAAGGTGGGCAATTAACGGAAAAAGTTCGACGTCGCCCATATAGTATTATATTGCTCGATGAAATCGAAAAAGCACATCCCGAGGTTTTTAATATTTTGTTGCAAGTATTCGACGACGGAATTCTTACCGATGGGCTTGGGCGTCGAGTCGATTTTAAGAACACTATTATTATAATGACATCGAATGTTGGAACTCGAGAACTAAAATTTGGTTCAAAATTAGGATTTGTAGAGCCTTCAAATGAAGATGAATATCAATCAATTAAATCTTCAATCGAAGAGGCTATCAAACGACTTTTTAATCCGGAATTTATTAATCGTATTGATGATTTTATAATCTTCCGCAAGCTTTTCAAAGAACATATATACCAAATAATTGATATTCAATTGGAAGATGTGCGTCGCCGGTTGAAAGACCAAAGTCTAACACTTGAACTTACGCAAAAGGCGAAAGATTTTCTTGTTGAAAAAGGCTTCGACGAAAAATTCGGAGCTCGACCTTTGAAACGCGCTTTGCAACAATATGTCGAAGATGAACTTGCCGAAATTCTTCTTGTTGGAGGTGTGAAATCCGGGACCCAAATCATTGGTGATTTCGACGAGGAAAAGAAAAAATTAAGCTTCGAATTCAAAGAGATTCCTATTGTTTCGAGCGAGTCGTCGCTCAATGAGTTTCAACTCGATAAAATATTATATGCCGACGATGCTGTTGAAAATAAGGTTGAAAATGATATGAAAGAACATTAATTTAAAATGAGTTTAAGATACGTTATAAGCCCACGAAAGCTCGTGGGTTTTTATTTTATTGATTGTTGTAGAAATTAATTTAATATTTTTGTCTTCTTATGGATAACGAAATCAAAATAGTTGCTAAATCTTTGTCGAAGTCATACAACGGAGTCGATTATATTTTCGAGAATTTGGATTTCGAAATTAAGAACAGAGATGTTTTTGGAATACTTGGGCGCAACGGCAGTGGGAAAACAACTCTGCTTAAAATACTTGCTGGATTAATTTTGCCATCTCGTGGCAGTGTTGAGCATATTTTAAACGGTAATAAAATAGCAAAAGGCAATAAAATCAATCACATAGGATTTGTATCGCCTTACTTAACATTATTCGAAGAATTTCATCCTATTGAGCATTTGAAAATGGTGTCCTTGCTTCGCGGAGTTAGATGTTCCGAAGATTATTGTTTGGAACTTTTGGAATTTTTCGATTTAGCTTCGGCAAAAGGTAAATTAATTCGGGAATATTCATCGGGGATGAAACAACGGTTCAAATTTATTGTTGGTTTGATTCACAACCCCAGTATCCTTTTTCTTGATGAACCTTTTACAAACTTGGATGAAAATGGCATTTACAAGATTGTTCAAATAGTAAACGATTTTCGTAACGTCGGAAAGATAGTTGTTATTGCCACAAATGACCAAAGAGAGACAAATTTATGTAATGTAACTTATAGGTTGGGTGCAGATTCACCTACGAACAAACCAAATTTCGACTCTTCGATTTAAGGCTCGTCCTTCGTCGGAGTCATTCGATGCCACGGGGACTGACGAGCCAAAAGCAAAAACAACAATCCTATGTTTTTGTATGCCATTTTCGATTAAGTAGTTTCGCACCGCTTCGGCGCGTTTTTTCGAAAGTTGCATATTGTATTCTTCGGTTCCAATGCTATCGGTGTGTCCTTCTATATGTATATTGAACGAAGGATTATCTTTTAATATTTTAACAATTCTGTCGAGTTCCGAAAACGATTCAGGCTTTAGAACATATTTGTCGAAATCGAAGAAAATATTATTTAATTGAACTTTCTTCTTCTTTTCTAAAAGGAATTCAAGAGGATAGAGAATGATGTTATAGACGATAGTAGTATCTTGTGTGATTGTGGTTAGGTCAATATTGTTTGAGCTCGGGAAATATCCGTCCTTTTCAATAAAGTAGCCATAGTTTTTGCCAAGTGGTAAAATAATGATATACGAGCCATCTTCGGGATTACTTCGGAGGGTTCCTATTGTTGTTGATTTCGATAGGTCTTCGAATTTAACTTTTGCTGTAATGGGTTTACCCGTTGGGTCTTGTATCCTTCCCGTGATAGTAGCGAATTTCTGAGGTTTAGCATAACCCGGCAATGCTACGGAATACAAATCCCATCCTCCAAACCCATCGGTTCGCCAATGACCTGCAAAAAAAGCACTATCCCCTTTGAGCGAAATTTTGTAGCCCCAATCGTCGAGTATCGTATTAATTTCCTTTCCTAGATTGATTGGTTCGCTCCATTCAGTCCAAGAATCTTCTCGCAAACGGACTGCTTTAAAGACGTCTAATTTTCCAAGTCCTGGATGACCATCGGAACTAAAATAAAGTGTTCTCCCATCGGGATGTAAATATGGTGAACGTTCGGCAAATGGTGTATTGATTTGTGTGCCAAGATTTATTGGTTGACTCCAACCAGTGTCGGTTTTGAAGCATACATAAATGTCCATATTTCCCATTTGATCCCCGTGATATAGGGTGCCATAGGGGTGAAACTCTCCAACACCTCCTGGTCGGTCGGAGGTAAAAACTAATACTTTACCATCGCTCGAAAAACAGGCTCCTTCATCAACATATTTTGTATTTATTGGGTAAGGAAAGTGTTCCAGCGTTTCCCAGCTATTTTCGTTACGTTGAATATAATATATGTCGAATTGCCCAAATGTTCCTTCGAAAGTTCCAGACAAAAGTAATCCATTTCCATCGACAGTAACGTTATCAATGGTCTCGTCATTTTTTCCATTGACCGATGGGCCTAAATTTTCAGCCTTTTGCCATATTCCATTGATATTTTTTGAGAAAAAAACATCGGTATTGCCATAACCTTCTGGTCTATTACGTGTCGAAAAAAATATGTATTTGCCGTCGGGGGTTGGGCAAGGATCCCATTCGTCTTTATCGGAATTTATAGCTGGACCAAGGTTCCGAACCGTTAGGTTTTGCGGTGGAGTGTCTAAAATCTGTATTATTTTGTCGATGAATGTCTTCTTGTTGGGGAATAAAGGCTTAAACTTGTTGAGAATAAGCTTAGCAGAGTCCCATTTTCGAAAATTTAAGTAATTATCGATTCTTCTTTGCAAAGCAACGAAAGCATTTTCTTCTGGGGCAAAAGTTTGGATAAAATCTTCGTATAGTTCATACTCCTCGGGTTTAGCGCTGTAAAAGATGACGAGTTCTTGGATGCCTTGCATTCGATTGTCAAGCTCCTTTTTACGAATCGGAAATAGACTATTAAATTTTTTCCAAAATGAATATGACAGTATTGGCTTTTTAAGGTTGATATATGAATTGATTAAGTAGTTCAAAACCTTGTAGGCACTATCTGCCGGGGCAAACTTACGTATGTATGTTTCAAAATCTTGTAACGTTTCATCGTTCAGAGGCTTTTTCTTAAAAATTTCCTGGGAATAACATAAAGATTGCTCCATTGACAATAACAATGGGAAAGCTATAGCATAGAATAATAAATGTTTCATTTTTGGTATATAATTGGAGTACACCCACATTTAACCTGAACAGTGGATTTTTCTGCTTCAGCTTTGTCCTTTGTAGGATAATCTCCAATGACAACGGCATACATAGTAATGTTGTCAATTTTTTTGGTATAAATTTCTGCTCGAAGTCTCATTTGCTTGAAACGTTCTACTTCGTTTTTAGCAGCTTCAATGGTACTATAAAGCCCGACTTGAAGTCCAAAAGTTCCCTTTTTTGGAGCTTCGTCGGTTTTCTTTGTTGGAGCAGGTTCGGTATCCGATTTTGCAGTTTCGGTTTTTGGAGCAGTTTTCGTTCGTGGATTAGTTTTGGTTAAAAGAGTAGCAGTCCGAACAATATCGGAAGCAGGTGCAAGAAATGCTGAATGCGGGAAAGCCTTTCTGTAGTTGTCGAGTTCTCGTGTTGCACGTTCAACTTCGCCTTTTATCGCATAGTATTGAATTATCCTCCAATAGCACTCATCGGAGTAGTCACTTTGGGGATAATTTCGGATAATTTTTTCGTAAATTTCTACTGCCTTCGAGGCGTCTTCCAGAACAGCGGCGTGGAGAAATTGTATACCGGGTTCATTTGGATACTCTGCAAGTAAATCGGGCAAAGCGAGTTTCACTTCGGTTATTTTACCTTCGTTTATCATTTTTAAATATTCGTTGATTTTTTCGCTTTGTGGAAAAACGGAAACTATCGAAAACAAAACGACTAAAAACGATAAAACGAAAAGTCTCGAATACATTTCGTCCCTCATACAATATTTAAAAAACAAATTTAAAAAATTCATTTGATAATTGTATTTTTACATATTCAAAAATAATTTTTTTGTAAATAGTGAAACATTTGAATGTTCTTATTGCTGCGGGTGGAACAGGAGGGCATCTTTTCCCTGCGGTGGCAGTTTTAGAGGCTTTACAAAGAAAAATATTGGACTTCGACTTACGGATTTTTGCAGTAGGAAATCCTGAGAAAATCGAAGCTAAAACCGCAATAAAGTATGGTTGGAAATTCTTTCAAATTCCGATGATAGGTTTTACAGGCTTTGGGTTTAAAACAATTAGTTTTTTCTTAAGGACAATAAAGTCGGTTCATATTTGCCGCGATATTGTTCGTGAACATAACATCGATTTGGTGATTTCTACTGGTGCTTATGTGAGTTATCCAGTTGGGATTGCAGCGAAAGCCGAAAAGAAACCGCTTTTTCTTATCGAAACTAATGTATACCCCGGCAGAGCCAATCGTTTGCTTTCGCGACGGGCAGATTTGATTTTTCTTGCTTTCGAGGAAACGAAAAAATGGCTTAATCCTAATGTGCTTCAAAGAACTTTAGTTGTAGGGAATCCAGTTCGTAACGGTTTGTTAGGAGCCTTACCAAAAGATGAATCTAAAAATAAACTTGGATTTTCGACCGACAGACCTGTTCTGTTGGTTTTTGGAGGTAGCCTTGGAGCAATGTCGATAAATAATGCTGTATTCGAAATTTACGAGCAATTATTAACCGAAGGAATTCAAATTATTTGGCAAACTGGGAAGCATTTCAATAAGCCTATATTACGGAAGGAGGGGGTAATGGTGTCGGAATTTATTGAAGATATGGCAACAGCATATTCAGCGGCGGATTTGGTAGTTTCGCGAGCAGGAGCATCGACTATTGCCGAGCTTGCTGCGCTTGGGAAACCAGCTATTCTTGTTCCGCTTCCCAAAGCAGCAAACAACCATCAAGAATTAAACGCTATCGAATTGGAAAGAAGTCGTTCGGCGATAATGATAAAGGATTCAGAAATCAAAGATAAATTGTTACCAGCAATTAGAGAATTGATTTTTTCGAAAAATAAGTTATTGGAGTTTGCGCAAAACATTCGTCGATATGGCGACTCGAATTCAGCAGAAAAAATTGCACAAGGTATCTTGAAATTTTTGAGTATTTAGTTTAATTTTGATTTTGGTTTTGAGCATTTTTTAGAATAGAAATGGATTTAACAAAACAAATCAAATCCCAAGGTGTGCAGGTTTTCGAAAAACGATTCGATTTCTACTGGAAATCTATTGCTATTTATTCTGTGGTGCTGATAATTTACAGCTTATTGAGGGGAACAATAGAGCATGGCACTTTGACAATGGCAATATCCGATCCACTTGTTGTTTTGCTTGCGGTTATAATACTTGCTTCTATTTTAGGTTATTTTGCAAGTATTTGGAAATCCCCAAAAATCATTATTTCAAAAGATGCAATAACTTTTAAAACAAAAATATTAGAGAAGAAATACTCTGTTTCCGAAATTATTAAAATTACCATTGGGAAAGAAACCATTTCGAATATGAAAAAATCTCTTCGTGTCGTTCGTATTTTTACTATTAACCGAAAAAAGCCATATAGGATTCGCCCAAGTTCTTTTTGGAACGAAAATGAATTATGGAATTCCCTTCTGAATTTTAAGAAAACACACAACAAATAATATGACGAGGTTAGGCTTGGCTGTATGGTGTTTGCTATTATTGTTGAACTATGCGTATTCCTCGTTAGTTCCAACAAATGCGGAGTTAATGCAATCTATTGCAGAAAATGTATCGAAGGAAATTGTTACAAAAATTTCGCAGCACTCGCAAGATTCTTCTATTGTTTTGTCAATCGAAGAACATCCATTCAAACAATTTTTCGAATACTTTTTGGTTAAAGAATTCTCGACCAATGGATTTAGATTGTTTTCATCTGGAAAAGAGGGAACTGCTTTGTTGAAAGTTAACCTCTTCATTTCTAATTTTGATATCTCATATTCTCCTTTGTTGAGTTCAAGCGACTCTCTTGCCCGTAAATTGCAACTTTCGGTAACGGGAATAGTTCGAAATTCACACGGGGAATTATTTTCTATTTCGTCGTCTCAAATCTCGAAAGACAATATTTCTGTCGATGCTATCGATTGGATTGAAAAAGACGGGGTTCCTTTTAAGGGCAAGTCGCCAGAAACAAAATTGAATTTCTTAGAAAGATATATCGAACCGATAATTGTAGTAACTGCGAGTGCTTTAATAGTGATTTTATTTTTTACTATACGGTCCTACTGATAGTTCTTTGTTACTTGGAAATAATGACAATTTCCGTTCTTCGGTTTAAACGCCTTCCAAATTCTGTGTCGTTTGGAGCGATTGGTTTCCGTTTTCCGTAGCCTACTGTTTTAATTCTATCGTTCGAGATTCCACGTTTAGTAAGATAGTTTCGGACAGATTCGGCACGCCGAATAGATAGTTCATCATTAAGTTTGTGGTTCCCTCTGTCGTCTGTATGTCCTTCGACTAAAATTGAAACTTTTGGTTTGTTTTTCATAAACTGGTATAAAACATCTAATTCTTTAACCGTATCGGGAAGAATGGCGCTATTCACATTGAAAAGTAAGTTTTCGATGATTAATTTTCGACCCAACTCGACTATTGGGATTGTCCTACGAACTATTTCTCTTTTTTCGGGGCTGAAGATGGCAATGTTTATAGAATCCGGAATTGCGGGTTGGTCGGTCCTGTATTTTATTGAGTAAAGATTTGTAAGTTGGCTCGAAAAATTATTCAATATTGTTGAAAATGGATACTCAATGTCGAATTGATTTCCTCTTGTTTTCGAGGCGATTAGTTTGTATTCTTGAAGTTTCGGTGGGGTAATGCAAAAAGTGCGAATTTCATTGGTATTTAAAAATTCAATAATAGATTTGGTCGTTTCCAAACTAATTCCGTCGCCATGTTCACCAAGTTGGTGATAAGGAGCATCTGTGATAAGCACAGCCACGCGGTTAGCCGAGGGGCGGAAAAGTATTTCGTTCGTTGCTTTTAACGCCTCGAGGGCGTTTTCTTTTTCATCGCCTCCACCATAGGCGCGCACAGGGGAAAGCCAAGACAGAAAGGTATTGACATTGTCAGTTGGTTGGTAAACTTTTTCAACTAAATCGGAAAAAAGAATCAAACCTATTCGATAATCAATTCCACGGCTTAGGAGTGTCGAAACAAAGCGCGATATGTTCGCTTTAATCGCATCAATATGTTTTTGCATTGAGCCAGTTACATCGATTATGAAAGTAAAATCTACGGGTATGCGTTCTTGGACCGAAATTTTTTTGATTGAAATTACAGTTTTTTCAATACCATTTTCGGAAACTATAACGTCTTGGGCAGTAAGGGTGTCGAGCGGGAACCCGCTATTATTGAATGCTTCGACAATAATATTGATTTCGGGGAATTTAGAAATATCGACGTTTCGAATTGTGAGCAGAACAGGTTTTTTTTCGGATTTAACTTGAGCTTCTTGCAGGACTTCTCTTACCTTTTTTGCAGAATCGCCTTTTGGAAGTTGACTGTGCGAAACCGACCAAAGTGTAACCATCAAAAGAAGTTTTATTAACAGTTGCTTAATCATATTGCTATTGTAGTTATTTTTTACATAGGAAACCCTCCAACCAGCAAGTTAGAGGGTTCATTTTTATTTAGCATCATTTTTTATAAAGTTAAACGAAGTATTGGAGAAATCATAAAGAATGTTCGATTTTCGAAGGGTCGAACTGTTCTAGCTATTTGAGCAATTTTTGCTTCGATATACAACCAATTGAATAAAGGAACATACACGCGTCCTAAAAATGTTTGGTTGGAGTACTGGAAGCTTGCACCAAAGGGCCAAACAGATTGATTCCTGTATTCGAATTTAAAATAAACCCAATCCCCAAACTCGCTTGGCTTATATGTCGATAGATTCTCGTTGTTATTTGTATAAGGCGTTATGACCAAGGAACTAAACGGAGAAGGTATTGCTAGCAGTTCGCGAACCTCGATATAATTAATGCCTAAGTCGATGCGAAAATAATTTTCAGGGTTTTCTTCGGAAATCCAAAGATTGTAGAATATCGTGGCTTGCCCACTTGAGCGTAGCAAAGGAACAACCATAAACGTATCCAATGTAAGGTCATTTACCTTGTTATATGCAAAATATTTTGAGGATTCGACTGTCTTCGCTTGTAATTCTTCAATGGGAATTTCCATATTAAAGTGGACTCCGAATTGAGGATGGAAAGGCATATGGAAATCTAATCCAGCAATTAATTTGCCGCCGGGACCCTGGTTCAATTTTTGCGATGGAATCCAACTGAAAATATCGGATTTGTTGTTAATACCGCTCGAAATTCTATATGCACCACCCATATATGCATTGATAAGATATGGTATTTTATCGCTTGTTCGAGAATCGTGGTTAACGTAAAGTGGGCGGCGGAGGACAATTTTCGATGAACCAGACGACCAGAAAGGATAACCAACCTCGTCGATACCCGTAACGTTTTTGAGCCAAAAGCCTGTTTCTCCAAATTTTAAAGTTTGCTCGAAAAAAGAGAGTGTAAAAGAATGGGTAACATTCGTTGGTTCGAGATAATTTATAATTGCTTGAGCTTGGGAAGCAGTAACAGGAATCTCCGGCGGTATTTCAACAAGGCAGTAATCGCGTTTGCCGTCGACCCAGTTGAAGGGATTTGCAAATGGTTCTCCCCCAGAAATAATGTCGATTAATTTTTGCCCCAAATTTGCTTCCATTTGCGAAGAATTCATAGTAGATTCCCCGCAATTAATCAAAAGTAGGTCATAAGGTTGGTATGGGTCAGTTCTTGGTGCGGCAAGGATTTCGATTTTGGTTTTATTTAGTTCCGATTCATTGAATCCAACGATTCTGAAAGCTTGATAAATTTGAATTTGAAGGTCGGTTTCGCAAACTTTCCAACGTGGGAAATACTTTCGAATTTCTGGGTCAATCGTAGTTAATGAATCGATAATTTCTTTGGAATTAAAAGATTGCGATTGCAAACCATAGACTGTTGCAATTGTCAGTAGTCCAATTAAAACAAATATTTTTTTCATATAACACTTCAGCATTGTTTTCAATTAAAAGTTAACTATAAAACGAGCCATTGGAACTACGTAGCCTTTGTTTTCCCAGAGTTCGGGAGTATTCTTAAACAATGCAAAATTTCCCGAGACGTCCAGCCGTAGCGAAAGTGTATTCTGGATTATTGGAACTTGTAACCATATTCCTCCGCCAATACCACCGTTGAAGTATTGAGCGTTCAATCCGAATGGGGTAGTGATGTTTGTAGCCATAAAGTCAATTCGGACAGAAACATCGCCAATTGATTTTTCATCGTATTTTTTGAAAATCAGTTTCTGTTCCAAAGTTGAAGTGTCTAAATCGTTATACCATCTTTCGAGCTGGTAGAAAGTTCCTCCAAGTCCAAAGCGAAAATAGTAGTTATCGTCAATTCTCATTCCAAAGGTATAGTAAGCCTGCAAATTTGCTCGTATCAAATAATCAAAATCCTCGTTTGCTATTGTTTCGGCTGGTATATATGTTAGCGGGTCAATTTTACGGTTTTTGTATTTACTTTCCTTTGCATTTCCAACCACATAGCCAAAATCAAAGTGGAAAACGCCACTTTTGGGAATAACTTTAATCGGGAAATCGAAAGAGCCAGCAATACCGAAATTGGCAAAAGTCAATTTCCTTGGGATATCGAATAAATCTTTTCCGAGCCCAGCCCATCCATCGGTTGGTAAAATAACTCCCAATTTGACATTTTGCCAGATAGCACTCATTGTTAGTCTTTCACTAAAAAACGAATAGTAGTTAATTCCTTCAATTCCATATTTAAGTTCAATACCAAACGAGGGTAAATCATAGTTCGAACTACCTAATGTATCCAAGATAAAATTTCCATTGTCATCGTAATATCCAGGAGTTGGATAACGTCGCCAAAGAATCCAGTCCGGACTTAAAATGAGTTCATTCTGTTTCAATCCAAAGATGAAAGGTTCGCCTTCGGAAACGCGCAAAATTGTTTGAACGTCGGAAGTAGATAAATCTGCTTCATTGGTAAAAGGTGATTTCGTTTGTCCAAATACTTTAGGAGCAAACCATTGTGGATTCCCTAATCCTTGGGCTTCTATGGTTTTATTTTCAACATTTCTTTGTATTAGTGCTGTCAACATCAAATCGTAAAGGTTATTCGCCGTAAATGTTGTGTCGAGTTTGAAATTTTTCATTTCGTCGTAAGTGTAAATAT
>JBBIJO010000016.1:0-41126 GCA_037445895.1 Ignavibacteria bacterium | reverse complement strand
CGTTTGGGTCGTTGCTTGGTAAAGAGAGTAGGAACAAAATGGCCAGTCCCAACAATAAGGAAGATTCAAGGATTGCACTAGATTACGGAGCAAAAAAGTCGAAACTGCCTCCTTATTTATCCTATTCTTTCCTATATATCATAATCAAAAATATGCTCGCGTCATCGTTGAACATTATTTTAATGTTCGAGTTTCTATCTAATTCCCAGTCTAATGATTCATTATCTCCAATGAAACTTTTACTATAATCGTTGCCAAGTTCCCTTATCAGTTGAGATTTTGTGTAATATGGCTTAATCCCTCCTAAGGAAGGGAACACACTATTTTCGAGATTCTCTGGCTTCAAACCAATCGAAAAGACATAGCCACGGTCGTCTAAGGTAACAATTACGTTTGAATAAACCAGCATATGAACACCATTTGATGCAACTTCCTCTTCGACGTAGCCCCAATAATCGGTAAAGTTGGTCTTATGCTTCCCCAAATAAGACTTTAACTGGTCAACCTCGTTGTCGCTCCATTTGTTTTGGAAAAGCATAATCAAAAAAATACTCTCGTCCTCATTAAGCATTATGCTTATCTTCGAATTTCCATCCAATACCCAATCTAATGTTTCCCTGTTTCTAATAGAACTTTTGTCGTAGTTATCGCCAAGTTTTTTGATTAATTGCGATTTTTGGTATGAAGGTTTAATGCCGCCTAACGAGGGGAAAGACCTGTCTTCCATTGTTTGTGGGTTTAAACCAATCGAAAAGACATAGCCACGGTCGTCTAAAGTTACTGTTAAGTTCGAGTAAACAAGCATACGAACGCCATTCGATGCAACTTCCTCTTCGACGTAGCCCCAGTAGTCGGTAAAGTCCTTTTTATGTTTTCCTATAAACGACTTTAGCTGTTTGACTTCGTCATCGTTCCATTTTTTTGTTTCAGAAACAGAAGTTTGGCTTTGTGTCGGTTTCTGATGGGCACAAGAGTAAAACAGAGCACAAGACATTGCGAGAGAAATCAAAAAAATTGCAGAATTTCGTAACAAAGTATTCATATTTTAAACCTATTATTTTGTTGATAAATAATTATTTAATTAACTCATTTCATTCAAAGGTAAATTTTTCGCCAATTTTTTCCACTTAAAGTAAAATTGCGAAGAACTAATTCGTTTTATGCTAATCCACGTTCAACATAAATATTGAGACACATATTCATCGAGCTCACCTTTTGCGAATCATTATTAAATAAATGTAGTTATCGCTGTTCAGCATAACTGAAATTTCCAAGTTACTACCAAGTTGCCAAGTTAGCATTTCGCGATTGCTCGTGTATGACTCTTTGTAGTTATTACCGAGTATGTTAATTAATTGATACCTCGTATACGAAGGTTTAATCCCGCCTAGCGATGGGAAGAATTCATCTTCCATTTTTTCTGGGGTTAAACCAATCGAAAAGACGTAGCCGCGGTCGTCTAAGGTAACAATTACATTTGAATAAACAAGCATATGAACACCATTCGATGCAACTTCTTCTTCGACGTAGCCCCAATAATCGGTAAAGTCGGTCTTATGCTTCCCCAAATAAGACTTTAATTGGTTAACCTCGTTGTCGCTCCATTTTTTTGGTTCCCGTGTTTCATCGGTTCCTCCAACACCACCTCCAACCAATGCTAAAATAACACCTAGTTCTAATTCTGCCACCGATTCAGAAGCATCTTTGTCGCAATTTTTAGCGATATCAACTTCGTTTTTGGAAATACTAATCCATCTTAAGTATTCGCTTTTTTGCTCACTTTTTAACTCTGAAACTTGCTTCCAAGATCTGTTATTCTGTTTTAGGATGTCGGTCGCTCGATTGAAATAGTAACATGCGCTCAACTCCTTGAATATTGCCCATTCTTTAAGAAATTTGCTTGAATCATACGAAATCGAAGAGAAGTCGCTTTTTAACGCTTCGAATTCTTGTTGGGACACTATATCCAAATCTTGCATAATCAAGTTGGAAAAGCATTTTGCCAGATTAGTTTTTGCTAAATAATGTTCCGACGAAATTCCTCCTATTCTATTCTTTGAGATATCCATTAAACCGGACTGCAATAAGTTGCGGTAGTTTGTGATTATTGTGTCGATTGGGATTGCAAAGTTCAATCCAGCTGCAAGTTGAGCAACAATTATCCCACATATTCTTCCATTATTATCTACTAATGGACCGCCGGAACTACCTGGGTGAACAGTGGCATCCAACTGCCACATATTGAAATAGGTGCTGAATCGTGTAATTATTCCTTTTGTGATGTTTGGTTCAAGTTCCCCCGGAATTATGGGGTAACCATAGGTCCAGATAGTTTGCCCTCGCCTCATAATTGGCGGTCTTTGTGGTAAAGGGACATAGTCGCGAAAATTCCCCCGAATTACCAAAAAAGCATAATCGGAGTTGTCCGCGCTTGGAATTTGTTCCGCTGGGTAAGTAATGGTATTGCCGGGAATTCTTACAGCCACAAAACGAGCGTCTTTAACCACGTGTTTTGCTGTTATAATTATTCCATCACTGCTAATTAACACACCACTTCCATGAGACAAATAGGGTCTTGCCCAAAAAACAGGGTCTAATTTTTCGCCACGGTCGTCTAACCAAACCTTTCGATAACAGAAAATTTTTACTACAGCTCTTTCGTTAAAATTAGGTATTAGAACTTCTCCGCGCTGAGCTAAAGATAACTGTGGCAAAAAGAAAATTAGAATAAAAAACGAAGAAATCATAAAATTTCGTAACAATAGATGCATATCGACTCCCAAAAATTTATTCCCGATATTACAAATATAACACATTATTCTATAAAATTGACATATTTCGAGAAAAATTTCCATTCTTAAAATATCCATAACAGTCTTTATAGCTCTCTATAATTCAACAGGCTTCCGCACTCATTGGCTACTAACTTACTTTTCCAGGGGGGTAATAAGTGGTAGCAATTCGCAAATTGTCTTCCAGCAAACAATGCCTTGAATCGACGATTTAAATTCTCGATTCAAACTCTTAGAGTAGGTCGCCCTTCTCGCTTGGGGTTACACCGCAACGTTATTTCGGACTAATAGCCAACTTTTTTTCTAATGAAGTAACAAAGGGATATAACCTTTGGAAAATTAATTTTAAATTCTCGATAAATTTCAATAATTTGCTGTTTTTTATTGTTTAATTATCAGAAAATTATGTTTATTATCATTAGGTAAGTCAATGGATATTTATGAATCGAATCAAATCCGGAACGTTGCTTTAATTGGTCATGCCAACACTGGAAAAACTACTTTCGCAGAATGCCTGCTCTATCAGTATGGTGTTATCAATCGTCGTGGCAGCATCGAAGAGAACTCTACCCAGTCGGATTTCAACGAAGTTGAGCAAGAACGCAAATGTTCTATCCTTTCATCTATACTTTTTGTTGAGCATAACGGTCGTAAAATTAATTTTATTGATACACCGGGCTACGATGATTTCATTGGTGAAATGATTGCTTCGCTTAACGTTGTCGAAACCGCTGCAATTTTTGTCAATGCACAAACAGGGGTCGAGGTTGGCACCGAAAATGCCGTAGAGTATAGTAATAAATTCCAAATCCCTATTATTTTCATTTTGAATAAACTCGATCTCGAACAAGCAAATTTCGAGAATACATACAAACAAATGAGGGAAATTTTCGGAAGGAAAGTAATCGCCGTCCACATACCAGTTAATGTTGGGCCTACTTTCAAATCCTTCTATAATGTTCTCGATATGAAACTATACGAATACGATTCCAACGCTTCGACAGCAACGATTAAAGAGATTGCAGAAGGCGAGCGTGCTAAACTCGAATCATACAGGAATGAGCTACTCGAAACCATTGCCGAAAACGACGAAGCACTGATGGATAAGTATTTCGAAACTGGCACACTCGACGATTCGGAACTATTTCCAGCGGTGAAAAAAGCAATCATCAACAGAGACATTTTCCCCGTTCTATGTGTAAATGCAAAAAGCAATTTCGGTAGCGATTATTTTATTGATTTTATTTTAGGTTTTTGTCCCTCGCCTATTGAAGTTGATGGGCGGCCGACGCGAGCTGGAAATATTCAAAAAGTTGATTCCAATTCGCCTGCTTCGCTTTTTGTATTTAAACTTACAAGCGAAGCGCATCTTGGCGATATGACTTTCTTTAAACTTCAAACCGGTAAACTATTGCCCGGGGTTGACCTAGTGAACGAGCAGAAATCACAAGTAGAAAGATTCAATCAGTTGTTTATTGTAAATGGGAAGAAGCGAATCGACATCCAACAATTATCCGCCGGCGATATTGGTGCAACTGTGAAGCTCAAAAGCACTCAAATTAACCATACTCTCCACGAAAAAGGTTTCAACATAGACTATGTTCCAATTCCTTTCCCTAATCCAAGAATTAGAATTGCGATTGCACCAAAAACTAAAGGCGAAGAGGAAAAAGTTGGAATGGCGTTGAATAGCCTTCACCTCGAAGACCCAACTTTGATAGTCGAACATTCGCCTGAACTTCGTCAAATCATTGTCTATGCCCAAGGCGAACAACACCTTGCTGTTGCAAAGTGGCGTTTGGAACGTCGCTACAAAGTCGAGACCGAATTTAAAGAGCCCAGAGTTCCATACAGGGAAACAATACAAAAGCAGGTTCGCGGTATGTATCGCCACAAAAAACAAACGGGTGGCGCAGGCCAATTTGCCGAAGTTCATATGATGATTGAACCTTATATAGAAGATGTTCCAATTCCTTCGGACTTTACTGTTCGTGGGCGAGACCTCTACGACCTCGATTGGGGCGGGAAACTTGAATTTGTTAATTGTATCGTCGGGGGAGTAATCGACCAGCGTTTCCTTCCAGCAATTTTAAAAGGAGTAATGGAAAAAATGCAAGAGGGTCCTCTCACGGGTTGCTACGTTCGCGACATCCGAGTTGCAATTTTCGACGGTAAAATGCACCCTGTCGATTCGAACGAAGCTGCGTTCAAAACCGCAGGTATGATGGTATTCAAGGAAAACTTTGTTAAAGCAGACCCCAAGATACTCGAACCAATATTCAACGTCGAAATTAAAGTCCCCGAAGAGTTTGTTGGCGATGTTATGAGTGATTTACCAAGCAGACGCGGTGTCATTCTTGGAATTGAAAGCGAAGGCAGATATCAAAAAATAAAAGCAAGAATGCCTTTGGCGGAATTAGATAAATACTCCACTGCGCTACGTTCGATGACCCAAGCCCGTGCAACACATACCCAAGAATTTGCCGAATACCAAGTCGTTCCACCACAAATTCAGCAAAAACTTATCGAAGAATACAAGAAACGCTTGGAAACAGAAGGAGAATAATTGTTACAATACAAAAAATTTTTAAATAGTATTATGTTAAATGGCACGAAGTAAGGCGAAGAATCCAGAACCAAAATGATTGCTGGATTCTTTGCTTCACTCGGAACAACGAATTGTAACTCTTTATTAACTTTCCAGACTGTTCTAATCTTAGAGTGAGGATGATTTATTTAGCAGTCAAAAGGGCGTGTTTAAGCGACATATAACCAACGGTCCCAAATCCAAGCAAGAAAAGGAGTTGGAATGGGATTGCTGCAAGTTCAACATAATAAATCGAAATACCAATTCCGACAAGGTAATATAAGGCTAAACCGAGCTCGAACATCACCGATAGACTAACCCGACGCTGAACATACTTTTTCAACTTCCAATCGTCTTCGTGCGAAACGATACGATATTTTGGGGTTCTGGTAAATCCCGACTTCTTTCCGATTAGCGCCTCGATTACAGCTTTCGTGTTATTTATTGCAAAGCCCATACTTCCAGCAAGAAACACTGGGAACAAAAGAATACGATTTCGCCAATCGACGTGGATGGCTTTCTGAGAATACAGATAAAATAGAAACGAAGAAATCGAAGCAACAACAAAAATCGACATTAAGTTATAATATACATCGAAATCGGAAAAAGTGTTTTTAATGATAACAAGCGGTATGTTGAGAATTGCAACAACCAAAATAAAGGGGAAAACAATGTTACTAGTCAAATGGACAATTGATTCGAGTTTTACTTTCAATGGCAATTTTGCCTTCATTACTAATGGGAGAATCTTTTTAGCTGTCTCGACTGCGCCCTTCGTCCAGCGAAATTGCTGAGTTTTTAGGGCATTAATATCGGCAGGAAGCTCTGCTGGCGAAACTACATCGTTTAAAAAGACAAACTTCCATCCTTTCAATTGCGCACGATAACTAAGGTCGAGGTCTTCGGTAAGTGTGTCGGATTGCCAGTTTTCGGCATCGACAATTGTTTCCTTTCTCCAAACTCCAGCAGTTCCATTAAAATTGATGAAAAATCCAGCTTTATTCCGAACTTGCTGTTCGATGACAAAGTGTCCATCGAGCGAAAGAGCAACTGCTCGGGTCAAAAAAGAGTATTCTTCGTTGATATGCCCCCATCGCGTTTGAACCATACCAACCTTGGGATTCTGGAAGCAGGGAATTGTTTTAAGAAGGAAATCCTCTCGTGGAGTAAAATCGGCATCGAAAATTGCAATAAATTCTCCTTTTGCTAATTCGAGACCATATTTTAAAGCTCCCGCTTTGAAACCTTCTCGATTTTCTCGATGGATATAATGAATATCGAAGCCTTGTTGGCGATATTTCGCCACAAGTTGTTGCGCAACCTCTTGGGTTTCGTCCGTAGAATCGTCGAGTATCTGGATTTCGAGTTTCTCTTTGGGGTAATTGATTCTACACACATGGTCAACGAGCCGTTCAATAACATACACTTCGTTGAAGATTGGCAACTGAATAGTTACCATCGGGAGTTCAGCTGGCAGTTCATACTTCGGCGGAAGTATTTTTTGCGTCTTAAAATAATAATAAAGTAAGATTAAACCGTGGACACCAAAGCTAAAAAGTATCGAAAGAGAAATAAAATAAAAAATAAGTATAATGTTTTCCATATTTTAATACTATATCCCACTTGATGGACATACTAATTTGCTTTTTTTAAAAAAAGAGAAACAAAAAGACGAACCAAAAAAGAATAATTGCATTTTACCATTCTCGTTCAAATATTCTACCACCCGGAAACAGTAGCCAACAGAATATCATTTGTAAGTTTCGTAATAACTTCCTTAATTGCTGCATCGCGAGTCGAAGGAATTCCTTGCACATTATAAATCGAATAATTGGAAAAGTTCTTTTTCCAAATAGTTTTCTGTTTAACTGCATCGTAAAATTCACCATTCAACTCCATTGTAATTTTCCTTTCTTTTTCAAGTTCACCCGGTTTAACAAAAGCCGTTTCGTCGCGAATCGAATTTATTGTCAAACTCAATTTTGCATCACCACTTGTTTCGACTATTTTCAATGTATTGTCGTTCCGAAACTGTGTAACTAATTCATTCAACAACATATCTTTATACAATGGGTTGCCATAATTACTATTGTCAACAACTGGGGTGAACGATATTGTCTTCAAATGCTCGGGCAACGTCCCCCCTCTGAACGAATAGCAACCAATTGTCAAAGAAAACAAACACAAACTTATAAACTTTTTCCTAACAAAACGATTAAGGATAGATGAAAAAAAATTCATAATTAAATTAAATATTAGACAGTAATAATATAAGGGTTGAAGGACTTTTCGAATCCAACCGTTGTGGGCTTGTCGTGTCCGGTATAAAGTATATAATCGTCGGGTAATCGCAGTATAATTTCGTTAATACTTTTAGTTAGCGCTTCGTCGTTGCCGCCGGGTAAATCGGTTCGCCCAACGGAAAGGTAGAAAATTGTATCGCCTACGAAAGCACAGCCTTCCGAACGAAGGACATAAGTTATCCCACCTTCGGTGTGGCCTGGTGTTGGGATAGCTTCCAACGTTGCTGCTTCGAAAACCAATTCTTCCTGTCCACCAATTAAATAGTCGGCTTCTGCCGATTCTATTTCGAAATCAAGAGGCATTAGAGTATGTTCGAGAGGGTTTTGAATTCGATAGTAGTCGTTTTTATGAACATAAAGCTTTGCTCCTGTTGAACGTTTAATCGGGTTCGCTTCGGCAAAATGGTCCCAATGTGTATGGGTTAAAAGAATGGCTTCGAGTTGGGCTTGCTCGGTTCGAAGAGTTTCGAGAACTTTATCGATTGAATCAGGGGGAGAATCGATAAGGAGTGCCTTCCTTGCTTCGGGATTTATTATTAAATAACAGTTGGTTTCGAGCAATCCTGCTGTTATTCGTATTATTTTCATAATACTTTTGTTAAAAATAAAAAAATACGATTGCAAATTTACAATCATTTTTCATAAATTAGCATATATTTATTTAGGAAGTATTTTATGAAAAGGTTAAGCCTTCAATATGTTTTGTGGTGTATATCCTTAATTTCTATGAACTTATTTGCTCAACGCCCTATTTCACTTCCCACTCTTTACCAGCCACAGGCTTTCGATGTTATCCATTACGATGCTCGCTTGGATTTACGGGATGGTCTTACAAAGTTCATTTCTGGACGGTGTGCGATTAAGTTTATTTGGGTAGTAAACTCGTCGAACGAAAATTTCTATTTCCATCTTCGGGATTTGAAAGTCGATTCCGCTTTCATCGGTCGGCTGAAAGTTGTCCCAGAATTTCGCAAAGAGCAAGACATCGATTATTCATATTACCAGATTAATTTTGCTTCTGTTGCTGCCGGCGATACGCAAATCGTTACAATTTATTATTCTGGTTTTATGACAGCGGAAAAATCGCAGGACCCTTTCGGCGGTGTGTTATTGCAAGATTCAGTTCTATTTGCTATTGGTGTTGGCTTGAGAAACCAATATGTTTCGGCTACACAACATTGGTTGCCCGTTTACGACCATCCTTCGGACAAGGCTACCTATAGTATAGAATTCATTGTTCCAACTGGGTTTGTAATTGCCGCAAACGGGACAACGGTAAAACTTCCCGCCCCCGACACTCTCGCCGCAGATGTTTTCCTAACCTCGTCGGAATTTCCTATTGCTACCTATTTGCTCACTTTTGCTATGGGAAGATTTAAAACAACAAGCGTTGGTTCCGAATACTTGCCGAAAAGCATTGACTTTGTAGTTTACTATTTGCCCCAATACGAAGAGGCTGCAATCCACTCTTTCAAAAGCTTCTACCATATATTTTATGCTTTCCAAAATCGTTTCGGGCGTTATCCTTTCGAAAAAATAGGCTTCGTTCTTGTCCCTTTTGCTCAGGGGGCAATGGAACACCAAACAATGATAACATTCCCGCAATATACGGCGGGGGAGCTTCTTAGAGGGAAGGATACGGTGAATATGACAGCAGCCCACGAATTTGCCCACCAATGGTTCGGCGATATGGCTACCCCTATCGATTTCCGCGATGCTTGGCTTTCGGAATCGTTTGCTACATTCGGGGAATCTATATTTCTCGAAACCCTATTTGGATACAGCGAATATTTGTGGAGGCAACTAGGACAGAGGGACCAATACCTCAATTATACAATTGGACGCGAAGGCATTTTGTCATTATATGACTTTCGTCGAACCCCTCCATCGTCGAATTATCCGGCGACGATTTACAACAAAGGTGCTGTGGTAGTCGGTATGTTTCGCTACTTGGTTGGCGACGATAGATTCTTCGAGTTGCTCAGAGCATTTTTGGATAGCAGTGCCTACAAGTCGAAGTCCACACAAGATTTTGTGGCGTTTTGCAATAAATTCCTCGGCGAGGACTACTCGTGGTTCTTCGACCAATGGATTTATGATAGAGGGTTCCCCATCCTCGAAATAATGCTCTCGGAATTTCCACGCGGAGAAGATTCGGTCGATGTCCTTTTGGAAGTAACCCAAGTTCAGGAGGAAGGTTTCGGGAAATATATTAACTTACCGCTTGAATTGAACTTCAAAAACGCAGCGGGACAATATTTCGATACTGTTCTTGTTATGCAAAACACTCAGCAGGAGTTTTGGGTCGAAGGAATTCCCAATTTTTCCACTCTCGAAGTAAATCGTGGTGCGAAAGTTGTTGCGCTTTTGCGAGCTTACGTTTATTCAGATGTTGGCGAGTCGAGCATCAATACACACAAGGGCAAGATTTTTCAAATACTTATTTCTGAACGCAATTCTATTGTTTTGAAGCTAAACGCTCCACAGAAGGATTTTCATTTCCGAGTGTTTGATTTACTCGGTCAAGTCGTTTCTACCGGAGTAATTAATTCCAGCGAGGGAACTGCAACAATTAAGTTGCCCCAACTTTGCAACGGATTTTATTTGATACAACTTTCCGATGGCAATGTAATCCAAACTGAAAAATTTTTAATAAGGTAAAAAATGCATTATGGATATACTGAAAATTCGGGAATATTGCCTTTCGAAACCATTCACAGCCGAGGAATTTCCGTTCGACGAAGTAACTCTTGTGTTTAAAGTTTACGGAAAAATATTCGCCCTTGTTGACCTCGAAGCGTTTCCTTTAAAAATAAATTTGAAATGTGACCCAGCAAAAGCAATTTCGTTACGCGAACAATTCGATTTCGTTGCCCCCGGTTACCATATGAGTAAAAAGCACTGGAACACAATCACGCTCGGCGATAAACTTTCGGAAGAACTTCTTTTTGAAATGATTAACCATTCCTTCGAGCAGGTTGTAAGAAAACTGCCCCGTCGAGTTCAACAACAAATTTACGAACGAGTTTCGCAATGATTTCAGATAAAGAATTACTCGCAGAAAGAATCAAAGAACTTGTAGGATGGAAAGTTAACCCTTCGAAAATCAATATTATTACCGACACAACAGATTGGATGCGGATTTACCGGGGCGATATTATTCGTCTAAGTTGCGGAGATTATCTTGTTCGTGGGAATATGCGGGAACCCCGATTCGGAATCGATGACCAACCAAAATATTGGGTATTCAGCGCTGTCGATATGAGCGATGGAAGTGAAAAAATTATCAAAACAGTTTTCCACGAAGAGTTCCACGCTCATATTGGAATTTTGCGAATACGTTGCTATCGGAACCCGATAAAAGAAGGGCAAGTATTGGATTTAGTTCGTGGCGATAAACGTTTTATGCAAGGATATATTTGCATCGACGAAAAGGGCAATACTATTCGAATCATTGACTACATCCGCGGTAAATCTTTCTTCCAATACATCCCTCTTATCGAAAAGAAACACTACGAGTATTTTTATACGGATTTGCCTGTTATACTTTGGAAATTGCTCGATAGTTTCGAAGCGATTCATTTCCTCCACCAACATAGATTTTGCCACGGCGACATTCGCAACGACCATATAATTGTTGAATCGGGAAGTGGAAATTATCGTTGGATTGATTTCGACTTAATGCAAGATGTTTCTGACTTCGATTTATGGAGTTGCGGGAATATTGTTGCTTATGCTGTGGCAAAGGGATTAAAAACATTCGACCAAGTTTTTAAAAATAATGAATTTCCAGAAGAAGTCAAAAATAGCCTAACCCCCAACGATGCTTCCGCTTTCTACAACTACCGAATAATGAATCTACGAAAATTATATCCTTATATTCCAATGAAATTGAGCAAGATACTCCTTCATTTTACAATGAAGCCCATTGCGTATTATAGAGACCTAAAAGAGTTCATAACGGATTTTGGCGAGATGCTCGATAGCGAATTCCCAATCAAAACAACAGAAGAGAAGGCAATATGAAAGCAGTAATTATTGGTGGCGGCAAAGGTTGCTACGCAATCCTGAAACTTATCAAAGAACAACAAGTCAAAGAATTAAACATAGAAGTTGTTGCAGTGGTCGATAAAAATAAAGAAGCCGAAGGAGTTGTTTTTGCCAGAGAACTTGGTTTATCTACTTTTACCAACCATAAAGAGGCTCTTGCTTTGCCAGAAATTGAAATGGTCATTGAATTAACGGGGGACGACTCCTTTCTGAAGACATTGAAGAAAGAGATTAGTCCTTCGATTAAATTAATTGAGCATTCGGTTGCACACATTTTCTGGGATTTGATGTATGCATACGAAGAATTAGGCAAGAAAATGACCGATTTAAAAACCTTAGAGAAGAAAATTGAAAGCGACAACGTTTTCCTACAATCTATTTTCGATAGTTTACAGGACTTGTCGATTGTTATGACACTCGACCAAACCGTTACGCGTGCAAACAAGGCTTTTTGCAATTTTGTCGGATTGCCCGAAGAAAAAATTATCGGGCGTAAGTGCTTCGAATTGCTCGAAATTTCGGAAATAAACTGCGATAAAAAAGATTTACAAAACATAATTGATTATATTGTCGAAACAAAATCGCCACATTTTATAATCCAAACAACTTCACCCCCCAACGAGGGGCATTGGGAAGTTACACGTTCTCCCATCTTCGATGTCTATGGAAATGTGGAATACATCCTTTCGAACTGGCATCGAATCACTGAACTTGTCAACTTGCAACGAGAAGTCGAAAGTCTCGAACAAAAGTTTCGAAGTTTTATTAACAACGCCCAAGATTGGATAAGTTTGAAAAACTTAGAAGGAAGATACATTATTGTTAATCCAGTTACTGCCAACGCATTCGGATTAACACCAGAGGATTTCGTAGGGAAATTGCCCGAAGAAATTTTGCCTCCACGCTTAGCACAAACAGTTCGCATTCACGATAACGAAGTTAAACAAACGGGCAAAGCAATAATGTATAACGAAACAATAAATATTAAAGGCGAAGACCATTATTTTCGTATGCTACGTTTTCCTTTAACGGATTATAAAGGGGCTATTATTGGAACTTGCACAATCGGACGCGACGCAACCAACGAAGTTCAGTTAATGGAAAAGCTTATTCAAAGCGAAAAACTCGCCGCTCTTGGGAAACTTGCCGCCGGAGTTGCCCACGAAATCAACAACCCACTAACGGGGATTCTTTCCTATGCCGAAGGAATTGCCGATGATTTAGTTGCTAATAGTTCATTGCAAGATGATATTCAAATCATAATTCGCGAAACTTTGCGTTGCCGCGATATAGTCCGTAATCTACTCGATTTTGCGAAACAATACACCCCAAAATTCGAGATAGTAAACCTAAACGATATTATCCACCAGTCTTTGGAACTGATTCATCGGCTACCACAGTTCAAAGATATTGAAATAGTGGTCCATACCGAAGAGAAGATACCGAAAGTCAAGGTCGATTCGAAACAGATTCAACAAGTCCTTCTAAATTTGCTGATTAATTCTGCCGATGCTATGAAATACAAAGGAAAAATCACGATTGTTTCCGAGTATTTTCGACAGCAAAAAAAGTGTATCGTTTCGGTCGAAGACACCGGGCCAGGAATCCCGGAAAATCTTATGGATAAAATATTCGAACCTTTCTTTTCGACCAAAAGCACAAGTGGGTTGGGACTTGCTGTTAGTTGGGGAATTATTGAACGCCATCACGGCTCGATTGAAGTGGATACAGCAGAAAGCGGCGGAGCAATATTCAAAATTATTCTTCCCGCTTTTTTCGAAAATCAATAACAATATTGATGGGATAAAATAAAATGGAAAAAGTTAAAATTAAAATTCTCGTTGTCGACGACGAGCAAATAGTCCTCGATAGTATTAAGCGAAGTCTAAAAAAGGACGAGAATATTGAATTAGATACTTCGATGAGTGCAACCGAAGCAATCGAAAAAATTTACGAGTTTAAACCGAATCTTATTCTAACAGATTTGATGATGCCAGAAATGGATGGGTTGGAATTCCTTCGGAAAGCAAAAGAAATCGACCCCAAAATTCTCGTTATTATGATTACCGGGTATGCTACTATCAATTCAGCATTGCAAGCGATGCAATTCGGTGCATTCGATTATATTGCTAAACCTTTCACACGCGAGGAACTCCGTAAAGTTATCGGAAGAGCATCGTCTTTGGTAGAATCCCAATTGAAAAGCGATTCTAAGTTACCATTGCAAAACGAACTCATAAGCAATATACGTGGGGTTGGGCAATACACTTGGCTGATGATGGATGACGAAGGGCTTGTTGTTTTGGGCGTCGAACGCGCTCTCCTTTATTCGGTTGGTAAAATTCAAACAATATATTTGCCATCGGTTGGCGACAAGATTCGGCAAGGTAGTGTGTATTTCCAAATATTTTCTTCGGATTTACGCGCACAACCAATATTTTCGCCCCTTTCCGGAACCGTTGTTGAAGTAAACGAACGAGTAATCCAAGACCCGGAAGTCGCCGTCCAAGACCCTTATGGCGACGGTTGGTTAATTAAATTACGTCCTGAAAACTTCGAAGCAGATATGAAAACTTTAGGTCTTCTTTAAAATTATGCATTTAAAAGAAGCTTTACTTTACGAAACATTGCCCGAAACCGACGAGGTCATTTGTAGGTTGTGTGCCCACTATTGCAAAATTCGTCCGGGTTCCGGGGGCATTTGTCGGATTCGCTTCAATCGGGATGGGAAATTATACTCATATACTTGGGGTAGAGCCGAAAGCGTAGCAATAGACCCCATTGAAAAAAAACCATTCTATCATTTTAAACCTAAAACTAACGTTTTATCTTTCGGCACCCCCGGGTGCAATTTTAAATGTGTAAATTGCCAGAATAGCTACCTTTCTCAATCTATTAAATTCAAGCCACAGGAACTCCTTGTTGCGAAAATTCTTCATCCTATCGAGATTGTCCAAATAGCAAAAATATACAATGTCGATGGGATTTCATATACATATTCGGAACCAACCATTTTTTTCGAATATGCTCGGGATATAATTAACGAGTCTCGACGAAATCCCGAAACCAGCCATCTTTTCCATATTTTTGTATCGAACGGATATTTTAGTAAAGAAATGCTAAAAGTAGTCGTCGAAGAAAACCTTCTTCAAGCAATTAATATTGATTTAAAGTTTTTCAACGATAAAAAATATTTGAAAATCACCGGAGGGCATCTCAAGCCTGTGCTCGAAAGTATTGAACGTGTATTCGACGCTGGCATCCACATCGAAGTAATTAATCTTGTGATTCCCGGAGAAAACGACAATGACGAAAGCTTCGAACAAATTTCGAAATTTCTTGCTTCGATTTCCACTCGGATTCCTTTGCATTTTAGCCGATTCTACCCAAGTTACAAGATGATAGACCGCCCATCGACAAGTTTAGAAAAACTTCTACGAGCTAAACAAATAGCCGAATCCAATGGGATGCAGTATGTTTATATTGGCAATACCGATTTGCCAGAAGCCGAAAATACATACTGCCCCTTTTGTAATTTTTTATTAGTTGAACGTCAAAGGTATTTTACGACGATTTATTATAATAAAAAAGGCAACAAAGGAATATGTCCGAATTGTGGGAACGAGATAAATATTGTAGTCTAAAATGCATATTGTTTGTATTTGCCTTTTCTATTTTCGGCACACTGCCGAACTTTTCCCAATGGCCTGTGATGAAAACCGATGCAGACAGTTTGGTTCTCGTTGGTGCCGACTACATCTACAATCTCGAGTTCGACAAGGCAGAAGAATGCTTCAAAAATGTAATTAAGAAATATCCTTTAACCCCGGCTGGATATTTCCTCGATGCAATGGTAGAGTGGTGGAAAATTGCTGTCTATCGGGAATCGCGGCAATTCGACGAAATCTTCCTACAAAAAATTGATCGCGTAATTGAAATTTGTGATGCTGTATTGGATACTAATGAATTCGAAATTGGCGCTCTTTTTTTCAAGGGTGGTGCTCTTGGCTATCGGGGCCGCTATCATGTATTGCGTGGGAATTGGTTCCGCGCTGCAACCGATGGCTACAAAGCCTTTCAAATCCTTTTGAAATGTTTGAACATTGCTCCCAATAACTACGACATAATGCTTGGAACAGGAATCTATAATTATTTTGCCGAAGCTTTCCCCGAACAAAATCCATCGATTAAACCGCTGATGGCTTTCGTTCCGAAGGGGGATAAAAAGCTGGGAATTCTTCAACTCGAAGCAGCTTCGAAATATGCACGCTATGCAAAGGTCGAAGCGAAATTTGTTTTACTCCAAATTTATTATGATTTCGAAAAGAACGCCTATTCATCTCTACCTTTTGCCGAAGAACTTGCACGAAGCTACCCAGCAAATCCTGTATTCCAACGATACCTTGGGCGTTGCTATGCCTCTTTGTTTATGATTCAAGAATGGCAACAGCAGTGGCAAACGATTTTAAATAATTACCAACAAAAAAAAACGGGATTCGATCTACTTACCGCTCGCGAAGCACTATATTACGTTGGAAGTGCATTGATGGAAAAGGGGCAACTCGACGATGCGTTGAAATATTTCTACAAATGCGACGAAGCTTCCCGCATACTCGACAAAGACGGACCTTCGCCGTTTATGATATATTTGAACTTAAAAGTTGGTAAAATTTACGACCTGCAAGGGAAACGTCAATACGCAGTTCAACAATACAACAAAGTCCTTTCTTGGAAAAACTACCGAGATTCACACGAACAGGCAAAAAAATATCTTCAAGTCCCTTTCACTAAATAGATTTTTCAGTAAATTGCCGTTTTTTAATTTGTCGTCAATAGCAAATGTTACGTCGAGGAGTTATTTTACTATTGTTTTTGTATGTTTCTTCGATACTGTCTGCGGATAAGTATTTTCCATATCCAAAAATAAAATTAGGAATCGACGTTTTAATCGAGCAAGATTTTTATATTTTGAATGGGAAGCGGATAGGTTTAGTTGCAAATTCGGCAAGTCGTGCTTCCGACGAAAAACTTACAGCCGAACATTTTGCTTTGGCTCATTCTTTTGAATTCGTTGCAATTTTCACTCCAGAACATGGGTTCTACGCGACCGCCCCAGCTGGGCAATATGTTTTCGACGATTCAATTTATGGAGTTCCTGTTTTTTCGCTTTATGGAAACAATCGTAAACCCACACCTTGGCAAATGTCTTTAATCGATATTGTAGTTATCGATTTGCAAGATATTGGTATTCGTTCATATACCTATATTAGCACAATGTTTAATGTTATGGAAGCAGCCGCAGAAAACGGTAAGCGGGTAATTGTTCTTGATCGTCCTAATCCTTTGGGAGGAACTCTTGTCGATGGTAATGTTTTGGAAAAATCGTTTTCTTCGTTTGTTGGAATTGCTCCTATTCCATATATATATGGGATGACAATTGGCGAGCTTGCTACTATGTTCAACGAAGAGGGCTGGATTGCCACCAACGAGAATCGGCGGCGGTGCGACCTTATGGTTGTGAAGATGGAAAATTGGCAACGCCAGATGAAATGGGAAGATACTGGTTTAAATTGGTTCCCAACATCGCCCAATATTCCTACGATTGATGCAATACGTGGCGCTGCAATGCTCGGAATTTTTGGCGAACTTCGCCTATTTAATTTAGGAATTGGGACAAATGCTCCGTTTCAGTTCCTCGGCGTCCAAAGTAAAAAATTGCACTTACTCGAAAAGCAACTCGAGTCGTTAAAACTCGATGGTATTAAATTTAAAGCTGTTAACTATAAAAACCTTAACCCAAAAGTTTCGAAATTGAACCTAAAAGGTTTCCTCGTTATTTTCGATAAAAATAAAAACTTGAAATTGTATTCCTACGGCTGGAAAATAATCTTTGCAGTTCGGAAAGTCTATCCCGAAATATTTCACGAAACTAAAATTACACGAGAGGCAAAAAATATGTTTACAAAAGTAACGGGAACTCGGAAACTTTTCGATGCATTACTAAGTGGCGACGAAACGAATGCACTGGAACTTTTGAATACTGGGGTAACGGATTTCCTACAATTACGAAGTAAATATTTGTTATATAGGTAGAACCTCGCATCGTGTTGAGCGATTTTTACAAATTCACTAACATCCCATTGGCAATTTCAATTAGGAAATTATTTGTCAAAGGGAAAAATTTCACCTTCCCAGTAACAGTTGAAAGCGAAAAATCAAAAATCTACAAATTTCCTCTCTCAGCTTTCGAACAACTAACCACAGGTTATTTCCGAATTCCTTACGAGGAGATTCTAATAGAAATTAGCCAAGAAATTAAAGGAATCGCCGAGAATATTCTTCGCCATAGGTTTAACCTTTTGGGAACTGGCTGGATTGATAGAAATCACCAGTTAGACCACGCTTCGATATGCGAGAGAGTTCCATACTTTTGGCAACCGAAGGCACAAGAAATTTCCAGGTATTTGCAACAATATCAATTTCAACCCATAAACTATTGGAATGCTCCAAAAAGCAAATTTGAGTGGGACATTACCTATCATAGACGCTTGAAACCCAAAGAAGGTGTCGATATTAAAGAGCCTTGGGAACTTGGCAGGATGCAGCATCTTCCAATTCTTGCATATCTGTTCGGTCTGGCAAAGACCGAAAATAATCGGGAACTCGCCAACCGAGCCGTTGCCGAATACCAAAATCAGATACTCGATTTTATTGCAACTAACCCACCTCTTTATACTATTCAATGGAAATCGCCGATGGATTGTGGAATTCGGCTTATCAACTGGCTCTTTATATACGATTTATTTACTTCCAAGGACGCCGAATTTACCGATTTCTTCAAAAAAGAATTTTTCGAAAGCATATTAATCCATATTAACTTTATCTTGAATAATTTGGAATGGTCGGAAGGACTGCGAGCGAATCATTACTTTGCAAATCTCACTGCATTGGCTTTTGCCGGGGCATTTCTGCCTGTTTCCAATTTTTCGTCGCAACTCGTTGCTTTTTCTTTGCAAGAAATCATTAATGAAACTTTGCATCAGTTCTTCGAAGGCGGAGGAAATTTCGAGTGCTCCACAATGTATCATCTCCAAGTTGCCGAAATGCTATTGCTTTCTCTTTATTTGCTCGGCAATTTACCACCAGAGAAAGTCGAATCTCTTGCTTCTTACAAAAATATGGGCTGGCGAGCTACTCGTAACCTCCTACCACTTGAAAGGCAAAAATTTAGTGTTGACGTATCGGCAAAAAAAATTATTTTCCCACCAAAGTTTATTGAACGAGTGAATTGTGTCATCGCTTTTACAAAGGCATTGGAGAAAGCAAACAAAGAATTCGACCAAATTGGCGATAACGACAGTGGTCGTGTTTTGCGGCTAAATTATTTCCTTCGCACCGTAAAGTTCGGAAACGAAACCTACGAAAACCTGTTGGAATACCCAATTTTAAATATATTAACCGACAATCTAAACGGCATTTTTTCCGACGACACTTTTGGCTCGATTTTTATCAAAAAGAATAGACTGCTATCGTATTTCGAATTTCGCAAAACGGAGCCTATCGACGTTTCCGCTTGCAAAGAATTCGGCTTATATGTTTTTAAAAGCGAAAATTATTCCCTATCCTTTCGATGTGGTGGAATTGGCCAATGGGGAAAAGGAGGCCATTCGCACAACGACCAACTTTCAATTACATTGAATTGCCGGGGTATCGACTTCATTGTAGACATTGGAACGTATTGCTACACGTGTTCTGTTGAAGCACGCAATAGATTTCGTTCAGTAATTTCACACAACACTCTTGTCGTTCCGAATAAAGAGCAAAACACTTGGAAAACCAACAATCTTGACGATGTTTTTTGGATAAGTAAACATCGAACTAAATCCAAAATAATTCAAATAAATAAGACCTCTATTATTGGGGAACAATATGCCTATCGGCAGCCTCATCGGCGTTGCCTTGCTTTCGAACCAAATAAGATTTGGGGCGAAGACCTTTGCCTTTGCGACGGGGAAAAACATTTGCACTTCCATCTCCATCCCAACGTAACTGTTGAAATCAAAAATAACCTTGCAATCCTTCAAAATGCAAACATTAAAATACTTATGATATTCGAAGATTCTTCTATTGGAATCGAAGAGTATGAATATTCACCACAGTATGGATTGCTTATTGCCTCGAAACGTATCGTTTATACTTCACACCGTAATCAATTACGCTGGCGACTCGAGTTGTAGGATTCCTAAAAAATCTGAATCTTGAATTAGAATAATGAAAGCTCTTTTTGCTGTTGTTGTCGTTCCGTTGGTTGGAACAAGTAGTAACTGTTCTTTCTCCTATGCTGGTTTATTTTGCTTCGCTTTGTTGTTGTTTCGAAACGAAATTTTTTTGTTCGAATTTAGTTTGATTTTTCTTGCAAAAATTTTATTTTAGTTTTTTGATTGAGCTTTATAATTATTATTTAAATATATGCAAGTTTTCGACTCGGAAGCAGAAACTTACGACCAATGGTATGAAACGCCTTTGGGGAAGTTCATCGATTCAATCGAAACGCGCGAAATAATTTACCTTTTGCATCCAACAAAGGGAATGAGTGTTTTAGACGTTGGTTGTGGCACTGGGAACTATTCCATAAAACTCGCCCGATTGGGATGTGTGGTTACCGGAGTGGACATTTCCGAAAGAATGCTTAACATTGCCCAAAAGAAAGCAAGAGATTCGAAACAGGCAATTACTTTCATCCGTTGCAATGGAGATTCTCTACCTTTTGCCGATGAACAGTTCGACGCGGTATTAAGCGTTGCTGCATTGGAATTTTTCGAAAACCAAACGAGAGGGCTCGACGAGTTTTTTCGAGTGGTTCGAAAGGGCGGCAAAATAGTTGCGGGCTTTATCAATCGGGACAGCCTTTGGGGGCAACTGTATCAATCTGATTATTTTCAACAAAATACTGTTTTTAAATATGCAACACTTTTAGATATCGAAAGGATTAAATCTATGCACTCAAACGAGTTAGTAACGATTCGCCAATGTGTGTTTATTCCGCCCGATGTTGAAGAAAATGCCATTTCGCTCGATTTAGAAGAAACTCTCTCCGGTATTAACAAACCTGGTTTCTTATCGGTTCTATGGATAAAGCAATGATTTCTTGCGAAATCTCATTTTTGCCTATTCAAAGCAAGGACTATACTTCCGATATCGAAGAAGTTCTTCGTATTATTCGAAACTACGATTTAGAAATTACTGTGGGATTTATGTCCACAACCCTTCGTGGAGATGCAAGATTAATTTTTAATTTGCTCGCTGAAATTTTCGAAAAAATGCACCAACGAACAAAATTCACTATGGTCGTCAAAATTTCAAATATTTGTGGTTGCGAGTAGGCATCAATGCATTAAAGCTATAAAAAAGTAGCATCCGCTACGAAGGTAGAAAAAGCCATTTTGTAAGTTTTGAAATTGTAGTTTTTAAAATTGATTATTTTTGCGTTCTCAATGTAGTTATTTTTTGATTTTTTGAACTTGTTGGGCTTTATCTTATGGGGGTGGAAAATACTAATCGAATTGCTGAAAAACTAATTACGTTGGATAGAAGATATTCGACTACTCAGATTGTTTCGGAAATTATTCCCAAGCTTAATTTCGCCAAAGAATACGAAACAAAAATGTTCTTTAACGGAAGTGTTGGGAACCGAGCCGAAGGAGGCTTAAGGAAGCGCGGATTTTTTAAGTATAGCTACGAAATAGAGAATTACAACACAGACGACGAGGTTTGGTGGGCTTGCGATTTCGTTGGACGCCGATTGTTCGAAGTTACTCCGCCCGACAATTTTAATTTCGATTTGAATAAATTCAAACTCGAGAATGGCTTAATCAAACTTCCTTTGATTTCTATTGTTACTGCGGTTCGAAATGGCAAAGTCGAAATTGCAAATACGATTGAAAGTATAATCGAGCAAAAATACCCAAACGTTGAGTATTTGGTTATCGACGGAGCTTCGACCGACGGAACTATTGAATCAATCAAGGAATATGAATATGTTATAGACTATTGGATAAGTGAATACGACCAAGGGATTTACGATGCGATGAACAAAGGGATTGTCCTTTCTTTTGGAACTTTGGTAAATTTTTTGAATTCGCGCGATAGGTTTTGCGGCGAAAATGTACTCGAAAATGTAGTCGAAAAAATAAAAGCGGAACTTTCCGAACATAATATTTTCTATGGGAATCATATCATTGACTACTCGAATTATAAAGTCGAAAAGAAACCCGGTAAAATTTCGAATTATTGGAAAGGGATGCAAATTTGTCATCAGTCCATTTTCTTTTCGGCTACTTTTCATAAACAAAATAAATATCAAATGGGTCTATCTGCGGATTATGCTTTGCTTCTCAAAGCTTCCAAAAACAATCCCAAATTATTTTATTATATTGGGCTTAATATCGCAGAATATAATTTCGAAGGGACCTCGGTAAGGCATTGGCTAAAGTTCTATTTGGATGCAATGCGATATTCTATCCAATGCGAAAACCGAATATTCAAGAAAATGTCCGTTGCAACATATCACCTATCGAAAATATTTTGGCAATTTCTCAAAAATGGAATAAAAAATTTAATCCCAAAAAGTTACCTCGAAAAATACAGGAAATGCAAAACCAACTTCCCTTGGTAATTTTATTTTCCCACAATTACTCAAATTCTAATACACAATCAATAAAATATTCGATAAATAATCAATGTTTTCATTAACTTGCATTTTTAAGTTGAATAATATTCCTATTTGGTTATGGTAACAAGTAATTATAATTTTGCTTTGGAGAACCCAATTTGTAAAATTGTCAACAAAGACAAAAACGAACTTACCCGTTCGGATTTTCTTCGGATAATTTCCGAACAACAAATCGAAAGAATAACTTTCCATTACGTTGCAGCCGATGGCAAAATCCGAGAAATGCATATCCCGGTTCAGAACCAATATCAAACCGAGCTTGTTTTAGCCGATGGCGAACGTGTCGATAGTTCGTCCCTTTTCAAAGGTATGGTAGCTTCGGATAAGTCGGACTTATATGTTGTTCCTATCTACAAATCGGCTTTTCTTAATCCTTTCGATAGCAAGAGTCTCGACTTTTTCTGCCGTTTCTTCGATAATAAAGGGAATCCTGCCCCCTTTACCCCGGATAATATATTGGCAAAAGCACATCGGCAGTTAAAGGAACAAACGGGGTTCGATTTATTGGCGCTCGGGGAACTCGAGTTTTATTTAATTTTCGATCAGCCTAACAAAAAGTATTTGATTGGTAAGCAGCAAGGTTACCACGCTAGTCCACCTTTTGCAAAAACTACGCGAATGGTGAATCAAATGATGACTTTAATTGCCCAAATTTCCGGAAGCATCAAGTATGGACACAACGAAGTTGGTTTCATCGAATCGCTGCAAAGCGAACTCGACGAATTGAACGGAAAAACAGCTGAACAAGTGGAAATTGAATTTACACTCGTCGGAATCGAAGAACTCGCAGATTACCTTGTCCTTTCGAGTTGGATAATTCGAAACGTTGCATATCAAAATAATTGCTTCGCTACTTTCTTCCCAAAAATTGACCCCGAGCACGCAGGCAACGGTCTCCATTTCCATCTTGCCCTTTCGAAAAATGGAAAGAACAAAATGCTCGATAGCAAGAACGAACTTTCCAGTTATGCTTTGAAATTAATCGGAGGGCTGTGCCAGTTTGCTCCAAGCCTCACATCCTTTGGGAATACCGTCGCAGCTTCGTATCTTCGGCTTGTCCCCGGACAAGAAGCCCCAACAAGAATTTGTTGGAGCAAATCCGATAGAAATGCTATGATTAGGGTTCCTTTGGCTTGGTCGGAAAGAAACAATCTCGCAAGCATTTTAAATCCATCGCAACAGGAGCCAATCCAATATCGCGAGCCGAGGCAAACCGTCGAACTTCGTAGTCCCGACGGCAGTGCCTTTGTCCATCTTCTTCTTGCTGGTTTGGCAGTTGCTGCCGAGTGGGGGCTAAAACATCCCGACGAATCTTCGAAGTTGGCACGTATGTATAGAATTTCAACTGAATTGCAAAGTTCAATCTCGCAGTCGATGGAAGCTTTGGGAACAAGTTGTGTTGAATCGGCGGAAAAATTATTACGTCATCGCTATTTTTTCGAAAGGAATGGAATTTTTCCAGCAGAAGTCATCGACTACTACGCAAAACTTCTCCAATCCGAGAACGATAAAGATTTGAACATCCGATTGATTTCGATGCCCGAAGAGGAAAGAATAATCGAGTCGCGTAGTATTATGCACCGAAATTTATATCGATGCTAAACTAAACAGAAACCAGTTTAAAGAAAAATCATTTACTAAACTGCGGTTAGCTACACAAGAAAGAATTTTATTTTTTTATTAAAAAAATTAGTAATTTATGGTTGGACTAAAAGTAGAAAGATGGGAAACTTTAAAGTAAAAATACTGGGGACTGAATATAACTTGAAAGGAAGCAACGAAACGGTTGTGGCGCGTGCTGCCCAAGAAGTTGACCACCAACTTGGAAATGCATTAGAGAAGTATAAGGAGGAATCGCTACAAACTGCTTTTACAATGGCAGCATTGAACATAGCCGAAAAATTGAAGATTTGCGAGATACAAAGTAGAATCAACGAAGAATTTTTTATCGACGAAATCAAAAAAATCACTTTGTATCTTATTGATAATACAACAACATAAGTTCTTTGAAGTATGGAGCCGCATTAGAGTTCCGTTGCCTATGCGAGCGAAAGAACCGTTAGTAATGAAAAAAGGGAATCAGGCTCTGGTTATAAATTGCAGGCCTCGACCATTGAACGATGGTGACTTTGTCGGTCCAGTGGAAGCAAAATATAGTCAGGATGATACCCACTGTGTCGAGTTGGGTTCTTTGCGTCTCCAATATCGACCAAGCGGCGGGACAATAATGCGGTTTTTTTTATTAATTTTGTTTTTTTATTGAAGTTCAGATTTTTTTTAGTCTAAATTTTATTAATGGTTATGATTGTAACAGAAGAGGTAAAAAATGAACGAATTGCTGATTATTGTTGGGAGTTTGGTTGGGTTGCTGCTCGGTTTTGTTGTAGCGTATTTTATTACACAAAAAGCGTTATCTTCAAGATTAAAGGATGTCGAGGAGAAAGCCTCGGAAAAAGCTTCAAGTATCATTAAAGAAGCCGAAAAAGAAGCAAACAATTTAAAGAAAGAAAAATTACTCGAGGTCAAGGAAGAATGGCATCGACGTAAACAAGAATTCGAAAACGAGTATCAACAAAGAAAAAGCAAAATTCAGTCTATTGAAAAGCAGTTAAAATCACGTGAAGAGGTAATTTCATCGAAACTCGAGCTTATAGATAAGAAGGAGAAAGCCATTGAATCTGCCGAACAAGAACTTCGGCAAAAGGAAGCCTCGATTAAGAAAAAATTCGAAGAAATCGAAAAAATTAGACAGGAACAGCTACAAAAACTCGAAGAAATTGGTAATTTAAGCCAAGAGGAAGCGAAAAGAATTTTGATTGAAAACCTTATAAGCGAAGCTAAAACCGAAGCCGCCCAATACATCAAACAAATTCGCGACGAAGCAAAAATTAATGCTCAAAAAGAAGCACGCAACATTATCATCGAAGCAATTCAACGAACTGCTTCGGACCACAGCATCGAAAGCACTGTTTCGGTGGTAACTCTTGAAAGTGATGAAATGAAAGGACGTATTATAGGACGCGAAGGAAGGAATATACGTTCTTTTGAATCTTCTACTGGGGTCGATTTAATCATCGACGATACCCCCGAAGCAGTTGTCATTTCGGGCTTCGACCCTTTCCGACGTGAAGTTGCAAAACTGGCTCTCGAACGACTTATGGCAGACGGCAGAATTCATCCAGCTCGCATCGAAGAAGTCGTCGAAAAAGTTCGAAATGAACTCGAAGAGGAAGTCGTTAAAGTAGGCGAAAACGCTGTGCTCGAACTCGGAATTCATAATATGCATAGGGATTTGGTTCGCTTAGTAGGGAAAATGAAATATCGCTCGAGCTACGGGCAAAATCTTTTAAACCACTCAATTGAAGTTGCCTACCTTTGTGGTATTATGGCAGCGGAGTTGGGGCTCGATCCGCATATTGCAAAACGTGCTGGATTGCTCCACGATGTGGGCAAATGTGTTGACCAAAACACCGAAGGACCCCACGCATTGATTGGTTACGAACTTGCTAAAAAGTATAAAGAACATCCTGCGGTTGCAAATGCAATCGGTGCGCACCACGAGGATATTGATATGGAAACTCCTTATGCGGTGTTAGTCCAAGCTGCCGACAGTATCAGTGGAGCGCGCCCAGGGGCTCGACGCGAATCATTGGAAAACTACATTAAACGGCTGGAAAAACTCGAAACACTTGCACAAAGCTTCGAAGGAGTCCAAAAAACGTTCGCTATCCAAGCGGGTCGCGAAGTCCGTGTTATTGTTGAACCCGAAAAAGTCGACGATATCACCTCCGACCAGCTTGCCAACGAAATTGCAAAAAAAATCGAGCAAGAAATGGAATATCCCGGGCAAATTAAAGTAACTGTTATACGCGAACGAAGAAGCGTAGCATTAGCAAAATAAAACACTTGCGTAGTTGTTCGACCAATAGATACTTTCCACAGACGATAACGCTGGGTTACCGTCGTTAAAGTGGTTTGTAGTTTTTGTTCGTTTATTTCAGTTTGAACCCTTTATTGCTGAAAGAATAAACTTATTCAATCCGAGTTTAAATTTGTTTATTTCCGGCAATTCAAGTCGATTATTCTATTGATTATCGTAGTTGTGGATTTTCCGGCAAGGTAAGGAAAGATAACCACCGAACCGCCATCCGACGAAACTATATCGTAGCCAACAACTTCTTCGGCTCGGTAGTCTCCGCCTTTAACGAGGAAATCGGGGCGCACTTTTTTAATTAGTTCGAAAGGAGTATCTTCGTCGAATATAACGACATAGTCAACAGGTTTCAAAGCATCGAGAATCGTTGCTCGGTCGTCTTGGGATAGAATTGGTCTTCGTTCGCCTTTCAGGCGTCGGACGGAATCGTCGCTATTCAACCCAACAATTAAAACATCGCCAAGATTTTTGGCTTTGTTCAAATAATCAATATGTCCAGAATGAAGAATATCGAAGCAACCATTAGTAAATACGATTTTTTTCTGTTCCGCTCGAAGTTCATTACAAATTTTTTCTATTCCAACGAATGGGACTATCATAGTTTTCGAGATGAACGATGGTTTTTTCTTATGGATTCGAGAAGGGACTCTATGTTAATTGCGACTATTCCGGGTTCTTCGCAAACAACGCCAGCGGCGAAGTTTGCAATTGTAGCAGCCTCTTTGAAAGTTGCACCAGCAACATACGTTGCCGAAAAGGTTGCAATCGTTGTGTCGCCTGCTCCCGAAACGTCGGCAACTTTTCGAGCGCGGGTTGGAACGTGGGAAACCTCACCATTCTGCTCGAAAAGTATCATTCCATCGGCTCCAAGGGTAAGCAAAACGCCCGAAGCCATTAAACGTTGCAAAAGCAAACGTCCTGATTCGACTATATGGTCGAAGTTCCTAAACTTTACCCCTAACGACTGTTGGGCTTCTTTTCGATTCGGTTTAAAAACAGTAACGCCCCGATATTCGAAGAAATTTTCCGCCTTGGGGTCCACAAAAGTTGGGATTTGCTTCCTTTTTGCTAATTCAATTATTTTGTGAATCAAATCTTTGGGCAATGTCCCTTTGTTGTAGTCTTCGAAAATAATTGCGTCGAGTTTATCGCTTGCAGCAAGACTTTGGTATATGAAGTCCTTTGCATCTTCGGAAATTGGTTCCCGAACCTCGCGGTCCACACGAACAACATGTTGATTGCTTGCAATAATACGAGTTTTTACTGTCGTTGGTCGGTCGGGGTGGATATAAACCCCCGTGATGTCAATTCCAGATTGCTCGGCAATCTCGAGAAACATTTTGCCAGAATTATCGTCGCCAACAACGCCGCAAAGAAGGGGCGCTACCCCTAACGATTTTAAGTTGTTAGCAACGTTGGAGGCTCCACCAAGATGAACAGTTTCGCTTTCAAGATCGACAACGGGGACTGGCGCTTCCGGAGAGATTCGGTTTACTGCACCCCAAAAAAATCTGTCGAGCATCACATCGCCAACAACAGCAATTCGTTTCCCTCGGCAGTTATCAATTATTGCTTCTGCCTGTTCAATAGTAATATCGAGCATTGCAAAAATCCAAAAAAGCAAAATTACAAAAAATCCAAATGTCCATCGAGTAGACAAGGAAAATTACAAAAGTAAAGATACACAGTTAAAAATGCAACAAGTTTTTGCTATTGCAGATTGAATATTTTGGTGTTTTAGTTGTTGGTAATTGTTCTCTTTAAATTAAGGAATATTTGTAGCTCGGGCGATTTTTTCAGCACACCCGGAGGGATTCGAACCCCCAACCTTCTGATCCGTAGTCAGATGCTCTATCCAATTGAGCTACGGGTGCGGGTCTATTTCTCGGTTGTTCGCAACGAATTGACGAAACGTGCCAGTTGCGACTTCCTGTTCGCAGCATTATTTTTATGCAAAACTCGTTTTGCCGAAATTTTATCCAAAATTTTATATGCTTTGCTTAGTTTTTCTACCGCTTCGTCGTAAGATTTCGAAGACTTTACCGCTTTTATTGCTTCTTTAGCAAGTTTTTTATTGCTTCGATTATACAATCGGCGTCGCCTGTTCTGGCGAATTCTCTTTAAAGCAGACTTGTGGTGCGCCATAATTTAATTATCTCAAAAAGTTACAAAAAAGAATTACAAAATTAAAAAAAATATCTAAAATTCAAAATTCGAGGAAATCAAACCTTCATAATAATTATGGAATTATGAAATTATTTGCAATTTCACACAAAATATAAAACGACTTTCCCACCCAAAACGGCAATGTTTGTTAAATTGTCTAATATATTGGGAGTAACTTAAGAATTCATTTGAAAATCAAATGGCTGTTTATTGCTTCGAAGTTAGGCGATAATTTTTCCACACAAATGTTATTATGCGTCGACTTCTTTGTTGTATGCTTGTTGTGGAGCAATAGCTCTCGAAATCATAGCGGCACTAGCTACCTTGATTATATCGCCAACGATAAAAGGAACAGCACCCATCATCAACAATTGTATGAAGCTAATATTTGACTTAGTAGCAAAATTTAGCCAAAAATAAAGTTGTAATAACCCAGGAATATAAATTAGGAAGAAATTTGCAAATACCATTATAACACTAAGGCTAAGGAAACTTCTGGCGCTAACATATTTATCGAGCATATATCCAACAAAAAAAGATGCAAAAATAAACCCAATCAAATAGCCTCCAGTCGGACCAACAACGACAGACATTCCTCCGCTCCAACCTTCGAACCAAGGAATTCCCATTGTTCCAAAACCTACATAGACGAGTTGGCTCGCTCCACCCCAACGGCCTAACAGAACGCCGCTCATCAATACAGCAAAAGTTTGACCGGTAATCGGGACAGGCGTCCAAGGCAAATAAAACTTAAGTTGGGCAAGAAGCCCCGTCACACAGGCAAAACAAAATGCAAAAAGAACTTTGTAGCCCCAATCTAATTCGGCGCGCCATTTGAAAATAGAGTAGCGAGTTTGTCTGTATTTTTCGATATAAGTTGCCAATTCCATAGTTTCTTTTCACTCCTTTTTTAAAACCGACCTTTGCGTTTACAAATACCTTAAAAACTTTAAAAAGTAAAATTACAAAATATTTATTTAACTTTTATGTTGATGAAGTTCAATAGGCGATATTGCGTTTGTGCCATCTATTGACTCTTATTTATTGTTTTTTACTACCAATTAATCTAATAATGTCGTTCAACATTTCTGTTTGAACTTGTTGAATTTCTAAAAGCCTTTCCTGTTGGTGGAAAATAATATGGTCTATTTTTTCGTGCAACATTCTGACTTCGAGTTCAGATTTCAGATTTATCATATAATCTTTCTTTGCTCTTTCTCTATCCTTTTGCTCTTGCCGGTTCTGACTCATCATAATCACCGGAGCTTGCAAAGCAGCCAGACACGACAGCAGTAAGTTTAAAAGAATAAAGGGGTAAGGGTCGAATCCGCTGTTGGCAAGCCAGTACACATTAGTAGTAATCCAAATCAAAATAAAGAATATGAACGAAAATATGAATGGCCAACTACCGCCGAATTGGGCAACTTTGTCGGCAACTTTTTGTCCAAGAGTCAGATACCGTTCGCCATCGCCGTCGATTTTGTCCGTTAAAGTGGTGTGTCTTTTCAACGCTCGAACAACTGCTTTTTCTAATTCAGTCAATTCTCCAATTTCGCGAGAAATGTAATTCGAAATGTATTGCTCTCGATAATAATTGAGTTCGCTTAGAGCAAGATGCTTTTCGGGTGTGAATGTGGGACAATCCTGCTGAATCAGGCTCAAAATCGAGGGTCTAACGGTTCCACCCGAAATTCTTTCAGAAATTGGAAATTCTTGATTTGAAATATCGCTTCGAAATGTTTCCATCTGTAATCATTGAATTTACTTACTTTTAGATAATCTCAATCAAGCCAATATATAAATTACAAAATTTTGACAAAAATTATGCAGGACTGCCCAAAACATTAAAAAATTTAGCTTTCTTTTTTGTTCCTACTCTCTTTACCAAGCAACGACCCAATCGGTAGGACAAGCGTCTTGGTTGCATAATCGCAGGCCAACGAATGATTGCAGGCTATGCACAAAGCCGATATATTTCACTTCAATGCAAATTTTCAGAACGGTATTTTAGGAAATATTTACCTAATTTAAACCCTTATTGCGCAGCAAGGAGGAAGCGTCCTGCGGCAAGACGCCCGCCAAAACGATAACGCGGTGTGTAATAGCTTTCGGAGATGTGGGTAACAATAACACCACGGTGGGTCGAAGAATGGACGAAAATCCCGTTTCCAAGATAAATTCCAACATGCCCGATACGCTTCGCTCGCTGGTTTCTTCCAGAAAAGAAAATCAAATCGCCGAATTGCAGTTTATCGATTTCGTAAATTGGTTCAAACAAAAGAGCCTGTGTTTGTGCATTTGCGGGAAGACGCACTCCAACAGTCTCGTTCAAGATGCCACAAATGAAGTTGGAACAATCGACCCCACGCTTCGAACTTCCGCCGTAACGATATGGAGTTCCCAACCAAGAAAGAATATTTTGAATTAGTTTGTCTTTGAACAATGGATGCGTAAAAATACTCGAGTTATCGCCGAGTACAATTGTTTGTTCATTCTGTGGGTCGAACGAAATATTTTCGAATGAAAATTGCTTATTCCCGATAAGATACTTTTTGAGCTTAGCGAGCGACTCTTCGATTAACTTATGTCTTTTTGAGACTTTAACCGTAGATTTTTTAGTCGGTTTCTTTGCTTTATGCTTCGAAAAAGTAGGCGTTGGATACAACACAACACCAATAAAAAGCAAAGCGAACAAAGCCCAAACATTGTTTCTAATAAAATTTCTATTGTTCATTTTCCCTATGTAAATTTTTGAGGTTACAACCTAAATACATTAACCTAAATATACAATTAAAAAAATCTTAAAAGATTTTAATTTTCGAGCGAACGCCTTTACTATGGAAGCTATTGGTCGTATCAAATTTTTTATAAACTTTTCCGTTTTCTTTTTTTGTTCAACTAAATTTTTTATTATAAGGTATGAAAGCCATAGTATTAGAGCGGAATGGTGGTCCGGAAAATCTTCGATTAGTCCAAGACTTCCCTAATCCAGATATCCAACCAAACGAAGTTCTCGTTCGGGTCGGTGCAACAAGTGTGAACAGGGTAGATTTGCATTTACGCAAAGGTTATCCAGGATTGTTTCTAGATTTTCCACATATTCTTGGAGGCGACATTGCGGGAACTGTTGAAAGCGTTGGTCGAAATGTTCAACGATTTACAATAGGTGAACGAGTCGTTTCCTATCCAATTGTGCTTCCCAAAAGTCTTAATCCAAAATTTAACAAATATGAACAGTTAAATGATGATTGGAAATATTTCGGGATGCATATCAAAGGCTCGTATGCAGAATTTGTTGCCGTTCCCGAAGACAATCTATTCAAAATAAACGAAAACGTAACGTTCGAAGAAGCTTGCACACTCCCAATCGCTGGTTTAACAGCCTATCATTCTGTTCATACTGTTGCTTGTCTTGGCGCCGATGATGTCTTCTTTATCTGGGGAGGCTCGAGTGGTTTGGGAAGTTTCGCTATTCAATTGGCAAAAAGTCGTGGAGCAAAAGTTATCGCTACTGTTGGAAACGAAGCAAAAAGGGAAACTGTTCTTGCTTTCGGAGCCGATTATGTTTTCAATCACTTCGAAGATGATGTCGTTGCCGAAGTGCGTAAATTATATCCCGACGGAGTTGACGTTGTTCTCGATTTCGTAGGTCCCGCAACTTTCGAAAAATCACTTGCCCTTTTGTGTAAAAATGGGTTACTGCTGATTTGTGGAATGCTGACTGGCCGCGAGGTCAATTTCAATATTCAGCAGTTCTACCTTAAACATCTGAATATTTCTGGGTTGTATTTGGGGTCTTTGCAGGAATTTGCTAGCCTGGTCGATTTATTAAACAAGGGACAAATACACCCACACATCGATAGAATTTTCGAATTAAAAAATACGGACGATGCCCATCGGTATATGGAAAGTGGACAGCACATAGGCAAAATTGTTATAAAAATTTAATCTTGTGAAATTTCCGAAAAAATATTACATCGGATAGTCCAAAGCAAAATGTAGTAGGACTGGTTTGAACAAATAGGTTGCAACTTCTTGTTCAAACCATAATGGGGAAAATCAGAGAAGGATTTAAAGTTTTGCCGCAAGCACCACATTATTACAAATTAAAACAAACAAGCGAAGTAGTTTGCGAAGATGATTCTGCATCCCGTATTTCAAAAAATTTTGAAAATATAAATTAATATCTTAATTTTGTAGCTCTTTAAAAAATCAATATTTAAGAAAGTTAGATTTTGTAAGATTTGGTGAAGATATGAGTATAAGAAAGATTTACGAAACGACTTTAATAGTCAATGCAGCGTTGGAAGACCCCGATGTCGAATCGGTTATTAGCAAAGTTACGAGCTACATAGAGAATCTGGGTGCAGATATTATCCAGATTAACAAATGGGGCCGACGGCGGCTTGCTTATCCAATTAACAAAAAATACAATGGATACTATGTCCATCTTGTTTACGAGTCGTCGCCCAGTTCGATACCAATTTTCGAACGATTCCTAATACTCGAAGATACAGTTCTTCGGCATTTAACGCTGGCGTTATCTAAAAAACTCAAAAATCTTCGCTTGAAGATGATTGCCGAAGGAAAGAGCACTGGAATATCGTCATCGGAGTTACCGCGAACGGATGAGCCCACAGCCGATGCTGCTCAACAAATCGCAGACGACGCAATCGAAAATCCAATTCAAGTAGATGAACCAGAGAGTGAAGCGCAAACCGTTCCTTCCGAAAATTAATTATAGAAAAAATAAGGGAATAATATGAAAATTATATTAAGAAAGGATTTAGAAACATTAGGCAGGACGGGCGAAGTTATTCACGTCAAAGATGGATATGCTCGAAACTACTTAATTCCTCGTGGTTATGCCTATGTTGCAACCGAAGGAGCTGTTAAAGCTCTCGAAATAGAAAAGAAGCGACTACAGAAACGATTGGAAGTCGATAGAATACGAGCCGAAGAATTAGCAAACGAACTTTCGCAGGTTCAATTATCAATTCCAATGAAAGTCGGCGAGGAAGGGCGACTCTATGGTTCCGTCACCCAAATTATGATTGCCGAAAAACTTAAAGAAGACTACAACTACGAAATTGACAAACGCCAAATTATTCTCGACGAACCAATTAAATCGCTTGGCATTTTCGATATAAAAATAAAATTATTCCAAGACATTTTTGCTACCATTAAAGTTTGGGTTATCAGCGAAGAAGAATAAAAAACGCTCATTTTGAAAATCGCGGGGCTGTTCTTTTTCGAGTGTGGACAGCCTTTTTTTGTTGATTATGAAAAATATCGAGAAAATACAATTAGAAATAGAATCGCTTGCGTTCGAAGGCAAAGGAGTTTCCCATCACAATGGTAAAGTTGTATTCGTTCGGAATGCTGTGCCCGGCGACATTGTCGAAGTAGAACTAACAAAATGCAAAAAAAAATATTCCGAAGGGAAAATCACCCGAATTATTACTCCTTCGCCGAATAGAATTCCTTCGAGGTGTGAATACTTCGGGATTTGCGGAGGCTGTTCATTCCAAAATCTTTCCTACGATAAACAACTGCATTGGAAACGGAGTTTTGTTATCGACGCTTTCGAAAGGATTGGAAAAATCGAGCCACAAATTGTCCACCCTACCCTTCCAGCCCCAAACATATTTTATTACCGGAATAAGACCGAATTTACTTTCGGAACATCTCGATGGTTAACTCGCGACGAAATCCAAGCCGGAGATGAAATTATTCAAAAAAATTTTGCTCTTGGTTTCCATATTCCGGAACGTTTCGATAAAGTATTGGATTTAAACTATTGCCTTCTTCATCCCGAAAAAGCTAATCCAATATTGCAATTAATTAAACAAGAAGCACTTAAATTAAATATTCCCGCATACAATCTACGAACCCACAAAGGTTTTCTACGTAACCTTGTGTTCCGTTTTTCGCGCTCCGAAGGCGAGATGATGGTAATTGTGATAACAAGCTCCCAACGTAGTGAAATCGAGAATAAGTTCTTAGCGTGGCTAATGGGCGATGAACTTATTTCGCGCCCGGAAATCGACCATCTTATTTACGCTTCGAACGATTCTCTTTCGCCTACAACAACAGGTTCAACTATGGTCTTGAAAGGAAAAGGAAATCTAATCGAAAATTTGTGTGGAATCCGTTTTAAAATTTCTCCATTTTCGTTCTTCCAAGTCAATCCCGAACAAGCCGAGCAATTAATTGCAAAAGTTATTAGCTATAACAATGGAGGTGCGAAAATCGTATGGGATTTATATTGCGGCGCCGGGACAATAACACTACCATTGGCAAAGCAATCTGAATTTGTATTTGGTTTGGAAATTAGCCAAAGTTCGATTCAAGACGCACGGGACAACGCTACGATGAATGGAATTCACAATGTTGTTTTCTATGCAAAGGACCTACATTCGAAAACTATATTAAGTGAATTTAAAAAACTTGAACGACCAGATTTAGTTGTTGTTGACCCGCCACGCTCGGGAATGCACAAAAATCTCCTCGAAGCGTTAATAGAAGTTTTGCCCCAAAAGATAATTTACATAAGTTGCAATCCTGCAACACAAGCAAGAGACTTTTCAGTCTTAAGTAATTTTTATAATTTAGTAGAGATTCAACCCGTTGATATGTTTCCCCAAACATATCACGTTGAATCGATTGCTGTTTTAGAACAAAAATAAAGGGTAATTATGGCAAGTATCGACGCACTTCTTCGGTATCAATTCAATGTATCGGAAGTTTTTGTTTCGATACAAGGCGAGGGAACACGTGCGGGGTTGCCTTGTGTGTTTGTTCGACTTCAAGGATGTGAACTGCGTTGCCGATGGTGTGACACTCCCTATGCTCTCGATTTGAAGCAAAGAGAAAAAAATATGAGCGGCGAGGATATTTTCCACAGGATTGTAATCTCGGGGGTAAAATTTGTAACCATAACCGGCGGAGAACCATTAAATCAAAAGGCAATAATACCATTTATGAAATATCTGTGCGAAAAAGGTTATTTGGTTGCACTCGAAACCAACGGGCATTTGGATATTTCGGAGGTTGAACCACGAGTGATTAAAATAGTGGACATTAAATGTCCAGACTCAAAGATGGATAAGTTTAATAATTATAAAAATTTAGAATACTTGGATAAAAAGGACGAAGTGAAATTTGTTGTTGCAAACCGTTCCGATTACGATTGGGCAAAAGAAAGAATACGCGACCTTAATCTATTTAACCGAGTTGGGTGTGTTCTTTTTTCTCCCGTTTGGGGTGAACTTGAACCTTCCGTCCTTTCTGAATGGATTTTAAAGGATGCTCTTCCTGTTCGGTTAAATCTTCAAATTCACAAATTCATTTGGGGTAACGATAAAAGAGGAGTCTGATATGGCAGAAACCAAAAAATTTGCAATTGTTATGGCTGGCGGCACAAGCCCTATGCTTTGGCCTAAAAGCACAGAACAAATACCCAAACAGTTCAAACACTTTATTGGGAATGGAACCCTTTTGCAGAACACAATCGAGCGATTGCTCGATATATTTCCAATCGAGGACACTTATATTGTAACTTCCCAAAGGTTTACAGAGCTTATCCGCCAACAAGTTCCAAATATACCAGAAAGCAATATAATCAGCGAGCCATTCCCGCGCCATACTATGCCTTGTGTGTCGCTTGCCCTTACCCATCTTTCAGTTAAATATCCCAAAGATTCGGTTGCTGTCGTGTTTCCCGCGGACCATCACATTTCCAATCTTGGTGAATTTAAGAATAAAATCGAAACAGCAGTCGAATTTGCTACCGAAAGAAATTCTATCGTTACAATCGGGATTACACCTACTCGGCCCGAGACAAATTACGGATATATTCAAGTGGATAACAAACCCGGCAATCTCGGCAAATTCTACGAAAAGGGAATTCGATTTACGAAAACATTCGCCGAAAAACCAGATTTCGAAACTGCAAAACGTTTCCTTTCGACTGGTGAATTCCTTTGGAACACAGGAATTTATGTATGGAAAATCTCTATCTTTTGGGAATCATTGCATATTTGTTCACCCGAAACACACAATTATTTCACAATTCTAAAAAAACTCCTCGGAAAATCTAATTTCGAACAAGCAGTGGACGAAACTTATCGCCAAATCCAATCTGAATCGCTCGATGTCGGAATACTCGAAAGAGCTCGCAACGTCTATGTCCTTGAATCGGCATTCACTTGGAGCGATGTAGGAACTTGGGACGAAATTTACCGGCTTTCGCTGAAAGATTCGGACAACAACTGCATAGTCGGCGACGTTCTGACAATCGACACTCGTAATTCTTTCATTCGTTCGTACGAAAAAGTAATTGCAACAATAGACGTCGAAGACCTTGTTGTTATCGATACACCAATCGCCCTTTTAATTTGCCGTCGCGGAGCAACCAATCGTGTTATCGAAATCGTTAACTACTTGCGAAGAAAAAATGCGAGCCCTTTACTCTAAACAATTGCTCTTTATCATCTTTGGATTGCAACTTGTGGCTTGCAGTTCCGCAATTCGATATAGTAACGCCAAGACCCCACCCGCCAATTCAGAAGCAAATCCAGAATATTATTCCGAAATCGGTTATGCTTCGTTCTATGCCGATTCATTCGTAGGCAAAACAACCGCATCGGGGGAAATTTATGATTCGAACGAACTGACAGCCGCACACAGAAGTTTACCATTTGGAACAAAATTGAAAGTTACAAACCTCGACAATCAACTAACGATAATCGTTCGAGTGAACGATCGTGGCCCTTTCGTTCCTAGCCGTATCGTTGACCTTTCGACACGCGCCGCAAAAGAACTCGATATGTTGCAAAAAGGAATAGTTCGTGTCAAAATTGAGGTCATAAAATGAAAAGTGTCAACTTTTTTTGACACTGTCAGATTGTTGTTACAAAAAAAGCATTACACTTAATCAAATTATTGAAAAATTCTTTCAATTTTTGTCAAAGTCCGCAACATATTTAAATAACAAACGTTAAGTTTGGTGTAGGCTAAGGAGCAACAAAATGGAAACTTTGAAGTATGAGGATTCACCATATACGAAAAGCCATTTTGTAGTTCTATTAGCGACAAAGAGTAGTTTAAATCGTGACAAAAACAAAAAAATAAAAGATTGTGTTGTATTATTTGTATTATTAAAATGGGTTTATAAAATATGTTTCTTTTTAACAAGGAGGCTTTATGTTAACCAAACTATCCAAAGTTGGGCTAATCATTTTGGTTAGCTTGATAATGTTCGGGCAACCAGCCCGTTCGCAGTTACTAACAGATATGACGTGCAATATTACCAACGGAACTTTCCAAGAATCAACTGGTTGGACAGTTCTTGCCTACGTTGCCGACGATAACGTTTATTCGGTTTCTCTGCCTTTCCAATTCAAATACGATAACTACTTTAACTCCTATGTTTATATGAGTGCAAATGGTTATCTTACTCTTTATCCTCTCTACAATTACTACTGTTATTATTGTACATATTTAACCGATGTTTACTCATCGATTCAAGCAATGCGCTACGATTTATACGTTCGTGGTGGTATGGGCTACGAAGTTCAAGGAGTGGCGCCGAATCGTGTGGTAGTATTCCAATGGTTAGGAATGGATTTCTATTACCAGTGGAATGCTAATATGAATTTCCAAATAAAACTCTACGAAACTTCTAACAAGGTTGATATCGTTTATGGTTCAATGAATTATGGAAGTTTTAATTACTGGGATATGTATGGCGATTATTATATGCCGCGAATCGGATTCGTTGGGACACAGAACAGCCGATACATCAACATTGAACCTGGCGCGACGTTTGTTGCACACTTTTCTAATGTAAATCCGGCTCCAAGGTATAATCTATCGTATACGAACAGTTCAACTGCTGCATACCTAACCCCGGGCAAAACGATTTCGTTGACGGCATTCCCCAGCCTTGTCGATGCGTGGCCTACGGAAGGAACAATTCTTCGCCGTGGAAACATTTACGATGGCACCGGTGGCACTCAAAAGCCAGCAATGATTTTCAATAGAATCTCGGGGCAAGCCGAAGTTTATGGGCGTTACAAAATATCCGGACCGCTGCCAGCCGACCCACGACGAAATCCAAATTATAAAATCATATACACAGGAACGAAAGCCGACCCAAGCGATGAATTAATTTATTTTTCTCCTCAACCGCTTGGTCAACCCGCAACTGCTTATATCCCCTATGCAAAAGGTCTTGCGGCTGGAACAAATGGAGCCTTGGATTTATTTACCAATCGAAGCCAAATTCCTGGTGGCGAATACATAGTTGAAGCACAAATGGAACTTCCTTCTTTCAGCTATGTTCAACCGATTCCGTCAAAGACTTTTGTTATTGCCAACGACTACGACCTTGCCATTACCTCTTTGCTTTCGCCCAAATCAAAAACCGATAGGAAATATCCTCTTTCGGTAAGTATCCCAATTCAAGCAAGAATCGTAAACATTGGAATTTCGCAGGTAGATTCCTTTTATGCTGCTTGCACGGTAACGCGCAATGGGAATATAGAAATGACCGATACAGTTCGTTGGCCTACCGTTGCTAACACTCCACCATTGAATACCGGCGATGGTGTTCAAATTAATTTTCGGGTATTCCGACCTCGCGATGTTGGCGATTATCAAGCGGTTATCACCGCAACCCCAACCTATCCACCTTACGACGACGAAACCTACAACAACCGTTACCCGCGGCAAGGCGAAACGTTTGAATTCAATGTTGCTTACGACATAGAAGGAGAATCCTATGCAATAACTACTCCGGGCGATAGCGTCTTTGTAGGACGTCCACTTCGAGTTCGGGCAATCTTCCGGAACAATGGCGTTGGTGTTATCTCCGATGCACCAGCATACGTCTATGTTGTAAAAATGACTCCACCTTATGATACAGTCTTCCGAAGCAATACGATTATCCAAGATGTTCCAACTGGAAGGAATAACATTACAAGTGTAATTTTCCCCGACAACTTTATTCCACCCGATGCCGGAACATACAAGATATGCATAACAATTGCCGCCGAAGGCGACCCCGTTCAAAGTAACGATACCTATTGTAAGCTTTTCGAAGTCGTTCATGCAATGGCTGGAACATATACAATTGGAACGATGTATCAAGGAAGTTCTAGAAATTACACAACATTCCAGGATGCTCTTAATGATTTGTATCTACGTGGGTTGACTGGGCCGGTCGTTTTCGAACTAACCGATACTTTCTACGACGTCGGGAATCTTAATTCACCCTTCCCAGCGTTGGATTTATCTTCGAAAATTATCGGAGTTAGCCCACAAAATACAATTACCTTCAAGCCTTCGACAATTCGAAGTCTATCGAAATCGAGCATTACTATTAAACTTAGCACCGGTAACGGAGTAGGGATTTTGTTTGGACAAAATCCGAGTCCTATGAACAGTAATGCACCAGTGCTTGAGGTAATCCCAAGTTTGGTAAGGAAATATGCAAATTCCGATGGCTATATCATCTTCGATGGTGGCTCGCAAAAATCTATGAAATTCGTTTTAAATACAAATAGTCCATTCCGTTCGGTTTTCTACTTAGGAAATGGTGCTTCGAACATTAAAATTCAAAACTGTATTATAACTAATTTCGACGATAACAACGTCTCGCGTCGAGCTTCTTTGCCTTTGACGTTATATAATACCGCTTTATCAATGTTCCAATTCCAAGCCGATTTACGACCCGGCAACGAAACATACAGTGCTGGAATCGTCTTGCGAAGTAAAACCCCAACAAACAAGGACGACGAAACTTCGAACTCGTTCAATCTCGATACTTTGCCTAATGCAAACAACGTTATTAAAGGCAACGAAATCAGCGGGTTTGGTTTTGGCATTGTCTCTCTTGGCATTGGTCCATTGTTCAACCAAGGGCAAGCAATTTATTTGCGATATTATAACCAGAACAACGAAATTTCGAATAATACAATCTACAATGTTTTTCGCTCGGGTATTTTCCTCGGGCACGAAGAGGGCTCGAAAGTCGTTCGAAATAAAATCTACAATGTCTCGGGCTTAAGTGGATACGATGCTGCTGGTATTATACTCGGTGGAGATCGCCGTAGTGGTTATAATGGATACAATACAATTGGCAATACTGTCGATGGGAACGAAATTAGCAATGTCAATTCGGCAGTAGCCTCCTACGGTATCAAAGTTGAGCAAGTCCGAAATTCTTATCCATTCTCGAACCCCTCCCAAGTATTCTACCCAGATGTTCCAGAGAACAACAAAATATTTAATAATATCATTTGGGGCTTGAATACAAATGCTCAATCGGCAAACCGTATGGGGATTTACCTAACAACAGAACGTAGTGCTTCGCTTCTGTTGCCCCGTTATACTGGATACTACAGCCGAAACGACCAAATCGTAAACAATACTATAGTTATTTCGAACACTTCCTTGTTGACAACTGGTTACGTTTCTGGGGTTGCGATACAGAGTTCGAAAGGGACTACGTTCAAGAACAATGTAGTAGCGTTGTTGGATATGAATGTTGATGTGA
>JBBIJO010000015.1:0-56769 GCA_037445895.1 Ignavibacteria bacterium | reverse complement strand
GGTTGCAAACGAATTGTTGTAAGCCAATTAATATCAACAACTTAGGCGGGGGGGGATTGTGCAGCAAATTTATAAAACAACCTCGAAGGCAGCGAACTACCGATGATGAACGAAAGCAAATTTTTTCGTTACAACAATTCATCTTAGCACCTCAATTCTAAATTATAAAAAATAATTGAAAATAAAAACACCTATTCCCTTTTCGTCCTCTTTCTTCTTCATAAGAAAATAGGGCGGGGAAGCAAGATGTTAAGAAATTAGGTTAGGAGCAGTGTTGTAAATCTATAGAAAGGATTGGATTAATCGAATCTCCATTCTTTTTGCTTTCGCAAACGCGTGTCGAGATGATTGTCGATAAGTATTTTCTTTACTTCCTCTCGGGTTGATTTGGTTATGGTTCGCCAACCTTTTGAAAATTCAAAAGCGAGAATCGAAACAACAGCAGAAGCATCGCTTATATATCGTTTATTTACTTTGTCGAATGTATCGCCAAAATCGTGATAATATCGATACATCGGCTCATCCATATAACCAATTAGAGTAATGCAAGGAATTCCTTCGAACATAAAATACATATGGTCGCTATTTGTCCACGGAGAACTTACAACCCCCTGATTTAAATCGAGTCCATTGAGGCTTTTGGCGATCGAATCGAGGGTTGTTTTCAAAATATCGAAACCCATTGCGTTGAAGCCGCGTGGAGTGCCCAGCATATCGAGGTTAATCATCAAGTCGACTTCGTTTTTATGCTGTTCGGCATACCTTTTAGAACCCCAAAGCCCAAGCTCTTCGCCATTGAACCACACAATCTCTATGGTTCTATCGAAGTTCTTGATTCTCCTTAAATTTCTTGCAATTTCATAAAGGACAGCAATTCCAACGCCGTTATCAACAGCACCCTGGCCTAAATCCCACGAGTCGAAGTGAGCCCCAATAACCACTTTCCTACGGCTTTTGCCTTCTATTGTGCATATTGCGTTATACGATTCAATAGGCACACAAAATGAATTACTTTTTAACCTAATTTTTGGGGTAATTCCTTTTTCGACGAGTCTTTTCAAACGACTACCCTCTTCGAAAGTAATACTAAATGCTGGTATTGGATTGGAGGTTCCCTGGAAATTGCCTACGCCAGCCAACACAAGCCCCCCCGATTTATCATTAATAAATAGAATAGCTCGTGCTCCTTGTTTAGCGGCAATCTCTATTGCTTCGTAGCGAAGAAGCTCTTCTTTGTTTTTGGGGCGTTCTTGGGTTACAAGAACAATTTTGTTTAGAGCATTTAGCCCATCATAATTTTCTTTGTAACCATAACTTGCGTAAATAACTTCGGTTTCGTCGATTAATTCGCTTCTTTCGTTAAAGCCAAGTCCAACGGCGCGCAACCGCCGACTTTGAGGAAAAGTAAGAACAACAGAATCTTCGGAGCGGAGCCAACCGGGCATCTCGAATTTCTCCAAACGTATAGACAACGAATCTTTTTCCCCTTCCTCGATAAGTATGTTTAAAGCTTTTTCGTTTTCGATTGTTCCAGTAAGACGGCCACCCGCTTCATCGCAAATTCTTCGAAGGACTTCGTATCCTCTGTTATTGAAATACGAGAAAGAAAGGAGTTCGCTCCAAATATCGCTTCGCGAAAACGACGGAAACGAAAAAATAAAAAAAAGAAACGAAAGTAAAACTTTTCTTCTCAAACTATCCCTTGCGATTGCAAAAACTTAGCGAACTTTTTATCTTTAACAAAGATATGGTCCATCAACCAGTTTCGTAGGAAATTCATAATTTCCGTATTTAAAGATATCATCCCTATTTTGAAATCATCGTAGAACCTTTTAACTTCGTCGGTTAGTTTTTCGTGTTCGTAGCGATGGTTCTCGTAGTCGTTGTATCCAAATCTTGCCATATACTCTTCTTCTGCCTTGAAATGAGTGTCGATAAAATCAACAAGTTCAAAAAGAATTTGCTCGAGAATTTCTCGTCCCCGACCTGATTTCATAGCATCATCGAGCTGATTAATTATATCGGCTATTTTTTTGTGTTGGTTATCGATTGAAAGAACTCCCAATAAATAAGAGTCGTTCCAATTAATAAAAGCCATATTCCTTCCCCTATTTATTTAATTAACAAATTATTAACAATCGGCTTATTTTTCTGTGGAAAAGTCCAGTTTCCTTTGTGGAAAACTTCGTTCCAATTCTTATTTATTTGTTGAAAACTTAGCATCTTTTCAAATTTTTCACATTTTTTCAAAAATTTTTCCACAATATATAAAAATTTAGCAATATTTAAAACTTATTGAAGAAATTAACACTAAATTAAATTTCTTTCGAGTTTTCCACATTTCCACAAATATTATTACTATTACTCATTTAATTAAAACTTCTTTTATAATATCATTCAGTTTTTCTATAACTTCATTCAGTTTGTTAGTGTATCGGGCCCCTGCGGTAGCAAGATGTGGACGACCTCCGCCGCGTCCCCCAAATTGTTGTGCAACAACGTTAACAAGTTTTCCCGCCGGATATCTTGTTAAAATATCGTCGGTAACTACACAAACGATGTGGAGCTTATCGTTTACTTTGGAGAACAAGAATCCAATTCCCTTGTGGCTTAAAAGATTTCGAAGTTCCTCCCCCGTTTGGCGTAGGATATCGATGTCTTCGATATCTACAATTTTTGAAACCAATCGAATGGAATCTATTTCTGTAGCATTTTTTATCCAGCTCGACATTTCGTTTCGGATTTTTTCTTTTTCAATTTTTTGTAGTTCGCGTTCAAGTATTTTAACTTTGTCGAGTAGTTCATTTTCTTTTGTTTTACTAAATTCAAGTTCTCGAAGAAGTTTCGAGGTAAACTCGTAAACATATCGCCCCGTAATTGCTTCTATTCGACGAACACCAGCAGCGATTGATTGTTCGGAAATAATTTTAAAGATACCTATCTCTTGGGTATTTCGAAGGTGTGTTCCACCGCATAGTTCTGACGAAAAATCTCCCATCGAAACAACTCGAACCACATCGGCATATTTTTCACCAAAAAACATTTTTGCTTTGGTTTTTGTTCGGGCATCTTCGAGCGGCATTACAGATGTTGTAACTTCGAGTCCTTGCCAAATCTTTTCGTTAACAAGAATTTCGATTTTTTTTAATTCGGAATCATCGACTTTCCCAAAGTGATTAAAATCGAATCGAAGGTATTCGGGAGCAACAAGCGAGCCAGCTTGTTTTACGTGCTTTCCTAATACTCGATATAATGCTTCGTGCAAAAGGTGGGTAGCGGAGTGATTCCGCATTATATCCTTTCGCCTTGTTGAATCAATTCGAAGAATAACTTTTTCTCCAACGATATTGGGGATAGTATCTTCGCATATATGAACAATTGCTCCTCCCGATTTAAAAATGTCTTGGACTCGAAAAACTTTGTCTTCGAAGATTATTTCCCCAGTGTCGGAAATTTGGCCCCCGCTTTCGGCATAAAAGGGGCTTCGGTCTGTAATTATTTGATTTTCTTGAACAAAGAGCACCTTTCCTTCACTTTCAAATTCTGTGTAGCCTGTGAATTCAGTGTTATAGTTGCTGGTAGAGAGAGTGGTATCGTTTTTGATAAACTTTGCCGATTGCCTACTTCGTCGGCGTTGTTCTTCCATTTTTTGATTAAAACCATCGACATCGACCGAAAAATCAAGTTCCCGAGCCATTAGTTGCGTCAAATCCAATGGAAATCCGAATGTATCGTATAGTAGAAAGGCAAACTCGCCCGGAATAATATTACTTTCTTTCTTCTTTTGTTCGGCAATAAAATATTCAAATTTCTCTATTCCTCGGTCGAGAGTTTGAATAAAACTTTCCTCTTCGGCGCGAACGATACGTTCTACAATAGCTTGGTTTTGCTTTAATTCAGAGAAATAATCACCCATTGTATCTATTAGCTCGGGAACTAATTTGTAAATAATTGGTTCGGTGAATCCCAATCGGCGCGCAAAACGCGAAGCCCGCCGAAGAATGCGCCGAAGGACATATCCACGCCCTTCGTTGCTGGGATATGCTCCATCGGAAATAGCAAAAGCGAGTGTTCGAACGTGGTCGGCAATAACGCGCATCGCTATTCCATTAGGGTCGGAAACCTCCTCGGGATAGTTGAGCCCCGAAAGGACCTCTAATTTGTTTATTAAAGGTTGAAATAAATCGGTGTCGTAGTTCGATGTCTTTCCTTGCAAAAGTGCAGTGATTCTTTCGAGTCCCATCCCAGTATCGACATGTTTGGCTGGTAGCTCCGTTAGACTTCCGTCTTCGTTGCGATTGTATTGAATAAAGACAAGATTCCAAATTTCTATCATATCGGGACTGCCTGTGTTGATTAAAGATGCTCCGTTTTTGTCGTTTGTTCTATCGAAGTGGATTTCGCTACAGGGTCCGCAAGGACCAACTTCCCCCATTTCCCAAAAATTGTCTTTTTCGTCGAAGCGAAAGATACGACTTTCTGGTAGATATTTTTTCCAGATACCAAAAGCTTCGTCGTCGGTTCGAAAAACAGTAGCGAAAAGCCGATCTTTGGGCAGGCCCCATACTTTAGTCAACAATTCCCAAGCCCAAGCGATAGCTTCCTTTTTATAATAATCACCAAAGCTCCAATTCCCGAGCATTTCGAAGAAAGTATGATGAAAAGTGTCGACTCCGACTTCTTCTAAGTCATTATGTTTACCGCTGACGCGGATGCATTTCTGAGTGTCGGCAGCGCGCTTGTAGTCCCGGCTTCCAACACCAAGAAAAACATCTTTGAACTGGTTCATTCCAGCATTGGTAAAAAGAAGAGTTGGGTCGCCCTGTGGGAGAACTGGACTGCTTGGAACGATTCTATGGTCCTTCGAGGCAAAAAAGTCTAAAAACGAACGCCGAACGTCTCTTGCTTTCATATTCAAATCATCAAATTGCAAAAATAATTAAGAACAAAACGAAAATAACAATTTTTTAATCTAATTAATAAAAATGTAAGACCATTGTTTGCAAAATTTTATCGTCAATAGAAAATTTTTTGGATAATCACATCAAAAAAATTTATATGTAACTACTGCGAAATATAAACCACTTGCAAAACCCGACAAATTTAGCTCGAAAGAGTGAACTCCATTATCCAAAAAGCCATTGTAAACTGTTGCGAGCTCGTTTCCTATAAAATCGTATATTTTAATATTTACAAAGGAAGGAGCTTGGAGCGCAACCGAAATCATTGGAGCAACAAAACTCCCTGGAAAGTTTAATAGAATTTGTATATCGGGATGTTTGGGAGAAACTTCCTCGTCAACTTCGAGCGTGTTCAAAGTTTTTACTTTCAAAGCGACATCTGATTCTTCGAGTTGTGTCTCCCGAAGCATTTGATTGGTATTTGTAACGATAAAATTTTGTTCCTTCGGCTCGATATTGGTAGTTAGGGTATCCAAGTTGGCATTAGAAACATTAACCAAGCCGTTGGGGAGATTACCATCTTCGTCGATTTTAAGGACGAGGATGTCGGAAGCCATAGCATCGTCGAAAGAAAATGTCCAACCGGCAACAAGAAAACCGCTTGTTTCGGAAGCAGCTATTGTGCTTGCTTGGTCAGTTCCGCTACCGCCATAAGTTTTCTTCCAGACGGGCGAACCAAATTCGTCGATTCGGACGACGAAAAAATCATAATCGGGGTTGCTGTTTGTTGAAATATTTAGTCCTCCAACGAGGATAAATCCGTTGTCTTTTGTCCTTTCGAAAGCGAAGAAGTTGGCATCTTTTTGAGTTAAATAAGATTTTTGCCAAAGGATTGAGCCATCGGAGTTTAGTTTAAGCAACCAGAAGTCCGAGGAGCCATTCCCAAAGGATTTCGACCAAGCTCCGATTGTGTATGTTCCATCGGGATTTTGCCGAACCGCTCTTGCCGATTCTTCGTTCGTTCCGCCGTAAGTTTTTTGCCAAACGACATCTCCATTGTTGTTGAGTTTGACTACCCAAACATCGTTGTCCTTGCCTGTCGAAGAATCTGTATTGCCGACGAAAAGGAAGCCGCCGTCGTTAGTTTCGATAATTGAATAGGCAAATTCGTAACCCGTTCCGCCGTAAGCTTTTTGCCATTCGAGATTGCCATCGGGAGAAATTTTTACAATCCAAGCATCGGTTCCCCCGGCACCAACGGAAAATGTCCAACCCACGGCGATATAGCCTCCGTCGGAAGTTTGAACAACGGAGAGAGCCGATTCATCGTCGTTCCCGCCAATCGATTTTTGCCAGTCTATTTTACCAGAAGCATTCAATTTGAGGAAGAGAATGTCTTTGCTCCCTTCGCCGAAGGAGCTACTATTTCCAGCTATTAGATAGCCGCCATCGCTTGTGGCTGTCATTGCGTATGGTTCGTCGAGATTTGGAGCGCTAAAAACTTTTTGCAAAATTGATGTTCCGTTCGAATCAGCAGTGAAGAAAAGGAAATCTTCGGAACCGCTTCCGAACGAGCGAGTTCGTCCTTCAATTGCAAAGCCAGAGTTCGAAGTGCTGGCAATTTTCCATGGGGAATCTTCGCCAACGCCACCGTAGATTTTTGCCCAATAATTTTGAGCTTGCAGCGAAAAGACCTGAAAGGAAAAATATATTACTTGGAACATAATTAGTCGAAGTTTTCTTTTCATAAGTTACCCCTTAACATTTCCCAATACAAAAATAAGAAAAATATGAAGTTGTTCAAACAAAAAGCTATTTCGAGCCGAGAACAGATTATCTAATGGCATAATTTTTTTCGTAACTCTTTGGGTTTTTTCATAGCCCCAAACCAAAGGGATTGCAATTCTTTGCCCGAATAGTCAAAGAACGCTCGCTTCTATTATTTCTTAGAAGTTTCTTTTTAATATTTTTGTAATATGAAGATAGAACAGAATTTTTCTTTGCGAAAATATAATACTTTTGCTCTCGACGTTGTAGCAAAGTATTACGTCGAAATTCGGAGCGAACAAGAAATATTCGATTTGCTCCGAGTTGAAGATTTCCAATCGGAAAAACGTTTTATCCTTGGGGGCGGTTCGAATATTCTTTTTCTCGATGATTTCGACGGATTTGTGGTTAACTATGTAGCCCGAAATGTTCAAGTTCTTTCGAACAATCAAGAGCAGGTTGAAATATCTGCCGATGCAGGAATGAGTTGGCAGAAATTAGTCGAATGGAGCTTGCGGAACGGCTTCTTTGGCTTAGAAAATCTGGCTTTAATTCCCGGACGAGTTGGCGGTGCCGTTGTTCAAAACATTGGCGCCTACGGAGTTGAACTCAAAGAATTTGTCCGGTCTGTTTCTGGAATAAATCTTCGGACGCGAGAATACGAGACGTTCGAAAATGCCGATTGCGATTTCGACTATCGTAGCTCCATCTTTAAAACTAAACTTAAAAATAGTTTTATAATTACGCGTTTAGATTTAGAACTTTCGAAGATTCCGCGTGTTAACGTTTCGTATAAAGATTTGCAACAGGAGTTGAAAAAAGAAGGCCACATTCAACCAGACCCAAGCTACGTGTTCGAAACGGTTTGTAGTTTGCGGAGGAGCAAACTCCCCGATGTCGAAACTCTCCCAAATTGTGGCTCTTTCTTCAAAAATCCGATAGTGGATAGCGATAAACACAGTGAATTGAAAACGAGGTATCCCGATTTGGTTTCGTTTCCAATTAATAGCGGGCAATTCAAAGTTTCGGCAGCTTGGTTGATAGAAAAGGCAGGTTGGAAAGGTCGCCGAATTGGAAACGTTGGGACTTACGAGCGGCACGCCTTAATTGTTGTTAATTACGGTGCCAAACGGGGCTACGAAATCCAAGAATTTACCGATAGGATTCGCAATGATGTATTCGATAATTTTGGTATCCGACTGGAAAACGAGGTAGAAATTATTGGGAATTGATTAATTTTGAAATCACAATAAATTTCTATTCAAATTGTTAATAATTTTGAGTATTGCAGTGTGCAAATGCAATTGAAAATTATAAATATTATCCGAAACCTGATCGATGGGGAAAAGTCCAATTCGATTCGCCAAGATGAAGTTGACCCTTTGAGGCTTTTCAAAAAAACGTTCGATTCGTCGAAATCCCCGATTTATTTTGTAGATAACGATTACAACATTGTTTGGGCGAACGAAGAATTTCGTAACATTTGTCGTTCCGACGAAGGTAAATGTTTCGAAATTGTTTGCGAATTCGAGCGACCCTGTCCGAACTGTCCTGCCGAGCGTGCCTTTCAATCCAACGAAGTTGTGCAACATGAAGTCTTACTTTCAACCAAAAAGCATCGTTCGAACGGCTATGCTTTCAGTATTACTTCGATACCTGTTTTAATTGCCGAACCCCCAGTTGTGATGTGTATTGTCCAGCCAAAATCGTTCAAAACTCCGCCATTAAACGAAACAGAAGTGGCTCCTAAAATTAAGAATTTTAAGGAATTGATAAAGACGGATAACTTTGTTTCCGAGCTTTTGGAAGCCTCGCCTTTCGGGGTTGTCGTTTTCGACGAAGCATTTCGTTTCCTGGATTGCAATCTTTCGGCAGAAAAGATTTTCCATTTCAAAGAGAAAAACAAAGCGGGACAAAATGTGGCTTCTTTAATACCGATACCCGAAAAATTTACGCATTCAGAACTAATATCCGAATTAAGGAAACAACAATCCCCAACTTTCGACATAGATAACTATGTTAATCATACAGGCGAAAACTTCGATTTTGCTTTGAAATACTTTCCAATTTTCGAAGATTTACGTCTAAAATTTATAGTCCTTTTGCTATGGGAAATCAAAGAGAAGAGCCTCCTACCGATTGATTTAAGAAGGAAAAACGAATTGTTCCAACAATTGTTCGAAAAGATTCCCATTGGGTTGCTCGTTTTCGACGAAATTAATGTTTTGCGTTATGCTAACGACGCCGCGCGAAATCTCTTCGAAACGGTAGAATTAAAAGTTGGTGCAAAAGCCAAAGAGCTTGATTTGCCCGAAATAGTAGCGTTGCTTACTTCGGACGAAAGTCAAGCGGAACTAATACTTGAAGCAAAAATAGCCCCAGCGCAAAAGAGAATAATCGGCGCTCGAAAGTTCCTTTTGCCATCGACACTTTTTGGTTTTGGTTGGAAAGCGATTCAATTCGACGATATTACTTTTATTCGGCAATTAGAACAGGATTTGGAAACAATTCGGGGTGTAATAGCAATATTTGCACAACGTTTCGAGGGATTGCTTTTGCGTCTTTCGACCGATTTAAAGGTTGTGAATGTTTTCAGTTCGGTTTCGAAGTTGCTCGGTTTGGAACCGGAAAAACTTATTTCCGGCGAAATCAAATGGCTCGATTTAATCCATCCCGACGATTCTGCCAAAGTTCGCGAAGTATATAGGGAAGCAGTTCATTTCCCAAACTATACCCGCACTTTTACATATCGATTGGTAAATCCTAATGGGGAAGTTGTTTGGGTCGAAAACCATTTGGAAAATGTTGCAGACTCTCGGGGCAAGATTGTTTATTTGCAAAGCTTAATTTACAACATTACAGAAAGAATTACCGTCGAAGAGCAATTGAAAAACTCCCAAGAGCAATTGCGAAACCTTGCGCTCTATTTTGAATCGTTACGCGAGGAGGAAAAAAAGAACCTTGCTTTCGAAATTCACGACGAGTTGGGGCACGTTCTAACGGCTATGAAGTTAGAGCTTTCGTGGATGTTGAAGAAAAAGCATCTTCGCGAAGAAGTTCTCCACGAAAGGATTCTTAAAATGATTGATATGATAGAATCCACTATTCGCAAGGTGCGTTCGATATCGTCGCAGCTACGTCCTTCGGTTCTCGACCATTTTGGAATTGTTGCAGCAATAGAATGGCAATCGATGGAATTCCAAAAACAGACGGCGATTCGTTGTCGCCTTTATTTAACAAAGCAAGAAATTAAGCTTAATGAACGAACGGCAATTGCAGTTTTCCGCATCTTTCAAGAAATACTGACAAACGTTGCTCGCCACGCCAATGCTACGCGCGTCGATGTCCATTTGGAAGTCGATGGAAATAATCTTATTTTAACAGTTTCGGATAATGGGCGTGGAATAAAATTGGAAGAAATATCGAAAGTGAAATCGCTTGGAATCGTCGGGATGAAGGAGCGAGCAAATGCTGTCAACGGGAAATTAACAATACAAGGCGTTTCGAACGTCGGAACAACAGTAACATTAACATTACCAATAAATTGATATGATTAAAATTATAATTGCAGACGACCACGCAGTCGTCCGGACGGGGCTCAAACAGATAATTGAACAAGACCCATTCCTTTCGGTTGTTGGCGAAGCAAGTTCAGGCTTCGAGTTGCTCGAAAAAGTGCAGGAAGGGAATTTCGACGTTGTCCTTTTGGATATTTCTATGCCTGGCAAGGATGGCTTTGCAACTCTTATGGAATTGAAAAGAATTAAACCGAACTTACCTGTGCTTGTTTTTACGGTGTATCCCGAAGACCAATACGCTATCCGATTGTTAAAAGCTGGTGCCTCGGGCTATTTGAACAAGGAATGCGAACCCGAAGAACTTATCGAAGCCATACACAAAGTTGCTACCGGGCGAAAATATGTTTCCGAACATCTTGCTGAATTACTTGCAACTAAGCTCGAAGGAAAGGATAGCCCACCATTGCACGAACTCCTTTCCGACCGCGAGTTCCAAGTAATGTGTTTGATTGCTTCGGGAAAAGCTATCCACGAAATAGCCAATGAATTAAATATAAGTGTAAATACCGTAAGTACATATCGAAATCGAGTCCTCGAAAAAATGCAAATGAAGAACAACGCCGAATTGACCCATTATGCAATACGCAACGGCTTGGTGTAGGTATGCGGTGGGACAATCGCTAAACGGGAACTTTGCAAAGTCCTCGATTGTGCCTTTGTAATCGCCCCTGAATATCGGGAATATTTGGAATTGAGAAGGTAATTATCTCTTTCTTTTTCCTTTGTTTGGAACGGTTATCTCCTTGCCTTGGCTAAAGCGAATTCCGTCCTTGTCGATAGTGCCGAAACTACCACCGGCAGTGGATTGGAATACCTTCCCCCTTTTTGAAAATTTCATTTTAAACTTCCTGATTTTCAAAAAAACTGTTTAAAACTCGACCCAAACATACAACGGAATAAATTTTTTATTTTCGTGTGCTTTTTTGTATGCTAACATATTCCAATTTTAGTTAATTTCATTCTTGGGACATTTGCAATTTTTTAAGTTATGAGAAGGAAAGCCGGACCACAATATTATCGAATTGACAAGGAAGGAACCCGTGCCGAAATCACTTTTTTGGTTCCTTTTACTATCGAAAATTTGCACGGATTCGACCAACTAAAACCTTTCGAGCAACATTTCGACGGAATTACCGCGGTCCAACTCAATTTCGCAAAAGTCGAAAAATTCGATTCTACCTTTGTTGTTTTTGTTGCTGACTTTCGAGACTGGGCAAAATCGAACAACGTCAATCTTGAACTACTATCGTTGCCTACAAATGCAAAAGAACTTCTCGATAATTTGGCTGATTCTGCGTTGATTCGGCAACCCAGCCGAACGAACGGAAATCATTTTTTTGCATACTTTGCGAGCATCGGCGAAAAAGTAATGTTTATGGCGAACGATGTTGTTTCTTTTATTGAATTTTTCGGCAATATACTAATCAAATTGTTCTTGTCGTTGGTTCATCCCAAAAAGATACGATGGTCGGATTTCCCCCAACTTTTCATTCGGAACGGAGTCAATGCTGTTCCAATTGTTGCGTTAATTCTTTTGCTGATAGGGATAATTTCGGGCTACCAAGGAGCCATCCAACTGAAGCAATTTGGTGCCGATATTTATATCGCAGACCTTATCGGTGTATCCATCACTCGGGAGTTGGGTCCATTGATGACATCAATTCTTGTTGCTGGTCGCTCTGGGTCCGCATTTACTGCCGAAATTGGAACGATGAAAGTATCCGAAGAAATAGATGCTCTTCGGTCTATGGGTTTCGAACCTCTGCGCTTCCTTGTTATTCCGCGAATCTATGCAGTTTCGCTCTCAATTCCTTTGCTTGTTATGATTGGGAATCTTGCTGGGGTTATCGGCGGTTTAATTTCGGCTCTTTCTATGCTCGACATTACTCCTTCTGGGTATTTCACTCAACTACAAAGGGCAGTCGAGTTGGGGGATATTCTTTCCGGGCTGGCTAAAAGCATTATTTTCGGCTTTTTAATTGCTTCGATTGGTTGCTACCGGGGATTGAAGGTCGGCGGAGGAGCAGAGAATGTGGGACGCCACACGACCCTCGCGGTCGTTAATGGGATTTTCGCAATAATAATTGCAGACACCATTTTCACGCTTATTTTCGATGCAGTAGGACTGTAGACTACCCTTGTGGCGGCTTCCAACCCGGACGAGTCCATTTTATTAGTTCAATATTAATGCTTCCAATGTAAACATTCATTTTAGCCTTAATTGGCACACTTGCTTCATCGTCGCTAAACCAGCCTTCGAAATAACCGGTTAAACCGTAAATGCCAGTCCATTCGGCTTTCCCATTAAATGTTATCGTTCGAATAGGATAACCAATGCTTTTTATCTCGACGTTTTCCTTCCGCCCGTGAAAATTAATGTAGGTGTAAACAGTATCTTTGTCCATTACGGTAGGAATTTTAATGTTTTTGCCCGATTTAGTAAATTCCCGAGCAAGGAAGAAAATCGAAAGTCCATCGTTCCACTTCTTATTTGTTTTGACTTTCCGAGAAAAGTATTTTTCGCCTTTCTTATATTTTTCGATAATTATTTGCTGTTTGTCGTATTCGTAGAGTGTTTGGTCGAATAACCAATAGTCCTTTTCTTTAACGCTTGCATTAAATTTATGGGAATAGGTAATGGACTGGTCGAACCAGCTATTGAAAACTGCATGCAAATCGACGAAAGGGATTCCTTCGTAAGAATCAATAAAAGCTTTTGCTTTGTAAACCGATTTGTTATTATAATTTTCGGGATTTTCTGTTACAATTCTAATTGTCCCCAGCTTAATTCCAAGGAAAGAAACTTCGTAGAAGAGTTCTTCCCCGGGAGAAATCATTTTTGAACTCTGTGCATCGCCAAAAGTAGGTATTAGAAACAAAAAACATATAAATATAGAAACAACTTTTTTCATAAATCCTGCGACACGTTATTTGCAAAGAGATATAAATGAAAATATGAGTGAAATATTGTAATATATCATTCGGGGATGCCTGTTTTGCTTCGCTATACTTCACCTATTAAATAGGGAGAGATGCAACCACTTGTCCGATGCGGGGTCTTGATAGATTAATATAGTTTGTTTGCATAATGTTCGATAGAAGGAATTAAATTTATTACTACTTTTAATTCGATAGCACATAAAGATTTTTGGCTTGATTCCCCACCAATTTTTTGTTTCGAGCTTTTCGAGTAACTTTTTGTGTGTTTAAAGTATATTATTATTTTTGGAATAAGTTATTTAAATTATTTTTTATTTTTGTAGTTTTGTTGTTCATTAGGTTGGTAGGAATTATGCGAATATCATTTGCAATACTATTATTATTTTTATGGGGGCTATATGGAGCCAATGGCTTGAATTTGATTGCTCCATTGAATAACGAACCTTGCCAGGACCAGAATGTTACTTTTGTTTGGGCTCCTGTTACGGGTGCTTTAAGTTATTCGATTAAAGTTTCCGCATACTCGGATTTGTCGAACCCAATACTCGATAGTTCTGGGATTGCAACAACGCAGGTTCAAAAAACGGTGCCCGGATATAATGTTCGCTATTATTGGCAAGTTAAAGCGATAATTAGCTTAACGCCACTTCAAATAGATTCTTCCCAAATTTGGAGTTTTACAACGATTACTTCGCCGCCAATTCTTTCGGAGCCGAGTAGTAATGCAACTTGCCAACCTTTAACTTTGACTTTTCGATGGAGCAATGTTACTAATGGAACAAGTTATCGAGTCCAAATTTCGACAACTTCTTCCTTTGCAAGCACTGTGAAAGATACAAATGTTAATGGCGTATCTGCCTCGATAAAAGTCCCCAATTATAACACAAAATATTATTGGAGAGTTTCTGCTCAAACAACAGAAGGTTGCACAACTCGGTGGTCTGCTATAGATTCGTTCAAAACGAACCGTATGCCTCCGGCTCTTGTCTCACCGAGCAATGGTCAATCTGGGTTATACGGAAATATTACTTTCCAATGGAATGTAAATCCTACCGCTCAACAATACGTTATCCAAATAACTACCGACTCGACCTTTGCGGTGGTAATCGATGAAAGCATAGTAACTTCGACATCGACGACGAAAACAGTGAACTTCGAAAACCAAGTCGTTTTCTGGCGGGTCAAAGCGGTGTATTCGGATTGTGAGACTGATTGGTCGGAGGTATGGAGATTCCGAACTATGTATGGAGCGCCCACACTTTCGCAACCTCCGAACGATACAACTTGCGTTAGCAATACCGTAGATTTCCGCTGGTCGAGTGTTAATGGCTCGACTAAATACAGAATCCAAGTTGCCGAAGATGTTTTCAATGCATCGCAACTAATCGTCGATTCGCTAATTACTTCGGCGACATTTAAATATTACTTTCCTAAAAGTCTTCAATCGTATTCTTGGCGAGTTCGAGCCGAAGACACAGCGAATACTGGTTTATGGTCCGACACATTCGATTTTCAAACTACTTATGCGGCTCCTAAACATTTAGGACCTTCGAATGGCGCCCAAACTCCGATAGAAGTTGTTTTCAAGTGGAGTGTGGACTATCCTTTGAGTTATTTCCATATTCAAGTTTCGACTGCTGCCGATTTCCGTGATTTCCGCGACTATGTTTTCGACATAAAAGATTTGACAAAGGATTCAATTGTTTTGAGGATGCCCAACTATTTTAAGAAATACTATTGGAGAGTTTCGGTTTCAAATATTAATTGCAAATCCGATTGGTCAACCCCCACGGAATTTACAACCATTCTGTTCCCTCCAACGCTAAAATATCCACAAAATAATTCGACTAAGATGCCTTTGAGTTTCACTTGTGAATGGGAAAAACCAACTGGCGCAGAACAATACGACTTCCAACTTTCGAAGAATATGCAGTTTTCGCCGCTTGCTTATGGGCGTGTGGGGTTAAACACGACTTCTCTTGAGTTGCGCGATTTAGAACCAACCACAACGTATTATTGGCGTGTTAAAGCGAAGAATAGCGAAGGAGAAAGTCAATGGTCCGCGGTTTTTTCCTTTACAACATCCTCGAACCCACTTCAAATTCCAACGCTTATTTCGCCTATGAACAACTCCATCGAACAACCGGTTAATTCCTATTTTGTTTGGAGTTCTGTTCCAAGGGCCACTTACTATGAGCTTCAATTGTCGGAAGTCCCTAATTTTTCTTCTCTTTATAAATCTTTCAAGAATATTACCGATACAGCATATTTTGTCCCCGATTTACAGAATAATAAGGAATATTTTTGGCGAGTTCAAGCATACAACGATTCGACTTCGAGCGCCTGGTCCACAGTTTGGAGATTTGTTACCCAACCGCCGGCACCAACGCAAGCGGTTCAGCTGCTTTCGCCTGCGAAGGAACACACTGGTGCGGGCATTTCGCTTACACTGTCTTGGAGCGCGGTTCCTTTTGCTTATTATTATCATTTACAACTTTCGAAAGAAGAAAACTTTGCTAACAATGCAATTGTTATCGACGATTCTGCTGTTACAACAAATTCTCGATTCGTTTCGGATTTAGAATATAATACAACATATTATTGGCATGTTCGAGCATATAATTCCGCCGGTTCGACTGCTTGGAGCGAAGTATGGTGGTTTAAAACAATTATTACTTCGGTCGAAGATGGGAAGGATATCCATTCGATACCGATGTTGGTTGTGTTCGACCCACTTGCCCAACAAATCGTTATTAAATTTATCGATAGTAAACTCCCATTACCCAATGTAAAAATTGAGTTGTTCGACGTAAATGCTAAAATAGTTTACCAAAGCAAACACGAGTCGTTAGCAAACACAACCTCTATCCCAGCAGCCAATTTCACAAGTGGAGTTTATTTCTTAAAAGTTACCTTGAACAACTCCACATCGATTGAGCCCATTCAATTGGTAAAATAAGTTACGGAACGAAACACAATACACTAATTATATGATTATACGGCACGAGGCGACAACCTTGTGCCTTCTCCTTTATCTTTTAACTTTGCCCTTTATCGGAACTTAACAATCCCAACGCCAACAGAAACTCTTCGTCCATTCGAGCTTGTTGGCGAAGAAACTTTCGCCCCATTTACAATTAAGTTGCTCGAGCCCCCGCCGTCGAGGTTCATTGCGTCGGAACAACCAATCTTTTTAGCAATAATAGAAAGTTGTGCTAAGCTTGCGCCGTAGCTCTGGTTTTGGGAGTTGGTAGGTTCAACAACAATAAGAAAGATTTTAGTTTTTGCTTTGTTTGTCCCAAGAGCTGTTCTTGGGAGTTGCCCCGCTATGAACCTTCGTCCACGCGAGCCTTCTTGGTATGCTTCGGGTTTCGCCGTCCCATTGCGGACAATTCTCGGAGTCCCCGAAATTGCATTCTTAAACGGTATGTATCGGAGTCTATCTGTTTCGAATTTAATTCGTAGATTATCGCCAGTTTCGAAAGCATATTTTTCAAAATCTTGTTTTGGAAGCGAAACTACAAACCCATTTGTTGGAATAGATACAATTCCTGTGTCTATACCAACAATTTTGCAATTTACCACACGATTAATTGCCGGTTTTTCGAGGTAATTGCAAATTACCTTAACGGTAGAAAATTCTTGCGACTCCACTCTCTTTGAAGCTACAAATTGGGTGCGTAATTCGGATGTGTCCAACTCTGCTTCCGTTGAATCTTCGGCTAATTTTTCCTGTTGGTATTTGAATAAGTATTCTTTCAGTAGAGTTTCGATGTCCTTCCTTTTTATCTTTGGAATTGTATCGCCATAATAAGCATTATATAAAACAATGTCGTTTTCGCTGATTCTGCGATTTACGTTGTCGATAGAAATTTTTTTCCCACTGGGGGTTATTAAGTTCCCTTCAAGTTCAAAATTGTCTATGTATGGGCGGCTCTCTTCATCGAAAAAAGCCGACGACCAGTTGCGATATTTTTTCATTCCTACCACTTCGCCGTCGATGACGAGAATCCCTATGGGATAACCCGTGTATGCAGACCAAAAGCTCCCGTTGGTAAGGGCAAAGATTTGCCCTTCGTAAATTCGCGATAGTTCGAAATAGAAATCATCGTAAATGTTTTTTAAATGGTCGAGCTCGTCGATTGAGTTCCTTGCTTTCAAAATGGCTATGCTGTTGGGAATGTCTTCGATATTTGTTTCGACAACGTGTGTGATTATTCGTGCGTTATTGCTGCCGAACTGAATTTTTTTATAGACGATACCTGCCGCCAGTTCTTTCGTTTCTAAAAGCGTTACTACATTAAAAGCTACGCGTCTGCTTACAATGCGTTGCTTTTTCGATTTCTTCTTACTTTTTTTTGTTGTTTTCTTAGTAGCCTTTTTTGTTGATTTTTGCTTCGAAACCTTAACCTTGGTTGTCTTTTTCGGGGGCGAAACTATTGCAGATGCCTTTTTCTTTGTTTTAACTTTGGGAAAAATCTCGTGCTCGGGAATTATTAGAACAGATAACCCCAATAGGAAGATTAAGAAACGAAGGCAAAACTTTATTTTTAAATTAAAATATACCATAAAAGCAAAATTACTCAATTACATTGATTGATTTGATTAATTTTTGTTAATGTTGAAATGAAAAATGTTGTTCGTAAAAATGCCCGCGGTTGCGCAATCCTTACATCTGTCTGAGCAAATATACAACACGTCCAAGTATTTCGAAATCCATTCCTTTAGGAATTTTTACAGGAGGAAAGTTGGAGTTACCAGATATTAGCTCGTAGAAGCCATTGCCTATGTGAATTTTTTTGACGAAAAAACCATCGTAAACTCTTACGACCGCTACATCTCCTTCGGCAAATTTCCCGGGCTCAACGAGCAAAACATCCCCTTCGGCAATGCCAAAATCGGTCATTGAATCGCCTGTTATTTTGAAAGGACGAAGCTCGCCTTCGAAAGAAATTAATTGTTCGTGTGTTGCGGGCAACTCGCTCTTGTAATGAATGAGCTGGTTCGAATCCAGTAGTCTTTCTGTTAAAGATGTCTCGAAAATTCGGGACGACTCGAACATAAGTTCGAATGTGTCCAACTTTTGTAAAGCTCGCGATAAAATTTCTGTAAAGTCGAGCCCAACACTTGTAAGTTTTGCTTTTAAAGTGTTTAACTCTTTCGTATGGTCTATTCCGGATAAATGCGAGCGAACTATCCATTGTTCGGTTTCTTCGATAAGCTTATTTCTGTTGCTTCGATTCATTTTCTTTCTCCTCTAAAAATCGCATAATATCGCCAGCAGCGGCTGTGAATTGATGTGCAAGATTCAATAGTTCGGCAACCTTTTTCCCTTCAATTATTTCGTCGATAGATTTTATTTCGTTAGCGTTCGATAGCAGCCTAATTTGGTTGAAATCGAGGGCGTTCCCTTCGCTACTCTGTTCAAAGAAGCTTTGTGGAATTTTCCCACGAAGGCGTTCGGCAAACCTCTGTCCTTCCTCGTTGGGAGCAAAAATTGTCCCTTCGCCGGTAAGAATGAAAATTGGATTAACCCCGCGGCGATATAGCGAAATTAATAGTTCAGGAGAAATACTGGCTCGACCATTTTCGTAGTTTAAAATTTTATGGACGGTTTCGTTTAAAATATGTGCAAACTGACTTGCCGAAAGTTTGCTCCCTTCGTTAAAGATGCCTCGAATGAACCGCAGTCGCTCTCCAATTTCACTATTTTTTTCTTGCATCATTTGTTTTTTATGTAAAAACTACTTAATTTTGTAGCAAGAAACACACAACATTTTCGTATTTCTTACAAATTCAAAATTACAAAAAATATGTTAAAGGAACAAATTGAGGGCAAAATGCAGGATATTTTCGGCGAGATTAGCCACGAGGATTTAACGGAAGATTTGCGAATAGTTGCATCGACGTGTGGAATTGAAACTGTTCGAAATCTTCTTCGCAATTGTGCAGGAATGTCGATTTATATTCCCAGAATTTCGAGGCTCGACCAGTTCATCGTTCGCTATATTCGGGAAAGCCGAGGGAAATCGTTCAAACAAATTGCTCGCGAATTGGGAGTAAGCGAACAATACATCAAACGTCTATTCAAATCAATGAGATAATTGGTGGGCAAGATAAATTCTTTGTTGGTGGTGAAAAATCACCTATACATCAAGCCCCGGCGACCTATATCTTTGCGGTAGTATTTGTTGTCGAAGGATATTAAGTCGGCGCCAAGGTATGATTTTTCGATTGCTTCTGCCAAAGTATTTCCCATTCCACAAACACCGACGACGCGTCCTCCGTCGCTACAAACTTTGTCTCCTTCGAATTTTGTTCCGGAGTGGAAGACCAAACAACCAAGGCTTTCCGCTTTGCGTATTCCGGTGATTTCGAATCCTTTTTCGTATGAATCGGGATAGCCATAGGAAGCAAGTATCACACAACACGAATGTTGGTTTGGAGTTGTTCCTTCGAAATATTTAGTTTCGAGGCGACCTTCGGCAATCGAAAACAAGAGATTTGCAAAATCTCCGCGAACAAGTGGGAGGATAGATTGAGTTTCGGGGTCGCCAAAACGGCAATTAAATTCCACAACTTTTGCCTTTTTGTCTTTAACCATCAACCCGGCGTAGAGACAACCATTGAAAGGGAATCCTTCGGATGCCATTCCTTTGATTGCTGGGGCAATTATATTTTTTTCGATGTAATCCAAAGTTTCAGAATCAACGAGTGGGGTAGGGCAATAAGAACCCATTCCCCCTGTGTTTTTCCCGCTGTCGCCGTCGCCAATTCGCTTGTGGTCCTGTGCTGGAGGGAAAATAATATATTTTTCTCCGTCGGTTAAAGCCAAGACGGAAGCTTCGTCGCCTTCGAGAAATTCTTCGATTACAACAGTCGAACCAGCCGTCCCAAAAAGCCCAGCAAACATCTCTTTCAAAGTTTCGACAGCTTGATTCCGATTTTCGCAAACAACAACACCTTTCCCGCCAGCAAGACCATCGGCTTTAAGAACGACTGGCGTTGGGAGTGTATGGATAAACTCGATGGCTTCCTTTTCATCAGTATAAGCGAAGGTAGCAAATTTCGCCGTGGGGATATTATGTCGTTGCATAAACTCTTTGGCAAAGGCTTTCGAAGATTCTATTCTTGCGGCATATTGCGAAGGACCAAACACACGAATTCCTTTCGAACGTAAATTGTCGGCAATTCCTTGCGAAAGAGGTTCTTCGGGACCTACAACTACCAAATCGATAGCCGAATCGAGGCAAAATTTTCCAAGTTCGCTGCTGTCCTTCTCATTAATAGAAATTTTTGTTGCAATTGAAAGTAGCCCCGCATTTTTCCCTGAACTAAACAATTGTATATCGGAGTTCGACGAGCGGAGTTTCCATCCAAGAGCATGCTCGCGCCCGCCGTTACCAATAATTAGAATTTTCATATCAAACCTTTGCGAAAAAAACAAAATTAAGGATTTTCGAATAGCTACAAGAAGTGTGCTTCCTTTCCCCTCTCTATACGACTCACTTCTCCTTCTTCTTAGTAGCAAGGCGATTGGAAACGTAAGGGGACTCGGCAATAAACAAAGACGATGGATAAATTGCCCCCTATTGACCAAGAGTCTGCAACTCTTTGTTCGATAGGAATCTGTAAGAGATGAAACGTTTGCTCTTATAAATGTTTTCATATTTCCTTAATTTTGTATTTTGTTCACACAGAGAAGGTCTTGGGATGGAACAATTTCGTAGATTTCGCCGACTACGTATGAGCCCGATATTTCGTAGTATGGTTCGCGAAACTAATTTAACAAAAAACGACTTTATTTATCCACTTTTCGTAATCTATGGGGAACGAGTTAAGAACCCAATTACGTCGATGCCTGGAGTTTTTCAAATGTCTATCGAGAATATAGTTGAAGAGTGCAAACAGGTAGCCGATTTTGGTATTCCCGCAGTAATTCTTTTCGGCATTCCAGAAACCAAAGATCCATTAGGTAGCGATGCATACTCCGAAAATGGGATTATTCAACAAGCAACCCGAGCAATCAAAAAAGAAGTTGGAAATTTAATTGTTATTACCGACGTCTGCCTTTGCGAATATACAAGCCACGGGCATTGTGGTGTATTAAAAGGGGACACAATCGACAACGACCAGTCTATCGAAATCTATGCAAAAATTGCTTTAACTCAGGTTCAATCGGGTGCCGATATGGTTGCTCCCTCGGATATGATGGATGGGCGAGTTGGAGCAATTCGTGCTATTTTGGACGAGTATGGTTTTGTTAATACCCCGATTATGAGTTATTCGGCTAAATTTGCTTCTGCTCTTTACGGACCATTTCGCGAAGCAGCCCAAGGCGCCCCAAAGTTTGGCGACCGAAAGTCGCATCAAATGGACATTTGTAACTCCAACGAAGCTTTGCGCGAAGTTGCCGAGGACATCGCCGAAGGTGCGGACATTGTTATGGTGAAGCCCGCTGGTTTCTATCTCGATGTAATCCAGCGAGTTAAAACGCAATTTCAGATGCCGGTTGCAGCCTATCAAGTAAGTGGGGAATATGCGATGATAAAAGCCGCTGGTGCGAATGGCTGGCTCGACGAAGAAAAGGTGATGATTGAGTCGCTCCTTTCCATCAAACGCGCCGGAGCCGATTTGATTCTTACCTATTTTGCAAAAGACATTGCAAAATTAATCGACAAAGGCATAGTGTAAAGAGATGGCAATAAAAGTTCTGAAATTTGGGGGAACTTCCGTTGCAAATTCAAGTGCTATGCATCGTGTTTACGAAATTATTCAATCGATAGGCTCCAATAAACTTATTGTTGTCCTTTCTGCCTTGGCTGGGGTAACCGACGAGTTATTTGAATTAGCAGAGCTTAGTCCCTTCGGCAATAATCTACGGAAAACCGAGATACTATCGCTTCTCGAACAAAAGCACATTCAATTAATCGAAGGTTTATTTCAAAGCATAGAAAAATCAAAAGATGCAACTCGTTCTTTCCAGTCCGATTTCGGTAATTTAAAACTTTTGCTCGAAGGCATAGAAATTCTCGAAGAATTAACTCCTAAGGTCAAAGACGAAATCCTTGCCTTCGGAGAATTCTTTTCTTCGAAAATTTTTTATCACTACTGTAAGAGCAAAGGTCTCAATTGTTGTTTTCTCGATGCGAGAGAAGTAATTGCAACCGACGCATCATACCAGAATGCAAACCCTAATTTATTGCAAATTGAAGCAAATTCCGCCAAAGTTTTAGAACTATTCGAACGCTACGATATAATCGTAACGCAGGGATTTGTTGGCAACTGCCCAACGGGAACAACCACACTCGGTCGTGGCGGTTCGGATATGTCGGCTTCGTTGTTTGGCTATTCAATCGGTGCCGAAGAGATACAAATTTGGACAGATGTAGATGGTGTTCTAAGTGCCGACCCAAAATTCGTTTCTCAGCCAGTCTCTATCCCTGTTATGAGTTTCGACGAAGTTACCGAGCTATCGTTTTTTGGTGCAAAAGTTTTGCATCCCGAAACGATTAAACCAGCGATGCTAAAAAATATCCCAGTTCGAATTTTAAATACATTCAATCCCAGCAACGAGGGAACTTTGGTTGTAAGTAATCTTTCAGATTTTTTGAGTAGTTCCGACGCAACTGCTCCACAACTCCACTCCGTTGTTTTGTTGGAAAACTGTTTTTTAATCAAAAAATGTTTAAGTCCATTTACAAAGGGATTCGCGGACTATTACGAAAGCTTTTTTCTGCTGCCTGAAGTAAAAGTTATTCATTACAACGGTAATCGTAACTATTTCAAATCCATTCTTAAAGTCGATGGCAAAGAGGATGTGCTCGAAAATATCTTCGACGGCGAAGATATCGATTACCAAAAAATTGATTTAATAGCGTTTTGCGGTTCTAATTTGCATGGGCCAACTAGAAAAATATTTAACCAGATTATCGAGATGATACAAGAGATAAAACCATATACAATTCACCAATTCATTTTCCGTTCGTCCGATTATTCAATTATTCTTGCATTGCAACAAAGCAAGGGACGCAAAGTTATCGAGCAACTTCACAAGATATTAGTAAGTTAGTTTCCGAATTTCATCTGCACGAAAGAGAAAAATTCCTGTGCAAGAGGCGAGTCGTTGGGAACACCAGAATTAGTAAAATATTGATTGGCGTAAAATATTGCTTCTTCGAAGGAATCGGCGCCATCGAGTTCCGCAAGCAGTTTTTCGTAAACCTCTTCGAACGAATGGAACAACTCTTCGATAAACTTTGCTCGCTTTTCGAATGGAATTATACGGGAAAGGGTATTTTCGAAGCCAATTTGCGTCTCGGCTTCGTGGAATTCCCGACTATTTTGCGTTGCCGTCTCTTCGGTTTGGGAAACATTGGGGCGGTTCTCGAACTTCTCGAGCATTGTAGCAATTCTTTCCTTTTCGTTGTGACTAGAAATAGCAGATTGTTCGCCCACATTTAAATAAGAATCTGAATTAAAATTCTCGGATTTAGGTGTTGGTATTTCGTCGGGCAAAGAAAATATAAAGGGGGAAATGCTATCGAAAGTTATAGCGTTGAAAGCTTGCTTGCTCTCCGCATTTTGCATATCAGGATTACTGTTCAAATCCCGACTCTTAGAAGCAAAACATTGGGAAATCGAATCGAAAAGTTCTACAACGGTTAAAGTTTCTTTGGTTTCCGCAAGTGTTTCGAAAAAGTTCGCTAATGCTTCTTGCCTTTTATCTTCGAAAAAATAAATTAACGCTACGGTTGGAATTCTTGAAGTTTCCAATTCAAAATTTCCATTGTTGAAAAATTCGAACATTGGCTCGAAAAGTTCAAGGATTTTTTCGAATGTAGAAAAAGAAAGATTTTCGTTATCAGTATTCGCTACCCATTGCTTGAATTCAAATATTGAAACAAATGGATTACTTGCCTTTTCGGCAATCGTTTGTAGTCTATTGGTTAGAGCCGAAATTAGATACTTATAGTCGTAGAAATAATCCAGGAGGAGTGTGATTTCTGCGACCGATTTATTCAGGGAGTTTCCGAATACGAAATATGCGAGAGTATTCTGTGGTCGAAGAAGATAATGGCAACGAAGTTTTACCCCGGAGAATACCGCCTCCTCGAAATCTTCGATATCGAATCGCGCTAAATTTGGGAGCAAATTGTAAAGCCGTTCAAGGGTTTGTTGTGCGTCGTTTCTCGAAAGATCGAAATTCCTTAGGTTGTGGAATATTTGCCTGAACTCGAACATCCAGCGATTCAGTTCCGCTTTGAAGTAATGTTTGTATGCAGGCTCGATAAATTCGCTTTGCAGAATTTTTTCGAAAGGTATAAACTCGCTTGTTTGGGGAAAGTGACCCAAAATTTGCTCTTTCGTTGCCTCGATAACGTTATCGAACATAGTAATCTCTCGAAAAAAGCAAAATAATGAAAAAAAACAGAAAAAAATATACCTTCGGAAAAGAGTTAAATTGAATCACGATTATTAACCAAAGATTTGAATGGACAAAACCTTGGAAAAAGCCAACTGTGGAGTTGCTCGCAAAAGTAACAGAAAGCTACCTTGTTGGCTTCTGTTCTAAGTGAACCAAAGAAGGAGACTCCTCAATCAAATTCTATTTGCAACATCCTATTTGACTTGTAGGTGTGAATTAATTCGAACAAGGGGTTTAGCCCCCTTGTTCGAATCATTAACACAAAAGAGGACCTCCTTATGCAAATAATTTATTTAAAGAGGAAAAACTTAATTGTTGTTAAATATTGGCGATTCTTTAACGTTTCCGTAGCCTGGGATAACAATTTCTTTCATATCAGGATTCGAAGTTTTCATCTTGATAGAGCAATTGAAATATCCTTTTTTATCGGGTATAACCTTGGCAGTAATTTCGAACTCTTCGTTGGGTTTAAGCACCTTTTTCTTCGGGATGTTTACAGTCAAATTGCTGGGGGTAATTTCGACATCGCTCAAGGTAATCTCTTTGTCGGTATTGTTTTTGACAGCGACCTTTGCCGAGGATTCCTTTCCAACCGTCATTTCGTTGAATGTAAAATATGATGTTGGGAGAATTGAAATCGGATAAAAAACGTGGGCTTTCAAATAAAGATACTTGTTCGGGTTTTGCGCATCGTTCGAGGTAATGCGAATACTTTTCATAACGTCGTGTGCCATTCCGCCGAGCCTTAATGTAACATCGAGAGTAGCTTCCTCGCCTGGTTTCAGTTCGTTTTTATCGAGTGGTGCTGTTGTGCATCCGCATCCGGGCTTCACTTCGGTAATTTTGAGAAGTTGGTCGCCTGCGTTCTTGATTTTAATTTTTGCGTGCAAAGGGTCGTCGGTTGGTCGAACAGTTCCCCAATTATAAGTATCGCCGCCAATGATTTCGATTTTTGGTTGGGCAGAAAGTAGGAGCGGAATAGCAAATAGAGCCATTGTTAAGAACAATTTCTTTGTCATAAATACCTCCAAAAAATTCAAACTAAATTAACGAAGTTTTTTTGTAATTATTTTTATCCAACAAGTATTTTTATTCCCTTTATTATTCGCTGTTCATCGAACGATTCAGCATCGAAGGCATCGAGTTTTATCAAATCGGGTTTTTCGACGAGGATCCCTGAACGTTCAAAATAGTTTTCTACTGTGGATTTAGTTTGGCCTGCCCACGAATTTCGAGCGATTGTGATTCCAATCCGATTAACGAAAGGCAACATCCGACGACATGCTTCGATAGTTTCGCGCCCATCTTCGTCCCAATCGTCGCCGTCGGTTCCATAAAAAATATAAATATTGTTTTCGATGTGAAGCCTTTCGGCTTCAATAATTTGGTCAACGAGTTGAAAAGCGGGGGCAACGCGAGTCCCACCAGCAACTTGGGAACGATAATAGGCGGAAAAATCGGGGACTTCTTTTGCAACCGTATCGTGCAAAATAAATCGCGAAGTTACATTGTTTTGATACTGGAACATCAACCAACTATAAATGAAAAGATGTTGTTGCGAAATGACCTCCGACGGCTTCCCTTGCATTGAACCCGAGTAGTCCCGAATAAAGAAAACGATTGCTTGGGCTTCGAAATCCTTTTCTTTCGAAAGAATCCGATAGATGTGGTCGTTTGGAACAATAAGAAAATCCGATGTGTCGGCTTCGAGTGTTTCGTCGGTTCGGCCAAGCAAAAGATTTGTCCTGACCAAGGCGCGAAGAGTGAATTTTTTGTCGAGAATTTGCCCAGAGCCGCGATGGATATCGGTTAAGTCGTATTGAAATTTAGTAAACGAGGGTTTTTTGCCTTTCGGTTTGATGTTCGGCAATTCGAATTTTTCGGTTATAATTTTGCCTAAATCGAAGGCATCTTGAAGTATTTCGTGTTCGGTTGCGCCACCTTCGCCAGCACCGAATCCCTCGCCTTCGCCTGCTTCGGGCTGTGCCGGGGATTCACCGATTATATCGCCTTCTTGTTCATCGCCGCTTCCACCGGTTTGTGGTCCCTCTTCGCTTGTGCGCTCATCGTGATAAAATTTCGGTTCGACGGTTGACGGAACGACAACAACTTTTGGCTTGCCACTTTCGTCGGGGCGCATCAGCTTCCCTATTCGGATACGGCGGGGGAAACCGTCCAATTCTCTTTGATGGTCGCGTTCCAACAATTCATCGAGTGTTTTCATTGCAACAGTCAATGGTCGGGTTGGTTGGCTTGTGCCGAAAAAAGTTCGTTGGTCTGTTTGTGTATAAACATTCGAAGATAAAGAAAAAGAAGAACCCAAAAGCAAGTTCTCGATTCGAATTAAATCTTCGAATAAACTTTGCTTTCTGTTGTTGACAAGGCTCGATTCTTTAATCGCTTCGGCTATACTTTTAAAAAGTTTCGTTCTCATTTTCTATAAAATAAATAAATCCTTCGTTGCAAAATAAGAATAAAGTCGATACGATGTTCAACTCGAAAGGCAGAAATCTCTGCAAAGTTATCGGGGTTAACCCTATTTTTTATTGAAAGAAATGCAAATCCAAACGATATCTTTACTTTCGATTAAGCACAGCAATTGTCTGGGGCAAAGGAGTTCGTTTGTTAAGTTCCCAACAGACAAGCTAATCTGTTTGCCTATGGGGGATTAAATCGCAGATTGCTCCGAAGAGAGAACACATTAGGATATAAAAGTTGAACAAGACCAAACGAAATTTAAAAATTCAAAAAGATTAATATTTATAAGTATTTGTTTTCTAAAAAAATATAGTATATTGGTTTTTGAATTTTAACAAAGTTAAACTATTGTTTTAAAATAAATAGAAAACTTTTATGTAGAACTAAACAAAGGTGCAAATGTAAAACAAATGTACCCAGTAATCGACATCGGAATACTTCGTATTCCAAGTTTTGGAGCAATGTTGGCAATTGGCTTTGGTAGTGTTCTTCTTTTCCTTGGCTTCCAATCTCGCAAATTCGGCTATCGATACCGAACATTGCACATTGCAACATTGTGGGCATTCGCAGCAGGAGCATTAGGCAGCCGAATTATCTATATGATTTTGGTAAACCATACTCTAAATTTGGGAGAGTTGCAACATCTCGAAGATGGGACAATGTTCTATGGTTTCCTAATCGGAGCAGCAATAACAAGTATTTTGTATCTTAAGTTCACGCGTTTGGAAGTAGCCAAGGTTTTGGATATTTGTGTTCCAGCATGGGCTACTTGTCAGATTTTTGGTAGGGTTGGCTGCTTTCTTGCGGGTTGTTGCTATGGATTACCAACGGACTTGCCTTGGGGTGTAAAGTTTACCCATCCTTTGGTTTCGGCACCGAAAGGTGTTACTTTGCATCCAACACAACTCTACGAAGCGCTCTGGGTGCTACTAATTGTTGTCGCTTTGTTTGTTTTTCAAAATAGGAAAACATTTCAAGGGGAGGTTACTATACTTTATTTAGGTTTTTATTCTGCTCTACGATTTTTGATTGAGTTTCTCCGAAATGATTATCGTGGAAGTTTTTTCGGAGGCTTTCTTTCGACGTCCCAGACGATTTCCGTCGTGATTTTGCCTTTGTGTGTGGTGTTGTTTGTTGTGTTAAAAAGACTGCATCGCTTGGGGGCGCAATTTTGAATATGTTTAAAAAATTGAAAGGTCCAAAATGGACAAAGTCAAATCATTTATTGCCTGGTTTGTAACTTTGGCAATGTTTACTGTATATTTGTTTAGCATCTGGAATTGCAAAGGGGAATTTGCAGTTCAAGTTCAGCTTGATTCTGTGGAAGTATCGAAAATCTTTGGCAAAGCTTCCAAAGTTACTGGCTCACTCAAAGTTTCCGGTGAAAGCTGTGAATATAACGGCGCATTTGAAGGGGTAGCCGACTCTACCGGGTGTGTTGCCATCGATTTAGAAGTGTGTGGTCAAAGGGTCCACGAAAAAATTTGTGGATTACAACGAGGTTCAGCTTTTAAACGTAGTATGACTTTGAAAAAGGGTGGTATGATGGTAATCCAAGTCCCGTCGAGTTTTCAAACATTTGGCGCTTGGCAAGTTCGTAGCCTTGTTACTGGCGATACCGCGACGGTAGAATTTAGCAACACTCCTTTTGGCTATACCCCTGTGCAGACTTTTGTTCCAGAAGTCGGTAAAAAGATTATTTTTGCTCGTTGGCGAGCAGGATTTAAAGATAGCGTGGTTTTGGGAGATCTATTTGGGGAATTCGACGTAGCATTTCGTGGCATCGATACTATCAAATGGATACTCGGAGGATTGATAGAATTCCGCGATGGCTCTGTTGGAGTCGATAGCAATTATGTCTTTGCTGAATTTCCGGCTGGAGTTTACTCGTTTGCCGATGTCCCCCCATATTTCAAAATTCCACTGCATCTTGTCGAAGGCAACTGGATTGTTCTAACAGATTCCGAAGCTTCTTTATTAATACTGCCTAATGTTGGAACTACAAAATACCTTGCATTGTTACTCGAGGGTGCCGATGGCTCACAAGTAAATCCAACATATATGCTATCGAGTGAGTCCAAGTTTAGTTTCGGAACTTTTGCTGGGTCTCGGACAATTGCGGGGCGGACGGTCCTAATTATTGGATTCTCTCGAACTGACTTCTTTACCGTAGTCGATTCGACAAAGCCACAACAAGATGTTATATTAACTGGAACATTAACAACAGTTCCCTATACTTCGAAATTTAAATTTACCTCGACTCTTTCCTTTGGATATGTTACTTCCGTTGCTGAACGTATCGCTGGTGTTGTCCCTCGAAATTTCGAGCTGTATCAAAATTATCCTAACCCATTTGACGAGTCAACAACTATTCGCTACGATATTCCTGCCACAAGTTGGGTAAGTTTGAAGGTTTACGACAATACAGGGCATCCGATAGCGACGCTTGTCAACGAAATACAAGCCGAAGGAAGTTACAAAGTTCCTTTTGCCAGCAAAAATTACCCCAGCGGAATATACATATACGAGTTGAAAGCAGGAGGCTATATTGCAACAAAGAAAATGATTGTGGTAAGGTAAGGATGGAACATAGAAGCACTGTCCATACAGATTTTCGCCTTTTTGCGAAGGTAAAGCAACCGAAAAGTCTGTGGTTGTCTTTATGGATTTTTCGCTCTATTCAAAATAACGAGAAAAACAAATTTCGGACAATAATTTTAAACGACAGGCTTGGGGTTTCTTGTGTTTTTTCAGATTTTTTTCTTTCAAATACAATTATTTTATTAAATTAATTTTTTCAAAATTGCTATGTTTTAGCAATTTAAATTTTTTCACAAACATAAGGAGGGTTTTATGACCAAATTATTGGCCTTTATTGCAATTGCGTTTGCATTGCTTTGCGCAACTCCAACATACTCTCGCGGTCCAGCGATGATGATTGGCGGCGACGCAGGTCTCGGCTTTCCAACAGGCGATTTCGGTGATGGTGCAAAAATGGGCTTTGGGTTGAACGGTGTGTTTACATACTTTTTCCAACCCAATCTCGCAGTTACTGGAACACTCGGCTACTGGACATTTGGGGCAAAGGAATCGAGCCCTGGCTACGAGGTTACTTTTTCGACAATTCCGTTTAACGCCGGAATCCAGTATCGCTTCGATGCAAGTGGATGGCATCCTTATATTGGCGCAGAAACTTTTCTCTTCTTTAACTCAGTATCGGTTAAATATCTAGGCACTAGTATTTCCGATAGCGAAACCAAGTTCGGCTTTACGCCACTTGTTGGAGCCGCTTTTAGAATTTCTCCCAATCTTGAATTTCGGGTGAATGTGAAATATGTGATTATATTTACTTCGGGTAGCAATACTACATTTTTGAATTTCCTTGGCGGTATCCATTACATAATACCATAATTTGGGGAGAATAAAAAACTACGCTGGGTTTTCCGGCGTGGTTTTTTTATTATTTTTTGCTTCGGATTTGCTCTCGGTAACTTTGTGTCCCCAATTATTTTGGAGTCAGCAAAAGAACAAAAGTAAAATCGGAAGTATTCTCGAAGTCCACAGCGGTATATCGACGAATAGTAGTCTCGACGCCGATTATTTTTCCCTTGTCATCGTATTCTGGGTCCTTAATTGTCTCGACGTAAAGGATTTTTTTTAGAACTTTTTTAAAATCATCGGCAGACAAATGAATCCATTTAAACATATCGCTATACCACATAATTTTGTTCTTATCAAGAAGCTCTAATGTTAATTCATAGGTGTCGGACAAATCGAACCCTTGCGAGCTATCGCGATAAATTGTTGTTTCCTTATAAACTATGGATTCAACATAATTTTGTTGTTCAAACAAGTTCATAACTACATCGAGCTTTTTGTTGTAATAAGCGGTTCCAAAATCTTTTTTTTCGTTATGACTGAATCTATTGCCGTTCCAATTGACATCCGAAGTGGACTGAAATTCGAAACTTTCGAGGCTACTTTCCCCTTTTTCATCAATCAGGTTTGCTCGGAAATTTAGAAAGAATTGTTTCAAATTCGAATAGTCCGAATTTTTGAAAATCGGGGACAAGAACATAACCCCCCATATATCGATATAGGCTTGGATTTTTTTAGCCGACTGAACCTCGGTAGCCGGGAGCGAAATTTCGAACTTGCCATTTTCGCAATTGGTTTTATAAGTTTTTGTATCGACCAGAATGATAACCTCACCGTTGTAGGTAATCTCGTCGGGGTATTCTTCTGTTTCCCGCGAAGAAACTATGCCGTTGAGATTCCCTTCGTTATCGATATTTTCGATATAAACATACATTGGAGGCAAAAATAGTCCGAAAACTTTAGCCGCCGCCCACATAAAATTTGGAATCAATTCCGAGGCTTGCGATTGCACGCATTCTCGGTCGATATATGGGTAGCCTCGGTTCCTAAATAAGTTGTTAAAGTATCCTTTGTCCTTGCACATTTTGATTCTTCTGCCGCTTGGAAATGTTTTGTAGAAAGTGAACTCTTCCTCGATATATTCCAAATCGTCTAACTTTGGAGATGAATAGGCTTTTTCGCCATTGGCTGGCTTGATGTCCTTGTATCCCATTCCGGAGATGGTCTCGCCCGAGAAGAAGTTTGCATTTGTAAACGCTGCCAATTTTTCGTGGACTTCGCGTATTGTTTCTGCATCCAATATATTTTCTTTTAAATTTGGGTCTGGTTCGGTATTTGCATATAGAGTAATCCAAGCGGGGTTGAATAATTCTTCGTATGGGTCGGGGCTTCCCAATGCCCAACCCCAGGTCAATCCCAAAGGAGCTGCGTGACTATCGTTGCGGACGTGTGGCGGGCAAGCCATATCGGCAGTATTATGGAGAACCTCGCCAAGGCAACGCCACGCTTTGGCTAAAAGTTCTCGTTTTTTCGTTGGGTCTTTTTCGGACATCGCTTGAATCATATATTCTTTACCTTTTGCGGCGCTCCATTTGTTGCCGGAACCTTGGGGGGTATCGCCCAACGCCCATTCAATTGCGTCGATTCCGGGATTTGGATAAAACCCTTCCCAATATGTTCCACGATTAGTTAGATATTTTTTGCCATTTTTAAGTCCCAAAGGGTCATAGAAGTGACGAACAGCCGCTGGAACTTCGGGCTCGTCGGCAGAAAAGCCACCGTGGGCAATCCATTCTTTCGGCGTTAAGTATAGCTGTGATTCTCCCGTGGTTGCTTCGAAAAAACCTGGATTTGTTATGCCGAGTCCAGAAACTTTGTTGTAATCTTTGGAAAGCAAGAAACGAATTTCGTCCTTTTCGGAGCTTTCCTTGGCAACCATTCCTTCGAGCCAATCGACGAAAACCCTATTAAAGGTTGGATGAGAGTTCACATTGTCGTAGCTAACTAATAAGAAATGCAAACAACAATAGGCAATAAAGCCCAAAAGTCCTGCTATATAATTTTTTGCTTTCATATCGATTCCCCCTAAAACCTAACTATTTTCCAAACGCCATCGCCGCTTTGCCCGAAGGCTACTGTATAGGTTTCGCCGTTGATAGTTACTTCGTATTCGGCATACATAGGTCCTGCGTAAACAAGTTTCCTTTTTTGCAATGCTTCGCCGAACTTTTTGATTTTTTCAGGGTCATTTGGTAAATCATCTTTCAAAAGTTCAGCATAGTTTTCGTAGGTTATGGCAAGAACGCTATCGCGATTACCTTCGAGGAAGACATTTTCTGCTTTCGATACAAAAGATTTTAGTTCTGCTGTTTCGTTGCCTGTGTTGTTCGTGTCGCTTGGTCCCGTTGCTTTGTCGGGACACATAGTAAGATTGAAAATAATAAAGGCTAAACTAAAACCCATAACAAATGGTTTTACCGCTCGTAATAACTTTTGCATAGAACCTCCCTAATATTAAAAAACAACTCAAAACATAAAGTAGCATAACTAAATAAATTAAACCTTCTAAATGCTACAAGAGTTTTTGTAAAAATGTATTCTATCTGTTGTTAAATTTTTATTGGACTTCGCTTAGTAAGTTCCGAGGGGGATTCCGTTGGAGTTTTTCCAACTAACTCTTTCGTTTTTTGTAATTTTGTTTTTTATTTTTTCAAGTTTTTGATAAGTATGGAAGACACAAGTTTAAATGAGTTAACCGAGCAGGAGGTGCGACGGCGCGAAGAGCTTGTTCTACTCGAACAAAAAGGAATAGACCCTTATCCGTATTCATTTGACAAAACGCATTCTGCACAAAGTATCCTCGAAATTTTTTCGGACGACGAAGCCTCCTCGCTTTCCGATGTATCTATTGCGGGGCGTATTATGAGTTTTCGCCGGATGGGCAAAGCAACTTTTTGCGACATTCAAGACGAGAGCGGGAAAATCCAGGTTTACTTCCGAAAGAACGACCTCAACGAAGCCTATGATTTATTGAAGTATCTCGATATTGGGGATATTGTTGGAGTGCAAGGGTTTGCGTTCCGAACCAAGATGGGAGAAATCACTATTCATGTGAAGGAATATAAAATACTTTGCAAGTCTTTGAAGCCAATCCCAGTGCCGAAGGTCGAAGAAGATGAGTCGGGGCGCAAAATAGTCCACGATGCTTTTTCCGACAAAGAACAACGCTATCGGCGTCGTTATCTCGATTTAATCGTTAATCCAGAGGTTCGAGATGTTTTTCGGAAACGAGCTAAAATAATTTCTGCTATGCGGGAATTCTTTGATTCCCGCGGATGGTTGGAAGTTGAAACCCCAATTTTACAGCCAATTTATGGGGGCGCAACGGCTCGTCCTTTTGTTACTCATCATAATGCGCTCGATGTTGATTTATACCTTCGAATAGCCGACGAGTTATATCTGAAACGTCTTATTGTTGGTGGTTTCGAAGGGGTATATGAAATTAGCAAAAATTTTCGTAACGAAGGAATGGACCGAATGCACAATCCTGAATTTTCCGCACTCGAAATCTACGTTGCATACAAAGATTACTTTTGGATAATGGATTTAGTCGAAGAGCTTTTGCATACGTTGGTAATTAAGCTTTATGGGAAAGAAGAAATAACGTATGGCGATAGAAAGATTAACTTTTCGCGACCTTTTCGGCGAGCTAAAATGTTCGATTTGTTCGAAGAATATACTGGACGAAATTTACGGGAACTATCGGAACAGGAATTGTTGGAAGTTGCTAAAAAGTTTGAGTTGGAAGTAAATGTGGCTGCGGACAGAATGAAAATTTTGGATGAAATTTTTAGTGAAGTTGTTCAACCCAATTTGATACAGCCGACCTTTGTAGTCGATTATCCAACCGAAATTTCTCCTTTGGCGAAAAAACATCGCAATGAAGATGGGGTTGTTGAACGTTTTGAACTTTTCATCAATGGCTTCGAAATTGCGAATGCGTTTTCTGAACTCAACGACCCACGCGACCAGCGGAAACGTTTCGAAGAACAAGCATTGCTACGTGCAAAAGGCGACGAAGAAGCAATGGTATTAGACGAAGATTTCCTTTATGCTCTCGAAGTTGGGATGCCGCCAACAGGTGGTTTGGGTATTGGAATCGATAGGTTGGTTATGCTTTTGACGAACCAGAAATCAATTCGAGATGTCATTCTCTTTCCACAAATGCGACCCGAGTTGAGATAGTATGATGTTTTTTGTTAAAGTTTTGGACCGTATAACCATTAAATCTTGCTTAAAAAGTAATTTTCTTTTTGCCAAGAAAGTTCGAATTGCAAATACCATAGAAGAGCTAGCAATTATAACAAGTTACTTAACAAGTCTTTTCTATACAATCTGGATTAGTTCATTTTTGTTTCTTTTGCGAATAGAAAAAAGGTATTCAATAGACATCAAGCTTTTGTCGTTTTCTATTTTCTTTTGTATTTCGTTTTCTTTGCTCTACTATTTATTTAAAAAGGGTAGGTTTAGAACATTTTTTGCAGAAATCGAAGATTTTCATTTTTCTTTATTTATGTATATTGTTGTTATTTTATTGACTTTGTTATTTTTAGGTTTTGCTGTAATTTACGAATACACCGATGGGGATTTTCGAATAGTTATGGAGTATCTTAAACATAAATTTTAATATGGCATATCCACAAGAATATTACGAATATCGTCGGCCTCGCTTTTTGCGAAAAAAGTCGCCCCTTTGGGTTCATCTTTTGCTTTTTGTTTTGACTTTTATCACTTGTATGATTGCCGGGACCCAATGGGCAATGAAAAACTATTTGGAGGTAAACAACTGGCATATAGGGTTAACTTATGCCGTTTTAATACTTACTTTTTTGAGTGTCCACGAGTTTGGCCACTACTTTGCTTCGAAAATTCACCGAGTAGATGCTTCGCTTCCCTACTTTATTCCGGTTCCTTTCCCCGAAATTATGCTTTTTGGCACTTTTGGTGCTGTAATAGTAACGCGTTCGCCGATACCAAATAGAAGGGCACTCTTCGATATCGGCGTCGCTGGTCCTATTGCTGGGTTTGTGGCTTCGCTTGTCTTCTTGATTATTGGATTGCAAACACTACCTCCGAAAGAATTTATTTATTCTGTCCATCCCGAGTATTTACTAAATTTTGGTGGGAAAATACCCCAATCGGGCTTGCATTTTGGCGATACTTTGCTATATTCGTTGCTTGCGCCTTTGTTCGCAAATCCAAATGGATGGCTGCCGCCGATGAACGAGATTTACCATTATCCGTTTCTTTGTGTTGGTTGGTTCGGTCTGTTTGTTACCACATTGAACCTATTACCTTTTGGGCAACTCGATGGTGGGCATATTGTTTATGCAATGTTCGGCGGATTGCAACGAAAAGTAGCGAAAGTGCTCTGGTGGGTGCTCATTATTTTAGGGATTGGCTCTCTTTTAAATTCAATTTTGGCTTTGCTCAATGATGTCGATGTGCCTAACAAGTTTTATATTTGGTTGCAAAACAATTTGTTGCCTTTCCTACAACAACTTCGTTCCTTCGTCCCTTGGTATTTCGACGCTTGGGGAGGATGGCTTTTTTGGGCAATTTTTACAAGATTATTTATTAAGATACCACACCCACATATTGCCGAGGTTGAACCGTTAGGAACTGGTCGTAAAATTCTTGGGTGGATTGCAATAATCATCTTCTTTTTATCGTTTTCGTTAAATGGGATATATTTAAGATAAATATTATGAAAAAATTTTGCGTTGTTTTCTTGCTTGCATTTGCTTTTGTGTTTGCCGACGAAAGTTCCCCATTTTTCTTCGATGCAATTTGTTTCAAATCCGCCACCGATACACTTTCCCGAATAGATATGTTTGTCATTGTTCCATATAGTTCTCTTTCTTTTTTCCGGAAATCCATAAACTATGTTGCTGAATATGAACTTTCTTTTACGGTTCTTGATTCAGCGAAAAACCGAATAAAGAGCCAAACCATTGCTAAAAGCATAGTCGAAAACGACCAGCTTGAAACACTTGGACGCTCGGGGAAATACCAACAAACTTATGTAAAGTTTGACCTTCCCGAAGGAAAATACACATTCGAAGTTTCGCTTTACGATAAAAATTCTAATATTACATATTCAAAGACACGTTCAACGAATGCACTAAATTTCTCCCGATATCCATTTGCAATGTCGGGAATTATGTTCGTTTCGGAAATCGAAAGTTTTAATGGTTCATATAAAATCACTCCGTTCCTTTCCGATAACCTCGGGAACTTAAAAGCAGTGTTCCTTTTTTTTGAAGTTTACCAGATGTCCACAAATCTTTCGACGAGCGATTTCGTAATGGAAGTTTTCAATAGTAAGTCGAAGGAAATATACAGAAGTAGTCGGGTTCGCCGCGAAATTAAGCCAGTTAGTCAAATATACCTTCCTTTTTCGATACCGACTGGTTGGATGGCTGGTAATTACAGCATTCGAATTGTGGCTTTGAAACCACTATCGAATGATTCGATATTTACAAACGATGAGATACTGTCGGTCGCAGAACGAACTTTTGTAATTTCGCCAAGTGTTGGGACAATAGTTATGCAAGATCTCGACAAATCAATCCGTCAATTAAAGTATGTTGCCTACCAAAGCGATATCGATTATATCAACGAAGCAACAACGCCCGAGGAGAAGCTGCGTCGGTTCGAAGATTTTTGGAAGAAACTCGACCCGACACCTTCGACAGACTACAACGAAGCTTTCGAAGAATACTACCAGCGGATACAGTATGCAAATCAAAATTACAAATCTTATTTAGAGGGATGGCTAACAGATCGTGGTATGGTTTATGTTGTGCTTGGCGCCCCCGCAACTATCCAAGAACAAATGGATTACTCCTATAGTAATCGAACTTACGAAATTTGGACTTATTCCAACAATAGGACTTTCATTTTTGTTGATTATAGTGGCTTCCGGGATTTTCGTTTGTATTCGCCCCCAACATTCTCCGAAAAATATAAATATAAATTGTGAACAACGATATGAAAAAGCAAGTTTCGGGCAACATAGTAGATATTTTTAGGGAAAGAGTTTTCCCCGGAACAATTTATTTTGAAAATGGGGTCATAACCCAAATTAAGAGCGAACAAGGGAAAAGTTTTGCTAATTACATCCTACCCGGATTTATCGATTCACATATTCATATCGAAAGTTCAATGTTACCGCCTTCCGAATTTGCGCGAGTTGCCGTAAGATTCGGAACTGTTGCAACTGTTTCGGACCCCCACGAGATTGCTAATGTTCTCGGAATCGAAGGTATTTTGTTTATGCTCGACGACGGCAAAAAATTCCCTTTTAAATTTTTCTTTGGCGCTTCTTCGTGTGTTCCAGCCACTGATTTCGAAACCTCCGGGGCGCACCTTCTCCCCAATGACATCGAGTTGCTACTTAATAATCCCGAAATTAAATATCTTAGCGAGATGATGAATTTCCCAGGTGTAATTAATGACCAACCTGACGTCGTCGAGAAAATCAATTTCGCCAAAAAATTAGGGAAACCAGTCGATGGCCACGCCCCAGCGTTACGGGGAGAAATGCTCGATAAATACATTACCGCAGGTATTTCGACCGACCACGAATCTTTTCAGCTCGAAGAAGCCGAAGAAAAAATCGGGAAGGGGATGAAAATCCTTATTCGCGAAGGTTCTTCGGCAAAAAATTTTGACGAGCTTTTTCCCTTGTTGGCGAAATATCCCAATATGGTTATGTTCTGCTCCGACGACCTCCACCCAAATGACCTTGTGAATGGGCATATAAATCGACTTGTTGCCAGAAGTATTTCGAAAGGGGCGAATCTTTTCGATGTCCTGCGAGCTGTCTCGCTAAATCCTGTAATCCATTACGGACTCGATGTTGGATTACTTCGTATTGGCGACGATGCCGATTTTGTAGTTGCCAGCAATTTGAAAGATTTTCAAATTTTGGAAACCTATGTCAAAGGACTTCTTGTTGCGAAGGATGGGAAATCGATATTTGAACCAATGCCATCCGATACTCCAAATAAATTTTTGGCAAAAGAAAAGAAGGCAACCGACTTTGCTATCGAGCCAAAAAGTTCTAAAATCCAGGTTATCGAAGCTATCGATGGCGAATTAATTACAAATTCATTTGTTTGCGATGCAAAAATCCAAAATGGCAACACAATATCCGATATCGCAAATGATGTATTGAAAATTGCCGTTGTAAACCGATATGCCGACGTTGCCCCCGTTGTCGGTTTTGCTAAGAATTTTGGATTGAAGCATTCTGCTATTGCTACAAGCGTTGCACACGATTCACACAATATTATTGCTATTGGTGTTTCGGACGAATTAATTGCAAAAGCAACAAATGCAATTATACGGAGCAAAGGGGGATTGGCTTTTGTTACCGAAAGAGAAGAGTTTGTCCTTCCGTTACCAATCGCTGGTTTGATGAGTAGTCTTCCAGCCGAAGAGGTCGCAGAGTTATATTCTAATCTCGAGGCAAAAGCCACAGCCGATGGTTCGAGGTTGACTTCGCCTTTTATGACCCTTTCGTTTATGTCTCTACTCGTTATCCCCTCGTTGAAATTGGGGGACCGGGGCTTATTCGATGTAAATAAATTTGAGTTTACAAACTTATTTGTCGATTAATATGAAAAGATTTATTATTACAACATTGATATTTATTTTTTGCACTGCTTCTTTCCTATTTTCAAGATATTCACTAGTATTTGTTAAATTAAACAACAAATCCGAATTTGAAAGATTTGTTTCTTTTGGCTACGATTTAGAATCGGCAAGCAGAAGCAAAGACGGGCTTACGGTTATACTCAATTCGCAAGAAATTGATTTACTAAAGGAGCAAAAATTTACTTTCGAAGTGTTGGTTGATGATTACGAAGCACATCTTTCCCAAAAATTATCGAAAGAGTATGAAAAATTGGAATCCACACAACCTTTAGGATTTACACTTGGTTCGATGGCAGGTTTTTATAAGTTGAACGAAATATACCAACAATTCGACCAAATGGAAAAATCCTATCCTGAATTTTTCGTTGCCAAAGACACAATTGGATACTCGTGGGAAAATCGTCCAATATTGGCTTATGTGTTTGGGAATTCTTCCAATAATGTTCCTAAAATCCTTGTGACTTGTCTTCATCATTCGCGAGAACCAGCCACTGTTACTACCGTAGTCTATGCCCTACTCAAAATGCTTGAATTGGGAAAGATTGGAGAATCCGAGGCATTGTTCTTGTTATCCAATCGACAAATCTGGATTATCCCTGTCTTAAATCTCGATGGCTATGCCTACAATGAAGCACAATATCCCAATGGTGGTGGATTGTGGCGAAAAAATCGACGTAAAATTAACGATTCCACTTATGGAGTCGATTTAAACAGGAACTATGGTCCTGTTGAATTTTGGAACGCAAGCAATAATGGTTCTTCAACAAAGCCACAACAGGAAACATATCGTGGCGATTCGCCTTTTTCTGAACCCGAAACCCAATCTATTCGCTCTTTCTGTATGAAGAATAACTTTGAACTTGCTTTGAATTTCCATACCTACGGAGGAATGCTGATTTATCCGTTTGCTGCATTGGCAAGCGAAACGCCCGATTCAAATTTTTATCGAGGTTTCTCGAAATATATTAATATGTTCAACGGATATTATTTCGGCAAGGATTCCGAAACAGTTGGTTATCCAACTCGTGGAAATTCAGACGATTGGATGTATGCGGAAGATTCCACAAAAGGCAAGATTATTGCGATGACACCGGAGGCGGGGTATCAGTTCGATGGTTTTTGGCCCAATCCGAACAGAATTATTCCAATTGCAGTCGAAAATTTTCAGTTGATTAAAAATTGGTTTTGGTCGGCAGGCTCGAATATCCGGCCCACCGATTTCCTTTATGATTTCGATACCTTAAAAAAAATTGGTTCAATCAAGCTTTCCATTCAAAACATTGGTTTATTGGATTATATTGCTTCGATTCCATTAAGGATAACTTCGCTTTCGGGCGGCTACCCGTTCGATTCGACTGTTTTTATCTCTGGTTTAAGTAGCGCAAAGGATACAACCATATCACTCCAATTGCCAATTCCCAAAGCAAACTTTCAAAATGGCACCGAAATCAATTTTAATGTTCAAATAACCCAAGATGGAATTGCCCGAAACGATACTTTCGGTTTAACACTCTACGAATACAAAATATTAGATTTGATGGACCGAGAATTGTGGGACTTCTCCAAAGGGATTTGGGATTTTGAATTCGACCCCATAAACGAACGCAACTTACTTGTCGATAGTCCATCCCAAAATTATCAAGATTCAACCGAGGATATTTTGCTTCTTCGACAACCGCTCAAATTAAATTACAACAATGCCCAGCTGGCTATTGTCTCGCAATGGATGATTGAACCTTTCTACGATTTCGCAACTGTTGAAATATCGACCGACGACGGAAATAGCTGGCAGAACGTCCGCGCGAAACTTTCAACACCAGCAAGCGGCAATCCATACGGAAAGCAAAAACTTGGGACGTTTGGTTTTGCTGGTATCTATCCTTACTGGAATCTACAACTGTTCGATTTGAAACCCTACTTAGGGCAAAATGTTCTTCTGCGCTTTACTTTGATGAGCGATAAAGGAAAAAATTACGATGGTTGGAACATTGCCAATCTGCATTTCCGACTTTACCCGACAATAAACTTTGGCAACTATCAATCGAGCGACGAATCGGGATTCGATTGGCTCACTATTATATATGCAAATGGTAGAGTCGAGATGTTAGAAATACCCAGAAATTTTGATTTAAAATATTTTGGTATCTATAATCCTCTTGGCGAAAAAGTTGCAGAAAATAACCAAATTAGCGAAAATTTAGTCGAAGTGCCCCAACTACCATTTGGAATTTATTTCCTAAAACTAATGGGTAAAAATAATACTGTTGTGATGAAAAAGATAATCGCCAGATAAAATCAATTTATTTCTATAATATGCGTTTTTTTAGAAGATAATTTTCAATACGAAGGAATTTATTTGTTTTCATTTAAATTTTTTTGCTATATTTGCATTGCACTTTTCATTTTTTTCCTTCAATTGTTTTACAAAATTAATTATTTTTCCCCTCTTGCCGAAAGGCACGAGGGGTTTGTTTATAACGCGTTGTATTACTGACGTATTAAAACACAGGAGCCTTGCAATTAATGTTTTGCAAGGCTCTTTGTCTTTTGTAGCGGGGCTAGGATTCGAACCTAGAACCTTCGGGTTATGAGCCCGACATGCTTCCGTTGCACCACCCCGCGATTTTGCAAATACAAAATTAACAAAATTAACAGAAAAAAACAAACATTGAATCAAAGGATTAAATAATCCGACATAATTATGCAATGCAAAACGTATTTAAATGGAACAGCAAATTACTACCTTTTGCACTTAGTATTTATTCGGGCATAACTTGAACCCGAGGCTACCTTGTTCCTGCTACTTTACCACTACAATCCTGATTGCTCGGGCTTCGCCTCGGTAGTTCACTACGAGGAAATATACTCCCGTTGCAACATAACTCGAATTCCACACAATAGTTGCCGAACTTTTCGATAATGGAGTAACTGCAACATCGTTTCGATTGCCAACTCGATTGCCGAGCACATCGTAAATCGCAATGTCTGCCGTTGTTGGGTCGAAATCGGGTGTATCCCAATAGAAACGGATAGTTGCTGTTGTGTTGGCTGGGGTTGGAGCCGGTTCTGCGGCATAAAAATGGTGAACCTCCTCTTCGGGAACGGACGAAGCTAACTCTTTTAATTTGGATTTCGCCATCCGAAAAATCCCATATTCACTGAAACTCATAAACACATACTCGTTCGAATAAGCGAATGAATAAACCGCGTATCCAAGTCTCGGTAATGGTAATCCTTCCATTATTTTCGACCAAGTTTTCCCTGCATCCGACGAAGCATAAACACCGAAAGCATCCGTAATAGTCGGTTTAGCCGTTGTAGCACCATAAAGCAAAACATCGTCGAAAGACGATATTGCACCAGTAGTTGCTACGAATGCATTTCCAATTTGTTTTTGATCCCACGAATCTCCTTTGTCCGTAGAAACAAGTAAACCATAGTATAGCATCCCGGCATAAATATTATTATTTGCAATAAAAAGTTGCTTAAATGGAAAGCCATAGGTTTTGGATTGAACAATATTGAACCATTGTTCGCCTAAATTACTTGAACAATAAATGCCCCCATAATTCACAGCCAAACAAAGAAAATTACAATTCCCTTTTAAATCTTTTATATCCTTTTCCTCAGGCAATCCATTGTGTCGAAGTTCCCATTTGTTTCCACCATCCGATGAATAATACACAAACCCATAACCAGCAAGAAATATATTTTGTCCACAGGCAAAAATTTTTTTAACAATCGTATCGGAACTAATCCGATTCCACAAAAGCTTTTCCCAGCTTTTGCCATCATCAAAAGTTCGATATAACGACTGGTTCATAATGGAAACTTTTATCGTAATGGTTGTATCGCCCGGATACTTATACAACGAGTCCCTTTTAGTTGCATAAACAGCATAAAGAGTATCTTTGTTGGAAAAAATTGTTGTAATCAACGCTGTATCGGGGACATCAGGCTTTGGAAAGTCTTGCCATTTTGCCCCTTCATCGGTCGAAAAGTAAAGATATTTCATATCGCTGGAACGTGCAACCACAAGCTCGCCAAGCCTTTCTATCTGTTCTATATAAATTGAAGATGTATCACCTGTGTGAGTTCGTATACCATTATTGGAAGGTTCCCAATTAGAATGGCAAACCTCAAAAGTTGTGATTAGCAATATAAAAACTATTTTGTATATACTCTTCATTTATTACCCCTTTTATTATAATTAATACCTTGGTTGACTCTATGCAAAAGCTTTTTCGAGTAAAAATCCGAATTATTTTCTTCTCCAAAGGTAAAATTTATGTTAGATATAACCCATTTAACCTGCGCACGATAAAGCATAAAACCTTGATAGATTGTGGGAACTACTACGATTGTATCTCCAATTATGAATATCTTTTCCACCCCTTCCCTCATTGAAGTTGTATCGAAGATAATTCGGTGCCAGTTTTCCCCATCATCAGTCGAAACAAATAATCCAGGGTATGCGGAGTTAAATGTCAATCCGCTTGCGAAATTCGTAGAAAATATGTTCCCCTCATAAACCGCAAATGAACTAATTGTGGTAAACATAAAAGGAAGCCATCTATTCTTTGGTTGCCAACTTTGACCACCATCGGAAGAGTATAGTATCCCATAATCTTTTGTTCCCACGAAAACACCTTCTTTGCCTATTAATAGTTTATAAAAAGAAATATGCCTAAAACCATCAGGCAAAATATTTGTCCAAGATAATCCATTATTTGAAGAATAAAATATACCGCCATTACCCACAATCCAAATTTCATTCCCTTGCTTTTTTATTGTTCTCGCAGGTGCCGGAGAAATACTTTGCGAAATTAAGGTGTCGATTTTTTGCCAATTTTCCCCTCTATCGGTTGAATAATAAATGTGTCTTAAACTGCTTGCAAAAATTAAATCTTCGAAAGCAAAAATCGAACCTGGTCCGAAATCCTTCGGGTCGTCCAAAGATATTCCATTATTTCTTGCCTGCCAAGTTTCACCTAAATCTGTGGACAAATAAATACCATATTGATAAAAGGATGCGAAAATGCTATCATTAATATAGTCGAGGGATACAATATAGGAATATCCCGGAAATTTAGGTATAGGTTTCCTTACCCAAGAGCTACCTTTATCGAACGAAATAAGAAATTCTTTATAGCCTGTCATCATAATATCCTCTTTATAAGTCAAATTGGTAGCAAAGTTACCCCCAGTAGTAACAGTGTCAACTACGACTGCTTCCCACTCTCCTTTTAATGTGAATAACGATAAAGAATAGACAATGAGCAACAAAACAAAGCTTCTCATTTTATATTAACTCCCAATTTGATAAAAAATTAATGCTTACTAAAAAAACATCTTCCTAAAAATTATCATTAGAATATACATTCTGTCAAATTGAAACAAACACCGGGAGGAGTGTTGGGAAGCAATCTCCTTGTAGGACAATCAGGGTCAGAAGGCTCACCCTCCCTCCAGTAATTAATCCGATAAGAATTAGTTGAACCGTCGGGATTTTTACAGACCATCCAATGCTCTACGCACCAACTCTCATCGCAACGTCTTAACTTTATTTGCTGATTTGGTAAAATTTCGTAATGCCAGCAAAGAGGCCATTTTATTATTACATCTTGATATCCTTCATTGCAAGGCTTCCAACCATAAATACAAAAATAACCGTAGTTATTTAATATCACATCTGTAATACATTCGAAATACGGAATGATGTTGTATATGTTACACGGTGGATTGAAGTCAACCGACATAACCGAAAATTCAACTGTCGGAGAACTTACATAGCACCAAATACAGAGGGTGAAAGTGGCATCGCATATCGGGCAAAAATCACTCAATTGAACCTGATGCTCGACCCAACCAGGTGGACAATTGGCGACTGCTTTGTTTCCCCCAACAAAGTCAAATAAAAGTAATGCAATTATTATTGAAAATATTTTTTTTATTTTAATTTCCTTTTAACATACATAAATAATTAATTAAATTTCGAGGTTGCAAACGAATTGTTGTAAGCCAATTAATATCAACAACTTAGGCGGGGGGGGATTGTGCAGCAAATTTATAAAACAACCTCGAAGGCAGCGAACTACCGATGATGAACGAAAGCAAATTTTTTCGTTACAACAATTCATGTTTGTTCCTCGATTGCTAAATTATAAAAAATAATTGAAAATAAAAAAACAACTCGACTGGCTATATTTTAAAAAGTTTCTCTCGATTGGAGAGGTAATTGGTGAATATCCTACTATATTTATTATTTATTGCATTGCTTCCAACAGCCCTTTCTTCGGCGGGGAGAGTGGGGAGCGGAATGGGAAATGGGAGATCGCGATTTGGTTTAGTAGGGAGATAATTGGGGATGCCAAAAAGTCATTTAAACAATAGTTCTATTGCTCTACTACTATCCAAGCGGAACGGTTAAGGACACGTTCGTGTGGAGTTGAGTTCCCGTTATTGCTTTGATTAAAAATTTTTGTTGAAATGTTAAAAGTATTTCCTAAAAGCTTTTTTGCATTTCTTGCTCGTTCCATTGCAAGGTTGTAATTGTAGCCTTCGCCACCGATATTATCGACGGAGCCAACAATAAAAATTTTTTTGTTATCTTCGATTGCTTTTTCAACAATTTGTTTAATAGAGGGATTAATCCAATAGAATTCTTTTTTATCGAAAAGGCACAAACCAAAAAGATATGCTTTGCCGTCGGTTGAAAGGCGATAATCCTCGACACTCTCTATGATACTATCTTCGGGAACAACTAAAAAGTCCTTCGTTGTATGCTTGTTTGTATTGAGCACATCTTCCAAATGAACTGTTGCCTCGAAAGCAAGGATATTTTCTTTACCGAGTTGTGGAGCGATTCCAGTCAAATCGAACAAAAACACATCGCTGCTAAATTGGCTGATTGTTTTGTTGTTATAAGTTACAACACCAGAGATTTTAGGAACATATCCGTTGCAATCGCATTTTGGTTTGACTTCGATTTTTGGAGCAAGTATTTGTGTGGTCGAATCGATTCCCTCCAAAAAATGGAGTATTTGGGCGCCATCGCTCAAAATGAATTGCAACGAGCGCGATTCTTCCGCTAACTCTTGGGATTTAAAATCGCTTGTTTTACGTATTTCCTCTTTGATTGAAATTCTGTTGTCGGCAATTCCGTTGGAACGCAAAAGTTCAACCACTTGGAGCGAACGATTTTGGCAAACATTGGGAAGCTCGTCGTCTAATCGAGAGCAAAGAATTTCTACATTTACTTTAGGGTTATTTTGTAAATAAGATAGCAGCGAAAAAAGCACCTTTTGGTTTTGGCTGAAAAGCGAAGGATTGGTTATCGTGGGTTGGGGGTTGTCGATATTTAAGGCAAAATCATTCCGTTCGAAAAACAGAAAAGGAGGCACAAACGACTTAATAAACTTTTTAGTTGTCAATCTTTGAATGAGCAATGTATCCCCTGCTTCGATTTCTTTACCGTCCGAGGTAATTTCCAAATCGAAAGCAATACGGACGGGTTCGGGCGTTTGCAATGGTTTTGGAAAGTTCGGAATTATTGGATTGAGAGGAGGTAAAGGGCTCGGCTTAGGAATATTGTAGCGGATTGTAATTCCACCACCGAGAGAGTATATTTTCCAATTGACATCCTTTGTAAAATTTATGAAAGGCAAATCGAAAACCAATGTCGGTAGAATCTCAAAGTTTCCAAACTTTGCTGCTTTCCATTCAGGTGCAAAACGTAGAACGACTTGTGGAGCAATAACATTTGGTATGCTCTCTTGATAATTATTGCGGACTTTCGAGCCGTTTTCAAAATATGCTTTGTCGGGCGAAATCAATCTTTCTTCTTGAAAAAAGCGCGAGGACGTTGGAATGCTTAAATTAACACCTAACTTCAAATTCAAATTGTCGAGCCCCAAAATACTATTCAGCTTTGTTCCAAAAGCGAAATCGATAGCTCGAATTGTGGGTTTTAAGGTGTGGCGACTAATTGCCCGATAAACTTTTTCATCGATAATTAAATCGGCGAAATAATCCTCCTTTTCGAATGTGCCCGAATAGTCGCGAAAGGTAAGGCTAAAAAATGCCCCAATTCGAGTGTCGAACAGTTCTTTTTTCGAAAGCCATTGCCCGCCGAAACCCAATCCATAGCGTAATCCGAACCCCGAAGAGAAATTCGAACAGCAAGCATAATTCGGGAAACCGTTAAAATCGGAAAAATAAATATTGCCAAATCCCAAGATTTGTGTCTCGAGCGAAATCGAATTCCTTTCGAATGATAATATATTGCCGAGTCCAAAAGGAAGTATAAAAAGGATACTCGATAAGAGTAATGGAGCAGGATAAAATAACGAAATAATGCGTCGCATCATTGCATCTACTCGCTAAACTTGATGAAGTTTTGAACTGCAAAAGAACCACGATATGAAAGGACTATGCGATAACTCCCATTTACTAACGAAGAAACATCGAGATTAAGAGTATTCGCGCCAGCTCGAACATTTGAAAATAAATTCATAAGCATTTTATTGCCTAAGTTATCAAAAATTGTTAGGTAAAGAATATCGGATTCTTGGACAGCAAAGTCCACCCGAAGGGAATTCGAAACCGGATTGGGTGCAATCGAAAGTATCGAAATTTTGTTCTCGCCTAATAAAATGCGCCGATTCCCACACAACCCCGTAAGTTTTAAGAGCCCATCCCGAGTTGATGTTTGAACACTTTTGCCCCAAAATTTACTTGTTCCTACAAATGATAAAGAAGTAGTATCGGTTTCTGCCAATCCTATGTTTCCTTTTATGTTTGCTATAATGCCGGTGGGAGGGAAATCGCCTTCGATACGGAATCCTATAATCCTTCTGCCGGCAACAATGTCGTTGCGAACGAGATAAGCGTTGCCGAATTGACTTGTTACTTCCAAAGGTAGAAACATACGGGGGTTTAGATGGATTTCGCCTGCGAAGAAACGACGCCCATTGTAGGGATAGTTTTCTGTGTTCTGGAAAAATATTGGTATTTCGACTATCCCTTTGGGTTCGTGTTCAATTGTTTCAATCCAAAGGAGTGATGTCCCTATGTAAGGTCCAAGTGTTACGGTTTTTACAACGGCACAAGGAGTTGCAAATATACGCATTTGAACGTCTTCCATCGATATTCCATCCCAGTTTATAGTAAGAATTTTCCCGCTGTTGGCTGGCAAAGGGAAAGGAATATCATTCGTAATCCAAAAAATCCCTGGTTCAGAAAACACAATGCTATCGATAGTTACGTCGGTTTCGCTGATATTTTTGATTACTATATCCCGGCTTGTTATTTCGGTGACAAAACGAAGATCCTCTTGGGAAACCGATAAATCGGTTCCGAATCCAACGCCTTGAATAGGGATTTTGAATGTATAATTTGTTTGCTCCAAATAATAAATTACAATGAAACCGCTAATTACTCCGACTCTATCGGGTTGAAATCGGATTGTAACCTCGATTGTGCCTTGTGGCTCGATTGTCCTACTCTGTGCGCCATTCAAAATCGTGAATCTCGTTCGAGCATCATCCGAAATTGATATTCTACTGATAGGCAATGGAATACTGTCGGCATTTATTGCAAGTTGAAGTTCAAGAGTCTTTGATTCGTTGATACAGACTTGCCCGAAGTCCACAGGATTCAAAAGAAATGTCAAATGACGATTTTCGCCGTATCCACGCAACGGCAAATAATAATAATTCCCACAAGAGACTACGATAATTGAATCGGTAACAACACCTGTATCTATTGGATTATAGATAAATTTAAATTCTAAACACTGGTTTGGAAAGATAGTATCGCCCGCTTGGGTGTCGATTAAGTTGAAATTCCTGCCATTTTTGAAGCCCATCCAATCTATTCTTAAAGGAACGCTTCCAACATTGCAAAATTCATTGGTTGTGGTTATTTCGCGAGGATTGTATATTAATTGCTTCGAAAGAATCATTTCTTTGATGTTAATTTTAGGCTTATTAATGCTAAAAGGGTTGTCGGATAAATCTGCTTCGGGATAGCTAAATTCTCGCAATATTACTTTTCCCCGCGAAGGTTCCGCAGTAGCAATAACAAAGCTCGAAGGCGAGAGTCGAAAATCGGCTATTGTATCCGAAGCCCCATAAATCGAGGAACTTCGATAATCATTTACTAAATCCCAGAATACTAAAACGGGATTGCTTTTGAAAGCGACAATCAAGTAATTGTTGGTTGGTGAAAAATCCAATCCAATTGCATCCATCCAGTTTTTATATAACGAACGAACAATTTGGCCAGAATTGACGTCGGCTACGTAAATATCGGAAAATCTTCCATAGACTTCTGTGTCCGATGGGGCTTTCGTCGAAAAAGCAACGAAGCGTTCATCCCTCGAAATAGCGAGATTAGTAACATAAGGTAAGTAATTTATGTCTATTTGTTTAATTTCGGTTAAATCTGCCACTCTCAAAAGTTTAATCTTATTATTGAGCAAAGCAACAACAAGGGTTTCGCCGCTGGTGCTTTTGGTAATTTGTGCAATCGGCGATTCCAAAGCTATGCTTGTAATGTAATTGCCGTCGGTTAAAGAATATGCTTCGATAGTATTGTTGAATTGCTTCGAAACGAGGAATCGGTTGCGAGATTCGTCCACAAGGAGTTTAATGATGCGTAGGGTATCGTCGCCTAATGGTGCTTTTGCCATCACTTCGCCTTTGCTCAAATCGATGAGGGCAACGGAGTCCTTACCTCCTTGGAAATAGTAATCCGTAAATCGGTACGAAACAAGAGCCTTTGTATAGTTATCGAAATATTCGAGTCCGTTGATTACAGTTTGCTCGATGGGATAATTTACATTAGTAAACCCGACGTTTTTTAATAATGCAAGATTCTTCAAATCGAATTCCGAAAGTTTCCCATCGAGTGATGCAGAAACAAGTTTCGTTCCGTCGTTGTTGAACGCTAATTTTTGTGTTGAACTACGGTCTGTATTCAAGGCTCTATCGGCTGGGGTGGTGTATTCTTGCCGAATACGAACAAGGACATTATCGGCATCAACATTGGGAATTGTCCAAAGGTATTCGTTGGCAACAACTTCGGCTATTTTTATCCATTCTGCACCTCGATTGGTTGTGTATTCGATAATGGAAGGAACGTCGGGTTTGTGTCCTTCCCATTTAATAAGATATTGTTGGCAAGGATAAAGAATTTCCCCGCCATTCGGTTGGAGCAGTTGTAGTTGTGTTCGTCGAGGCATCGGAAAGGAATTGCCTACCAACGGAATGTGATTTTCCCGACCTCCGTCGTAATAGACCGTAAAATATTCCCGATAATATTTGTTTTCCGAAGGAATAAACAAAATCTCGAATGCGTATGGAAAAGGTGAAACGATATTCACAGGGGGTTGCGAAGTATTCAAACTCGAGCCGAGCCAAAGATATTTGAAATCGCTCGAACTTACCCGCACCGAATCGAGACGGATACTCGATGTTAAAGTAGCAACAACGTTAGCACCGTTATTTTTATAGTTTCCAACGGCAACATTACCGAACTTTAATTCTTTTACTAAATCCCTATCGTTATCGACAAATTTTAAATACGAGGCTTTTGCCCCGTTATCGATTGGCGAAGGTGAAAATTGCGGGCGTCCTGTGGCTAACTCATTCCCATAAGTAACGAAAATTATAGGCATACTTCCTTTGATAGCGGCCAAATTCCATTCGAGCGTTTGGTATCCTTGTGCATTTGGGGAGGAAACAACCTTCGGCTCCGTAGCCATATTATCTTCCAAAATCAATATTTGGTCTTTCGTAGCGACTACTTCTACACCATCGCTTTTAACTTTAAACTTAACCGAAAGGGTTGGATATTTCGAAATATCGATGTAACCCGAAAATTCTATCTCAAGTTTAGCATTTACTCCACAAACAAAAAAAAGCAAAAAAAGCAACACCCAATAAAATTGTTTCATCGCAAATTGTATGAAAATAAATTACATAAGACGAAAGGAAGTAAAATTAAGTTACACAATTAAAAGAATAATTAATCAAAGGATTGTTGGCGCTTGTTTTAAGCGATAGAAAGCAAAGTGGGATATTCAAGTTCTATGTCCTGTGCGAAATGCCTCCCTTGTATAATAATCAATTTTAAAAAATTTTTTATAAAAAGCGATACTTTTTTGAATTTGATGTGTTATTTATATTTTGGAAATTACAAAAATGAAAAAAGTTTTTTGAAGGAGGGGAAATGAAAAAGTATTATTTTCTATGCGGTTTTTTCCTTCTTTGTTCATTTTCGTTGACTTTCAGCCAATGGGAAACAGTCGGTAATTTCGAAAGGTTAACCGCTTCGGCGACGTTAATTCGGCAATATGTTGTTTGCGATTCGACCCGAAGCATTTACGTTCTCGATACCAGCTATGTTTTGAAACGAATAGACATTGAAACTGGTCAAGTTGTTTGGAGCCGAAATCTTCGAAACATCAACTACCCCGAAGGGCAATTCGTTGCTGCACGAATTGGCTATGAAGGGAAAAATTATGCCATTCTGCTCCAGCAACCCAACGCCTATAATAAATTCACTACGTACATCAAAGGAATTAATACGGATTCTTTAATCGGTAAATTAAACTACGAGGTTCCTGGCATTTCCTATTACGGTGGATATGTAGCTTCCTTTAATGTTAATATTGACTTATCGGAAAGATACTTATTCGTTCTTTTGACTTATGATGCTATAATAGTCAAAGGCTCTGAACATGGAGGAAGTATTAGTATTTATCGAATCGAAAAGGATTCTGTAATTTTTTACAAAAGTGGTAACTATGGGGTATCGAGCAGAATAGAATATTACCCATTTAGAGATATTGTAGTAAGAAAATTTCTTAATTATTTATATCATTGGGCTCCTGAGAATTCTAATATTACAAATTATAGAGATTATGGCGAGTTTTCTCTTTTTGATATTGGGAAAGGAACTTGGTTTGTCATTACTCAACTCTTGGATGTTTACACAATATTTTCAAATGAGCAGGTAGTTAGAGATAGAAAATATGATGTCGGCGACACAATTGCAAGTATTAAGCTTTTTTCGTTGTCGAGCGACCCATCCTTGGTGTGGATAAGGTATCGAGATTTGATAAGGCTTTACGATACAGTTTTTCGAAAAGATATCCGTGTAATTAAATATCCCGATAACTTTTCGGATATGATAAATTCACTTCGAAAAGATTTACTTTTGCTTTCGAGCGGGAAATCTATTCATCTGTTAATATCGAAGACCCTAGAACCGCTGGATACAATTGTTACGCCCGCTTCGGGAAATATCGGAGACTTAAAATTTTCTTCGGACGAGGAATATCTCTATTTTAGCAGTGGTAACGCAATTTACCGAATGAAGGCGAATTTTAAAGAAATACCACCAAAAGTTTATTTCTTTTTAAATCCTAAACAAACATTGGTTGGCAAAACTGTGGAGTTTTTGAATTATTCCGTTGGAGATTTCGACGAATTTTTCTGGGAATTTGGCGATGGACAAACTTCAAAGGAACGACAGCCGAAACATATCTATCTGAATTATGGAAAGTTTCGAGTTGTATTGCGAGGGCGGAAAGGAAATCAAACCTTCGTTGCAGAAGATACCGTTATCGTTTCACCGAATCTTAAAGCCGATTTTCATTATGTAGTGGATCAGACGGTTTGCCGTGTTTTTGTCCGTTTCGAAAATACTTCCATTGGTGCATACGATTCTGTGCTCTGGGATTTTGGCGATGGAACAAAAAGTCAGGAAACAAATCCAATCCATTACTATAATCTGGGAGGGAAATACAAGGTGTCGTTAACTATCAAGGGGCTGAATAATACGAGCAGTATAACAAAGGAAATAACAATAGATGTGCCTCCTGCTCTTCCATTATCAGAAGGCTTCAAAAACGAAGTCATTTTGGGAAACAATCAAAGGAATGATGTCTTATCTGCTTTAATAGGACCGAATGGAACGATTGTAGCTATTATTGAACTCCTACAATATTCACCTGCAGCTTTTATAATTGTAGGCGTAGATCAAACAGGGAAATTACTCTGGAATTATAATACCAATTTAATAAAAATGGTAAAAAACCCTTATTCGAATAATTTTATTACCTTTGCAGGGCCGAACATCAACGTCTATGATTATGAAGGGAAATTGTTAAAAACATTTGTTGATACCGGCCGAGGAACAATAACAAATGTAGTTTTTTTTGATGGAAAAATCTATTATAGCTCCTTTAACAACAATTTTAAGATTGGAACTGATTATCCTCCACCCTTCGGTGATAGAATCCATTATATTTTGTATTTTACAGTTTTGGATACAAACTTCAATTTAATTTCAAGGCAAGAATTAGAAGATACTATGTTCGATATTCCTTCCGGAGGGAATGCTTATGTTTGCTATAATTTCTATTACTTTGCTTTTCCGAAGAGCGAAGGCAATCCGATTTATTTTTTGACTACATACTTTGAGTTTTTGAATGGAAAGGTCGTTAACTACAGTCCTGGCATAATTTACGAACATCTAAGTGATACTAGTATTCTAAAATTAAACGGTGTTTTGTGTTCCGATGATTTCACAATGATAAATTGCAATTGTAGTTCTTTCGGCAGTATAAAAGCTATGAAATTGCTGAACGATTCTACCCTTGTAATTTTAACTTCCCCCAGCCATTTAACAGTAGTCAATGTTAATTCTTACGTTTTTAAAACATATTACTATCCATTTATCGAACCACTTGATTTATTAAAACTGAACGACACGGCTTTCGTGGTTCCTGCCCATTCATTAAGCAACAAAGAGATTGGATTTGCTGTTTTCAATCATAAAGGAGAAGTTTTGGATACGTTCTTTATCCAATGTCGCTACGGTAAATTTATGTCAATTACTCCAACCCCCGAAAATGATTTATTGTTAGCTGGTGGTCGCCAGACCGAAAAGGATAAATTCTTTTCATATTCTGTTTTTACCGACCTGCCTCGTATAAGGAACCTATTTGCTTTGCCAGAATCGAAAGTAAAAGAGGTAAATGAACAAAGGTTTAATGTCGCTCCTAATCCGACAAGCGGTAAATTTTCGCTACATTTAGAACCAACGCAAGGGAGAATTAAAATTGAACTATTCGATTTTATTGGGAATTTGCTGAAAGTTCTTTTCGAAGGCAACTACAACAAAGACATATTGAATTTTGATATATCGGAATTACCGCAAAGCCTTTATTTCCTTAAAATTTCGCAATCCGATTCGATTAAAGTCTTGAAAATCATTAAAATCGGAGCATAAAAAATACGAAAAATAAAATTGGAAATATTGCTGGACGGCAGTAATTTCCTATCGTATTTCGTTGCCAATTATTCTTTAATTTGCATTTTTTGGTATTGGCAATGAAATCGATTCTATATTTATTTTTGATTCTTTTCTTATTGGTCGGGTGTAGCGAACGGAAAAGCGGCCCACAAGAGAAGACGAAAAGCGAGCAAACGACAGCAAAAAGAGGCAACAGCGCGAGCGCCCCTATCCTTTTACGATTGAATCCACAAATTGGAAAGAAATACATATTCAAAAACGTCGTCTCGCAAACAATTACTCAAACCATTGATTCACAAAAAGTTAACACAACACACAACCAAACTATCGTTTATTCTTTAACACCGAATAAATTCGAACAAAGCCAAAGTATTACTTTCGATGTAGCCTTCGAAAGTATCGAACAGCAAATTACTACGCCTATGTTGAAAATCGAGGCAAGCACTTTGGGGAAAAGTCAAAAACCGACTCCACTCGAAATATTCTACCGCGCATTAATAGGCAAAAGTTTCCGAGTTAAAGTTAGCTCCGCCGGAAAGGATGTAGAACTTTCGGGAACCGACAGTATCGTCCAAAACGTTTTGAGAAATATCGCCCGAAAGAAAGAATTTACCGGAATCGACAAAAATACTCTTGAACAGTTGATTCAAAACTTTTTCAATCCGGAAGATTTCAAAAAAAGTTTCGAAAAGTTGTTTGAAATATTCCCATCGAAATCCATATCTGTTGGCGAATCTTGGGAAATTAGTCGCAACACAAGCGAACCTATCCCAGCCAAAGTTTTAAATAAGTTTCAATTGCAAAAAGTTTCGGGCGATACGCTTTTTGTACAACTTAATTCAAAAGTTGGTTTCGGGAAACCACAAACCCAACCAAACCAGCCTTCGATACAAGACATCCGAGGCACCCAATCCGGAACTTTGTATATCAATAAGAATACCGGGCTTATTTTCTATGGCAAAATTCAACAAAACGTAAAAGTAATCTATTCAATCCCCGCTTCGCCACAAACTAATAATAAGCCACTAACTGTCCCAACAGATGTTTCGACTTCTTTCCTTTTGGAAATTATGGGGTGAATTTGCCTCGGTAGTCAAGTGGAGCCGACGACTAAACTAAGGTTGTTAAAATACACCTATCGCCCAAAGAGATATTGCCACACTGTTCGTTCGCCTTTCTAATTGCGATTTTTCCCTTGATTACCGTAGAGCCTAATTTCCTATTCTAAATATAATTGCTGGATTTTTTCTTGGGAAAGTGCTTTGCTAAAAATTATTAAATCGTCAAGTTTTGCGTCAAGATAAGTTTGGGTTACATCAATCCGATTGCCAATCCTTATACCGTAGGATTTAGAAGGTTGTGGGGTTAGCGTTATTACTTCATTATCCAAGTTCCCATTGATGTAAATTCTTGTTATTTTCGTAGTGGAGTCGTGGGTAATAGCAATGTGTGTCCATTGCTCAACCGGGACAGTATTTTTTGAATAAACAAAGCTATAATTTTCGGTTGCACCGTAATTATTTCCGTTGATCAACCTGTATATTAGGACAGCAATTGTTCCATCTTTCATTATTGAGAATGCGAAGGATTGTTGCTCGCCACCCCATTGCCCCCATCTGCTAACAATATCGATGTAACCTGAATTATCGGGTGTTCCGTATCCCGGGTTCGGATTTATCCAAAACGAATAGGTAAAGGAAGAGAGATTAAATTTCGAATTAAAAGGAACATCGACGTAGCTTTGCCCATTCCCACGGAATTCAATAGCTTTACCATCCTCCCCTCGGCGATTCGGAACATACTTAACTAACAAAGCATTTCCGTCTAAATGATTCTTGGAGCTATCGAAGGCGTCGCCGTCGAATTTGTAATATGCAATAAGATATTTGCTCGAACCCGTAGTGTCGGTTGTATCTGTGGTATCGGTGTCGTTGCCAAATCCTTTTGTCAAAAGTAAATCGGCGATGGTTTCTTTGCCACTAAATACTTTAACGTTTATTTCTTTAGTTGAGTATCCATACTTATATGCTCGGATTTTGTAGTCACCCGCAGGAACATTTGTTAATCGGTATGAACCGGTTGAATCCGTTATCTGGGTCGATGTCGGGGGAGTTGTCGAAAGCTCGACCCAACTTAGTGGTTCGTGAGTTCTGCTGTCGTAAACTTTTCCACGAATTGCCCCTAAATCACTGCTGGGATTTGTTGAATTTTCTTTACAGGACATAACAAAGAAAACCAAGAAAAGGAA
>JBBIJO010000014.1:0-66569 GCA_037445895.1 Ignavibacteria bacterium | reverse complement strand
CTATGATTTTTGTTTTTTCGCCTTGTTTTGGCACACTCCCCTTAGCAAAAAAAGGGGATGGAATAAAATGTATTGAACGGAAGTTTGCAATCCCTTGTTCTAATTCCCAAGGTAGGACAAGCATCCTTGCTTGCAAAAGCATAAGCTATTATTTGCAAGCAATACCCGTGTTAGTAGTTCGTTTTTGTATTATTGAGTTGAAAAGATATGAATAAATTCAAATTATATTCGCATTATGCTCCTGCGGGCGACCAACCGAAAGCCATACAGGAACTCGTCGAAGGGCTCGAACGTGGCGATAAGCATCAAGTTCTTCTTGGGGTTACTGGTTCGGGAAAAACATTTACGATTTCGAATGTAATTGAGCAAGTTCAAAAGCCGACGCTTGTGATTTCGCCGAACAAGACGCTTGCAGCACAATTGTATAGCGAATTTCGAGCTTTTTTCCCCGAAAATGCGGTTGAATACTTTATTTCCTATTACGACTATTATCAACCCGAAGCCTACATTCCCCAAACCGATACTTATATTGAAAAAGATTTTTCGATAAACGACGAAATCGACCGCCTTCGATTGCGGGCAACAAGCCGTTTGGTCGAGGGTCGAACCGACGTTATAATAGTAGCTTCCGTCAGTTGTATTTACAGTATAGGAAAGAAAGAAGAGTTTATGCAGTTTCTGTTTCCAATTTATCGGGGATTGCAAATAAGCCGGAAAGTGTTGATGAGCAAGTTAATTTATCTTTATTATAGCAGAAACGATTTAGATTTTTCTCGTGGAACTTTTCGAGTTCGTGGCGATACAATCGATGTTATGCCTGCTTACGAAACCGATATTGCGATTCGAATTGAACTTTTTGGCGACGAAATCGATAGAATCTTGATGATAAATCCTTTGACCGGAAATGTTTTGAAAGAATACGACGAGTTTGTCCTCTATCCGGCTAAGTTATTCGTAACAACAGAAAGCCGTTTGCAACGGGCAATTGTTGCAATACAAAACGAACTCACCGAACGATTGCGTGAATTGCGTTCGTCGGGGAAATTGCTCGAAGCGCAACGGCTCGAACAAAGAACACTATTCGATATTGAAATGATGAAAGAAATTGGCTACTGTTCTGGTATCGAAAACTACTCGATGCATCTTTCGGGCCGAAATTTTGGTGATACACCGGAAACACTCATTCATTATTTCCCCGAAGAATTCCTTGTAGTGATAGACGAAAGCCACGTAACTATACCACAATTACGAGGAATGTATAACGGCGACCGTTCGCGCAAACAGACCCTTGTAGATTTTGGTTTCCGATTGCCTTCGGCACTCGAAAACCGCCCGCTACGGTTCGAAGAGTTCGAGTCGCTTATACCACAATTTATCTATGTTAGTGCAACGCCGGGACCGTATGAATTGGAAAGGGCTAGGGGGGTGGTTGTCGAGCAAATTATTCGGCCAACGGGATTGGTGGATCCGCAAATTTCGGTTCGCCCTGTTCGAACCCAGGTAGATGATTTGCTCGAAGAAATACGACGGCGAGTTGCCAAAAAAGAACGTGTTCTCGTTACAACTTTGACCAAACGAATGGCGGAAGATTTAGCCGATTACCTCCATCAATTGCAGATTGATGTTGCATATATCCACTCCGACATCGATGCCCTTGAACGTGTTGAAATTATTCGTAGTTTGAGGCTTGGGGACTACGATGTTCTTGTCGGGGTTAATTTGCTTCGCGAAGGATTAGATTTGCCCGAAGTTTCGCTTGTTGCAATTTTAGATGCAGACAAAGAAGGTTTCCTTCGAAGCGAACGCTCATTGCTACAAATTGCAGGTCGAACAGCCCGAAATGTCGATGGATTGGTCATTCTTTATGCCGATAAGATAACACAATCTATTCAAGCTTTTATTGATGAAACTAATAGGCGAAGGAATATTCAACTTGAATATAACAAGAAACATAACATTAATCCGCAAACTGTTTATAAAACACTCGAAGAAATATTAAGTTCAACTTCGATTGCCGATATTCAAGCACAACGTCAAAGTCGCAAAGAAGAGCATTACAAACAAAAGATGGCTACAATCATAGAGCCGATGACAAGCTTTTTGACCAAAGTAGAACGAGAAAAATTAGTTGAAGAGTTATATAAAGAAATGAAAGAGGCTGCAAGGAATCTTGACTTTGAACGTGCGGCGGAAATTCGCGACGAAATTGCCCGATTGAATTCACTCGACGAGACAATATCGGCTAAAAAAGGCAAGAAAAAGAAATTAATGTTTTAGTTGTTCCTTTCGAAAACTTTGCTTTTGTAATTTTGAACTATAAGCCGAGCTCCCGATTTATATGTAATATAATACCAAATCCATTCGAGCATAACTCTGATTCGGTTCCGGAAGCCAATTAAGAAAAATATATGAACCAACGACCACACCAACCAAGCAAAGAAGCCTTTGAAGTGGAAGCCTCTTAGCATTGCTACTGCACGTGCTTTCCCAATCGTAGCCATTGTTCCTTTATCCCTATATTGGAATTCGGGACGAAACTCGAATGGAATTCGTTCCTTCACAATATGGGCAACGAACCTGCCCTGTTGCATTGCAACGGGAGCAATCGCGGGAAGTTCTTCGCCATCGTCGGTCCGGAAGCAGGCAGAATCGCCAATAACGAAGACATTAGGGTAATTTGGGATTGAGCAATCGGAATGGACAACTACGCGGCCAATCCTGCCCCGAGGAACCCCTAATGTATCGAGCAAAGGCGAGGCGGAATTTCCCGCTGCCCAAAATATATTTTTTGCTTCGATAATATCAGTTGTTGTATAAACGAAACCATCGGATATGTCCGTTACTCGGGTTTCTAAACGCAATTCGACGCCAAGCCGCTTCAATGATGCTTCTGCATATCGAGCAAGTGTTTCGGGGAAAGTCGATAGAAGGCGTTTCCCCGAGTCAATTAAAACTACCTTGATTTGTTTAGAACTAAGATGTGGAAAATCTGGTAAAATTGTCTTATGGATAAGCTCAGCAATCGAGCCGGCAAGCTCGACTCCTGTTGGTCCGCCGCCAACAATAACAAATCGTAAAAATGGTTGGGCGGATTCGAAGCTTAGTTGTTGCTCAGCTTTTTCGAACGATAGAAGAATATTTTCGCGTATTTTTAAGGCATCGGAAAGTGTCTTAAGGCTAAAAGCGTATTTTTTCCATTTATCATTGTTAAAATATGTTGTTCTCGACCCAGGCGCGAGAATCAAATAGTCGTAGTCAAGATTGCGCCCACTTCCGAGCGCGATCCGGTTCTGCTCTAATTCTACCATAACTACTTCGTCCATCATTGTTCGAATGTTTTTACTTCTGCGGAAAATCGTCCGAATTGGATAGGCTATATCGCCCGGCGATAGTGCAGAAACAGCAACCTGATACAATAAGGGTTGAAACAGGTGATGATTGGTTTTATCGATTAATATTACTTCGTCATTGGCATTTTGCAGTTCCATTGCTGCGGAAAGTCCACCAAATCCAGCCCCAACGATTACAATTTTCATTAGCTATGTTAAAAAATCTATTTGACTAAACTAAAATGTAATAAGACGCTTGTAAAATTAAAAAGTTGTTAAAAAATACTATTGTGTTGATTCTAATTGAGGGAAATAAACAGGTTCTTTATTCAAGGATTCTTCGAACGAATGCGAAGTTTCTCATTATCGAGGTGTTAAGTGGTTCGCAAACTACACCTTTCGTAGTCGAGGAATGTATGATTTGACCATTGCCAACATAAATTGCAACGTGAGAAATTTTTCCCCTATTTCCGAAAAATAATAAATCGCCAACCGATAAGTTGTTAAGCTCGATTGCCTTTCCGTATTCTGCTTGTTGGGCAGATGTTCTTGGTAAGTTAATACCAATGCTTGCATAAAGATTTTGGACAAATCCCGAACAATCGACACAGCTGGTGCCGTTACCTCCAAAGCAATAGGGGGTTCCTATCCAGCGATTTGCTTTCTCCAGTAAAATTTTTTGCTTTTGTGTTAAGTTATTATCCATTAAATAATTCGGATTTTCAACATAGTTTTTATTGCTATAATTATGGTGCGAAGAAAATCGAATAGCCGATTGGCAGCCGATGAATAGTATTGTTGCCAAAAGTGCATTTGAACACAGGATATGTAACTTTTTCCATTTAAGCATAATAAATTTAATAAGCAACTTGTATGCCAGAATTGTGGCATATTGTGTTTGGATTTTCCCGAGCAACGAATTGCATAGTCATTAATTCTCCTACTCTTGATTGAATGCATAGGTTCGGGTTTTACTATAATCAGCAGTTGTGTTTTTGCCAGATTATTCTTTATGTGAATCAAGCATAGAAACGCCGGAAGTTAGAAAACGGGTTAAAAAAATTTTCATATTTCGAGGAGGGGGCGAGCAGAAATTAAATTCTTTTGGTTAAATTATTAAGTTGGAAAGTGTGGAAACTTAAATAAAGTGTAAATGGACGAAGACATCTATTTAAGCAAGAAGCAAAAGAAACGCGGAAACCGCAGTATGGTTCGGGAAAAAGTATTGCAAGTTCTTGTTGCTTATGAAATTTCGGGAGTTGATATCGACTCGCTTTTCAATCATATTTTTTATCGCGAATTTAATTTCGACCCACAAGAGCCAGAAACAAAAAAACTTCTTACCCAAGAAGAAGTTTATGAGCTTGAAGCTGATATTCCAATAGAGTGGGATAATTTCGATATTCAGTTTGGGAAAAGATTGGTTCGCAAAACACTTGAAAATAAATCCTTTGCCGAAGAGGCGATGAAAAATAGCATCGAAAATTGGGAGTTCGAACGAGTTGCGCTGGTCGATAGAATTGTGCTCGAAATTGCTATTGCCGAATTGCTTTGTTTCGAAGAAATACCTCCGAAGGTAACTATCAACGAGGCTATTGAAATTGCAAAAGAGTATTCGACAGATAAAAGTGGGCAATTCGTTAACGGTGTGTTGGACAAACTACACAAAGATTTTTTGCAACAAGGATTATTGTGTAAACGTGGTAAAGAAATTTCCGATGAATAGCATACGTAAGCAATTAATTGTCCTTTCTGCACCGAGCGGTGCTGGTAAAACCACACTTGCCCGGCATCTTTTATCGACTTTTCCACAGTTTAAATTTTCTATTTCCGCAACGACTCGTCCCCCACGAATAAACGAAATCGATGGGAAGGACTACTACTTTTTGTCGAAAGAAGAATTTGAAATATTAATCCAAACGGACCAACTTGTGGAATTCGAGGAGATATTTGGCAATTACTACGGGACTTTTCGAAGCGAAGTAGATAAAAGCATCGAGCAGGGGGAAATTGTAGTTTTCGATATTGATGTTAAGGGGGCGTTGACAATCAAATCGAAGTATCCCACACAAACACTTTTAATTTTTGTTAGTCCGCCATCGCTTGAAATTTTGCAGCGGCGTTTAATCGGTCGTGGGACCGAAAGTCCCGAGCAACTTACTCGAAGGCTCGAAAGAATACGAACCGAGATGAGCTTGCAAGATAAATTCGATTACATTATAGTAAACGACGAACTCGAAAAGGCGAAAGCAGAGCTGATTGAAATAGTTAAAAATGAAACATTCATTATGTAACAAGTTTGTTGCTTTAATGATAATACATAAAATATCCGTAAGTCATTGTATTTCAATGTGATATACGATTTATGGATTTTGACTCGACCATACATATTTTTTTAAAAAAACAATAAGAATACAGAAAATCTAAAAAAGTTGAAATGTTGACTTTGCTAAATTAATATTGTAATTGAAGGTATGTTTAATAATTTTAAAGTTTAAGGAGAAGTATATGGCGAAATTGATTAGCCCCCACGGGAGTCCGACACTGGTTAAGTTGCTGTTGACCGGTGATGAGCTTGCTGCGGAGAAGAAGAAAGCAGAAACTCTGTTGCGCGTTCCAATTACCAGCCGTGAAAGTGGAGATTTAATAATGATGGGCATTGGTGGTTTCACACCGTTGACGGGGTTTATGGGTTTCGACGATTGGAAAGGTGTTTGCGAAGAGATGAGGATGCCGAGCAAAAACGGCTTGTTTTGGCCTATCCCGATAACTGTTTCGACGGACAAAGAAACAGCGAGCAAGATTAAAATCGGAAGCGAAATTGCTCTTTATTCCGATGAATACGAAGAAATTATGGCAACGATGCGAGTCGAAGAAAAATATAGAATCGATAAAGAAGCCGAATGTATGCACGTTTTCAAAACTACCGACCCCGAACATCCGGGGGTTAAAATGGTAATGGATCAGGCCGAAATTAATCTTGCTGGTCCGGTAAAAGTTTTATCCGAAGGTCCATTCCCCGAACATTACAAAGGAATTTATCAGCGTCCCGAGGAATCAAGAGCAATGTTCGAAGAACGTGGGTGGCGAACAATTGCTGCTTTGCAATTACGTAATCCAATGCACCGTTCACACGAATATCTTGCGAAGATAGCGGTAGAGGTATCCGATGGTCTGTATATCCATCAGTTGGTCGGTAAATTGAAACCTGGTGATATCCCCGCCGATGTGCGCGTTCGTTGCATCGATGTTCTTGTCGAAAAATACTTCGTGAAAAACACAGTGATTCAAGGGGGCTATCCGTTGGATATGCGGTATGGGGGGCCTCGCGAAGCGTTGCTACATGCCTTGTTCCGCCAAAATTACGGCTGTACCCATATGATTATTGGTCGGGACCATGCCGGTGTTGGAAATTACTATGGTCCTTTCGAAGCCCAGGAAATTTTCGATGAATTATGGGACGGAGCGTTGTTGTGCAAGCCGTTAAAGATTGATTGGACGTTCTATTGCTTTAAATGCGAAGGTATGGCTTCGATGAAAACTTGTCCACATTCGAAGGAAGACCGACTGCTTTTAAGCGGAACAATGTTGAGGAAAGCTCTTTCCGAAGGTTTGGAAATACCGAAAGAATTTAGCCGACCCGAGGTTTTGGAAATTTTGCGAGAATACTATTCAGGATTGGAGCAAAAAGTCGAAATTAAGCTGCATCGTGCAGCAACAGGTGAATAAAAAATAGTTTGTATTATGTTTTTTATGTTTCATTTTTTAAAGGAGTTTTAAAATGCCGAGTTTCGTATTAGTTGACAAATGTGATGGCTGCAAAGCTTTGGACAAAACTGCTTGCCAGCATATATGTCCAAACGATTTAATGGTTTTGAATAAGGAAGTTATGAAAGCCTACAACCGTGAACCCGAGCTTTGCTGGGAATGCTACAATTGCGTTAAGATTTGCCCTACTCAAGCAATTGAAGTGCGTGGTTATGCAGACTTTGTTCCTATGGGGGCGCAAGTTACCCCGATGCGTAGTAGCGATTCGATTATGTGGACGGTTAAATTCCGCAATGGCGAGCTTAAACGATTTAAGTTCCCAATCCGAACGACACCCGAGGGTTCTGCCGTTCCTAATGGTGGTTGGGAAACTTCGACCGACGATATTTCGAGCCCGTTGCTCTTTACCGAGCCAGCCTCTCTGCGATTGGATTCTTTATTCACTCTTTCGAAATAATTGGTAAATGTTAGATTAAAAGGAGAAAAAAAATGGGACCGTTTGAAACTGTAGAAGTCAATACCGATTTATTGATTGTTGGTGGTGGTATGGCTGCTTGCGGTGCAGCAGTCGAAGCTGCATATTGGGCAAAAAAAAATGGCTTAAAAGTTACTTTGGTAGATAAAGCAGCTATCGATCGCAGCGGCGCTGTAGCTATGGGGCTTTCCGCTATTAACCAATACGTCGATTTAAATTCCGGAAAAAACACAGTGAAAGACTACGTCGATTACGTTCGCAACGACCTTATGGGAATTACCCGCGAAGACCTCGTTGCAAATATTGCCCGCCACGTTGATTCTACCGTGCATCTTTTCGAAAAGTGGGGACTCCCAATTTGGAAAGACGAAGAAGGTAACTACGTCCACGAGGGTCGTTGGCAATTGATGATTAATGGTGAATCCTACAAAGTTGTCGTTGCCGAAGCTGCAAAGAATGCTCTCGGGATGGACAACATTTATGAGCGGGTTTTCATAGTTGAACCATTGCTCGATGGCGACCGCTGCGCCGGCGCGGTTGGTTTTAGCGTTCGCGAAAACAAGTTCTACGTATTTAAAGCAAAAGCTACTTTGGTTGCAATGGGCGGAGCTGTTCACGTATTTCGTCCACGTTCTTCCGGCGAAGGCTTAGGCCGAGCTTGGTATCCACCTTGGAATTCTGGTTCCAGCGCATACTTTACGATAATGGCTGGTGCCGAAATGACTTGCCAGGAAGTTCGCTTTATTCCCGTTCGTTTCAAAGATGCCTATGGACCTGTTGGCGCTTGGTTCTTATTGTTTAAATCCCGCGCAACAAATGCTTTCGGTGGCGATTATATGGTCGAACGAACCGATGAACTCGAGAAATGGTTACCGTATGGCAAAGTGAAACCAATCCCAGCAAATCTTCGTAATTGGTTGGGTATGCTCGATACTATGGAAGGCAAAGGACCAATCTATATGAGAACCGAAGAAGCCATCCAAAAAATTGCCGAACAATACAAGGACGACCCAAAAGCATACAAAAAGAAAATGAAAGAGTTGGAAGAAGAAGCGTGGGAAGACTTCCTCGATATGACAATATCGCAAGCAATACTATGGGCTGCAACGAATACCTTCCCCGAACAAGCTCCGTCGGAAATTGCCGCCGCTGAACCCTACTTTATTGGTTCACATTCCGGCGCATCGGGCGCTTGGGTCAGTGGTCCGAAAGATCTTGCACCATCGGAATACTTCTGGGGTTACCCAAATATGTCAACGGTTAAAGGCTTATTCTGTGCTGGCGATGCCTCGGGCGCATCGAGCCATAAGTTTTCGTCGGGTTCACATGCCGAAGGACGTATCGCCGCAAAGGGTGCTATCGAGTATATAGTCAAGGAAAATCCTCAATTGAATTACGACTCGAATCAAATCGAGGAATTGAAAAACCGTATATATCGTCCGCTTGAACTTTTCGAGCAACATAGCAAAGAAACAACCGACCCCGATATCAACCCGAATTATATCCGACCCAAGATGTTTATGTTCCGTCTGCAAAAATTAATGGATGAATACGCCGGCGGGGTTTCTTCGCAATTCAAGACTAGCAAACCTCTACTCGAAAAAGGACTTCAGTTATTACAATTTTTGAAGGAAGACTCCGACAAATTGGCTGCCGCAGATCTCCACGAACTTATGCGTTGCTGGGAAAATATCCATCGTATGTATCAAGCAGAGGCTCACGTTCGAACTATTCTTTTCCGCGAAGAAACTCGATGGCCCGGCTACTATTTCCGTGCCGACAAACCATCGCTCGATTCAAATTGGGAAAAATTTGTGAACCTAACTTACGACCGAAAAGCCAATAGTTGGAATGTTTTTACTCGCGATATTATTCGTATAATGTAATTAAATGGGTGCCCCCGGCGAGGGGCACCTCGTTTTTTGAAAATTAGTGGCTGAAACGCAGGATTTAGATGTCGTGCTACACCTAAATTCTGCTTTTCGACCCAAAATAGGGAAACGGAGAAGACTTAAAAATGGAAAAGTTAGTTTGTAAACATTGTGGCGAAGAAATAAAAAAGGTGTATTTACCTGCTGAATCCGATTGGGGAGTCGAATATATTTACGTTTGTTTGAACGATGAATGTGGTTACTTCAAGCGTGGATGGGATTGGATGTTGAAAAACTACAACGTAGTAGCTTCTTATCGTTTTATGTATAATCCTTTCAATGGGTATCAAGGACCATATCCTGTGACCAAAGAAAATGATATTAGAAATGCGTATTTGGGTTAGCATTGGGGGTGTTATGTTTAATAAAAATGCACGTGTTTTGGACGGCGAGCTTTTGAGTAACTACCCTAAGTTGCAAATCGACGAAAAGTTCAAATTCGAATGCAAACCAGGAATTGAATGCTTTAATAAATGTTGCAACGATGTTAATATTTTCCTTACACCTTACGACATAATAAGGATGAGGAAAGCTTTGGGAATCACTTCCGGCGAGTTTTTAGAAAGATACGCAATTTTGCCAATTGCTTCGAACCTACGCCACCCTATTGTAATGCTGAAAATGGAGGACGAGACGCTGAATTGTCCGTTCGTATGCGAGCAAGGTTGTTCAATTTACGACGATAGACCTTGGAGTTGCAGGATGTTCCCTTTGGGAGTTGCATCGCCCAACGAGGCAGAACAGCAAAACAGCGGCGAAGAATTCTATTTTTTGATTAAAGAAAATGTTTGCAAAGGCTTCGAGACCGAGAAAAGTTGGACTGCCGAAGAATGGTTAGCCAATCAAGGTGTTGAAGATTACCAATTGTTTGGCAATCTCTTCAAGGAAATCTCCTTGCATAAGTTCTTTGTAACTTCGAAGGCTATTGAACCGGTAAAATTGGAAATGTTCTATATGGTTTGCTACGATATCGATAAGTTCCGTAAATTTTTATTCGATAGCACATTTTTTAAGAGGTTCGAAATCGAGCAAAAATACATAAATAAATTGAAGGAAGACGATGTTGAACTTTTAAAGTTTGGCTTTCGTTGGTTGCGGTTCAGCATCTTTGGTGAAAAAACACTTCAACTTCGGAAAGAATACTTAAATGTTTAATAGAATGAATTTGTTTAACAATCGAAGAGGTCGATTTTGCGGGATTTGGTTCAAATAGATAATGATGTTGAATTTATCCGAGATTTGAAAAAACGCGGGGGCGAAACGTTAAAAAAGTGCTTTCAATGTGCTACTTGTTCGGTGGTTTGCGACCTTTCGCCGCAAGAGAATGCTTTCCCACGGAAAGAGATGATATGGTCTAGTTGGGGCTTGAAGGAACAACTGATTTCCGACCCCGATATTTGGTTATGTCATGGTTGTATGGAATGCAGCCGGCAATGTCCACGCGGGGCTCGACCTGCCGATATGATGTCGGCACTCCGAGACTATGTTTATAAATTTTATGCAGTTCCTCGATTTATGGGCAAAGCGCTCTCGTCGCCGAAGTATTTACCTTGGTTGTTTTTAGTTCCAATTGTAATAATTTCAATTTTGATAATGATAACGCAAAACTGGGATTTATCGAATCTTTTCCCAATTAAAGAAGGCATTTTTCGATACAAAGAATTTATTGCTCACGGTCCAATCGAGGCTTTGTTTATCTCGGGTAATGTCCTAATATTTGCTTTTACTTTTTGGGGGTATAAAAAATATTGGGAAAATTTAAAGTGTAATCTTAATCGGCCTCGTGTCCTTTCTTTTTGGAAAGCAGCGTTTAAAGTAATGAGCGAAATTGTTGTGCATAAGAAATTCAAAGATTGCAAAACAAACAGCACTCGTTTTTGGGGGCACCTTTTCATCTTCTATGGGTTTGCCGGCGCAATGGTTGCAACTGGAATTGTAGTAATAAATGTCATCGGCATTTTTGGAAGGATTCTTCCGGAGGATATGAATTTACCTATTGCAATGTTTACCGGGTTCGATATCTACAATTCCGAGCAGTTGCGTGAGTTTGCTGGACTTTTGACAAAACTTTTCGGTATTTTCTCGGGCTTTTTGATTGTTTTCGGTGGATTGATGTGTATTCTGCGACGATATGAAACTCCACCAAACGAGGGGCGTTCCAGTTACAGCGATTTGCTCTTCCTTTGGGTGCTTTGGGGAGTGGCAACGACAGGTTTGCTTTGTGTAATGTTTCGTTTAATGCATACTGCGGTGTTGGGATATCCGACATATTTTGTGCATCTTGTTCTGGTTTATTTCCTTTTGTGGTATATGCCATATTCGAAGTTTGCCCATATGGTTTATCGCTTTCTTGGATTAACATTTTTGAAAATGTATGGTCGCGAGAACAAAGAGGAGATTTTTGTTTTAAATAAAAATTAATTCTAGGATTTTTCCATAATTTATTAGGAGTTAGTATGACAGATGAAATGAAAAAGTATGAAACGCCGCTTCTCGATGAATTGGAGAAGGGGGAGTGGCCAAGTTTTGTGAAAGAAATTAAAGCCGCTGCTTCTTGGAATCCTATGGCAAATGCTCTTTTGGGGCTTCTCGAAAAGTCCTATCGGGAAAAAATAGGCCATTGGAAGCACGGCGGAATCGTTGGTGTAATGGGATATGGTGGGGGTGTGATTGGTCGCTACACCGATGTTCCCGAAGAATTTCCCGATGTTTCGCATTTCCATACAATGCGTATTAATCAGCCGGCTGGATGGTTCTATACATCGGAAGCATTACGAACGTTGTGTGATATTTGGGATCGCCACGGTTCTGGTTTAACCAATATGCACGGTTCTACCGGCGACATTATCTTTCTCGGAACGAGAACCGAAGAGCTTGAACCGACGTTTGCAGAACTGACACAAGCCGGATTCGATTTAGGCGGTTCGGGTTCCGACATCAGAACACCAAGCTGTTGTTGTGGTCCGGCTCGATGCGAATGGGCTTGTTATGATACCTTGAAACTTACTTACTTTTTAACCCAGCATTACCAAGATGAAATACACCGACCGGCATTTCCGTATAAATTTAAGATGAAAATGGCTGGTTGCCCGAATGATTGTGTTGCTTCGGTTGCCAGAGCTGATTTTTCCGTTATTGGAACTTGGCGCGATGAAATTCAAATCGACCAAAAGGAAGTCCTTGAATATGTAAATAACGGTGTCGATATCGTCAAGGAAGTTGTTATGCTTTGCCCTGGGAAATGTATTGAATGGGATGGAAAAAAATTAAATATCGACAACTCGAGTTGCCGTCATTGCATGCATTGTATAAATGTATTACCAAAAGCGTTAGCCCCCGGCAAAGACCGAGGCGCTGCAATCCTTCTCGGTTCGAAAGCTCCGATTGTCGAAGGGGCAATACTCTCGTCGGTAATAGTTCCTTTTGTTAAACTCGATGACGAAGATTCCTACAACGACATTGTTGAACTCGTCGATGCAATACTTGAACCGTGGATTGAAGAAGGGAAGAATCGCGAACGAGTTGGTGAATTTATCCAACGAGTTGGAATGGGTAATTTCCTCGAAGCCGTTGGCTTGGAGCCTCAACCTGAAATGGTTCGACATCCAAGAACTAATCCTTATGTTTTCTACGAAAATACTTTAGAAGATGAGTAAATTTAAGTAAATTGTTAAATAAAGAAGGGGAAAAAAAATGGCAGAAACAACTCAAAAACGCATAACGGACATTGGTCCACCATCCTACGAGAAATTCTTACCCCCAATTATTAAAGAAAATTACGGAAGATGGAAATATCATGAGATACCTCGCCCGGGAGTAATTGTTCATACTTCTGATTCTGGTGCTAAGCTTTATACGGTTCGAGCCGCATCGCCACGACTTTTAAGCACAATAAAAATTAGAAAATATGCCGAACTCGCCGAAAAATATTGCGATGGTTATCTCCGATTTACATCTCGGCACAACGTTGAATTTCTCCTAACCGATCCCAACAAGATTGACCCATTGATACAGGAATTGGAAGCACTTGGGCATCCCGTCGGGGGCACCGGTAATGCTATTTCTAGTATGGTTCATACCCAAGGTTGGGTGCATTGTCATTCTGCGGCGACCGACGCTTCTGGAGTTGTCAAAGCAGTTATGGACGAGTTGGTCGATTACTTCAAAACAATGAAACTTCCAGCTAAAATTCGATTGGCGCTTGCTTGTTGCTTGAATATGTGTGGAGCAGTTCATTGCTCCGATATCGCAATACTTGGGATTCATACTCGGGCTCCTGTGGTGAAAAAGGACCTTCTACCGAAGGTGTGCGAAATACCAAATGTTGTTGCTTCGTGCCCAACAGCCGCAATTCGCCCCGCTACTTTCGACGGGAAACCAACGGTAGAAGTCGAGGAAGAAAAATGTATGTATTGTGCAAATTGCTATACAGTTTGTCCCGCGATGCCATTGAACAATCCGGATACCGACGGTATTTCGATATGGGTCGGAGGAAAAGTTTCGAACGCTCGAACCGAACCAATGTTCTCCAAATTGGCAGTGCCATATTTGCCCAACAACCCCCCTCGATGGCCCGAGGTAGTCGAAACGGTGAAAAAGATTGTTGAAGTATGGGCGTCGAATGCCCACAAACACGAACGCGTTGGCGAATGGATTGAAAGAATTGGTTGGCCCAAGTTCTTTAAACTAATTGGGGTTGAATTTACAAAACAGCATATTGACGATTTCAAACATGCAGGTTTAACATACAAAACCTCTGTTCATTTAACATATTAGGAGGAATTATGGCTGGACAGGTATCAATCGAAGAAGTTGCCGAGGCTATGTATAAGATGGTAAAAGACACGATGGGAATGAAAAAATGGAAAGCAACCGATTTAACAAAAGGTGCAATAGAACTATTCGGCGATGACCGTTGCGATAAAGCCTTGTGCAAAGAAGCGATAAAAGAATTAGTAAACTCGGGGCGACTTGTTTACACTTACTTTGGTGGGAGCTATCTCGAAATCCCACACAAGGAAGGTGCTCAAAACGAATAACGTAAAGTTGGGCTCTCTTCGGGGAGCCCTTTGTCTTTCGACGCAGGTGAATTATGAACATTAAAGTTCCTCGGGTTGTAATTGCAGGCTTATCCGGCGACAGTGGGAAAACACTTGTTTCTGTTGGGTTGTGTTCTTTGCTGAAACATAAAGGAATAGAAGTTTATCCTTTTAAAAAGGGTCCAGACTATATCGATTCGAGTTGGCTAACCGCTGCTGCGGGTTTAGCGGCGCGAAATCTCGACACATTTATAATGGATAGAGAACGGGTTTTGGAATCCTTCCTATCGAATACCGATTCGAATGGCTTTGCTATTATTGAAGGGAACAGGGGGTTTTTCGATGGCTTCGACGAAAAAGGAACCCATAGCACCGCCGAATTAGCAAAGTTACTTGATGCGCCAGTCATACTAATTGTAAATGTCGCAAAAATGACTCGAACAGCTGCAGCTATAGTTTGGGGAGCAAAATACCTCGACATCGGGATACAACTCGGTGGGGTTATAATCAACAATTATTCAGGAATGCGACATAAAGAAATTATTACGAAATCTATCGAAGATACGACAGGGGTCGAAGTTATTGGCGCAATTCCTCGATTGCAAGATATCGAGTTATTCCCTTCGCGCCATCTCGGACTTGTTACACCACAAGAATACGAGAAAGCTCGTCTTGCAATTGACAATGCCGAAACAATCGTTGAAAATTATGTCGATGTCGGCAGACTTATAGAAATAGGCAACTCCGCAAACGACATATTCGTTTCGCAAGAAATAAAAGGAAAGGAAAAACCGAAAGAAATGACTGTCCGCATAGGATATTTATACGACAAGGCATTTACGTTCTATTATCCAGAGAACCTCGAAGCTTTAGCAAACGAAGGAGCCGAATTGGTCCAAATTTCTGCATTCGACGAGCCTTTCTTGCCAGATATTGATGGACTATATATCGGCGGTGGATTTCCAGAAAATTACGCTCGGGAACTTTCAAAAAATAAAAGCTTTATGCTCGATTTGAAAGAAAAATCCAAAGCCGATTTCCCAATTTTTGCCGAATGTGGAGGCTTGATTTACCTCGCCGAAAACATTAAGCTCGAAGAAACTTACGAATTGGTCGGGATTTTCCCAATAACCGTTTCGCTTAGTAAAAAGCCTGTTGGTCACGGGTATTTCGAAGGGGTAGTCGATTCGGCAAACCCTTATTTCGAAGTAGGCTCAAAAATCAAAGCACACGAGTTCCATTATTCCTTTATTTTGGAAGCTAACCGAGAAGTTCGAACTTGTATTAATGTTGAACGAGGTGTTGGAGCAATTAATTCCCGCGATGGATTGCTTCAACGGAACGTATTTGCAAGTTATCTACATTTACATAGTTTGGGATGCCCCGATTGGTCGAAAAAATTTATTGAGATATGTAAAATGTATAAAAACATTGGTAAATACAGAAATATGATTGGTATCCCTAAATAGTTTTTGTTTTCATTAATTTTAAATTGTTAATAAAGGAGAAAGTTATGGCAACGCAGAAGGAAACGCTCGAAAAGTTCGTTGAACTTTTAAAGCAATGGCAAAAAATCGAGGATGCGTCAATCAAGAATACAACGGAAATAATAAAAAGGACAGAAAATCCATTGGTTCATCTTGTTATGGAAGTTATTCGCCAGGATTCTGTAATGCATCGTCGAGTGCAACAGTTAATAATTGATCATCTTGAAACTAAGCCAATTTCTATGAATCCCGAGGATTTAGCAACTTTTTGGTCGCTTGTTCAAGAACACGATGAGATTGAAAAGAAAACCATCTCGTTGGCAAAAGAAGCCTTGAAAGAAGTTAAATCGCCGATTGTGTTATATCTTCTTGAATATTTGCTCTACGATGAAACAAAGCACGACAATTTGCTCTTGGGGATGGAGAAAATTAAGCAGGGGATGTATCCTTACGGAGGATATTAAGGGAAAATTATAAATTACTTTTTTACGATATTTAAGGGGGATGCGAAATGGGACTTGTGAAAAAAGATAAGAAGCCTTTGGGAAAAATAAGGAGCACGAGCACAGGAAGTTCCGGAGTAGAGACTTCGCCACTTCGTCCGACTCAACTTCCCAAATTAGCTCCTTGCCGAACTGGTTGTCCTAACGGGACAAAAATTCGCGAGGTTCTGCTTGCTGTTGCTCAAACCGAGGATCGAGGTAGAACTTACGACGAATCATATAGACTCGCTTTCGATATTCTCGCCGAACGTAATCCTTTTCCTGCTGTTTGTGGTCGGGTTTGCCCGCATCCTTGCGAGGAAAATTGCAATCGGCAATATAAAGATGGTTCGGTCGCAATCAATAGTGTCGAAAGATTCATCGGAGATTATGCGCTCGAACATAATTTTCGTTTGACAAAAATTTCGGAAGAAACTAATCCCGAAAAGATTGCTGTTATTGGTGCCGGTCCTGCTGGATTATCTTGTGCATACCAACTTGCTCGACGAGGCTACAATGTTACAGTTTACGAAGCTTTTAGCAAACCTGGGGGTATGCTTCGCTACGGAATTCCTAAATATCGGCTTCCCGAAGATGTCCTCGATAAAGAAATAGAGCGAATTGTTAACCTTGGAGTTGAAATAAAATGCAATGTTGCTATTGGGAAGGACATTCCATACGAAACAATTCGCAATGAATTCGACGCAATTTTTGTTGGAATCGGTGCGCACAAGGGCAAAAGTCTCGGTTTACCCGGCGAAGATGCTCCCAACGTATTTACTGGCACAGAATTTTTGAATCGTATAAATTCCGGCCAGAGCATTGATGTTGGAAAAAAGGTTTTAGTCGTTGGCGGCGGCGATACCGCTATCGATGCTGCAAGGGTCTCGAAACGTCTTGGAGCAGACGTTACAATACTTTACCGAAGGACGAGAACAGAAATGCCAGCAATCGAGGAGGAAATTGTTGGTGCCGAGGAAGAAGGGGTAAATATCGTTTTTCTTGTTGCACCGAAAGATTTAATTTTGAACGGGGAGCGAGTTGTTTCCGTAAAATGCCAGAAGATGCAACTTGGCGAGCCGGACGAATCGGGGCGTAGACGACCAATTCCAATCGAAGGTGCCGAAGAAACTTACGAATGCGATACCATTATTGCAGCAATAAGCCAAGAACCAGATTTCTATGGATTGGAACATTTCCGAGAAGGCAAGGATTGGATAAAAGTCGATGGGCAATTTCACACTAAGGACCCAAAAGCGTATGCTGGCGGCGACGACATTGAATTGGGTTTAGTAACGATAGCAATTTACCAAGGAAGGATGGCTGCCGAAACTATCCACAGCAACTTCCGCGGTATCCCGATTGAGGACGATTCGGAGCTTTCTTATCCAATTGCAACGAAAGATAAAATAGTTTTCTCTTATTATACCGAAAAGTATCGGAACGAAGCCTTGAAACTTCCCCCCGATGAAAGACTGAAAGAACTCGAAAAAGAAATTACCTGCACATTTACCGAAGAACAAGTTATCGACGAAAGTCGAAGATGTATGAGTTGTGGCTCTTGTTTCGACTGTGGGACCTGCTGGAGTATTTGCCAAGACCAGGTCATTCATAAACCGATGCAAAGATTTCAAACCTATACATTCAAACTTGAACTTTGTAAAGGATGTAATAAATGTGCCGAAGCTTGTCCATGTGGTTACATAGAAATGAAGGATCCTTTCACAGGGGCAATCGCTCCTCGGGATACAGAAACTGGAAAAGTCATCTATGCAGGATGATAAATTAAATAGTTATGTCAAATTAAACAAAAAGGGAAAAAATGCCAACGTTTGTGTGGAATGAAGTCAAAGTCGAAGTCGATGAAGATGGATTTATCGAAAATCCAGAAGAATGGAACGTGCAAGTTGCCTTAGCACTTGCTTCAACGGAAGGTATTACCGAATTGTCGCAGGACCATTGGAAGGTTATTAACTATTTACGCGACTATTATAAGCAATATGGTATTGCTCCAATGATACGTAAACTCTGTAAAGAAACAGGGTTTTCGTTGAAGCAAATTTACGACTTGTTCCCATCGGGACCAGCGAAAGGTGCTTGCAAAGTTGCTGGTTTGGCAAAACCGACGGGTTGCGTTTAACAAAAATGCTTAAACAGTGCTTCCTGTATCTCCCGATTCGGGAAGCCTGTGCTTAATTAATTCTAAAAGTGCTTAGCGAAGATCTTTTAAAATTAATTTTAAATCGGAGCGAAAATATGGAATTGTTGCATTTTGGATTTTATTTTGCGTTATCGATTTTCGTTATACTCGTTGTTGGTAAAATAGTACGGATTGCGTCTGCGCCCATTCATTTGCGTTGGGAATTATACCCGATTCCACATGAAAAAGGAAAAGCTAAGTATGGGGGTTCGCGATTCGAGGACTATGAATGGTGGAACAAACCACTTAAAAAAGATTTCCTAAATGAGCTTTGGACAATGATAAAAGAAATTGTATTCTTGAAAGGTGTTTGGGAACATAACCGTTCGCTTTGGTTCGGCTCGTTTCCTTTCCACTTTGCACTTTATTTATATATTTGTGGAACTTTTTTGATATTCCTTGGATTGATTTTTGGGCAACAACCCAACACTCAACTCGCCGAAAGCAATTTATTCTATGGATTTCTTACTTTGTTGCTTTGGGGAGCTTCAATTTTGGGTATTATTGGTGCTGTTGTTCTGCTTCTAAAAAGGATTTTCGATTCTAACCTTTCGATTTATTCAAATCCAAGCCATTATTTTAATATTTTATTGATAGGAACTCTATATTTTACTCTTTTCCTATTGTTAATTTCCAATAGTGCTTCGTTCCAGTTGTTTGCATTTTACTATGGAATTTTTTCGTTTTCCCCTTTTCCGGAACTCTCGGTTATAGGATATTTCCATTTGTATTTGCTATCTTTTTTTCTATTCTACTTACCATTTACGCATATGACGCATTTTTTTGCGAAATACTTTACATATCATAAAGTTCGTTGGGATGACGAACCTAATTTTGCCGGAACGGAGTTGCGACAAAAGATAGAAAAGCAATTAAATTTCCCAGTTCGATGGTCTGCACCCCATATTGGTTCCGACGGTAGTTCGACTTGGCTGGTTATCGCTTCGTCGTTGCCTTCGAAGGAGAAAAAAAATGGCTAAAACGGGCAACATAAAGATTAAAGAAATTAGCAATCCAAGACTTAATCCAATGGTCGAAGTTTGTCCAACAGACGAAATTAAGCTACCACCTCCTTATGATAAATTGGAGGAACTTCCCGGATTTAAAAAGTTAAGTGAATCGGCAAAAGACGCCGTCGATGCTTCGCTCGATGGGGTTGTTGCAATTGGTGTGCCCCGACCAAAAAATGAACAAGAAGAACAAGCGCTTGTTGAACGATTTATTGCTGGGCTGGTTAAATTATTTTCGAAAGAAGATAACTGGACATTTCTCCAACCATTGATTCTTTCGATGGAGCATTGTGCAAAATGCCAAACTTGTAGCAATGAATGCCCAATCTACGAAGCAAGCGGTTACCTTGAAGTTTATAGGCCTACCTACCGTGCCGAAGTCCTTCGTCGATTATATTTCAAATATGTTAAACCCGGTAGCCAAATACTAAAGAAGTTTCAAGTTGGCGATATTTCCCTTAATTGGACTTTGATTTCGAGGCTTGTTGAATTAAGTTATCGTTGCACGCTTTGCCGACGTTGCGCCCAAGCTTGTCCAATTGGAGTGGACAATGGCTTGATTTCCCGTGAGCTCCGGAAACTTTTCAGCCAGGAACTTGGAATTTCGGCGAAAGAACTCCACGAAAAAGGGACAATTCAACAACTCCTTGTTGGTTCAAGCACAGGGATGTTCCCAGAAGTTGTGAAAGACAACGTAGCTTTTATAGACGAAGACTTGACAGAGCGGTTAGGAATTACAGTCGAAACTAAATGGGACGTTGCCGGTGCCGATGTCCTTTTAATTCACAATGCGGGAGAGTTCCTTTCGTGGCCCGAAAACCCAGCCGCCTTTGCAATACTTCTCGACGCAGCAGGAATTAAATGGACATTGTCGAGTGAATTAGTTGGATACGATGGTGTGAATTATGGTGCATTTTACGACGACGTTCAACTTGCAAGAATTGCACTAAGGCACTTTGAAATTGCCAAAAAACTTGGTGTGAAGAAAATCATTATGGGGGAATGTGGGCACGAGACAAAAGCATTGGGAGTTATCGCGGACCGAATTGTTGGCAACGAGGTCAAAACTGAAAATGCAATGACTTTCATCGAACATTTGGTTTCGAGCGGACGATTGAAACTCGACCCAGAGCGGAATTATTTCCCTGTAACTTTGCACGATCCTTGCAACACAGTTAGAATTATGGGGATTGTTGAACCTCAAAGACGTGTTCTGCGACGTATTGCCCCGAAGTTTCGCGAAATGGAACCCCACGGCGTCCGAAATTACTGCTGTGGTGGAGGTAGTGGGTTCGCTGTTATGTCGCCATATAACTTTTTAGACTGGCGAATGCACATCAGTGGCAAAAAGAAGTTCAAACAAATCCTCGATGCCTTTGCAGATACACCTCCGGGCCCCGAAGTCCCCAAATATGTGTGTGCACCTTGTTCAAATTGCAAGGGACAAATTCGCGACTTGCTCGATTTCTATGGGGCAAAAGAAAAATCGGGTATTTACTACGGAGGCCTTGTCGAGTTAGTCGTCAACGCAATGACCGACTTCAAGGAACCTTTCATTGATTTTTCGATGATGTAGGAATATTTTCTTTATAGTTGTATCTTCGTAGTAGCGATATCGAGCCTGTCGTTGGTGCCGAAATCGAAAAATCTAATTTTCGTAGTGCCTGCTTTGTTTCCTTATAAAATAATCATTGGATATTCTTAGGAAAAAGGAAGCAGCGATGAGTATATAAAAGCTCTCAATTATTTGGTGCTCCCGATTCTATCCATTTTCGAATTTGAGTAATATAACAATCGTTTAGTTTAATATCTTTCGAAGGCATTGGAACAAAGCCAACCGAATGGGTTATTGCTCCAAGCAATCTTCCTTCGTCGACTTTTTTCTTTACATTCACATATTCTGTTAAATCGAGATTTCCTTGGGGTTGTGGTAAGCTATGGCATCCGTAGCAATTATATTTAAAAATTGGAACAATTGTTTTGCTGTATGTTATATTGGTAGTGTCGCAGCCTTTACTACCGGGAGTAGGGGAACTACAATCTTTATCTTGTGCACCTTCGGCAATCCAGCGGATGATAATATCGATTTGCTCTTGCGAAAGTCGATTTCTCGGGGGCGGAGGCATTCGGTCTTTGTCCTTTTTTTCGATGATTTTTTTAACGATTTTGCTTTTATACGGTTGCCCGGGAACAATACCTTTCCTTATGATATTTGTGTAGCTATCGAGTATGTAGCCCTCATTATGCGTTTGGGCATCGTGGCACCCACTTGTTGCACAATTAGAATGGAAAATAGGAAGAATGTCGCGCTTGAAGCAAATTCCCGTGTCCACTGGCAGGGGTTGGTTTGTATAAACGATTACTCGAATAGTTTTTGCAATGCGAGTATCAATTTTTGGGAAAACTCGAATAAAAGTTTCGATACTGTCGGAAGGTATGTAATCGGGTGCAAAGTATAGAACTTGCATATTGGAAATCGGAACGATTCTCCCGGTGCCAAATACTTGCCAAACTAAACTTTCGTCTTTACCAGTTTTGTTAAAGTTGGTTTGTTTGTAGTCGAAATTTGCCGAGGCAGTAAGCACCACACTATCGCCGGCAGCAACCGAAACAACTTCGGGCGTAACCGATAGCTCGATGAAAATGTTTGCCTCGGGGGGCGATGCCGTCCTTTGCAAACAGCCAGCAAGTAAAATTATTACGGCAACAATACTAACGGTCGGCGACAAGAGCCCATACGTTTTTCTTGTGCTACTTCTCATAAATTTCTAACCCATAGTTTTTTTTGAATGCATTATTATAATGAACGCTTCCATTTGAATCGACAACGAGGTATGGGATTTCGTTTGCAAGTTCGATTTCCCGAAATGAATCAAAGCCAAGAAGAAATATATACTTTGCAATCACAGTTGCTTCTTCGACATTTGGGAAAAGAACGGTTACGCTTTGTGCTTTGTTGCCGGGTAGTCCATTGCGAGGATCCAAAATATGGTGATATCTTTTTCCATTAATAATGGCGAAGCGTTCGTAATCGCCGCTTGTGGCTATGCCGATGTTGGTCGAACAAAAGGATGCAAGATAGTCGTTGCTTTTGCGTGGGTGCTTTATTCCTATGTTCCAAAGTTGACCTTGTGCATTCAGACCAGAAACAAATAAATCCCCGCCAGCATCGATGAAAAAATCTCTTATTCCGAAACTTTGGATGATTTGCGTAGCTCGGTCAACTGCATAGCCTTTGGCAATTCCACCCAAATCGAGTTGCATTCCTTTCTTTTTCAGTTTTATTGTCCTATTTAATTGTTCGAGTTCTATTAGCTTGTAGTTGACTAAATTTAGGTATTCTCTTATGATTTCGGAATCTGGTATTTGAATTTCTCGCTCGGAGTTGAATCCCCAAAGTTCTGTTAATTTCCCTATAGTAATATCGAAAAGCCCCTCGTATTTTTGTGAATAAAAAACCGCACGTTCGAACAATCCAAACGAATCGCTATCGAGCGGTATGTTTTTTTCGAATGCGTTCGAATTAATATAATTCAGTAATGATTTTGGATTTTGAAGACTATAAAGGCTGTCGATTCTTTCGATTTCCTTAAAAGCCTTGTAAAGAACTTTTTTACCAAAAGAAATATCGCCAACAACAACCTTGCCTTCGATTACAGTCCCAAGTAGAAATTTACTTGCATAGACCTCGTAACGAACACTATCTTGGTTTGCCCGAACGAGCATCGAAGCTAAAACTATTGCAAAAATAATTCTAATAGGTTGCAGCATCATATTTATTTTGCCCAGAAAGTTCAATTCGAATGTGATTGGGGATGCAGATGATTTGCTCGCCAGCTCGGTAGATTTTTCCTTGGTGTTCGCAATTTTTGTGTTTACAACTGCTACCTTCTACCCATACTTTGCCTTGGGAAATATTGGCATAGAGCTCTCCGGAAGTCGAAACAAGCCGAATTCTTTCGGTGGAATTTGCTGGAATTATTTCTGTTAGTTTGGAATCGACAAAAAGGGAAACCGATTCGGGTGTAGATAAGCCCGAATTCAAGAAGGTCAAAAGAGTTGGATTCGAAACGCTTCTTGGTAAATTCAATTTTTTTGCAATTGTAGCTATTGAATTATTTCCGAACTGCGAAATATGTTTGTAGTCGATAATTCCACTATGATTCGAAGCAACTACATCGCCAACGAAATTTCCAACCATTTCGGATTCGTGGTAATCAACGTTTTTCGAAAAAAATTGCGGGATATATTGCTGCAAAAGCTCCAAAGCAACATCGGGTTCATCGGTTAATACATATAAAGCGGTTAACTTAGAATGCGTTGGTTTTTTGGGCAACGCTAATAATTTGCTCCCGGCGAGTAATCCACCTACGAGAGTCGTTTTGAAAATAAATTCGCGTCTATTCATTATTACTTCCTATAAATTATATTTAACACCAAAATTGAAAACCAAAGCATAGAGTTTGCTCAACCGACTATGCCAATCGGGCGAATCTGTTTTTCGGTAATAATAGGTCAGCGTCGATTTGAGAGTAATTTTTTCGGAATTAATCAGTGGTAGAAGGCTCCCATTAATATCAATGTTTAACTCGAGGTTGTTGGAACGCTGCCCGTTGAGTTTGCTATCGACACACAAGTATTTATCGACTTCATAATATTTTGGTTTAAAGAAAAATGCTTCTGTTTGAAAATACGAACGCAAATTTCCCCCGACGACCATCATTTCGTCGAAGAACATTTGCTGGAAGCCAATGTCGATGGTATGGGATGTTACGTCCCAATCATCGGAGTAGAAGCGATAGCCCACTTTCAGAGCAAAGTTTTCGGCTACGAGGTAATTTGCACGAATGCTTCCTGCGTAACGGTTCCGCTTGTTTGGATAAATCGGTTCATAAAGGTGAAACAGATTTTGAGTAGTGTCAATTATTGTAACGACCTGGTATGGGTCGATTAATGAACCACTCGAGTAACTATAGTATGCCTCGGCTTGTGCGATGAAATTTGCCGAAACTATTTGCGTAAAACCAAGAGTTAGTTCATAAACGTCTTTTCGTTCTTTCCAGCTTCTTATTTGTGGATATACCCAATCCCATCGTTTGATAAAACCAAACTGTATTACTGAATTTTTCAAAGCAAGGGGAATCGACAAATTGCCAGCGACTGTTTCGCTTGTGTAATCGTGTTCAATACTGAAAATATTACTGAACGAAAAGGAGACTTCCCCAAAGAAATGAGAAAGCCCAACGACGAATTCGTGGCGCAATTCATCGGGGTAATTATCGCCACCACCAGATTTTTTCGGTGTTGCCGATGTATATGCATCGAGATTATTTTTCAATGCGGTTGTAGATTTTACACTATCGAAGTGGCTTCGCATCGATGCAGCTGTAACAATATCGACTAAGTATTTAGTGTGGATTGATGTTGTGCTTGTTAAATTTTTCGAAAAACTAATCGAAGGATAAACCACGTTGACGCCAAAGTTATCAAAATATCCATTCATATCTGCTTCGATTGATTCCTCGGGAATGTCTTGTCCAAAAATTTCTACATTGAATAGGAAAGTAAAGAAAAAAAATAAAGAAGCAACTTTAACCACAGCCACAGCCCCCGCTTTGTGAACCAGTTGCACCCGACGAACCTTCGTGGAATTCGATATAGTGCAAGAGTATTCCTTTCTTTATTGGGTCTTTATCGAATATCATTATTGGTTTCGATAAATTTCCACGTTCCCAAGGTTGAACAGTTACACAAGAAGTCGAAAGAATCCCTAATACTAATAAAGCAAATAGAATTATAAAAGTTTTTTTCATTGTTCACCTAAAAGTTGTTCGATAAGTTTTCGATATGTTTCTTTATCTTCTTCTTTGAAACCTATGTGGCGATACCTGATTACCCCTTTTTTGTCGATAAATAATGTTGTTGGCATACCCGCGACTTTATAGGTGTTTGGTGTTCCTCCTTTAGAGTCCCAAAGTATTGTAAAAGATGGTTTTTTGCTAAGTTTATTAATAAATTTTTCTATGTTTTCTTGTTTCGTATCGAGATTTATTCCGACGATTTCTAATCCTTTCGCTTTGTATTCTTCGTAAAGCTGTTGCAAGAATGGCATTCCTAATCGACAAGGGCCACACCAACTTGCCCAAAAGTCCACAATCACAACTTTTCCAGAAAGCGAAGAAAGGCTAAAATCGGCTCCCGATTGTGTTCGAAGAATAATTTCGGGGGCTTTTGTTCCTTCTTCCTGTGAATAGGCATTAAAATTGCTCAATTGGAAAACGATTGAAAATAGAATAGAAAAATATAACATTTTCATCACTTCACCTTTATGGAATCTGAATTAAACCACAGTTTTGTATGACACTGGTAACAAGACGGAGCATATTTGATAACTCCATTATCGTCGCGGGCAATACCCCCACGTAAATTGGGTTGATGACAACGAGAGCTTGCACAATTCGATTCTCCGGTTTTAATATCGTAACCATACGGATAGAAAAGCGCCTCTTTGTGGAAAGCAGTTTTTACCCGAACAACGTGACCATCGGGCAGTTGGTTCTTTGTTTCGCTTGGGAAAGGACCCCCTTCGCAAGCGGCAAACAATAAAACAACTAATATATATAATTCATTGAACTTCATTAGCAAATATTTTTTAACAAAGATTAAATTAAAAATGTAGTAACGAATAAACAAAAATTTTGTTACAGGAATTTTTGTGGGACTTGCTAACTCGCATACATTTAGTTTTTTTATTGTCTTTTTTTCTTAACGAATATTAGAAATATTATGTAAACCTATCACTTCTTTTAGAAGAAAAGAGGAGGTTGCAGCCATTTCCTTTTCTCAATCTGATGTTTAGATAAGGCAAAAAAGAAACTGGGAAGCGGTTACAGTTGCAAAGTGCAAATCTTCTTTATGTATGTTTCTATTTGCGATTCGAGTTCATTTAGTTGTTGTTTGTTGAAAACGTATGTATATGTCCAGTGTTCGTTTTCGATTTTTGGGCGAGCGAGTCGGGTGAAAAGAAGGCGTGCAATCCAACGACTTTGCTCGGGATAGAGTTTTGATGCAAGGAAAGAATACATTAGCATTTGAAATCGGTAATGTTGAGCAAGGTTTTGGATTTCGTCGAAGGAATGTATGTTGTTCGATTTCCAATCCCAGATTTCGAAATTTCCAGATTCGTTTTGGAAGAATAAATCAATTTTTGCTAATAAATAGTTTTCTTTGAAAGGCATAGTGATTTTGAACTCTTTTGGGGAGCGAATAATCCTTTCTTTGTTCGAAAGGAAAAGAGGAGTTTGAGTAATATTAATGCATTGTTCAATCACCTGATTTCGAACTTCTAACTCGACGAGCCGTTCATTTGCAAAGAGGAAATTTTCGAGCGTTTCGTTTAAACTTGTTACATCGAAAGTATCGTTAGAATACCACTGGTTAATATTTTCGAGACAATAATGAACAGCGCTGCCGAATAACGATGCAACAATCAAATGGTCTGTGGCTTCGACGTCTTCTTCGAGTGTCGATTTTGAAAGCTTTTCGAACTCGGCGGTTAAACCAAGTATGTAGGTTTTAACGTAAGTTGTAGGGTTATCTAAATAAGTATTAAACTGGGTCGAGGACAGAATCTTTTTTCCTAACTTAGATTGAATACTTTCAGTGATGAAAAATTTGCTTTCGAGATGCTCCTCTGTTATCTCTTGGAGCAATTGTTGTTGCTTTTGGTGTGGGAAATCGTTTACGAACACGTCGATTGGAACATCATTTTGAATGTTTTCGGGAATCGCATTGGGATTGTCGGTGTCCAAAATTCGAAGTGGTAAAGTATAATTGTATCGCGAAGCTCCTTCTTTGAAGGTAAAATCTTTGAAACTTTTAATAATTTTATCGACTGTTCCTTCGCTTTTCGGAGTTATAATGATTTCGTCGCTTTTTTTGCTTTTAGTTTCGTTCAACTCGGAAGTGATTATTAAATAATCGCTCGCTCGAGTTAGCGCAACATATAAAATTCTTCTTTCTTCGGCTTCTTCTTCGATTCGATTTTGATACTCGGCAATCAAATGGGCAAGATTAGGAACAACAAAACGTTCCTGTGTGGCTTCTGCTAAGTTGTTATTAGTGGTGATTGATTCGATTTCGAAAGGAAATATCAGCCCCAGCTTTTTCGAGACATAAATTGAATCGCTTTTTCTGGTCTGTGTGTCAATCTTGTATATATAGACGACGGGGAATTCTAATCCTTTCGAAGAGTGGATGGTTAACAATTTTACTGCATCGCTCGCAACCGACCCGAAGTGGTCCGATTCCGTTGCCCCATATTTTTTCAGATAGTCGATATCTGCAATAAAATCCAAAATTGTTCGGAAACCAACGTTGATGTAGTCCCGAGCGTAATCAAGGAGTTCATCGACGTTTGCAAGAATTTGGTCGTGGTTATTCAAATTTTGAATTACCGAATGCCAATTCGTCTCGTTAATTATTCTTTGAATTACTTCGTTAATTGGCAAAATAGAAAAACTATCGAGTAACCGACAAAGGATTTGTATTGCATTGTTAGTCATTACGTATTGCTGCTCAGCGATTTCGAGTTCCATCTCTTCGTTTTCGGTTGCAAATAGGTAATCCCGATAAAGATGTAATTTTTGCCAAAAACTAACTTTCTTCTGGGTTATGGTGGCAATATTTAGAAGTAATTCATCGGAGAAGCAGAAGAAAGTCGATCGAAGTATCGAAGCCAATGCAATATCGTTGTTCGGATTTAGAAGGAATTTCAAAAAGGAAACAATGTCGTCGGCTTCGCGAGTTTCGAAGAAACTGCTTCCTCCGTGGAAAACAAAAGGTATGCCGTTGGAACTTAACACGGGAATAAGTTTGGCTAAATCGTTGGTCTTTCGGCTAACGATTGCAATGTCCGAAAAAGTAATCTTCCGAAAATCATTGGTAGCTTTGTTGAAAATTTTGACTTCTTCGTTGTCGTAAATGTAAACAAGGTGTTTTACTAAAAGATTTGCCAACAAATCAAAATTGTTGCTTTCTTCTTCGAATTCGTAGTCTTCGGTTTGGGCATCTTCGCCTTCCTGCTTCGGCTTGATAGTAGCAAGAAATGTAACAGGAGCAATAGTAGAATTGTATTTTTCTATAAGTTGGAGTTTATTGCTGGGAATAACAAAGCTACGATATTCCACATTGTGTTCGGGTTTGGGTTCAAACTTCGAAAAGTTCATAATTTTTGGAGCGATATAATCTACGAAACTAGCAATTTCGGGTCGCAAACGGAAAGTCGAGGTCAATTGTAAAACACCAAAATTTAGTTCCTGCTTTAATGCATTGAACTTATTTGCGTTAAGTGCTTTAATATCTATTTTAGCCTTGTCGAAGACTTTTACATCGGCGTTTCGAAAACGATAAATACTTTGTTTGTCGTCGCCTACAATGAAAAGGTTCGGGGCATCGGCGTGAACATCGTTTTTACCTAAACCAGGGACTAAAAGTTTAACAATACTATATTGTAGGTCATCTGTATCTTGGAACTCATCAATTAATAAAAATTTAATTTCGTTACGGATTTCTTTCAAAATTTCGGCATTGTTGTTCAAAAGTTCAAAAGTTTTAACAAGCATATCGTTGAAATCAATGAAATTATTATCGAATTTAAATTGTTGAAACCTATTGTAAACATCTTTGATGAAATTAAAGATTGATTTGGATACTTCGAAATAACGCTCTTCGATTGGGGTCGTTCGGTTGTCGAGGAAATTCATTTTTTTACGAGCTTCGCAGTATTTATTCATTTTGCCAATAAACATTGCAATAGGACGATAGTTGGGTAACCTCGAATCCAATTCTGAATAGAAACTTTCGTCGAGCTTTGCGATATTCTTTCTTACCCCTTTCAAATTGATAGTGAAAAGTTTTTCGGCGAAATCCTCGTAGAGCAAACTCCAAAAGTTATAGTCGGAGAGTATTTCGAATTTATCGAGTTCGATTAATTGCTCGAACTTCTCCAAAGTTATCGAAACAGAAATGTTATCTTGAAGCTTATTGTTGTAGGAATATTTTTCTAATAGAGTTCTTAAATCAATTCTCAGTGCTTTCAATGCTTCGGAAAGCAGGGTTTGGGCTTCTTCCGTTAGCCTCTCAATAAAGTTTTTAAACTCTTCGGAGTAAATTTCATCGAGATTTCGGAATAAGTCGGGACTGGAAATTACTTTGTTGGTTATTTCCTTTAAATCTGCTAATTCAATAAAAGCCAATATTTGTTTAAGGCTATTCTTCGAAGATTCGTTATTCAACCAATCGTCGAGTGTGAAGTGGAATGCATCATCCAGCATTCTTAGTCGTTCCGATGTAGAAATCTCTATAAAATTAACAGGAATATTGGCTTCGAGTGGGTAATTCGAAAGGATTCGTAAGCAAAAACTGTGGATTGTGCTAATGCGAGCGTTTGTAAGTTTATCGCGGAAAGAGCGGATGATTTCCGTTTGCTTGATATTGGGACCATAGGAATATAGTTGATTGCCAAATTCCAAATTGAATTTTTCGACGACACGGGAGTGCATTTCCGCAGCTGCTTTGTTTGTAAAGGTTATGCAAACAATATTGTCGGGAGTAAGTCCGTTGAAGTCAGGATTTCCTTTCAGAATTTGGTCAATTATGCGGAAGTAGCGTTCGACAAGCACATTGGTTTTGCCTGAACCAGCATTGGCTTCGAGGGCTATATTGCAGGATAAATCGAGAGCCAGTTCTTGTTCACGAGTAAGTTTTTTTGCCATATTTACGGTTTATCGAAGTGATGGTAGTCCTTGTATTGGTTGAATTTACCTCCCCAACGCCATCCAAGTTGGATAAATTTTTGAACAATGGGATGTTCTTCGGTGAAAGTTCCGGGCTGTGAAATATCGTATCGTGCTTTGTTAGGTGATAATTTACCATCATTATGAATTACGGGGTTGAACAAAGGGTTAATATCAATTGCTTTTCCATAAGAGTGCAAAGACAGACGGTTTGTTCCTGCGATAGTGCGATAGTTGAACGAGGAAGTGTTGTTTTCTTCCATCGATTTTTCGTCGGACCAGCCGTATTCAACAATCGGAATTACTTTGGCAATTGGGAATTTGATTTGTTTAATGAGTTCAAATATTTCTTCGATTTCACGGGCAAGCGCTTTATGGACGATTAGTTGTCCTTTGTGGAGTTTCCCATCGGTTGAATAGTATGTAACATCGAGCAACGCGAGGGAATCGATGATTTCTTTTGGCGCCGAAGTGCCTCGGACTGCTTCGTCGAACGACATATCGCTATCGATGATTATTTCGTCGCCTTTGGCGATATATCTTATTCCCAAAAGATAAATAACAATTAAAAATACTAAATTCATTATAATTCTCTTATTTTTGAAATTCGTAGAACTCGAAATTGCAAAAAAGTAATTTATAAAAAATAAAGAATGAAAAAAGCATTAATAACAGGAATAACGGGGCAGGATGGTTCTTATCTTGCGGAATTTCTGCTCTCGAAAGGCTACGAGGTTCATGGAATTATCAGGCGAGCAAGCACATTCAACACCCATCGCATTGAGCATATATATCTCGACCCAACTGAGCATCCCGAATCTCGTTTGCGTTTGCACTATGGCGACCTTTCCGATTCCGGAATCCTTACGGAGCTAATTTACAATATTCAGCCCGATGAAATTTACCACCTTGGAGCCCAAAGCCATGTTCGAGTTTCTTTCGATTTGCCGGAATACACAGGGAATATTACAGGTTTGGGTACCACGAGGATTCTCGAAGCAATTCGGCGCAGCGGAGTCCGAACAAAGTTCTACCAAGCCTCCTCTTCGGAGCTTTTTGGCGCTACCCCTCCACCACAAAACGAAAAATCCGCATTTGTTCCACAAAGTCCCTATGCAATTTCCAAATTATACTCTTTTTGGATGGTCGTAAATTATCGGAAAGCTTACGGGATATTTGCTTCGAATGGAATACTTTTCAATCATGAATCACCTCGGCGGGGCGAGATTTTCGTCACCCGTAAAATTACGCGGGGCATTTCGAACATCCTTGCGGGAAGGCAAAAAAAATTGTTTCTGGGAAATCTCGATGCCCAACGTGATTGGGGATTTGCCCCTGAATACGTTCAATCAATGTGGGAAATACTTCAACACGACGAACCCGACGACTTTGTCATTGGAACTGGCGAAAGCCATAGTGTTCGCGAATTTATCCAAAAAGCCCTTGAGTATTGCGACATTGAAATTGGATGGGAAGGCACGGGATTAAATGAGAAAGGAATTATAAAAAGTTACGATACGAAATGGAGTGGGATTATCTCGTTGGGGCAAGTAATTGTCGAACTGAAAGAACGATATTTCCGTCCAACAGAGGTTAATTCCCTTTGTGCCGACCCCTCGAAAGCAAAAGAAGTTTTGAAATGGAGTCCGAAAATCAACTTCGGCGATTTAGTAAAAATTATGGTTGACTACGATTTGCTCGAAGTAAATCTTCGGCCCAAACTCGAAGGATATATGATTGCCAAGCAGAAAGGGATTGGCTGGACGGAACATAAGTTTTCGAATTTAGAGAAAATTAAGAATGAAATTTGATAAAAATGCGAAAATATTTGTGGCTGGCGGTCGTGGGCTCGTCGGTTCCACAATAGTCAAGCAACTTCGCCAGAAAGGATACCTCAACTTGATAACTCCAACAAGACAAGAACTCGACCTGCGACGTCAAAGCGATGTCGAAAAATTCTTCGAGTCGGTTCGCCCAAAGTATGTCTTTCTTGCCGCAGCAAAAGTTGGAGGAATCTATGCTAACAATACGTATCGAGCCGAATTCATCTACGATAATCTTGCAATTGCCCTTAATGTTATTCATTCTGCCTATAAATTTGGCGTCGAAAAGTTATTGAATCTTGGCTCTTCGTGTATCTATCCTAAATTTGCTTCTCAACCATTGAAAGAAGAATATCTTTTAACAGGCGCATTAGAACCTACGAACGAGCCCTATGCAATCGCAAAAATTACGGCAATTAAACTTTGTTTAGCATATAATTCCCAATATGGGACGAACTTTATGTCTGTTATGCCTACAAATTTATATGGAGAACAGGACAACTTCAACCTTGAAACCTCGCACGTTCTTCCCGCATTGATTCGCAAATTCATACTTGCCAAGGCTTTGAACGAAAACAATTTTGAATATATTTACAAAGATATTTCTCTTCGTCCGCTTGGATTTGGATTGGAAAAGAAAATCGCCTCGAAATCCGAACAATCGATTATTGCTGGATTGGCGGAACTTGGTATTTTCCCCGATAAGGTTCTTCTTTGGGGAACTGGCAAAGCATTGCGAGAATTTCTTTACGTCGGAGATCTTGCCGATGCTTGTGTTTTCATTATGGAAAACTATTCTGGCAGAGACGTAGAACCGTTTGTGAACATTGGAGTTGGTCGCGATATTTCAATTACCGAGCTTGCCCGATTAGTTCAGTCGGTCGTAGGTTTCGACGGCGCGATTGAATTCGATTCGACAAAGCCAGACGGAACGCCGCAAAAATTGCTCGACATTTCCAAAGTAAGGTCGCTTGGTTGGGAAGCAAAGACATCGCTGGAAGAAGGAATACAAAGAGTTGTCGATTGGTATTATCGAACAACTACTTAGAATATCTTAACTATTTAACTATTGTGTATTCTTCTTACTTTTGTAGTAGAAGGTAATGAAAGAATGACGAGGCGAGCAAAGAGTGGAAAACTCGGTATATTACGAGAGTATAAAATTATGTTTTTTTGTATGCCGCTTGCTTTTTATCTATGTAGGACCGGCATTCCCATCATAGGCCAAATGAGAGCGACAAACATTGTAAGCACCAAAAGCAGGACAATACTTATTATTATGCCGTTTTTGAAGAACTCCCCACTCGAAAATTGCTTGCTTTCGTAGGCGATTGCGTTTGGTGCTGCTCCAATTAGCAATATGAATGGCATTCCAGCAGTTACCAACGAAGCAAACAAAATCACCTCGGGAGCAACTCCAAGATATTTCCCTACCACAAGCGAAATAGGCAAAGTGATAGCAATTGCAGCAACATTCATAATGAAATTTGTCAAAATTAAAACAAGGGTTGCAATTGAAATGATAAATACCAATGCGGGTGCTTTTTGGAACCACGAAAGCCAATTGACAGCGAGCCAGTTCGCCGCTCCAGTTTGCCAAAGACAGAAACCAATACACATCGCTCCGCCGAACAACAGTATTATATTCCAAGGAATTTCTTCGAGGTCTTTTATGGTAAGTATGTTCATCAAAAATAATAAAATTGTTGGAATAAGCATTATGGCACTTTTATCGAGAAATTTCAATTCTGGAACGAAAGAACGAATAATCAGTAATGCTACGGCTCCAAGCACAACCGAAAGAGTGATGATTTCCTGCCGAGTAATTTTCCCAAGCCTTTCCGAAAGGAATGCAACTCGTTCGCGAAGTCCGTCGATTTTTGATTTTTCGGGTTTGTAAACAAAGGAAATAAACAGCCATATAAGCAGAATCATTAGCCACCCAATAGGAAACAAATAGTAGCTTAATTCGGAGAAAGAAATTTCGCGTCCAGCCATTCCGGGAGCCGACGTAATTTGCTTAAAAAATCCAATTGCGGCTGGGGCACGTGCCGAACCGAGGAGCGTAACAATACTCCCAGCACCAGCAGTATATGCCATACCGATGAAAAGCCCTTTACCAAATTTTGTTGGTTTGTCGGTTTCCTCATATAGTGCGTGAATTGTCATAAGGATTGGGTAAACAGCAGCGGCGACGGCGGTGTGTGCCATAATTAAAGTAAGAACTGCAATAATAACGAAGGTGCCAAGATAAATTAACCGAGTTCTTTCGCCCACAGCGCGCAGCATCGCGTAAGTAATTCGTTGCGTTATCCCCGTTCTTTGGAAAGAAAGCCCAATAACAAGAGAACCAAAAATAAACCAAACGCTTGGGTCGAAAAAGTCGGTGAAAACAACCCTCGGCTCTCGTATCAAAAATAGAACTTGAACAACACCTATTGCTATCGAAGTTACTCCGATTGGGACAACTTCGAAAACCCACCAGATTCCAGCCCAAATGAACAATCCTATTGCCATTTTGCCCTGATTAGTCAAAGCAAACTTCTGTCCTAGCGGGTCGGTAACATCGGGAATTTGAGGAAGAAAATAAAATACTACAAAGCAAAGAACCCCCAAAACCATAAAAAATAGTCGTTTTGTATCGATGACTTTTTTCGGTTTTTCTTTCAAGAAAAGCTTTTTCGTTGCGAAGGTTCGATTGTTTGCTTTCGGTTTGGAATTTTTAACCATAAATTTTTTATTCGATATTCAACATTTTTGCTATTTCGTCCAAAACTTCAACTGTTCGGACTATTCCTATGACTTCGTCCCCTTTGACTACCGGGAGAAGGCTCGAATTGGTCAAATCAATGAGGTAAATGATTTTCAAAATATGGTCGCTGTAATTTACAGTATGTTCAATAGGAACCATATAGTTGGCAACAGGTTCATCGGCTTGTTTTAAGCATCTGTTGGCAAGGTGGTCGAATGCTGCTTCGACGAGGTTCAAATCGGGTTCAATATCGAAATAATACTTTGGATGGTGGACTCTTCGACCGAAAAAACCACGCGGCTCGAGCCCACGTAGTATATCGCGGCGCCGAATCATTCCAACTATCTTGTAGTCTTCGTCGGTTACAAGAACTGCACGCGGCAACGATTTCTTTCCGTTTATTTCGATTTCGTAATCTTGAATTAATTGGATAGCTTGTCGAATCGTAAACCATTTCGGAATGTTGGGGTATTTATGCAAAGGAATCATTAATTCTTCTGCGGTTTTTGTTAACATTTTTTACACCATAAAATTATCCATAATTCGATTTGCAAAATATGCTTTATGTTCATTTTTCATACCTAAACGATTTGTTTTGTATAAATATTGTTGTTTTAATTATTCCCAACACATAGGGAATAAAAAGAAAGATAAGCAAAAGCTGCTAACAATCGAAACTTTTTTGCTCGCAGATTATTTTGGTTGAATAGGTATAGTGAAATAAAAAGTCGAGCCTTCATTTGGTTCGGATTCTACCCATAAGGTGCCGCCAAGCAATTTGACTAATCCTTTGGATATGGGTAAACCTAAACCAGCCCCTTCGTAACCACGCGATAATGACATATCAACTTGAACGAAGCGTTCGAAGATTGCCTGTTGGTATTCTTGTGGTATTCCAATCCCCGTATCTTTGACAAAAAATTTTATCGAACTCGGCTCGGTTGAATATCCAACTTCGATACTGCCTTTTTCTGTGAACTTTACTGCATTACTCAGAAGATTGGAAAGTATCTGCCCAACTTTGAATCTATCCGAGATAATATTAACAGAATCAGAGTCGGTAGGAACTGCAAGGCTCATTTCGATGCCTTTGCTTTGCGCATCACCGATGTATTGCTCGCATACTTCTTCGAGCAATGTATTGACATTAAAAGCAGATACAATAATTTCTTCGGAGCCAGTCTCGATTCTCGACAAAGTCATTACATTATTCAAAAGATTGAGCAAGCGCGAGCCGCTTTGATATATAAGGTTGGAATATTCTAAAATTTTATCGCGTGGTAAATCAGGGTTGCTCAAAACTTGGGCGAATCCAAGAATCCCGTTCAAAGGAGTGCGAATCTCGTGGCTCATATTCATCAGAATGGCTGTTTTAAGTTTATCGCTCTCTTCGGCTTTTTCCTTTGCTTTTATTAAATCTGCAATCAGTTGTTTGCGTTCTGTAATGTCTTGGAACACCCCTTCGATTCGAACTGTTTTACCATTTTCAACAATTGGGACACCGATTGTGTGGACCCACTTTCTAACTCCCTTCGCCGAAATCATTTCCAATTCCAAATTGTATCCAATCCCTTTGTGAATTGCATCATCTACGGCTTTGGTAATTTTTTCTTTGGATTCTCCATAATAAAAAGTTAGTCCCTTTTCGGCATTTGTAGGCTCGTCGGGTTCCAAATCGTGAATACGGGCAGTTTCGGCAGTCCAAGTTCCTTCGAACGTTCCGGCATTGAATTCCCAACCGCCAACTTTAGCCATTCGTCCCGTCCTATCGAGAATATTGTATAGATGTTGTATTTTTTCGTATAAGGCTTTATAAGTGTTCTTCTGTCGGTAATTGTAAACAAATACCATTCCTATCGAGAGCATTACGATTAAAGAGAGAACAAAAAAGGTGGTAATAATATTGCGGAATTTGAGTTCGGCAAATATCTCGTCTTTATCGACTTTTGCTACCATAAACCAATTTGTTCCAGGAATAGTATCCATATAAGCGATAACATCAACTCCACGATAATCTTTCCCGACGACGAAACCTCGCTTCCCCATTACTACCTGAGCAGCAGGTAACTCTACATTACTCAACGGCAATCGGAAAGTGAAAGGCTTCCCTTTTCGGTGCCTAAGTTCGTTTAGGTATAGGATACTATCGCCATCTTTCTTAACTACAAAAGTTTCCGATGATTTGCTCGGTATGGGCCAAGTTTGAATTATCGGGTAAAAGTATGAAGTCGGGTCGATACGCAACACCACAACAGCAATGGCTTCGTTGCTCGCATTGAATATCGGAGCTACAACGTCGTAATGGACAGTATTGTGTAACCCACAAAAGTAAAAATCCGTAGAGGTAATTTTGTTTTGTGCAATTGCTTGTTTTATGAATTCGGGAAAAACGCAATTTGGTTTGGTCGAATCAGTTCGGACGACCAGCAGAAGCTTTCCGCTTGGAGTATTCAACGAAATGGATGCAAACTTTTTACGCAATAGTTCGAGGCGCAAGATAATATCCTTTGCTAACTGAACATTATTTTTATTGTTAAGCCATTTTTCGACAGCAGCAACAAAAAAGGGCGATGTGGATAATATTTTTGCATTACTATTTAGTTCATAATTCCAACGAACTATTTGGTATATTTTCGAGTCGGCAATTGCTCGCAGTTCGTTCCCTTTGATTTGGGCTATCTCGCTTGTAGAGTGTCTATGGTAAAAGTATGCAGCGACTATCAACATCAAAGACACAATCGAGGTTAAAATGAATACGTGATTCTTTTTCGAAAAGAAGCCATTCAATCGAATCTTCATATAACTAATCTAATTTTAACTGACTATAAATTGATTCGTCGATTTAATTTTTGCTCTGCAAAGAGAGGGGGCCGGACAAAAACAACTTCTTGTGCCTATAGTGCCTAATTCTATTCTATTGTAAGTATGTAAGTAACGTCAATCATAACCAAATTTGCATTTTTTGCCAAATGCTAAATCGAACAACTGCCGAATGTGATACGAAATTAATATTTTTTATTAAAACAACAAAGTAGTGTAAAATTTCTTTCCTTCGAAATAAATTTATAAATTTGTGTGTTTTAAAAAATGTGAAAGGAAATTATGGAATTCGGAACGATTATTTTTGAAAGGCAAAAGAATTTCTGTATCATTACTTTAAACCGTCCCGATAAACTCAATGCGCTTAATTTGCAACTTTTCGATGAACTCGACGATACAGTTGGTCAAATTGAACTCGATACAGAAATTAAAGCGGTGATTCTGACTGGCTCTGGCAACAAAGCATTTGCTGCTGGTGCCGATATTAATGAACTTCACGAATCTGCCAGCGAAGCGAAAGGTAGGTTGTTTTCTCAACACGGTTCGAAAGTTATGCATCGATTGGAAAGGCTGCGCATACCGGTAATTGCTGCGGTAAATGGCTTTGCGCTTGGGGGTGGTTGCGAACTTGCAATGGCTTGCCATATACGCTTTGCCAGCGAAAATGCAAAATTTGGTCAGCCGGAGGTAAATCTTGGGATTATCCCGGGCTACGGGGCAACTCAGCGTTTGTCGAGATTAGTTGGCAAGGCAAAAGCACTTGAATTAATAATTTCGGGGCGAACAATCGATGCATTCGAAGCGGAAAAAATTGGCCTTGTCAACAAAGTTTTCTCTGCCGAAGAACTTATTCCTAAAACCATTGAATTTGTTGAACTTGTCCTTTCGAAGGGGATGCTTGCGGTTTCTGCTGGAATTGAATGCGTAATGGCATCCGATTATATGCAGTTAGCCGAAGGTTTGGAATTCGAAAGTAGAATGTTTGGCCGCATTTGTGCAACCCAAGACTTCAAGGAAGGGACGCTTGCGTTTCTCGAAAAACGGAAACCTAATTTCATTGGACAATAATGTTTAGATAATAGAAAAAGGAGGTATGATGCATCTTACATTGCATTCTTCGATGTTGCCCATACTAAAAATACTGTCGGATGGGAAAGAACATTCGATGGTGGAACTTGTCGAAAAAATTTCGGACTATTTTAATCTTTCCGCAGAGGAAAGAACCAATAGAACAAGTAGTGGGCAAAAAAAAGTAAGGAATATTATAGGCTGGGCGCGTGCAGAGTTGCAAGCAGCTGGATGTGTGGAAACTCCAACAATGGGGTATGTAAAAATTACAGAACGAGGGCTACAGGTTTTAAAACAAAATCCCGACAAAATAACCAGGGGCGTTTTAAGCCAATTCCCTGAATTCAAGGAATGGATGCGCAAAAAGAGCACCAAAACAACTGCTATAACTACGCCATCGAAAACTGTTGGACCAAAGCCAAAAGTTGAAGCTAAACCACAAGTTGAACTCGTTGAACGAGCTACCGATATTGCCAAGGTTCAAAAAATTCAAGCGGAGGCAGCCGAGGACAAAGTACTCGAAAAAAACATACAAGAAGCATATAAGGCATTTAGTAAAAATTTATCCTCGAAGCTTGCAAAAAAGTTTTTAGAAATCTCGCCCTTAGCTTTTGGGAAAATGATTATCGATTTGTTAAGCAAGATGGGCTACGTAGGTTCACCCAATGAAGCAAGCAAAGGGATTGAACGATTGGGTAACGATGGAATAGAAGTACTTTTTCAAGCCGATAGGCTTGGTTTCGAAACTATTTACATTCAGGCAAGAAATAGAAGTATCGGCAAAGACATTGACATTAGGGAAGTATATAGATTCGAAGAAACAATGAAAAGCAAGAGGGCGAAGAAAGGAATATACATTGCCCCAGGAACTTTTACCCAATCGGCTATTGATTACGTTTGGAATCGTGAACCGAAAATATTATTAATTGACACCGAACAACTTGCCGAGTTGATGATAGAACACAACATCGGAGTTTCGATTACAGCAAAATACGAAATCAAAAAAATAGATACTGGTTCGTTTAGCGAGAAGTAAAAGAAATCGGAAAAATGAAGAATATCAACAAAGAAGAGTTTCGGGAAATATTCTTCTAATTCAATAGTTCAATCTGAAGATTCAAATAGTCGAGAATATGGCGAGTAATGAGGAAATTGTTCTTTATATGGAGTTTTCCGGCGTTGCCTAATTGACTGGCAAGCGTGGGGTTCTTTAAAAGTGTGATAATTCTATCGGCAAAACCGGATATATCCCCGGGTTCGAGAAGGAAACCCGTTTCGCCATCAATTACTTGCAATGGAATCCCCCCGACGTTGGAAGCTACAACGGGTTTACTTTTCCACAATGCCTCGGTAACAGTAAGTCCAAAGCCTTCTTTGATTGATTTTTGAATAACAACGGATGCAATCCTTTGCAAAGCATTAACAAGGGCTTGATTATCTTCTAATATCAAATGTATAAAATTGGTTTTTTGAACTATTCGTTCCAACCTTTTGTAGACTTCCAAACCTTCGGGGTCGTCGGTTGCAAGATTGCCAAGAAGGACAAGCCGACAATCGACTTTTTTACTTACTGTTTCGTAAACATCTATAACACCTTCGGGGTCTTTCCATTTATCGAACCTTGAAATTTGAGCAATGATTGGTTTATCGGTTGGAATCTTGAATTTTTGCAGTAATCTTTTTATCGTTTCCGTGGAGATTTCGATATTTTTCGTTGTAAGTGGGTCTATCGAAGGACTTATAACGCGTTGGGGTATTGGCAAGTTGGGCTTTCTATATTTTTCGTGCGAAACAATAACTAAATCGTAGCGTAGAATAAACGTTTTCAAAAAATCCCATAATTCTTGGTTAGGATTAGATATATCGATATGGCATTGCCAAATCCAAGGCTGTCGTTTCCGATAATACTTGATTAAGGGTAGTGGTTGGGGGTCGTGCACAAAGATTAAGTCGTGGTTGATATGTGTAAATTTTGCAAAAGCTTCGTTGGTTTGGGTGTATGTCCGCTTCTTTATTTCTGTGATGTGGAGAGGTGCTCCTTGTAGCCCATTATGGAATTTTTTTGTTATTCTAAAGAAATCTGGGGAACCAAAAAGGATACGCCAACCTGTAAAAATTCCAACATCGTTCATCAAAGGTATAATGCTATTTAGAATTTCGGCTACACCCCCGCCTTGGTAAGTCGAGTTTATGTGTAGAATGTGTTTGTGGGCAAGCAAAGACGCCTTCGAGAAAATGCTTCGGATGACTTCGTCGCCGACGATTTTTCTATATTCATCTATGTCGATGCTTGCTTCCATAAGTAACTCTATCAATTATTGACAAGTTTTCCTAGTAATTCGAGTGCTTCTTTATAATCTCGAATATTAAACTTAGCATAGGATTTCGTAAGCCCTACTTTAATTGAATAAGCAGAATCTGGAAGGACTTTGAACATATCCTCGTCTGTTATATCGTCGCCCAAGGCACAAACAAAGTCGTAATTATTTTTTGCCATCCATCGTAATACAGCAGTTCCTTTATCCACACCAGAATTTTTTACTTCAATCACTTTGTTACCCTGTAGAATTTGAACATCGAGGTTCGAAGTTGCAAGATATAGAAGGTCGAGCAAATCTCTTGCATAAAGCGAGCCAATTTGGGGTTCCGTTTGTCGGTAGTGCCAAGCAATGGAAAACTCCTTTTCTTCGATAAACGAGCCAACTACTCTATCGGTAAATAGTTTGAACAGGGGCATAATTTGCTCTTTCCAATCGTTCTTTAATCGCTTCACCATTTTCCATTGGCTACGACTTTCTTTTTTCCATACTCCATGTTCGGCAACTAAGCCGATGCGTAGGGTTCCGAACCACTTTTCGAGTATGTTTTTTTCACGGCCACTTATAATAACCACTTCATTTTTTGAATCATTCCCAAGAGCTTCGAGAATTTGTATGACATTTTCCGGGGGAGCCGAATCGAGGGGGTCTTCGTAAAAAGGAATAAGAGTTCCATCGTAATCAACAAATATCAATCGCCGGCTTGCTTCCTTGAAATCCTTAATTAATTTGCCAATCCATTTATCTAATATTTTTACTTCGAAGCCTTTTTGTTCTTCTTTTATCAGAAACAGGCTTTCGATAAAATCGGTAACCCATTTAACAACATCATAGTTTTTAAGTTTCGCTTGCATTGATTGGATGCGTTTTAGTTGTTCTTGTTCTGGCATTTCTAATGCAATTTTAATCGCATCGGCTATTCCTTCGATGTCGTTTGGATTAACGATGATTGCCTCTCCTAATTCATTTGCAGCGCCTGCGGTCTCGCTAAGAATCAAACAGCCCGGTCTATTATTGCGAGTTGCAACATATTCTTTTGCTACCAAATTCATACCATCTCGGATTGGGGTAACCAAGGCAACGTCGCTAATGGAATAAATTGATGCCAATTGTTCAAATTTGAAAAACTTATACTGGTAAACAATAGGTGTCCAGTCGATATCCCCGAAAGTTCCGTTTAAATTTCCAACGAACTCGTCCAACAACCTCTTTGTTCGTTGGTAATGTTCAACGCCAATTCTCGATGGGACAACAACAAGGACGAGAACAACTTTCTTATGCCATTGCGGATTGTTTTGCAGAAAAATTTCATATGCTTCGAGTCGGTTTAAAATCCCTTTTGTGTAGTCTAAGCGGTCTATCGAGACAATTGTTTTAAAATTTCCTACAACTTTTAAAAGTTTGCTACTTTCCTTTTGAATTTTTTTGTTGCCAATGGCATTATAAAATTTATCGAAATCAATACTTATCGGGAATGTCCCCACTTTGACTACACGTTCTTTTGAAATAACTTTATCCAACCTATTTTCGTAGCCTAAAATTCGTAGCACACAGCGAAGGAAATACTGGGAATAATGGGGAGTATGGAATCCAATTAAATCTGCACCTAAAATCCCCTCCAATATCTCGATTCGCCATCTTTCCGGTAAAAGCCGAAAGGTCTCAAATTCAGGGAACGGAATATGCAGAAAGAAACCCAATGTCGAGCTTCCAAGGTGGTATCGGAGAAGGTTCGGAAGAAGCATAAGATGGTAGTCGTGAATCCAAATTATATCGGTCGGCTTTGCAATTTCCAATACGGCTTTCGCAAACATTTCGTTTACTTTTTTATATGTTATCCAAAACGACTCTTTTGCATCTACGTATGATGGAAAATAGTGAAAAAGAGGCCAAACAACTTTGTTGCAAAAGCTGTGATAGAACTTATCCATATCCTTTTCGGGGATAAATACTGGATGGGCTCCAAATTCTTTGTATGCTTTCGATTTCAGTTCTTCGCGTTTCTGTTTGTTGGAGATATAAACCCCGGGCCAACCGACCCATAGTATATTTGGTTTAGGCCCCAGTTGTGATTTCGCAAAATCGACATAACTTTTTAAGCTGGAAGCCAAGCCCCCAGCGCTTTCTTGTAGTTCCAACTTATCCCCATTTTCATACACAATAAAGGGTAATCTATTCGAAACGAGAATGAGTCTTCTGCTTTTTTGGTTTCCCAAAGCCTTTAAGGTTATTTATTTAACAATACAATTCGTAACTGCTTTAATCGAGCCTACCCATATCGGAACGAAAGGCTATTGTAAATATTTTAATTAAATTTAATGGATTCTATATTGCGGTTAAACCACAGTTTCTGCGAATAAATCGTATGCTCTTGCACGTTTAATCTTGACTTTGCAAAACTCGCCAACGGTAACTTTGCCTTTGTCTGGGAAAACGACAAGATTGTCGACTTCTGGGGCATCCATTTCTGTTCGAGCATAATATTTTTTTCCATTCTTTTCGTCGACGAGAACCGTAAGCTCTTTATCTATAAGTTGGCTGTTCTTTTCGAGTGAAATTTTTTGTTGTAATGCCATAAGTTCGTTCCTTCGACGAATCTTTTCCGATGTAGGGATTGGGTCTCCCAAAGGAAATGCAAAAGTTCCGTCTTCTTGTGAGTAAGTAAATACACCGACGCGCTCGAGTTTGTATGTAGCGATAAAGTCTAATAGTTGTTGGAAGTCGTTTTCTGTTTCGTTCGGATAGCCAACAATAAATGTGCTTCGAATTGTGGCTGTGGGAATTTTTGTTCGAAACTTTTCGATTAATTGTTCAATTGTTCGGCGGCGTGTTCCCCGACGCATTGATTTAAGAACTTTATCGGAAATATGTTGCAACGGTATATCTACATATTTGCAAATGTTTTCTCTTTCGGCGATAACGTCGATAGCCTCCTCGGGAAATCCGGCAGGATACGCATACATCAAGCGAATCCAACGAATTTCGGAAATATCCGAAAGTCTTCGGAGAAGTTTGGCTAACGAAGATTTACCGTAGATGTCTATTCCGTAATATGTAGTGTCTTGTGCGATAAGAATAAGTTCCCGAACGCCCATACGAGCAAGCCGTTCGGCTTCTGCCGTTAATTCTTCGATGCTTTTTGATTTATGGCTACCGCGAATCGAAGGAATTGAACAAAAAGAACACTCGCGATTGCAACCTTCCGCAATTTTTAAGTATGCGTAGTGCCGTGGGGTTAATAGAACTCGTTCGCCCAATAACTCAGTTTTTAATTCTTTTTCATATCTTAGGAATTTAACTATTGAGTCGGCAGAATCGACACCAGCAAAGAAATCTACTTCGGGGAACTCATCGGCAAGGCTATCCTTAAATCTTTGTGCGAGACATCCCACGGCGAGAAGTTTTTCAATTTTTCCTGTTTTCTTAAGTTCCACTGCCTCGAGCATTACTTCCAAGGATTCCTCGACAGCGGGTTTGATAAAGCCGCAAGTATTTATTATACAAACGTTTGCTTCGTTTAAAGTAGTTGTAACATCTATATTGTTGGCATTAAGTTTTCCAATAAGGACTTCGCTATCGACCATATTTTTGCTACAACCCAAAGTCAAAATCGCAACCTTTTGTTTTCTCATAAACTTCTATAAAATTTAAACAAACACAAGGAACGAAAAAATGTGCTTCGAATTGTTGACCGAAAGTAGTCCACACAAAAGAAAACAGAAGATGTTCGTATTATAACTTAAATAATATATGCCGTTGTTCGTAAATGTAACTTATTCAAGTAGAAAGAATAAATGAAAGATCATTTGCAAAAATGGGATGAACTTGGTATTGAACATTTTTATTCCTACTATTGGGAATACCAATATAAACTTGGCAAAAATTATATTGTCCCCTTTTATAAAAGATTAGGTTTGTTCGTCTCGGGTATGAATGTTTGTGAAATTGGAAGTGCCGAAGGAGGTGTTCTTTTTGCTTTTGCCGAAGCGGGTGCCAACGCTTGTCTTGCAACCGATATAGCCGAAAACCGTCTCGATGCTGGCAATAAAATTGCGAGCCACTCTGGTAAAAACATTATGTTCAAACGCCACGATATACTTGCTGAACCAATCCCGAAGGAATGGAAAAACAAATTCGATATCGTTATTTTGCGCGATGTTATTGAGCATCTCGATGCTCCCGACCTTGCTTTAAGCAATATTCGGGAGCTTCTACGTCCGAATGGAACTGTCTTTATTACTTTTCCTCCATATCTTTCTCCTTTCGGAGGACACCAGCATTTGTTAAAAAATTTTTGGGGAAAGATACCATATATCCATTGGCTTCCGGAACCGTTGTTTTTTCGCTTAATTCGGACAGGTCGGCAACTCGATATCGAAGAGGTTTCGCGATTGAAAAGGAACAAATTTTCGGTAAGAAAATTCTTTGCAGCAGTCGAAAAAAGCGGTTTGAAATTATATTTAGAGAAATATTTCGTTCTACGACCAGTTTATAAAATTAAATTTGGGCTCCCAACAATCCCGTTGCCTCGGATACTGTGTAATACATTTACTATCAACGTTTTCGCAACAGAAGGAATGTATATTCTGGTGTGGAAATAACTATCGAACCCCATTTCACTTTATAATTTTGTTAATAATTTATTAATTAAGTTATTAATAGCATCATACCCGATATGTTCGACGGGCAATAGGCAACAAGTCCATAAAAAACGTTAATTTAGTATTTTTTGTCGAAAAATCATTGGAAGTTTTGTAATGAATCTTGCATATTCAGCTATTGGGTTGGATCAAGGGAATCCTATTTATTTTAAGAATTTGTGTGGACATTATATACTGAAACATTTCGAAAAAAATGGGGTAAATTCGAAGATATTCCATTATAATATAGAAATATTGCGATACCTATTTGCACCCCAGAAGCTATTTTATCAATATGTTGCAAAAAAGAATTATATGTTAACCTACCACACGCGAATATTAAAAATAGCTGCAAGAATAGTAAGTAAGCGAATCAATGCTTCCGACGCCGATTTTATTTTTTCGTTTGGTTCGCTTTCGGTTGCCTTCCTCGAAACCGATAAGCCTATATTTTTCCTTGCCGATGCAACTTTACAAAACGTAATAAATTACTATCCTGAGTTTACTAATCTCCACCCTAAAATGATTAAATACATAGAAGAAATTGAATATAATGCGTTTCGGCGTTCGCGAAAAATCTTTTTCCCCGGCGAATGGGCTGTTAATTCTGCAATTACCGATTATAATGTTCCACCGGATAAAATCGCAATCGTTCCATTAGGTGCTAATATTGATGAATCGCCAAAATGGGAAGAAATCGATTCAATTATTGGCAGACGGAATTCATCCGAACTGAATCTTGTTCTTGTTGGTAAAAATTGGTTTCGAAAGGGAGCCGACAGAGCGGTGAATTTCCATAATTTATTACTCTCGAAAGGGATAAAATCCAACTTGACAATTATTGGAACTACGCCCCCACAGAAAATTATGTCCAAGGCAGTAACCATCATACCTTTTATCGATAAATCCAAACCAGAAGAGGCGAAACTTTTTAGCCAAATAATGGAACGTACCCATTTCTTTTTGCTTCCAACTCGGAGCGATGCTTATCCGCATGTTATTTGCGAAGCAAATGCCTTTGGAGTTCCTGTGATTGCACACAACACCGGTGGTATTCCTTCGATTATTTCATCCAATATAAACGGCTTCCTTTTGAATTTCGAAAATTTAACCGAGGTAGAACAAGTAGCAGATATCGTCGGCAAATATCATAGAAATTTCGACAACTATGCTAAACTTGCAAAAAGTTCGTTTTCGGAATACCATAAAAGGTTAAACTGGGATTCGACAATCAAACTTTTGCTCGAACATATCAGAGCAAGTATATAATAATTCAATAATTAATTCAAAAAAACACATATTTTATACAAAAATAATTTTACTTAGCCTTTCGGTAGATTTTAAATAATTTTGCTTTTTTCAATATTTGGAATACGATATGAAGAAGTTAATTTTCTCCGTATTAATTGTTTCCTTTTTGTATATTTTTCCTGCTTTTTCACAAAATGATTTTAAATTTTCGGGCGAGTTTCGAATTCGAACCGAACTCGATGGTCGCGACTTTTTGAACAGAACATATCCTCAATCTTTTACTGCTTCGCGTATTAGATTTAACGCCGAAAAAGTATTCTTCGAGCATATTACAATTTTCTTACAAATTCAGGATTCGCGGGTTTTTGGCCAAGAAAAAAATACATTGACCGATTTGCACAATTTAGACCTTCACCAAGGGTATATAAAAATAACTAATTTGTTCGAAGACTCTATTTATTTACAGGTGGGTAGATTCGAATTGTTCTACGGAAACAATAAAATTTTTGGTCCGAACAATTGGCATAATGTTGGTCGTTCGCACGATGGCTTGCGTTTTGGATACGAAAGCAAGAAATTTTCCATTGATGGGTTTTTAACCACCCATACCAATTTTTTGAATTATCGGGCTGGTGCCGCCGATATTGCTAATTACGACTACCTCGAAGCTCCGGCAGATACTGGTTTCAACATCTATGGTGTCTATTCAAAGCTTAAACCTTCGGGGATGCATAATTTCGATTTGTATGGTTATTATGAATGGAATCGTAAACGTCCAAACGGAAGCGATTACCTACTTCAACGCTATACGTTCGGAGTAACCTACTCCTTGAACATCAATCCCTTTTCTGCTTATGTAGAAACAGGGTATCAAACAGGCAAAATCTATTCTGGCTCGAAGCGAAGGGAGATAGCCGCATTTATGATTCTTGCTTCGGTGAAATACTACTTCGAACCTTTGAGTGTTTCGCTCAATGCCGATATTAACTCGGGGGGAAAACCTACCGATGAAAAATACAAACTCTTCGATAATCCCTATTCAACAAAACATAATTTCCAAGGATTTATGGATTTCTTTACCGGGCTTAACAATTCAACGTTTGTAACTGGGATATACGGACTGAATGACTATTTCTTACGTATTGAATGGAAGCCGTCGGAAAGTAAATTTACCGGGCAATTGGATATCCATTATTTTACAACTTTCGAGAAAACCTCGAGCAATAAAAACGCCTATGGTCCCGAAATAGATTTAGTCGTAAATTATAATCTTTATAAATCGCTTACATTACAATGGGGTTCTGGCGTTTTTATTCCCGATGATGTGATGAAAGAACTTTATCGTTCACTTCCCCAGCGTGGACAAGTTGATATATGGAACCCAGCATTTTGGACTTATTTACAGTTAAACTTCGGATTTTAAGTATAGTTCTATATGGACAATTCACGAATTAGCTATCGAAAAAACTTGTCCCATCCACTTTTTGTGAAAAACTTACCTTCTTAGCAGTAAGAGTAGGCATTGAAAAGGGAGTAGTTGGATTCGATGGTTTCCAAGATTGTTCCTAAACAATCTTATTTTTCTCCTTTAATCGAGACGCTTAAAAATTTTGACCATACTGTTGTTCGCAAAGAGGCAAATGCACAAGCGCCGATAAAACTCATTCTTTTTGGCTAACCTCCTAAATTTATACTGCTTTAAAAAAATGATAATCTTTACAATATATAAAAATTAGTTCCGTTTAATTAAACGATGTTCAATTTTTTAGGAGGACTTATGAAAAACTTTTTTCTTCTTGTTGCGCGAATTTTTGTAGTTCTTATCTTTTTGATAACCGGGATAAACAAGATTACCGACTTTGCAGGCTCCCAACAGTATATGGAAGCATTCGGGATGCCAATGACGGGTTTTCTTCTCGTTGTAGCCTTGATTATCGAGGTTCTCGGCAGTTTAATGATTATTTTTGGATACAAGACTAGATGGGCTGCAATCGTTTTGGCAATTTATCTTATTCCCGTAACCCTTATATTTCATACCAAATTTTCCGATATTGTCCAGATGATTATGTTCTTGAAGAATCTCGGATTGATGGGAGGTTTGCTATACTTATTCTTTTTTGGACCGGGAGCTTACAGTCTCGATGGAAGCTCGAAAAAGCAAGCGGAATAATATTCAGCAAGGCGATATTAAGGGTATAGCGTAACTTTGGATGAATCTGTGCATTCCTGCAAAAGTTGCGCTAAGCTTTTGCGGGTTGGGGGGTGTATTGTGTCCGGTGCGATTTCCGATGCAGGAACAAGGACAAAACGGCGTTCAGCCATTCGTGGATGTGGCACATTTACCTCGCTCGATTTTAGTTGGGAATCGCCGTAAGTTAGGATATCTAAATCGATTTCCCGTTCGTGCCAACGTAGGCGTTTTTGCCTGCCAATTGTTTTTTCGATTTCTTTACATTTAGTAAATAATTCAGGAAGCGAGAGATTTGTGACCCCGGAAATCACTGTATTCAGAAACCACGGCTGATTTTTAAAACCAACCGGTTCAGTTTCGTATAGCGAAGCAGAGCAAATATCGGAAAGAATACCTTGGACACCCAACAATTCTATTGCTTTTTGTATATTTTTTTCCCTGTCGCCGAGGTTCGAGCCAATGCCAATTAGAACAAAAACGCTAAAAGTATTTTGATTATTCGACGACATCGGTTTTATGCCTTGTGAGTTCGGTTTCGATAAAGTTAACCACACTGTGAATTGGGACGTTCATTTTGCGAACGCGTATTTTTGCTTCGACAAGGTTCGAGAATCGCTCGAAAGCAAGACTCAAAATCCTATGTGCAACTGTTTCAATTAAATTATATGATTCATCGGCAAAAGTCTCTTCGATGCAGTTCATAGCCTCTTCGTAGTTTAGAGCAAGTGCGACACTGTCGTTTGTGATAGCTTCGGTGGCGTCGTACCATAAGTCGAAATCTACTTCGTAGCGACCGCCGAGATATCGTTCCTCTTGTTTCACTCCGTGATAGGCATAAAACTGTGCCCCTTTAATTGTTAGCCTTGCTATTTGTTTGCTTTTCATAGAAATTCGATAAAAATAAAATGCAAAATTAAAGAAAAAAAGAGACCGCTCGGAAAGAATCTTTTTTAAGTTTATTGGTAAATTAATCGAACTAAAAACCAACACATACTAATTCCTTTTTCCTAATTTTGTATTTTGCGTTGTTAATTTTTGCAATTAATTATATGAAATTTCCAGATTTAACGAAGATTGAACTGGACTTTTGTTACAGCCATAATTTAGATTTTGAAAGTTGGAAGCAAGAGTTCGAAAAACAAACTGGCTATAAATTCGAGGAACTTGTAACCCGAACAATGGAAGGAATTGATGTATTTCCTCTTTATACTCTTGATAATATAAAAGACTTTGAACATTTGGACTTTACTGCTGGGCTTCCGCCATTCCTTCGAGGTCCATATCCAACAATGTATATCCAACAGCCTTGGACGATTCGCCAGTATGCTGGTTTTTCGACAGCCGAAGAAAGCAATGCATTCTATCGTCGGAACCTTGCTGCTGGCCAGAAAGGGCTTTCCGTTGCTTTCGACCTTGCTACTCATCGTGGTTACGATTCCGACCATCCGCGTGTTGTGGGAGACGTTGGCAAAGCAGGGGTTGCTGTCGATTCCATACTTGATATGAAAATACTTTTCGATGGAATACCGCTCGAGCAAATCTCTGTTTCTATGACAATGAATGGAGCAGTGCTTCCTGTGATGGCTTTCTATATTGTGGCTGCCGAGGAACAAGGAGTCCAACAGAAGAAACTTTCCGGAACTATTCAAAACGACATCCTCAAAGAATTTATGGTTCGAAATACCTACATTTACCCGCCTGAACCTTCGATGAGGATTATTACCGATATTTTTGAATATACGTCTCGAAATATGCCTAAATTCAATTGTATTTCCATTTCGGGTTATCATATGCAAGAGGCAGGAGCTACAGCCGATTTGGAGTTGGGTTATACTCTTGCCGATGGATTGGAATACCTTCGGGCTGGTCTGCGAGGTGGGCTTTCTATCGACGATTTTGCTCCGCGTATTTCTTTTTTTTGGGCTATTGGAAAAAATTTCTTTATGGAAGTTGCGAAAATGCGCGCAGCTCGCTTGCTTTGGGCAAAAATTGTCAAGCAATTTAATCCACAAAATCCAAAATCAATGGCTTTGCGAACCCATTGCCAAACTTCGGGATGGAGTCTTACTGAACAGGACCCATTCAATAATGTTATCCGCACTTGTATCGAAGCTTTGGCTGCTGCTTTGGGACACACTCAATCGTTGCATACCAATTCGCTCGACGAAGCAATTGCCCTTCCAACAGATTTTTCTGCTCGTATTGCCCGAAACACTCAATTGTATTTACAGGAAGAAACTGGAATTTGCAAAACTATCGACCCACTCGGCGGTTCTTACTATCTTGAATATCTAACGAATGAACTTATGCATAAAGCTTGGGAACATATAGAGGAGATTGAATCTCTCGGTGGTATGGCGAAAGCAATCGGAACAGGAATCCCCAAAATCCGTATAGAAGAAGCGGCAGCGCGTCGCCAAGCTCGCATCGATTCTAAAAAAGAAATTATCGTTGGTGTAAATAAGTATCGAACTAGCGACGAAACTCAAATTCCAATTCTCGAAGTCGATAACACTGCTGTTCGCGAACAACAAATACAGAGGCTCGACGAACTAAGAAGGACAAGAGATGCTAAGAAAGTTCAACAGACCCTCGATGCCCTTACAAAGTGCGCTGCAACAGGCGAAGGTAATTTGCTTGCTTTTGCAATTGAATGTGCCCGAGCGCGTGCAACGCTTGGCGAAATTTCTTTCGCACTCGAAAAAGTTTTTGGTCGCCACAAGGCTGTAATTCAGTCATTTGCGGGTGTTTATAGCCGCGAATATTCACACAAGGACGAAATCGAAGTGGTCCGAAAGATTGCCGATAAATTTGAATCACTCGCCGGACGTCGCCCGAGAATCCTTGTTGCAAAAATGGGACAAGATGGTCACGACCGCGGTGCAAAAGTCATTGCAACATCTTTCGCCGACTTAGGATTCGACGTCGATATTGGACCACTTTTTCAAACACCGGAAGAAACCGCTCGCCAAGCAGTCGAAAACGATGTCCACATAGTTGGTGTTAGTTCCCTTGCCGCAGGGCACAAAACACTTGTCCCGAAACTAATCGAAGAATTAAAACGATATGGCAGAGACGACATTATTGTAGTGGTTGGGGGTGTAATTCCGCCACAAGATTATGAATTTTTATATAATGTGGGGGTCAATGAAATCTTTGGTCCAGGAACAATAATTCCTCAAGCTGCAAAACGGATATTGGAGGATTTATTAGCAGCTATCGAATAAAGAACTAATTGAATTAAGAAGAAGGAAGAAGCACGTATATCGAAATAAATGTATTGCTAATTTGGTATATCCCATACGATAGAAGTTTTTTTAAAAAAATTGCATATTGTTTGGAAGTAAGCAAGATTTATTTTAAATTTACGTTTAAAAATTTTTTGATTAATTCAATAATGGTGAGATATATGGCATTGAAAGTAGCTATTAATGGTTTTGGTCGAATTGGACGATTGTTTGTTCGTCATCTTCTTCGCTTCAAAGAACAAGTTGAAATCGTTGGCATCAACGACATTACCGACGCACCAACTTTGGCGCATCTATTCAAATATGATTCTGTTCACCGTCGTTATCCGGGGAATGTTTCTTTTTCGGGGAACAACTTAGTTGTCGATGGAGTTACGATTCCGATTTCTGCCGAAAAACAAATCGAAAATCTTCCGTGGAAAAACAACGTTGATGTTGTTTTTGAATCCACAGGTGTTTTTCGCCGTAGGGAACAACTGGAAAAGCACCTCGAAAACGGTGCTAAAAAAGTTGTTCTTTCTGCTCCTGCAAAAGACGAGGTGGATGCTACAATTGTTCTTGGGGTAAATCACACTTCGCTCGTAGGCAACGAAAGAATTATCTCGAATGCTTCTTGCACTACAAATTGCCTCGCTCCAATGGCAAAAGTATTGAACGACAATTTTGGAATCCAGACTGGTTTTATGGTTACCGTCCATGCATATACGAACGACCAAAGAATATTAGATCTTCCCCACAGCGATTTACGACGAGCTCGGGCAGCTGCAATTAATATGATTCCTACTACTACGGGTGCTGCCAAAGCGGTTGGGTTAGTAATCCCAGAGTTGAAGGGGAAAATGTTTGGCTATGCAGTTCGTGTTCCAGTATCCGATGGTTCTTTAACCGATTTTACCGCTACTCTTAGTAGAAATGTTACAAGAGAAGAAATAAATGCGGCAATGAAAACAGCTTCCGAAACATATTTGCATGGAATTATTGAATATTCCGAGGAACCATTGGTTTCATCGGATATCGTTGGCAACGAACATTCTTGCATTTTCGATAGTCAAATGACCCAGGTAGCAGGAAATTTGGTCAAAGTTGTTGGTTGGTACGACAACGAATACGGATACTCCGCCCGATGTGTTGATTTAGTCCTTGAATTGAGAAGATTTTTATAGATAATTTTTTTGAACGTTTATGATTAGGTCAATTTACGATTTCAACTTTGCGGGCAAACGCGTCCTTGTCCGAGTCGATTTCAATGTCCCCTTGGATGGAAACAACAATGTTGCCGACGATACCCGAATAGTTGAAACTTTGCCAACAATCGACAAAATCATCGACGATGGGGGAATCCCGATTCTTATTTCACATTTGGGACGCCCGAAAGGCGAGCCAAATCCGAAATATTCGCTCTTTCCAGTAGCTCAATATATGGAGCATTACTATGGATACAATGTAATTTTCAGTTCCGATTGCATAGGCGAATCAGCAAAAAAAGCAGTTGAAGGTGCAACCTTCGGGGATGTTGTTCTTCTCGAAAATGTTCGTTTCTACAAAGAAGAGGAAGAGAATTCAATCGAGTTTGCTAAACAACTTCGAGCGTTAGCCGATTCCTATGTCAACGATGCGTTTGCAAGCTGCCACCGGGCGCATGCAAGCACAGATGCTGTTGCTCGACTTTTCGAGGAGCGTTTCGCGGGAAAGCTCCTTTTAAACGAAATCCACTACTTTGGTAAAGCTATTCAAAATCCTCCGAAGCCTTTTACTGCAATCATTGGAGGAGCTAAAATTACAGGTAAAATCGACATAATTCATAATTTGATGCAACGCTGCGATAACATTATTGTTGGGGGAGGATTGGCATATACATTTCTTAGTGCAAAGGGATATTCAACGGGTTCTTCCATAGTCGAAACCGAAAAAATCGATTTAGCAAAATCTCTTCTTTCCGAAGCAGAACAAAAAGGAATAAATTTGATTTTGCCGACAGATGTTATCATTGCCGATGAAATGGACAACACAGCCCACATTAAAAATGTGAATTCCAACGAAATCGCAGACAATTGGATGGGTGTCGATATTGGCGAGAAGACACGTAACGAGTTCCGAGAAATCATCCTCAACAGCAAAACGATTGTATGGAATGGACCAGTGGGTGTTTTCGAAATCGAAAAATTTGCCGAAGGAACAAAAGTAATTGCTTATGCATTAGCCGACGCCACCTCGAGAGGAGCAATAACGATTGTCGGGGGTGGAGATTCGGCTTCGGCAATGGCAAAGTTGAATCTTAAAGACAAAGTTTCTCACGTATCGACTGGGGGTGGGGCGTCGCTCGATTTTCTCGGCGGGAAAACTCTTCCGGGGCTTGCTGCTCTCGAAGTTTAGTTTCGAAAATCCGTTTTAGAATTTTTGTATGGCTCATCTATCCCGTGGGGAAAGTATGGACTCATACAGGCTTTGAATAGATTTTTAATTCATTTGCCATCCCGAAAAGCCTACATAACCGAAGAGATTCTTCCTACCATTAGTTTGCTTAGTTTTTACTTCATTTGTGCGGGAGGTAATAATGATTTCAGTAGCCCAAATTTTTTAGCATATTTTTATCGTTGCGCCATCGCTCGCGCACTTTAACGAATAACTCAAGATAGACTTCGTGTTCAAGATGTAGCTCAATTTCTTTGCGAGCAATTTCGCCTAACTCCTTGATTTTTTTGCCCTTTTTCCCAATGATAATGGGTTTCTGTGATTCCTTTTCTGTAACAATTTCTGCGGAAATATACCATTTCCCTTTCTCGCGTTCCTTAAATTCAACAATATTCACCTCCGTTGAGTATGGCACTTCGTCGTTATAGAACACAAATAATTTTTCGCGGATTGTTTCGGCAACAAAGAAGCGTTCGTTCTGTGTGCTCAACGAATCGGGGTCGTATAGAAAATTTCCTTCGGGTAGATTATACTTTATAACTTTGATTAGTTCATCGATTCCAGCCATCTTTTTTGCCGAAATTGGTATGAAATCGGTGAATATTTTTGTCTTCGAAGCATCTTCGATTGTTGGTAATATTTGCCTTGAATTTGGAAGCAAATCTATTTTGTTTAAAATCAAAATCTTGGGCTTATGGGTCGTTTGCAACATTTCGGTAACTTCTTTGCTTAGACTCCCGGCGATAGTTTGTTGCTTGTAACTGTCGATAATCAATCCGAGTAAATCGGCTTCCGCTATCGCATAGCTTACGAATTGCATCATCGAACGATGGAGTTCGTAGCGAGGCTCGATGACACCGGGGGTATCGAGGAAAATCATTTGCGAATCGTTGTCGGTTCGTATCCCAACAACTTTTTTACGAGTTGTTTGCGGTTTAGGTGTAACAATAGAAAGTTTAGTCCCAACGAGTGCATTCAAAAGTGTAGATTTCCCAACGTTTGGCTCCCCGATTAAAGCAACGAAACCACACTTTTTATTCATCGCTGTTGTTCTTTTTGAATGTCTTCAATATTGCATAAGGTATTAAAACGAGATAGCCAATAACAAGAATAATGGGAGCAATGACGACAACAAAAGGATTGTTCCACTTTCCTGAAACTGTTGCGGGGTCTTCGGTTATTCCTGTTGCCATAAGAATATAGCCAAGGACAATAACACCCAAACCAATCAGAAACCATTTGCTATTCCTTTTATCAAATGGGAAATGCCACTCGACAGCCTTTTTCTTCTGTGGCGCGACTTTTCTGCCTTTTTGTTGAAGTTGTTTTGCCATTTCTTTATACCAAGTTGTTTTTTAAAATTCAAATTTAATATATTTCAATGAAACTTCTGAAAAATCCTATTTTTCAATGTTATGAAACGAAATAAAGGGACCTTGAAAAAGATGCGGAATATGGTGTAAACAAAAAAATTGTAAGTGTTTGTTTTTGATTATTTCTTCAAAGTCTTTATCGCACTGCTTGAATAGCAAGACAGCTTTGGACGGTAAATTATTGCTTAATAATAAACCCACAGGATAATATTTCTCTATATATTTCGTTTCTTAATTTCTTTAATTCTTTAAATTTATATGCGAGAAAAATTAGAATCAATCATCGAAAAATACGATAGTCTTCGAATGGAATTGAACAACCCCGATATTATTCAGGATGTAAAGCGATACAAAGAACTTTCGAGACAACTTAAATATTTAACCCCAATCGTCGAGACAGCGAAGGAATATTTGAAAACCCTTAGCGAAATAGATTCCAACTATGAATTAATTGAAAGTGGAATTGAACCCGAACTCCGCGAGTTGGCATACGAAGAGATAGAATCACTACAAGGTATAAGAGTGGAACTCGAAGAAAAACTTAAACTTCTGCTCGTCCCAAAGGATATGAACGATTTAAAGAATTGTATTGTCGAGATTCGTGCGGGGACCGGGGGCGATGAAGCAGGTATTTTCGTTGGCGACCTTTTCCGAATGTATCAAAAGTTCGCCGAAAAGCAAAACTATAAAGTCGAAATAATTGATTTTAATGAAAGCGAGCGGGGTGGGTTCAAAGAAATTATTTTTTCGATTGCAGGCGAAGATGTCTTTGGAGTAATGAAATTCGAAAGCGGTGTCCACCGAGTTCAACGTGTCCCCGAAACTGAAGCAAGTGGACGAATTCATACTTCTGCGGCGACTGTCGCTGTTCTTCCCGAAGCCGAAGAAATCGACATTGACATTAACAAGGACGATTTGCGAATCGATATTTTTCGTGCTGGTGGCCACGGAGGGCAAAATGTGAACAAGGTCGAAACTGCTGTCCGTATTACACACATTCCAACAGGGATTGTCGTATCGTGCCAAGAAGAACGTTCGCAATCGGCAAACCGCGAAAAAGCAATGAAAGTGTTGCGCTCAAGGCTTTATGAATTGGAACTCGAAAAACAACACAAAGAAATTTCGAGCACTCGAAAGTCGATGGTGCGCTCGGGCGACCGTTCCGAAAAAATTCGAACGTATAATTGGCCACAGAACCGTGTTACAGACCATCGGTTAGAAGGCGAACAGAAAAATTATAATCTAACAGAAGTAATCGAAGGGAATCTTTTGCCAATTATACAAAATCTTCAAGTTGTCGAACAAACAGAACTTTTGAACAAAGGAATTGCTGTGGTCTGAGTTCTGTGGGAATTCAATACAGCACTGTTGTCTCGGTTGAATATTTGAATATTCTGCTCGGTCATTTCTACGATTTTCTTCTCCGAAATTTCCGGGATTATCATCTCGAACCAGAAACGACATTGAGTGGGCTTTGCCTCGCCTCTAAATCCCTTTTTCCACCGAGATTTTGCCTTCCTAATCTCACTCCTTAAAGAGGAAAAAGGGACAGAAAGAAAAGCAGTCGAATTTTGTTGCTTTTAGGGTAAGCCCTATTGCAGATATTCTCATTTCGTTTGTTGGAGAACGACTCGCCTACAGAAATCCGACGACGCCTTGCGAACGAAATGCCAATTAATGTTGCTGGTTTTTTTGAAAGGTGTCGGTTTGTCGAAATTTTGTTAAAAAAGTGAATTTTGCGTTTGAAATAGGCAATATTTGTTTAAACTACTCGTTTTTTTTTCTACATTTTTTGGAGGTTACGATTATGGCGACTAATCTTTCTCCAACGATACTTTTTCGTCTTCCATGGAATCTTGCCGATAACGCAATTTCGTGGTTGGAGCCAACTTACGCTTGTAATCTTTATTGCGATGGTTGTTATCGCGAAAATCGCAAAGGTTCCCACAAAACGCTTGATGAAATTGCCCAAGAGTTGGACCTATTCGCTCGACTTCGTAAAACCGATAGCGTTTCTATTGCGGGGGGCGATCCCCTTACACATCCCGAAATAATCGAAATTGTTCGTATGATTCATTCTCGCGGATGGAAACCTGTTATCAACACCAACGGTGGGCTTTTAACGAAGGACCTGCTGATTGAATTGAAAAAGGCTGGAGTTTGGGGATTTACTTTCCACATCGATAGCTACCAAAAGCGCCCGCATTGGAAAGGTAAAAACGAAATAGAGTTGAACGAACTTCGCCTCTATTACGCAAAGATGCTTGCCGAAGTTGGAGGGTTAACTTGCTCTTTCAATGCCACCGTCTATCCGGAAACCATCCACTATGTTCCTCATCTTGTTCGTTGGGCACAGGAACATATCGATGTTGTTCACATTATGGTGTTCATTCTATATCGTTCTGCTTCGCTCGATAAAAATTTTGATTATTATGTTGGAAACGAGAAGATAACTTTCGAGGATATTACTTACGTCAAGGAACAGGAGGCGCGTCGGACAGATGTTAAATCCGAGGAATTAATTTATGAAATTCGAAAATTCTATCCCGATTTCCAACCTTCTGCTTTTTTAAATGGAACACTTCTGCCCGACTCGTATAAATGGCTTCTTACTGGCAGGATGGGAAATAAACATCAGATTTTTGGATACACTGGACCCAAATTTATGGAACTTGTGCAAAACATTAAGCATTTCTTTACAGGTAGTTACCTTGCATATTCTTCGCCAGCAATGCAGAAAAGGGGACGTTTGTTCTTTCTACTTGCTCCTTTCGACGAAGGAATTCGAAAAATTGCGAAAAGGTATTTTAAATCTTTGATTACGAATCCGAAAGCTTTCTTTGGCCGTATCCATTACCAAACAATTATGATTATTCAACCAATCGATATTCTGTCCGATGGCGGGACAAATATGTGCGATGGATGCCCCGATATTACTGTATGGAAAGACAGATTGGTTTGGTCCTGCCGAATGGAAGAACAATTAAAATTTGGTGCACAAGTTTATGTCGTTCCAAAGATAAAGTTCCGGGAAGAAATTGAACAAGCAAAGGTTATGGAATCGAAGCCATAAATATCTTTGTTTTTGAGAATAAAGTAATAGAATCGAGGTGCCGTTGCGTCTTTTAAAGAAAATCTTTGGATATGGTTGAAAAGTTTTAGTTATTAATTGAACATATTGGCAACTCAAAGATTGATAATTGGCGCTGCTAACTTGTTTTTTGAAAAGGCGATTGTGGGTGTGTTTGCTTCAAAGATGGAAACAAAATTTTTTATAATATACGATGGGGAGTGTGGAATTTGCAACTATTTCGCTGGGTGGGTAATCAAAAATTGCTCTAACAATGTGTTCAAGGCTCTTTCGTATCAAAAGATGGAATCCGAAATTTTGCCCAAGGGCTATACACTCGGGCTTGCAAGGGAAACGATATTAGTGGTCGAGAATTCAACCCACAAGGTTTATGCCACAGCAGAAGCCATTTTCGTAATCTTAAAACAAATGAAATGCTTCTGGGGAATTGTCGGAAGGTTGTTTAGCAATAAACTTGGCTATTTTATGTTCAACCCATTGTATCGATTCGTCGCTCGAAATCGGAGCCGGATATCTCGGATTCTGGGGTTACAAAATTGCCGCATAGATTAGAATCAATTGGTGAACATCGCATATAACACAAGAATCCGGGATGAGTGCGAACCTTTGTGTTGAACTGTAAAAGTTTTTTTGGCTGCTTATTTTTTTATAAATAAACGATTTGAGCTAATTCATTCCTTCTATGTTTCTGCTTTTCCGAATTTTTATTTTCTATTTTTCAACACAACGGTGCGAAACTACAACAATTTTTTTTGTAATTAACAAATTTATAATTAGTTTTGAAGTTTATAAAAACTCTAATAGGGTTATTTATGTCTAAGGTTAAAGTTGAAGAGCAAATAGGAGGTTATCTTGTTCGGCTTCGAGGGGATTTCATCGGCGGCGAGGAAACAGACCACCTTCGCGATACATTGCAACAAATTAGTAAAGGCGAAAAGAAAACAATCATTATTGATATGGGCAAGGCAACTTATCTTAACTCTACTGCATTGGGCGTATTAATTGCTTCCCACTCTAGTGTAACCAAAAAGGGGGGTAAAATAGTCTTATGCAATTTAGATAAATCAATCGAAAATTTGTTTGTAATAACGAAACTAACTTTAGTTTTTCCAATATATTCGTCGATCGAAGAGGCAATAAAAGATTTAAATTAATTTTTAATAACTTAAAGGGGTTTTATGAAAAGGTTATTTAATGTTATCGTAATCACGCTTGCATTAATCATAGCTTATGCATTCTACTTTCTTTACTTTGGCAATTCGAATAATTTCGAAGATCCAAACACAAAAAGAAAACCGAAGAAAGGCAACGTCATTGGCGCAATTTATACGGGGGGTCCTATCGTTGGGATACTGATGAGTTTACTCATTATTTCGATTACTTTTGTCTTCGAAAGGACTCTTTCAATCAACAAAGCCAAAGGGCATGGGGATATTCCAACATTTGTAAAGCGAGTTCAAGATTTACTAACGAAAGGAGAGTTCGACGATGCCTTGAAGGAATGCGAGAAACAGCGCGGGAGTCTTGCCAATATCTTGCGGGCTGGTATCGAGCGATTTAAACAAGTCGAAAACGATGCCAACTTCCCTGTCGAAAAGAAAATTACCGAGGTTCAAAGAGCTATCGACGAAGCCACAAACCTCGAAACACCACTTCTCGAAAAGAATCTTGTTATTCTTTCGACGATTGCTTCGATTTCTGTTCTGTTCGGTTTGTTGGGGACAACAATAGGTATGATTCGTGCTTTTGCTGCCTTTGGCGAAACTGGAACCGTCGATGCTACTCAGTTAGCTGTTGGTATTTCGGAAGCCTTGTATAATACCGCTGGGGGACTTGGCGGAGCAATCATTTCGATTGTATTCTTTAACTTTTTCACTACAAGAGTCGATAATTATCTTTATATGATTGATGAAGCTATTTTGAATGTAACACAGATATTTACATTGCGTATAAAGCAATAGATTAGGAGGCAGTCGTGCCAAAAATTAAGAAAAAGAGGATGAGTTTCGTCATAGATTTAACTCCTTTGGTGGACATTACGTTCCTTTTGTTAACATTTTTAATGTTCACTGCTAAGTTTAAATCCGAAGCAGAAGCCGAGAAACAATTTACAATCAAAAGGCCAATGGTTTCGCCCGATACAACGAAACTGCCCGAACGCGACCTTGCAATTATCAACGTTGCAATCGACGAAAAGAATCCCGCAGATACGTCTTATTACTATGGCTTAACGAATATCAAAGACCAACAACAGGTTTGGCCCCTTGTTGCGGAAATTCCACCAGAATTATATAACAAGGCATTGATAAAAGTCGATACTACGGTGCTTGGGAAATTGATTCGTGCAACTCTTTCGGTTCGAAGCTCAACGAAATTTGCAATAGATGCCGACCGGCGTGTCCGTTTCAAATATATCGAAGATGCAATGAACATCCTACGCCGAAATCGTGCATTTGTATTCAATTTTGTAACCGATAAAAAAGGTGCCGAAGAAACTCCAAAGATTGGTGAAAAATAATATCATAATTTTTTGTCTTTTTCGTGTAACTAATTGTAAATTAATTGTGTCTAAATATTTGAGAGAAAATTAAGGAGAAAAGGAAATGGCTGGCGGAGGTGGTGCCCTCGAAGTCCCCGAAAGGGTTAAGAAAGGTAAAATAGTTCGTAGAAAGAAAAAGAAAAGAATAGGCTTTCGTATCGATTTGACACCGTTAGTGGATATTACTTTCCTTTTGCTTACTTTTTTTATGTTTACGACGACGATGTTGAAGCCACAAATAATGGAGATGCGTATTCCGCCAGAAATGTATGCAAAAGTTGAAGTGCGTGCTTCCGAACTTCTTACATTTATGCTTACTAAGGACAATAAGCTCTATTGGTATAAAGGAGTTGCCGACGAAAACAACCGCCCGCAAGAAATTGAAATCAAGAAACTGCGTCCCCTTTTGATAGAAAAGAATCTCGAACCCAATGTGAAAAATAAACTGATTACAGTATTGAAGATTTCCCCAGATGCAAGCTATGAAAAAGTTGTTAATATCCTCGATGAATTGAATCTTGCGGAAATCCCAATCACAGAAGCAATCTCGAAAGATATAGACGAAAAGGGACAACCAGTGAAACGCCAACGTAAATTTACAATTGCTCCACTCGAAGAAAACGATTTGAAATTCATTGAAGGTCAAACAGAAGGAGGTGCAAAAAAATGACAAACAAAGTAATTGAACTGCCACCTCGACCAACTTATGGTTTTGCAGAGTTGAAAATTGTAATCCCACGTAATACATACCGTGGATTTGTAATCACGCTCTCGATTGTTGTGTTTTTGTTCCTTTTCTATTTCGTCTATGGAAAAGTTACCGAAAGTGGTCTTGGGGCAATACCTCGCGCTCCGATAAGCAAGATTACCCTCGGCGGACCAATCCAACAACTCGAAGAGCAAAAGGAGGATATTCCCCCGCCACCGCCTTCGCAACAAGTTATGGAGCTTGCAACGGCTGCGAAAGCTGGCACGCCAGTTCCAATTCCCGATGCTGAAATCAAGGAAGACTTGAAAGAATTTGCATCTTTCGAAGAACTAAGCAAATCGTTGGCAAAGGAAAAGGGACAAGAGATAGACATTAGCCAATTGCCACAAGACTTTAATCTCGACCAAAAAGTAGATATCAAACAGAAGGAAGCGGAACCGGAAATCGATGAGTTCATACCAGTCGAAAAAGAACCCTACATAGATCTTGGCGACCTGCAACGAAGGATTGTTTACCCCGAAATGGCACGAAAGGCTGGAATCGAGGGCCAGGTTGTGGTTCGTGTCCTTGTCGAAAAAAATGGCAAACCCAAAAAAGCAGTGGTTCAACAATCCGATTCCCAAATGCTGAACCAAGCTGCCGTCGATGCTGTTATGAGCTCAACGTTTACACCAGCAATTCAAAACGGGCAGCCAATAACTTGTTGGGTAAGTATCCCAATTCGTTTCAAACTACGGTAGTTTTTGGAGCAATTGCCCTGTGGGGTAATTGCTCGCGATTTTCACAGGTTAATGAAAGTGGTCGTTTTTAATTATGCAGTTCGGATTTTAACCATTCTAATAGGATTTTTCTTCCTTAGCGGAAGATTATTTTACGACCATCCATACAAATTTGAGCTACAAGTCATTGGTGGACTCCTTGTTGTTTGGGGAATCTATCGTATTTATGCTTATCGCAAAGCATTGAAAGAATTAGAACAAAATAACAAGGAAACAAAAGTATGAAAAATATGCCTTATTCCAAAGTTCTTGCTGGTTCTAAACTAATCAGAGCTTCTGAATTAATTGTTATGTTTATTGTGGGATTGTCTATTCTTTCGGCTTGTGTAAAAGAAAAACGGGAAACAATCGAAAACCGTAGGATTGTGGTCTATTGCGATGAATCAATATTTCCATTGCTCGAAAGAGTAGTCCAACACTACGATTCGACTGGTAGTCTTGTCGAAGTTGACTTGCGCCGAACCAATGCCTGGAATGCGATGGCAAAGCTCCTTGCCCGCGAAACCGATGCAATTGTGATTGCCCGCGACTACACTCGCTACGAAGATTCTTTGATGAAAGCGTTTAACGTTTTCCCACACCAAAAACTTACAATTGCCTACGATGCTCTTGTTTTTTACGTCAACAAAGATTGTCCTTTGGATACCTTGACCGATGCTCAAATCCGAGAATTTCTTATAGATAGAAATTATTCTTTGAAAAAGATTTATCCGAAACTGCAAACTGAACCTGTTATTGCATCGAATAGCCCACTTTCGTCGGAACTTGTGAATTTAAACAAACTAGTAGTTGGCGGCAACAGGATTCAGCGTCCATTGCGAATATTCCAATCCCACGATAGTGTTGCAAATTATGTTAAATCGAACCCCAATGCTATTGGGATTGGTTATCTTTCGCATCTTTTTGCAGAGCCAGACGTTAGAGCCCTTCCGATTAGTTTCGTGGATTCCGCGGGAAACTACTTTTACCCTCATAGCGTAAATCAACCAAACATTATTCGGAAATATTACCCCTACATTGTTGAATACTATGTTTATGTTTTAGATAAATTGAATGACAATTCTATGACTTTTGCGCGATATTTATATAATCCTGGTTTTCCACAGCAATACTTTTTCGAACGAGGGATTGTCCCTTCGAATGCTCAATTTAGGTTAATCGAGGAAGAATGATATGAAGAAATTGGCTTACATTGGAATACTCATCTTTTTATTGAGTTCGTCTATTTTTGCGCAAGAAAATGTTCGCTTATTTAAACAATATGTTCGCGAGGGCGCCATCGAGGAAGCGTATCGTTTGTTGCCAACACTAATAAAAGACAAATACAAAGACGAGATGCTCTACGTTTCGTTTGGCGATGTTTATTTTGAATTCGAAAAATACGACTCGTCTCGAATTATGTATGAATTTGCTTACGATATCGACGACGGGAAACCCGAAATAATCCGAAAACTTGCGATAGCTTGTTCCTATACAAATCAAACGGGTAGAGCAATAAAACTTTTGAAAGATTATTTAAAGAAAAATCAAGACGATTGGGAATCGACACTCGAACTTGGATATGTTTACCTTCGTTCGGATTCGCTTCGTCCCGCTGAATATTATATTACAAAGGCTAAAGAACTTAACAAAAAGAGCCCAATTCCATTGGTAGCTCTTGGCGATTTATATTTCAACCAGAAAGTTTACGAGCTTGCTCGTTGGAACTTCGAAGAAGCTCTTTCGATGAACCCCGATTTAACCGATGCACGGGTTAAACTTGCAACTGTATACTATTACCTGGCAAATAAAGAATTGGACCAAAATCTTTCCAACGAATTGTTTACTCGCTCTTTGAAAGAATGGCAAATTGTTTCGCAAAAGGACCAAAAAAATGCCAAAGCTTGGTTCGAGCAAGGGAAAATCCTGTTTCTTGCACGCAGATTCGAAGACGCCGCTCGAGCTTTTTATCAATATGTTCTACTTCGCCCTTCGGGGCATTTGGGCCGATGGTACCTTGCACAATCGCTTGTCGAAATTGGGAAATGCGACTCTGCTGTCCAACATCTCGAAATTGTTTCGAAAGAAATAGATTCAGTTCGGACGAGCGCTAAACTTAAACTTGCGCGGTGTTATTTCGATAACAAAGAATTTGGAAAAGCTGTTGTCGTTTACAATGAATTGCGCAACGAAAATGTGTTCGAAATCAAAGACTTCGAACGATTAGCAAGCTCCTATTTGAAAATTAACGATACCACTTCGGCTTTGCTCGTTTACAATGAATTGCTCGACCGCGACCCAAAACTTTGCCACCTTTCCTATCAAGTGGGGATACTTGCTTTTGTATCCAAGAATTATTCACAAGCAAAAGGCTTTTTCTTTCGATACCTTGCCAATTGCAACGATACCCTATACAACAAAGTTACCTTTTACCTTGGGAATGCTTATTTCAATGAAGGCAAACCCGATAGTGCGCTTTATTATTTTAATCAATCTTTGGAAAAAGATTCGAACAATCCGCTTATATACATTTACTTGGGCGATGCCTATTCGGCAATGAACGACAAAAATATGGCTAAACAAAACTTTTCGCGTGCAATTGAGTTAGTCGAGAACAACAAAGAAACAAACGGAAGATACACTACTACTGCTTTTGCAAAGCTTGCAAGCTTATTGTTCGATATTAAGGATTTCAAAGAACTGAATAGGCATTCAAAAAAATGGATAGATTTAGAAAAAGATTCTCCGTTCCCTTGGATTTATCTTGCTATTTCATACCAAGGGATGAACAATAAAGAGGAGGCTTGCAAAGCATGGAAAAAAGTTTTGCAACTCGACCCCAAAAACAAAACTGCTAATCAATATTTTAAGCAGTTGCAATGTGAGTAGAGGAAACAGTTCACAATTTCAAAACACTGGGGCAAAGCCAAGCCGAAGGCTCTGGCGATATTGCAAACCAAACTTCTGCCGTTCGTCGTAGGCAAGTTCTGTCTGAACAAACAGCGATAGGCTTTTCCACAGAGTAAACTGCAAGTCGTTTCGAAATCGCATTGTCCATC
>JBBIJO010000013.1:0-76027 GCA_037445895.1 Ignavibacteria bacterium | reverse complement strand
GTAACGGTTGGTTCCGATACAGCGGGCTTTGGAGTTATTACTCGAACATTGAACCCAATACTATTAGTGTTCTGAGGGAACAATAATGATTGCCCGGGAGTAAGGAGTTTTACTATGTATCCATATAATCTAATTTTGCTGATGACTTCGGCAGCATTTTCTTCTGTCGATGCAAGTTTTACGGCATTTTCGAGCATTTCATCGAATTTAACTACATCCTCGTAGGAGGTTGCATTTAACAGAATATCCTGCGGCGGAAGATTGTATTTTAATAATAAATTTTCGAGTTCTCTTCTTACTCGATTGAGGTCTTTGACCGTTAGAGTTACAGTTCCAATGTTGATTCGAGTGTCTTCGGGAATCTCGCCGCCGCGTTGTTCTTTTACAACGCCTAGAATTCGGTTTGTCCTTGAATAAATTCGTAGCTTATACCAACCTGCGCGGCTCGGTGGCTGGAAGTTAACAATAAAGACACGCTTTTTAAGGTTGGAAATTTTGGTCGATGGCGAACCTTTCAAAGCAGTTTCTTCGCTTGAGTAGAAAAATACGCTATCCTCGTTGTTGCCTGGGGAATATGGTGGACCGATTGCAAATCGTTTTGTCGAAGGATAGTATGGCTCCAAAGTTTCGAGTGTGATATTTTGGAGATTGTCGGCAATAGTTTCCTCAACTTTGCTTTGGTCGAGCGATAATTTTCGTAAACTCATAAATTCCCACGTAGAGCCATCGCTTGCGGAAATTGTTTGGCCGGGACTAAATTTTGCAAAGTCAATGTTCATCTTTCGTAGTTCATCATCGGTAGGGAAAAGTGGTGCATTCAATGGGTCCGTGCTTGGGCTGTAAAAAATTTGATATTCGATTTCTTGGACATTAGCAAGTTTAGCAGCAACTTTTATTCGCTCGAGATATTCTTTTTCGCTCTCGCCTTCGTGTTTTTTTAGTTCAGCTGCAACATCGGTTACGCCAACTTCGACAAAATATTTTCGGGAGGATTTTATATCGGTCCCCATTATTTCGCGCATATTAATTCCCGGCGGTGGTATAGTAATTTCGTCTTGGGGTCTGGTATTGATTCCTTCCGTTCCAGAACCCGATTGAAGCTGGGAAAGAATACTTTGAACAATTCTCATTGTTTCTCGTTGTTTCTTCAACAAAAGTTCTTCGGCTTCATCTCGCTCAACGATAATGATGAGAAGTTCAAGTATGACCGCTAAATACAGAATAAAATAAACCTTTCCTGCTCCTCCGCCTTTTGCAGACATTTTTTCACCCTATTTTATGAAACATTTTCCTTCTATTTAAAATATATAATTTACAAATATAAGTCTCAAAATTATTTTTTGAAAATTTAAATTTTCAAATTTTTACCATAACTAAATTAATTCAATTAGCAAATTTACAAAATAATAGATTATATGATTTTTATGTAGTTCAGTAAATAAATTAAATGTAGTCGATATTACTACAAAACTTTCGTTGAAATTTCTACTTTCCTTGTTCGTTAAAAATATTAAATTTGCTAATGTATTAAGGAATTGTTTAAAATTTTCTGAATAAATGCTTCAAGTATTACAGCATCAAAAAACGGGTGTGGTTTCGGTAATCGAGGTTCCTGAGCCCCAATGTATGGAAAAGGGCATTCTTGTTCGAAATTATTTCTCGGCAATTAGTCCGGGAACCGAAAAAACGTCGTTCGAAAGCACTCGTTCTTCGCTTTTGGAACGTGCTCGTAAACAGCCTAAACAAGTCCAAACTGTCATAGACAACATTAAACGGGAAGGAGTTCGTTCAACTTTGAATAAAGTTTTTTCGAAACTCGATTCCTACAAAACTTTTGGATATAGTGCAAGTGGGGTAGTAATTGAATCTAAAAGTGAATACTTTGCGGTTGGCGACCGTGTTGCTTGTGGTGGAGCTGGATTTGCAACTCATAGCGAGATTATTTCTGTTCCGCAAAATCTTGCAGTTAAAATTCCGACCAATGTTTCGTTCGAGGAATCTGCTTTTACTACAATTGGGGCAATCGCATTGCAAGGTATTCGCCAAGCTAATCCTAAATTAGGTGAGTGTGTAGCTGTAATCGGGCTTGGGCTCATTGGGTTAATAACTATTCAACTTTTAAAGGCAAATGGTTGTAGAGTTGCTGGCATCGATATTCGCGAAGATAATTTTGAACTTGCAAAGATGTTCGGATGTAATTTGGTTTTGCAGAGTAGTTTCGATTCGATTCCCGAATTGCTTGCTTCGACCGACGGAATGGGATTCGATGCAGTTTTGATTACTGCAAGTAGTGAATCCAACCAACCAACAGAATTAGCTCTGAAAATAGCGCGCAAAAAGGCTCGGGTCGTTGTTGTTGGAAATGTTGGAATGAATATTCCAAGGTCTCCTTTTTATGAAAAAGAGATAGAATTCACTATTTCTTGTAGTTATGGTCCCGGGCGTTACGATAAGTATTACGAGGAATATGGTGTAGATTATCCGTATCCTTTTGTTCGCTGGACAGAAAATAGGAATATGAAAGCTTTTCTGGACTTGCTCGACGAGAAAAGAATTAACCTCCGACCATTAATCACTCATAGTTTCGATATTAAGGATGCACCAAATGCTTACGAGTTAATTTCGAACTCTAATGAGAAATTTATAGGGGTTTTATTAAAGTATTCTTGGGATAAAGAACTTGGTAAACCACAAGTTCCATCTTTTTCCAAGAGGTTAAAGCAAGGAAGCAATAGAATTGCTTTCATTGGTGCTGGCTCCTTTGCTCAATTCTACCTTTTACCTGCTCTGAAGCAAATGGACGTTGAATTCCATACCGTTACAACTTCGAACCCATCGAATGCAATTTCTGTGGCGAAACATTTTGGTTTCAAATTCGCTTCTACTAATTCTTTGGAAGTTATTAATAACCCAGAAGTAGATTTTGTGTTTGTTGCAACGCGCCACAATACGCATTCAAAGTTTGTTGTTGCTTCTATTGAAGCCAACAAACCAGTGTTTGTCGAAAAGCCACTTGCAATTAATTTTGAGCAATTGCAAGAGATTAAGGAAAAGTGGATTTCTAATCCAATTCCTTTAATGGTTGGGTTTAATCGGCGTTTTTCCAAAGCTTTTCGGGAAATGAGAATTTTTTTTGAAAAGCGCAAACAGCCAATGGCAATTCATTATCGTGTTAATGCCGGCGCTATACAATCGGACCATTGGATTCAAAATCCTGAAATTGGAGGGGGGAGAATAATTGGAGAGGTTTGTCACTTTGTCGACACAATGATTTATTTAACGGGGGCTCTGCCTGTTTCGGTATTTGCCGAAACAATTTCCCATACATTAGAACACACGACACAACAAGATACTGTCGCAGTAACTTTGAAGTTTTCCGATGGTTCGCTTGGTGTTGTTGAATACTTTGCAAATGGCGATACTACAATGGGCAAGGAATATTGCGAAGTTTTTTGTGAAAACAAAATTGCTGTTTTAAAGGATTTTGAGTTATTATTGAAAATACAGAATAGAAAAGAAACCAAAATACGATTGGACGGAACAAAAGGGCATTTCGAAGAAATCAAGGATACTTTGGAAATGTTTCGCGAAGGTAAAAGTCCTATTCCTTTCGAAGAAATTTTTTCGGCAACTTTTACTACTTTTGCAATAATAAAATCATTACAAGAAGGGAAAAAAGTCTATCTTAGTGAAATCAATTATGTTAGATAAAAGGTTGTTGGAGGAGCTGTATGAATAAACCCTTGGTTTACGTTGTCGACGACAACAAAATTACTGTGAAGCTTATGCGACGTTACCTTGAGGTTAATGGTTACGAAGTTGGAGAAGCCTACGATGGGGTTGAATGTTTGGAAAAAGTTGCCGAAAAAGTTCCCGATGTAATTGTTCTAGATGTAATGATGCCAAGACTCGATGGCTACGAAACCATAAAAAGATTGAAAGCAAATGCTAAAACAAAGGAAATTCCAGTTGTCATCGTTACCGCACTAAATGATGTCTCCAATCAACTCAAGGCAATAGATTCCGGAGCCGATGACTTTTTAAGTAAGCCAATCGAAGAGAAACTTTTGATAGCCAAAGTTCGACTTCTTTCTGCTCTATCTTTTAGCCGAAAACGCGAAAAGAAACTCAACGAAGTTATTATTTCTTTACAAACAGGTTATACACATTTCAAAAATCAGCCTATCGAAGAAATATTGAAAAACGAGGGGCTCCTTTAAAATTTTCAACAAATTTAACGATTGAGAAGTAGGAAAATTCGATTAAGCACATTGTGTGTTTATTATTTTGTTGCTCGGCATGTAGCGAACAATCTTAAAAGGTTAATCAGCGACTCGTAAGTTCATAGATTGTGTCGTTACCTCGGAATAAACTTGTATCCAAAGTTTGTAAGTATTATTGAAAAAGTTGGTTTAATTACTTTGTAGGCGAATTATTTATTACCACTTTATTGAGTTTGCTTCGTCCACATAAACTGTTTGCTTTTTTCTAAAAAGGGCGAGTACAATTGCTAAACCAATTGTGGCTTCGCCGGCTGCCACAGCCATTATAAAAAAAACAAATATTTGGCCAGCAATGTCGCCTAGAAAGGCAGAAAAAGCAACAAAAGTTAGATTGACGGAATTTAGCATTAATTCTATCGACATAAAGATAATTATAGCATTTCTTCGTGTTAGAACTCCAATCGTTCCAATTGTAAAAATCACACCCGATACGATTAAATAAAATTCCATAGGGACAGATTGCATTTTCCAACTCCTAATTAACTTTTCTTTTAGCTAAAACAATTGCTCCAATAATAGCAACTACGAGAAGTATCCCAACTACTTCAAAAGGAACTAAATAGTTTGTGTAGAGTGCAGTTCCAATTGATTGTGCAGTTCCAATGGTGGCTGAATTTTGGTGCAAATTCACGTTTAGAGGATTTTTAGCAAAAGAAATAAAGGCAATTTGGGCAACAAAAGCAATTCCGAAAAGTATAGCTAAAATAATTCTAAAGTTGAATTTCTCATTTAACCGCTTCTCGTCTGTTAAATTTAAGAGCATAATGACAAATATTACCAAAACCATTATCGCTCCGGCGTAAACAAGCACCTGTATTACGGCAACGAATTGTGCGTTGAGCGTAAGATATAATCCTGCAAGCATAAAAAAATGGACAACCAAAGCAAAAGCACTTCGAACAGGGTTTTTGCTTGTAATTGTGATAATTGCGCTAGCAATTGCCAATATAGATAAAATCGCAAAAAAGAAATACAACAAACTCACTTTGCTATCGAATTTTTTCTATAAAATTCTAAATTAAGAAAAAAAATTGAAAGCCAATTGTTAATTTGATTTTTCACTTTTTCCCGAATTATGTTATGACATCAATTGGATTGATTTTAGTTGCCGGCGGCTTAGGCAAAAGAATGTCGCAAGAGTTGCCGAAGCAATTTCTTGATTTGCAAAGTAAGCCAGTCTTTGTCCGTGCTTTGGAACCATTTTTAAACTTTAACTTTGAATGTGTTGTTATGACTTTTCCAGTGGGGTTTCTCGATAAAACAAATTTTATCTTGAATAAGTTTGGTTTAACAGGAAAAGTCGAATTGATTGAAGGGGGCAAAGAACGTTACCATTCAGTTTGGAATGCTTTGAATTACAAAAGAGTTCGTTCGTGCGATTTCGTTTTAATTCACGATGCTGTTCGCCCTTTTGTCTCGGTTATGTTAATTAAAAGGATTATCGAACAACTTAAGATTGAAAAGGCTGTTGTTCCTGCCGTCGTTGCAAAAGATACTATTAAGCAAATAAATCTATCGGGGTGTGTTGAGCAAACATTAAATCGGCAAACTTGCCTTTTGGTTCAAACGCCACAAGCCTTCGAAACAAAGTATCTTTACGATGCTTATGATTTTATTATTGCCTGTGGAATTCAAATAACCGATGATGCTTCGGCGATTGAGCAAATCGGAGGAAAAGTGAAAGTCATCGAGGGTGAAGAAAGTAATATCAAAATAACAAGTCCGTTGGACTTTAAGTTTGCTGAATTTCTCGCAGCCGAAGTTTTCCGATAATTGTTGGTTAAGATATATGTTCCATAGGATGTTGTAAGTTTTTGTTGAAAATGTTTTTTTGAAAGGTTGAGTAGCGCTAATCTGCGAATTGTCGTTCGGTAATCTCGTCGAAGTAACAGATTCAAACGAAGGATTTCAATTCTTTTTCGTTAAGCTATAATGTTTGTAGAGAACCGGCGATTCAAGTGTGAACGACAAATATTGGGTCGGCAACAAGTTCGAGGGTTGGCATTGCAATTTGATTTTTTTAAATTGTAATTTTGGATTGTATAAATATTAAAAACTGGAATGGATAAGGACAATCAAACCAAGAAAGGGAATTTGCTAATAGTTGATGACGATGTACTTTGGCTTAAACTAATGGCAAATACTTTAGAGAAGCATTTCCACATTGCTACTGCAACAGGTGGACCCGAAGCTTTAGAAATTATTAAAAAGGGGTTTAAACCTGGTGTAATTCTTTCGGACTTAAATATGCCGATTATGAATGGAATTGAATTTCTAAAAGAGGCTACACGTTATGTTCCATACGCTATTAAAATTATCGTTTCGGCATTTGCCAATCCACAAGAAATTATAGACGCTTTGAACCAAAGCCATGCATATATGTATATATTAAAGCCTGTGGACCAGTTAAACCTTATCCAAATTCTTCGAAATGCATTCCATACATACAATTTAGTAATTAGAAACAATCAATTTCTCGAAGCTTTAAAGCGTATAGGTATAAATGAACCAAGTTCCGTTACTATGTTTGGAAAGGCTTCCTCGAAACAACTTGTCGAAAAGTGTGTTACCGAGTTCCTACTTTCGCTCCGCGAATTGACATCGACTGCGGAACGGTATTATTTTACAAATCATTTAAATAGTGTGGTTACAATAGCTCAATCTCTTGCGAGCAAACTTAAATTTTCGGAAAAGGAAATTTCGGGAATGACTAACGCAGCATCCTTGATTCATCTTCCTTATTTGTTAATGCCTAAGCGTTTTCTTCTATACGACCCATTCGATTTGGACCAATCCGATAAAGAGTTTTTCTTTAATCTATTTAAGGAAGGGATAGAAATTCTTTCGCAAATTGAATCGATAAGTCCTTATGTTGAAATACTTGGGCAAATTTGGGAAAATCAAAATGGGTCTGGTGGTCCCTTCAACCTCGAAGGAACTGCGATTCGAAAAGAATCACAAGTTATTGCTGTTGCTAATATTTACCACAACAAAGTTTATAGGCTTCAACCGAATCATTTAAGTAAGCTCGACGAAGAGGGGGTGATTATGCAAACGAAAGAAGAAACTTTCGAAAGGCATAACGAAGCAATCAAATTCTTCTATCGAAAGGCAAATTGGTTCGATTCTGATATATTAAATACATTTCACTCAATGGTGAAAACCAAAGCTATACCCGAGTTTACCATTCCCAAAACAACACTCACACTATATAACTTTGATCTACGAACTCTCCGCTCAACAGGTGAAAACGCAGCGAATGTGGGGGAAGATTTGCCCCAAAGTCCTCGCGATGTTACAGAACCTATAGAAAGGGAGATTCGAGTCGAAAAATTAAAGCCTGGAATGATAGTTGCCCAGAATGTTACAACAAAAACGGGGGTTCTGATAGTTCGACAAGATAATAAGCTCGACGAAATTCTCGTCGATAACCTGAAATATCTTGCAAGTAATGGAATGATACCAAAAGAAATCAGTGTTTATGTTATTCCTCCAAGCCATACCGCCGACCAATCGGACGCCAAATGAATAGGAAACTGCCAGCGGTTACTGCAATAGAAATATAACATATCCAGTCCCCAAACCGAAGGTATACTGTTGAAAATGATAATATAGGAACATCGTTGACGATGCCAGCCCTTGTGTACTGAGGTGCTTTGCCGTATGTTTGTCCGGATGGGTCGATAAATCCCGATATTCCTGTATTTGCACAACGGGCAACAAAGCGGCGGTTTTCTATTGCTCGGAATTTCGCAATTAAAAAATGTTGTTCGGGTCCAAATGTGTTGTCATACCAACCGTCATTGGTAATGATTGCAATAATATTCGCCCCAAGTTTTACGGACGAACGAACAAAATTTGGGAAAATTGACTCGATACAAATAATCGGTGATATCTTTGCTAATTTTGTTTTGGTTTTTAAGTTAAGTAGTGTTTGTTCCTTTCCTTTCGCCCAACTCGAAATGCCAACGTTCCATTCAAAGAATTTTTTTGCAAACCCAAAAATCTGTGAATAAGGTATTTGTTCTCCGAAAGGTGTAAGCCGCATTTTGTGATAAATTTGGTATTGTTGTAGTCCGACTGGGTTTAGCAATAAAATAGAATTATATGTATCGTATGGTTTCGACGTATCGCCGTATAAGAATTTTGTGGTGAACTGGATTGAATCTCGAGTTTGATGAATTACGAAATCTGCGAATCCAGTTAATAAAGAAAAACTTTTCCCTTTAATGAGGTTATAGAACAGATTAAAATTGTGGTATGCATTGACATCGAGGTCGAGAAAAGTGATTGCTGTTTCGCTCCATACAACAAGGTCTATATTTTGATAAATTGCAAGAAGTGAGTCCTGGACTTGCTTATGTGCCTCAATTTGTTGGAGTGGGCTAGTATCCCATTTTCGCCAAGGATTGATATTGGGTTGAACAATTGCAACTCGCAGTTTCGAGTATTTTTCGAGTAGTTCAGTCCTTTCGAATTTATTTAAACGAAAGAAACCATAAATATATGAAATTAAAAGCAGAGCAAAAGCAATTAAGAAATATTTATTGTTTAAAATATAAATTGACTTTGCATTGTTTCTTATTTTAATTGAATTAATAGCAAAATAAATTAATATATTGACCCACACAATAAGAAAACTAACTAACCAAACTCCTCCGATGTCGGCTATTTGAATTAAATAGTGGTTGTATGATTGTGTGTAACCGAGAGTAAGCCAAGGATATGCTAAATCGCCAAGGCTATGTAGCCATTCAAAAAATATCCATATAAACGGGAAAAGGAATAACGATTTTCTGTATCCGAACTTATTCAAAAAAAAATTGAGTAATAGAAATGGAATCATAAACAAAAGAGGATGGACAAGTGCAACTGCAAATCCCGAGATAAAAAGGTATGGGTCGGTGTCCTTTTGCCAACTGCTAATCCACCAGTTGGTTGCATAATGGTAAATGAAAAATACAAAGTAAACCAATAACCATTTCCGCCGCACTGAATTGAAAACCGAAAGAATTGGAATTAATCCAATAAATGCGAAAAGGAAGAAAGGATACGGTGGGAACGATAAAGCCAAAAGAATTCCACTGGTTAGACCAAGAAGAAATCGTTTGCTTTTCAACGCTTATCTCAGATTGTATAAAAATTCAGGATAAAAAGTAAAAGTGAAACGAGGCATCGAGTAAAAATAATAATTAGTAACGTTGACTACTTCCCCGGGCCGTATAGTAACGTCGGGTGTGATATCTTTTGTGAGGTCAAGGAGGAGTAACCATTCTCCCGAAAGTGTAAGTAGTCCGGCACCAGTGATTGGGATATTTATTATAAATCCGAGGGTCCCGTTTAAGCCTACCTTGGTTTTTGAGGTGGGGTAATTAGTTCCTAAATTATACGTGTTGGACATAATCGATGGGCCGGCTCCAATGAAATAATTTACTCTTGCATACGGATTTGGTATAAGAAGGACATTAAGAGAAGCTATTCTATAAATATTTGTAAATTCGAATTTATCGCCATTGAATAAATAATATTGCAAGTCCTTTGTGTAAGTGTATTCTACTCGAGTTATTATAAAATCTGCCGGGGAATACGATAGGTGGGCACCCCAAAAGAATCTTCCTTCGTATGCCGAGTTAATTTCCTCAACTTTATTGCCTACCGTCCACCTTTTTACAACTACAATAGTATTGAAACCGAAGTTTGCGCCGGCACCAATAAACTTCTCGTAAAACTCGATTGGAGAAGGTTCCGTTGTTTCTTTGGTGTTCGCCAATGTGCCTGTTTCGGGATTATCTGCAAAAGTAGTAAATGGTGAAAGTAGAATGAATAAAAGAGTAATCAAATTAAAGAACTTTTTGGCATTTCGAGTTGTCATTTCTATAACCTTATTAGTGTTTATTGACTTGATTTCGGCAATCTTGTTTGCGATAATTTCGATAAATTTGGGTTCATTGCGTTTACCCCGAAAAGGAACTGGGGTCATAAATGGAGAATCGGTTTCGAGGAAAAAACGGTCGTTAGGAACCTCCTTAACAGTCTCTTCTAATGAATTCTTCTTAAAAGTGATATTACCAGTGAATGAAACATAACAACCTAAATCCAATGACTTTTGTAAAAAATCAACATTTCCCGAAAAACAATGGAGGACCACTTTTAGATTTCCATCCTGTTCGTCTTCGATGATATTCAATAGGTCTTCGCTCGAATCTCTGTTATGGATAATTGCCGGTAAACCAAGTTTCTTTGCAAGTTTTAGCTGCCGGCGGAATGTTTCTATTTGGATATAATTAGGAGAAAAATTGTAGAAATAATCGAGGCCAATTTCGCCGATAGCAATTAGTTTTTCGGGATGTAGTTCTACCTTAGATTCTATCTTTTGTTCTATCTCTTTATTATATTCATAAGCATTATGAGGGTGAACTCCGAGAGCAAAAAAAATATGTTGGTGTTGGAGCGAAATTTCTTCGATTCGTTCGAAATTATTAGGTTCTGTTGCAGGAACGATTATTTCCGTAACTCCATTAACGAAGGCATTCTCGATTACAGCTTCAATATCTTCATTAAATTCTTTCGAATCTATATGGCAATGGGTATCAATCATTTGTTTTTCTTAGTTCTTTTAACTTGGCGATTATTTCTTCGATGTGGCCTTCGACGCTAACTTTAGGATTTACGTAACGGATGATGCCATTAGGGTCGATGATATAGGTAGTGCGGACGACCCCTAAGTATTTTTTCCCATACAGAGATTTTTCTCCAAGAACATCATAGAGTTTGCATATTTCTTTTTCGGTATCGCTTAGTAAATGGAAATTTAAATTGTATTTCGATTTAAAATTATCGTGCGATTTAACACTGTCGGGACTTACGCCAATCACTTCGGCGCCAAGGAGAGCAATTGAATCCATATTGTCGCGGAATCCACAAGCTTCTTTTGTGCAACCCGATGTATTGTCTTTTGGATAGAAATAGAGAACAACCCATTTCCCCAAATAATCGTTAAGACGAAATTTTTTGTTCCCATCGGTTGTGGCTTCGATATTCGGGGCTTTTGTTCCAATTGTTAATGCCATAGAATCTCCGTATAAAAAAAGAGTAACGATTTAGAGGGCAAAAAATTTAGTATCGAGTTTTAATTCTATCTTTTAGAAAGTAAAAATAGTAAAATATGCTTTCTGGGAAAATTAATAGTATTAGCGCAAGAGTGTCTTTCGTAAAATAAATCGATTTCAATTTATCGGGCATAATTAGTTGAGCCAGTGGGCTCGTAATGGTCCAAATAATTATGAAGATAAAGCCAAGAATTAAAATAGAAAGCAAAGCATTTTTGATACCTTTGTTTTGCCATACAAATGTAAAAGCATAGAGCCAAGCAACTATATGCGAGAAAAAAATAATAATTTCAACCATAGTAATCAAAAATTTCTTAAATTGAAATGTAAAATTAACACTTGGAAAGAAAATATGGAAACAAAATTTAGTATAATATTAGTTAGTGTTGAAAATTTCGAAAATGCTTTGCAAATTTCCAGAGTTCTTATTCACGAGAAACTTGCTGCCTGTTGTTCGATTGTGCAAAACGCTACCTCGATTTTTGAATGGAACGGTAAATTTACCGAAAGGAATGAGTCGATTATAATCGTTAAAACAACTACTGAACACATAGCTGAATTATTTATACGAATAAAGGAACTCCACCCCGATTCAGTTCCCGAGATAATTTCCATTCCAATCGAAGATGGTTTGCCTGAATACCTTAAATGGGTCGAAGAATCGACTCGCAACAATTAATTTGGCTCGAATTCTTCAGTTATTTTTTGCAATTGGTAAATTGTTGAGTATTTGCCGCCTAATTTTAATAACTCCGAATGGGTACCTTGCTCAATAATTTTGCCCTCTTCCAAAAGAATAATGGAATCGCAACGAAACACCGATGAAATCCTATTCGAAATGATAATTAGTGTTGTGTTTGTCAATGTAGTGAAAATATTTTGCAAAATTATTGTTTCGGTTTCTGAATCTACCGACGAGAATGGGTCATCGAGAACCAGAATCCTTGGTTTGTGGATAAAAGCGCGCGCTATTGCTATTCTTTGTTTTTGACCTCCCGACAGCGTTACGCCTCGCTCGCCTACAACCGTATCTAATCCATCGGGAAAAGATTCGATGTCCTTTTCTATGCCAGCAAGGCGGGCAAAATAAAGAATCTCGTCTCGTGATATTTCTGGTTTACCAAGACTGATGTTCTCGGCGATACTGCTCGAGAAGATAAATGGTTCTTGTGGGACAACAGCAAAAGAATTGTATAATGAGTTTACCGATAAAAGGCTCACATCGATTCCATCTATTAGTATTTTTCCACTAGTTGGTTTATATATTCTCGTTAGAAGCTTAACAAGGGTAGATTTGCCGCTTCCGACTGAGCCTAAAATTCCCAAACTACTACCTGCCGGTATTTGAATGTTTATATTCTGAACAACGTAAGGCAAATTGTTTTTGTATCGGAAAGAGACATCGACAAACTCTATTGCCCCGTTAATTTCGACGTTGGTAGCTTTTTGGCTATACTCTTCCTTTTCTTCTATTGCAAATATTTCCCAAAGCCTTGCAATTGAAGCAGAAGCCCTTTGAATTAAGTTCGTTACCCAACCGATAGCTGCAACAGGCCATATTAATAGATTTATATAAATGAAGAACTGAGAAACAGCGCCAAGAGTCATTGTTCCTTTTATTACTCGATAACCGCCAACTCCTATAACAGTCAGTTGTGATATTCCTATCAATACTATAAGTAATGGTATCATTAGAGAATAGAAAAGTTCGAGTTTTAAATTTTTCTTTTTGTAGGCTTCGCTTAGTTTTTCGAAGCGTTTTGCTTCGTGAACTTCCCGAACGTAAGCTTTTACTAATCTAATCCCCGAAAATGTTTCTTGCGCCTGCGTAGTTAATTCAGCAAACTGCGATTGAACATCCTTAAAAATGAAATGAATTTTTGCACCGATGAAGTAAGTTGTTAACGTTATCAGAGGTAAGGGTATCAACGACAGGATGGTGAGTTGAATATCTAACGACAACATAAAAAATAGAACAAGAACAAATGTAGTTATGGTATTTGCTGAATACATTATTGCAGGACCGATAAACTCGCGTGTTGCAGAAATATCGTTTGTTGCCAACGACATCAACTCGCCAGTAGGTTTTTCGGTAAAGAAACTGAAAGGTTGACGAGAAACTTTCGCAACAAATTCCTTTCTGAGGTCGTATTCTACATATCTCGAGACAACAATGATTTGCTTCCTTGTCAGATACATTAAAAAACCGCTTGCAAAAGTCAAAAGTAAAATCCAAAGAACAAGTAATAAAATTTCATCCATCGAAAAAGATTTGCTCGAAATCAAATCGACAGACTTACCAACAAACTTTGGGATTAAAACGGCAAGAAGATTAGAACCAGTAACGAAAGCAAAACCAATGTAAATTTTCCTTTTATACTTTTTTAAGTATGGAATTATTTTCTTTATTGCCATAAGATAGTATTTATAAATACTATAACTCGAAAAACTGAGAACTTTATTTGGAAGGAGAGAAATTTTTTTGTAACTTTTCGATAATTTTCTTTTTAATGATATTGTTATATTTGTAAGATTGTTTTTTGTTGTTTTTGAGGAGTTTTTATATGAAAAAATTAGCCTTCTTGTTGGGATTTCTTATTCTATTTGTGTTGAATGTTGCAAATTCACAAAAGATTACAGCCGAACAACTATTATTTAACTCTTCGCAAGGACGAGAATTTTGGATTGCAATTCCGCCAAATGAAGATGACCGACAACCTCTTGGGAATACTCAGCCTTTTGCAATCGAGATATATGTTACCTCTTCTAAAAATTGTACTGTAACGCTCGAGGTGCCTGGACTCGGGATATATAGAACTAAGAAAGTAGAGGCATTTAAAATAACCACTTTTTCGACCGAAACGGGAGACCTCAATTGGAATTTGGAGGTTCGTGAAAGCGAGCAATCGGTTGGGAAAGCTATTCACCTTACTGGCACGGAACCCATTTCGGTGTATGTGTTAAATCATCGCCATTATACTGCCGACGGTTATTTGGCGATACCAATCTCATCTTGTGGGACCGACTATATACATTTGGCATATTATGATTTTCACGAAGACCTTGTTGGTGGGGAATATCGCGGTAATGGTTTCTTAATTATTCCATCGGAGGACCGAACAGATGTGTTTATCGAGTTGAAGGGTAAAGGGAAGGGGATTGGCAAAACCTATGGTGGCAAAACTGTTGGGGACAAATGGAAAGTAACTTTGAACAAAGGAGAAGTTTATTGTGTTATGGGCGATGGTGCTACGCGCGGGGTTTTCGACCTTTCGGGCTCGAGAGTTGTTTCGACTAAGCCCATCGGGTTTATTTCGTTCCATAAACGAACATTGATACCTTCGTTCGACCTTTGGAATGGGCGTAATATGCTTACCGAGATGTTGCCGCCAGTTACTGCTTGGGGAAAGAAATATTATACAGTAGAGTTTCTTAGGAAAGGCCGAGGCGACTTCTTCCGAATTATTGCCTCAAAAGATAACACTACTTTTACTGTTAAATGGTATGATGCCAAAGATGGGAAATTTTTAGGACAGCGAGGTCCTATGTTGTTGAAAAAAGCCGGGGACTTTGCCGAATACGAGGAAGTATATGTTCCCCAAGGGCAAACTAATACTCTTGAATCAATTAAAGGGACTTCTGTTTGGGAAGCCGATAAACCAGTTCTCGTAATGCAATATTCTTATTCTACCGATTGGGACAATGCTCCTGAATTTGACCCATTTATGATATTAGTTATTCCACGCGAGCAGTATGTTCCGGCGACTGTTTTCCAAACTCCCGAGGCAAAGGCTCAATTTTTGGACAATTATTTCAATATTATAGCAATTGGCGATACCAACGACCCTTCGAATGCTCCGATACGGAGTATAACCTTAGATGGCAAATATATTTGGCAACTCGAACCAAAGTTCCCATTTAATAGGATTCCTGGGACGGACCTTTACTGGGCTAAACTCCAAGTTCAACCTGGCCCACACGTTGTCAAAGGCAAGACAAAGTTTGGGGGGTATATTTATGGGTTTAGTGAAGCAGATGGTTACGGTTGGCCCGCCGCTACCGCATTTAACAAAGTTGACGAAACGGATACTTTGCCACCGGAAATATATGTTACCGAGAATTGTGGGGTATTTACAATAAGAACGACTGAACTGAGAAATGGTAAACCCGACGATGACCCGCGGCAAATTGACCAAGGCGTTAATGATATTTCTTTACTCGACGGTTCCGAGAATTTCGAGATTAAATTTATCTCTGAATTTAAAACATATCCTCCTTTGTACGATTATACTTTCATTGTTCAAGTGATAGACAAAAAGAAACCGGGGATTGCTTATCTCCAAATTATTGATAGAGCGGGAAATGTTGCATTAGATACACTGTCTTTCTATCCCGATTCAGTTGAAATTACACCCAGCCCAATAATCTTTGGCAATACTCGCTTATTTACAACGAAATACGTAGATGTTCAAGTTAAAAATGCTTCCGATACCGCTAAAAAGATAACAAGTTTGTATTTGCAAAAGGGTTCAGTCTTTTCGATAGTCTCTGGCGCAGTTCCTCCGGAAATTGAATTGCCCGTGCAGGCAATACAACCGGTTAGGATTTCCTACAATCCAGTGAGTGAATCTACAAACCCAACGATGATGGATTTCGATACTTTGGTTGTTACCACGGAATGCGATACATTCAAAGTGCCTTTGTCGGGGCGAGGAATTATTCCAAAAATTCTTGTCGAAGATTGGGATGCAGGTCAGTTACCTATTTATAATAAAATATGTAAAAACCAGCAGACAGGTACAGGCTTGAAAATTCAAAATCCTGGCTCCGATACGTTAATTATTACTCAAATCGAAGGTGTTATGCTTCCATTTTCGTTGTCAACACCATTTACACCTCCTTTGGATATTGTCATACCTCCGAAAGGTACAGTGTATTTGGAGACACCCTGCTTCGAGCCACAAGCAATCGGGAGTTATTCAATTGATGTTGTATTCCACAGCAATGCGATGGGAATAGATAGTATTTCAAACTGGCGTGGTGTGGGTGTGCAACCGGGTCCTTACATTACAAGTTATGATTGGCAACGTCGAAGGGTTGGAACTTCTAATGAAGGGAAAGTTTTTCTGCGTAATGCAGGAAGTTCAAAGGTTAGAGTTACAGATATTAAACTTGGAACGAGTAGCCCACATTTCCGCATCAAACCCGGTGGAATTGTTCCTTTGCCTTCGCCTCAAACACCTGTCGATTTAATGCCCGATACAAGTTCGGTTGGAGTGAAGGAAATCGAGATTACTATTCTTTATGAACCACAAAATGAATTTGACCATAATAATACCGTAGTTCCCGAGTTTCATCCCGATGACTTTATTACCCCAGGCAGTGTTGTAGGTAACTTACACGGCTATGGCTATTTGCCTAAAATCACTATTCGGGGTTATGAATTCCAACCCCCAGTTCTTGTTGGGCAACAACACCCCGATATAGGAAGCGTTGTAATTAAATCGGTTAGTCAATCTGCCAACTTATATATAGAATCGATTAACTGGAGCCAAAATACCCTTAATGAGTTTCAATGGGTAACTCCACCGCCATCGAGATTTACATTGCCAATGGGTGATTCGCTTGTTCTACCTGTTACTTTTACACCAAGGGCGGTAAACCAGAGGTCTGCTATTGTCGAAGTAGTGAACGATGCTTCGACAGCCCCCGATTCAATCATTACAACCGATACAGTAGTGGTTGGTTATGGTATTGAAAAAGGGATAAAAGTCGATTCTATTAATTATGGGGTCGTTTTGCTTTGCGATGAACCCATAAGGCAATTTACGATTTCGAATACAAGTACTACTACCCAAGCTGTTATCGATAGCGTTGTGTTCGTTGGCGGCAATGTAGCGAATTTCGAGATTCAAGCGAATTTCCCAATAACTATTCCAAGCCAAGGTTATATTAAAATAAATGTTCAATTCAAACCCGACAGAGTTGGAAATTTCAGCGCGCTTCTTCGAGTTTATTCTGATGTTGAGGGCGAATATTATGTCTTGCTAGTTGGAAATACATACACGGTTCCTGTCCAATTCGACCTTCCTAACTATGGCCCAGAACTTAAGCTTGCACCTGGTTTTAACATTGTCCTTCGAACGAACGTTACTTCGACATCCTGGCGAGATGCAGCAATTACCTTATTCGAATATGATATTGTTTACAAGACAGACTGGTTGAAATATCTTTCTATTGAAAAAGGCGGGATACTCGATAACACTTGGGCTGTTACTGCAACAGAATCAATTATTGACGACTTTTATTCAAAACTCCATATTCAGGGCTCGGGGACTACCCCAATTAACCAAAATGGGACTTTAGTAAATCCAAAGGTTCTATTGCTCCTTACCGATGCCAAGGTTTTCCGTCCTAAAATCGAAAATATTATATTCCACGGTCGCGATAAATGTGTTATTCCTTCTCCCGATAGTTCAACCGTCGTAGTCAATACTTGTGTGATTGATTTGCGATCCGTTGTTGTTGGAACAAATCCATACTTTATAGAAGTAAGTCAGAATCCTGTTTCGACAAATGAAGCTACTGTTCGATTTGGGGTGGCTTTTGATGGAGATGTAAAGATAGATTTAATTAACACAACGGGGAACATTCTCGAAACGTTAGTCAAGGAAGAAATGAAAGCAGGAATATACGATATGCAACTCGATACTCGGGGGTTGCCTGCTGGAGTTTATGCATTAAGATTCTTTTCCGGCGGGTATGCACAAACAATGCAATTCGTTGTTACGAGATAGGTATTTTTGCCTTGTGTTGCTAAAAAGGCTGTCCAATTTGGATAGCCTTTTTTATAGCGTGGGGTGCATTTACACTTTTGCGTGGTGTTTCGTTTTAAGCAGTTCGAGAATTGTTCGAGGGAAATTCGTTATGATTGCTTTGATATTATATTGTAATACAAAACCCAGTTCCTTAGCATTGTCAATTGAATACACACCAAGGAATAGGCCATTATCATTGGCATCTTGAGCAAAAACGTTGTTGATTTCATCTATTGAACAAACTAAACCTTCGCATCCTATTGTTCGAGCAATTTTCGATGGCAATGTAATATCCTTCGGGATTCGAATAGCAACAGTTGGTATTTTTGCATCAATTTGCTTAATTAATTTAAGTTGACTATAATAAAACGACGATATGATAATTTTTTCATTAAAATTATATTGATAAATCAAATTAACTATTCTTTCGATGTGTTTTTCTGGATTACTGCCAAGATTTTTCAATTCAATATTGTAAACGATTCGGTTTTTTGTTAGGCGGAACACATCTTCTAAAGAGGGTATTGTCTCGTTGGAGAAACGATTCGAAAACCAACTACCACTATCGAGTTTTTGGATTTCCCTGAATGTTAGATTTTGAATAAGCCCCGTGCCATTGGTTGTTCTACTTAGCCATTTATCGTGAAAGACAATGGGAATGCCATCGCTTGTAACTTGAATATCCATTTCAATACAGTGAGCACCCGAATTTATCGCTTCGATGAAGGACGATATGGTATTTTCTGGTGCCACACCGCTTGAACCGCGATGGGCAACTATTAGGTAGTCATATTTTTTTAATACACTTCTAAGGGTCATTTCGTTAAAAAATAAAAAAATGATGCGTTATAAAATTAACGATTTTTATATAGATATTCAAAATTTTCAAATTTTTGATTTATTTTTGTAAAATAATTTTGTTTTTATCAGGTAGGAGGTTATTTATGATTGAAAAAATCCAAGAACTTCTCGGTGAAAAGGCGGATTACCTTTTGAACTACAACACACCCAAAGTTTCAAAAACGGAGTTAACTCTTCCTTCGCCCGACTTTGTCGATAAAGTATTTTTGAATTCAAATCGCAACAATCGTGTTATTGCAAACTTACAGCGTATTTTCAATTCTGGTCGTCTTGCCGGAACAGGATACCTTTCCATTTTGCCAGTTGATCAAGGAATCGAACACTCAGGCGGAGCAAGCTTCGCGCGAAATCCTATTTATTTCGACCCAGAAAATATAGTGAAGTTAGCCATCGAAGGTAGTTGCAATGCTGTTGCATCAACTTTTGGTGTGCTAAGTATTGTTTCGCGTCGATATGCACACAAAATTCCCTTCATCGTCAAAATTAACCACAACGAGTTACTGACTTACCCGAACAAATACGATCAGATTCTCTTTGGGACTATTGAAGAAGCCTACAATTTGGGTGCTTCTGCCGTTGGCGCTACAATTTATTTTGGAAGCAATGAAAGTTCTCGCCAAATTGTAGAGGTTTCGGAAGCATTTGCCATTGCCCACGAGTTAGGAATGGCCACTATTCTTTGGTGCTATTTGCGTAATCCAGCATTTAAAAGGGATAAGGACTACCACGTTTCTGCCGATTTAACGGGGCAAGCCAATCATCTTGGAGCAACTATACAAGCGGACATAATAAAACAAAAGCTTCCTGAAAATAACGGTGGATATCTTGCGTTGAACGAAGGTGGTCAAAGTTACGGAAAATTTGATAAGCGGATGTATTCCGATTTATGCTCAGACCATCCAATCGACTTATGTCGTTATCAAGTTGTGAATAATTATATGGGTAGGATTGGCTTAATAAATAGTGGGGGTGCTTCGGGAGAAAACGATTTGGCAGACGCAGCCGCAACGGCAGTTATTAATAAGCGCGCCGGGGGTATGGGGTTAATATCTGGAAGAAAAGCATTTCAAAAACCAATGAGCGAAGGCGTCCGACTTTTAAATACAATTCAAGACGTTTATCTATGCAAAGAAATAACCGTTGCATAATTGATTTTTTGCTAATAAAAAAACTGTCCCGTTTTTGGGGACGGTTTTTTATTTTTGTGAGTGGTAATGGAGTAGAATAATTATAATATGGATGAAAAAGATAAAAGCGAGCCGGGATTCGAGAAACGAAATTTAAATCGTTCGGTCATTACCTTGAAAGAAGAACTTTTTGTTAGCGATATATTTGCTAAAAAGGACTTCGAATTAGTTCAAAGGAACGAGGTAACCGATTTACATAGGAAAATTTGTAGGTCGTCGATTCTGCGTCCACAGCTTGCATTGACTGGTTTTTTCGAGAATTTTTATGAAGATACAATTATTGTATTAGGTAAAACCGAACTTCGATATCTCGAAACATTAACCCGCAAAGCAAAGATTGAGATAATTAGTAAGGTTTCGGAGTTTCGAATCCCTTGCGTGATAACAACTTGCAATCTGGTTTTACCTGAATACTTGCTTCGTATTTTCCAACAGAAACAAATACCGGTTTTTTCGACTTCTTTAGCTACTGTAACAGCAGCCTATAAATTGTTGGATTTTCTCGACGATCATTTTGCTCAAAGAGCAACTGTCCACGGAAGTTTGGTCGAAATCTATGGTATGGGAATATTAATAATTGCCGAGCCGGGGATTGGGAAAAGTGAGTTAACACTGGATTTGATTGAACGTGGGCATCGGATGGTAGCCGACGATATCGTTATTGTAAAAAAGAAATGGGAGAATCGTATTTTTGGAACAAGCCCTCCGGCGTCGCAATTCTTTCTGGAAATCCGCGGTTTGGGTGTGATTGATGTCAAACATTTGTTTGGATTACAAGCAGTGAAGCAAGAAGCACAAGTTGATTTAGTCGTTGAATTAATTCCTCCCGATACAAAGGATGTGATTGTTAGCGAACGCGATAGGTTCACTCGGGCCGAATATCCTTGTTATATTTTAGATGTTGAAATTCCCTTGGTTAAACTACCTATCTTTATGGGGAAAAACCTTGCAGTATCTACCGAAGCTATTGCACTTGGTGAATTGTCGAAAAAGTATCCCTATAAAATGGTTCCCGATATTTTCAAAGCACGAAGTCTTCCTGAATCGACAAGTAGGCTCAATAAATAGTATTATTTTATTTTCGCTAATCGTTGAAATTTTTAAATAGTCATTTCGTTTCTATATGTTTAAAAGTTGGGATACGATATGGTAGTTAAAATTATAAACTGGGTTTGTTTATTTTTGGCTGTGTTTGTTTTCCATTTCAGCCTTGATGCAAAAGATGCAAACCAACATTTTAATTGGTTTGCGGAACCAACAAAATCCCAAGTTAAATCCGGGGAAAGCTTTGTTGTAAAAATAAGTTTCGAATTTGAGAAAGGTTGGTATATTTACGATATTGTTGAACAGGTTGGCCCCGAGGGCCTTGGACCCCAAAAAACGGAAATATCATTTGCACCGAAAGAATTGCTCGCCATAAAAGGAAAAATTAAAACCCCAAAACCAAAGGTGAAATACGATAGTGCTTTTTACATTGACATTCGGACTTTTTCCGGCAAATTCACCTTCGAAGTTCCTGTTGTTGCTTCAAAAGACATAGATTTCGACAAAGACAAGGTGTTCGCAGAGGTTTTTGTTCAACAATGTAAAAATGATTTGTGCCTTCCAGGGTTAGAATACAAAACTTTGATAAAGTCTGGTGTTCGAACCTCGACATCGGTGGATACAATTTCGAGTGTTTCAACAAATTCGGTAGGTTTCCAATCGTCAACTTCGAACCCTGCATCTTCCCAAACTTCAACATCGAATTCTAAGACAGAATCTACCCGAGTGGTTGAGAATGTTAAGAAACAAGGCATTTGGACATATCTGCTTTTTGCTATGTCTGCTGGAGCTTTGGCTCTGCTAACCCCTTGTGTATTTCCTATGGTTCCTATTACTGTTTCGTTTTTTACTAAACGTGCCGAAAAGAATCCCGGCAAGGGTTTGCGGGACTCATTGGTATATGGAATAGGGATTATGCTGACTTTTACAGCATTGGGGTTTATTCTTGCAATATTTTTTGGTGCATCGGGAATACAAAATTTTGCAACTAATCCGATACTTAATTTAATTATAGCATTGATATTTATAGTTTTTTCTTTAAATCTTTTTGGTGCGTTCGAGTTCCAATTACCAACATCATGGTTAAATGCATTGAATGTAAAGAGCCAAGGTTCTGGCATCGTTAGTGTTTTACTAATGGGATTGACTTTTTCATTGACTTCTTTTACTTGTACTGTTCCCTTTGTTGGAGTTGCATTGGTTTCTGCTGCCGGTGGAGATTGGTTCTATCCAATAATTGGAATGTTTGGTTTTTCAGCCGTGTTTGCGGTGCCGTTCTTTTTCCTTGCTTTGTTTCCTTCTGTTATAAGCAAGATGCCTCGCTCCGGCGGTTGGATGAATAACATCAAAGTAATTATGGGGTTTTTAGAAATCGCAGCTGCAATTAAATTTATAAGCAACACCGATTTAGTGTGGGGTTTAGGAATTATGCCGCGCGAACTGTTTCTGGGAATTTGGATAGGATGTGGGTTGATGATTTCTATGTATATTTTGGGTTTATTCAAATTACCACACGATTCACCAATTGAAAGTGTGGGAACTTTGCGTATTCTCTTTGCTGTTTTCTTTATTTCAATAAGTTTTTACTTGGTAAGTGGGCTATTTGGGAAAAAATTGGGTGAACTCGATGCTTTTTTGCCTCCTCCCGATTACCAAGAAATTATTGGGAATAACTCTTCTTCCGTCAATCCTACGGCTGCTTCTATAAACTCCGCTTTAGTTTCGAACGCTGGGAAGCAGAATGAATGGTTTGATGATTATCAACTTGCTTTGAAATTTGCAAAAGAGAGTGGACGACCTATATTTATTGATTTTAGTGGTTTTACTTGTACTAATTGCCGATGGATGGAAATCAATATGTTTACGAAACCAGAAGTTAGAAAACTGCTTTCGCAAATGGTTAAAGTGAGATTGTTTACCGATAGACGCGAAGAGCCATACATTTCGAATAAATCTATGCAAATGCAAAGGTTTAATTCTATTGAATTACCGTTGTATGTCATCCAAAATGCCGATGAAAAAGTCATTGCAACAAAAGCCTTTACCCGAGACGTTGGGGAATTTGTTGCTTTCTTAAACAAAGCTTTCAATTAAGTTTTGAATGTGTTTATATGAGCGAGGCACCAAGGATTTTGGTCGCAATTGCCGACGGCACGGAAGAAGTCGAGGTTGTTGTTCCTATCGATTTATTTCGTCGAGCAGGGTTTAGTGTCTTAGTTGTTGGAGAAAAGCCCATTGTTACTTGTTCACGAGGGACCAAAATCGTTCCGGATAAATCATTCGATGAAATTAACGAAGGAGAAATATTTGATTTGATTTTTCTACCCGGTGGCTCTATTGGAACAGAGAATCTTTTAAAAAACGGGAAATTGGACATTCTTTTAAGGAAACAACTCCAATCGAGTCGCTATGTTGCTGCAATTTGTGCAGCACCGACTATTCTTTTGGCAAAGGGATTGCTTGGCAAAGGCTTTTCAATAACGAGTCATCCTACTGCGAGAAATAAGTTTCGAGATTTAAACTATCTTGTGCAAAGCACGGTGGTTTTTGGGAATATTGTTACGAGCCGCGGTGCGGGAACTGCAATCGATATGGCTTTAAAAATTATCGAAATGTTTCAAGGGAGTGAACTAGCAAAAAAAATTGCTAATGATATTGTCTATGATTATTACAAATAGGAATGGCAAATAGGAGAGCCGAGTTCAGAGTTTATGGTATGGTTCAAGGGGTAGGGTTCCGTTACTTTGTTTATCGAAATGCAACGGCTCTTGGGCTTGTCGGCTATGCAAAGAATATGTTCGATGGAACAGTATATGTTGTAGCCGAAGGAGACGAAGGGAAATTGCAAAAGCTTTATGAACTTTTACGGGTTGGACCATCGCATTCTTACGTTGAAAAAGTCGAAGTTGAATTCTCTGAACCTATTGATATTTTCCAATGTTTCGATATTAGATAATTTGGTATTGAATGAAAAAGCTTATACTTTATTTTTCAATTTTTATATTTTTTTCTTTTTGTTCAGTTGCCAGCGATGAATTTATCATTTATCCTGAAAATTTAAATGTAAAAATTGGTTTGGTTCTTAGCGGCGGAGGTGCGCGCGGAGTTTCGCAAATTGGTGTTCTTAAAGTTTTCGAAAAAGAAGGTATCGATATTTCCTGTATTTCCGGCACAAGTATAGGTTGTTTCGTAGGAGGATTATTCGCCGTAGGTTATACTCCAAAAGAGTTGGAAGAAATCGCTTTAACAAGCAATTGGTCAGATATCCTTTCGCTGAGCGGGGAACAGGAACGCACAGACTTCTTCTTCGACCAAAAATTAATTAAGGATCGAACGCTTGCTACTTTGCGATTCAACAAGTTTAAGATTGTTTATCCTAAGGCGATTTCGCAAGGTTGGAAATTTAGCTCTTTTATACAAAAATTAGTATGGAAAGGGGCTTATCTATCGGAAAACTTCGATTTATTGAAAGTGCCTTTCCGCCCAGTTGCTACCGACTTAGTGACCGGAAAGTCAATATCAATGTCCAACGGAAATCTTGTTACAGCGATGCGAGCAAGTGCTACAATTCCTTTACGTAATACACCTATTGAGAACGATTCGATGGTGTTGGTCGATGGAGGTTTGTTTGCAAACCTTCCAGTTGAGACAATCAAAGAATTCCAGCCAGATGTAATTATTGCAGTAAACACGACTTCTCCGCTACATAATCGAACCGAATTGAATAAGCCATGGGCATTAGCCGATCAAGTCGTATCAATTTTAATGCGGCAATTTACAGACAAGTCCAAAAGCAAAGCCGACATAGTATTAGAACCACAGATAGGAGCCCACGGAAATGATAATTTTACACACCTTGATTCATTGATCCAGAAGGGTGAAGAAGCTACATTACGTTACCTTCCCAACATTAAAAACCTTATATCTTTGAAAAAAGATTCGATTGTTGGAGTAATTGGACAAGAAGTTTTCAACTATTTCAAAGTCTTCCCGTTTTGTATTAACACGATTAATTTGGAAAGAATCGAAGACTCAAACATAGTCCAAGAATTTGAAACTTGCAATTGCGAAAATCCTAATCCACACACACTTAAATTTTCCGAATTTTTAAAACGAGTTAATAAAAACGACATTGATAGAATCAAACTGGTTCGTATCGAGAATAATAATGATAAAAATACCGATTCATTGGGCTCAAATCCTAACATCAGAGTTATTGTAGAGTATTATCCCATACTTGATTCTGTGGTTGTTAACAATCAGATTCGTGAATATCAGTTCGAGATTGATTCTATTGCAAAAAGTTTCTATGGTTTACCAAACAATGATTTTTTTAGACGAAAGATGATTGAATCGATTAAGAAATTCTATGCAAAGAATGGTTATTCATTTGTGAAGGTTACAACTTCGGACGATAAATCTAACCCAAAGTTGCTCAAATTGAATATTTTTCCCAACATTATTTCAAAAATTACTTTCAAAAATATTCAAACGAGCGAATTCCTTGTTGAACGTGAATTGGCAATTAAAGTTGGGGATTTTACCAATGTAGATAAGATTGTTCAAAGTTGGTCTAATCTGCTTAGCACGGATTTGTTCAGCGATGTTCAAATTGATTTCAAACTCGATACTTTGCATTCGGCTTGCGAAGTGATAATCAATGCCCAAGAGCGTGGAACTCAAATATTAAATTTACTTGCCCGAATTGATAACGAAAGGAACCTTCAAGGTGGCGCCGATTTTATACAAATAAACTTATTTAACATAGGTTTGACATCTATGGTTTCCGTTCTGGGCGGGAATCGCAATTTTTTAGGCAAAATTGGATTATCGCAAACAAGGATTTTCGAATCGGATTTTACATTTACTATCGATGGATATTACGAACGATGGGGAACTTATAATTTTGTTCCAAAAAAAAATTTGTCGCGCAACACATACGAAAGTATAATTGAAAGCGAAAATATCTCCGAAAGATATGGCTTGTATGCCAAAGTTGGAACCCAAATTGAAAGGTTCGGTAACCTTTTCGCTGGCTTACGGTTCGAACGTCAACGTTCATTCCTCAAAGATGAATTATTTAAGCCAGACTTCTACAAATTGTTTTCTGTTCGATTTGCTTTGGCTTTCGATAATCGAAACAAAGCCGATTTTTCGACCGATGGGAGGAAAATCGATATTTATCTCGAAACATCACTATTTAATTTCGAGAAAATTACGCAGTTTACAAAGGCTTACTTTTCGCAAACAATTAATTTCTCGGTAAAAGATGTTACTTTTCGCTCTTCGATAACTTTTGGTTTTGCCGATAAAGGATTACCGTATTCCGAATATTTTTCTCTTGGCGGGCAAGATTCGTTTTTCGGTTTCCGCGAAGATGAATTCAGAGGGAAACAATTGGTCCGCGGTAATTTCGATGTTCAATATCGATTACCTTTTCAAATTTACTTCGATACCTTTATTTCACTTTCTTATGGTATCGGCTCGATTTGGAAAGAATTCGAGGTGATTAGAATTAATGAACTTAAACACGGAATAGGTTTCACCATTGGATTCGATACGCCAATTGGACCAGCCAAATTTTCAATTGGTCGAGCATTCTATTTCGTAAAAAATCCGAATGCTGTTGTTTGGGGTCCTTTCCAAACTTATTTTTCAATCGGAAATAAATTATTTTGATATTCTCCCATCGACACTCCCAACTTGTTTATTAAACTGTAATTCTAAGCGAAACGAAGAATGAAGTTTGTTGCCTATCGTCGTTCAGCCATTCTAATGAGTAATTCGGAATTAAAGAATAACGAAGGTTATTAAACCGTTTGTAGGGAAAATTTGTTCGGTATTTTCGAAGTTGGTTCGAACGAAAAATTCAACGAATCCCTCGGCAACATCCTTTCGTCCAAAAAGTGTTTCCAATGATACCCCAATAATAACCTGGCCATTCGTTTTAGTTAAAATTTGCCGAAGCGGTTTGTTTTGGTCCGACTTTACTATAATTTGGTTTTCGCGAATTTCAAATCGTATGTCGGTAGGCTTTTGGATAACAATTTCAATAAAATCATTTCCACTATATTTGCCAGCGAAACTTAGGGCAATCAACAACATTGAGTTGGTGTTTCCGAAAAAAATCTCTTTCAACAATTCTTTTCCTGAGTGCATTGTGGAAATAGCAGATTTAGCATTATACTTTCCCCATCCAAATTCTTCGGAAATATTTGAATAATTTGATTCATGAATTCTTTTGCTTGGCGGTATTAAAGTTTGGATTCTTAATTCTTTCCCTAAGGGAGAATTAAGCTCTTCCGGCAATTCTTCTCCAAGAATTTCATATATAGACTGTAAATAGAAACGGTAAAGGACATCGAAGTCGTCTTTGTTCGGTGCAATGTTATCGTCGCCATACCACCAAAACCAATCCGAACCTTCCGCTATTAGTGCAATTTCCATCGCATCTGTATATTTTTGATGGTTTTCTTTGTGTTGTTCTATTAAAGCTCTGACTTTTGCCAACCATTGCCAAGCAAGTTGTTTTTCGGGCTGACCAATCCAGGTAGAAAAGTTTGCATTAATCCAAGAACCAGGAAAAATTGTGTTTAATGTGTAAGGATAATCTTCGTGGACAAACTTGATAATATCTGAATAAATATGGGTTTCTATCCAATTTTCACTTTCGAAGCGCGAAAAAAGTCCACGTAGGAAAGGTAAGCCGTTTTCTCGGTAAAATTCCCAACAATTTTCGCCATCGAGAATGATTGGAACGCAAGCATACTCGAGCGATTCTTCGCCAAAATCATTTACAATATTTTCTCGAATACTCGCAAGCCTGTTTATCATATCGTTAGTTGCATCAATTGGGTTCCATCGTTGATATGTAAATCCAATTGCGTCGGAAAGTTGGCTATCGCGGAAGAAAACAAAAATTTCCCCTTTATTTGTTGAATATTTGAACGGGAAGTATTTTATAGTCGGCTTTTGAATATTTATTGTTTTAAAAAGTAACAAAGAATCCGTTGCTGTCCAATGGAAGTTTTCTTCAATCAACATTTGTAGAACATCTTCGGAAAGCGAGCCTTCCGAGGGCCATATTCCCAGTGGCTCTTTTTCGAAAAATTTTGTGAAATATTCTTTCCCTTTGGAAATTTGCAGACGTGCGTCTTGGGGGTAAGAAAAGGTTGGTTCCATCAAATTAATATTAGGAAGTCCGATGCTGGCTATTATTGAATTACATAATAAAGGTAAAATCGGATGGAAAAATGGCGAGACACTCAATTCGATTTGACCCAAATTTTGCAGGCGTTTAAGCACTGGAACTATCTCTTGCATTGTTTCCAGGTGGAGTTCGAGCAAGATTTGCTTCTCACTCTCGCTGAAGTTTGCACCCTTGTTGAAAAATCTCCGAAATTGGGGGCGTTGCCGCGAAATTTGTCCAATCCAAGCTAAGTTATACCACACTTGTAAATCCCTCCAATCATTTTCATTGAATTGTTCTATCGGATTTTGCGATGCCTTTGCTTTTCGGTACAATTCAAGAAATCTTGCGTTAGGTTGGATTAGGTTCTCGTAATTACATACAAAGAATTGGTTTAAGATTTCTTCTTTCTCTTCGAATGATAACTCGGCTGGTGTTTTTTGTGAAAGGATTTGGATTCTGTCTTGAACATTTTCAGTTGTGTATTCTGCGATTTGCAGAAGCAAAGAAGGAACAATATTGAAAGTCTGTTGAACATTAGGAAACTCATCAAGAAGCAATGGTAAATCTAAATAATCTTTAACTGAATGGAAGCGAACCCAAGGAAGGATAAAAAAATTTCTTTTTCGATAATAAGGTTGGTGCTGGTGCCAAAGGATACATATTTTAAGAGGTTTCATAAAAAAGCCCACTATAACAATTATCAATCTTCAATTTAATAGTTGTATTTTGTTTTTCAAAATTGATATTAATGATGATTTTGATATCAATACAAATGTTGAAAATTAAAGTATGTTTCGGCTTCTTATTCTTATTTGTTATTTAAAATCTTTATCGATAGGATTTTGATTGGGTGTTTGGGTGTTCCGTCGAGGGTATCGAATTTATATGAAATAATTTCCTGTGTTTCGATTTGTTCAACAACGTCCATTCCTTCAACCACTTTTCCAAAAATTGTATATTTTTTTTCTAAATATTGCGCTTCGTCGAGGCAGATAAAAAATTGGCTTAAGTTTTTATTCGGACCACTATTTGCCATAGCAACAGTGCCATAGGTGTAACCGGTTCTAAAACTATATGTATTTGGATTTAGTTCATCGGCAAAATAGCCTCCGTAAATGCTTTTTCCACCTTTTCCCCATTCGCCTTTTTTCGATAAAAATCGCGTACTTCCATCACCCATTTGAACCAGGAAATTTTTTGCGATTCGATGTATTAAAGTTTGATTAAAATAGCCACTTTTCGCTAATTTTACGAAGTTATTAACGGTTTTGGGTGCATCTTGACCAAATAGTGCAATTGTAAAACTACCAAAAGTAGTATTAACAACAGCATAATGAGTAATTTGGACAGAATCGGGATTAATTTGTATATCGAATTTGAGTTTTTTAACGGGTAGAGCTTGTTTTGGGGAAATAATCCCAGAATCGATCGAGCTCTCGAAATTTTGATTACCTTTTTGTTCTTTTGTTCCTTCGCGGTTACAACCCCAAATTAATAGGGCGACCAAAATAAATGTGAATAAAGATAATTTCATCTAAGAAAAACCAATAAGAGCAAACCTAAACATATTCTATATATGATAAAAATTAAAGTTGATTTAGTCTTCAAAAAATTCAGGAGAAAAGAAATTGCAACATACCCAGAAAGAAACGAAGTTATTACTCCGGTAATAAGAAAAAGCAAATCGCCGGTAGAAAAAAAAGAGATTGATTTGATAAACTCGTAAATTCCGCTAACTAATATGGCTGGAATGCTTAAAAGGAAAGAGAAGCGCGCGGCTGTTGAACGTTCGAGCCCAGCAAATAAACCAGCTGTAATTGTTGCACCAGAACGCGAAACGCCAGGAATCAGTGCAAAACATTGCGCCAAACCAATGACAATAGCGGTTTTAATGGTAATTTGTTCTAAATCTTTCGATTTTCGAGAAGTTTTTTCGGCTATAAATAAGATAATTGCAACAATAACAAGTGCAAAAGCAATTAGCGTTGTATTTTTTGTTGCATCCCCTTCGATAAAATTTTTTAGAATATATCCGATTACGAAAATAGGAATCGAACCCCAAATTATCATCCATCCTAAACGAGAATGAAAATTTTGATTGGGATATTTGCTAACTTTTAAAGCAAAGTTATCTCGAATAAAATTCGACGATATAGCCCATAAATCTTTTTTAAAGTAAAAGAGTAATGATAGAAGAGTGCCTAATTGAATGACAGCCATAAATGCTGTCCAATTTTGGGGATTTTTGACAAGCTCAAGATTGAGAATTTGAGCAACAATTGTCATATGTGCAGTGCTACTGATTGGAAGGAATTCGGTAAGTCCTTGAACAACCCCTATGATAATTGCGTATATAATTTCCATAGATTGAATTAAAAATTACAAAATTATGTTTTTGGAGTTACTTTTTACTACTTGAAATACAAAAAACTTTAAATAATTGGTTTCGGGCATTGCTATTAAAATTGGATGGTCGGGCGATTGATTGCCACGATAAATTAGTTTCAGTTGAATATTTTGACTTAAAGCAACTTTTTTTATGGTTTCGAGAAATGTTTCTTCGCTGATGTGCATTGAACAACTTGCTGTGGCAAGGAAACCGAAATTGTTCAAAACTCTTATTGCGTATTTGTTAATTTGGGTATAACCCAATATCGCTTGTCGAATGTGTTGCTTGCTTTTCGTAAAAGAAGGAGGGTCGAGTATTACAATGTCCCATTTTCTATTATTTCCGAATGAGTTTCTAAGAAATTCCAGCACATCCGATTCTTCGGTTTCTAAATTTGTGAAATTATTCAGTTCGAAATTTATTTTCGCACGCTCGAGAGCCAAATTTGATATATCGACGCAAGTTACTCGGTTGGCTTTTCCAAAAGCACAATATAGGCCAAAACCGCCATAATTGCTATAACAATCGAGGACATCCATATTCTCGGAAAGGTTTCTTAAAAACATTCTATTTAGTCGATGGTCCAAGAACAATCCAGTTTTTTGTGATTCGGCAATATTGATTTTCAGTCTTATATCGTTGTCATAAATCTCAATTTCATCAGGAATGTGTCCGTATCCTACACGTTGATATTCATCGAGACCTTCGAGTTTCCTGAAATGGGAAATATTCTTTATAAAAATCCCTTTTAAACTTGGGAAAAGTTCAACAAGGTATTGTATTATCGTCTCGAGGAAATTTTCCATTCCTGCTGAGTTAATTTGGATAACGAAATAGTGTTCGTATCTATCGATAATAAGTCCAGGTAAGAAATCCGATTCAGAATAAACCAGACGATAGGACGTTTCTTTGGGGAAAATTTTTTCTCGAAGTCTTTTTGCTTCGTGTATTCTCGATTTGATAATATCATTGAAGTTGTCATCTTTGGTGCATTTGAGTAATCTAATTGCGATAAGGCTATTCGGGTTGAAAAATCCAATGCCCAACGATACTTCTTCTTTATCGAAAATTTCGACTATTTCCCCTTTGGGAAATTTAGGAACATCATCCAATTCATTGCTGAAAATCCAAAGATGCCCTTTTAAAACTCTTTTAGGGATTTTCGTCCTTAGTCGTATTCTTTTCATCATTAAAGACGTTTGCTTCAATTTTCGAAGGGATTAGATTAATATGTTCGCGGAGGAGAAAAATACCTCCGACAACAACCTGCGACAGATAGTTAACCGCATGGGTTACTGTTGCATAAGCAAGAGATTCCTCGGGGCTAATACCATAAAGTCGATAGAGCGCATTTTGAATTAAAAAATGGTAAAGTCCTATTGCTCCGGGAGTGGGCGCAACAGTGTATCCAATACCCGAAATTACAATCAAAAGAATTGCGTCGTCGAAACCAAGATTATAAGTGTATGAAAAACTGAACGAAAAAAACATTATGTAGAGTGGGAGGGTATATAAAAACCAGATGAGAAAAGATTCGGTAGTTAATTGGAAGTATTGTTTAGGTCTTTTGATTACAGTTAAACCAAGGAAAAATTTTCCGAAAAGTTCGGAAAGCCGCTCGTATAGTTTTTTTGAAATCGGTGCAATAACTTTTTTTAAAAGGAAGTTTATCCACCTTTGATAAAAGCTTAAAATGCCAATACCGACAAGTATAATGGTCGGAACCAAGATTTTTTCAATGTGTAAATTGGGTAGAGCAAGTTTTAGTTGCTCTCGGAAGAAGAAAGATACCAGAACAAACATTAAAAGTAAGGATAGTAAATCGATGAACCTTTCGACTACGATTGTTGCAAAAGTCATTGTGAAGGAAATTTTTTCGCGCTTGCTATAATAATATGGGCGAAGAAGTTCGCCGCCGCGCGGTATAATATTGTTTACGGCATAGCCCGCCATAACAGCAGAAAATAGATTCCATATTGAACTGGCTTTTGCGATTGGTTCGAGCATTGTTTTCCATCGCATCGCTCGAACCCAATGCGAAGCAAACATTATCGGTATTGAAAGAACAACCCAAAGGTAGTTTGCCGACTTGATAAATTTCCACAAAGATTGTAAATCCAAGCCTTTCAAAGAAAAGTAAACTAAAACTACTACAAGAGCGAAAGAAATAAAGTAGTTTAGTTTTTTTTTCCAACCCGCTCGTTTCCTTTGTTCGGTCCCAATTTTCAACATTTTACTATTTTTTTGCTTTCAGTGTATCGAGTACGAAATAAGTTACAAGAACAGCAAACATAGCAATACTTAAATATTCATTGAGAGGATTTTCTTCCCAGCTTCCGACAAGTGTATAGAGTTTAACTTTGAAAAATAGCAAAATAGCACCAATAACACCGAAGAGAGATGCCCCCGCCATAAAGCCAGAAGCGATTAATGTTCCTCGTTGCGTTCTAATGTTGACCAATGCTTCGTCCTTCGAGCTTTTTTGTATGAAATGGGCTACTAAACCGCCGACCAATAAAGGTGTATTTAGCGGTAATGGAAGATACATTCCAAGCGCAAAAGCAAGAGGCGAAACTCCTAACCAATTGACAAAGAGAGCTACAAAAATTCCAACTAGGTAAAGTATCCAATTTACTTTTGCTTCGGGCGACATTAATGGTTGGATAACGGCAGCCATTGCGTTTGCTTGCGGTGCTACAAGTGGTTCGGCTGAATTAAGTGCTTTATTGTAACGTTCGAGCAGTTCAGCCGGAGCAGTTTTGTTGTGAATTTGTTCGAGTTCGTTGTTACTAAAAATATTTTGATTTTTAATGTAATCCTCTTTGGTGAAACCATAGGAAGCATTTAAAATAAAGATTACTAAACCTACTGTTGCCGCAGAAACAATTGTCCCAAGAAATTTTAGGCTTTCTTGTTTGAATGGTGTTGAACCAATCCAGTAGCCAACCTTTAAGTCCGTAATAAAACCTCCTGCCATTGAAAGAGCGGTGCAAACAATTCCCCCGATTATTAAAGCGCTCACCATTCCTTGTGCCCCCGATAGCCCTACCTGTGTTAATACAAATGATGCAAGGATTAAAGTCATAAGAGTCATTCCCGAAACCGGATTTGTTCCTACAATTGCAATTGCGTTTGCAGCAACAGAAGTAAAAAGAAACGAAATGATAACAACGGTTAACAAAGCAATTATTGCTTGTGTTATGGTAATGTTAACCCCGGTGAGTAAAAAAACGAATATAAATAGTATCGCAATCAGGATAAAAAGAATTACATAGGACATAGGTATATCCCTTTGTGTTCGGATTTCAATTTCCTCTTCTTTTTGGACTTTCTGTTTTTTAAAGCCACGAAAAGCCAACGCAAAGGCATTGCCAATCACTTTGTATGATTTTATAATTCCTATTATTCCAGCCATTGCAATAGCACCAATGCCGATTGGGCGAACATACAAGCTGAAAATTTGTTCCGGAGGCATCGAATCGAAAGGATTGGTTCCATTCATACCAACTGCGATATAACCAATCTGGTTGATAAGAGGGATAAAAACAAACCATGACAAGAATGAACCAATGGTGATTATTAAGGAATATTTTAACCCAATGAGGTAACCAAACCCAAAAATCATAGCACTGACATTTAACTGGAATAGTATCTTGATTTTGTCGGCAATCATTTCCCCGTAAGGTAACACCCTTGAAGTGAAAGTTTCTTTCCAAAGATGAAGCGAAGAAAAAAGGAAATCGTAGATTCCGCCAATAATTCCACTTGTAACCAAAACGCCAGCACTTCTGCCGCCTTTCTCGCCGGTAACAAGGATTTCTGTGATAGCAGTGGCTTCGGGGAATGGGAACTTACCATGCATCTCCTTAACAAAATACTTTCGGAAAGGTATTAAAAAAAGTATGCCAAGAAATCCACCCAAAAGAGATGCAAAGAAAATTTGATTAAAAGAGGCTTCGAGCTTCAAAATATAAAGAGCGGGAATAGTAAAAACAGCACCAGCAACAATTACTCCCGAAGCTGCTCCAATTGATTGGAAAATCACATTTTGCCCAATAGCTTTTCTTTTTCTACTTGCGGCGGCAATCCCAACGGCAATGATAGATATTGGAATTGCAGCTTCCATTACCTGACCGATTTTCAGACCCGAGTATGCCGCAGCGGCAGAAAAAATTATAGCCATCAACAACCCAAGGCTAACTGAGTAGGGTGTAATTTCGGGGAATTTATATTCCGGTTGTAATATTGGACGATATACTTCCCCGGGACGAAGTTCGCGGTGTGCATTCTCAGGTAAATGAACAGATGAATTTGATTGGTCAACAGACATCGTTTCCTCTTGTTTATTTAAGTTCTTGATTTTTCGACCCAAATTTGGACTAAATTGACTATTGTTTCAACGGTTTTCGTTAAGAAATCGATGGAAACCCATTCTGTTTTGCTATGGAAATTCTGCCCCCCCGTGTAAATATTTGGGGTGGGTAGTCCCATTTCGGTAAGTCTCGAGCCGTCGGTGCCTCCTCGGATTGGTTTCCAATAAGGTTCGATACCGGAACGTATTGCCGCTTCCCAAAGATTTTCCAAGACCTCGGGGTGTTGTTCTAATCCTTCCAGCATATTTCTGTATTGGAACTTTGTTTCAAGTGTAATATTTGCTTTGGGATGCAAATTTTGGACTTCCTCGATTATTTTTTCGAGGATTATTTTTTGTTCTTCTAATCCATTGGTCTTGAAATCGCGAAGTAAAAATTTGAGCGAAGTTTTTCCAACCCCACCTTCCAAAATATAGGGATGAATATATGGTTCGTAGCCTTCTGTTGTTTCTGGTGCCATATCTTTTGGTAGTCTTGTAATAATATCGGCTACTATTCTAATTGAATTAACCATAATGTTTTTTGCTGTTCCGGGATGAATGTCTCGACCAATAATTGTGATGATAGCCTGGTCCGCACTAAATGTTTCTTTGTTTAATTCTCCGGGCAAGTCGCCATCGATTGTATATGCATATTGAACATTGAACTTCGGAATATCGAAAAATTTTGTTCCTTGTCCAATTTCCTCATCAGGAGTAAAGCCCAAACGAATTGTTCCATGTTGGATTTGTGGATTTTCGGTGAGAATTTTTGCCATAGTCATTATTGCTGCAATGCCCGATTTGTCGTCGGAACCGAGAAGAGTAGTTCCGTCGGTTGTAACTATTGTATGTCCAAGGCACATTTTCAAATTTGGATTTTCCGACACTCGAATTACTATTGAAGGGTCATTTGGCAGAATAATATCGCTACCGTCGTAATTTTCGATAATTTGGGGGTTTACATTCTCGGCTGTAACTTCAGGCGAGGTATCGAGATGTGCGAGAAATCCAATATTTGGAACTTTTTCGTATGCTGGGTCGCTTTTGGGAATGTTCGATGGTATAGTTGCCATTACATAACAATGCTCGTCGACTTCGGCATCGGAAATACCCATAGAGTGCAATTCTTCAACTAGCATCCTTGCAAGTGTCCATTGCCCTTCGCTGCTTGGTGTTGATTCCAATGCTTCATTCGATTGAGTATTAACTTTAACGTATCGCAAAAATCTGTCTAATATAGATTCTTTCATAACCCTACTTAAATAAAAAAAACAAATATAAGAATTTTAAATTTCCAACCAGAAATTTCTGCTTAAAAAGTTCAAAAATTTAATTTATGTTGCCTTGTGGAATTGTTGTGTAAACAAACAGTTTTTTTATCAAATCTTTATCCTTTTTTACTTCCATAACGTTAATGCTTTCGAGCATATTCGACCAAACTTCTTTTCTTTCGGCAACAAATTCTTTTGCTTTTTCGTATTCATTTGGTATTATTCCTTCTAGGATTGCCTCTTCAATTGCAGTTTTTATAATCCCAACTTCTGGGGATGGGCTGAAACCGAATATCTGCATAATTTCCTCGCCTCGAACAGGGGATTGAAATTGGCGGAGCTTATCCTTCGATTGAACCTCGAGCACTTTTTTCCAGACCTTTTGGTAATTGTTTAAATACTTTTTGGTAAGATTGGGGTTGTTTGTCGTGATATCGCATCGGCAAAGCAAAAACAAATCCTCGAGAGCATCGCCAGCATAAGCAGCGAGCCTACGTATTGCAGAATCGGTTACACCATCGTCAACAAGAGCCATAGGTCGTTGGTGTAAACGAACTAATCGTTCGACATATTCTATATGTTCCAAAGGCAATCGCATTCGTCGAAAAAGCGGTGCAACCATCTTTGCCCCAACTTCTTCGTGTCCGTAGAAAGTCCATCCAACGCCCGATATAAATCTTTTGGATATAGGTTTTGCAATATCGTGTATTAACGTAGCGAAACGCAACCACGTATTGTTCGAACTTTCGGCAACTTTGTCCAATACCTTTAGGCTATGGAAAAAAACGTCTTTATGATGGAATGCGATTCCTTTTTCGACCTTTGTTTCGACCACCGCTGTTTCGTTAAGCTCTGGAAAAATATATTTCAGAATTCCAGTTCGATAAAGGATTTCGAATCCAATGCTGGGCTTTTCTGAATCAATTATTTTAAGGAGTTCTTCGGTAATTCTTTCCTGTGAAATTATTTTGACTCGGTCTTTCATTTCGCCGATAGCATTCAAAGTATCTTCCTCGACTGAAAATCCCAACTGGCTTGCAAAGCGAGCTGCACGAAGCATCCGCAGTGGGTCGTCTTCGAAAGTAGTATTGGGATCCAGTGGAGTTCTAATTATCTTGCTTTTTAAATCGCGATAGCCACCGAAAATATCAATTATTTTCCCGAAATCCTCCTGTTTCAATGAAATAGCCATTGAATTTATTGTGAAGTCGCGTCGGCGAAGGTCATCTTCGAGCGTTCCAACCGAAACAATTGGTTTCCTGCTTTTGGACAAATAAGTTTCTTTCCTCGTTCCAACAAACTCATATTGACATTTCCCAACAGGAACCATCGCCGTAAAGAACCGTGGGTAGGTAACAATTTTTGAATTGAAATGTTCGGCAACTATCTTTGCGAATTCAATCGAGTCTCCAACAACGGTAAAATCGTAATCTTTTCTTGCCCTATTTAATAAATAGTCACGAACATAACCACCAACAAGATAAACTTGGAAATGGTGCTTATCGGCTAACTTGGCAATTTCGAGAATATTTTTATTGGTAATAGTAATTCTTTCTTCGGGGGCAACTCGGTAAATTGTTTCGAATCGCGTAATTCTTTTGCGCTTTTTGGGTTGCAATTTCTTCGCCTCTTTGTCGCTTTCCGGTTTTTCTTCGTGTTTTCTATGCTGCGTCTTCTTGCGAGCAGAAGTATTCAATTGTCTTTTCCGCACAAGTTTTACAATACCCTAATTTGTTAATCATAGTATCGAGCATTCTGTTGTAAAGGCGTTGGTTTTCTTCGTTTGTTCTGTTTGAGAGTGCACCAACAAGACTTCCAGCGCCTGAAATATCGGACTTGAGTCGAACGTCGGTTACAGCCTTAACAAGCTCGGCATTATCCATAAAATTATAATTGGGGTCTTTGACTATTCGTTGACCATAAATTTTAATTATTGTTGTTCGAAAACTTTGCTTTTGTTCACGAGTTTTTAATCCCATTCGCTCCTCGACGCTTCCTATAAAAGATTCATCAATTTTAAGCGAGACAAGTTTGTTCGTCCTTGGATCGCGATAAGTCCAAATTTTATCGGCTCCAAGGTTCTTTGCATCAATTCCAACAACCATATTAACATAACTCATTACATCGCGTTCGATTGCATCGGGTTCGTTCATATATGCATTAAAAATAGATTTCATCACATTTTGTCGATAAAGTTGCTTGGCAAGCTTCAAGTCATTGAAATATTTGATTCTGTCGTTAGGGTCTTGAACGTAATCGAGAATAACAGTTTCGAGTGCGGGGAAGATATCGCCAGCATACATACATTTGCCTTCCTGTGTTTCGGTTCGTTCTAAAAGAATTTGAATTGCTCTACCAAGATTTCGATGTCCAAGCCCTTTCTGTCCGAATCGCTTTGTTATATCTGGGTCTGCGTTTAGTTCGTTAATCACTTCGCTCAATGTTTTTAGTGATTTTTCGCCAGCAACTTCGCCAGAGGCAAGTTTCATCATTTCGATTGGGGTTAACTTTTCGTTTTTTGGCATTCTGGATAGAATTACCCCAACAGAAGTAGAATAGACCAAATTCGGATCTATGTGCATCTTCTCGCCTGCAAAGGTAGTTTTTTCCCAGCTTCCGATTGCATAAGAAGTCAATTCCATTTGGAGTTTATAATTTGTATTGTGCGACATATAGCATAGCCGACAACGATCGACTATTGGAGCCTGTTCTTTTTCTTCGAGAAACCGAGCAAATTCAGAATTGTTGCTTGTTGCAATTATTAAAGTGTCGAGTGGCCATTTGAAACCTTCAATTTCTATCACACGATTTTGTATTACCCCCAAATAAACTTGGATTAAATCCTTCTTGTTTTTGAATATTTCATCTGCAAAATGAATCCCACCGCCGGCAACACGTGCAAGTGCTCCGCGACGAAGATCAAAGCGATATGGATTGTCAGTATCGGTTATATTTAGGAGCCGAGTAATAGATTCTTCCCCAATTAAATCGACAGCCGATGAGGTAATTTTGTCTTTGGCAGCATATTTTCCGGTTAAAGTCCCACGCGATTCAGAAATTGGCGTTGGAATAACTTCAATAAATTCAAGAATGTTATCGAGATTGTCGTTGGTAAACTCTCTGATTTGGTTCAGTATATAGTATGTGCAAGCTCCAAGTGGTCTGTAGAGTCGGAAAAAATCGTCGATTTGGTCATCGGAGGCTCCCATCTTTGCTAAAAATTCTTTGGATTTGTCTTTGTTGTCGAAAATGTTCATTGCAAGAATCATTGGGTCTTCGAAGGTTTGCGATTCGATTTCCTTGATTTTTCCATAACGCCCAAGTTTTTCAATGTTCGTAAATTTAAATGTGTATCGCATATTCTCGGGCTGTAGAGTAAAATTCCTATAAAGATGCATCAAATAGTCCACAAAAAATGTTTTTCCATTGCCGGGTTCACCAATTAAGACAAAAGCCATTTCTGCCGATGAACCCCCTTCGGCTGAGTCCTTAACAAAAGAGACAAGGCTATTGATTTCGTCGAACATCCCAACCAAGTGCTTTTTCCCCTCACGAAATACAAGAAAGTCGTATGTTGGACGACCGTTTACAATAATTTTTTGTATTTTGTTTGAATCGCCTAATATCATACGCGAAACAGATTGAAACACATTTTCAAATCGACGCTTTCCGTTGATAACGCTTTTAATGTGAAAATTTAAAGTCTTTTCTTCCATTTTAAAACCAAATTTGTTTTGTTTAGTAATTCAAAATAATGAAATTTTTTTCTTTGACGAAAGAATTTATTTTGGGTATTAAATAACCATTTTGTATTGTAGTAATCATTAAACAATATATGCGGTATATTTTAGAGTATCGTTTTTAAAAAGCCTACGAAGAACGATATCAATTCTGGAAAGAGAATTACTGTGAGGAGCAACCCACTTACGGCGCCCCAAAAGTGTGCTTCGTGGTTTATTTTACCTTGGGAATAGCGCGCAGCATAAACGCAATAAGCAAGATAAAGTATAGCAAACAATGGTGCTGGGATACCAATTGGAACAAAGAAAACATATAATCGGGACGTTGGATAAAACAATATATAACTAAAAATTATTCCCGAAACTGCGCCAGAGGCTCCAAGCGAAAAATAACCGTAGTTGTCTTTATTTTTAATCGTCGAGGGAACCGAAGAAATTATACCCGAAAGTAAAAAAATTAGCAGGAAATTACCACCTCCAATTGTCATTTCCAATTGTGGAGCAAAGAAGAAAAATGTTAACAAGTTGAATAAAAGATGTGTGTAATTTGAATGAATAAATATATTTGTCAATAATAGATGGTATTTTTTACGATGAACAACACTCGGTGGGTGAAGTGCAAATTTTAATATTCGAGTTGGGTTGAAACTAATAAAATAGATGCTTACTATTGCGATAAAAACTAAAATAGAGATTGTGATTGGACTTTCCGATAAATACATAATTTAATTAATCCAATTTTTAATAAAACCAAATTTAATTTTTTTTGGAAAATGACGATAATATTAATGTTGTCGCGAAAGATTTTGATTGAAATGGAGATTAACTTTAATACTGAAATACGAACAAACTTATCTATAATAAAGAAAGAGTTTGCCGAAAGTGGCACAAAAAGTTCAAAAGACGATGTGGTAAACTATTCGAAAGTAATGGATGCATTGGATAATTTTTTGGATTTGGGCAGTTCTAACGTTTGGAGTTGGTCAAAATTGAACGGGTTTGAACAGGAAAAATATTGGCAAATGTTGAGCAAATTAATTAAGAAAGGAATAATAGGGTATCGATACTACGAAGTTAACGGACAGCTTGAGCGGCACTTTATCGAATATGAGATGGCAAATCCAAGATTTTCGAATGCTCGAATCAAATACGTCAATAAGAAGCAATATTCAATGGAGTGGCTCGTTTAGTAATTTTCTAAATTTCTTATTAAGAGTTGAAAAGTTATTTAGCAGTAGCTTACAAAGACTTACAAATTGAGCTTCGGAATCGGTATTCTATTTCTACGGCACTTTTATTTACTCTAATTTCCTCGACAATTGTAAATTTTAGCATTCCTACGGAATCTATTAGCCCTACTGTTTATACTGGAATGCTTTGGGCTGTGATGTTTTTTGCATCAATGACTGGTATGTCGAGAGCATTCATTAGCGAAGAAGAAAAAGGGACAACTCTCCTTTTGAAATTACTCACAACGCCCCTTTCTGTTTTTTTTGGTAAATTTATATACAACGTTGCTTTTTCATTGTTGATTAATTTTTCTTCTGCGGTTATGTTCCAGATATTTTTTGATACTATTGAAGTTGGTTCGGTTTTGTTATTTGTTTTGGTTATTTTTTCTGGAAGCATTGGAATTGCAAGTTCATCGACAATTATTGGGGCGATTATTTCGCGTGCGAATGTTAAGGGGGCTTTGTTTCCCATACTTTCGTTGCCAATATTGATTCCAATTCTTATGGTTGGTATCGAATCGACAACATTTTCGATTCTCGGTAAAAATTCCGAGATAATATTAAATGACATTGCATTAATATTGGCATATTCAGGGTTATTGGTAGTGGTTTCGTCGCTTCTATTTGAATTTGTTTGGCGGGATTAAGGATTGGTTTTTTATGTTAATTTTGCAGTTTTTGTTTAGGATAAACTCTTGAAAATACAATGAGAAAATGGAGGATTGAAGATTCTTATGAAATTTACAACATCAAAGGATGGGGGCAAAACTATTTTGGTATTAACGAAAAGGGACACTTGGTTGTATTTCCATCCAAAAATGGTGTGCAAATAGACTTAAAAGAATTAATTGATGAACTTATTTTACGGGATGTTTCTTTGCCGGTGTTAGTTCGGTTTCCCGACATTCTCGATGATAGAATCGAAACAATAACTCGGTGTTTCGAAGATGCATCGAAGGAATATAATTTCGAAGGCCGATATTATAATGTTTATCCTATAAAAGTTAACCAAGTGCGTCCTGTTGTCGAAGAAATTATGCGTTACGGTAAAAAGTATAACATTGGATTGGAAGCAGGGTCGAAGCCTGAACTTCACGTTGTACTTGCGGTTGCAAACAGTTCCGATACTTTGATTATATGCAATGGCTACAAAGATGAAAGTTTTATCGAGCTTGCCCTTCTTGCACAGAAAATGGGTAGAAAAATTTTCGTTGTTGTCGAAAAGCTTTCCGAATTAAGATTACTTATAAATATTGCTAAAAGATTAAAGATGAAACCGAATATTGGTATTAGAATCAAACTTTCGACTCAAGGTAGTGGAAAGTGGGAAGATTCAGGTGGCGACAAAAGCAAGTTCGGCTTAAATGCAAGCGAATTAATCGAAGCGGTGGACATTCTTTCGGCAAACAAGCTTATGGACCATTTGAAATTAATCCATTTCCATATTGGTAGCCAAGTTACTAATATCCGAATGATAAAAAATGCGTTGCGCGAATGTTCTCAGTTTTATGTTCAAATAAAAAAGTTGGGAACTGGCGTTGAATTTGTCGATATTGGTGGGGGTCTCGGTGTAGATTACGATGGAACAAGGTCTTTTAGCCCAAGCAGTATTAATTATACGATTAAAGAATATGTTGACGATGCTGTTTATATGCTTAAAGAAGCAAGCGATAGGAACAATCTTCCTCATCCCAATATAATTACCGAATCTGGACGTTCGTTAACTGCCCATCATTCTGTCCTTATTTTTGATGTTTTGGAGACAACCTCGATTCCGCAATGGGATTTCGCTTCGGATTCAGTCGAACTTAATGACCACGAAAACGTGATTGAACTGCTATCGCTTTTAGAAAAAATTTCTGCAACGAATCTGCTGGAAAGTTGGCACGATGCCCAACAGATACGCGAAGATTCCTTAGATTTATTTAGTCTTGGTCTTCTCGATTTACAAAATCGTGCAAAAATAGAAAAATTATTTTGGTCGATTGCAACCGAAGTTTACCAAATTGGTTTAGAAATGAAACATATGCCGGACGAAATTCGGCCTCTTTCACGAATGTTAGCCGATAAATACTTTTGCAATTTTTCGCTGTTCCAATCCCTTCCGGATTCTTGGGCTATCGACCAGATTTTCCCAATTATTCCAATCCATCGTTTAAACGAAAGGCCCACTCGTTTTGCAACACTTCACGATATTACTTGTGATTCCGATGGGAAAATCGAGAATTTTATTGGTTTGAAAAATTATTCCCACTATTTGCCAGTCCATGAGTTTCGTCAGAACGAACCTTACTATATTGGTGTTTTTCTTGTTGGAGCATATCAAGAAATTCTTGGCGACTTGCATAATTTATTCGGCGATACCAACGCAGTCCACGTTCTTGTTGAAAACGACGGTTATAAAATTGTTCAGATTATAGATGGCGAAACAGTTGCAGAAGTTCTCGATTACGTCCAATACGATGCCAAAAGGCTTGTTCGGATTATTGAAACTTGGGTTACTGCTTCTGTTAAAGATGGTAAAATTTCAACACAAGAGGGGAAGGAATTCCTTTCGAATTATCGTTCTGGTTTATATGGTTATACTTACTTGGAGTAAATGAATGAATAACCACATACCTACTCGTTCCGAGGCTTTGGAACTACTTTTAAAATACAACCAAAATGAATCTTTAATTAAGCATGCAAAGGCAGTCGAAGGTGTAATGAGATACATTGCTCGAATGACGCCCGGCGAAGACGAAGAAAAGTGGGGAATTGTGGGCTTACTCCACGATTTAGACTACGAAAAATTTCCCGAGCAGCATTGTCAAATGACCAAAAAGATACTCGAAGATGCAGGTTGGGATAATGAGTATATTCGAGCAATTCTTTCACATGGTTGGGGCACTTGCACCGATGTCGAGCCCAGAACTTTGCTCGAAAAATATCTATTTGCAATAGATGAGTTGACCGGATTAATTACGGCGGTTGCTTTGGTTCGCCCGTCCCGAAGTGTAATGGATATGGAAGTGAAATCGGTAAAGAAAAAGTGGAAAGAGAAATCCTTTGCTGCGGGGGCAAATCGTGATATCATTGCTAAAGGTGCCGATATGCTTGGGATTCCACTCGACGAATTAATCCGCTTGACAATTGAAGGAATGAAAACCGTTGCTAATGATATAGGATTATAGCGTCTTTTGTTAATCCACCAGGTCGAAATATGATAGTCTCTAAATTCGGAGGAACATCTGTTCAAGACTCTCGGGCAATTCGAAGAGTCTTTTCTATTATTAAATCGAAAACAGAACAAGTTTTTGTTGTTGTTTCCGCTCTATCGAAAGTTACAGATTCACTTATTAAAATTACATCGAAAATTCTAGAATCGAAAATCGAAGAAGCAAATGCTATTCTCGAACATATTATTGAAAGGCATTTGGGAATTTCTAAAGAGTTAGGCATTTTCAATTCTGTCTATCCATATTTCGAACAAGCAAAAAAAGAATTATCTCTCTTGATTCAGGCTTTAGATGTTCTTGGGGAAATTAGCCCGCGTTCCTTCGATAAAATTGTGAGTTATGGCGAGTTGATGTCATCAATTGTAATATTTGAATATTTCCGTGCACAAAAATTATCAATTCTTTATGTTGACCCACGAATGATTATTAAAACAAACTCTAATTTTGCGGAGGCAGAAATTGATTTTGCAAAGACGGAGGCTAATCTGTTGCAGATTTTAAAAGAATATAGTGGGCAATATAAATACTTTATAACAGGAGGTTTTGTTGGTAGCGATTCCAGTGGAAATACTACAACATTGAGCCGAGGTGGTTCGGATTATTCTGCTTCAATTATCGCCTCGGTAATTGGTGCGCAATCGTTGGAAATTTGGACAGATGTTCCGGGAATAATGACGTCCGACCCAAAGATTATTCCAGATGCAAAAGTCATTTCGGAAGTATCGTATGCCGAAGCTTCCGAACTTGCTTATTTCGGAGCGAAAGTTCTACATCCAAAAACGATTTATCCAGCAGTAAAAAAGAAGATTCCTGTTTATGTGTTGAACTCTTTGAATCCCGACGATAAAGGAACGATTATTTTGCCAACTGCTTCGAAAAAGAAGATTGTTAAAGCCATTGCATTTCGCCGAAATGTGGTGGTAATTACTATACATTCTAATCGGATGCTTGGTGCTTATGGATTTCTTGCACGTGTTTTTGATATTTTTAGAAAATATCATACTTCTGTCGATTTGGTTTCAACATCGGAAGTAAGTATTTCGCTAACCATTGATGATATTCGGAATTTGCAACAAATACTCGAAGAACTGAAAGAATTTGCAACTATTAAATACGAGACGAACCAAGTAATCATTTCGATTGTTGGCGAAGGACTTAAAGATGCTACCAACGTTGCGAATAGGATATTTAGCGTTCTTCGCAATACCACTATTAAAATGATAAGTATGGGTGCTTCCGATATTAATTTCAGTATAGTAGTGGACGAAAAAGATTATGAAAAAGCAATTAAAGTTTTGCATAATGAATTTTTTGGCAAAAATATTTTCCCAAAGTTATTCAAGGAACGTAATTATGGATAGAATTAATAATTTCGATGTGGCAGATATTGTCGAGCGTTTTGGAACACCAATTTATCTTTACGACGAAAGTTCCATCGTATCGAATTATCAAAAATTACACGAAGCATTTTCGAAATATTTCGAAAAATTCTCAATCCACTTTTCAATTAAAGCCAATTCTAATATTAGCATTCTAAAAATCCTTCATAATCTTGGTGCAGGAGTGGATTCATCTTCGCCTTTCGAAGTCAAGGTTGCTTTGCAAGCTGGGTTTGCTCGAGACAAAATTATATATACCGGAAACTACGAAAGCATTGATGATTTGCAAGAAGTTGCTCCCTACAATATCCAAATCAATCTCGACGATATATCCTCGTTCAACAAATTGATTCAAATTTGTATACCAGATATTGTTTCTTTCAGGGTAAATCCCGGAATTGGGAAAGGCGGGTTCGAAGGAATTACTACTGGAGGTGCGGATGCAAAGTTCGGTGTTCCCTATGAACTTTTGGCAGAAGCATATAAAATGGCAAAAGCAGAAGGGATACAACGTTATGGTGTGCATATTATGACTGGCTCGAATATCTTGGAACCTTACTATTTTGCCGAAGTGCTGGAGAAATTGTTCCGAATTATAGGTCGAGTTTTTAATGAGTTGGAAATTCAGCCAGAATATATAGATATTGGAGGTGGATTTGGGATTCCTTATACTGACGGAGAGAAGGAATTGGATTTAGATTTCACTGCGAAGTTGGTTGCGGAGGTTTTCTTTGAATACGTTGAAAAATATGGTTTCAATACCCCAGAATTAATCGTTGAACCCGGTCGCTATCTTGTTGGGAATGCTGGGTTTTTGATTTCTAAGGTAACAGGAGTAAAGAATGGCTATAAGAAATTCGTTGGAATTGATGCGGGAATGAATTGTCTTGTTCGTCCAGCTCTGTATGGTGCAGTTCATCGAATATCGGTTTATGGCAAAAACAATAATTACCAGTTGGTTAATATTTGTGGTCAGATTTGTGAAAATTCAGATATAATCGCAAAGAATCTACCTGCACCCGAAATCACAGAAGGGGATATTTTAGTAATTCACGACGTTGGTGCTTATGGGTATTCGATGTCGTCCAATTATAACGGGAGACCTCGGCCAGCAGAAGTGTTGGTAAGTCAACAAGGATTACATCTAATACGTCGAAAAGAAAGTTATGAGGATTTTATTGCGACAATGGTTTTAGAATAAAGGATGTTAAACAATGTTTTTTGCTTCCTCGACGAGTTTCATTTTAGCGATTTCGAAGTCTTCGTTGTAGAATCGGCAACCCGCTGCATTCTTGTGGCCTCCTCCGCCAAAAGCTAATGCAAGATTTCTAGCAGAAAAATCACCTTTCGAGCGAATTGAAACGCGCACTTCATTACGTTCGGGAACTTCTAAAATAAGGATGCTTACAATAACTCCGTCGATTGTTAATATGGATTCGACAAACCCCTCGGTGTCCTCTTCTTTAGTATTTGTTTTGATGAAATCGCTCTGGCGGATTGGCATAACAGCAAGTTTACCATTATAGAAACTTTCAAGGTTCGAAAATCCTAAACCCATTAATCTAGCCGATTTCAAAGGGAGTTTGTTATATACTTCATTATAAAGATGAACAGGGTCAACGCCAAAATCAATTAAGTCGGCAACGATTCGATGGACTTCTCCGTCGGTGCGTTCAAAACGGAAATTGCCAGTATCGGTCATTATTGCAACATAAAGGGAATCGCATAGTTCCTTGCTCCATTTTGTTTTTGGGTCTTTACGCAATAGTTTGTATAGAATTTCCCCTGTCGAACTTGCGGTAGTGTCAATTAAATAATAATTAGCAAAATCTTTTGGTTCAAGATGATGGTCGATAACAATTTTTGTAGCATTGCTACTTTCGATAGCTTTTCGTAAACTTTTTAAGCGAGAAATGTCGTTTAAATCTAAAACAACAATTGTATCGACAACACTCGAAATTTGTTCGACCAAACCATCATTATTTTCTTGAAACTTGTCTATTCCAATTAAAAATCGTAAATTAGAAGGTATTGGACTGTGAATAACGATGGAAACTTGTTTGTTGTGTTGTAAAAGGTAATTGTAAAGAGCCAAGCAAGAACCAATTGCATCACCGTCGGGGTTTGTATGCGTTGTTATTAACAGTTTCGATGATTGACGAAAAACATCGAGGATTTGAGATGACGATTTTTCGAAATCGGGAATTGAAGAAAGTTTTTTTAATGTTGTTGTATTTGTACCTTCGAGGTTCATATACATTTGTTGATTTTTAAATTCTTTTGACGATAAGAATGTATGTTAATTTTAATATAAAAAGGTGTAATTATGAAAAGATTGTTGATTATTTACTTTTTTCTGTTTGCTTGGGTTCAAACTTTTTCGCAAACTATCACATCAATCAATCTTTCTAAATTTCAATTTAAACTCGGGGAAACGTTTCTCGTAGAAATAAAAACGAGCGGTCGGTTTGCTGCAGACAACATTTTCCGAGTCGAGCTTTCCGACTTCGTTGGAAGTTTCATCAATCCTTTGACAATTGGAGAAATTGCCTCGAGGGATTCTGTGGTAGTTACTTGCACTATACCCGATACAATTGCTTTAAGTAAAGATTACAGAATTCGTGCTGTTGCAACATCGCCGTCTTATGTTTCCAATCCGTTGAACTTAAATATATTAATTTATCGTGGGAAAAGTTTCTACGTTGCTATTTCTGGGAGTGATGATAATAACGGAGACCCCAATACTCCTTTTAGAACAATTCAAAAAGGGGTTGATGCTTGTTGGTATTACGATACTGTTTTTGTTTCGCCTGGAACATATACCGAAAATATTATTTTTCGCGGTATCGACCTTTCGCTTGTTAGTATCGAAGGACGCCAAACGACGATTATTGATGGTGGAGCCAACGGGAACCCAGTCGTTACTATCGAAAATGGAGAATCTTCGGCAACGATTATTGATGGGTTCACCATCCAAAATGGCAAAACCTTCGAAATTGAAAAAGGGGCTGGCTTTACAATACGTTATGACAAGACAAGTCCTGTATTGAAAAACTTACTTGTTCGAAATAATGAGGTAATAGCTTATGGAGGAGGAATTTTTTGCTTCAATGCTGGTGAAGTTAATGTAATTAATTGTATAATTGAAAACAACAAAGCACGTTATTTCGGTGCGGGAGTCTATGCAAATAATACTTTAATTAATTTTGAAAATTGTATCGTAAGGGATAATTCCCCGGGGGGAATATTCTCGTGGAGAAATTACAATGTCCTTCTCAATTGTTTGGTATATCACAACAGTTCACACGAGGTTGTTGTTATGTCCGACCAAGGAATCCAGATGTATCCAAGGGTAATTCATTCAACAATTGTTGCAGACCAGCAATTTTACGCTTATTATTTGGAAGGTCGGTTTCTTGGAAATTGTTATAATTCAATATTCTACGGGAAGGATTCAACAATTGGTGTGGTTGGCGATGCCTACGACACTTTGAATCTCGATTACAATACTGTATTTAATTATCCAAAAGGGTTTTTTGTATCGAAAGCCTCGATTAAGTATGGTAATAATAACCTGTCCGACGACCCAATGTTTGTGAACTTAGCGGGCAGAAATTTTGCTCTCGACTCTTGCAGCCCAGCATTGGGAATGGCGTCGAAAGAACAGGCTTTGCCTTATGATATTTTTGGTAATCCTCGGACCATCGATACCAACGAAGAGGAGAATCCCGATATGGGTGCAATCGAAAGTCCACGCCACCAGCGTTCCAGTAGTGTCGATATTTCGAGTGTTCCGAAAACTTTGTTTTGTATGAATGAAACTTTTACATTAAACTATAATGTCAATGGATGTCCGTTCTTTGCTGGAAATGAATTCATTGTAGAACTCTCGAACGAAAATGGGTCGTTTAATACCTCGCGTCAACTGGGAAAGATTGCCTCGATTAATTCTGGTTCAATTGTCTGTACCATTCCGGGCAATGTTAAGGAAAGTAACAATTATAAGATTAGAATTCTAGGAACAAAATTTCCATACCGCTCCGCTCCATATCCCCAAAATATTACCATCTTAGGCACACCCAAAGTAAAAGTTTATGGCGATACTGTTGTTTGCTCTCAACGAGAAATATACTACTGGACCGATTCGAGCGAGATTAGAACTAACAGATGGGTTGTTAGCAATGGAATTTCCAACAATTTGCTAACAGAAAATATGATTGTTGTTATATGGCGAGATTCTTCGACGGGAACTGTGCGATTAACCCAAACTAACGTTGCTGGCTGTAAGGATTCTATGACTTTGAAGGTTACAATTCGTGCAACTCCGCCAAAACCTACGATAGAACAAATCGATGGGGGGCATCTTGTGTCGAACTATCCCAATGGCAACCAATGGTATCGAAATGGTAACATTATTTACGGTGCAACTGGAAGGATTTACACACCAGAAATAAATGGCTATTATTCGGTTAAAGTTACTTCTCCCGAGGGTTGTGAATCTGATATGTCCGACAGTATCTACGTTTTGATTCATTCGGTCGAGGAAGAAGCCAACAACTTTAAAGTTATTGTCAACAATGACAACAAATATGTTCTAATCAGTAGAATTGCGAATGATTTATCAAATTATTATTATATTGCATTTACAGATTGTTGGGGTAGGGAAATTTTGCAAGAGGTTATGGAACCAATAACCCAAGAGTTTACGATTGATCTCAAGAATCTTTCGCAAGGAGTTTATTTTATACGCATTACTTTTGGAGATAAAATTAAAGTCTATAAAATTATTCTTGTAGAGTAAATGAGGAAATTGCCCCATCAAGAAATCCTTGGCGAGCGACTTACGGTCGAGGAAGCCCAAACGGTTTCCCGCCATCCAGTTTCGTTGCTACTTTATAATGTGCGGAGCCTTTACAACGTAGGTTCGATTTTCCGCACCTGTGATGCTGCACGAGCCGAAGAATTGATTCTTTGTGGGTTTACACCACATCCACCAAGAAAAGAAATCGAAAAGACTGCGCTGGGTGCTGTCGAGACTGTGCCTTGGAGATACTTTTCCTCTACAATTCAAGCGATTCAGTCTCTTCGTTCCGAAAGGAAAAGGATTTTTGCCTTGGAAATTACCGATAAGAAAAGGCAATACACTAATCTTCGAAGCGATGAGTTCCCTATGGTAATAATTCTAGGGAATGAATTAGTTGGAATAGACCAAAAGATTCTTGACCTTTGCGACGACGCAATTGAAATACCAATGTTTGGTGTCAAGCATTCCTTGAACGTTGCTGTTGCTGCTGGCATAGTGCTATTCGAAGCTGTTCAAATTTATTTGAATAATCTATAGTTTAATTATGATAGCTTGTTTTCACTTTCTATTTTGTTTCTATTTTCCTTCGATACTGCAACAAATAAAATCTTCGAATGCGAGGGAAACTACTTCGAATGCTTCCGGCTACGAAATTTTTAATTTGGAACCGACCGGGGCTATTGCAATTTTTATACTTTTTACTTTTCTTTTACTTTTAAGTCTTGTAACTTTGCTTTTATATATTCGTAATTCAAAGCAAGAAAAAAGACGGATTCAGAGCCTCCTCGAAGAAACTAAAATTAGAGAACGCACTTTAAATGCGCTTTTCGAAAGTTCCCCTGTTGGTATTGTGGTTTCCGATTCCGTTGGCACAATACTTTCGCATAATAAGCTTTTCTTGAAATTTTTTGGTTGGGACAATTCCATTGGTTTATCCCCAAGAACTTTCAGAGATATTTTCTCCGAAAGCCATTTGCAAAAGGTTACAACAATTATCGAAGAGATTAGAAGAGGGAGTTCTGTCGGTTTACCAAATGAAATATCCATTTTACATCCCGATGGAACCGCCCATTGGTATTATCATATATGCACGCGTTTCGATAACGAATTCGTTGGAACCGATACCTTCCTTCATATTTTTAGTGATATTACGGAACAGAGGAATTTCGAAAATAAGCTTAAAAAGGAGGAAGAAAAATATCGAACTTATGTCGAGTTATCAAGCGATGCAATTTGGTGTTTCGAGTCAACTGAACCTATTTCAACATCTTTGCCAATTGAAGAACAAATGCAGATGATATTTACAAAGGGGTTTTTGGCAGAGTGCAATCAAACTTTTGCTAATTTCTATGGTTTCGATGATGTTTTGAAAGCCCGGGGAACTAAACTTTCGGATATTATATCGTCCGAAAACGCTACTAAAGTTGCGCTTGTGTATAACTTTATCCAAAATGGATACAAGTTGGATGGTTTTCTAACTACTATTCAAGATAAAGATGGCAATAATATATATCTTCGGAACAGCCTCTTTGGTATAGTCGAAGAAGGCAGTTTAGTGCGGGCCTGGGGAGCTTTTCAAAATGTAACTGAATTAATCCAACTCCAAAATAAATATCAGGAAACTGCTAAAAGATACAAAGAATTAATAGATAATATCAATAGTGTTGTTCTCCATCTTAACCTAAACGGCGATATTTTATTTATAAATCAGTATGGTTTAAAGTTTTTTGGATACGAGCCGGATGAATTAATAGGAAAAAATGTAGTTGGGACAATTGTCCCTTCGGGAAAATCAAATTCGGGAGAAGACTCACAAACATTTATCCGTAGGATTCTTAATCATACTGAACACACCGAGCAAGATGAATATGCAGAAAGCGAAAATATGAAGAAAGATGGAACACGAGTGTGGCTTTCCTGGAAAAATGCACCTATTTCCGATGATAGCGGCAACTATTCCGAGATTCTTTCTGTCGGAATTGATATTACCGAGCGGAAAAAAGCTGAAATTGAATTACAACGCACTTGGGATTTAATTTTTGATTTAATGGATGCTTTGCCCGATGCTGTATGTTTTAAAGATTCCGAAGGTCGATGGATATTTGCAAACAACGTTATGCTCAAACTGTTTAACTTAGAAGGTAAAAAATATAAAGGGAAAACCGATGCTGAAATAATCCAGTTGGATGAGTTCTATCGTTCGGCTCTCGAGACTTGTATAGAAAGCGACAGAAAGACTTGGGAACGTGGTATAGCATCGCATTACGAAGAAGTAGTTACTTCGAAAGATGGTAGAGAAAATATTTACGATGTTGTTAAAGTGCCTATCTACAATCCTGATGGGACGAAGCAGGGATTATCAGTTGTGGCTCGCAATATTACAATTCAGAAGATTGCGTTGAGCGCTTTGCAAGAAAGCGAGGAAAGATATCGCAAATTAGTCGAAGGATTGCCTTTCCCAACCTTTGTCTTGTATGGCGATAATGTTATATTTGCCAATCGTCCAGCGAAGGAACTTTTTCAGAAACTCAGCAATTCTCCTTCCGAGTATTCGTTTAATGTTAAACAATATTTCACAAACGATGATTCCTCGAAGATTGCAAAGATTGCCTCGAATTCTTACCAAAGCGAGGAACTTCCGCCCGAAATCAGTATTGAAGTCGGAGGCGAGGAAAGATTATTCGACATTTCAAGCGTTCCCATCCTTTTTGGAAATAAAGAATCGTATTTGCTCGTGCTGAATGATGTAACAGAACGGAAAAGATATTCCGAGTATCTCGAAGAATTAAGCAAAAAATTACAACAACAAAAAATTGAACTCGAAAATATTAATCAGGAATTAGCTAGAAAAAATCAGGAACTTGATGAATTGAACTCGACAAAGGACAAGTTCTTTTCTATCATTGCACACGATTTGAAAAATCCAATTTATGGTATGAAAGGTTTAATTAATGAATTTAATGATTCTTTCGATATGTTGAATGATGCAGAAAAACGGGAATTTGTATCGGCTATCCTTTCGTCGTCATCGAAACTAGCTGATTTACTCGAAAGCCTTTTGCTTTGGTCTCGGACTCAAACTCGAGTATTACCATACAATCCGACCGATTTAGATCTTAGATATCTTGTTGAGAATAGTATTTCTTTTTGTAGCCAAAATGCTAAACAGAAAGATATCGTTATTCTTCAACGGGTCGAAGAAAATACTTTTGTATATGCCGATGTCGGATGTGTTACAACAATCCTTCGGAACCTAATTTCCAATGCAATTAAATTTACAAATCAGGGTGGTTTAGTGCGTATCTCATCTGAAACTATCGGGGATAATGGAATGCGTTACGAGCGAGTTGCAGTCGCAGATAATGGAGTTGGAATACCTTTCGAAGTTCAAGACAAATTATTGCGGCTCGATTTTCAATATACTTCACTAGGAACAAGCGGCGAACGGGGTACCGGGCTTGGACTTATAATCATAAAAGAACTTGTTGAATTGAATGGCGGGAAATTCTGGTTTGAAAGCAAGCCCAATGAAGGTTCAATCTTCTATTTTACTTTACCCAAAAAAGAGGGTGAAAAGTGAAAACACAAAGACTTCTTTGGATTTCTTTTGTGATATTCTTTGTAGTTATTACTTTTTCTGTGACCTATTATTTCGTTTACCTCTACAATTCCTATGTTCACGAAACAAAGCGTTCATTAGAAAGCTACGAAAAAAATAGTATCTATCTTGTTAATAATTGGTTGAGAGAAAGAAATCGCGAAATCTATTTTTTACGTAGTCCCGAAATTCAAACTAAATTAATCAAGGGAATAATTGTGGGGTCGGATGACCAAAGCAAAAATGATTTCTTAGGATTGATACAGTCAATGATTGAACATCATTACTACGACAATCTTGTTATTGCTAATGGACAACGAGAAATTTTGTATGTGTTTCGGGAACTGGATTCTTCAACGATTTTTTTTATTAGAAATGAGTTGAATCAATATTTGTTGAATTTGAAGAATGATACTACTATTTGGTTAGTAAATTTTAACAAGTTAGAAAATAAATTCGTTTTATGTTCCTTTTCGAAAATTTCGCTTCGAATAAACCATAATCAAAGCCCTTTGTATTGTATTAGCATATTCGATGTTGACTCGACACTATTGCCTTTGATAAGTTCAATTGAAAGCGACAAAAAAACATTCGAGTTGTTTGTAGCGTGGCATAATAAGGATTCTGTTTATCCAATTACTCCGTTGAGGTTCAGAAAAGACGTCAAAGGTGAACTTGGGTTTTCGGAAAAAGATGTTACGAGACCAATGATTAAATCGGCTCTTGGTTTTGTTGGTTTTGGCGATGGAATAGATTATCGCGGGGCAAATGTTTTCTTTGTTGCCAATAAAATTCCCCAAATGGATGCTTTCGTAGTTGCAAAAATTGATAAAGAAGAAACTTTTGGCAACTACAACACTATTTTGTTACTTTCATTATTAACATACATTGTATTTTTTGGTGGTTTTATTCTTTTGATTAAGTTCTACACTAAAAAAGACCGCGAAGAGCAACTGCTCGCTGAAATAGAATCAAATAAGCAAAAATATTTTGTAGCAAAAAAGTATGAATTACTAACAAAAAATGCAAACGATTTGATTATTATTTGGGATAATAAAGGAAAGATTATTGAAAGCAATAAAAAAGCGGAAAAAGTGTTGGGATATACAACAGAAGAAATGTTGCAGTTATCTTTCGAAGATTTGTTCGCCGACGATGTAAACAATGCTGAATGGGGACAATTTTTGGATACAACCTGTAAAGAAAGTCGAATTATCGAAACAAAGGTAAAACGAAGGGATGGTTCTGTGTTATTTGCAGAAATTTCCAAAAGCTTAATTGAATATGGAAACGAAGAGGTTATTATTACGATTATCCGTGATATCACCGAACATAAAGTTGCAATGGACAAGATTGGAAAATTGAATCGATTGCTTTTGGTATTATCACAAATTAACCAAGTAATAATTCGTAAAATTGAACTTAATACCCTTTTCAACGACGTGTGTAGAATTATTACCGAATTTGGAGAATTCAAGATGTCTATATTGCTTCGCTATTTCGAAGATGATAATAAATTTGTTGTGGTAACGAATTCTGGATTAGACTCATCTGTATTATTCGAAGAGGAATTTACTTACAATGAATGTGTGTATAAGTATCCCTTTTTAGCACTGAACTTCGAAGATATTATCTCTTCGAACACCAATACAGTCGTTTACTATAATAATCTTGTAGATGAATTTGACTTTCCGGAGGACATCCGAAAGGTCTTTCTTTCGGAACAGCTATTCTCGGTAGCATTGATTCCAGTGATTGCTGGCGATAGGCTTTTTGGTTTGGTTGTAGTATTTTCGGATAACCCTGTATTTTTCGACCACGAAGAGGTTAACATACTCGAGGAAATGGGAAAAGATTTTTCGTTTGCAGTCGATAAATATTTAGAAGAACAAAAATATTTCGAAAGCGAGTTCAAACGAAAGTTGTTTTTCGATTCTGCTCCGAATCTTTTTTTGCTTACCGATGGGGAAGGAATTATTATAGACGCAAATCGAACTTTTGCAAAAGTTTTTGGCATTGGACAAAAGGAAATCCGCCGAAAGAATTTTTTCGATATTCTTCCCGAATCAATTCGCGATGAATCGAAAGAACAATTTTTAAAGATAATAGAAAAGAAAGAATATAGGTTCTATTTAAAAATCGAAAGCGAAAACGATAAAACGCGGTGGTTCTTTGTTACCGGAAGCTATGTTCAAGAGTTTGACTTCGTTTTGCTTGTTATTTCCGATTTAACCGAAATTTATGAAATGGAAATGCAACTTAGAGATGAAAAAAATCGGGCTGAACTTGCCAACGAAGTCAAGACACATATATTGAACAATATAAGCCATGAATTTCGGACACCAATTAACAATATCCTTGGTTTTTCCAAAATACTTCAAATAAATTACCAAGATAGTGACTTGAAAGAAATAGGGGATTCTATTTATATTTCTGGTTCTCGGCTCTATAACATTTTAGAATCTTTGATTTATACAAGTAGGCTTGTTGGTGGCACTGTTGTTCCAAAGTTCGAAGGAACCTATCTAACTTACTTTTGCAAGAAAATAAGAAACAGTTTTGAACCGTTTGCAAGTATCAAAAACTTATCTTTTAACATAGAGATTTCAAAGAATCTTGAACAAGTTGTAACAGATATTGAACTCTTGTCGATGTTAATGTCTTGTTTGATAGATAATGCGATAAAATTTACTGATGAAGGAGGCATTACAATAACGTGCGAGAAGTCCATCGACGGAGAATCGGATAATTGGATGCTTAAAGTTAGCGACACAGGAATTGGCATATCGAAAGAGAAGAGCGATGTTATTTTCGAGTTGTTTCGCCAAGGAAGCGAAGGAATCGCACGCCAATACGAAGGTCTTGGTATTGGGTTATTTTTGGCGAAGAAGATTGTTGAGATTTTGGGAGGCAATATTCGCTTCGAATCGAAAGTGGGCAAAGGAACTATCTTCGTTGTTACTTTACCAATATTTCATCATATTGATTGAAGTATTAGTTATTCAAAAACGAAACTTGCAAAGCTTACAATAGATTTATTTTCGAAGTCGTTCCAGTAATCGCGAGCAAGAAAATACCCTCGTGTTGGTTTAACAACCGACAGGAGTGTATATATTGGAGAAAGCCCGCAAATTTTGTATTTGTCGCCATATCTTGCAACTTCGGTGAAAAAAGCATTGGCATCACAATTCGCAATATGTTCGATGAGTGTATTGTCGTGAGCGTTAACTTCGTCGATGATGTCTAATCCATCGATGGTATCGTTAAATTTTCTACCTACGTGAGCGAAATCGACGCTTGCAATAAAAAGTGGATTGTTGTATTGTTCGAAAATTGTTTTTTGTAGAGTATCGAATAGAGTCTGTATTTTTGCGTCTTGAACCGGAAATTGATTGTTCAAGATAAACTCGTTAAATGAACCAACAAGGATTGGGAGAATTTTGATTTTAGTTTTAGGGAAAAGATATTGAAGCCAAACAACTTGAAATTCGATGGAGTGTTCGAATCGATGTGCAAGATCGTCGAAAGTTAATTCGTTGGAATAATTTTTGGCGAACTCTTCGATTGTATCTTGTGCTGTTTTCACAATTCCGAAAGGTGTTTCGAAATCTTTTTTTGTAAACATAAAAAAATCTGAGTTACCGTAATGGGCAGTTCCAAGTATCACGAAAATGTCGTAGGAATTGTTGGCGATGTTATTGTAGGCTTCGGAATAGATATGGTGTGCTGCCAAACCAATTCGGAAATCAATATGTGGGACAATTATTGCCTTGGGTTGAATATTTAGCCTATTATTTTTAGCTGTGGAGAGCATCATTTGAATTTCATTGGCTAATTCTTTGGGATTGCTCGAGTAAGAGATGTTTGAGCAAACACTTGGTCGCAGCGGAGAATTTAGATACGATAGGATATCGTTTTGTATAGCCTCGAAATAAGGCGTATCGAGATAGCAAAGATAGTCGAGTTCTTGAACAAGATTAAACAATCCTTCGATAAATTGGTTAATTTCGCCATCGGAGTGTTGATAAATTATTTTTTCGAGTTGTTCGAAGGTTGTCTTGCCGTCGAAGAATTGAAGAATGTAGGAAAACTCGACAGGAAACAGAAGGGGTTGGGGTGCAATCTGGCTACGGTCGTATAGTAAAATTTTTTTGCCTTCCTTTTCTTCGAGGATTTGAATAGTAATATCTCCCCGAATTTTAGGAATTATCTGGTTTTTATCCATCTCTTTTCAACTTTTTATATAACCTAATAATAAGAAATGAAACAACTATTAACGCAAAGAAGTTTACAAAGGAAACCATCAAATAAAGAAATTCATTCGTTAGAATGTAGGAAATAAGGAAAAGAATTGCAACAATACAATTGATTATCGAAAAGATGATTAGTGTTTTTAATTGTGTTTTGTCCATCGCTACCTCAAAGTAGTTTCCAAAGCGGATTTTGAATCTGTTTGTTCATCACGATATTTAATAATAATAGGAGAGTAAATCGATAAACCGTATTGTTCGGGGAACTCGCCATTCAGTTTTCGGCTACCGGAAACAACGACAGCGAATTCTGGAATTTCGAGTGGTTCTCCTTTTTTTGATTGCAGAAGTTCTTGGTTCACGACATCGAAAACCTTTGTCGATGATGTTAGAATGACCCCGGAAGCAATAACAGCCCCTTTGCGTATTCTAATACCCTCGTAAATTCCGCAATTACCCCCAACAAATACATCATTTTCGATAATTACGGGAAGGGCTCCGATAGGTTCAAGAACCCCTCCAATTTGGGAACCTGCACTAAGGTGGACTCGCTTCCCAATCTGTGCACAAGAACCAACTAATGAATGGGAATCCAGCAGGGTCCCTTCGTCAACATAAGCGCCAATATTTACATACATCGGCGGCATACAAATCACTCCGGGGGCAATATAGCAACCAGAACGAATAGATGAGCCGCCGGGGACAATGCGGATTTTACTTTCCAAAGATGTTTGTTTCAAAGGGAGCGTGTGTTTATCGAAAAATTTAAATTTTGAGTCGATGGACATATCGATCAACTTGCCATATTTGAACAGAAGAAGAATTCCTTTTTTTACCCATATATTGACTTGCCATTTGCCGTTGGAAAGCGGTGAAGCGGCGCGAATCTCGCCATTATTAAGCTTTTCGATGAATTCTCTGGCAAATGATTCGAATTTTTCTTTTTCGTAGTTACTTTCTAATTCCTCGACGAGTTTTTGCAATTGCTCCATTTTTGGCTTTTTCTTTATTAGTTGAAATTTTTTTCGACGTTACCGCTTTAATTACATAGGGCAGTGCCTCGAATAGATGCTTGACGGGAATAATTTTCAAATCATTTTTAACATATTCATTGACATCTTGCAAATCGGGTTCATTGTCTTTTGGAATAATGACAGTTTTAATTCCAGCGCGTTTAGCAGCAAGAAGCTTTTCGTTTAGTCCTCCGATAGGAAGGATGTTGCCTCGGAGGGTGATTTCACCTGTCATTGCAACATCGCCGCGTGCGGGCATTCCAGTCGCTGCAGAAATTAAAGCAAGAGCAATAGTTATTCCTGCCGATGGTCCATCTTTTGGGATAGCACCTTCCGGGACATGGATGTGAATTTCTCTTTGTTTAAAGAACTCCTTTGGAACTTTGAGTGCTTCAAAATTTGAACGGATAAATGATAAAGCTGCCTTTGCAGACTCTTTCATAACTTCTCCAAGTTGCCCGGTAAGAGTAAGCTTCTCGCTTCCAGGCATTATGGAAACTTCTATCGGCATAATATCGCCGCCAACGCTTGTCCAAGCTAAACCAATCGCAACACCAACCTTTGGTTCTAAATCCTCTTTTTTCAATTTAAAACGTGGAACTTTTAAATATTCTTCGATTTTCGATTCGTCGATTACATACTTTTTTCGTTTTATAGATTTCAGGAATTTAGGATTATCTTTCAAAGCAGTTTTGAGGTCACCATCGGAATGTATCGAATTTTTATTTTCGTAATCGGTGATTACATCTTTGATAAGTTTGCGAAAGACAGACGAAAGTTCTCGTTCGAGATTTCGAACACCCGATTCACGAGTATATTCTCTTATGACTTTTAGGATTGCTCCGTCGGTTATTTCGGAGGAAATTTGGTTTAAACCGTATTCGTATTTTATTTTCGGTATGATGTGGCGTTTTGCGATTTCGAGTTTTTCGGGTTCAAGATAGCTCGAAAGCTCAATTATTTCCATTCTATCGAGTAAAGGGAGCGGGATTTCGTATTTAACGTTTGCCGTAGTAATAAAGAGTACATTGGATAAGTCGTAATCTACCTCGATGTAGTGGTCTTGGAATGCAATATTTTGTTCTGGATCGAGAACCTCGAGCAAAGCCGATGATGGGTCTCCGCGGAAGTCCATCGACATTTTATCGATTTCGTCGAGCAAAACCACCGGATTGATTGTTCCGGACTTTTTCATAGCTTGAATGATTTTTCCCGGCATTGCTCCAACGTAGGTGCGGCGATGACCACGAATCTCGGCTTCGTCGCGAACACCACCAAGCGAAAAGCGAACGAATTTTCTTCCTAAAGCACGTGCAATGGATTTTGCAAGCGATGTTTTTCCAACGCCTGGCGGACCGACGAAACATAATATTTGGCGCTTTAAGTTTCCTGCTAGATTTAACACTGCAATGTATTCTAAAATTCGTTCTTTGGGCTTTGCAAGATTGTAATGGTCTTCGTCTAAAATTTTGCGAACGTGTTCGATGCTAAAATTGTCTTCTGTTTTTGTTGTCCAAGGTAGCGAGGTTAACCACTCTAAATAAGTTCTGTTAACAGAAAATTCCGGAGACATTGTAGGGGTTTTTTTCAGCCGTTCAAATTCTTCAATCGCCTTTTTATAGGCATATTCAGGCATTTGCGCATTTTCGATTGCTTCCTTTAGTTGGGCAAGTTCCGGTATTGTTTCTTCATCTTCCTCGAGCTCTTTTTGAAGAATTCGGATTTGCTCTTGAATGAAGTATTTTTTTTGTGTTTTTTGGAGTTGATTTTGAACTTTTGTATCGATTTCTTCTTCGATTTTAAGAATTTCGAGTTCCGATGTCAAAATTGAATTTAATTGAAAATATTGGTCTTTCAAATTAGTTTTTTCAAGGATTTGTTGCTTTACTTCAACCGATTGATGGATGTTTGCAGCTGCGAAATAGAGCTTTCGCACGGGGTCTCGTATATTCTCGAATGCAGTAAAAATATCGGGCGAAAGAAGACGGTGAGCACGAACGTAATCGTAGAAAAGCTCGCTGGTCCTACGAATAAAAGCTACAAGTTCCTGCTCATTTTCATCGTATTCTACTTGTATTGGAACGACTTCGGCAGCAAGAAAGTCTTCCTTTTTAATTTGTTTAACAATTTTTGAGTGGAATAATCCTTCGACCAATACTTTGAGTAAATTATTTGGTAGTTTAATAACTTGCAAGATTTTAGCTGTGGTTCCAAATTGATAAATATCATCGAAAGAAGGCTCGTCAATAGTAGGTTCTTTTTGTGCTGTAAGAAAAATAAACTTGTCGAGTTCCATCGCTTCCGAAACTGCCTGTAAAGAACTCGAGCGTCCAATTAAAATTGGATATATCATATAAGGGAAAATAACAATGTCGCGTAGGGGCAAAATAGTCAAAACGTTCGGTATCGAAAGTTGTTCGGGTAAATTTTTTGTTCGGTCTTGCCTTTTTCTCGAATTATTTTCCATAGTTTCAAAAGTTTGTGTCTCTTGTAATTATTTAAAAACGAATTAAGTAGTGCTTAATTTCATTTTCTTTTCCTTGGACATCCGAACCTGTTCTTTCTTTTCTTAGTAATGGTAAGGAAGATAAAGGAGGAAAAGATAGTATATCGTTGCTTCGACAGTGTTGTTGTAATCCAATTTCGGTTTACCCCGGTTGGTTCAAAATAGCATTTTGCGGAAGTTTCAATTAGTCTTTCATCTTGTCCCAAGGTATGTTTTTTCTGCGGAATAAGAATGATATGGGTGTTCCTTCGAAAGGGAATTTTTCGCGAAGTATCCTTTCGATAAATCTTTTGTAGCTATTTGGGATTAACTCGGGATAATTGCAAAAGAAAACGAACAAAGGAGGTTCGGTTTTTGTTTGAGTAACGTAATTAATTCTTAAATCCTTTCCGCGAACCGATGGTGGTGGAGTTTTTTCGAGTTCTGGAATCAATTCTTGATTTAATTTGGATGTAGGAATTCTTTGCATACGTCTCGATTTTATCTCTTTGGCGATTTCGACTATTTTGCTTAATCTTTGTTTGGTTTCGGCGCTTATGAAAATAATAGGTGTATAATAATATGTTTGGAGTTCACTATAAATTTTCTTTTTGTAATTATCGGCGGTTTTGCTATCCTTGTTTTCGATTAAATCCCACTTGTTTACAGCGATTATTATTCCTTTCCGGGCTTCGTCAACTTGATTTATTATTTTTTTATCTTGGTCCTCTAAGCCTGTTGTTGCATCAACCACTATAACAGAAACATCGCTTTTTTCGATTGCTCTCGAAGTCCGAAGAACACTGTAAAACTCAATATTTTCTTTAATGCTACTTTTTCTACGTAAACCCGCAGTATCAATTAAGATAATTTCCTCGCCGTAATATTTTAAAACAGTATCGATTGAGTCCCGAGTTGTCCCGGAAATATCAGTAACAATGGAACGCTTTTTGCCAACAATTGCATTTACGATTGAAGATTTTCCAACATTAGGTCTGCCAACAATTGCAATTTTTAAGCGGGGGTCGATACTTTCTTCGGCTTCGTTGGAGATTAATTGGGCAAGTTCATCGAGGAAGTCCGTTGTGTTGCGACCACTGGCACTCGATATTGGGAAAGGTTCGCCGAGGCCAAGTTTGTGGAATTCAAATGCATTATAGTCTTGTTCAACAGTATCGCATTTGTTTACAAGGAGTAAAACTTTTTTATTAAATTTTCGGAGCATACTTGCAATATCGGAATCAAGTGCTGTTATTCCCGAACGAGCGTCGCAAACGAATAAAACTAAATCCGATTCTTCGATTGCAATTGTAACTTGTTCGCGCACAGCTTTTTCAATTTCATCAACAGACTTTGGAACCAGTCCACCGGTATCGATGACTGTAAAAACTTTTCCATTCCATACGGATTTCCCATAAATTCGGTCGCGTGTAACCCCAGGTGTATTTTCGACAATCGCTTCCTTCTTTCCAACTAAGCGATTGAAAAGAGTTGATTTGCCAACGTTGGGGCGACCAACTATTGCAACTAAAGACATTCCACAATTCTTGTATTTAAACTACAAAATTACTTAAAGAATTTAAGTTAGTAAAGATGTATAGAAGTTATTAACTTTGTATTTCTATAATTAACTTATTGATTAAAAATGAAAAGTATGACTGGTTTTTCAAAATCGGAAAGATTCGAAAATGGTATTAAAGCAACTGTTGAACTTAAAAGTGTTAATGGTAGATTCTTAGAAATTAATTGCCGTTTGCCTAAATCGATTGCCAGCAAAGAACTCGAAGTGCGGGATATCATTAAAAAAACAGTTTCACGTGGAAATGTTAACTTGCAGGTCGTAACAGAAATTGATGAATCAATCAAACCTTTCGTTTTGAACGAGAAAGCCGCAATAAATATTCACCGTTCGTTATCATCGCTTGCTAAAAAACTCAAAATACACAGCCAAATTTCGATTAGCGATATTCTTGCCTTCCCGAGTTTGTTGCTAAATAATAGTGAAGATACTTACGATACAGAACTTGAGTGGAGTGTTGTTCGAAAAGCCATATTTGATGCCGTCAAAGAACTCGACAAGAGTCGTTCCTTCGAAGGCAAGAACATTTATAAAGACTTGGTTAAAAGGTCGAAAAAGCTTAGCACATTTTTAACCTCAATCGAAAAATTGAGTGCGAATCGAATTGAAGAGGAAAGGGAAAAACTACGTGCCAAAATTGCTCAACTTTTTGAAAGCGATGAAATCGATGAACAACGTATCCAAATGGAAATCTTAATTCTTGCAAACAAACTCGACATAAGCGAAGAATGTATTCGGCTTCGCTCCCATCTGGATTTTCTTAACAAAACTATGATTGCAAAAGAGCCTGTCGGACAAAAAATTACTTTTATTTTGCAAGAAATAAACCGAGAATTCAACACAATAGCCTCGAAATCGGATAACGCACAAATATCGCAAACAGTTGTAAATGCAAAAGAAGAGTTGGAGCGAATTCGAGAACAAATCCAAAATATTGAATAAAAAAAGCTGAGCGAAATCCCGCCCAGCCTCTTTCAAAAATAAAAGGTCAATTCAACTTATTTCCAATCGACAAGCAAGGAGAAACGCATTGTATTTGCAAGAGGATGATTCTCTTCGATTGTATTAATAAAGCTAAAATCTAAACGGAAGATATCGTATCGTAAGCCAGCTCCAAAATTCCAATATTTACGGTTTCCAAGAACAGATGGTTCAGTAAAATAACCTGCTCGCAAAGCTACAATATCTTCATACCAATATTCTGCACCGAACGATACTTCCATTCCTGGGTTTTTCCAAGCAGTAACAAACGATTTTGGAACCGGGTCGCTTGTCAACTCATCTCGATAAACAAGCATTTTAGCAAGGTCAATTGCGAATTTTAAGTCGTTATATTCATCTTTGAGGATTCTAAACGCAGTTCCAATACGTAATGTAGTAGGGATTGGGTCCGATTCTTCTCGGTATGTAATTTTTGGTCCAACATTTTGAAGGTTTACACCAAATGAAAAAATATTGCTGAGATCGAGCCCAAAAATGTCGAGTGCCGATGGTTTCCATAACATTCCGATATCGAAACCACCGCTCACACCAACACCAGCTTCTCCGCCAGTGAAAGCACTCGCGGGTGCAAGATTCGAGTATATTAGTCGAAGTTGGAAACCAACACCTAAATCCTTGGCAACTTTCGTTCCATAAGATAATCCTAATGAATATTCGTTCGAGCGAAACTTCCCTTGCGGATTACCGTTTATATCTGTTCTTGTAAATTCCCCAAGATGCATAAAAATGAAATTAAGAGCAACGGTTCCATCGAGTGCTTCGATGAACTGCCCAACAGTTCCGTAACTATAATATAAGTCGGTATTGAACTGTGGAAGCCACTTGGAAAAAGATAAAGAAATTTGACGATATGGAACAACATCCTCGGGGTCGAAGCCTTTTTGCACGTAATCGAAAAAGCCTAATCCCCCAGGATTCCAATAAATAGCATTAATATCGTCGGCAATTGCTGTTCCTACTTCACCCATTCCGCTTGCACGGGCATCGGGGGGAATAGAGATAAACAATACAGATGCTCCTCCTGCTTGTGGGAAGACTTCGTGTGGTGCGGAAATCAACGCAAGCAGAAGCAAGATGGCAATCGGTGCAAGACTAAATTTTTTTCTGTCCATATAAACCTCCAAATCAATTTCATTAACGAATAATTTATTTAACAATTGCAAATTTACCGAAAGCAGTGGCAACACTTCCACTGGATTCTACTGTAACTGAATAGGAGTAAATCCCCGATGGAATTGAATTACCACTATTATCGAGGCAGTTCCAAGGCAATTCTACCCGTAGTAGTTTCGATTCCTCGAAAACTGAGGAATAAACTAAATTTCCAAAAATCGAGAAGACTTCGAGAGTTATTCTGAATGGTCCATTGGTATTATGTTGAAAGCGAAACGTCAGTGCCCCACTCGCGGGATTAGGGTAAGTTGAAAGATTATAAATTTTGATGCCATCTTCGGGACCTAGGATTCTAAACTTTGTTTCAGCTACTGTGTAGTTGTTGAAAATATCCCAAGCACGGGCTCGAATTTTATGTTCCCCAGGTTCTAACCCATAGATGAGAGATTTAGCATAACCTTGTTTAGGATTTGTCAAAGAACTTTCGTATTTATCGGTTAAATCAATAGATTCAATATTGTTGTCAATCCAGGCTTCAATTCTGTGTCCAATCCCTCTGCCAGTAGCATTGATGCCGTAGTTGTCCCAAAGGCGTAAAATTAACATTGGCGGGTTGCTAACAATGTCGCCTTCTCTGAAAGTTGTATCATTCAAGAAGATTTCAACCTTTGGGGGAACATCATCATCGACGGATAGAACGTCGACACCATTAATCTTCATTTTGTTGAAGTAACCAAGAGCAAAATATTTACCCGAGGTATCTTTGGCAAAAACCCGTAGGCTTATGTTTCCCGGTAAATAGCTAATTTCCTCGGGGATATAAAACTCAGTGGAAAATTCGCCATTGATTACTTGAACTATCCCTTTGGCAAGAATACCCCCCGTTTTCGCAATATAGTGCGATGTCTTCTGTGGATCAATGTCTTTGACCTCTTTAATATAATCAACGTCGTTTACAACAATTTCGGCTATTCCATTGAAATGCGAAACAGTTGAACTATCGAGAGGGGAAGCAACGGCTCCTTCAATTTGTAATTTGGACATAGCTTTAAATGTAATCAAAGAATCGGTTGGCAGACTACCGACATTTGTTCCATTAACTTTTTTAATCACAATATTATATTCGGGCATATTCAAGGTGATAAGTGGGTCGCCGAAAAGAAGATATTTTTTATCGTTATCGTTATGCCTATATTGTTTGATTTTAAAATAAACATCCCCAATTTTACTATATTTCCCTTCCGAATTTCTTTCGAACATTTTTTCGACAAACTCCTGATTAATAGCTGCATTATCGGAAACATAAACCAACCGTGTAGCAGTAAAATAGCCAATTGCTCCTCCCTTTGGCGAAAAGAGCAGCTCTTCGGTTCCGCTCCTAATTTCGGTCATATCGAAACGTCCAAAATCGCAAGTTGCAGCAATACCAAAGAATAACTTATTTTTGTTTACGAGTTGTCCAACAGTTTTATCGCGGTCGAAAAGCTCTTCGTGTGCCCAAACACGGGGGTTGCCGTGCCCAACCCAGTTTACTAAAATCCCTCCGTTATTTATTGTTTGAACCAAGTCGGCGGAAGCTTGCGGTTTTCTCCTGCCGCCAGGAATGTTTTCTAATGGATATTCTGGGAGGTAAACTTTTCTTTGGAAGAACATTGGTGGTATCTTTTCGCGCGACAAGACCTCCGAGTCCCTCGTATGTAAATTCCCATCGCTTTGAGGTGGGTCATATTTAGTTAAGCCATCGTCTGCGGCTAAAATCATAGTTGCCCGCCACGATGAACCTTCCGAGTTACTTTCGTATGTTTCTATTTTATTTACATAGATATTACCTGCTTGGTCGTCGTAAACTGGAACTCTTGCAATAGCAACATCAATCTGTTGGTCGTCGCCAGCAATGTAAGCTAAATAGTCGTCGGAAGCGTAAGTATTTGTTCCATTATAACTTGTGAAGGCATCGGAGCTTTCATACGTAGGTACATAATTTTCGTTTTTGGTAGTTATGTTTTTATAATCGTAGTGTCCATCACCCCAAAGAAGCACGTATTTTGGCTTTTTTTCCCAAGAATATAAAGCAAAAGCCAGAAAATCTCGGATTCCAGTGGGGTCGGGAATACCATAAGAGAATTCATCGAAAATCTCATCGACGTAAACTATTGTATAAGAAAGATTTGTAGTTTTCTCTCTGTATTGCTTGTAATTTTCGGCGCTACTGCGCAAGAGTTTGTTTGTAATTATTACAACATCGGCATTCAAAGGCATCGTTCGCAAATCTCGAAGGTTAATTTTTGTAACTTCTGGTTTATAAGTGTTGGAACTAATAAAAAACTTACGCACCTTATTAGGTTCAATATTTGCTCGGAAAGTGAAAGAAGAGCCAACAACAGAAAGATTCTTTACCTGTTTCGGTGAGTCCGGGATAGTTACATCGAATCCAAAGATTTCTCCGCTGAATCCATTTATCTGATATTCAAAACACCCAGAATCGGTTGGATTAGAAAAGAAAGAAGTTGTATTGTCTATTGGAACAAATGCCCTGGGATAATGAATCTCGTAGAAATTAAAGAATGGCGTAGCTCGTCCAGTTTCGGGATTGTAATACTCAATTCTTATGTTACTTCGGTTGTCGTAGGCTATTTGTTTTGCAGGCAAGCTTGTTGTGATTTCTCCACTTTTTGCCTCGGTATAAATATCGCCCGAAGAAATTGGTGGCAACGATACTTTGCCTAACAAATTCGAAGATGCTTCGTAGAACGAAAAAACACCTTTCAGGTTGAAACTATCGGAGCGGTACTTATGTGCAACATTAAAGCGATATAATACATCACCATTTCTCTCGAGATTACTCAAAAGGTTAGTAAATATTCTGGGGAAAATACTCCCCCCGAACCAAGTTCGTCCAGAGCCGCTTGCATAAGGATTGATAAACTCTTCTTTGAAAAATATTCGTTCAATGTAGAATGCTGGCGTATTAACGTTTGTGGAATTCTCGACAGAATCAAATGTAAATCTTTTTCCTTCGCTCCCCCCCCAGGTTAAGTAGTAATAGTTGGTATTACCAAAAGGATTGGTGTAGCTACGAAATTCTTGCCCGTTGTATTCGAAACCTTGAGTTCCAATTCCATAGAATAAAAGGTAATCGAGTTCACCATTTTGTTTCGAACGAACAATGATTGGAATTTCATTGAAAGTGTTTTTTAAGGCATTGGGAACTCTTTCGCTCAAAGGTCTTCCAGTTCCGCCATAAATCTTGATGGTATTTACCTGATTAATAGGTATGTTAATCCCGAGAGACGACAGCATCGAAGCATCAATTTTGTAAATACCCTCCTTTTCCACTTTGATTTTTACAAAGGGGTTGTTTTCTGCGAGTAATTTGTCGGCTTTCTCTTTTTCGTAAATAGTTGTGTTCGTATTTCGAAGGCTTATAATCCACTGTTTTGCTTGTTTTGGGTTTAACACATCGACCATTAAATCGTCGCTGGCTTTAATTATAGAAGTCGGTTGCGAAGGTTCGAAGGTTATAGTAATTTCAATTTCGTTGGGGACGAGGATTGCGTTTTTTCTTGGGTCGTATTGTGCAGAAGCAATTAATATTTCAGCAAGATGGATATTGCGTCCAATCCCAAGATAATTGCAACGCACCCATTCAACCGGATGGAAATCTAGATAATTAGCCATTGCGAAACGATTTCCATCATTTTCGTAATTTAGAGTGGCCGATGGAGGAATTTTCCCTTTTATTTCTCGAAAACTATGGATAGTATATGAAAAGTGAAATGAAGTCGGGTTTGGAATTGCAATAAGTTCGGAGACATATAAAACTTTTGGGCTGTTTGGAGCAAAATCGCGGACGAAAGCACCTTGAATTTTTGGATTTAGAAATGAATCGCCATCAATTTGGATAGTGTCGAATCCCACTAGATTAGGATTGAATTTAATCCGCAGTGTAGTTGCTGTTTCTTCGAGAACCTGAAATCCTTTTGTGAGTGCAAAAGAGTTCATTGAAAAAACTAATAAGAAAAGCACACAAAAGAAAGCTTTCTCTCTCACTATTTTCCCCTTTGTAGTTATATCCAACACGGCAAATGTAATTTTTTTAAAAGGGTCGCAATCGATGCATTTACAATTTTATTAATCCGACACAATCCAAAAGACAAGATACTAAAAAAAATATTGTTGAATACGTAAAAAAATTAAAGAATTTTGGAAGTAAGTTTTGCAGAACTCTTTTCCCGCACTCTTTGTCCCGGATTGTCCAAAGCAAATAACCTAAAAATTTGTAATTTTGAGTTCTTTATTTTTGTATATACTGAAAATTTGATGAATAGTTATCCTTTTAAAGAAATCGAAAGTAAATGGCAAAAGGAGTGGGAAGATAGAAAAATCTATGAAACAGAAGTTGACATCTCGAAGCCTAAATTCTATATTTTGGATATGTTTCCATATCCAAGCGGCTCTGGACTTCACATTGGACACCCAGAAGGATACACAGCAACAGATATAATTGCCCGCTACAAAAGGATGAAAGGATATAATGTATTGCATCCAATGGGATTCGATGCTTTCGGACTTCCAACTGAAAGATATTCGATGGTTACCGGTATTCATCCGAAAGTTGCGACCGAAAGAAACATCCGAGTATTTAAACAACAGCTTAAAATGCTCGGGTTTGGTTACGATTGGTCGCGTGAAATAAATACAACAGATCCGTCCTACTATAAATGGACACAATGGATGTTCGTTCAAATTTTTAATTCGTGGTTCGATGATGAATTACAGAAAGCACGTCATATTGATGAACTACCTATTCCACAAAGTTTGAAAGATCCATTAGAAATTGAGCAATTTAAAGACCAACATCGACTTGCCTATCTTGCGATGATTCCAGTGAACTGGTGCGAAGAGCTTGGCACAGTGCTTGCCAACGAAGAAGTGGATGAATGGCGCGAAAAAGGTTACACCGTCGAACGCAAGCCTATGAAGCAATGGATGATACGCATAACAAAGTATGCACAAAGGTTGCTCGACGATCTTGAATTGGTCGATTGGCCTATTTCCACAAAAGAAATGCAAAAAAATTGGATTGGAAAAAGTGAAGGTGCCGATATTGATTTCCCAGTCATAGGACACAATAAAAAAATTACTGTATTTACAACAAGGCCAGATACTGTCTTCGGCGCTACTTATCTTGTTCTTGCTCCTGAACATCCATTGGTTCAAGACATAACTCCAAAAGAATTCCGAAAAACCATCGAGCGATATATTCGCCAAGCCAGTCAAAAAACTGAACTCGAGAGGACCGAATTGAATAAAGAAAAAACAGGTGTATTTATTGGCGTTTACGCAATTAATCCTCTAACAAAGAAACAAATCCCAATTTGGATTGCCGATTATGTCCTTTATCATTATGGAACTGGCGCAATTATGGCAGTTCCCGGACACGATGACCGAGACCATGATTTTGCTCAAAAGTATAATTTACCAATTGTCCAAGTAGTTGCTCCATTCGATAAGGAGTGGGATATACAAAAAACAGCTTTTGTAGAAGATGGCTTCAATATTAACTCTGCGAACGACCAAGTATCTTTGGACTTTCTTTCGACTACAGAATCCAAGAGGAGAATAATATCTTTTTTGGAAGAACAAAAAATTGGGTGCAAAAGAACTCAATACAAACTCCGCGATTGGCTTTTCTCGCGGCAAAGATATTGGGGCGAGCCTATTCCTATTATTTTTTTTGAAGATGGGACAAAACGGACGCTCGAATTAGACGAGCTACCTCTGACGTTACCCGATGTTTCGAACTTTAAGCCAAGTGGGACGGGCGAATCTCCTCTTGCAAATATTGAATCTTGGGTAAACTTTATTGATAAAAAAACAGGGAAACGCGGTCGCTTCGAAACAAACACAATGCCACAGTGGGCTGGTTCCTGCTGGTATTATCTTAGATATATTGACCCAAAGAACGAAAATATTTTTTGCGATAAATCCAAAGAAAGCTACTGGATGTATCCAAACGGTGTCGACCTTTATGTTGGTGGTGCCGAACATGCTGTATTACATTTGCTATATGCTCGGTTTTGGCACAAAGTTCTCTTCGATTACGAATACGTTTCTACTCCCGAACCGTTCCATAAACTTTTTCACCAAGGCTTAATACTTGGCGAAGATGGTAGAAAAATGTCGAAATCAATGGGAAATGTAGTTAATCCCGACGATGTTGTGAAAGAGTTCGGAGCCGATTCTCTTAGGATGTTCGAGATGTTTCTCGGACCACTTCAAGATTCAAAACCTTGGTCAACTTCCGGAATCGAAGGGATTCATAGGTTTCTAAATAGGATTTGGAGGCTTTTTGTCGACGAGGCCGGCAACTTATCCGATATGATTCAAGATGTTCCTTTGAACGAAGAACAAGAATACATACTACATTCTACGATTAAGAAGGTTTCCGAAGATATCGAAAACTTACGCTTCAATACTGCAATTTCACAAATGATGATTTTTGTCAATGAATTTTACAAATATGACATTAAACCTAGGGAGGCATTGGAAAAATTTGTGCTGTGTCTTTCTCCTTTCGCTCCTCACATTGCCGAAGAACTTTGGAGCAAATTGGGATATGTGTCTTCTGTTACTCTCGAAAAGTTTCCGGAATACGATAAATCGAAAGCAACAAAGAGAAAAGTAGAAATTGTTGTCCAAGTCAATAGCAAAATTCGTGCACGTATTTCTGCCAACTTGGATTTGCCACAGGAACAAATCGAACAACTTGCACTGCAAGAACAAAATGTTATTAAACATATTGCCAATAGAAAGATTCGAAAAATTATCTTTATTCCCAACAAACTCATAAATATTATTTGTTAAGCAACTTACATATTTTGTAGTAAAATTTACTACAAAAGTTTTCATTTAAAAACTACAAATAAATTTTAAAATTAAGAATATTTTAATGTTTTATATTGTTATGTTTTTATTTTTTTTTAATATTATATTTTTAAATTATAGTAGAGAGAATTTTTTTATGTTATATTTAATATAAAGGTTGATTTTATGTTTAGAATCAATACTATTTTTGGTGGATTTGTTGCTCTTCTTCTTCTTTCGACGTTGGCTTTGAAGTCTCAGCAAAGTCAAAAAATCGGGCAGATTGATAACGATAATCGATACTTTCTTTATGGAGTGGTACTCGATGCTTCATCGACAAGTTCGGCGAATGCTGAACCACTTCAAGAACAACCACAAATTTTCGATAAGTCCAAAATTCGTATTATCAATCTTGGTCCGGTTGTCAACTGGCGGGGGCTTGATTATGCTCCGTCAATCAGTGCCGATGGCAAAACCCTCTATTTTGTTTCTAATCGCCCCGGAAGTAGAATAAACCCAAAATTCGACAAACCTTCCCACGACTTTTGGGCAACCAAGAAAAATGACCGACTCGATACTATATTTTTCAAACCGTTTAATATAGACACAACAACAATTTATGGCTACCAAGGAGTAAATACTCCAGAAAATGAAGGGGTTGCTTCTATTGCTGCCGATGGACAGTCGCTTTATTTTACAGCTTGTTCGCGTCCCGATGGTTTAGGCGATTGCGATATTTACCGAACGACAATCGAGGGAGACCGTTGGAGCCGTCCTTATAATCTTGGTCCTAACGTCAACTCCAAGTATTTTGATGCACAGCCTTCGATTGCTCCCGACCAAAGCCGCTTATATTTTGTTTCTACACGCCCCGGACCAAATAGCGATGGCGACAACTCGAATTGGGACAATATGGATATATGGTATTCAGATTTCGACCAAGAGACCGATGAATGGAAGCCTGCACAGAATTTATTGGCAATTAACACAAAAACTCAAGATGCTGCACCTTTTATTGCAGCCGATAACCAAACCTTATTCTTTTCTTCCAAAGGGCATACACCCAACATTGGTGGCCTTGATTTTTATGTGACTCGATACGACCCCGTAACCAACACTTGGTCTAAACCAGAAAATCTTGGAGAGCCACTGAATACCCCCGAAGATGACCAATTTATTACTCTTCCAGCATCGGGCGATGTTCTTTACTTTTCTTCGCGAAGAAAGGACATTGCAGGATACCAAGGCGATTTCGACATATTTATGGCGTTCATTCCTGCGTATTTTCGCGCTATTGTTGTTAAAACAACTGTAATTGACGAATGTAGTGGCGAAAATATCCCCGCAGTTGTTACGATAAAAAGCCCAATAATTAATCGCGTAGCTGTCGATACTTTGCGAGGTCAACACACAGAGATGGATTTCGTCGTTGCTAACACAGACTATGGCAACCCGAAGGATTCGATTATGTTTGTTAACCTTGAAATTTCGGCAGAAAATCCAAAGTATGGAAAAGTTAAAAAGATTGTTCGGGTCGATAAACCAAAACCAACCACTGACCCCGAAGAAGCCAAAAAATATGCCGATGTAATAAATGTTGTTATTCCTCTCGGGCAGCGTCCCACTATTGGTGCCGATATTGAAGAAGCAAGATATGTTGCCGAAAATAAGGCAATCAAGCCCGAAATTGCAAATTTCAATGGGCTCGTAATGGAACAATTCCAAACGTGGGACCTTTATCCATTGTTAAATTATGTATTTTTCGACCTCGGTAGTTCGAAAATTCCCGAACGCTATATCCTTTTCAAATCCCCGGACGATAGATTCAAAAGAGCATTCACAGATACTACAATTCGCGGTGGAACATTAGAAAAATATTATCATATTCTTAATATTTACGGCTTTCGTTTGAATCAACATCCCGAAACCAAAATTGAAATTGTTGGATGTAACGACGGTAAAACTCCCGACGAGAAAAAGCCAAACCTTTCGCGCGACCGCGCACAAGCTGTTTTCGATTACCTACATAATGTTTGGGGAATCGATGAAAAGCGAATGAAACTTACAGTTCGAAACCAACCTGCCGTTGTTTCTAATCTCAACGATTCACTCGGCATTGTCGAAAATCGACGAGTAGAAATTATATGTAGCGATTGGAATATAATGAAACCTGTTTTCGATAAAGATCCCAAAACGTTTCCACAACCTGAATTTATGCATTATACTTTGAAAAATGGTATCGAAGATGCGTTAGTTAAATCTCGTAGAATCGAAGTAAAACGTGGAGGAGCCGAATGGAAAACTTTACGCGAAATCGGTATCACCGAGAATAGATACAAATGGGATTGGCAAAATTCCGATGGCGAATATCCCAAAGATGAAACTCCTTTTACTGCACAATTAGTCATTACAACCACAAACGATAAAGAATGTGCTTCCGATCCGATAGTTATTCCCGTTATGCAAGTCTCCACTGAACAGAAAAAAGTTGACATCCTTAAAGGAGCAAAAGACAGCACACTCGAACGCTATAGTTTAATTCTATTCCCATTCGACCGTTCCGATGCTGGACCCATTAACGAAAGAATTATGAGGGAATACGTTTACAATCGTGTCCTCCCTGCATCATTCGTAGAAGTCGTTGGCCACACCGATGTAGTTGGGCTCTATGAACACAACCAAGGGCTTTCGGAACGACGCTCGACAACTGTGTATAACGGGATTATGCAGCAAACAAAAGGTAAAGTTGGTTCGATTATTAAACGAGGTGTTGGCGAAGATGAACCACTCTACAACAACTCGCTACCCGAAGGTAGATTTTACAATCGCACAGTTCAAGTGATAATTAAAACTCCTGTCGAAGCCTGGGAGCAAAGTAAATAATAGAGTAACGAGTGCAAGAAAGTTGCTATATCCGAAAAAAGTGATTTCGATACAAATATAAAAGTTTTTACTTACATAACCGGGGAGCGCAAATTTGCGGTCCCCGATTTTATTTACTAAATTCTTTCCCACGACAAAAATGACCTAACACAATATATTTATGTCTGCGTAGTAACTTACCAGTAAATTATTTTGTATATGTTGTTCAGGTATGCTGGGTTTGCTTGCAATAGAAAATTATTGATTACAAAGAAATTTAATTTCATCTAAAAATATATTTTGGATTTTCAATTTTTTTATTTTTGTATTTTAATTTTTTGTTTCACAAATTATTGTAATGTTCTATGAGGAGGCAG
>JBBIJO010000012.1:0-76394 GCA_037445895.1 Ignavibacteria bacterium | reverse complement strand
AGTTGCTGGTGTGCAAAACGTTATTTCTTTTTGGTATTGTTGGTAAGGGGTCATTACCATCACAAATGGGTCGCTATTAACGTAATTACTGGCATATTGGTCCTCTTGAACACCAGGATTATAGAGTGTAACGGAAATAGGTTTGTCGCCTGAAATAACTACTGGATAGTGAACCTTTGGAACCATAGCAGAATTCATACGAGTCTCGAGCCAACCATTGCCCTCGATTCCATTACTCCCCCTTAGATAACCGAACTCCTTCCCATCGCGATAAAGAGTAGTGTTCTTCTCTTTTGCAAAAATACGAAGAAGTGGAGGATATGCACGTTTTGGCTGCTTCGCAACATTGGGGATATGATAGTCGTATCCCCAGGTAAAAGTTGGCAAATCCATCTCGACTGTATAATCGCACCATTGATTGCCATTAGGAATATTATTGCATTGATTCCCAGTAACAATAGCAATCGGTTTGTTAGCAACAACCCGACTTCCTGTTAAATCGGAAGCATCTCCTTGCGTGGATACCATAAACACGTCGCCACGATTCAAAGTCTTCTCAACTGTTTGCCCGGGTAATAACCCACCGGCTGTTTTTGTAAGGCTATTTCCTCCTAAGGTAAACCGAACTTTAGTCTGGTCAAAAGCAGCAACAATCCCACAAGTGTTGGGCAATTTATAGTTCCAATTCGCACGAAACATAGGGTCAACTGGATACCCGGCTACGATGTATTCCTTACCAAAGGACGAAACAGGTATTGCAAGGAAACCATCACTTGTCCAATGGTACCGAACAACGCAATAAACAACAATGGGGTCATCCGATATTACGTGTATCCCCGCGCCCGGAAAAACTTCGTCGGGACGCTCGGGGTCACGACCGCCTTTCACATAAGGCTGTCCTTGCGTTGGAGTAATTGCATACTCAATAACATCATTGGGTATCGTCTTCTTTATCGAATAGTAACCCTTGCCAGGCACTTCAACAATACAATTTGTTCGGTATGGAGAAGTTACATAAATCTTAACGAAGTTTTGCCACCCAAAGCTTTCATCTTCGAAACATATTGGGATTGTAAACCAGAACTCCTTCCCAACGTTGTTCGCACCGAGCATCTTCGGTAAATTAGCTTTTATTTCGTCTTCTGTCTGTCCTATACAAAACACATACGAAGAGAATGTGGTAAATAAAACGATTAGAAAAAGCGAAACTACCCTTCTCATTTTAACCCCTATAATTATTTGAACATAAACAATATTTCTTTTTTACAAATGTTAAATTTAACAAAAAAATTTAATTCATAATTTATTAAACAAATAATAACAATTTTATAATTAATTTGTTACAGATTATTGAAAAAAACATTGGCTCCACATTAATCTAAATCGACAAAAGTATTTGGCATTTTTTCTTTGACGATAAATATAAAATCAACTGGAAAAGTATTATTCGAAAGAGAAAGCTTTGTTAGCCTCTTCAAATTAAAGATAGTTTCGGGCAACGTCGAAAGCTCGTTCCCACTCAAATCGAGTTCCTCGAGGTTGCTCAACTTTCCTATAGTTTCGGGTAAAGAGGCAATTTGATTTTCGTAGAGAAGTAGTTTCGTTAAATTTTTCAAGTTCCCAATGCTGTTTGGAAGAGTTTGGAGAAAATTTTTGTATATTCTTAGCTTTACAAGCTGTTCGAGGTTTCCGATAGTTTCGGGTAGTTCTTTTAATTGATTTTCTTGCAATTCAAGTTTCTTTAAATTTTTGAGATTTCCAACTGTTTCGGGTAGAAATGTAATTTTATTTTCGAATAAAAAAAGTTCTTCAAGATTTTCGAGATTTCCAATGGACTTTGGAAGTGTTTGAATTTGATTGTTGTTTAATTCAAGAGTGCGAAGATTGGTAAGCTTTCCAATACTTTCGGGAAGGGAGTTTATTCCGTTATGGTTTAGACTTAACCTTTCAAGATTGTTTAGATTGGCAATTTCCTCGGCAACAATGGTTAATTGGTTCCAACTCATATCGAGATAAACAAGATTTTTAAGATGCGATACAACCGATGGAAATTCCACGAAATTGTTGCCTCCGAGTTCGAGTTTCATCAAAGAATCTAATTCTTTGAACCATTCGGGTAAACTCGAAAGATGATTATTACGCAAATTTAACTCTTCGAGGTTTTTGAACTCGAAAATTATTTCGGGAATCTCCTCGAAACTTTTAAGATGAAGATCGAGCTTCCTAATTCCTAAAGGGTTTTTTAATAGCTCCCGTAGCTGTGTAAATGTTTTTTCCGTTACAGTCGATTTTAAACTTTCTATTTTATTATTCATAATAAATGAGATTATTAATTAAACAAAGTATAAAATATGAATATTTTAAAAAATAGACAAAAGAAAAATTACAAAATATCTTTAACATTTTTGATGACAGAGTTGTGTAATTTTTACTTAAATTTACTCAAATTAAGTAGCAAAAGAATAAAACGGATAATTAACAGACAAACGTTACCGTTGGTTTTTATATGTGTATTTTTTTCTTATTTTGTAAATTTTAAATTGGAAGGGAAGAAATGGATTATATTGGTAGCACAAATGTAGATCCCCGAAAAGTTACCACTTTTCGGTTGCAAGAAATGAAAAAAGCCGGGCAAAAAGTTGTTTGTTTAACGGCTTACGATGCTCTTATTGCTCGAATTTTTGATGAGAGTGGGGTGGACGTTATCCTCGTTGGTGATTCACTTGGTAACGTAGTTCAAGGTCTCGAAACAACGATTCCAGTTACATTAGAGGATATTATTTACCATACAAAAGCGGTTGTTCGAGGAGCGAAAAGGCCGCTTGTCATCGCCGATATGCCATTTATGACATTCCAAGTATCTGCCGACGAAGCATTTACCAATGCTGGCAAAATTATGAAGGAGACTGGTTGCGGAGGAGTGAAACTCGAGGGAGCAAGCGAAATCATTCTACAAGCAATCAAACGAATGACGGAAAGCGGAATTCCGGTAATGGGACACGTTGGACTTACTCCACAAAGCATCCATAAATTTGGCTCATATCGTGCACGTGGGAAAGACCCACAAGAGGCTGAATCCATATTCCAGGATGCAATAATGCTCGAACAAGCGGGAGCATTTGCCGTAGTGCTCGAAAAAATTCCCGCTCAGCTTGCGAAAAAAATTACCGAAACATTGGCAATACCTACTATTGGCATTGGTGCCGGTCCACATTGCGACGGTCAAATTCTTGTTTATACAGATATGCTTGGGCTGACTATTGACTTCAATCCGCGTTTCGTTCGCCGCTATAGCCAGTTGTATCAAACTATAATGGAAGCTTCCATACATTACGGCGAGGATGTTCGAAATCAGAGTTTCCCAAACGAGAGCGAAAGTTATTAAACAAAATTTTTTTGTTTTTTTTCCTTCTATACACTTTGAACAAAAGAGAATTTTTATATGAAAAAAACAATCTTTTTGATTGTTTTAGTTACAATATGTGTGTCGAAAGTATTTGCCGACAATTCCTTTACTGCGAAGGCGAGTACTACTAACGCGCAAGTTGGCGAGCAAATACAAATTACTTTTACTTTAAATTCAACGTCTGGGAAAAATTTTCAGCCACCGAGTTTCAAAGGATTTACCGTTCTTGCAGGCCCAAGTCGGTCGATGAGCACACAAATTATCAATGGGCAAGTTTCGAGTTCTCTATCATTTATCTATATTTTGTCTGCCGATGTTGCTGGAACTTACACTATAGAACCAGCTAAAATTACCGTCGATGGCAAAGTGCTTAGCTCGAACTCTATAACAATTTCGGTAAGCAAGTCGGCTCCGCAAAATGCCGCGAAACAACCATCGTCGGAGAAATCGCTCGGCGAACAAGCCAACGAAATCATACGCAATAATCTATTTATCCGACTAGTTATCGATAAATCCCAAGCATATCTCGGCGAAACTATCGTTGCTACTTATAAACTCTATGTTCATCCCAATTTAAATATAGTAAACATATCGGTTCCCAAAATGCCAAGCTTCAATGGTTTTTGGACACAAGACTTTGGTATTAAAGAACTGAAATTTACCACAGAAAATATTAACGGAGTGCCTTATCGGGTTGCAGATTTGAAGCAAGTTGTTCTTATCCCTCAACAAGTCGGGAATTTGCCTATCGACCCAATGGAAATCGAATTTGTTGTTCGGCTTTTAGTTCAACAGCAAAAAAAACGAAGCCGAGACCCATTCGATATGTTGTTCGATGACCCATTTTTCAATGACCCTTTCTTTTCGAATCGCTACAAAGATTTTTCTTACACAGTAAAATCGAAACCCACTTCGATAAAAGTCCTCCCTTTGCCGGGCAACCAACCTGCCGATTTTCACGGTGGGGTTGGTGCGATGCAAATGAAAGCCTGGCTCGATAAAGATAAAGTTAAAACAGGCGAAGTTGCAACTCTTCGGGTTCAAATTTCCGGAAAAGGAAACTTAAAGCTCCTTTCTCCTTTTAACCTTGCTCTACCTAACGACTTCGATGTTTACGAACCCAAACTAATTGACAACACAAATGTTTCGCCAACAGGCGTTACCGGTAATATCGTCTTCGAATACTATTTAATCCCTAAAAACCCAGGTAAATTTAAAATAGAGCCTATTAAATTTGCTTATTTCGATTTATCACGGAAAGAATATGTAACGCTTAGTTCCAACCCCTTTAATTTAGAGGTAGAAAAAGGCATTGGGACACAGAGTTTTGCTACAGGCATTAAAAAAGAAGATGTAAAATTAATTGGTCAAGATATTCGCTACATCAAGACGAACCATCCGAAATTTTCGAGTAGCAACACGACTTTATGGGCGTCCCCAATCTTTTTCGTGCTTTCGGCTTTACCAGTTGCATTGTGGTTTATTCTGTTTGTTTTTAATCGCCGAAAAACACAACTCGAAGGGAATGTTATCCTTTTGAAACAAAAACGAGCCAAAACAATCGCTCGAAAGCACCTTTCAATCGCAAAAAGATTTATGTCCGATGGCAAAAAGGAACAATTCTACGAAGAAACTGCTCGCGCTCTTTGGGGTTTCGTTGCAAATAAACTTAATATTTCGCCAACCGATTTAACAAAAGCTACAATTCGCACCCGACTTGCGGAACTCGGGTTAAATCCTAATGAAATCGAACAACTCATAAATGTCATAAACTTTTGTGAACAAGCGCGCTATTCGCCGCTGGGGGATAATCAACCATTGGAAGTTATTTATAGCAACGCTGTCGAAGTCCTGTCCAATCTTGGCGAGAAGTTGGTATGAAACCTATTTTTGTTGTATTAGCAACTCTTGTATTGTCAACTTGTATCTTATTAGCAAGCAATAAGTTCAATCCTTACGAAGCTTTTAATCGTGCGAATCAATTCTACCGAAAAGCCGACTACAACAATGCGATTGAGCTTTACCGCCAAATTCTTTCGAACGGATATGCTTCGAAAGAAATTTTATTCAACCTTGCCAATTCTTATTACAGATTAAATCAATTCCACTTTGCAATTCTTTACTACGAGCGTGCTCGCCGAATCGACCCTTCCGACGAAGATATAAATTTCAACCTGCAAATGGCAAACCTACGAATCGTCGACAAATTCGATGAGGTTCCTAAATTCTTTTTGGTTCAATGGTGGGAAAAACTCGTCGATGCCTATAATTCCAAAACTTGGACAATTTTAGCAATTGCTTCTATTTGGCTTTCTGCTTTCGCTTTTGCATTACTTCTTGTGCTAAATAACACTACTTTCAAAAAAGCTTTGTTTGCCTTGGGTTTTTCTTTTCTTCTTCTATTTGTGATGAATTCAGTGCTTGCATATTCACGTTTCCACAACGAAGATAGCAAGGACTATGCAATAGTTTTTGCAATAAATTCCTATATAAAAAGCTCGCCCGAAGAAAATTCTACCGACCTTTTCATTTTACATCAAGGAACAAAAATACAAATCCTCGACCGAGTAGGAAAATGGTTCAAAATTCGCATTCCAAACGGCAACATAGGTTGGATTGAGCAAAAAGAAATAGAAATAATCTAAATTTATGGTGCCAACTAATATAGGAATCCATAGAAAAAGCCTCGTTGCAAAACCACAATTTTTTATATCCATCATCGACATCGAAGGCTCTCAATTTCTACTTCCATTGCTCGAGCAATCGCCTCCTACCGTTTTATAAATTTACGAAATACTGTTTTGCCGTCGCTATTAACTACTTGCAGCAAATATAGCCCCAAGGGTAAATTCTATTGTTTGTGATTGTAAATGCCCAACTTCAAGACTTCCAACTCGTTCGCCTAATGTGTTATAAATATTAATTTTAACTTCACTGGAATTAGACCAAAGATTGTAAACTGTTAGTTTGCTCTCTGTGGGATTTGGATATAAGTAAATTTCCTCCTCTGGATTGCTGCTTTGTAGTGTTAAAGTTGAATCTATTACACCAGCAATATATGCTAACGTTCCAATTGCAATCCGTCCGTTATTATGTAAATATTCCAATTCCAGATTACCGAAAGTGTCGTCCTTCGTCTTGACAAATGGTGGAAATGGCGGGGATTTTCTGTGGAAATATACATCCTCATTATTATTTCCAGGGAAGCTAACCGAGGAGGAACTCTTTGTTATTCCTGCAATTATCGTATTTAAATCAAGCAGGTTAGAAATATAGATAAAATCGTCAATCAAATTTTTGCTTTTAACTGTGTCGCTACTTCCGACTATTGTTCCTTCCCCGCCTGAATTTCCAATAATGTCAGGATAAATCGAACGTATTTGGTCAGTTTCGGCATTTTCTAAAGAATCAACAAAGTGACTTGCACCCGAACCAGTATTGTTCATATCATCGAAAGAAACAAATATGATTGTATTTTCTGTTTCGAGTTTACTGAAAATTCGAGCCGCTTCGAGCACTACTGATAATCCCGAGGCATTTTCGTTCGCTCCCGGTGCAATTGAATCAATTGAATATGAATCGTGCGATGCTGCAAAGACAATCACATTCTTCGGACTTACTCTACCCAGTTTTATCGCATAAATTGTTTCTAACTTTATGTCTGGATAAGAGGGATGATATGGCACTTCTACATAATTTGGGCTATAACCATACTCCAAAAACTTGTAGTAAACATATTTCGCTGCTATCGGATTCAATGGATTCATTTTGCCAAGCATATATAAATTACTTCGATTATTGATTACATATTCTTTCCCTTCAACAACTACTGGATTTTCCCCCGATAAATCCTTGATTATGTTGTCGATGTTCGTCGTATCGATTCGAGCAACTATTTTTTTAACTGTACTGTCGCTTGATTTACTATTTGCCCAAAATGGGAAAGCAACAATAACAATAATTGCCAATAAATTCAACAATTTTATTCTTTCCATTGTAAACCTCAATTTTTTAACATTAAACATTGGTTGTTGAATTGCAAGAGTCATTGCACCAAGCAAGCCAAGAAATAAAACAACAAACTTCGCCGAGAATTTGAACGGCAGCGCCAAAATAAAGACGCTTTTGCTACGCTTTGTTAAATTTGTATTGAGTTTGAACATAGCTCCACCTATTGATTTGTGAAACATATATTTTGTTCCACCTCCGAGGGGCTCGATAAGGTTTCCTTTTTTGTCGCTAACCAATACATTTTTCTTGTCCGCTTAATTTCCGGACGATATTAAGACAAAAATATTCATAAAAAAGTTACACAACATCTTGCAAAAAAATTACTTTTTTTCACTCCTATTTGTCGAAGGAATGGCGAGGCTTAAAATATTAGATTTTCACTTTAAATTCTTCAAAAATCTTGGAGCAAAATTAATAACATTTTTTCAATTTCAACATATTGTTTAATTTACCTTTTGGTTTACTAAACGAAGGAGGGAAAGATGGTTCTTGTTGAGTTTTCTATGTTTCCAACCGACAAAGGAGAAAGCGTTAGCCAATATGTTGCGCAGGTAATAGACTACATCGATAAAAGTGGAATTACCTATCGTTTAACACCAATGGGAACAATTTTAGAAGGCGATTGGGACGAAGTTTTTGCTCTAATTTCTGAATGTTTCAAAATTCTCGAGCCACAATGTAACCGAATTTACACCACAATTAAAGTGGATTGGCGGCGCGGCGAACAATCCCGAATGCAATCGAAAATCCAAAAAGTTCAAACTTTGCTGAACCGCGAAATCAAAATATAACCTCTAAACACTTTTACCGAGGTAAAGACGGCGGAAGCCAAGACAACGAGTAATCTATTCTATACCGTCTCTACCACCGTTCACAATACAAAAGCAGTCTTTTGCGGTCAAAATTTGCATAAGAATCATAAGACGCAAATCTTCTATGCCATGATAAATAAATATCACACCAACTTAAAAAAGGGCCAGATGCTTATGTTTTTTACTCTCATACGGAATTACACCAAAATTTGATATGAAAGATTTAGCATAAGATTTATACCCGTTTTGATAATCTCTCCCAACATATTTAATATAAAATTCCATATCCTCTGAATTTAACTGTTTAGCCAGCCAGTGTAAATCCCCATCAAATTTTATACAATATCCAGCATAAAATGTGTATTCTTCTCTTTCCCAAACTATGAAATTAGGCTTTAAACTCAAAGGAGAAACAAGTATTTTCTTACCCCAAGAAGTATCAAGACCTTGGGAACGACCAAAAGCATACCAAGCTGCGGGGTTTTTTCGGCCTTTATCTCTCAATAATAATCTTTCTTTAATTGCTAAGAAATATTTATAAGTATATGGGAATGAATCTCTTAATTCAACTTCTGGTATAATCATATGTTTCCCATAAATTTTTTTATAGGGAAAGATTATAAATCTATTTTGTTCCTCATTAGGTAATTTTAGAACTGATACTTTTATTATTGGTTTTAATATATCTTTCTCAATAATAAATGTCCTCCCGTCTTTTAATTTTATTGTTGCCTTATCTCCTTCTATAATTGGGTCTTTAAAGATATAAAAATCATCTGCCAAGGTAGTTATGCCAACGTGTATTTTTGCAATTTTACCTAATGGACTTCCCCTTGTTTCAATTTCTTTAATTCTTTTTAAAACATTGTTTGATGCTAATGTCCATTTATTATAATCAATATTTGATAATTCTATCTCGCCAACATATTTTGTTTCTTCTTTATATCCATTGAAGTAGTAAAACTTATTCTGTTTCCAACTCTTATCTAATATAGTAATTGCTGAATATGTTGTTGCATCGTTAAAAACTTGGTGATAATTAAAATCTATTACTTTCTTAATAAGTTTCTTCTCCATAAGATAATATCTTAATGCTTTAGCAGTTTCTGTCTTAAAATAAGTATTTGGAGTAATATAACCCAATTGACCTGTTTCGTTTAATAAATTTAAACCAAGTTCAAAAAAAGCAATATAAACATCAGTTGAACCATTCCTACAAAAAGACCAATCTTTTTGGACTCTTTCCCGCCTTTCTTTTCCTAAATGCTGGATTCTGATATATGGGGGATTTCCTACAACATAGTCAAAAGAATTAAAATATTGTCTTGTTATAGATTTATCTAGACTATCAATGTTCAAAATGTTCCATTCAACTTTATCTATTCTATACTTTTGGGCAATGTTGTTTAAATAAGCTTTACATTTAAGAATAGCAGTTTTGTCAATATCAAAACCAAATATATTATCATGTAATAATTTTCTAATTTTATTGGAATTAAAATTATTTTTAATACAATCTCTTAAAAATCTTTCTACAACAATTATCAAAAAATTACCTTCTCCGCACGATGGGTCTATAATTTTTTTATTGTAAATATTATTTTCATACTCAATGTTATCTAAAATTAACTCAACTATTTTCGGGGGAGTATAGACAATCCCATTTGCTTTTTTCCCTGTAATTTTCATATATAAAGGTAAAGTATTTATTTTTTTAGTTCGCATAATGCTCTAACCTTTTCTATAAATGTTTCAATTGAGAAATCATTATCTAATATATTTACAGTTTCTTCTTCTAATCCTAAGTCTTTTAAATCAGTAAAATAGGGATTATCCTCATGAAAATCTATTATTGCCATACCCAATACATCGGGTTTATGTGGAAAATCATTGTCCTTAAAAAGTTTAATATATTTTTTTATATGATGTTCAGACAATATTTCTATTTTCTTTAATTGTCCCCGTTTATTTCCGGCTGCTTTATCATAATATGGAGTATGACCTCTTAATACAAGAAAATGAACGAAGCCAACACCTATTCTTCTAACATTTGCAGTTTCGCCGAGTAAATTTTCAAAATAGTTATTAGAATTTTGAGCATAGTTTGAAGTTACAAATTTAAAACTTAATGTTACTATCGGTTTTTGGTTACTGAAAATTGTTATATCTAATTATTTTAGGATAATATTTCCCTTCTATTTCATATTCACCACCGCTACCCAAACTCCTGACAGAATATTCTTCCCCAAACCCTGAAATAATTTCATTTGCAAACCATGAATGAATTGGAATTAACTTTTTGTTACTTCTTGCTCCATATTTGTTATATGCCTGAAAAGTTTGCCCTATGGCATCTAAAAAACCTTGTTTTAAATTTTTGTTCATAAATCTAATCTTCTATTGCATATTGGTTCCCTATCCTATTTCACCAAAAGGAACGGACCTGAATAGACTCGATTCCCAATAACAAAGCGATAGTAGTAAAACCCCGTCGGAACAGAGTGGACATCGAGCACTATTTGATTATACGAAGGATTAACATCCATTTGCCCAAAGAACACATTCCTTCCGTAAATATCAATAATGCTCAAAATCGCCGAGGAGTATTCTTCGCTTCGGAAGAAAATTTGAACACTTTCTTCTTGTTGAACCATACGGAAATCGAACATCGCATCGTTGAAAGTTGAATCGACGGAAAGAACCGTTGTTCGAAATTTCCTCGTAACTGTTGTCCTTGTGGAATCTTCCGGATAAAATGCAACAACGCGCCAGTAGTATGTTTTATTATTCATTAGAGTATTCGAAACGGTATAGGTTGTGTCGGCAGTATCGGCATAAAACACAAGTTGGTCGAATGCTTCCCTTTCCGATATTTCCAAAGTGTATTTAACGACGGTAGGTATGTAACTCCAATAGAAAGTAAGCGGAAGAATCGATACTTCTTGGTCGTCGAAAGGATAAAATAACTCGGGTTCTACATATTTCATTTTAGTTGAGAAGCTAAAGACTCCCGACCATTTCTCTTCGCCTTTATAATCAATTGCTGCAACTTTCCAATAATATGTCCAGTTGAATTTTAAGTAGTCAACAGTCCAGTAATTCGTTTTCAGATTGTTTTTTTCGAAGACAATTGATTGAGGCGAAAAGTCCGGATTAGTTGCAATAACAAGGTGATATCCCACAGCCCCTTTCGAAGGCTCCCATATAAAGCCAACAATAGTATCTAGTCCGGTTGCTTCGTTTTGGGGCTGAGAAAGAATGGGTGCTTGAACCACAGGAATTTCCAATTCACTAAGGTTTCGTCGGGCAACCGAACCATATTCCGTTCCAGCATAAAGGTAGAAATTGTCGCTTTCGAGCGAAATGATGGACATATCGGGTATCCCCTCGTTGAACTCGAACCAGAAGTTTCCGTTGTCCTCAGAAAAATACACTCCTGCATTTTGAGTTCCAGCAATTAACTTATTGTTAGCAAATCTCAGGAAAGTAATTTTCGCTTCGCCTTTCAACCCATTATTACGCAACGACCAAGTTCCCCCTTGATTCGTAGATACATAGACCCCCAAATCGGTTCCAAGATATATATCCGTTCCTTTCCACATAACATAATTGATAGTCGAGGATAGTTGCCCCGACTTTAAATCGGTCCAACTTTCTCCGTTATCTGTCGATAGATAAAGATTTGCATCGGCTGTGCCGGCGAGTATTTTTCCGTCCTTAACGTCGATAGCTGTAGGTAGCGAAACAAAATCGCTGGTATTCAATATAAACCAGGTTCTACCGCCATCACTGGATTTATACAACCTTGAATTTTCGGTTAGGGCATAGAAGTTGGAGCTATCGCCAACAATATTGATAATATTCCTTTCGGGAAGGCTATCGCTCGAATGGCTCCAATTAGCCCCAAGATTGGTCGAACGGAATATTCCAGTATCGAGAGTCCCAACAAGCATAATATTGTTTGAATAGGCAATACAATTAACGAACTGGCTAGTCAAACCAGTATTATATTGCACCCAGTTATCGCCATAATCCGACGAGACATTCACACCCGTCATCCAGCCAACAACGTAGATACGATTATCGGCTATTAATAAATCTTTAATAATTCCCGAAGGTGCTCCCGAAAGAACCTCCCAATCGGCTAAAATTTGGAACGGCAGCAAAAAAAGTAGCAGAAGCAAAAATATAGTTTTCGATTTTGTTTCCATTTTTTCCTCATATTTTACAAACAAAATTCATTATTCTCCCGATGATAATTGAAGTATATTGATTTCGGGCAACTGATTCCCTATCAAGGCTTCCAATTCCCCATAGATTCGAACAGCATTTTTCATTATTTTATCCAATTCTACCTCGCGTTTTTTCCAGTATTTTTCCATTGCAGCCCGCTCCTTCTCGAGATCTACCTTCATACTCTGAAAAGTTTCGACTATCGCTTTCACTTTTTGAACAAACTGCTCACTACAAATATAATTATAAATTTGTTCCATTTTGGTATCTTTACCGCTCATTGCATTTTTAATGTTTTGAAGTTGGATTAAGTTTTCGCGTAAAGCCATTGCCAAACCAATATAACTATTGAAATCGCAAACCCATACACCATCGAACAAGCCAATCGAAGTAATTTCTTTCGGCATTGCTTGGCTTACGATAATCGCAATTTCTGCACCAATTTCACGTTGGTCATCTTTTAATTTTTGAATCCACTCGTTACTCCAATCCTTCGTTCTTTTCGATTCCCATATTATTTGCCCACACATTGCCCCGAATTTATCGAATACTTCTTGAATTATATCGGCACCACGAATCCCTTTGGGAACTGGTTCTATTCTATCGAAGGGAAACTGTTGCCGCAGTCTTTCTTCGAGCAATAGCTCTTGGGCTTCTCCCTGGAGTTGCTGCGAGGTAATTTGCAGTTTATTATTGAGCTCTTCGATTTTCTTTTGCATTGTCTCAATCGTATGCTCTTTCTCTTTTAACCTCAGAGCAAAATCATTTTGAAATTGAGCTTGCAGTCGTTCTTGTAGAAGCTTCTCTAATTGTTCCCGACCATCGCTTATCTTCCTTTGAACTTCAATGTCTATGTTTTTTTCACGTTCTAATAATGCTGTCTCTTTTTTACGTAGTTCACGTTCGATTTGCCGAGCTTCGTCGAGTTCTTTGTTTCGGCGTTCGAGTTCGTTCCTTGTTTCTTCGAATTGTTTACGAAGTGTTTCGAAAGCTAACTTCTGTTCATTCAAAATCCGATTAATATTAATCTCGTTTTCTTGCTGCATCTTTTGTAATTTCAGTTCGTATTCAGTTCGCAACCGTTCTTGTTTCCCTTGTTCTTCGAGAAATTTTTTTTGAAATTCTTCGACCTTTTTATCGTATTCGCTCCGAAAGTAACGTTTCTGTTTTTCAATTTCTATTTGCTTACTTTTTTCGAGCTTTTGAATGATGTTTTGTTCAATTTGATTTTGGAGTTGACCCCGAAGTCGCTCGCTTAAAACAGAAGAAAGCGAAAAAACACTTTTGCAATTTGGACACTCAATTTCGAAGTCAATAATTCCTTCGTTCATTTCTTAACCAAAATAAAAAGCTAATCACAAATATAAAAATGTAATTTATAAATAAAAAACGAAGTATTAAAAAAAATCGCAAAGGATTAAACATATACATTACTTATATTCAATGAGACAGAAACTTTTGGAAAAAATCATATCGAACAAAGTAAAACGAAGCGAAATACATTAAAAATAAAGGCTATCTTGAAATCAAAAAAGGTTACCTCGCTTCTTTGTTCTGTTTTTTACTGGGGCAGTGGCAATAAGATAGCACTGGGTAATATTTTGTGTCGCGCCGAGCCGAGCCTCCTTTTGTTCGAAATTATTTTAACGAAAGATTAACCTTCGTAAACTACTTCTTTCAGGGGGCAACGTTCTTCCTTCGAGAAACGGTGTGCTGGTTCCCAAAGAGCATCGACCGCCATAGCCACATTGCGGAAAAAGTGGTCTTCGCCAATTTTATAATAAAGCAAGGTTCTTTTCATTGTATCGAGCACACTATCATTCAAACCAGTAAAGAACAAATCCACTCCCGCTTCGCGAATTCTATCGACAAGAGAACCAATCATATAATCACCGCTTGCATCGAATTCGTTGATTGCATTGCCAACGACCACCACATATTTCAATTCTGGCATATTGGCGATTGTTCGAAGAATAGCGTTTTCAAGGTAATTTACATTTTTAAAGACCAACGAGCCATTGTAGCGGATAACTGCAATATGCTTGCATTGAGCAAGTCCAAAACGCGCCCGATTTCTGAATGTCGTGTCGGGATGTTTCGAAAGCATAGCAATTTCAGGTCGCATCCCCCGATGAATATACAATGCCAACGAGAGAATAACGCCAATAAAAATTCCATAATAAATGCGAGGAGCAAAGTAAAGAAATGTCACGAAAGTAATAATCCCAATAATTCCATCGTACTTTTGGGCTTTCCAATCATGAACGAAACCGTGAACATTAATCAATCCAATAACAGCCAGAATTATTATTGAAGCAAGAACAGATTGAGGTAAGTAAAATAAAAGAGGTGCAAAAAATATTAAAGAAATCCCAACGAACAATCCAGTTACGACGCTCGATATTCCAGTTACTGCACCAAGTTGAAAATTAACGGCAGAACGGGAAAAAGAACCCGAAACTGGATAGCTTTGAAAGAACGACCCTACAAGGTTGGCCAATCCTTGCCCAACCAATTCTTGGTTGACATTGACCGATTGACCAAGCTTGGCTGCCATTGCTTTTGCAATCGGAATCGCTTCAAAAAATACCGAAATTGAAATAATAACTACATATGGAATTAAATCACCAATAATATTAAAATCAAAATGCGGGACAACAAATTTGGGTAAGCCTTGGGGAATTTTCCCTACTATATCAGCTCCTGAAGTAAATTTTAATGATTTCAAGTCAAACTTCTCATTCCCAACTTTAAGATAATATATTCTTTTGTTTTTAATTTCTTCCTTGGAAAGGGAAGTAATATTACAAAAAACAAGACTATCGCCAAAGCTTTTTTCAACAAATTTTTGAAATTTCAACTGATTGCGTAATTCCCTAAGTTTATCTTTTATTCTTTCGATTTCCAGATTTAAGTTAATTATTGAAAATTCTGCATCGAGGTATTCTTTTGAATATTTGCCACTATTTTTTTCCATTGTACGAAGTTTGTTTGTAAGGGCAACCCTTTGATTTGATTTACTTTGCAAAGAATCGTACATTTCATTATACTGTAGCAATAACTTTTGTGAAATTGGACAAGTAACTCGATCTATTGTTGTAAATTTTTCAACATAGTAACCTGAATAATATGAAACAATAGTTGAAAGAATCACTGCAATGAGAACATAAGGAAGTTTCGGAAAATACTTTTTCAAAAGTAACATTATTACTAATGAACCAATTGCAAAAGCAAGAGTTGGTAAGTGAGTAAAAGAAAGAGCATCTCTGATAACAAAATACACTGTTTCATAATGATGTTCACCTTTGTCGGCAGACACACCAAATATTTTAGAAAGCTGACTTGTTGCTATAATCAAAGCAGCCGCATTGGTAAAACCATTAACTACTGGGTGAGACAAAAAGTTCATCAGGGAACCTAAACGAAGAATACCAAGAAGAATTCGGAATATCCCAACACAAAAGGCTAAAAATATTGCATAAGATATGTATTCAGGACTTCCAGAACTGAAAATTGGTTCCAAAGCTGAAGCGGTCATCAATGAAACAATTGCTACGGGTCCGGTAGCAAGTTGCCGACTTAAACCAAACAAGGCAGCAATTATTGGAGGTAAAAATGCAGCATACAAACCATAGTAGGCCGGTAATCCCGCCAATTGTGCATAAGCCATAGATTGTGGAATTAGTATCAAAGCAACAGAAATCCCCGCGAAAAAATCGGTTTTGAAATATTCGAATCTATAACTATCGAACCATCCTAAAAAAGGAAAGACTTTCCTCAATAATGATTCTTTGGCAAACTGGGCATACATTGGTTACCAACCTTTTGTTTTAAGAATATCGGCAATAGAATCTTTGAGTTTCTTTTCGAGTGCAAGGGTGTGTTCGGATTCGGACTTTTTGATAATATCAATCAACTCCGAAAGTTCAGCCGGCTTTTCGATTACATCCTTAGCACCAAGTTTGACGGCTTCGACGCCAGTGTGAAGAGTTGCTCGTCCTGTTAAAAGATAAATCAAAAGGTCGGGTTTACGCTCGAGCATAATTTTTAATGTTTCGAGTCCGTTGATTCCTGGCATTGCATAGTCAAGGAAAACTGCGTGAAAAGTCTCGCGCTCGACAAGTTGAATAGCTTTGACTCCGTCGCTGGCAGTTGCAACCGATATTCCTCGCGATTCAAGTCGTTCGGCAAGGGCTTCGAGGAACTCCTCCTCATCGTCCACAATAAGAACTTTTGTTTTCATAATACACCTCGATTTATATTTTGATTTATATTGCCAACATTAAATTCAATAGCTATTTTACATTTGTCCGCACCAGATTCTATCTTTAATTCTATCGAGAAAAGATTAGCTATTTCGTTCAACGAACATATTAATTGTTCGAGTGATACTGTAACATCATCCCTTGTAATGCATTTTAAATATATTTTAAATGGATTGCCGGTTTCTGTCGATAAAAATATGTCGCGTTGGCTACCGATTCCACTACAAATAGTTTGTATGCATTTAAACAATAAAAGAAACAATAGAAAAGGATTGGTTCGAATAGGGAACGACTCGCTCGAGTAATTTTCGACGATATTAGCACTTTCTAACTTCACAAAATAACGAAAAAGAGTTGCAGCATCTTTCAAAAGTTGAATGATGTCGATATTCTCGATGGTTGAATCAACGGAATGCGAAAAACGATTGAGGCTCTTTGTTAAGGATTTTGCTCGTTCAATCTGGGCATAAATTTTATTAATCGAATTGACAATTTTTACGGTTTTATCAGGGTCAAAATTCTCGAGCGAATTAATTTTATCTTCAATACTTCCACCCAATTCATTGACAATAGCAACAATATTGTTCAATTCGTGCGTCGAGCCAGAAGTAATTTTCGCAAAAAATTTAAGGGCGTCTATGCCAGCCGATTCACTCATTTTAACCTTTCTTTTCCAAAACTCCCAAAATTTCGAGCATAAGATTTTCTAAATTTATTGGCTTAACTATATATTTTGATGCTCCAAGAGCTAAACCTCGGCGTCCTTCTTCCTCGGTTCCGTGTCCAGTAAAAAGAATAACTTTAATTTGTGGTTGGATTTGCATAATTAGTTTCATAAGCTCGATGCCATTCATTCCTTTCAAACGCACATCGATTATAGCAACATCGTAGAGTTTGTTTTCTATGGATTTAATTGCATCGACAGAAGTAATAGCAAAATCCGAATCGAAACTCCTTAAATTCAATCTTTCGGCGAGCAAACTCGCTAACTCTTCTTCGTCGTCAACTATCAAAACTTTTATTCTGTTCATAATTCCCCAGTAATATTTGAAACCTTTGGTAGAACAATTGTAAAAGTAGTCCCAACATTTTCGATGCTCTCGACAGAAATTTCACCGCCAAGTTTTTTGACAATACCGTATGTAATCGACAAACCAAGCCCCGTTCCATACTCTTTTTTGGTTGTATAGAAAGGTTCGAAAATGTGTGGCAAATCTTTTTCGGGAATACCTTTGCCACTATCGGCAATTTTTATTTCAACACAATCGTTTTCAATGTTTGAATATGAAATATCAATCCTCCCACTTTCAGAAATAGCCTCCAATGCGTTATTTAAAATATTAATAAAGATCTGCTGGAGCAATCCGCGATCGGAAACTAAGGTTATGGTCCCATACTGTGGGTTCTTGACGTTTATTACAATGTTGTTTAAATAGGCTTCGCGGTGGACAAAGCTGACAACTTCGACAATAAATTCATTCAAGTTGATTTCCTCCAACTTAGGTTCCATCCTTTTGGCAAATCCAAGCAGTTGATGCGTAATCTTTGAGCAGCGAGAAACGCTTTTGTAGATTGAATTAATACAACGAAAAATTTTATCTTTGGCGGGGAATTCTTCGTTTGTTTGAAGAATATCCTGAATCATTCCAGCGTTTTCATTGATAATCGCAAGAGGATTATTAATTTCATGCGAAACGCCAGCAGCAAGACGCCCAATGGAAGCCATTTTGTTTGTATATTCGATTTCGTGCATCATTCTTGCGGCTCGTATGTCATTCTCTTTAATGACTCGTATGAAACGGTTAGAGCCCCAAACTACAACCAGAATAATCAAAACAATACTGACAATCAGAAATAGGAGAAGTTGGTTTCGATTTTTGGACCAATTGGACATCAATGACTCCGCACTTGCAATTTCAACTAAAATGAATGGGGTATTCGAAACGAAAGCATAACTTAATAGAATGGTTCGATTGTGGTTATCGAAAGTTTGCAAAATATCGGTCCTTTTCGAAAAAAGCGATAACTTCAATGGAAATTTGTCCAGCGATTTCCCATATAACTTAGAATCAGTTTGTAGAAAACCGTTCCGACTCACTATAAATAAGTCGGTATATGATGGAATTTCCTGGCTTCCAATTTTTTCGTTCAAAATTTCGCTACTAATTGAAGCTCGAATTACATAATGTTTATCGGTATTTGTTGTTTTCAAAACAGAGATTGTAAAGTGTGGGAAGCCTCGGAAACCCATAAAAACCTCGCTTACATCAATTCCGTTAAAAATCACATTGTTAAACCATTTTTGGGTTTTATAATTTTTCCCGAGTAGTTCATAAGGACCCACATAATTAATCTGAATGCCATCTTTATCGATAATACCAATATCGACAAATCCACCGAAGGAGTTTCGCAAAGAATGATAAATTTGGGAAAGCTTCTTAGCGTTGGCTAATTCGTCTGCCGTGTAAGATTGGGAAATGTATTTCAATACCGATATGCGTTCTTGAATGAAGGATTCAAGGTTATTCTTTAAATTAGAAGTTTGGCGTGTTAACGGGTAAATAATATCGGCTTCGTAAGTTTTTCGATATTGAAAATAGTTTATCAAAGTAAGTATAATCAAAGGAGTAATTGCAACGAAAGAGATTAAAAGAATTGATACTCGTAAGAGTTTGCCGTAGTTACGTTCTGGTTTCGAATTGTAGCTATTTTGCTTATTTTCGCTTTTTTTGATAAAAAGTTTCAAAGCTACCCTTTCGTCTAATTCTTTTCCCGAAATATCTTTTCGTAGGCTCTTCGAATTGTATCCGACAACACATCGATATCGACAGGTTTCTCTAAATATGCAAAAGCTCCCAACTCGTAAGCAATTTGCTTTTCTTTTTCGGAGCCATGACCAGTTAGAATAATAACTTCGGTTTCCGGATGCTCCTGTTTAACGCGACGTAGGACCTCAATCCCATCGATTCCGGGCATTTTCAAATCAAGAATCATAACATCGGGTAAATCTTTGGCTAAACTTTCGATTGCTTCTTCGCCGCTATATGCAACAGCAGTTTTGAATTCCCGGCTTTGAAGTCGTTCCGAAAGCGTATCGACAAACTCTATTTCGTCGTCAACTAGCAACACTTTCTGTGGTCGTTCGAGTTTGATTGCCATCGACGAGGGAATTGCAATATCTTTACCCGGAATGACTTCGGACTCTTTAATTTCAGGAAAGTCAGGAATATTTTCCTTTATTTGCTTGAAATAATTTTCCATCCTAATTTTATACTTTTTTATAAAAATGGTCAATTTCCCATCTACAAAAGTTGTCTCGACATCCTCTCCTAAATGAAAGAAATGCAATTGGACCCGATAAGCTGTAATAAGTTCTTGAACCTTTTTTCGAGCCATATCTATTGATTCCGTCGACTTACTTTGTAGCAGTTCATATATTTTATTGGCAATTTGTTCTATTTTATATCTACTCACATCAATATTGGCATCGAAGTATTCAGGCGAAAAAGGTGCTTTGTCGAGATAATAATTTGAGAATTGCACGAGACTTTTGTCGTATTCTTTGACGGCTTTTTCCGCTTGGTGCAAAGGAATCCTTTCGTTTTTCGCATAGTTACCAATTCGAAAAGACAAATCAGCACCCAAGCAAATTTTTAAGACATTCTTTAAATTGTTCGGAATAAAATATGTTCCAACACCATAGTATATTTTCTTAAAATCTAATAAACTTTGGGCAAGGGCAATCTTGAAAATACATAAATGTTTTTTATGTTTGAACTTATCGAAAGCAACAAAACTCGAAGCATCGAATACCGATGCTCGGCATTTTTTATCTTTAATATTAAACAATTGCGCTCCTTTTCTAAACACATCGTCGTCGGTAACCAGATTGAACCCCGTTTTTTCGACTAATTGTTCAATCACAAACTGTTCGTTGCAACCTTTGGGGCTAACAATTGAAATAATAAACATAATTCCCTTTGTTTAATTTTACAACAAAAAAATAAGGAAAAATATGCCTCGCTTTCAAAGAGAAAATAAATTCTGCATACATAATGTTGTCTTACATCCAAACACTCGACTTAACAATGATTTCGATAGCAACATAACGGTTATAGTTTTCTTTTTCTATTTACGCTTAAAATAGGATGAACTTCCCGACTTCGATTGTAAATACATATTCGTTTTATTATATTTGTTTTTATTGGTAAATTTCAAGGTTTATAAATGTTAACCGAAAATTTTCTTTTTGCTTTTAGCCTCACATTGCTTGCTGGCTTATCTACTGGAATTGGTAGCCTGATTGCCTTTTTCTCGAAAAAATTTAACCCAAAGTTTCTTGCAGGCTCGTTAGGATTTTCCGCGGGAGTAATGATATACGTTTCGATGATTGAAATATTTACGAAAGCAAAAAACTCATTAGTCCAAATCTATGGAGACCCTACTGGCTACTTGATTACTACCGGCTCGTTTTTCTGTGGAATTGCCTTCATTGGGTTAATCGATAAACTTGTTCCTATCCGGGAAAATCCCCACGAAATTGGGGTCATCGGAAGTGACGTTCCACAATATCAGGATACCGATAACCGACTTTTGCGAATGGGTATGTTTTCTGCTATTGCGATTGCGATTCATAACTTTCCCGAAGGTCTTGCGACTTTCTTCGGTGCATTGCAAAACCCATTTCTCGGGATTAGCATTGCTGTTGCAATTGCAATACACAATATCCCCGAAGGTATTGTGGTATCGGTGCCAATTTACTATGCAACAAAAAGCCGAAAGCGCGCTTTTTGGTTATCGTTTCTTTCGGGTATTGCCGAACCAATCGGGGCATTAATTGGATTCTTTATTTTAATAAATTTTATGAGTGATTCTTTCTTTGGGATAGTTTTTGCTGGCGTTGCTGGAATTATGGTTTATATTTCATTGGACGAACTCCTCCCCACCGCCGAAAAATATGGGGAACACCACATAGCAATTTTCGGTTTAATTATTGGAATGGCTACTATGGCTTCGAGCCTTATTCTATTTCTCTAATTCTCAATTACTCGCTCTAACTCTTATTATTAGTATCAATTCTTAATCCCAATTCTCGTAGTTGCTCCTCTTCGACGACGTTGGGACAATTATCCATTAGAGACAATCCGCTTGTAGTTTTCGGAAAGGCAATTACATCACGAATGTTATCGGTATCGGTAAGTGTCATTACAAGTCTATCCAGCCCAATAGCTATGCCTCCATGCGGTGGAGCACCATAGCGAAGCGCCTCGAGCAAAAAGCCAAATTTGAGTTGCATATCTTCTTCCGAAAATGCAAGCAACCTAAACATAAGTTCCTGTAATGAATTATCGTGGTTACGGATACTGCCTCCGCCAAGTTCTTCGCCATTAACAACGATATCGTATGCTTTTGCGCGAACTTTTTCCGGATTGGTCCGAAGCAAAGGAATGTCCTCGTCCAAAGCAGAAGTAAAAGGATGATGCTTAGCAATGTAACGTTTTTCTCCGGCACTGTATTCAAGGAGTGGAAAATCTACAACCCAAAGAAACGAAAATTTGTCCCTAACAGATTCCAGAATGCCTGTCGTCCGAGCAATTTCTTTGCGCACAGCACCAAGCACAGTGTAACAAGTTTCCTCCATATCGGAAGAGAAGAGTAAAATGTCCCCTTCCTCGAGCTCTACATTTTTGATTATGTTTTCGAGTATGCTTTGGGAGAAAAATTTGCTTATTGGCGAACTAATTTGTCCATTTTGATACTTAAACCAAAAGAGACCTTTTCCCCCATACTTTTTTGCAACTTCCGTCAAATGCTCGATATCCTTACGCGAAAAATGCGCACAACCTTTCGCATTAATTCCAGCAACTATAGCCCCAATAGAAAGTGCGTCGGCAATAATTTTGAAATCGCATTCTCTAAATATCTCAGTTAAAGTTACAATTTCGAGTCCAAAACGAATATCGGGTTTGTCTGAACCAAATCTTTCCATTGCCTCACGATAGCTCATTCTTTGGAAAGGAATTGGAATCTCGATGCCGCGAATTTCCTTCCAAAGATTGCGGAACAGTCCTTCGGTTATTGCGATGACATCATCCCTATCGACAAAAGACATTTCAATATCGATTTGCGTAAATTCAGGTTGTCTGTCGCTTCGCAAATCTTCGTCGCGAAAGCACTTGACAATTTGAACATAGCGGTCGAAGCCAGAAACCATAAGGATTTGCTTGTATAGTTGTGGAGATTGTGGTAAAGCATAGAACTTCCCTTTATGCAATCGCGATGGAACAAGAAAATCGCGTGCTCCTTCGGGAGTCGATTTGGTCAAATACGGCGTTTCGATTTCAACAAAATTGTTTTCCGAAAAATACTTATGTATAATTTGATAAATTTCGTTACGAACAAAAAAACGTTTTTGAACGGATGGACGGCGCAAATCGAGATAGCGATAGCGAAGGCGCGTATCCTCGTTAACTTCTGCTATCTCGCTGATTTCGAAGGGGGGTAAATCGGATTTATTTATTATTCCGAAATCTTCGAGAAGAATCTCGATTAATCCAGTTGGTATTCGTGGATTAGGATTTTCGCGTTGTCGAACCTTTCCACTTGCCCAAATTACATATTCTTGTTTCAACTCTTTAACTTGTTCAGCCAACGCGGGGGTTTCTTCGGTAACAACTACCAGTTGGGTTATCCCATAGCGGTCGCGCAAATCCACAAAAATTAATCCCCCCATATCCCGAACGCTCGATACCCACCCATTGAGAACGACATTTTCGCCGACATTCTCTATGCGTAGTTGACCACAAGTTGCTGTCCTTTTTCGAAAAATCATCGACTTAACAATTTAAAAAACTGCAAATTACCAAAAAATTTCTTGCTTAACGTAGAATTCTACTTGTATCTATGTATGTCCTACTTCTTTATTTTCCATTTTGCATAATTTGCAAAAAACATTTCGGAAAAAATTAAGAATTAGAAAAACAAAAATATTTTTTTATTTACTTGAATTTCTCAATCAAAATGTTTTTAAAAAAAATTTGGAAATTCGAAAAAAATATTTTAATTTGGAATCATCAAAATAAAAGTAAGTTGTATTAAAGAAAGGAACATCTATGAAAAAGTCCTCTACTCGATTCTCTCCATACATATCTTGGATAGCCGTCGTTATGTGGGCAATACTTTGCATCGGTCCCTTTGGATTGAAGGGTCAAACCACAATAAGCGGCGAAATATACGATGGCAATGGCGGGCCATTAACCCTTGCAAATAGTCCATATATCGCATCGGGCATAACAGTACCCGAGAATCAAACATTAACAATCGAAGCAGGAGTTGTTATTTACAACGAGGGCAGTACTATTTGGGAAATAGAAGGCACATTAATCGCCGAAGGGGAAGAAAACAAACGAATCAAATTCACTAAAGCAACCAGCGACCCTTGGAGTTATATTCGTTTTCAATACCAAAGTCGCGGTAATCTAAAGTATTGCGACGTGAAAAATGGAGGAGGTATTTACAATGCTATGATTTTTGTCGAAAACCCTTCGTCCGTAATAATAGAGAACTCATCAATTTATAACAGCGAGGGCGACGGAATAAGCGGTTGGTTGGGCGGCGGTTCCCAAGACGCATTATCCCTTAAAAAATCAATAATTCTAAATAATATGCAAGACGGGATTAGCCTATATATAAGAGAATTGGCTAATGTGTAATTCAATGCAATATAATAGGAGCAAACCAACGAGATGGACTTCGAATTGAAGGAGGTAAAAATGTAATTATTCGCAATAACAATATCTCTGGCAACCGAAGGAATGGATTTACAAATGATGGCTACGATACAGTGGACTTAACCAATAATTGGTGGGGCAATACGAGTGGACCGTCGGGAGTAGGCTTTGGTTCAGGTGATTCTATTGCAAACTTGTCCGGCGGTGTTACTTTGTTTTCGCCTTGGTTAACCGAGGGAACGATTTCGGAATGTGGGGATACATCAAACACTAATGAACCACCAGTGATTTCGAGGACTGAACCCGATACGCTACTTAATGGCAGAAAGGAACTATTTTTAATAGAAGGAAATAACTTTATTAGTAGTGGAATATCTGTTGCACTATCAAGAGGTGGACGCGGTGAACCAGACCCCGGCGATGTCCAAGGAACAATAAAATTAGTAACTTCCCAAACATTGCTTGTGGAATTAGATATTACCAATTCTGCAATTTTGGGCAATTGGGATCTAGTAGTAAAAAACTCAGATTCACTCAAAGCCAGTAAAACTCTTTTCGTAATACCTTCGATTATTGCTAGTGCATACAACATCCAAGGAATATTTGGATATCCGGTTGGAACTGAAAGAGCCAATTATATGGAAATTTTCAACTTTGGCAACGATAATGGCTGGATTTTTTTAGAGTTTACTCCTCCCGCTCCAGGAATCATCGATATGAAAATCGGAGATTTTAATGCTCCATTATGGGAACAGCACCGATGAAGAAGACAAAACAAAGGCTTACATACTTATAAATTTAGGAAAAGGCGAGGATTTAATGCTACCTATTACTTGGAAAGTTCCACCCGAAAAAGTGATTTTTCCTCCAACACCAATCGTCAGGAAAGATAAAACTAATGCTACACTCGATGATAACGATTTTATCCCTTTCGGCACCGAAAGGCAATTTACAGTTAAAGGATTAAAAGGGGCAACGAAGGACCAACTTAAAAATATGCTCGAAGATGCAATACTGAAAGTTACCTGTGGAGCAATCGGCGATTTGCTAGTTGGCGTAGAAGGGAAAAAAATGCTGAGGAACGCAATCGATAGAGTCATAAATGAATTACCCAACGGCGTTGCAGCAACACCATCCTGGATGATGGAACAAGTGGCAAGCAAATTGGCAGATCTTAATCCAGCAATAAAATGGGGGAAAAAGTTTGTAGAATGTATGAAAGAAATCATCGATAGTTTTGTAAATGCTCTTCGGGAACAGGTCAAAAAGGATGCGGATTGGCTAAGAGCACAATACGGAGGCGATGTCTATGCAGCAAAACAAAATGCCGAGATGGACTTTTTAGATCGAGCAGGAGGGCGCTATTGGGGAAATCAATATGGCAAACACGTAAAGGATATGCTCGAAACAAATCCTTGCAATCCACCCCCAACAACCCAACTCACCAAAAATGGTAATGTTCGTGCTCCTTGGGACCCAAATGAAAAAACAACGAACGGATTGTTTGTGGCTGGTTTGGAACCTGTTGACGACACCACAAGAACGATTTATATGATTTTATATAAAGACATTATTAATCCTATTCGATATACAATATCCTTTGAAAATATTAAAGAAGCAACTGATTCGGCAACTAATGTAACAATAGTTGATACTTTAGACAGTTCCTTCGACTTGGAAACGATTAGAGTTGACTCCACTTTGACTTTGTTCACCAGAGGAACTTTCGAATGGTCGTTGCAAGGGAATGTGCTAACATTTCTTTTCAAAGATATTAAACTCTCACCGAATATCTCTCCCCCAGAAGGCGAATGGCAAGCAGTATTCGACGTAAAACTAAAATCGGAGACTCCGATTGGAACAAGGATTAACAACAGAGCCTCGATTACTTTCGATTTCAACCCACCGATACGAACTCAGACAGTTACACATCTTGTTGGAGTTCCTTCTTTGTTTGTATCGAGCGATTCAATAGATTTCGGCAAGCAAAAGATAAACGAAGAAGTCTTCGACACTGTTGTGATTCGAAATGCTGGTGAATATCCATTGGCTATCGGCAATATTACGGGAATCGATGATCCGTCCAAAATTATTATCGATGAATGCTCCAACAAAAATATTTCTCCGAGCGACTCGTGCAAATTGATTCTTTCGTTTACTGCGACAAAATCGACACCTTTCTACGACACACTTCGAATATTTTCTAACGATTTGAATCAATTCCCTTACGAAGTCAAACTAAAAGGTTAGGATATTTTGACTAGTGTCGAAAAAGAAAAACTTAATCCACACGAGTTTGCTTTGCAACAGAACTATCCCAATCCTTTTTCCAAAACTACGCTTGTGAACTATAACTTACCAGTTACAAGTTATGTGCAATTGAAAATCTACAACTTTTGTGGGAAATTGATTAGAACGCTTGTCGATGCAATCGAGAGCCCAGGAGTTAAATCTGTTAGATGGGATGGTCTGGACAGCGAAGGACAACTCCAACCCGAAGGTGTGTATTTCTATCAAATCGAAGCGAATTCAATTGATAATCCAAATAATAAGTTCGTTCAAATTAAAAGTATGGTTAAAATCAAGAATTAAACTTTCGACACTGTAAAATCTATTACATTAAAAACCTTTTCTAATTATGACGGGCACCAAAGGTATATGCTGAATTAGGGCAAAGAGTGTAAAAAATCTGATATAATTCTATGCTTTACACTTTACCCCTTACCTATTTCAAATCTTTGCAAAGAACTGCATCGAAATGCATATAATATGTTTATAAATTCAAAAAAAATATGACTTATTGCAGTAAGAGGAATTAACCAACTAACTTGTGCAGAAGGTGGGAGTCGAACCCACACGGGTTTTGAAGCCCACTGGATTTTGAGTCCAGCGCGTCTGCCAATTCCGCCACTTCTGCTTTCTGTGGGCGAAGAGAGATTTGAACTCCCGACCTCCTGCTTGTAAGGCAGGCGCTCTATACCACCTGAGCTATCCGCCCTCGATAAAATGCAAATTAACACTTTTCGAGTAAACAACAAAAATTACTTCCAAAGTTACTTCCACCCTACATTCCGAAAGAATAAGAAGCAGATAAAACTGAAAAAGCATTTTTCTCAAAAGTAATAAAATAATTAAATTTATGGTTCGTATTGCTATCAATTTTTCGAATTATTGCAAATTTACCTAAAAATGAAGAAAAAGGGATTAAAATTTTTTCTATGCTATTTATCTGTAGTGGTGTCGTCTATTATTGTGTCAACAACCTTTTCATTTTCGAACCCAACAGATGTTGACAAGGCATACTTTGAAAAAATTATTGAAAATCTCGCAAACAAAAACCTATCGTATCTCGACACCTTAGAAAGGAAAATGGAAACATTTACTTTTAGTAATCCCGACGAAGGAATCAGGATTTTAAATCGGATACTTTCGAACGAATGGGCTCTTGCCAACGACAAAATTGCATCTCGCTGTTTCTATTGGCTAAGTCGCCTTTACTATTCTATCAATAGAATTCATCTTGCATCGCGTTACCTTTTTCGCTGTTTGAATCTTTTGGATTACAACGAAGATAGAATTGCCTACTTTTGGCTTACCAACGACATTGGCAATTTATTTTATCGGATTCAAGAGTTGGACAGTGCTATCCGATACTACCAAATTTCGGGAAAAGGTTTCGCCGAAGCGCTCGCTAACAACTCGTTCAAAGACAAAAAATCTATACTTTATGGAATTTCGACCTCGCTCGAAAATATAGCAATGTGTAATGTATTGCAAGGGGAAATAGAAAAAGCAATTGTAAATTACAAGGAATCATTGCGATATCGCCAACAAATTGCCGACGAAATTGGTATCCAATATGCAACGACAAAACTTGGCAAAGCATATATACTCGACAAACAATTCGACAGCGCTCTTTATTACTTAAGAAAGAGCTTCGATTTCGAAATCGGAAAAATCAAAAATGAGTTCCAACTGGTTCAATATAATGATTACAAATCTCAAGCCCTCGTTTCGATATCGAATATTTACTATATGCGAAATAACCTCGATTTAGCAGAACACTACTTCGACTCGGCGTCGAAGTCGCTCGAGAAGAATAATAACATATACAGTCTATTCAATTTTTATATTGATGCAGCAAATTTTTATCTCCGGCACAAAGATTTGCAAAGAGCAGAAAAGAATGCAAATCGTGCTTTCGATTATGCCAAAATGAACAATTCGACTCCCAACTTCGCTGTTGCCGCAAAACTTCTCTACGATATTTCTATGGTAAAAAAGGATTATGTTGCTGCATTAAAATACCTCGATATGGCATATATTTTTTTGGATTCATCGGCTAAAGTTTCGGACTTAATGGCAATCGAACTTTCCAAACTTTCGAGCGACCTCGAGAATAAAATCTACGACGTCCAAAAGTTAATCAGTGAGAAAAAAATCGAAGAACAAAGGATTGCCAAACTATGGATTTTGGTCATCTCGCTGATTGTTACTCTTTCGCTAATGGGAATTATCCTATATAACATCGACCAAAAAAGGAAACTTTCAAAAAAAATGAATAAAACTTTAACAGAAAAAAACGATGAACTAAACAATATAATTCAACAGCTAGAAGAATCGAAAACCGAGTTGAAGGCAGCGAACGAACAACTTACACAAACCAATATTGAGTTAGAAAAAAGTAACGATGCAAAAAATAAGCTATTTTCAATCATCGCTCACGATTTAAGAAACCTTGCTGGACCTCTTAAAAACACTTCTAACTTAATAGTCGAAGAATATAATTCCTTCGATGAACAACAAAGGCAACAATTCTTTACATTAATGAATGACTCTGCCAATAGACTCAACAGCTTGCTTCAAAACCTTTTAATTTGGGCATCTGCATTAACACAAAATATAACAATAAACAAAGACAGAGTCAATCTTCGTGCTCTTGCAAACAATGCAATTGATTTATATAGTATTTCGGCGCAAGAGAAATCGATTGACTTAATCAATCGTATTCCCGAAACAATCGAAGTAGTTTGCGACATCAATATGATTAGCACAGTCTTTCGGAATTTACTCCATAACGCAATCAAATTTACCGAGGAGAATGGACGAGTCGAAGTAACCGCAGTTCAAGATGACTCTGCAATAGTCAAAATTGCTATTAGCGATAACGGAGTTGGTATGGACCCAGAAACTGCCCGCTCGATTTTCTCCGATGCTTTTTTCCAATCATCCTTTGGAACAAAAGGCGAAAAAGGAACCGGGCTGGGATGGCGGATTTGCAAAGAGTTCATTCAACTTCACAATGGCGATTTTTGGTTCGAAAGCAAATTACACAGTGGAACGACCGCATATTTCACTTTACCTCAATAGATTCTTCGATAAAAAGCGCCAATCTACGTCCCCTCTCTTGGCAGGCAATGACAAAAAGATTGGATATTATGGGCCAAACATAAAACGTCCAAATGGCTATTCGGCGCAGCATTATTTTCGGCGATTACAGCATCGCTTTGCTGTATCACACTAGTCTTAGTATTAGTGGTGCCGCTTCCACTTTTTCTTGGCTGGAACCTATAAAACCTTATTTAATAGGAGTAACCATTATAGTTTTGGTTTTTGCCTGGTATCGACAACTAAAACGAAAAAGAATTGGGGGTTATGCAGCAGTGCAAAAGAAATATCGCCCAAACTGCTCCAAGAAGTAATAACGTCCGATATATATCAGGATATTGTATTCAAAGCCACGGGAAGGATGCTCTACTCCAGCTCACCTTGAATTTGAAATTAACATAGCATATCGTTAAAAACAAAAAATATGAATTTTCGTTAATATATTCGAACGGATTGGAAATTAAAAATGGAAACCATAATAGATAAAATCGAAACTGTTCACGCCAAAGGAAGCGACGGCTTTTTGCCTTTGACGAAAGAACAAATTATCGAAAGAATTCTTAAGCTCAAAAAAGAACGAAATGCTGTAATATTAGCCCATTACTACCAAGACCCCGACATTCAAGATATTGCCGACTTCCTTGGGGATTCACTTGCATTGGCACAAGCTGCAAAAAAAACCGATGCAGACGTTATTCTCTTTTGCGGAGTCCACTTTATGGCAGAAACGGCAAAGATTCTCAACCCCGAAAAAACAGTCCTTATGCCAGATTTGCGAGCAGGATGCTCGCTCGCCGACAGTGCCCCAGCCGACAAATTTAAGCAATGGGTCGAAGCCCATCCAAATCACATTGTTATATCATACATTAATTGCTCGGCAGAAGTCAAGGCACTTTCCGATGTTATTTGTACTTCGAGCAATGCGGAAAAAATCATTCGTTCCATCCCTAATGATACCCCGATATGCTTTGCCCCCGATAAATATCTCGGAGCTTTTTTGATGAAAAAAACTGGCAGGCAAATGGTTCTATGGAATGGAACTTGCCAAGTCCATGAAACATTTTCCGAAAAAGAATTGATTTCGCTACAGCGTCAGCACCCCGCTGCACTCGTTCTTGCCCACCCAGAATGCCCCGACAATATATTGCATTATGCCGATTTTATCGGCTCGACAAGCGGAATAATAAAGTTTGCCACCGAAAGTTCAAATTATGAATACATTATTGCAACAGAAGAGGGAATTATACATCAACTTCGTAAAGCAAATCCGAACAAGGTGTTTTATCCACTTGCTAACCTGAACGGTTGCGCCTGCAATCAATGCCCCCATATGCGAGTTCATACACTCGAAAAAATGCTCGTCGCACTCGAAAAGAAAACACCCGAGATTAAAATGAGCGAAGAATTGCGATTGCGCGCCCTTCGACCTTTGGAACGTATGTTGGAATTAAGTTAATATATCTTCTTTATGCCTTTTTTACCTTATGAACAAATCACACATTTAGACCCGAGCTACATTCTTGCTCGCTTAAAACTATTTATTGAAGAGGATATACCTTCGACCGATATTACATCGGAGTTTTTCTATGAAGAGAACCAAATTTCGACCGCAAATCTCGAAAACGAAGAGGAAATTGTATTTGCGGGCAAGCAAATCCTTAATCAATTACATAAATTAACATCATCCGGAATAAAGATTGATTTTTTTTTCAATGATGGAGAAAAAATACCTCCTTCGACAAAAATTGCTCAAATTACTGCTCCGACTCGTTTCCTTTTAGAAATCGAAAGGACAATGCTGAATCTTTTGCAAAGGCTTTGCGGAATCGCAACCAACACCAGGAAATACGTCGATATTGCTGAACCTTATGGGGTTCGCATTCTCGACACGCGAAAAACAACTCCGGGGCTGCGTCTTTTCGAAAAATACGCTGTCCGTTGCGGAGGTGGTTGGAACCACCGATTAAATCTCTCCAAAGGAATACTAGTCAAGGATAACCATATAGTTGCTGCTGGTAGTTTAACAAAAGCCGTCAACAAAATTCGGCAAAAGCATTTCACAAGGTTTCTCGAAGTTGAAGTTGAAAACCCAAGTCAATTGCTCGAGGCCTTGATTTTAAACGTGGATGGAATTCTGCTCGATAATTTCGCACCCGAAGATATAGCAAAACTCGTTCCTACAATACGGGAGCGAAAACCCCATATTTTCATCGAGGCTTCGGGAGGCATAACACTCGAAAATGTTGGAGAGTATGCCCAAACAGGGGTCGATGCAATTTCGATTGGTGCTTTAACCCACTCTGCTCGTTCTGTAAAGATGCATTTAGAATTTTTAACTTAATAATTCACATCGCCAATGGGAAAATTACAGGAACTAAAGGACATTCTCGGAAGAAAGATTTTACTTCTCGATGGGGCAATGGGGACGATGATTCAACGCCATCGTCTATCGGAACGAGATTTTCGAGGGGAACGATTCGAAAACCATAAATGCGACCTTAAAGGCAACAACGATATTCTTGTTCTTACACAACCACGACTAATCGAAAATGTGCACCGGGAATATCTTGAATCGGGAGCAGACATAATCGAAACGAATACATTTAATGCAAATAAAATTTCGCAAAAGGATTATGGAACTGAACATCTTGTTTATGAAATAAATTACACAGCAGCCAAAATCGCTCGCAAAGTAGCCGATGAATTCACTGCCAAAGACCCAACAAAACCCCGCTTCGTTGCTCTTTCGATTGGACCAACAAACAAGACCCTTTCGATTTCACCCGATGTTAACGACCCGTCGTTTCGGGCAATAACTTTCGATGAACTTACCGACGCATACTACGAGCAAATTCGAGGAGGAATAGAGGGAGGAGCCGACATACTTTTAGTCGAAACAATTTTCGATACCTTAAATGCAAAAGCTGCAATTTATGCCATCGAACAATATTTCGACGATTCCGGCAATGAACAAATTCCAATTATGATTTCGGGAACGATTGTTGACCAAAGTGGAAGAACGCTCTCGGGGCAAACAGTCGAAGCATTTTGGATTTCCATTTCGCACGCCAAAAACCTTTTGTCTGTTGGGTTAAACTGTGCCCTTGGAGCCAAACAAATTCGTCCATTTCTCGAAGAGCTTTCTCGTATTGCCAGTGTATTTGTAAGTGTTTATCCTAATGCAGGATTGCCAAACGAGATGGGCGAATACGACGACACCCCAGAATCAATGGGGGCCATCGTCGAAAGTTTTGCTCGCGAAGGATTAGTCAATATCATCGGTGGTTGTTGCGGAACCACACCAAAACATATACTAAAATTTGCTCAAGCCATTGAAAAATATCCACCGCGGAAAATCCCCGAGGTTAAACCCTACTTACGTTTAAGCGGTTTGGAAGCATTAGTCGTAACGCCCGAAAGTAACTTTACAAACATTGGCGAAAGGACAAATGTTGCCGGTTCACGAAAATTTGCACGATACATTATAAACGGCGAATACCAAAAGGCATTAGAAATTGCTCGTGAACAAGTCGAAAATGGCGCCCAGATTATCGACATTAATATGGACGAAGGCTTATTGGATAGCAAAAAGGCAATGACAACATTCTTAAATTTAATTGCTACCGAACCAGATATTGCAAAAGTCCCAATAATGTTCGACTCCTCTCAATGGTCTGTAATAGAATCGGGTTTAAAATGCTCGCAAGGCAAGGGAATTGTAAATTCAATTTCTTTGAAAGATGGAGAAGAGGTGTTCATTGAACGAGCAAAGAAAATCCTTCGATTCGGGGCTGCTGTTATCGTAATGGCTTTCGACGAACAAGGCCAAGCAGTTGATTACGAACATAAAATCGCAGTTTGCAGCCGAGCCTACGATATTCTTGTGAACAAAGTTGGTTATCCACCACAGGATATTATTTTCGACCCGAATATTTTAACTATCGGAACCGGAATCGAAGAACATAACAACTATGCACTTGCCTTTATTGAGGCAACTCGTTGGATAAAATCGAATTTACGACTATCGAAAGTAAGCGGGGGGGTAAGCAACCTTTCCTTCGCTTTTCGCGGGAATGAAATTGTGCGAAGGGCAATGCATTCGGTTTTTCTTTACCACGCAATCAAGGCTGGACTCGATTTAGGAATAGTAAATCCCGGCCAATTAGACGTTTACGAGGAAATCGAACCAACTCTTCGCTCTTTGATTGAAGACCTTGTTTTTAACCGTAAACCGAATTCAACCGAAAAATTAATTGAATATGCCGAAACTCTAAAATCAAAACAATCAGCAACCGAAGAAAAAATTATCGAATGGAGGAACTTCCCGCTCGAACAAAGATTGAAATACGCTTTAATAAAAGGAATTAACGAGTATCTCGAAATCGATTTGAACGAGGCTCTTCAAAAGTATACCTTGCCTTTGGAAATAATCGAAGGTCCATTAATGGACGGAATGAACGAGGTTGGAAATCTTTTCGGTTCAGGGAAAATGTTTCTCCCGCAAGTTGTAAAAAGTGCAAGAGTGATGAAGCAAGCTGTTGCTTTTCTTCAACCCTACGTAGAACAATCGTTGAAGAAAAATTTTTCTATCCCAAAGAAAAACGGCAAAGTATTGCTTGCTACGGTTAAAGGCGATGTGCACGATATAGGTAAAAACATCGTTGGGGTAGTCCTTTCGTGCAACAACTTCGAGGTTATTGACCTCGGAGTAATGGTTCCTCCTCAAAAAATACTCGAAGAAGCATCTAAACACAAAGTCGATATTATCGGTTTAAGTGGCTTAATTACCCCTTCGTTAGACGAGATGGTCAACGTTGCAAACGAATTGGAACGAAACCGAATGAATATGCCTCTGCTCATTGGTGGGGCAACAACTTCACGCACTCACACCGCGATAAAGATTGCTCCACGCTACAGTCAACCAGTTATTCACGTCCTCGATGCATCGAAAAGCATTCCAGTCGTTAACAATCTACTCAACATAGAGAACAAAGAAACATTTGTCAAGCAAATTCGGGAAGAATACGAAGAGATTCGAAAAAACTATGAAAGCAAAAAAGAACTTGGCATTATCTCCTTCGAAATCGCAAAAGAAAACAAATATGTATTCGATATAAATTCAGTAAATATTCGGAAACCCCGCCGAACTGGCATCGAAAGGTTTATTAACTTTAATTTAAACGAAATCCGAGCTTATATCAACTGGACGGAATTTTTCCTTGCTTGGGAGATGAAGGGACGCTACCCTTCGATTTTTGAACATCCAAAATTTGGACGCGAAGCAATTAAACTTTTCGACGAAGCCAACAACCTTCTCGACGAAATTATTGCCAACAATACTCTAAAGGCTAATGCTGCCGTTGGAATATTTCCAGCGAACTCCATCGGCGAAGATGTAGAAGTTTACTCCGACGAGCGACGCGAGGGAATCATCGCCATCTTTCATTTTCTACGTCAACAAACCAAGAAGCAAAACTCGCCCAACTTTTCACTCGCAGATTTTATTGCTCCCAAAACATCCGGAATAATAGACTATTTAGGTGCTTTCGTTGTTACAGCGGGAATTGGCGCCGAAGAGCTTTCGAATGAATTCAAATCGCAAAACGATGATTTCCGTGCTATTATGGTCAAAATTCTTGCCGACCGTCTTGCCGAAGCCTTTGCTGAACTTTTACACAAATTTGTTAGAACTGAACTTTGGGGATACTCGACCGAAAACCTTACAACCGAAGATTTATTGAAAGAAAAATACATTGGAATACGTCCCGCCCCGGGCTATCCCGCATTCCCAGACCACACTGAAAAACAAACAATCTTCGATTTAATCGACCCCGAACGCCGAATCGGAATTCAACTAACCGAAACCTATTTGATGGTCCCCACAGCATCCGTGTGTGGCTTATATTTCGCGCATCCCGAAGCTCGCTATTTCCCCGTTGGAAAAATCGACAAAGACCAAGTTCTCGACTACAAACAACGAAAAGGTTTAAGCCTCGAGGAAATCGAACGATGGCTTTCCCCAATCATTGTGTATAAATAATTTAATGTAGCTAAGATAGCATAAATTGATATTCCTTTTTAAAAATGAATCAAAATATACAATTATATTGCTCGTCATTCATATATTAAAATATGGAGTAGATGTATGAATGGGACACCTAAAATAATTATTTTTACAACTCCAACTTGCTCATTTTGCAATGCTGCAAAACGATATTTCCGAGAAAAGAAAATACCCTTTAAAGAAATCGATGTCTCGCGAGATATGGCAGCGTTAAAAGATATGCAACGACGAACCGGCGGTAATACAGGAGTACCAGTTATTTTAATCAACAATAAGCCTATCGTTGGATTCGACAGGCTCCAAATTAACAGATTGTTAAACATTAAATAAGGAGTATTTATGAAAGTAAAACCACTCGACGACCGCTTGTTAATCAAGCCGCTTGAACCAGAGAGTAAAACTTCTGGTGGTATAATTATTCCCGACACTGCCAAAGAAAAACCCATCATTGGGGAAGTTGTTGCGGTTGGGAATGATGTCGATTTACAATCTATTATCCAAGTAGGCGATAAAGTTATTTTTGCAAAATATGGTGGCGAAGAAATAACAATCGACGGTAATGATTACCGGATTATTCAACGTTCCGACGTATTAGGGATAATCGAAGAATAATTCGGCTTCGAACCAGCAATATGGTGTAATCTCTATATCTTAATGATACTTGAACAAGGGGTTCCCCCCCTTGTTCAACAGATACAAATCGTTGGTCCAAGACTGCGTTGTAGGGGCAATTGGCAAGTTGCCTCTACAATTGTAACTTGTTTATTTTTATAAGTATGAAATTTTGGTTTATTGTCTTTCAATATATTCACTCGTATGTTTCCACCGACGATGTTGCCAGACCCATAGTTCTGGGCATCGGCGAATAGCCTCCTCCAATTTTTTTGTATGCCTTTGTGTCAATTCGAAAATACTTTCCTTCGAAAACTCCAAATCGTCGAACCGAAGTTCTTCGAGATGGACGAAATACGTTGAACCCCTACGCTCTGCAAACCCAACAACTATTGGAACTTTATATTTCAAAGCTAAAAATGCTGGCGACTCAAAAGTTGCCGATGGAATTCCAAAAAAATCGACAAAGACGTCCTTATCCTTTGTGGCGCTTTGGTCGGCAAGCAAAGCAACAATACCACCGTTTTTTAAATTTCTTGCAACTTTGAAGGCTGCTTCATACATCGAAACAATTTGGTTACCAAGTCGCGTCCTGTATTTATTAATTATTTTATCGAGAACATAATTCGAAAGTGGCTTAACGATAATTAGAACGGGAAGTCGCAGATAAACAAATACCGAATAAGCAAGGAATTCCCAATTACCATAATGTCCGGAAAGCAAAATAACACCTCGACCTCGCTCATAAACCTGTTGGATTAATTCTATATTCTCGTATTGAACATACTCCTTGATTTGGTTTTCCGAAAGCGAACCCAAAGCAAGGAGTTCAACCAAAGTAATCCCAAGATTTTCGAAGGACTTTAACATTATGTTCTTGTGCCATTCGCTCGACTTCTCTGGAAAAGCTTTTGCAATATTGTTTAAAGAAATTCGAGCACGGTTTGGAACAAGCAAACGAATTAGATGCCCCAAAAATTTACCGAATCGAGTTCTATTGCTTTTACTTAACATTGAAGAAATTAACCCGATAACGAGGGCAGAAATAGCTTCGAACAAGAATCTGATATGTTTCATTATCTATTCGGTAGCATTTTTTGTAACCGCTCGGAGTTTGTTCCAGTAACGAAATCTGTGAACCAATTCTCGTCTTGAATTTCACCAGTTGCCGTTGAATGGACAAGGACGTAGTTCCCGTTACCAATTAAATCCACAAAATAGAAATAGGCTCCGCCTTGAATTTCACCATAGAACCAAATTTCGTAGCTTCGGCGAGAACCTTCGCGTGGGTAAAACTCTCGTGTTGTTGGTTCCCCATATTGAATTAATATGCGCCCTCGGTCGGTTTTCCAACCTTCCATTTGGCTACCAACTGAAAAGAAGCGATTAGCATAGTCAATTTTACGATTAAAATTATCGTAGGCTTGATTGAAAATCAGTGTTGAATCTGGATTGCGACGCCGCCAAAAACTGAACAAAAAATACCGCTTCCCATCGACTGTTTGCAATTCTTTATACAGCTCCTTTTCGTAATTATTTGCAATGTATTTCGCTTTTTCGAACTCTTTATCCAACACTTTATCGTCCATTGTAGCAAAGGCACTCTTTTCGAATAGTTCAGCCTCGGTAAAGGCACGTATCGGTTCCGATGGCATCTCGGGATTCAAAAGATAGAATTTTTTCTTTTTAGAAACTGCTATGACTTTGCCAATGGAGTCAACAATTCTAACTTCGAAGAAATACATCCCCGAAGGTATGGCATCCAAAGCAAAACCCATTATATCGAATTGGCTTTTCGATTTTAAACTTGTAGATTTAACATTGTAATAAATTTCGTTCTGAATAGCATCGTAAACTCGATACTCCAATCTAATCTGTTTATTATAGAACTCATCGGTCCCATAATATTCGAAGTAGGTATATAATCGAGGAGAGTTCCCAATAATTTCCTTCGTCGGGTTTGGAATAACATAATATTTGCCTTTCAAAAATTCTTGTTGCCAAAGAATTTTTGCAGTATCTGCCAATTCAATAAGTTGCGCAAATTCAATATCGCTCGGCAAAAATTTTTTTTGTTCAAAATCTAAATTTTCGACGTCGAAAGTTTTGTGGTATTTTCTTACTGTATCGTTATCGTCGATGCAGGTAAAAACAAATTTTAGACCACTTCCCGCACTGATAAGGAAATTTTTTTGCCCAACGAGAAGATTTTCGTTTTCAGAGTGACGTTCGAGGCTTGTTTTTTCGTAGTAAACTTGCCATTCATTGCTGTCGGCTATTGAATCGCGCACAAAAAACTCCAGTTTCATTGCCAAACTTCCGATATACCTATTCTCAGCCTTTTTATAGGTCAGGGAAGTATCGATAAATCCATAATAAACCTCGACAATGTTTTCTGTTTCGCTTTTTTTAAACACGGCGTAATCGACATAAACATCCAAAGGCTTCGAGTGAATTTCGAGCCCAAAAAGCAAAAAAAATAGCGTTACGTAAACTACCCTATACATAAAAAACGCCGTTGTAAAAACTTACAACGGCAATTTACAAAATCTCGATAAAATAGACTTATTTTACAGCAACTTTAATACTTAATCGATTCACAAGACCGATGTTTTTCGTTGGGGTAATCGAATAATCGAACTCTCCTTCGAAACCGCCGCCGAAATATTTAAGCCCTATACCCCCGGAAAGCCCAAAAACATCGGTTCCCAACTGATATCCACCGCGCAAACTCAAAAAGTTTTTATATGTATATTCAGCTCCGAGAGAGTAATGTTCTGGTGTATCGGACAACGTGATGAAATCGGCAGCAACAATCACATTATGATCTTCGGCTTTCCATACCTCGGAGGAAATACCAGCTCGGAAAATCAAAGGCAACGAGTAGCTACTAGCAATGTATGCAATATCGAGTGGTGCAGCGTTCATCGCTTCAAAAAGTTTTTTCGACGAATTCAAATCTTGCCCGCTATATGCTTGTTTAATACCAAGGTTGTGGATTGAAAATCCCAGTCTGATTCCTTGAATTCCAGTCTCATACATTGTTCCAACGTCGAAAGCAATCCCGCGGCTGTTTAAGTTCGAAATAGAGTTGTTGACGTATTTTGCAGTTAAGCCAAAGGAGAACTGGTCTGTCAAGTAACCAGAAAATGTGAACGAAATAGCGACGTCGTTTACTTGATAGCTCAATCCTGTCCCGTTTGGTTTTTCCAATGTTGTAATTTCTATATTCCCACTATTCAAAGCAACAAGACCAACAGCAGCAGTGAAATTCGAACCAATAGGCAATGCAAATGCACCGAAACTATGATTAAACCCTGCAAACCATTGAGTATATGAAAAGTCGGCACTTATCGATTTGACATCGGCTAAACCGGCGGGATTCCAAAATATTGAAGTTAAATCATTTGTAAGCGACGAATATGCTCCAGCTAATCCATTCCCGCGAGCTCCAATAGGTATTTTTAGGAACTGAGCACCAGCAGCACCAACTTTAACAAAGCTTTCGCCAGTTGTGGAACCCGAAATACCACCAACTGCAAAAGCATCCACAATGCCAAAGACCAAAACTATCATTAAAACTGCTATTAATTTTTTCATATATCACTCCATTTTTTCCATAATTATTTTAAATAAGCACTCCTCCAAACGAGGGAGTGCAATATTAAATTATTGTTGAGTTTGAATCAATCGGAAACCACCAACAACAACCGAGAATTTTTGAACCGATTGCGCCCCGTTCGGAGTTCGCACAAGAGCAACAAAGGTTTGGCTGGTTACCCGCAATCCATTCTTGGAAAGCAAATCCCATATTTCCACTGAATGTTTATCCGGCGCATCTCCGTTTGTTTCGTTATGTTCTATTGTTTTAACAAGGTCGCCAGCAAGTGTATAGATTTCAATTGTGCAGCGCGGAGGTAGTTTGGTGAAATAAATCTTGGCATCGTAAGGTGTGCGTTGTCCTTGGTGTGAAATATAATATGGATTTGGGACAACTTTGACACCATCGAGCATACCATCGGTGTAGTTTTCGTTTTCGGGCTTGCTGTCCGAAATTTTGAACCGAACTTTCGCTCCGGGCAACGGTAGCCCCAAAGCACCTCCTCGAACTCTCAGTGTTATTTTATCGCCTTCCTTAAAATCGTTGGCATACTGATAATCGCTTACTTTGACTGCCTCCCATTCAGCAAGACCAAAACGGCGCCCCTTGTTTGCAAAATCCAAAGTAAATTGGCAACCTGCAATAATTATTACGTGTGTAAAATCGATGGTATCTTGACCATCGACAGAAATAGCAGATAGATAATATCGCCCTTGTTGACCAATATTCATATTAATAGAGGTAGTTCCTGTATTCCACGAAGGATTGGCTTGTTGTTCTCGCATTCTAATCGGGGAGTTATTGCGTCTTCCATTCACCCAACCATAAGCACTAATGTTAAATTTGTTAATAAATTCGTTGCTTCGGCTACCTAAATTAGTAGGCACTGGGTATAGATTGCCATTAGCAGTATCGATAACCATATGCTGCAATTCTTCGGGATATGAAACCAAAACTGAATCGGAACCTCCTTCGGTTGGCCGCTTATATTTAAGCGTATTGTCCACTTTAAGGGTTAAATACTTAACTCGGAATTTGTTTTTCTTTCTGTTGGTAGTTGGTCCCCAAACAAGTTCCATCTCCTCTTCGCCGCCGGGTAGAAATGTTACTTCGAAGTCTCCCGGTCCATTGTTGAAACTACCATAAATTGGTCTCCCATATCTTTGATAGAAGTCTTGCTGGACAACCTCGAAGCTAACTTGTTGGGTAGTATATACTTTTGTAAAATCGGATATTATATTAATCGGTGTTTTATCGACTTCCATACGTATCGAAGAAGAATCGGGGCGTAGCATACCGCCAAATTGTTGTATGGTATAATCGAAACTAAACCCCAAAACCCCAAACGCCGGACTAATCGCTGGATAGTTCGGCATAAAGCCGAAACTATAACAATAGTTAGTAACCGAGAAGTCGCCTGTAGTAAGTTTTCCAGAACGTGTCTTTATTTCTTTATTAAATGGCAACCCGAAAGTATTCGTATCGTTCGTAAGTGGATTAATTACCGCAGTATCGCTTAAAATATAAGAAGCAGCATTTTCGGTAGGAGAACCTACATACCTGAAGAAACAGGGAGTTTCCTCTAATAAAGTTGTGCTCGAGAAAAGAATCTCTTTAGTCGTTATATCCTTCAAAGTCATCGTTCGCCAATATAGCCCAAAACTTATCGCCGTTTGTCTGCCAGGCAATTGCAACTGAGTTAAGTTCCAAAAAGGCTGAAATTCCAATTCAAGTTCGTGCCCAGCGAACAATTGGACAGCACGGTCATAATCGGTTGCATATAGCTTGAAGTTATACAACCCACCAATTTTTGCGGAATCAACATAGGTTACTTTGAATTCAATCGGCTTACCAACGGGAGCTGAACGCGCAAACGCATTGACAAAGTTCGGCAAACCGGGCGAAGCGTCGTTCAGTTTTGGCGGTGTTTGCTGCACATATTCCCCTTCGTCATACGACAAAAGCCTATAATAATAATCAACATTGTTGATAATCTTTTCGGTTTTCGTTGGGTTATCGTTGTAGGATATAATCATATCTTTATTATCGTCGCCTATGTCGTAAAACGTTCTGTGGTTCGTTATACTATCCATATATGGAACAATAACTTTATTAATTGCATTATTCGATTGTTCGAAATCTGGGAATTCAACTTTAGCTAAGCCTTGTTGAATATATTTATAAATCGAGTCGAGAGCCTGGCGAATGTGCATAGTATCCCGCATAACAGAATTAACATTCATAGGAATCATCCTATCAATTAATAGCACCTTCGAGCCATTAACAACCGCTTCCCGATAAGTCCTTTTTAAATAAATTGTATCCAAATTGGGTCCTGTGCGATTTGGCAAACCAAGTGTATCGCTTGGGCTGATATTTATTGTTTCTTTCTTCCAAAGCAAAGGATTATACGTCATAAACAATCTATTCAATCGAACTACTCCAAGCATAGCGCTGTCCAATAGGAAATGTCGGCGAGGATTGTTGATATTGTATGGATCGTAATAAATTGGATATTCCTGTTGACTATTAATTGTGGATGCCCAATATGGTCCCCAAGGCTTTGAAAGGAAAGCCGTATCGATTCCAACAATAACCGGGAAATAGTTTGTTCTCCCAGTTATATTGTCGTAAACCCATTTGTCGGGAGCAAGAATGACGCCCCTACCAACTCGAAGAACGCGAACCGCAAAGGAGTCGATAACCGGTTGACCGCCTTTGTTTTCGATAACAGGACCAACAATGCGTAAAGAATCTATGTATGGCATATTTGAACTTTGCGATGTCCCAGCGCGAAGGTAGGACTTAGAAAATGGGGTTGGAAGCTCCCACCGCGCTATTTCTTTCCACCCGAACGGTCCTTTGCCCGAAGGATATTGAAGACTTGGAGTAACATTATCGACATCGAAAGTGTCCAAATCGGTTCGGCGAGCACGATACAAACGATAGCCAAGAAAATCTAACCCCTTCTCGTAGAAATCTTTCGAGATTTCAGCCGAACTATCCCATTTAAGAACAAAACCATTGTTGATAGGAGTCCAAGTGATAAAACCGGCACGCTCGGGTGGCGAGGGTGCTCTGAAATTATCATCGTAAACTTGTTGAGCAAATTTATCTTTACGAACAATTTCGGCAGCATCTTCGGTTGAACCATCGGCATCTTCGCGAACAGCGGGTTGAGCAACAATCAAAGCAACCACAAGCCGCACAGTATCGTTCGGCAACATATTAAACGGTCCCGTTGCCATCATCAATCGGCGGTCGCCAGGACCTAAATCACCATCGCGTATTCCCGAGGACATAAAGTTGTAGCGCTCGTCGTCTTCGTTCTTATCATCGGTAATATGCCAGTTTCTAAACGTCTTCAAACCAAGTTGTTCGCTAACAGTATAAACTCGCTTGTCCTTACGAAGATATCCAGTTTTATCGAATTCAATTGTGTTAATAATCGTGTCGGGATTCTGTTGATGCCGGGAAGTCCATTTCTTTACCATTTCTTCTTTCACACAATATGTAGAATCGCGGTAATCAATAATATTTCCAGAAGTATCGTAAACGGGAACCCTTTCGGTGCGCGATTCATAACAGAAATATTCTGTAATGTTGAAAATCGTGTCTTGACCTTCGACGGTATATGTAACTTCGCGACGGTTCCCACTGATAACTGCAGGACTTTCGAGGAAGTCGAACCCAAGATAACCAAATCCATAACCTTTTTCACCTTGGTCTGTGTTTGTCCATTGTATTCCTAAGTTCAATGTAGTATCTTCTTCGTAGAAACGGGCACGGTCGTTGGCTGCTCCATTGGTTAAATTCGGGGCGCGAGCAACATCGACATCCATAACGGAACCAATCCAGCATTCTTTCAAGGTATCGCTGGACATATTAAAAATTTCATATTTAAGAAAAATAAAGTCTTTGTAGTCCCCAAAGCCCCACGAATATATCATCTGTTCAAATTGAAGACGAAGCGGGTAGCCCTGGCTTTTGCGTAAACCAGAACCTCCGTCGAAATAGTTCAAGTCGGTATCTTTATACGTAGCGAAAATATCTTCGCCGGATATAAAAGCTGGTCCTTTTGGATAATTAGTAGTATTCCTTAGATTCACATCATCGACATAATAACCAAAGTAGCGGTTATACTTTAATGAATCGGTCGGACTGGTATCCCATATTGGCCAATTCGGGCCATGGTCTGGGTCTAATGGCGTTCCATCACCTTTCCGTAAATCGGTCGAAAAATATGTTCGATATTTCTTCATATCGGAAACATCCTTGCTCTCCCCGTCGGATATACGACCAGGAACCATCCACGAAAGACCATTATTAGGATTATAGGTAACCTCGACATATTTTTTAAGCTGACCATCCGGTCGTGGCTTAATTGCGGCAAACCAAACACCACCTCCAAAAATGTATTGATTGTTCGAACCGCGAGGCCAATACCCGCCACCACGATTTTGGGCAATATTCAAACCAAAAATACCATAGTTAGTAGTATAAAATTGGATGTTGCTCACAGTATTCTGCTGCAAATCGAACAATTGGGTGTAGGTTCGCAAAATATCGTCGCTGCCTTTACCTTTTTGGTTGTAGTAGTCTTTTGGCACTCCCAACAGCACAGTTGGAACGACGCAAAGGAAAAACAACGATGATAATAGTTTCTTGACTTTCATATATTACTCCAATTAATTAACATTCTCTTTTATGATTAAAACCGAAACATTATTCCAGCGTAAACAGTCCTCGGAGCAAGGTAATTCCCTCGGAAGCGGCGAACATCTTCTAAATACTTTGTAAAGGATTGAAATTTTTCATCGCGAGTTACCAAACCATTCCTATCGAAATCGGCGTTAATATTGTATAATCTATCTCCGTAAATTGAATACTGGTCGGCTGACCAAGATTCTGCTCTTGCATAATCACCTTCTCTATAATATACAACAGCACTAAAGTCTGTAATCGGACGGTAGAAATTAACACCATCGTCGTTTGGATCGCCCGTTCGAACAAAGTAAGACGCAACACTTGTAACATTTAGAAGATTACTAACATCGACAAAGAATTCTATCCGTGAATTACCAGCCATATCGCCGAACCAATCGCGAAGATTGAATCCCTTTTGCAAACGCATATCTACACTCCAAATAGAAGGTCCTCGTTCACTGTTGAATTCGCTAATAGCATTCCCAGACCTATCTTGCCGAGTATAAGGTGTTCCAGTTTGGAAGAAAGCAGAGAAATTGATAATGGTGTTTTCCAAAGGATAAATTCCAGCAATCGAAGGACCTTGTTTATCTCCCCACAAGAAATCAACAATAGCATTAACTCGGTGTGTTCTGTCGGCATTAAAAGGAAATTCCGCAAGCGGGAAAGCCTGTTTACCTGTGAAAGGGTCAACTGCCACTAAATAGTTAGAGCCGGGGTCGGAACCCGTCGAAGTTGCAAACGAAAGGTTATAGTTTAAGTTTAATTGTATGTGGTCGGTTGGCCGTTTTCGCAAAGTAACTTCAATTCCCCGGGAATTCCCATATTCCGAAGTCGTATTCATAAAATATGGGGTCGGCACTGCAGCAACATAAACCAAACCTACTTGATTATAGTTATCTTTATAATAAGCGGAAATATCGATAGCAAAATCATCTGTTAATTGATTATTATAAGTTACTTGATACGTATTACTTTTTTGTGGAATCATATTGGGACTGCCAAGTATAGAATTCCCTCGTAACTGGTCAACAGCAAAAGCATCATACAAATACTGCATCGGAGAAATTTGGAAAAGAACACCATACGAAATCGAAATATTCGACCTTTCGGTAATTGGATATGTAACATTTATTCTTGGGCTAAATTGTGTTTTGGTCGTAGCCTTGGCAAATCCAGTATCGGAGGAAATAGGAACAAAATACTCTACAATAGTTCGATAGTCTGAATTAGGAATAAAGACATCGAAACGCAAACCCGGAGTAATAATCAATCCTTTATATGTAATTTGGTCTTGAATATACATTCCAGCGGTAATTGGCCGATATGGTTTGCTTGTTTTGTCGTAAACTTTCTGATTGTCTGCATAAATATTACCACCCCAATCATTAGTATAAACATCAAAGAATGGGTTGGCGTCCCAAGGCAAACTATTCATATGTCGCTTAATTTCATATATTTGAACTTCGAAACCAGTTTTAAACATATGGTTGAACTCTCCTTCGACGGCGAGAGTATAGTTTCCATCGACTTGCCAGTAATTGCTTCGTCGAAATTCAAAGAGTCGCTCGTTGCCGTGCAAATCGAAAATTCCGGTCAATCCATACGCGTTCTGTGTTTGTGCAGTGCTGGAACTCCCTTCGATGTATCCTGTCAATGGATTCACAGTTTGAACATCCAACGGCATATAACCGTCTTTAGTTCGGGATAATGTTGACACAGGAGTGTATTCATCTACTATTTTGTCTTGACCTTGTTCAAGGGCACCTGTGGGCGCTTTGCGCCAGTTATCCTGTGGATACCACAACTCGAAGCCAGTAAAGAAGCTGGGATCGTCGAAATTTTTGCGTTTCGAAGCATCACTATTGTTAGAAGCATTCGAAATTTTTATTTCATAGAAACTGTTTGAGCCTATACGATGTTGAATCTGGACGAATCCACTTAAAGCAAATTGGTTGGCAACTGGTACCTTAGCCACCCGTTCGGGAACTCCATAGGAAGGAAGCCCACTAATTGCCCCAGGGTCGATTGAATACAACCATCCCCAATCCATCCTTTCCAAATTAGTTAGTCCAAAATTATAATAAGCTATTAAATCAATATCTTTCGTAATGGGGAACTTCAATTTTGTTTGAATACTTTTCTTCCAAGATTGAGTATTGGGAAGCCGACCAAGATTATTCTGCTCAACTTGACCAGCATTATTTATGTGAACAGGGTCATAAATCTCGTAGCTCGCACCTCTATATTTTTCGTAAAAATAATTTCCTGAAATATAAAAAGTTGCTTTGTCCAAAAGAGGGATTGGTCCGCCGACACCAAACTCGAAAGAATGAGAATTATTACCTTGCAATTTAGGACCATCACCCCAGTCGATAGCCTTGTAGCGGTCGCCTTCGCGAATGAGTTTAAGGTCGTGGGGTTGGCTACCAAATAAGGCTGGGACATCGGTTCTCCAGCGAATGAATCCTTCGTAGCGGTCGGTTCGCCCAGTTTTCAATGTGGTATTAACAAATCCCCCGAGAACGTTCCCATATTCTGCGGAAAAGCCGCCCGTAAGAACCTGCACTTCCTCGGTAGCAAATGCACTTACCATCGGATAATACGTTGCACCAACTATACCAAATCCACCAGTAAATTTATCGCTTAAGTCGATACCTTCTACTCGGATTTGTGTTTCGTTTGTTCGGCTTCCACGAACAATCCAACCCCCACCGGCGTTGAACACACCGGCACTCAATCCAATAATGGCTTGTAAACCCTCGCGAGCAATAGAGGTTAGCTGTTGATTTTCATATTGGCGCTTGACGCCTATATCCTTGTGCGAAACGAGTTTTTCCGCTACAACGGTAACCTCTTCTGTTGTTACCTTGCCTTCCTGCTTCAAAACAACATTAATTTCTGTTTCATCGTCGGCAGATATTCTAACAGCAACTTCCTGAGGGGTATAACCAACAGCAGTAATTTTAACAGTAAATGAACCCACAGGAATGCTAACAACGATGAAACGTCCATCTGCTTTAGCAAATCCTCCCAAACGCGTTCCCATTATTCTTACGGAAGCGCCGACCACTGGGTTACCCTCTTCGTCGACAACTCTTCCTTTTAGTGTCCCGTAGTTACTTGCTTCCAAAGATAACGGAATCGCAATTGAAATCATCAAAAGAAAAAATAGATTAAGGATTTTTTTCATAATTCACCCTTTACTTTTTACTTCATAATTACTTCATAATAATAAATGGTTTCGCGATAACTTTCCCGCCGAAATTGAATACGATAGTATAATTGCCATTTGGAAGGTCGTCGGTTCGGAAACTAATTCCTTTGTTTCCTGCCGCAATGATTCCATCGTGAATATTTCGGACATTTTCGCCAAGGACATTGTATAAATCAATTTTACTATCTGTATCTCGGCTCAAATCAAGATTGATAAAACCGAAACGCTCCGCGGGAACGGGATAGACACTATTAATAACAACCGTAGCATCCGAACCAGATGAACCAGATGTTTGTTCATCCACCGAAAGGATGTCGTCGGCATTAAAGAACCCAAGCAGAAGGTATTGCGGAACAGTATCCAAAGAGCGCTGTCGCAAAATTGCCTCCTGGTCTGTTTGCCCTTCGATTGGAATCGAAACAAGTTTTAGAAGTGGAATATCTCTTAAATCATTTGGTACTTGGTCGGGCAGCCAGGTTATTCGGTCGAGATCAAGGTCATTGGTAACATTTTTAATTCTAATCCATGAGGAATTGTCCAATGGACGCACCGAAACAAATACATCGTGTTGGGCACGTTTGTAAACCGTATCGCCTATTTGCACATCAGTAAAATCAACCCATTTTGCAACAAGTTTGGTCCCATCGACTGTCCGAACAAGTTGAGATTCTTCACCAAGCTGATTGATATTGGTTGGAGCGACATAACGCACAGCATATCCAGTTAAATCGGCAATTTTGCGAATACCCCATGTCCCATTCTCCTTATAAACTTCAGCCAATTGATGCCAGGCTTCATCCCAGGGACGAAAAGTTCTATTCGTATCCTCGTTGAAATTCGTCAAAAAATAGTAATTCCCCTCGGAAATTGGCACAAATTGTGGCAATCCCCAAGTAGCAAGACTGTCATTCAATCCATATTGCGAAAGATACGATCCGAAAAGGTCGGGAGGCATAATATCGAAATCGCTCCAAGTTTTTCCGTTATCGGTCGAAACCGAAACTCCGAAAGTAAATACATCCAAAGAGGTATTCGCAAAATTCGCGTATGCAGCCATATATAATTTCCCATCCAAACCATATTTAAAACCAGAGATAGCAGAAGCTCTAACACTATCATTAGTCGATTGGGGTGTTCTGAATACATTTGATTGCCATTGCGGGGGAATGGTTATTTCCCACTTATCGAAATCGATTGTGCGTCGATAGCCAAGATTGCTGGTTTTATCTAACGGTAAACCCGATTCAATCATAATGGAACTAACAGCCATAGCGAATGGATTTCCATCGGTCCCCATCCCGCCAACAATTCTGGAATCGGTGCCTCCCCATCCGTATCGGTTTCCGTCATCCCAATTGAACATATACGAATAGTTGGGGAAATAAGAACCTTGAAAGTATACTCCGTTGACAAAGCCAATCCAACCGCTTCCATTCGTTACAGGCGCAGTGTAAACATAGGCAATATCATCTTCGAAAGGGAAGGCATAAACGCTTGGATATCGAGCCCACAAACTAGAAAACATACCTTCGGTTTTGTAAACAAGGAATGGTTCGGACCAAGTTTTACCCCAGTCATCCGAGGTTAGGACAAAGAGATTGTTTTTGGTGTTGTCTCCAAAGTATGGATACCTATCAATATCCCAATAGCCCCTTTTGATAGTGATTAATTTGCCAAGTTCAGGAATATAAACAAATGGCTGTTGGCTCTCGGTGAAATATGAATAAGCATTTGCAAGAGAATCGAGAATTTTGAACTCGATTGCCAAAGGTTTGTCGCCCGAGTGTTTCAAAGAACTTAAGACCGCTTCGTTTGGAACAAATTCAACCGGCTTGAAACTTTTCGGGAAACTACCCGTATTATTAGTTGGTTCATTTGCAAAAATGGGATTCGAAACGAACCCAAGTATTGCTACTGCGATACAGTAAGCAAGTAGTAATTTTTTCATTTTTTACCTCCATATTAAACATTTAAAAACTTTCAAATTTAAACTATTTTAATCTAACAATAAAATTCAACTTAAATTTATTACTCAAAATTGAACTTGAGGCTTAAACCATATATCAGTCCAATTGAAGATTTAAACGCACCTTTTTTGTAATATGGCATTCGAGCCCAAAGTGTTCGACTTTCGATTCCAACATTCAATGCAATCCCGCGTATCGGTTCTATTTCGCTATACAATCGCACTGCTCCGAAAGGTCCATCGTTGGTTGCGCCAAGATTTAAACGCCCGGCAAACGAAACATACCTTTCAACTGGGTAATAATATTCATAAAATAGACTCCCCCAATAGAGTTGTCTTTCTCTTTGTAGTTGAATCGGAAATTGAACATAGGCTGGCTCAGCCGAGCCTTCGCCATTAGTCAGTATTTGATTGCTCCATTTTACATCGGAATTTTTTATGGTTGTAATCGTTCTACGCGGTGCCTCGACTGTGCTCAAAGGAACCACAATCACAGAATTTTCGTTCCAACTGAACTCTGAATAACCGAACTCCAATCCGAAGCGCTCATATTCACTAATTTTATATCCAATGCTTTGCGAAAAACTGCCGAAACCTTTCATTTGGACATCTTGCATACCAAACTTAACAATGGCATTCGAGGAAAAAGCAGACACAAGCAGTTCATCCGATTGAAGCTCAAACATAGGAACCGCAAGAGCAATTTGATTCGAAAACGGAACAGCCCATTTGTTAAATCGAAGTTCGTTCGTTAGATTAGTTTTCGGCAAAGGATTTCTAAGTTCATAGTCGAAATCCAAAACATCGCTCGATAATATATTTAGTGGGTTGGAAACAACCTTGGTTGTTTCGTTAGTAGTATTATTAATTGTCTGTTCCTCTGCCGAAACAACAGTATTCGTTTGTGGAACTTCCGGTGATTGTTGTTGATTTACTGCAACAACAGTCGAAGAACGGTTTTTTCTCCTTGGAGCATCCGAAGGTGATGGCAAACTTGCAAAATTATCCCGATGGTCGGAATTAGCGTCAATTCGATACGAATTCCAAAGCATTTGTTCCTGCTTGTTCAATTCCGAAAGGAAAATAATGTTAGATTTAGTTACAGTACCGTCGTCGATAACATTTAAAACAAAAAAGATGAAGAAAATAGTTGCCAAAACGGAAACAATGGCGCGACTTCGAACCATACGACGATGTTCAACAACGGGGACTACTTGCAAAAAATTGGCAAGCACACGCTCCTCGACTTTTTCTTCGAGTTCTTTAGGCAGCGAAATGGATTCGGCATCGCTTTTCAAAAGGGAATGGATTGAGAGCATCGAAGCAAATTCTTCTTTTGCAGAAAAATCGCTCGACATCAAATCCCGAAATCTCTTATCATCTTCGGGTGTAAGGTTACCATCGAGATAGTCGTTGATATACTTATCGAGACTCATAATATTCCTTTGCTATTGGTTCTAACAATTTTTTTAGTAAAAGACGGGCTCGGTGGACACGAACCTTTGCCAACGATAAGCTAATACCAAGAATTTTAGCTATTTCTTCGTAATTGCAATCTTCGTATTCACGAAGGATAAGGGCTTCGCGCAAACTTATTGGCAATTGCATAATAGCTCGTTGGACAAAATCCCGCAAGCCGATATCTTCTTTATAGACATAAGACAACGAAAGCGAATTGGTTTCGATGTCTTGGAAAGGCTTTGCTGTTCGAATAAGATTCAAACAGGTATGCCGGGCAATCGTAAACAGCCAAGCAGCAAAATTATTCCCCCGGAAATTCATACGATTTTCGAAAACTTTCATAAATGTCTCCTGAAAAGCATCCTCGGCTTTTTCTTTATCTCCAAGTAATCTTAAACAAAATCTATAAACTTTCTGATTGTAATGGTTGTATAAAATATGGAATGCTTCGGCACTACCGCGTCGCAACTCGAGCGTCGCTTGTGCAATCTTTTCATCGTCATATTTCCTACCTTCAGAAAATTTCAATTTTTGTCTCCCGTCCCAAATCGATAGACACAATAATTTTGAAAAAAGTTACAAATATAATGTTATAATTTTAAATTCAAAAAAATGACTGACTTACCTCCGAATTAATACACGCCAAACATTAGATTATTAGTATGCAGTATAATCCACATAGCAATTTAAATATTTTTGATTAATTTTGCTATTGGGATGTCGATTGGGGAAAACCAAAGGAATTAAATTTAAATTTACCAAGCTAAGAAGAAACAAAATGGAAATATTAGTAAATGGAAAAAATATTTTAATAAGTGTTCCTGCTACGAATGCTGGTAAATTCAGATTTAAGAAAAGAAAAAATAGATTAGATTTTGGCGAAACCTTTTCGACAAGGAAAGACATTTTTGATGACCAAACATACTTGGAATGGCAAATAGGTTATGATGTTCCAATTAAGGATGTTGAGAAAGGCAAAAAGGGGACAAAATTGACAAGCAAGTATTTTATTGGAAGCAACAACAAGGAGAAGTATCCTTATGAATTATCGGAAATATTTTTTAAGGCAATGGAAATAAAACTTATAACTAAAAAAGAGGTTGGAAATTTACTCGGTGAAATAAAGGGCTATAAAAATTTTATAGATGAAAAAGCCATAACCGTCGAACGCCATTCTCGATGAACTATAAATGGGGTCTGTTTTGAAGAAACAAGTATTAAATTGCCAACGTTTTTTATGATTAAAACATTAGATGAAACTCAGATAGAATTTTCTATCCAAAAGCAACAATATGCTACTGGTGTTCAACCGATGGTCTATTTTTGTATTCCTTTAACATCATTTAGAAATTGTTCGGAGTTCCTTGGAAAATCATCTGTCGCTGGGGATAACCTTGAATATGTCATCAACAAAACCAATGTTTTGAATCTTATTTTTTTAATGAAAGTTTTTGCAATGGCTTCAAAACGCCACAATCACGATGTTGTCGAAATTCTTAACCTCCTTCTTAAAACCATTGATAGGCAATAATTATGCAAATTTATGCGGCAAAACATTTAGCAAAAATTGAAAGAATCCGATTAGGTAGTTATTATACCCCAGAAAAAATTGTTCGACTGGTTCATAAATTCATACAGCCCTATTTAAAAGATAAGAAACAAGACGTTGTTTTATTTGATAGTGCCGGCGGGTGTGGAGCCTTTTTATTTGGACTCAAAGATTATAATTATCGCATAGCAGATTGTGATTCAAAAGCATGTTCATTTCTTAAACAACATTTTGACCAGCATAAGATTTTTCATACAAATTCTTTAAAGGAAGTCAATAGAGACAAATATTTAATCCCTTCTTCAGCATTTTTAATAATGGTGGGCAATCCTCCTTATAACGATACAACGTCAGAATTTAAAAATGGCAAGAAAGGACAAAATATATGTGACGATGATTTGTACGATAGAGATATAGGGGTTTCGTTTTTAAAATCATATCATAAACTCAATGCCGATGTTGTATGTGTATTACATCCGCTATCATACTTAATAAAAGAAACTAACTTTAATAGATTACGTGCTTTTAAAGAAAATTATAAATTAGTTCGCGGCGTCCTATTTTCCAGTGGATTGTTTCATGGGACAGGGACAGGGAAATTTCCAATATTAGTATCTCTTTATGAAAAATGCTCGGATGGAATGACATTTGATTATATTAAGAATTTTAGCTTCAACATATTAGATAGTCCAAAAACATTTGTTTTATCCAATTTTAAAACTACCGATGGGTACATTAACAAATATCCTCCACGCAAAAACGACGTAAAAAAATCTCCTATTGGCTTGTATTATTATAGTTTTCGCGATTTTAATTCTTTAAAGAAAAATGCCTCGTTTATGATAAAAGAACATCCGAACGGAATAGTAGTCACAATAGAAAACTTTTATAAATATTGCTATCTTTATGCGTTCAAAAATCTATTCAATCCTAAGGATATGTGGTTATACGGGAATTTGTCTCCTCTTGTTGACATCAAGGATGTAGAACAAAATAAAGAACTTTATATTTTGTATGCTATAACAACTAATAAGGTTTTAAGGGGATTGGATGGCTCTATTTTAAAGAAAATCACTGATTATTATAACATTAATATCAATGCAACCGAAAGTGTTAATACGCTCGAAGAGAAAATTAAAAATAGATTGGACAAATTAATCGAACAAAAGCAATCTTACAACATTGGGAACATCGTAACAACGAGAGTAATTGAAATGCAGCTTCCAATATAGCTTTGGGTTTAATACATATAAAGCATCAGAATACCAAATGTTAACACAGTAATTTAATATTGAAACTACATTATGAAACTGCTGACATTAGGCTTTTTTATATTATTCCTTGGGCTTATTAACTTAGAAGCTCAAAACCTCTCAATTGTTGGAAAAGTCTTGGATTCCGAAACTGGGAAACCTATCGGCGGTGTCCGTATTCTCGTCGAAAACTCAAATCGTGGAACCTATTCTTCGCCGACAGGCTTCTTCCGTTTAAGCAAACTCGCCAATGGCGAAACTTTGAGGTTTGCTTCCCTTGCATACGAAAGCAAGTCAATTAAATTGAACCAAATTACGCCCGACACTCTCTACGTTCGCTTAAAACCAGTTCCAATTCAATTTAAACAAATCGAAAAAGTTGGCGAAATCACCGCAGACGAAATCGTTCGAAGAGCAATCCAGAAAAAAAAGGAAAATTTGGCAAAAATCCAAACACTACAAGCAGTCGTATATTCAAAGCTTACTTTTGAATTCGATGGACCATTAATTGAAAGCGCAAAAAGTGAATCGACCGAGCCCGGAACTATTAAAATTTCGGCAACTACATCGCAAAAGAATGATAGTTTACAAATCGAGGCGGTTCGGCATTTTATTCTCGAAACATTTTCTAATCTCTATGCCGACTACACAAAAGGAATCAAAGTTTCCGAGATCACCCAGCGAAGACAAACAGCAAATATTCCGTCGAGTGTAAATGTGTTTGCTTTCAACGAATTTTTCAATTTTTTCGACGAAACGGTGAAAATTATCAATACTCAATTCGTTACACCTCTTGCAGAAAACGCTTTCGATTTCTACCAATTTGAACTACTTGGCAAAACACTTTATAGTGATTATTACGTTTACGATATTCACGTCGTTCCAATAACAACAACTTTTCCGGCTTTCGTTGGAAACATAAAGATAATCGAAGGGACGTATAACCTTGTTGAAATCGATTTAACCCCAAGCCAAACTTCCGCAATTGCGATGGTCGATAGTTTGCGTTTCGTTCAAAAGTTTAATCAAATTGACCAAAACTATTGGCAACCAACATATCTACAAATTAGTGCAAAATTCCGCTTCGCACTAATCAAGGGCTGGATAGACCTTTTAGGTGATTTCGTTGCAACAAGTATAGTTAGCGATGCAAAAATCAATTCTCTGCTACCCGACTCAATTTATGCAAAATATACCAGCAAAGCAATTACAGTAAATTCCAAAGCAGATTCCGCCAGCAATGAGTTCTGGGAAAACAATTCCTTACGCGAAACTACCGAAGAGGAGAAGCAAATATACGCCCGTATCGATTCCGCAATGAAGTCTATCGATTCATTATTCTCCAAGAAACAATCCCTGTTCGATTATGGGATTAGTTATGGCAATACATCAGGCTTCAATCGTGTTGTGGGTTATAGCCTTGGAATTTCTCCATACGTTTCATATAAAAATATTACTGCTAATCTATCTCCATATTACTCCTACGGATTGAAAAAATATTTTGGAGAAGCAACAGTTACCTATCGGACCGTGGGCTCGAAGGCATCAACGGAACAACAAGATTCTATGTATGCAAAAACAACAGTTTCCTATTTGCAATCGAACTTTCAAGAACTCGGCATACAAGTGTTTTCAATAGTGGAAACTATTTCGAACGATAAATCTGTCTCCCTTTTGTTTAACTCCCTGTCTTCTTTGCTGTTCCATTGGGATTATTACGATTATTATAGAAAGGATGGCTTCCGAATCAATTATACGATAAACGCCCCAAACTTTAAATTTCAAATTGGATTAGAAGATGCTCGCCACTTCTCACTCCGAAAAACAACAGACAAAAGTTGGTTTTCGAAATCTCTTTGGCGCGAAAATCCAGAAATTCAAGACGCTACATTTAGCTCTATTTTCCTAAACTTGGAAACAGGAAATGCCGTCTCATTACCTTTGTTGGGTTCTTTAACCACAGATAAATTGAGCTACAAAGTAGATATTAAGTTAATGTTTGGGGAAAAGAAAGGTAGCCAATTATTATTCGCCACATTCGAACCCAGTCTTTTGCTGCAAATACCAACTTTTTATACTGGTTATTCACCGATGAACTTATCTTTGCTAATTCAATATGGTCGTGCAACAAAAGCAACACCTTCGCAATTCCTATTTCGAATGCCATCTGGTTTTAGTTTCGGGAACTTCTATTCAGCAAGAGTTGGGTTGTTCGGAGGGAGCGAATACTACGCTGTGCATCTACAATACAATTTGACCGATATTTGGTGGCGAGCTTTGGGTTTACCCCGCTACGAAGGTCGCGGTATTGATTTGTTGCTTTCGGCTTCCATTGGGAAGTTCAATGGCAACAACGGAATATACAAATCCACAAATGGAAAGTTTTACTCCGAAGTGGGATTAGGTTTTTCACGCATTCCAACATTTTTCAGCAATATCTTGGTCTGGGGCTTTGAACTTCGTTTTGGGTTGCCCCCGCTCGGACAACACCGCTGGGGGTGGAGTTATATTTTTGCTTTCCCATTTTAGGCACCACTACACCGAAACAGCTAAAAGTAATCGCAAATCTACATCCTTCGCTTTCTTACTCACGAAAAAGTTATACAGTTACTTTGTTCATAATATTTCACAAAACACTAAAATAAAAGTCTAATTTCTAACGACTTTACAAATTTAAACTGGGGAATTTTATGTCCGTTCATAATGTTGATTATTACAATCTCGATGAACTCTACACCGAAGAGGAGCGATTAGTTCGGGATACTGTCCGCCAATTTGTTGATGCCGAAGTTATTCCAATAATCGAAAAACATTATCGAGAGGGAACTTTTCCAATGCATCTTGTGCCAAAAATCGCAGAACTTGGTCTTTTTGGCATTACTTTGCCACAAGAATATGGTGGCGCCGGAGCAAATTACACTACCTATGGACTCGCAATGCAAGAACTCGAGCGTGGCGATTCGGCAGTGCGTTCGTTTGCCTCTGTCCAAAACTCACTTGTGATATATCCGATTTATCGCTATGGAAAAGAGAGCTTGAAAAAGAAATGGTTACCTAAACTTGCGAATGGGGAAGCAATTGGTTGTTTCGGACTTACCGAACCAGATTTTGGCTCGAATCCCGGCGGAATGGCAGCTACGGCAACTGCAATTGACGGAGGTTATGTCTTGAATGGGACTAAAATGTGGATTACCAACGGAAACATTGCCGATATTGCGGTTGTTTGGGCAAAATTAGGGGGTATAGTCCACGGTTTTGTTGTTGAAAAAGGAACAAAAGGGTTTTCTGCAATCGAAATGAAAGGGAAACATTCGTTGCGGGCTTCTGTTACCTCTGAACTTATCTTGGAAAATGTCGAGGTTCCAGAAGAAAATCATCTCGACGTTCAAGATTTAAAGGGACCTTTGAGTTGCTTGACGCAAGCACGCTTTGGTATTGCCTGGGGTGCTATTGGCTCGGCAATAGCAGTTTACGAATCGGCGTTGGAATATTCAAAAACGCGTATTCAGTTTGCTAAACCGATAGGTGCTTTCCAAATAGTTCAGGAAAAACTTGTTTGGATGCTCAACGAAATAACAAAGGCACAACTTTTGGCATATCGTATTGGGCGTTTGAAAGACCAGGACCGAGCTCGGTTCCAACAAGTTTCGCTTGCAAAACGCAACAATGTCGATATTGCTCTTAAATGCGCTCGAATTGCTCGCGAAATTCACGGTGCAAATGGAATTTTGGACGAATACCCCATTATGCGGCATATGGCAAATCTTGAATCGGTAAAAACTTACGAAGGAACACACGACATCCATACCCTTATTATCGGCGAAGATATTACTGGTTTCAGTGCATTTGTTTAAACTAATAGAAACAGAGCAATTAAAATATGGTCGATAGAAAACTCGTAAGAATCTTACGAAATATATCAGTTCTATTAAAAATAAAGGGCGAAAATCCTTTCAAAGCCGACGCATACGAAAACGCTGCCGATATTATCGAAGCCAACCAACTCGACATCGCTCAATATGTGAGAACCGATTCATTAAACAAAATAAAAGGCTTTGGGGAAGCATTAGTAAAGAAAATTACGGAATATGTTCAAACAGGGGAATTTCTCTACTACGAACGTCTTAAAGAGCAAGTTCCCGAGGGGTTAATTACAGTTACAAAAATACCGGGAATCGGACCGAAAAAAGCTAAAATGCTTTATGAGAAATTAAATGTCCGAAATCTCGATGATTTAGAACAAGCCTGCCTCGATAATAAAATTGCAACGATAAAAGGTTTCTCCCCAAAATCGCAAGAAATTATTTTGAATGGCATTCAACACGTCAAAGCTTGGAAAGGGAAAAAACGGCAATTTGAATGCCTCGAACAAGCAAAGTCAATCGAAGAGCGTTTGAAGGAAATTCCATCGGTTTCACGTTTTTCGATAACCGGCGAAATCCGCAGAGTCACCGAAATTGTCTCGACTATTTCGTTCGTTGTCGAAAGCGAAATGCCCAAAGCAACTGCCAAACAAATCGCCGATATATTCAGCGGAAACATAGAAAACTCCCTTATTAATTTCGGGACCGAGGATGGAACACCTGTTACAATTGAAGTTACTAATCCCCAGAATTACGTTTGGCGACTCCACAACACCACAGCAAAGCAAAAATATCTCGAAAAATTTGCAGAAATTGTTCAAAAAAAAACGGGACGTGATTTTATCGCGGACAATTTCCCTATTGAAAATAAACAAATTCAAACAGAAGAAGACTTGTTCAAGTGGTTAGGATTGCAGTTTATTCCTTCGGAATTACGCGAAGATGCCTTTGCGTTGGAACGCTCGCTCGACAACAGCATACCTCGACTTATTGAATTAGAAGACCTACGTGGAATGCTGCATATCCACTCGATTTGGAGCGACGGTCGGAATACCATCGAAGAAATGGCTCTTTGTGCAAAACAGTTAAACTTCGAGTATATCGCTGTTTGCGACCACAGCCAAACCGCTAAATATGCAAATGGACTCGAGATAGAACGAATTACTCAACAACATAAGGAAATCGATAAACTTAACGAAAAGGGCTTAGGTATCCAAATTCTCAAAGGAATCGAGTCCGATATTCTTGCCGATGGTTCGCTCGATTATCCGCCCGAGATTTTGGAAAAATTCGATATCGTTGTTGCTTCGATACATTCAGGATTTAGAATGACAAAAAGCGAGATGACTCGAAGGATTATTTATGCACTTCGAAGCCCCTACACACACATCCTTGGACATCCGACAGGGCGATTGCTTCTTTCCCGCGAAAGTTACGAAGTGGACGTATATGAAATTATCGATGCAGCAGCCGATTATGGCAAGATAATCGAATTGAACGCAAATCCATACCGACTCGATTTGCCTTGGGAATATCTTTTTTATGCAAAAGAAAAAGGCGCTCGAATTGCAATTAATCCAGATTCACACGACAAATATTCACTTGAAGATGTGTTCTACGGACTAAAATTTGCCAGGAAAGGATGGCTCGAACCGAAAGATGTCGTAAATTGCCTCGCACAAAACGAGTTCCTTTCTCTATTAAAGCAAATTCGTAAAAACATTTAGCCGGCGCATTCCTATGAAAAAACTCTTACTTCCGATTTCCGCATTGATTGCCTTGAATCTGTTATGGGTTTTAGCACAAGAATCCAAAGAAAGATTCTTCGTGGGTAAAGTCGAAATTGGCAACAACATCGAAGAACTTTCCGAAAGAAAAATCGAAGCTGCATTGAATTTAATCCAAAAATGGGCACACCGATTCGTTTTGATTCCAATCGACATTAGAGATTCAATCGCAAGGGCTATCGAAACCGAAGGGAAACACCCCACCATTCTCGAGATTGGGAAACGCTTAGGAGCATCGCGGGCATTGTTCTTCAGGCTCAATCGCCTTGCAAATGTTTTCCGACTCGACGTTTCAGCTTATAATTTCCTCGACAGTTCTACTATCTCGGGTAGTGGCTATGCACTCATACATTATAAACTTCAAGATAAAAACGAACCCATATACGACCCGGCGTTGCTTGCTGCAATGCAACGTGCATTTGCGGAGATTCTCGCCGATTCACTTATGTTCTGGGAGTTACCCGGTAGTTTGAAAGTAAAGCCAGCTCCAACACTTGTGATTGGTTCAATAAATTATATCGAAAGCGATAGCCTACGCAAATGGAATATCTTCCAAAAAAGGCAAGTCAGTTCGTTTTTTGCTATTGAGTCAATATTCGAAGAAGCTCGGCTTTCACACGATTTCATAGCTTTCGATAACGAAAGTCGCGATTCAATTTATGCTCTATATAATTTTTTCGAGCCCGAAAATTTTTCGGCACCTACTCCATTAGAAATTCGAGCTCTTTTCGAACTCGGAGTCGATTACTTACTAACTGGTGAACTTTTTGCCGATACCAACAATATCAAAATTCGCTTATACCTATGTAAAATCGATAGAAATGGATTAATTATAGAAAAACAATTGGAAGATAAATTACCGGAAGACAATATGGAAAAATATGCTCAAATACTAAAGGAATTGACCTCTAAGTTGTTAAAAATCAACGAGTAAAACAATGAGAAATTTTACTTTTCATAATCCAACGAAATATATTTTTGGCAAAGGAACCCTCCCACGAATCGGCAACGAAATTGCCAACTTCGGAATTACAAAAGTCTTACTGCTTGCGGGGGGTGGCTCAATCAAGACAAACGAAGTCTATTCGCAAGTTGTTGAATCGTTACGACAACACAATATCGAATGGGTCGAACTTTGGGGTGTTCAACCTAATCCCACGCTGGCACACGCTAATATGGGTATCGATATCGTTCGAAAAAACTCGCTCGAAGGAATTCTTGCCGTTGGCGGTGGTTCCGTAATCGACGAAGCAAAAAGTATCGCAGTTGGCTATTATCTCGGCAACCTATGGGAGGCATTCGAAAGAAATGTTACAATCGAGAAGGCTCTCCCAATTTTTACGGTTCTTACTCTTTCGGCAACTTGTTCCGAAATGGACCCTTATGCTGTTTTGACAAACGAAGACGAAAATAAAAAATGGAATATCGAAGGCTTTTGTCTTTACCCCAAAGTTTCAATTGTAGATCCAACTTTTCAAACAACCTTGCCATGGAACCAAACCGTTTACGGGGCAATCGATGCACTTTCGCACATTATGGAATTTTACTTTCAAGGTAAAAACGAAGAAGGAACGATTTCGCTCGATGAATCCCTGATGAGAACAATTTTTGCAACTATCGATGGTTTAAAGGCAAATCCTGCTGATTACGATTTACGTTCCACCCTTGCTTGGACAGCAACTTTGGCTTTGAACGGGGTTGCTGGCGCTGGACTTTATGGTGGGGATTGGGCTTGCCACGTAATTGAACATGGTATAAGCGCCGTTCATCCAGAGGTTGCACATGGTGCCGGTCTTGCCGTTATCTTTCCAGCCTGGATAAAATATGTCCACACTTTGAACGAGCCACAATTCCTTCGTTGGGCAAAAAACATTTTTGGCAAAAACGATGTAGAGTCGGGAATTAATTCTTTAAAGGAAAAATATAAATCGTGGGGTGCTCCAATAAGCCTACAAGACTTAGGAATCGGCAGCAACGAAATTCCATTTATTACAGATACGATTTGGAAGGCAACATCATACCGCCAAATTGGTAATTTAAAACCTTTGAATTACAACGATATTCACGAGATTCTGTGTATTGCATCTTGGTAATATGAAAATACATACTTCGCTGATGCTTTGTAAGCCTATTTAATCGGTAGTGTGGATAATTTGGTGTGGATGCCACCTTGCCCTTCCGCCACAGCAACTAAGGTATATAAACGTTACGCCGCTATGCGCCATTTTAATAGCATATGACCGTTGTCGTATCCATTGTTGTTTTCTTGTCATTTCGTTTGTGCTGTCCGCAATATTTTTTCCATCTTTTTCCCTTTTGCCAATTCGTCTACCAGTTTATCAAGATACCGTATTTTTTGTGTTAACGGATTCTTAATTTCTTCTATCCGATATCCACAAATTACTCCAGTTATAAGATGTGCATTTGGGTTTAGTTTTGCTCGTTTGAAAAATTCTTCAAAAGTAACTTGCTCGTCGGTTAGTTGTTTAATGTCTTTTTCGCCGAAACCAGTCAGCCATTCGATTACTTGATGCAGTTCTTCTTTGGTTCTGCCTTTACGTTCCACTTTTGCGATATAGTGCGGATATACCGATGCAAAAGTCATTTTTGCAATACGCTCATCGTGATTGATTGCGTTTTTCATTTCCTGAACCTTATGTTAACCTTAAATTTATTTTAATCTTACTAATTCGCCTTTTCGTTTCACAACGTTTTTGTAGTCCCATTGAATTTTCTCTGGTTTTTCGAGCCAGCGTTTTAAATCACTGATATTGATTTCCCCTACTTCATTATAAAATATAGAAGCATCTTTAAATTTTCCGGTACCAGGTTTTAATTTTTCTTCTCCAAAATCGGCTCCGCTCCAAAACATTAACCGAATACCTCGCTTTTCTTTGCTGTAGCCCACGATGGGATTACCATTAATAAACCACACCGGCTGTGTGTGCCAGATTTTGCTTTCTGCTACGGCGAGTATCTCGTCTATAACGGAAGCAAGCAAACTACAAATTTCTTTGTTCGAATTTGTCTGCAAATCGTTGTATCTTTGAATGTCTTTATTCATAACTTATATGATGTCATTACACTCTTAGCAAGCCACGGAAACCCCTGACGGAATAATATGATTCTGCACCATTGTGATAAATGAACACATTATCGTAGCGACGATCGCCAAAGATTGCACCACCAAGTTTTCTAATTGCGGAAGGTGTTTGCAACCAACTGGACGTTTTCGTGTCGAATTTTCCGAACCGCTGCAATTCACGATACTGCGCTTCCGTTAATAATGCGATACCCATTTCTTCTGCCATACCAACAGCACTGTTCCGTGGTTTATGTTCCTTCCTTGAATGAAGCGCCTCTTGGTCATAGCAAAGGCTTCTGCGACCTTTAGGGCTTTCAGCAGAACAATCATAAAAAATGTATTCGTCCGTTTTTTTATCGTATCCCACCACATCCGGCTCTCCGCCTGTTATTTCCATTTGATACAGCGACCATAATTTTTCTTGATTCGCTTTTAGCTTGGCTTCTACTTTCAGCCAGTCAATACCTTTATGACGACTCATATTTTTTTCAAAACGAACTTTCAATATATCGAGCAGTTCTTCGGTTTGTTTGGGTAGTAATTCTTTTCTATTTAGCTTAGTCACAATTTGCTATTTTAATGTTAAAAAATCTTGCAAAAACAAAAATAATATTTTTTCGATTTTTCACCTACTCGTTCATTTAAACAATTTAATTTTTCAAACCCATAATACTAATACCATAATAATTGAGTAGAAATCGTTAATCGGAATACATAAGTAATTAGGAGAAATCTTTGTCTCGAACGAAAATTCCGAAAAGCAAAGTTATTAATATTTCATCATAATCTTTTTCGGTTAAAATCGTTATTTAATTTGGTTATATGGAAGAAGTATGAATTTAGAACAAAAAGTCGGTGAATCTCTTAAACAAGCAATTAAAGAGGGGAACAAAATTGGTATCGAGACTCTTCGTTCGATTCGTGCCAGTATCATTGAATTCCACAAAAGCGGTGTTGGACGAGAACTTCAACCCGACGACGAACTCAAAATTTTACAATCTGCATTAAAAAAACGAAGAGAGGCTATTGAACTTTACGAAAAAGGGGGTAGAACTGAGCTTGCCGAACGTGAAAAGGAGGAAATGAAAATCATCCAAGCATTTCTTCCCGAACAGCTTGGTGAAGACGAGATTCGCTCGGTTGTGAAAAGAATTGTTGCCGAAATTAACGCAAATTCAATCAAGGATTTAGGCAAAGTGATGGGCAAAGCTATGCAAGAGTTAAAAGGAAAAGCCGATGGTTCGCTGGTTCAATCTATTGCAAAAGAATTGTTATCCTAAAATTCCACAAAATTATGGTAAGTTCAAACTTTGAAACCGAAGAGCAATTGATAAGCAATTCTCTAAACCAACTTGAGTTCTATACCGTTCTCGATTATGTATCCAAGTTTGCTTTAACTGAGTATGGAAAGAATCTTATTCTTGCCGCTTTCCCCAGTTCGGAAACCGAGTGGCTTCGCAAAGAACTCGACAAACTGGAAGAAACCAAAGAATTGCTTCTCCGATACGAAAATATTCCTTTCGAGGATTTTGGCGACGTCAAGCCAAAACTTCAAAAATCACTCATCGAAAACGCAGTTTTAAATACTGAAGAAATTCTTGCTATTTTGAATTTGCTCCGTTTAAGTAGAACTATGCGTTCTTTTGTCGCAGCCAAAAACGAGGAGTTTTTGCTTTTATGGGACGAGGTAAAAAATCTTTACGAAAATCGATTGCTCGAAAAACATATTCGCGACACAATCGACGAAAGCGGTGGTGTTCGCGATAGTGCCAGCAAAGAACTCTCCCGAATCCGGAAGGAAATCCTCGAAAAATCTGCGAAACTGCGGCAGCGAATACAACAAATACTCAAATCCGTTGCCGAAGAAGAGTTCGCCCAAGATGAATTTATTACATTACGCGAGGGTCGTTTTGTTATCCCAATCAAGGCAGAAAACAAAAGAAAAGTTTCTGGAATAATACACGGCGTTTCGCAAACTGGTGCAACTGTTTTCATCGAGCCTGCCGAAGCAATTGAAATGAATAATGAACTTTCGCTTTTGCAGAACGAGGAACGTCGCGAAATATACCGTATTCTGCAAAATCTAACGAAAGAAATCGGTAACGATGCACCCAATCTTTTGAGTTCGGTCGAGATTCTAACCCATTTCGATTCGCTTTTGGCAAAAGCCAAATATTCTTTAAAATATAATTGCTTAAAACCGGAAATACTCGATAGGAAAGAAATTTCCTTACAAGAAATTCGCCATCCAATACTTGTTCACAATCGAGGTGTCAAAGATGTTGTGCCATTGACCATCGAGTTCATTCAATCGAAACGTGGCCATTTAATATCGGGACCCAACGCAGGAGGTAAAACCGTTGCTTTGAAAAGTATCGGGATAAATGTTGCTCTTGCTCTTTCTGGTTTTTTCCCATTAGGTTATTGCAAGACTTCATATTTTTCAATTTTCACTTCGATTGGGGATTTACAATCAATCGAAAACGATTTGAGTACTTTTAGTTCTCAAATCCTTCGGTTACGAACAATACTTGGCTATGCCGATACGAATTCCTTAATATTAATTGATGAGATTGGTTCTGGGACTGACCCCCAAGAAGGCTCGGCGCTTGCGTCTGCAATCTTGGAAAGTCTTGTAGAGCTCAACTCATTCTTTGTAGCAACTACCCATCATTCATATTTGAAGACTTTTGCCCTCGCGAAACCCGAGATTGAAAACGATTCGTTAGAATTTGATGAACAAAATCTAAAACCAACTTATCGATTTTTGGAAGGCGTTCCCGGAAATAGTTATGCATTTGAACTTGCAACTCTTTTGGGGTTAAGTCCACATATTATAAGAAATGCAAAAAACTTCCTCGGGCAATCCCATTCCGAATTAGACGAAACCCTTAAAACTCTTTATCGTCTAAAAATAGAAACCGAACGTCTAAAAATGAGCTTAATCGAAGAAAAAAACAAATACGAACAATTGAACTCGCAATTGAACAAGCACTTAAAAGAAATAAAATCGAAAAGGAAAGAGTTCATCGACAATGCAAAAATCGAAGCTTTCGAAATTATCCGCAATGCAAACTCCCTCATCGAAAACACTATTAAAGAGATTCGCGAAGAGCGAAAAAGTATATCGCAAATTAAAAGCCAATTTATCGCGAAAAAAAGTGAAATCGAAAATCAAGCGCAAAAAATTTTCGCCGAGATTGAAACCCAAACACCATCGAGCGATAATTTTAATCTTGGAGATTTAGTATATGCCGACGATGCTACCAATTTAGGAACAATTTTGCAGATTTATCCGAACCAAAACCAGGCTCTTGTGGACTTTAACGGAATAAAATTCAAGCTACATTTAACTAATTTGCAGAAAGCGAACAAAAATCAATCGCAATCTGTGAATAAATTCTCCGATTACTTTAAGTTTTCAACTATAAGCAGAATCGATGTCCGAGGAAAGCGAAGCAACGAAGCGATTCAGGAAATAGATAGATACATTTCGGAAGCAATTTTGAGCAACATCGAAAACTTTACGGTTGTCCACGGCAAAGGGACTGGAGCTTTGCGTCGGGCTCTACACGATTTTTTCCAAACCCACCCGCAAATCGATAATTTCCGCGAAGGCACAATCGAAGAAGGAGGCGCTGGAGTAACCGTAGTTAAGTTAAAATGAATCTAATCGACTAACCGTAGTGTTATTTTTCGTTTCTCGACATTCGATTCAATTACTACGACATTAACACGGTCTCCAAATCGAAATGTCCTACCTTTTCGCCGTCCAACAAGGCTTAGGTTTTTTTCATCGAAAATATAATAATCGTCGATTAAATCGCGAACCGAAACTAAACCTTCGGCATAAATTTCATCGAGAACAACAAAGAAACCAAAATTCGTAACGCCAGAGATAGTTCCAGAAAATGTTTTTCCAAGATTCTTCGAAGTAAGGATTGTTTGCATAAGTTTTATACTTTCGCGTTCGGCTTCCATAGCAACAATTTCCCGTTCGGTGCTTTGCTCGCTGGCAATTTCGACAAAACGCTGCAACCTATCGAGTTCCGATTTTTCCGGATTCCCTGAATTATACTTTTTGAGAAGACGATGAACAACCAAATCTGGGTACCTACGGATTGGCGAAGTAAAATGGGTGTAATATTGAAAACCCAAGCCATAATGTCCAATATTGTCTGCCGAATATTGGGCTTTCTGCATTGCACGAATCAGAAGTTGGTGAACAATAGGCTTTTCGGGCTTGTTTTCAAATTGTTCCAAGAATTTATTTATCGCTTTCGAACTGACTAAATTTTTCGACTTAACACCTAAAAATTTAAAGAAAAACAGAACACTTTTGATTTTTCCTTCCTCTGGTTCTTCGTGAACTCGGTAAACAAAAGGCAATTCAGCTTTTAGTTTAAATTTTTTCTTTAGAAATTGAATATGTTCGGCAACAGTTTTATTTGCTACGAGCATACATTCTTCGATTAATTGAGTTGCTATATTGCTTTCTTTCAGATAGGAACCGATTGGATTTTTGCTCTCGTCCAACACAAATTTAACTTCGACAGTTTCGAAATTTATTCCTCCGAACGAAAGGCGCTTTTTTCGTAGATTTTGAGCGAAACGATTAAGATTTTGAAGTAACGTCTCCAATTCGTTCTTTGGTTGCCGATTCGACGTTAGAAATTCAAGGACTTCTTCGTATGTTAATCTTTTTTTACTTTTAATAATAGATTCAAAAATTCGATAATCCACAAGATTAAATTTTTCATCGAATTCCATTTCGACGCTATAAGCAAGTCGAACTCGATTGGGTCGCAAAGAGCATAAATCATTAGAAAGTTTTTCGGGGAGCATCGGTATGACTCTATCGACTAAATATACACTTGTCCCTCGCCGAAAGGCTTCGCGGTCGATTTCGCTTTTCTCCGAAACGTAATAGCTAACATCCGCAATATGAACACCTAATAAATAATTGCCATTAGGAAGTGTTTCGAACGAAACGGCATCGTCGAAGTCTTTTGCATCAACTGGGTCTATTGTAATAATAAGTTTTTTCCTTAAATCTACACGCCGAAGAATAGCGCTCGACGGAATTCTGTCGGAGATTGTCTCGGTTTCTTTAATGATACTATCGGGGAACGTTTGTGGAAGATTAAATTCGCGTATAATTGTTTCGCTCTCCAATGTTGTTTCGCCAGAACGCCCAAGAACCTCGATAACTTCGGCGATAGGATTTTTGTGGGGGTTATCCCAACTGATAAGACGTGCACGAACTTTATCGCCATTCTTAGCTTTCTTTAATTTCGATGCAGGGACAAGGAAATCCAGATAATATTTTTCGTTATCAGGTATAAGAAAATAGAAATTAGCATCGCGCTCAATCGTTCCACTAATATAATGTTCGGAACGGGAAATTATTTCAATGACCTCGCCATATTGCCGATTGTGTTTTTTGAATCCAAGAAGTTTAACAACGACTTTGTCTCCGTCCAATCCAGTGTAAAGGTTTTTGCGTTTAATTGTAATTGGTTCCTTTTTGCCATTAACAAACAACAATCCTTTGCCGTGTTGAATGCGAAGAGTGCCTCGGACAAGAGTTTCACCGACAAATGAGTTGAGCGAAAACCTTCTGCGCGACGATTTTATTAGGATTTTAGAATCGCACAGTTGTTGCAAAACTTTCTTCAAAGTTTTATATTCATTCGATTCCGCAGGTATTCCCAAATGCTTAGAAAGTTCAACAAGTTGAAGCGGGCGTTCGGAATCAAGGAGAATAGATATTATTTTTTGTTCAAGTTGTTTAATCTGTATCATTGTTATTTAGAATAAGGTAACAGCATTTCCTTTTTTTAGCGAGATATTCAAAGCTTCCTTACAATTTTGTAGGAGCTTATCCGCGGTCGAATCGGGATAAAATTGGCAAATACCAACACTAATTGTTGCAAAATAGACGTCCTTGTTGATTGGAATTGGGGATTGAGCAATTTTTTGTCGAACTGTTTCCATTATCATTTTCGAGTCTTTCCCGTTTCGACCAATGAAAATAATACCGAAAGAATTTTCATCGAATTTCCCAATTATATCGAAGGTATGCAATATTGGTTTCAGTGTTCCAATAACCAATTTGAACGCTTCTTTCGATAGTTTATACGCAATAGAATTATCGTAAATGTAATGGTCTATGGTAATTTGGCATAACGAAAAGACGTCGTCGAAGATTCGGGCGCGTTCTACCTCTTCGGTAAGCCTCAACAAGAAATAATCTGTATTAATTAAGCCACTTTTTTCATCTTGTTGACGAGCTTGAAGCATCTGTTCTTGAAGGTAAAAAGTTTCGTAGATAAGCCCAAGGGAAAATGCATAATCTTCGAGCGAATTAACATAGTGTTTTGGAATGGGGATTTGCTCATCGACAAAAGCAAATATCGAGCCATAGATTCCACTTCTTCCTTTAATCGGAACGTTAACCAAAAACCCCCTTTTTATCTTGCTTTCGGAATAATGCAAGCGAATCTTTGTTTCGTCGAGTTCGTTCAAAACAGTTTTCGTTGATTTAATCGACTTCCCTACAAGAGTTCTATCGAGTTCAACCCTTTTGCCTTTCAATTCAACATCTATATTTTTCCGCGATTTAATCTCTTGAATCCTATAGAATTTGGATTCATTGTCGAACATACAAATTCCGGCTGTTGTAAAATCGAAATATGAAATCAATGAATTAACTAAATTCTTTATAACATCATAGAATTTAAAATTTTGGGAATAGAATTCCCTACGAATCTCATCAATTTTTTGTAGCACTTTCGAATCGATGAGCAATTCACACTTTTCAGTATAGTTTTCCAAAAAAAAGTTGAATATTTTCGAGAAATGGATAAAAAAGTTCATAGAATATTCATCATAAGCATTCTCCTTTTGGGAATCTGCACAAAGAATGCCAATTATTGAATCCTTAAAATAAATTGGAACCCCAACGAACGATTTGGTTCCTAATGGTTTGAAATAATAAGGGAATAAATCGAGTTCAGCGTTCGGGTTGATATTCCTTATGATTTGCGGCTTACCTTCTTTAACAATTTGGCTCAATAAATCGCCACCCAGTGGAATCTTTCTTACTCCGTTCAATGCGTCGCTATGTTCCGAAATTATTGCTTGTAGAACCAATTCGTTCTTCAGATGATTAATAAGAAGAAAAGACGCTGTTTGCGTAAACGTTACGGTTCGTATCACATTCAACATTTTTTCGAAAAGGAACTTCATCTCTTTAATCGGTTCCCCCTTCGTCTTGTCCCCATCCGAAATTAACTCCGTTATTTCAACATTTATTTCCTGTTTAGAATAAAGCGTCTGTTGCGTTTGTTGAACTTCTATGTTGTGTGATGTAGTCGAGTAGAGTTCAACATCATTAGGAACTTCGATGGTTAAACTTGGAGTTTCTTTCAATGATGGTATCGCAGAATCGTTACTAACTGTTTGCTCGAGTTCCGAAATTTCTTGTGTTTCTTCGCCTTTGGCAGTTGGCTTTAGTTGTTGAACTGGTTCAGTGGTTGCAGAATTGGAATTCGTAGCAATATTTTTTTGAATCTTACCGATTATTTTAAAACCACTGTCGATATCTTCGATGTTTTCTGTGAAATCTTCCTTGAATGATTTATCTTTTGCTTTTAGCTTTTGCTCTTCATCGGTGGTTGGTCGCCTTTTCGTTGGCTGGACAGTTGTAGAGCTAAGCTTACTCGAGTCCTTCGCAGAAAACCTAATAAATATGGCACCCAACATTTCGAGAAAGTTCGATTTAGTTGCTTTTGTTTTAGTAGATTCTGCGATAGGTTGGGTTCCCTCTGTAGTTTCGAGTATTTTCACCGCATCTTCGAAAACTAAGCGCTTCCCTTCGTTATCTTTTTTAGTAGTATATGTAAGTTCAGGTGGAATTGTTGCCGAAGGACGGCTTTCGCGAATCACCTCGGATTTAATCGTTTCGGACAGCAACGAAACAAGCCCGATAATCGAAAGAATTATTATTCCGCCCCCCATAAGTTTGGGTTGAATTCCGGGTAAAAAAATTACAAGAACGAGTCCAAAAATAAAAGAAGCTATCGGTATTAGTTGAATAGGTTTAAAATATCGTAAAATATTTGTTTTATATTGAGCTGCCATAATTTACTTTGTAAATATCTAATTCATTCAATAATTTAAAAATCCCCGCTATGCAAATTGCATTTTAATATTTTTTACTGAAAAAACAAAAATACAACCAGACCTCGTTTGTAAACAAGGCTTTATTTACTCCTAAAAAATAATATTATTTAAATTTTAAATTGGAACAATCCTTTTTTACCGAAAATACTTTGCGAGGCTATTAACGCTCCAAGTGCAAAACCACTCCGATTTTTCGCTCGATGAATTACTTCGATTGAATCGAAACTCGAATCGAATGTAACCGAATGTATTCCAACAACCTCCCCTCCGCGCGAAGACGAAATGTTAATTGAATCTGGAGTAAATTCTTTTGCCGATGTCAAAATTTTGTGTTTCCTTTGAAGATTTTCGAGCAGAATGTTGCCAATTGTAAGTGCTGTTCCGCTTGGTGCGTCTTTTTTGTATTTATGGTGGATTTCGTGGACAAAAGCATCGTAGTCTTCGAAATGGTTCATTATTTTCGAAATTTCCTCGACGATTTTGAAATATATTTGGACCCCAACCGAAAAGTTACTGCTATAAATTATACCAATTTCTGCTTCCTCGACGATTCTTTTCACTTCATCGAGATGCTCATACCACCCCGTTGTTCCAACAACCGCATTTTTCTTTAATTTGGCATATTTGTTAATATTATCTATTACAGCATCGGGAGTGGTAAAATCGATTGCAACATCGAAACGATAATTTTGATTTTCGTTCAGCAAATTTTCAATGTCGAAGATGTCTGTTATCTCGAATCCTTTTTGCTTTGCAACCGATTCGATTGCTTGCCCCATTTTGCCATAGCCAACTATTGCCAACTTAGGTTTATCCATATTTAAATTTTTGTAATATAAACTTGATAAAAATCTTTAATTAAATCGAATGCCACAGAAAGAGTTTCCTCGGGAGGTAAAATTACAATCCTGAAATGATTTGTTCCCTTTCGTTGGCCAAACCCTTTGCCCGGGACTATTACAACCCCTGTTTCTTTCATTAATTCCAATGCAAAGTGGCTATCGTCGGGAACTGCAATCGATGGAAACGCATAGAAAGCACCTTTGGGCGAGACTAATGAAATACCCTCGAAGTTGGCAATTTTATCGAGCACAATGTTCCGCCTATGTTCAAGCGTTTTGTTCATTTCCACAAGGTGCGATTGGTCGCCGTCGAGCGCAACAGGAATTGCATATTGAATAGGATGATTTGCACAAAGCCGGGCTCGTAAAATTTTATTTATTGCTTCGATATAGTCCCGCATTTGTTCAACTTTACCACTTACAACACCCCATCCAATTCGAAAACCCGGGGCAACATAATTTTTCGATAATCCCGAAAATGTTATGCAAGCAAGGTCCTGCGAAAGCGAAGCTATTGAAATGTGTTTTGAACCGTCGAAAAGTAACTTATCGTAAATCTCATCGGCAAAAACAACAAGACGATGTTCCAAGGCAATTTCAATAATCTGTTCAAGAATTTCCCGAGAAAAAACTGCCCCCGTTGGATTATTGGGATTAATGAGAACAATTGCTCGTGTCTTACTATTAATCTTCGATTTTATATCGTCGATATCAGGTTGCCAACCATTCGACTCATCAAGATAATAGGGATTGCCTACAAGTTCGAGTTTGCTTTGTATAGCCGAGTAAAGTGGATAACCCGGCTCGGGAATTAAAACATTTTCGCCAGGGTTCACAAGTGCGGTTAAGCAAATTTCGATTGCTTCGCTCGCACCCGTTGTAACAAAAATATCTAATATGTTATGAATCCCTTTCCGATGTGCATCGTGTTCAATTGAATCCAATGCGGGTTTAATCCCAGAAGAAGGAGAATAGCCGTTCTTGTTTTCGAGCATTGCTTTGTGTATCGCTTCAATAATATGTGGGGGGGTTCGATGGTCGTAAGCATTTGGATCGCCTATGTTCAAGTAAAGCATCCTCTTGCCGGTGTTTGCAATTTCATTGGCAAGGACAACGATATCGCGAATTGCATAAGCAATTCCCTCGGTCCTATTTGCAGGATTAATTATAAAATCTTTACCAGCCATTATTATAATTTCGTTTAAAATTAAAACTTTAAAATTAAGAAAAATTCACTCAAATAAAATAGATAGAGATTATACAAAGTGTTAATTCTCGGGAATTTACAAGAATTCCGTTGGCTCTATCCAAACAAAGTCTTAGATTAGAACGAGTTTGTAGAAATTTGTGGGGCATTTCGGAGTTTCTTTGATGTTCCAAATATTACGTGTATAATTCTTTATCGAAACATATCGAAAAAACATTAAGCATAAAATTCAAAATAATTTACATTGTCATAATTTGACTTCCTTTTCGAAAAAATATTTAATATTTCTCGATTTGTTTTTTTATAACATTCTTAAAATACATCCAATTAATCCAATTAAAATATTTATAAAAATTTTTTTGAAATCCTAAAATTTTGATTATTTTGCAGTTGTTGTTTTGTTAAATTGTTTGGAGTTCTTATGAAAGTTTTGCGTAACGTGCTTCTTGTGGCTTTGTTCGCTTCGATTTACCTTTTGGTTTCTTGCGAACAAAACCAGCCTGTCGACTCGAACCAAAACGAGTCCACAAGCAACGAACACTACATTGTCCTTCTGAAGCTAACCAATGGCGACCAAATACAGAGCACAAGCTCGGTTGAATCTACTATCAAAAGATTTCTTTCTTCGCATAATATTGATTTAAACCGCGTTGTGCATATTTACAAAAAAGCGGTTCAAGGTTTCTCGGCAATGTTGACTGCCGACGAGTTACAAAAGTTGGAAAAAGATCCCAATGTGAAACTTATCGAGAAAGATAAACTGATTACCTTGGATCCAGTCGAGATTATTCCCGACGACTCTAAAAAAGACGAGACTCTCGCCCAAACTACACCTTGGGGCATAACCGCCATCGGAGGATTTGTGGATGCTTCTACTTTAACCAGAGTAGCATGGATTGTCGATACAGGTATCGATTTGGACCATCCCGATTTGAACGTTAATACTTCGCGCTCGCGGACGTTTGTCCGAACTCGACGCGATGCACGAACTGCCGATGACCTCAACGGACACGGAACTCACGTCGCTGGCACAATTGCTGCAAAAAACAATTCTATTGGTGTTGTTGGAGTTGCAGCAGGCGCTACTGTAATTGCTGTAAAAGTTCTTAGTAGCAATGGAAGTGGCTATATTTCCGATATCGTATATGGTTTGGATTATGTTGCACAAAATGGTAGCGAAAACGATGTTGTTAATTTGAGCCTCGGCGGGGGTGCCTCGACCACACTGGATAATGCCGTTGTTGGGTGTGCAAACGCTGGATTAATTGTTTGTATTGCTGCCGGAAATTCTTCTGCATACGCTGGTAACTATTCGCCAGCAAGGGTAAACGGAACAAACATTTATACGGTATCGGCACATAATTCGAGCGATGTTTTTGCATCCTGGTCGAACTACGGAAATCCACCTGTTGATTATTGTGCTCCCGGGGTCAGCGTGTATTCTACCTATAAGGGGGGACGCTACGCTACTTTGAGCGGAACCTCGATGGCTACTCCCCACGTCGCCGGGATTTTGCTTCTCAACAATGGAGCAATTTATTCACGCGGTTATGTATCGAACGACCCCGATGGAACTGCCGACCCATTGGCTTCGCGTCAATAAGTCAATAGTAATCTATTAAGCAATTCCAATAAAGGAAAGCTCAATTTGCTTTGAGAATTCCTTTATTGTTTTTTCCTAAACGATGGCGTCTAAGTGTTGGATAGTAGTTTCGATAATGAAAGAAGTTACAAAATTTCGAAAATTCTTTATATTTTTGTTTTTCAATAATTAGAGTTGTTTATGAAAAAAAGTTATCTACTAAACCTCGTTTCTTTCGTGGCGGCATTATTTTGTCTTGTCTCTTGCGAAAAAGACGACTCCTTAAAATTCGTCGATTCTAACGAAAACAAACCCCAAATTTCCGAACATTATATCGTTCTTTTAAAGCAAACGAATGCAGACCAAATGCAAAGCTCCAGTAATTTCGTCGAAGAGTCAATCAAACGTTTTATTGCATCGCATAACATCGATTTAGAAAGAGTTACCTACATCTATTCAAAAGTTGTCGAAGGCTTTGCGGCGCATCTCTTCCCAGATGAAGTTCAGAAATTGGAAAAAGAATCGGCAGTCCTTTTGGTTGAAAAGGACAAGTTGCTTGGCATAGAACCCCTCGGTATTGTCCCAGAAAGAACGGACAAAAATGCTCCAAATCCGCAAGCCTCGATGCAAACAACTCCGTGGGGCGTTGCAGCAGTTGGGGGATTTCTAAACACAGGAAACTCTTCGAGGATGGGTTGGATAATCGATACGGGAATTGATTTAGACCATCCTGACCTAAACGTCAATATCTCGCTTTCAAGGACTTTTGTTCGCACAGGGATTGATTCTGCTTCTCCCGATGATTATCACGGACACGGAACCCACGTCGCTGGAATTATTGCAGCGAAAAACAACGACTTCGGTGTCGTTGGGGTTGCCGCAGGCGCCAAAGTTGTTGCTATCAAGGTTCTTTCCAGTAGCGGATGGGGTTGGGATTCCGACATAATAGCAGGTCTCGATTATGTAACTAAAAAAGGTAATCCAGGCGATGTTGTTAATATGAGCCTTGGCGGCGAGCCAACCCTAAGTCTCGACTACGCTGTCGTAAATTGTGCTAATTTTAATTTCCTGATGGTTCTTGCCGCTGGAAACTCATCAATTAACGCACAAAACTTCTCGCCTGCTCGGGTAAATGGGCGAAATATTTATACAGTATCGGCACACGACATTAACAATAGGTTCGCTTGGTTTTCGAATTACGGCAATCCTCCCATCGACTATTGTGCTCCCGGGGTTAGCATCTATTCCACATACAAAAACGGTGGTTATGCAACAATGAGTGGCACTTCGATGGCAGCTCCTCACGTAGCGGGAATATTATTAGCTAATAATAAAGCAATCTTTAAGCGTGGTTACGTTGCGAACGATCCCGACCGTGTTCCCGACCCCTTGGCTTCAAGAGTTTGGCAATAATAAATCAATATTGAATATTCTATTTGAACAAAAAGGCTTGTTTTGCAAGCCTTTTTCGTTGAACTTACATTTCAACCATACACTTGAATACCTTTTCCTCCTTTTCATTCCCTCATTTTTTTGTTAAAAAAGCAAGGCGAAAAAATAAAAATC
>JBBIJO010000011.1:13352-77467 GCA_037445895.1 Ignavibacteria bacterium | reverse complement strand
TTAAAATGAAAAAGATAGTGATTGGTATAATTATCGGGATTTTGTCTCCGTCCCTGTTTACAACAGAGTTATCTGCCTACTATAAAAGAGTAGCGAAGAACGGTAGGGATAACGGGCTAGGTGTTCCCCCAACTTATAGTTATGTCCGAGTTATTCGAGATAAAGATGTTACAGATATCTGGTGTGAACACCCTGGAGCAGAGCAATGTCCATATAATGTTGTAGGACCAGGCCGTGATCATTCGCCAAAAACTGAAGCTGAACAATATTGCGTTGATTATGCAATTGAACAAATTAATCAGGGCAATTTAAGCGGGAGTTGGACTAATCCCGAGAACCAGTATACCGTTGAGTGGCAAAAAGTTGGTGTAGATGTTAACATTAAAGTTTGGGGTCCCGGCGAATCTATCCCTGAGTAATGAAAAGGGGGCAGACTATCTTCTATTGTAGTCTGCCCTCTGAGTTGTTAACTGAAAGATTGAAAATAAAAGGAAGAAAATGAAAAAAGAGATTATTTTTGGATTTGCCATATTAAATATTGCTTTATTATTTTGTTCCAAACCACAAGAGAAAAATTCGTTTTTTGTACTGGATACAATCATTACATTACCGAATAAGTATATTTCCGACGTAAATTACAGAATAAATTCCTTAAGTATCAACGACGGAAAGGTTTATATATATCTACCAACAGAAAATGATTCGTTAATATTTTTTTATTATGACATCAAGAAGCGGTTTTCAAGTTACCTAATCTTTGATTTATCATGGCTAACCCCACCTTTCGAAATTGCTTCTCCTACTTGCCAATCTTTCTTTGTAGATAGCGCTTATGTTTACTTACATTTTTTCGAAGGAGTGCTTCTTTTCAAAAGGATTTCTAACAACACATTAGAGCTAATTTTTGCAAAAGAACTTGTTAATCCTTCTGACTATAGAACATATTTTCATAATTATGAAAAATCCTGGTTCGATAAACAAAGCTTCCGCATTTATTTTGCAAGAAATTATAATCTATTGGTTCCTATTAATGATTTTAAAAAAACCGAAATTACAATTTTCGATATAAATGAAAACAAATTTGTTAAAACTATCAATCCTTACTTCAATTGTATAGAATTTACACATTTTTCCCCGCTTGAACTGATTGATGTTGGAAACAAATTCATAGTTTTTGCTCAAACTGTTGAATATCAAATTGAAATTTACGATAAAAACCTTAATAAACTATTCGTAGCCCAAAGGAGGCCAAATACTTGGATTCCAACAGATACCTCAAAATTAGTGGCTTTAAGAAGCAAATATGATACTTTGTATGCTTCGGTAATAATTAGAGAACTCGATGACTATGACAAACCGGGTAGCCGCATAAAGGTAGTTCGATTCGTTGACGACACAACATTTGCAGTATTCTACACTGCATCAAACACAAATGAAAAAATCTCCAATGTCAGTTATTTTGACTTATGGACAATTTCAAAAAATGGTTTACAATTAAATTTAAAAGACATAAAAATATCGCCACCAGGCCCTGACGAAAATTGCGATATTTCCAACTATCCTTTTTACCCATTGTTTAATCCACCATTTTTTTACTATAATGAAGTTGTGTCAATAGCTACAGGTTCCTCAGCAGAAATAATGTTTCAACCGGGAAAAGCATATAAAGAGATAAGAAAAGAAAGCAATGAGTATATTATAAAAAATGATTTAAATCCCCTTATTCAATTGTTTAAGTTTAAGAGGAAATAATTCTATGGTTTTTATTAAAAATGTTCAAATTATTTTCTTACTTTTTTTGTTCAACGGTGGGGGTGAGTTTGTAAGATTAGATCAATTTGAACTAACCGATATTGCTGGTCGCAAGTATCCCTTTGCTGCGGTTGCAACAAAGCCTTCTTTGGTAATCCTTGTAGAAAAGATACATTGCTTTGACTGCATAAAGCAACTTTTATCCGAACTTAAACAAAACTCAACTGTAGAAACCATCAATGTCTTTATTGTGTATCAAGCAGCAGAATCTGTATTAGACAGGAAATTCTTCGTCAAACGATTACAAAAATACATCTTCCCATCTGTTCAATTTGTTTTTTCCGACATAAACTTAAAGAACGATATTTTTGCATATTTTCAGGTTAAAGGAAGTCCATCGGTTGTGCTATTTAATAGAGATGATTTAAAAGTCATTTCATATTTTCCCTATAAAAATTTATTTGACAAGCGAGGTGTTCTACGCCCAAAAATAATTGATAGTGTTCTATCTGTCCTATCATTAATACGATGAATATTTATTATTTTTGTTTAACAAAAAGAAAGGTATTAAAATGAAAAAGATAGTGATTCTTTTGATTATTTTGTTATCTGTTTATCCCTTAAGCACATTTGGATTACCCTCCTGTAGTGCAACCGCGGACAACGGAGCAACCTGTAGCGTAACCTGTGGCAAAGGTCAATTAGCTATATGTTCGGCTGCCGCCAGAAGTGTGCTATGCTATTGCGAGGACCCTGCACCACCTCCCCCACCACCAAAATTTGAGCTTACTGGTTATGCACCAGGGGGACGAGACTATTTGACCTCAAGGTTGCGACCATTTATAATAAGTCTAGGTTCTCCAGCGGCACAGCAACTTGCAGAAGCGTTGGATCAAGTTATTTCTGCTACTGATGCAAACGATGCAGAGCGCTATAACGAAGCAGAATGGGAGTATCATAACAAAAGGGAACAACTTTCGGAAGCCGAAAAATTAGCCTTAGATAATTGGGTAAAGGAGAATGGCTTTTACAGATAAACTTTACAATGTGGGAGTCTCACTTCGAGGCTCCCATCTTTATTCAATTAAAATAGTTTCATTAGGGAGGAGATCTTATAAAAACCTTAATAAAAGTTTAAACAAAAAATTGTTTGGAGACAAAAATGTATCATAAGTTGATTTGGAATTCATATAACTTAAGAAGAACTATATTTGCACCTTTAAACTTATTCATTTATTTTATGTTCTCCATAAATGTAATATATAGCCAAGAATATCCTTCTGTTTCAAAGATTGACTTTGAAAATACTTTCCAAATCCTTAAAACTCTCCCAATCATTAATGAAAAGGAAAAAGGAATAAAAGACATTTCAATAGCTGTAATTGATTTCTGGGCAACCTGGTGTGCTCCCTGTCTTCGTTATTTCCCTCATATTTTTGAACTAGGCGAGAAATTTGAAGGTAGTTCGATTGGTTTCTTTTTAGTAACCAATGAGAAAAAGAATGTAGTTGAAAAATTTTTGAAACGTAAGAAATATCCTTCAAAAAATAATATTTTTTTCATATCAGACACAACCACAAAATTGTTCGAAAAGTATAATATTAAAGGTATTCCACAAATTGTTATTGTCGATTCAGAAGACAAAATCCTATGGAATGGCCTTCCGAAAAGTTTAAACAAAAATCTTTTAAGTGCTCTCTTTAAAAAAAATGAACCCGATTATATCACTTCAATCAACAATAATAACAAACTACTCCAAAAATTGGATAGCAACAATGCTTATTATGTCAACTTAAATATTCAAAAGTCCAAAAACAACAAATCTACTTCAATGAATATGAATTTTAAAGATAGTGGCGTTGTTATATCTTATTCAAATTACAAAATTTCTGAGATTATTCAGAATCTTTATAATATTAATCCTTCCAATTCAATCGTCAAAATTGCTGACACAAGTAGATGGAATATAGAATTTTACTTTAGAATTCAAGATATTCCCGAGGCAAAAACAATATTAGCTAAAATATTAAAAGAACTCTTCAAAATTCATATAGATGAAAAATATAAAATTTCGGACGTTTATATTTTGGAATGTAAAAATCCCGAGTTACTTGATCAATTCAAAGTAAACCCTGAAGACTATGAACGAATGGAACATATCACCAGTAACGATTCAACCATTTCTTCGGCAAATATATCACTAGATGATTTGTGTAAAGTGTTATCTTCTCTAATTAATATCCCTGTAATCAATAAATGTTCTTCCCCGAACAAGTATAACATTGTTTTTGATTATATTGGTGGTTTAAATCAAATTCAAAAAGATTTACTTGAAAACTACGGTCTAAACTTGGTTCCATCGAAAGACGAGGTAAAATATTTTGAAATTCGCAATAATTAACCACTGGATTTTCTTCCTTTTCTTTTCTTTCTATTCTTGTCAGCTTCCCCTCCAGGCTCAAATGCGGGTTGTGTTTGCAGTGGCACAATCGGCAAGCGACGACTGGAAACAAGGCGAAAAAATAAAAATCATAGAAAAAGTTAGGGTATCAAAAAAATTTTCAAAATTTTTTAAAAAAATTAAAAAAGTACTTGCTTTTTTTTATTATAATTTTGAAAGTAAGCTTTCCAAGTTCAATTATAAACAACAGTGTTGCAATTGTTCAAATCACAGACTCGAAAGAAAATTATGTTGTATCGATGAAAGTAATCTTGCGTTGATTGGACTTTTCGATGCGACAATGGGTGGCAATCCGCCACATTCGCATTAACTTTTGGACAAGGTGTTGCAACATAGTTATCGAAGTAGTTAGACAATTATCCTCGCATGCTTAATGGTATGTTGCTTCCTTTTCTTTCCTCTTGTCCTTGGTAAAAAGATAGGGCGAGCAGGTTAAGGCATACTTGCGAGTATTAAATTTTTTCTTTTCAGTTTAAAACAAGATTTTCGAAACAGCTTTCTACAGCAGTAAGTTGAAATAGGAAACAAGTTAGTCCACAACATATCATTCGACAAGGACTAATGTTTTGGTTTTATTTTAGCTTAATCTTTTGGATATAACAACACAGAGTAAAAATATCAGTGCTTGGGTTAGGATAATTGCAGAACCACTTGGTAAATCCCAAAGGACTGAAATAATGACCCCAACTATTGAACTTGAGGCGCCAAAAATAATTCCGAGCAAGGTCATCGAAGAAAAAGTCCGAGAAACTAATTTTGCCGAAGCCGAAGGAATCACTAAAAAAGAAGATACAAGAATAATGCCGACCAGCTTAATCGAGATTACAATCGAGAGTGCAACCAATACCGAAAGCAGGTAGTTATCGGATGCAACGGCAATACGATCCGAAGCAGCCAATTCGACATCGAAACTTGCATAAGTCCAACGTTTCCAAAAGAATAACGATATTAATAGAGAAATAAGAGCAAATACCCCCGCCAATAATAAATCGGTAGCAGAAACAATAAGTATTGAACCAAAAAGATAAGAGAACGCATCCGATGTGTATTGCTTATTCAAAGAAATGAAAAGTATGCCAAGTGCTACCGAAACTGCAAAGAATATCCCGATAGTTGTATCTATTTCGAGCGTTGTCTTTTCTTTCGAGTAGGTCAAAGCAATTGCAACAAGGATTGTAAACGGAATAGCCATCCAAAGTGGTTCGAATTGGAGTAACAACCCCAAAGCTATTCCCCCAAAAGCGACGTGAGCAAGCCCATCGCCAAGAAAACTCATACGCCTTTGAACTACAAAACCTCCGTAGTAGCCTCCAAGGAAGCCCGCAATTACCCCCGCGAGAATACCGCGTAGGACAAAAGGATGTAAAAGTATTTCACTCATTCTTTTTGATTATAAACTCCATTGTGTGTGTATGCCCAGTATGTCCAAAGGTTTTATGTAGGTGCTCTTCTGTGAAAATTTTCTTTGGAGAATCGTAACTAATCACCCTTTTGTTTAACAGTAGAACCTTGTTCGAATGATGGAACGCGTATTCCCAATCGTGAGTAACCATAAGGATTGTCGTATTACTTTGCTTTAAATAATTATCGAGCAAAATGCTAAAATCTATCTCCGTGATGGTATCGACTCCTGTGGCTGGTTCGTCCAATATTAATAGTTTTGGATTTCGAACAAGGCTTCGGGCAAGGTAAACACGTTGCAACTCACCCCCAGAAAGTCGATTCAAAGGACGTTCGGCAAGGGAGGCAATTCCAAGCATTTCCATTGCTTTTTCGCATTTTTTCTTAGTTTCATTGGATAATTTGTATTTCCAATTTCCAAATAGCCCTGTTGCAACAAGTTCTATCGGTTTTGCTGGGAAAGTGCGGTCGAGTGTTTTGATTTGTGGAACGTAACCAACAAATTCGAAAGGGACTTCGGTAGGCTTTTTCCCAAATACTGTGATATTACCTTCGTTTGGGTTGATTAATCCCAATACAACTTTGATTAATGTAGTTTTTCCTGCACCGTTGGGGCCAATAATAGTTACAAAATCGCCTTGGTCGATAGTAACAGAAATATCTTTCAAAACACAAAACTTTCCAAAAAAAACACTAAGATTTTGTATTTTTATAGGTTTATTGTTCATACTATTGCATAGCCTTTAAAAGAATCTCTGTATTGTAGAGCAAAAGTTTTTCGTAGGTGTCGATTTCGAGATGGTTTCCGAGCGGATCCAATTCATAGAGTCGAACATTTGCTATTTCGGCTACAACTTTTGCTGAATTAGGGTTAAGTTGTGGTTCGGAGAAAATTGCTTTTGTTCCGCTTTTGTGTATTCTATCAATTATATTAGATATATGATTAGGAGTTGGTTCAGCTCCTGGTATCTCTTCGACGCTTCCTCCGTATTGCAAACCATACCGATTTAAAAAATATCTAAATGATGGGTGAAATAAAAATATGCTTTTGCCCTTGATTGGGTTGAGCCGCAAGTCGGTTGAAATATCAAGTTTTGCGAGTTTTGTTTTAAATGTATCGGCATTTGCTAAATAAAAACTGCTGTTTACAGCATCGACGTTCGAAATAATCTTGGCAAGCGAGTCAATAATAGCAATTACTGCTGTTGGGTCTGTCCAAAAATGTGGGTCGTAAGTCTTGCCATCTTCAAAGGTTAGCTTCTTCGAAATGGGAAGAAAATTGAAAACGGAAATTTTGTTTTCAATGCTTTTCGAAATCCATTGGTCGAGTAAGTCGGAAGTGTAAAAGAACAAAACGGATTTTTCGATTTTAGCAATGTCGGATGGTTTGGGTTGGAAAGTATGGGGCGACACAGATGGAGGGACAAGACACTCGACAGCGAAACGTCCTTTGGTAATTTCTTGCAAAATCAATTTCAAAGGATAGTTCGAAGTAAGTATAATATTTCCTTTTTCATTCCTTCCGCAAAATGCTAAAATAACAAAGAGGACAACAACAATTTTTTTCATAGTTTTTTTAACCTATTCGAGAGATGACAAGATTTTTTCTCTAATTTGTTCAATTGTTGGTAGTCCTTTGGGGTAGAATCTACAAGAAAGCGAAGGGATTGGTGGAGCCGAGAGCCCTTCGAAATCGGCGTTGTTAATCAATAGGGTTGGCGAGCCTCGAAAATTATATCTTTTTGCAAGTTCTTCGGTTTCTACCAGAACTTCCTCGTAGTTCACATTGCCGAGACCATTAATAGCAGAACGAACTCTTCGAATCATTTCATCGGAATTAGGGCAGCCACGAAAATATTGAACAACGACGTTAACCGAATTCATAACTTACTAAATATAGAATCTAAATAAAATAAGACGAGTTTAATAATTGAATATTTCCAGTTTCGTTAATTTCCGATGTTCAATTGTTAAACATTATGATTGTATAATTTAAGTAAATAAGCAAAAGAAATTTCACAGGATATTTGAAATAGAGGAAGGTCAAAATGGTTGTCAACAAACAACAGGGCGTTGCAATCCTTTTGTGCTTTCTTTATTGTGTTGAATTCCTTCGGATTAACTGGTAAATTTATATACATTAGAATGTGAAAGCCTGCAATAAAATAAATATACAAACTTATTTGTTTTGTTATAAAAAACCATAATTTTGCTTTTTGATTCTTACGGAACTAATTTATGGATATTAGAAATTTTTGGGAAGCGTCTTATGTGGGTAGGAAATGCTATTTGAAGGTTTCAATATTTCTGCTATTTTGTTTGAGTCTTGTGGAGTTGTATTCCCAGACTCCATTAATTGTTAATCATACGGCAATCGAAAAATTCAAGGATATTGACGAAAATAATTTATCTTCTGTTGCCCGTCTTAGATTAGTGTTTCGCCATGCTTCTGTTGGAACAACAATAAATAATGGTTTAGATTGTTTGCAAGGGACACGCTCGAATCCAAAGGAATGCATACAGTATCCGCCGTATAAATACGACCGTCGGAACTGGAAATTCCAACCTCGGGGAAACTCAGGCTGGCAAAAGAAGATTGATGATTTTATACAAGTTGTTCGCGACAGCATCGATAAATACGATATATTTTCTTTTAAATTTTGTTATATAGATGGTTTAGACGAGACAGCTGAACCTTGTGGAAAACCATTCAACCAAGACAAAACAAATTCAGCATGGAACTATTTGAAAGATGCTTACGAATATTTGGAAACAGAATTCCCTAATAAAACCTTTATCTGGTGGACTATTCCACTAACCCAGGTCGGGCAATATTGTACTGAGCAATTGAATCAAAAGATTAGGGAATATTGTTGGAGCAATGGGAAAATACTATTCGACATTGCCGATATAGAAGCACACGATACTTCTGGTACTCATTGTGTTAACCCACAAGGGTGGGAAATTGCTTTCAAAGATTACTGTGGTGAATCGCAACCTGGTGCCCAAGCCTGCCATCCAAATTGGCTCGGTTCAATTCTAATTGCTAAAGCATTTTGGTATATGATGGATCGAATTTCATCGAGTATTTCTTCGGCTGTCTCGGCGGTGGGAAACGATTTGTTGGTAATTCCAAATCCGGCATCTAATAGTGTTCGGTTGACGTTAAACAGTGAATTAGTATATCCTGTTGAGGTAAAAATTTTCAATGTGCTAGGTTTGGCGAACTTGGATTTACAATTTTTGAGCAATTCTTTTGAATTGTGGGTTGGAGACTTAACCCAGGGGGCTTACTTTATTGTTGTGCGGAGTGGAGAAAGAATTTGGTTTTCTCCTTTAATAAAAATAGAGTGATAAACCACAAACTTGTCGATTAACTCAAACAAATACATACTAACATACCAAGATTTATATTTAATAAATTATCAAGTTTATTTTGGTATTTGGTAGGATTCGGAAGCTTTATCCAACAATACTTAACTAATTTTTATATTGATTTATCCCAAAAGCCATAATTTCTTTGTAATTTTGATTTTTTGAGTTTTACTGAAAATGAAAGTTGCTGTTCTTGGTCTTGGCTACGTGGGATTGCCCCTTGCTTTAGCAATCAAGAAGAAAACGACCGTCGATGTTGTTGGCTACGACCCAAATTACGAAAAAGTTGCTTTGATATTAAATGGTATCTGTCCCATCGACGACCGTCAAGCGGAACTTGATTTGCAAAAGATAAAAATAAAAGCCTCTTCGAGCGAAGAAATTATTGAAGGTTCCGAAATCTACTTCGTTTGTGTGCCAACCCCTGTTTTGGATGATTATACTCCCGACCTTCGCCCTTTGACAAATGCGGTCGAAACAATTGGGAAATTTCTTCAACGAGGACAAATTGTTGTCATTGAATCTACGGTTAATCCGGGGGTATGCGATGAACTTGTGATTCCGATGCTCGAAAAAATCACCGGTTTTCAAAATGTGAAAGATTTTAATGTTGCCCATTGTCCCGAACGAATCAATCCTGGCGACCCTAAATGGAATGTTTATAACATCCCACGAAATATAGGTTCAACCCATTCCGAGACTACAAAATTTGTTGCCGATTTCTATCGTCAGTTTATAGAATCCGAAATAAACGAAATGCCAGATTTAAAAACAACCGAAGCCACGAAGATTATTGAAAACACTTTTCGCGACATCAACATTGCGTTCGTAAATGAGCTTGCTAAAAGCTTCGAAGTTCTTGGCATTGACATCATTGCTGTAATCAAAGGAGCAGCGAATAAGCCTTTTGCCTTTATGCCGCATTATCCAGGATGTGGGGTTGGCGGTCACTGTATACCGGTTGATCCTTATTATCTTATTGATAGAGCCAAGAAAAGCGGTTTCGACCATAAGTTTCTTAAACTTGCTCGCGAAATCAACAATTCGATGCCGGGTTACACAGTTGACCACCTTGCCAACGCATTGAATAGATATGGAAAACCTATCAAAGGAACTCGGATTGCTCTCCTTGGATTGTCTTATAAACCAAATGTTGGCGACTTACGCGAAAGCCCGGCACTCAAAATAAAAAGTTTGCTTGAGGCAAACGAAGCGGACCTTATTCTTTATGACCCTTACGTTCCCTCGTTGAGCACAGTAAATACGCTCGAAGAAGCATTGCAGGATGCTTTTGCCATAGTGATTGCTACTGCCCATAATGAATTTATTAATGTAGAAATACATACTTTAAAAAAATATGGGATTAAAGTTGTAATTGATGGTCGTAATTGCCTCGATAAAGAAGCGATAATAAAATCTGGAATATATTATAAAGGTATTGGGAGATAAACAAAATATGCAATTCATTGATTTAAAACGTCAATATGAAAAAATCAGAGATTCAGTTAACGAAAAGATTTCCTTGGTATTGGAGCACAACAAATTTATCTTGGGACCAGAAATTACAGAGCTCGAAACTACTCTTGCTCGATATGTTAGACGAAAGTATTGCGTTTCGTGTGCATCGGGGACCGATGCCCTTCTTATGCCTTTGATGGCTTGGGGTGTAGGAAAAGGAGACGCTGTTTTTACAACTCCTTTTACTTTTATAGCCACTTCCGAAGTTATTCGGTTGGTTGGTGCAACCCCGTTTTTTGTCGATATAGAGCCCGATACTTTTAATATTGATGCCAATAAACTCGAGCAAGAAATCCAAAAGGTAATTGCAAAAAAGGAACAAACACCAAAAGTGATAATTCCAGTTGATTTGTTTGGCTTGCCCGCGGACAACGATAGAATTGTTGAAATTGCCAATGAATATGGACTTAAAGTGTTAGAAGACGCGGCCCAAAGTTTTGGAGGAGAACGCAACGGGAAGCGAGCCTGTTCTTGGGGCGATGCTTCGGCAACATCGTTTTTCCCAGCTAAACCTTTGGGATGCTACGGCGATGGTGGAGCTGTTTTTACCGATGATGAAGAACTCTACAACCTCCTTATTTCGATTCGCGTTCATGGCCAAGGAGAAGACCGATACGATAATGTTCGAAATGGCATAAATGGACGACTCGATTCAATCCAAGCGGCTATTTTGCTTGCTAAATTCACTATTTTCGAAGAGGAAATTCTCCAACGGAATGAAATTGCACGAAGATACAATCAGTCCTTGAAGGGAAAAGTCGAGGTTCCTTTCGTTCCCAATGGTGCTACTTCTGTTTGGGCACAGTATTCTGTTCTTGCAAAAGATACACACCAGCGAGCCACAATTATTGAAAGGCTGAAATCACGAGGAATTCCAACAGCAATTTATTATCCTAAACCATTGCACCTACAAAAAGTGAATTATGATTTAGGTTATTGTTTGGGCGATTTTCCTATTTCCGAAGACATTGCTTCGCGGATTTTTTCCTTGCCAATGCACCCATATTTGAAAGATGAGGAAATCGAATCTATCGTTTCTTGTTTTTGACTCGCTTCGCAAAAATACACTATTCAATAATGCAAGTGTTACGACTAGCTTCGTTAATAAAATAATTTAAGATGGGACTTTTTACAGTTAGATAAAAAATTTTTTGTTGCTCCAAATGTTAACACATTAATATTACATTATTTATACATTTTGTTTTTGCATTTAAAAAATTATTAATTTTGCATTTTATTTTTTCATAATAATCGTCGAAAGCATTTTCAAAAGGTGAGCAAATGGATAATGAAAATTTAAATCTCTCTAATGAGGAGAGAGAGAACGAATCGGAAATTATAGAAGTTCCTTCTTCAAACGAAGCAGAACCTCCAACAGCCGAAAATACTTCCGAAGTTGAAGACAAAAAGGAGCAAATACTCGACAAAGGGAGCGAAACTCTTGCAGAGCCAGCGGCAACTGTCGAATATGAACCGACACAAGAAATAACATCGGAAGTTTCAGAGGTTTCCGTCGATACTGAACAAGTTGTTCAACCGACAACCCCAGTGGAAGAAGCCGAACCTAAAACCACGGAAGCAACTCCTTCGGCAGAACAAAAGCGCCGAACAAAGCGCTCGCGATTGCTGCAATCTTTTGCGGAAATCAAAAAAGCTTTTGAAAAAGGTCAACCCATTGAAGTCTATGTTTATAGCCGAGTTCGTGGGGGGTTGCGAGTTTATTACAAAGAAGCACCGCTTTTTTTGCCTGCTTCACATTACCACTTAAAAAAATCTCCAACGGACGAGGAACTGCTCGAAGTTGTTGGCAAGAAACTAATGGTAAAGGTCCACGAGGTGCAGGAATACGACGAAGGTAGTATGGCTGTTATCGTAAGCCGCAAAAAGTTGCTCGAAGACGAATTTTGGAATAGTTTGAAAGTGGGGCAAACAGTTGAAGGTAAAATTAGTTCCATAGCAAATTTCGGTGTATTTATAGATTTAGAAGGTGCCGAAGGGCTAATCCATGTATCAAATTTAGCTCCGTATCGGATAGACAATTTGAAAGAACATTTCAAATTAGGCGACGTATTGCAAGCAGTCATTGTAGAAGTCAACAAAGAAGAGAAACGAATCGGTTTAAGCCGAAAGGAATTTGTCGATGCCTCGTGGGATGTTTCCCCCGAAAAATACGCAGTTGGAACCCAGCATACAGGTGTAGTTCGACGGATTCTTGAATTTGGTGCTTTCGTTGAACTCGAACCTTCCGTTGAAGGTTTGTTGCGAACATCGGAAATTTCTTGGACAAAGCGAATCCGTCGGCCAAGCGAGTTAATTAAAGTGGGAGACCAAGTTACTGTTTTAGTTACAGGTTTTAATGCTGAAAAACGAATGATTTCGTTGAGTATGAAGCGGCTAACGGAGAATCCTTGGCAAGCTTTGCGAGAAAAGTATCCTGTTCATTCGGTTTTCGAAGGCACCATCAAACAAGTTGTTCCACAAGGTTGTGTAATTTCGATTAACGACGAACTCGATGGTTTTCTGCCTCGCAGCAAAATGAAAAGACTCCTAAAAGGTAATAAAATTCCTTTCCGTTCTGGCGACAAACTTAAAGTCGAGGTTGCCGATATTGTGCCCGAAGATGAATCCCTCATCCTTGGTGTTGTCCACGAAGAATCCGAACATAATTCTCCCCAGAAGAAAAGCCAGCAACAACCGAAAAATCTCGAATCGAAGCCTTTAAACACAGGGATTTCGATTATGGATATGCTTTCCGACGATGACAAGCAAAATCTTATAAAGTCTTTGAAAAAATAAATTTTTGTTTAAAAGCGGTTCTGCGAGTCTTTCCTTTTCGTAGGGAAAGACTTTTTGTTTTAAATATTATCGACGATAATATCTTGTCAAAGTGTAGATTCAATATAACAGCGAGTTACAAGCCAAGTCCTAAAAATCATTTATTCAATATAGTGCCTTGTTATTTTATCTTTAACTTATCTCTGTCATTAGTGTGAGCAATTGTAAAAGTTAACCCGTATGATTGATGAATTAATAAGAATGCTCAATTCTTGGTTTCATCTAAGTATAGTAATCCAGAGTTCGATAAAGTTTCTTTGAAACAATAGAAGTAACGTAGCCTTACATTATTCAAAGTAAAAAAACACTTTGTTAACAATAAAGATTAAAAATTTACGATATAAATTATTTATTTGAAAGTATTGGAAATGAAAATTGCTATCGGTTGTGACCATGCGGGATATGAACATAAACTTGGGATAATTGCGTATTTGAAATCTTTGGGATACGAAGTTACCGATTTCGGCTGCAATGGTTTTGAATCGTGCGATTATCCCGACTTTGCTCGTCCTACCGCAGAATCCGTTGCAAACGGGAGGTTCGACTTCGGAATCCTAATCTGTGGTTCGGGGATTGGAATGAGTATAGTTGCTAACAAGGTCCGAGGGATACGAGCCGCAAACTGTGCTTCTTCGAAAATGGCAGAACTTGCACGCCAACACAACAATGCAAATATATTGACTTTTGGGGCTCGATTGGTTTCGCTCGACGAAGCTAAAGAAATTGTTCGTTCATTTTTGACAGCAGAATTCGAGGGTGGGCGCCACCAGCGTCGGATAGAAAAGATTCATTCACAAACCGGTTGCTAATATGTCGATGAATGGATACGAGGTTGAACTTCTTGCTCTTGGTTCGCATCCCGACGATGTGGAAATTGCTTGTGGTGGCACAGTGATTAAATTTGCCAAGGAAGGCTTCAAAGTTGGAGTTGTCGATTTTACGCGCGGGGAAATGGGAACACGTGGCAACTTCGAAGTTCGATTACAGGAAGCTGAATTAGCGAAGAACATTCTTGGTGCGACATTTCGGGAGAACCTCGGGTTAGAAGATGGAAATCTTGAACCAAACCGAGAATCAATCCGAAAGACAGTCGAAACAATAAGGAAATATCGTCCTAAAATGGTTTTGATGAGTCCGTCGTTCGAACAGCATCCTGACCACGAAGGGCTTCATCGAATCGTTAGAAAGGCAATGTTTCTTAGTGGGTTGAAACGCTACGAAACAGAGTTTGACGGAATCCACCAAGAACCTTGGCGTATCCGAAAGATGTATTGTTATATGCAATCATATCCTTTTCGTCGTAATCCCCATATCTTTGTTGATATTTCCGATGTTTGGGATACGAAAATTGAAGCAATTAAATGTTATTCTTCGCAAGTATATGTCGAAGGGAAATCGAGTCCGAACGAGCCACAAACACGGCTTTCACGCCCCGAGTTTTTAGTGGAGCTTGAATCGCGAACTCGATATTTTGGTTCATTGGTTGGCTTTCGCTATGCAGAGGCATTCGTTTCGGTAGAACCAATAGGGATAACAAGCCTGTCGAAATTGCTATAGCAAGCAAGCTATATAGCCATTCAAGTGTGCATAGTTACCGGATTTATGTCTATCTGGAAATTAAAAATAGTGTCGACTTTTGGACGCTCCCACTTTTCATTTTGTCGCTACTGTTTTTTTCGAAGGCAACTCGAAGCATATACAGTAGTATTATTTGTCCACTATGGTTTCAAATGTGTAGGTCGGCTGTTTCAGTGTTTCGGATTGAAAACGTTGAGTTTACAATTTACAATATATATAGTATTGATATTATTGAGGTTGGTGTCGGTCGCTCAAATGTATGATTCGCCCGTGCATACCTTGAACTGTGTGCGATAAACAAGCGAGCAGATATTCCCAGCCCATTGAATTGGTTGATGTTTCGCTTTCGATAAGGTTAGACCATACAAGAATTTTTGCTGGACCTTGTAGCCCAAGTAAAAATGATATATTTTTTACAAGAAGGTTAAATTCAAAATGTTGTTCCCCAAAAACATAGTTTCTTATCTATGTTTATTGCCTGTTGTTATGGGCATCGATAATAATCCAAAAGCCATTAAATTAATTCGTTCAACTCTTCGAGTGTTTCAACAAAAACAAAGACAGAGTGTGCCGATTTGAACCTATTGCTTTCATTTTCGAAGCGACCGATGATTCTTTTCCAATAAGAACCAATACAATAAGCGGGTTTTTTGAGTAAATTTCTTTCTGCCAATGCCCAAATAGCTGTTAGTTCAAGCAATGTTCCTGTTCCCCCTTCGAATACGACAAAAGCATCGCCTAACTTAATTAGTTTGTCTAATCGCTTAATATAGTTTTCGGTTTCAATTGTTTTTGTTGCAAAAGCCGAAACTTTATTACCATAAGATTTTGTTACAACGGCAATTCGCTGCACATCGAAAGATGAAGCTCCTTTTAGACCAGCATCCATAATTCCAGCATACCCCCCGGTAATAACATTGATGCCTCGAGAAGCTAATAAATGCCCAACTGATTTCGCTAATTCATACAATTTTGAGCCAACAGGGCAAGCGCCATCGCCAAAAAACACGATATTTTGAATTTTACCCATTGTTTTATTATAACCTCATCGAAAAATGTTAATTTTATTTTTGTAAATTATCGAAATTTATAATTTTTTTGATTTGTTTAATGAAGGTAAGTGTCGTAATCGTAACCCGAAACAGGAAAGATGATTTGATTCGAACTATTTCAGGCTTTTTAAATCAAACATATCCAAACAAGGAAATTGTCGTAATCGACAATGGCTCGACCGACGGGACAAAGGAGAGTATACCACATATTTTTCCAATGGTTTATTATGAGTGGCTGCCCGAGAACTTCGACATACGTTCCATCATTTTAGGGGTATATAAATCCAGCGGTGATATTATATGGCGTTGCGATAGCGATTCCTTTCCCGAAAGTTCGGATGTGTTCGAAAAAGTAGTTGATATTTTTCAAAAATACCCTGATATTGATATTATAGCTGCCGAAGATGTTGAAGTGCGTCGGGGATACGAAGTATGGCATTGGTATAAAAAGTATGTGGACAAGGTAAATGTTCCATCGAAAGGTTATCCTTCCTGCGGTTTCTCGGGTGGAGGAGTGGCAATCCGAAGGAAAGTTTTCGATACAATCGGAGGATTTAATGGTTTTGGCTACGAAGAATTCGATTTTGCTGCACGGGCAATCATTGCTGGTTTTAATATTCGTTACTTTCCGAATATACGTTTCCTGCACTTTGCATCGAATCTTGAACGTTTCCAAAAGGAGCGTTGGCTACTAAGTTCTATGCAATTTATGCGCTATACTTGGCGATACTTTCCTTTTTGGCGTGCTGTTGGTCGTTCGTTTGCTATTTTTATATTTCAAATGCTTGAGGGGGTTCTTCGTGGAGTCGGTTTCCTGCGGCTTGTAGAGTTCTTTTTCTCGATGGTTTCGACTGCAATCCATACCTATCGGACTGAACGTTTGGTAGTGCCGAAAGATAAAATAGCAATATTAACAATATCGGGTAGTGTATGGTATAATTTCATCGAAGATTATAAAGCAATAATGTTCCGAAAATTCAAGCGAAAGGAATGAAAATCTTGCAGATTGTTCCACAATTGCCGTTTCCACGCGATAGCGGTGGGAGAATCGGCATTTACAATATCCTCCGTGAATTGTGCCGAAATGGAGCCGATGTAACACTGTTTGCCTTTTCGAAAGAAGACGTCCAAGTTGAACACGTGAGCCATCTACAAGAGTTCTGCACTCCCATTCCATACCGTTATAATACTAATAACACTATTCCAAAAATTATCAAATATTTCTTGTTGAATAAGCCAATTTTTACAGAAAAGTTTTTCACGAATAGAATTCGGAAGGATTTCGAAAAACTGCTACCTTTGCTGGAGTTCGACTTAATCCACGTTGACCATACTTCGCTTGCTTCGTTGGGTATTTGGCTAAAGGAAATTACGCGGAAACCATTGGGTTTGTTTTTACACAACGTCGAGTGGATAATTTGGCAAAGATATTTAGAAAAATGCAATCCTTTAACCCCGAGTTGGATTTTTTTAAAGCAGCAAACAAATGTTCTGCGAAATGCAGAAGCAAACTCAATTTCGATGTCAGATATAAGCTTCGTACTTACTCAACACGACTATGAACGTGCAAAGGAACTTTCGCCTAATGCCAACATTGTTGTTGTTCCTTTTGGCGTCGATTTGAATTTTTGGCAAATAGATGAGTCAATCCAAAGGAATCCTTACGAAATTGTATATGCAACTACTCATACGTGGAAACATAACGTAAGCGGTTTGAAATGGTTTTTAGACAAGGTTTTTCCTCTTGTTTTAGAGTCCACTCCACAGGCAATTTTAACTGTTTTAGGGAAAAATCCACCGCTTTGGCTTAAAAATTATCGCAATGTCAACATCATAGGATATGTCCCACAAGTCCAGTCATATTATAACCGAGCTAATATCAGCATATCTCCATTATTTGTTGGTGGTGGAATTCGCGTGAAAATACTGGAGGCAATGGCGATGGAGTTACCAGTTGTTTCGACCAGCATAGGAGCCGAGGGCATTACTGCTAAAAGTGACGATGGGTTATTTATTGCCGATGAATCGAAAAAATTTGCCGACGTAATTATTCAACTAATGAATAATTTCGATGGAGCAAGACTATGCGGTTCGAGAGCCAGAAAATTTATCGAACGCTACTATTCGGCAGAAAAAAATTTCAGAACAATTTTCGAGAAGTATAACGAGGTAATAAGTACTCGTAGTTGAGTTTCTAAATAGTGATAATGATAGTTTGCAATTGCATATACTCATTTGTATAATTGGGCTCCTTTCGTAAGATTTTTCCCCACGAAACTTATTTGTCTCCTCCATTACTTTGTGAGTAGGAAAAAATGGAAGTAGGCGAAAAGTGAAATACGGATGCAAGAGAAATTTGTGATTAAAAGACCAGGCGACGATACTATTTCATAATTTATTTATAAATTCGTTATTTGGTAATGTTGTGAATTTGATTTAATATGGTCGATACAATTCAGGCAACAAAAGCAAGATTGGAAGAAATCGAAAAGGAATTGGCTGAATTAAAGCAAGAGCGCGACCGACTACGCCAACACTGGGACAGCGAAAAACAACTTATTCAAGAAATTCGTAACTATAAAGCTGAAATCGAGAATTTGCGAGTTCAATCCGATGAATACGAACGGCAGGGCAATCTCGCTCGTGTTGCCGAAATTCGCTATGGTTTAATTCTTGAACTCGAGAAAAAATTAATCAATGCAAACGAGCGTCTTGCAGAACTTCAGCGAGACAGTAAAATGCTTAAAGAAGAAGTCGATGCCGAAGATATTGCCGAAGTAGTTTCGAAATGGACTGGAATTCCAGTTCAACGGATGTTAGAGACGGAACGTTCTAAGCTTTTGCAGATGGAAGACCGTATACATCAACGGCTTGTTGACCAAGAAAGAGCAGTTTCGTCGGTTGCTAATGCGATACGACGTTCGCGTGTCGGGTTGCAGGACGCAAATCGTCCAATAGGCTCCTTCATCTTTCTGGGGAGTACGGGGGTTGGAAAAACAGAACTTGCACGGGCTCTTGCTGAATTCCTTTTCGACGACGAAAACGCAATGGTTCGGATTGATATGAGCGAATATATGGAGCGATTTTCGGTCTCACGATTGGTTGGGGCCCCACCGGGTTATGTTGGCTACGAAGAGGGGGGACAGCTCACCGAAGCAGTTCGGCGACGACCTTACTCGGTTGTTTTGCTCGACGAAATCGAAAAAGCGCATCCCGAAGTTTTCAATATACTTTTGCAAGTTCTCGACGATGGCCGTTTAACCGATAGCAAAGGTCGGACTGTAAATTTCAAGAATACAATAATCATTATGACGTCGAATCTTGGGACAGAATTGATACAGGAAAAATTAGAAACAATTAATGTGGGGAATCGCGAGATGTTGATGGAACGATTGAATGATGAGATATTCGAATTATTGAAACGGCGGTTGCGTCCTGAATTTTTGAACCGAATAGATGATATAATTGTATTTAAACCGCTTACCAGCGAAGAAATTAGGAAAATTGCAATACTACAGCTAAATAGAGTTCGTAGCAAACTCGAAGAGAATGGTATAACTCTCGAAATCGATGATTCGGCAACCGAGTTGATTTCGTCTCTTGGATTCGATACTCAATTCGGTGCTCGACCGCTGAAACGTGCAATACAAAAACATATAGTCGATAAACTCTCGCTGATGATTTTAGAAGGAAAGTTCATATCGGGCGATACTATAAAGGTTTCTTCGCAAAATGGAGAATTTGTGTTTTCAAAAGTTTAAATTTTAAATAGATGAAAAGATTTACAATCTTAACTTTGCTGTGTATGGTTATTGCTTGTTCGGGCAGCAAAATCCAATTGAACAGAATTTCAGGCTACCAAGAAATTTACGAAGGTGATAGTAGCATTATTTCGTGGGACTTCTCGAACGCGAGATATGTTAAAATTGCTGGCGACGATAAAAAATTTAACGCTCGCGACTCTTTCGTTGTTCAGCCATATAATTCTACTCGATATGATATTATTGCTTTCAACGAGAGTGGCGACAGCCTTGTTCAATATGTTTATATTGTTGTTAAAAAAGGTGAAGACCCGACGAAGTTGTCATCGGTTCCAATTCAACGAGGCCCATTAATTTCGCCCGATATTGAAACATTGCAAAACACAGAGCGCTCCGAATATTTTAGTGGTATGGTAAAGGGTTCGCTCGATAAAGTTTCGCAAATGAGGATTGTTCGAGGGAAATTAGATAAGCAGAATAACGACGTCGAATTAGATTTTATTTTGTTAGATGAATTTGGTAATTTTGTTAAGGATATAACTAGTTTTACTTCGGACGTAAAAGTTGAACTTTCTCAAGGATGTGGTAGCCGCGCCTATCGCGAGAATCTTGATTTTCCACAGAATTACCAATACAAAGATAAGATTTTCTGTTATTTGCTTATCGATAAAGGAATTTTATTGAATGGTTCCAATCCGATGACGATGATTGCCGAAGGAGTAAAGTTTCTTGGTAATGACGATGGATTTTCGCTTGCTGTTTTTGGGAATGATTTGCAAACTTTGATACCAATTGAAAATTTCGACAAAGGATATTGGGATTTGCAAAAAATTACTCTGAAACCCGACGTTGAACTTTCGGCAATATACAAATCGCTATATAATTTAATTCTTTCGATACCCGACAGCTCCAACTCTATGGTAATTTTAATTACGAATAATTCCGATAATGCTTCGGTTGTTTATACTCCAGATGATATTTTAGAGATTGCTACAAAGAAAGATATCAACTTAAATGTTATTGGGGTTGGGAATGAGTTTTCTTTTGCAACATTTAAAGGTATATCGGAACCAACAGGTGGTAGAACCTATCATCTACTTTGGAATGATTTTGGAAAAATCAGTGATGTTCTTCGCGAGATAATTCTTTCCGAAAAGTATGTGTATAAGATTTCTGGGAAAAATCGCCTCGGAGAAGAAAGTTGCAAAGAAGGAAATTATCGTTTAACCGTTCGAAGCTCTTCTTTTGAATTTTCGGATTTCTTTGTGGTTCCGTTTGAACAAAAAACTTTTTATACATATTACCAGGCAGTTTCATTGTTTAATTTTCTTGATACTTTAACTGCAAGTGAATATTTACCCGGAATATACAGTCTTGCTAAAATTTTAATAGAACATCCCGACCTTTCTGTGGAACTAATTGGCACCGCGAGTCTCGATGAATATCATTTTAAACCATCAGATTTATCGTTGGCGCGTGCGAATGATGTTAAGCGACATTTATTGAGTTTAGGAGTGAATTTTTCGCAAGTAAAAGTAAAAGGGAAAGGCACGTCGAAGCCACTTTTCCAACTAGAGGACGACGAACGAAGTAAAATGCTGAATCGAAGAGTCGAAATTCGTTGGCTGCACCCGTCTGTTTTTCCTTATACAGTTGTTGTCGATACACTCGAAAGCGAAGAAAAAGCGGAGAGCGAGATAAATGTTTGGGAACGCCGCGGCTTTAAGGCATATTACGATAGAATTCTTATTAATAATGACGTTCGTTACCGGATAGTTCTTTGGGGATATTCGAATTTCGAGGAAGCTGAACGAACCTCGCGAGTGGTTCTAAAAAAATACAAGACCTATTCTGTTGTTGAATAATAAGTAAAACGGAAATAAATGTCGAAATATTCTGCTTTGGTGATATGTTTATTTTTAGTGGTGGTTGTTTTTGGCTTTTGTTCGGAGGATTTCGAACGTGAAAAAGCCAGTAAATTGTTTATTGAGCAATGCTCGAAATGCCATCGCAAAGATGGGCGTGGTATCAAAGGAGTTTATCCGCCATTGAAAAATTCCGATTATGTTCAAAAGGGGAATAAAATCGAGCTTCTACGAGGAATGATTTACGGACGTAGTGGAAAAATCGTTGTTAACGGAGAAGTATATTATGGGGTTATGACGACTGAAATCGAAAAAAACTTGACCGATTCCGACGTTGCGTTAATCCTTGAATACGTTTTCAAAGAATTGAATTCGATGAATATAGAAGTTACGGAGAAAGATGTAATAAAAGCAAGGAAGGAAGGTAAACTTCCGGTTCATCAATGAGAGACGAGAAAATTAGTTTTTGGTTAGCATTCCTGTTTTTTCTCTTTTTTGCATTTGAATTATTTTCGACTCCTGAATTTGCATTTTGGACGGGTAATAAATGTTCTAAATGCCATATAAATCCACAAGGTGGTGGTGTTAGAACCGAATTTGGCTGGAAGTTTCTCCGAGATGCTTCGTATTTTCCAATTGGAAACGAAACCATACAGAAAATTTATAATTTGTTCGACAAAGAAAAGTATGCCTACGACTTGAATATTGGTGCCGATACAGCCAATAGAACAACTTTTCCAAACGGCTTTGCTTTTGGATACGATTTCCGGTTTCAAACTGCACGTTCACACAAAACCGAGCTTGCTAAACGGAAAATATTCCCTATGGAAGCCGGATTTTATGTTTCAATAACGCCATCTTCGCTCTTGAACCTTAATGCTCAATACAATCTTGGTCGAATAGTGTTTCAAGGGCAAGACAACTGGATGGCTTCGGCAAATTTAGATTTTGGGGGGGTATTCCCTTCGCTTCGAGTTGGTAAATTTCAGCCTTCGATTGGAATTCGCGATTGCGATATGACAAGTTTCGATCGTCGAATTGCTTCAATCGATGGGACATCGACTTTGTTTCCTCCCGATTATTCGGAATTTGGGGCAGAGCTTTCGTTCAATAAACTTGAATTTGTTGATTTGTTTTTGGGTGCTTTCCATTCGCGTTTTCTTTCGAAAGTTACAATTTTTGGAAATATTCCAATTGTTTCGAGCAAAAACCCGTCCTTTACCGCTAAAACTATTTTTTATTTACCTCTGCTCGAAGATATAGTTACACATTCATTACTGGGTAGCTCGATTTTGGTTAATGGAAATTTTATTTATTCTTCGAGTTTTATCGGGCTTGGATTATTTGAAGATTTTGTTGTTTACGGCGAACTTGCCACATCTTCTTTGAAAAATTTACGAAAAACTACGAACTGGATTATAAAAGCATATTATGTTTTAACTCGGGGGGTGATTCCTTTTACAAGAATAGAATTTGGCAAAACTGATTTGCAAATTACGCCAGAAAACCATTGGAAAATAAACAATAAGCAAGCGATGTTGGGGGTTAAAATCTTCCTTATTCCATATATTGAAATTATCACTGAATACCGCTATTTGAAAACGGTCGAGAACGAATCGACTCGATGGGCTTTGCAAATACACTTATATTATTAAATGTAATTACGAGCCAACAGGCGGACTCGAACCGCCGACCTGCTCATTACGAGTGAGCTGCTCTACCAACTGAGCTATGTTGGCACAAATACAAAAATAAGAATTAGTCGGCAATTAATCAAAATGTTGCGACTGACCAAAATATAGGGAATAAGTCTTCCAATTCAGAAAAACCGACTTCAAATTTCTTTTCAGACTTTTTGTAGCTTCAACTTAAAACGAAAAGCCATCGTTATTTTATTTAGTCGGAGTAAATCGAGTTACTGTATTGTTCACAGCTGGAACCGTCATCAAATAGTCATAGATTGCTCCGAGATCTTCGGTTGTCATCCCAGAAAACATCAACCATGGCATTACGGTTTGGAAATCCCTTTTATGAACTTTTGGCGGGAAGTATGATGAATCAGTATACATTTTGAAGCGTTTTATAAACTGCTCTTTTGTCCAACTTCCAATTCCCGTTTTGTGCGGGGTTATGTTTGCCGAACGGACAACCCCACCATTAGGAAGTGGAAACTCAAAGCCGCCAGCGAGGTATTCGCCGACTACTTTCCCTTTCTCTTCTTTTGTATGGCACATATTGCAACCGGCAGCAGTTAAAAGGTATTTGCCATAGGCGACGGTGTTGGATTTTGGAGGTATAGTTGTATGTTGGGCTTTCTGCGGAATTGTATTAATAATAAAACTCATTGGGAAGTCGGATTCCGATGGGGGTAACTCATTTTGAATTGGTTTTAGAGTGCGAATGTAGGCAATCACGGATTTAATATCTTCGATATCCAGTTGTCCAAAGTTTTTGTATGGCATAATGGGAAACAACGCTTTACCATCTTTATTAATCCCACAAGTAATAGCGCGGTATATTTCCCCGTCTGTCCAGTTGCCCAAGTGAGTGGGGGTAATATTTTTGGCAATATATTTGCCGGGAAGCCCTATTTTTTGGTCGAATATTTCCCCTCCACTGCCTTCTGTTCCGGGGGATGGTGGTCCCGAAAAAATTTCCCAATCACGGTGAGAGTGACAATCCATACATACCATAACGTGGTGTGCTAGATATTTCCCACGCTCTATTCGTTCGGGGGTAATTTCTACTTTGAGATTTGGCGGAGGTCCGACGTCGGGCAACATAACTTTAACGTAGGCGAGTAATCCAGCGACAGCGATTACAACTATTCCAAAGAATAGTGATATTATAGCTAGCACTTTTTTCTTCATTTATAGAACTCCTAATATTAAGTTTGAAAATACAAAAATAATTAATTTAATTAAATTTAAAAATTTTTTAAGTTCAATTAAATATATCTAAGATATCAATATAATAATCTCCTAAAAGCATTCAAATTAGTTGTCGAAAAATGTTAATTTTGTTTTTTGGTGAGAAAAATTCCCGAAATAAATGTTTCTTTCTAAAATTGAATTGGTAGGATTCAAATCCTTTGCAAATAAGACGGCTTTTACATTCAACGGGGGTATAACTGCAATAGTTGGACCTAATGGATGTGGTAAGACAAATGTAATTGATGCGGTGCGCTGGGTTTTAGGCGAGCAAAAAACTTCTTTGTTACGGAGCGAAGTAATGGAAAACGTTATTTTTAATGGTTCATCAACAAGGAAGCCATTAGGGATGGCAGAAGTTTCTATTACTTTCGAAAATAACAAAAATATTTTGCCTATGCACTTTAGCCAGATTACTATATCCCGTCGCTTGTTCCGCGATGGCGATAGCCATTATCTTTTGAACAATACACCTTGCAGGTTGAAGGATATTAACGAACTATTAATGGATACTGGGGTTGGCCCTAATTCATATTCTATTATTGAATTGAAGATGATTGAAGCATTGCTTAATGGTAATATTGAGGAACGACGCCGACTTCTCGAGGAAGCAGCTGGGGTTACTAAATTCAAATTTCGTCGGAAAGAGACATCGAAAAATCTTTCTACGGTTCAAAATGATTTAATCCGGGTTTACGACGTTGTCCGAGAAATAGAACAACAAGTTCAACTTCTTTCCCGGCAAGCTGCGAAAACACGGCGATACAATAAATTACACGATAAACTTAAAAATTTGGAGTTGTCGTTGTGGAAAACCCGTTTTCAACGTGCAAATTTGGAACTTTCCAATATTGAATCAACAGCATCTAGTTTGCTCGGCGAAAAGGTCAAACTTTTAAACGATTTCGAATCTGTCCAAATTGAAATTCAAGATTTGGAAACACGTATCGATTCATTAGATGAACAGATTGAAGAAATTAGAGAGAACGAAAGAGCGGTTTTAAATAAACATTCCGAAGTAAGGAATCAAATTTCTTTAAATCAAACAAAGATAAGCAACTTCCAGGAAAATCAAAAGAGGCTGAACTCCGAAATTGGCGAGGCTAACAGACTTATTTCGAAATTGCAAGCCAATATTTCGAAGTTGCAAGCTCTGGAACAAGAAAAAGTGAACGAAATTCAAAAATTACAAGAAGAGTATAGCCGACTACAAAGTTGTTACGAAAAGGATTCAGAAGAAATTAGAAAACAAAAGGAAATTCTTGATTCGAAAAAGGCAAATATTGTCGAACTCGAGAATAAAATTAAGTTCCATAAATTGAATCTATCGAAAATATTAGCTCGTTCGGCAGAACTTATCCAGCAAAGGAGCCAGATTACCGCCGAAATCGATGCCATTAACGCTAAGATTAGAGAATTCGAGCAACAAAACAATGGACTTCGACAAAAGATAGAAAACGAAGAAAATCTTGTTAAGGATAAAAAATTCCAACTCGAAAATTTGCAAAAGAAATTGGAAACTCTCCTTAAGGAGATTGAACAAAATCGCTCAGATTTGAATGAAAAGAAAATAACTTTGAAAGAGTTAACTACAACTTTAGATTTTTTGAATTCAATCCTCGAAGTCGATGAAAGCACTAAGTTTTTGATACGTGAATCCAATTGGAAGCACAACCGAAAGTATTATCTGCTTGGCGAAGTCATCAGTATCGATGAAAATCTCCGCGTTGCGTTCGATTCGTTGCTTGGAGAGTTCAAGAATATTGTTATTGTTGAACATCAGGATGACATCGAAGGTGCAATCGAAATCCTTCGTTCGAAGCATAAAGGAAAATGTTATTTTGTCTCGTTGGACAAAGTTCAAGAAGAAGGTTTATCCCAAGATTTTCCCAAGGATTCAAGAATAATTGGTTTTGCAAGCGAAATTCCAAAAGTAGCGCCGAAGATACGTGCAATTTTGCGGAGAATCGTTGGTGATACTATTGTAGTAAAAGATTATAAAATAGCCGAAGAGATTGCAAATACAAATAAATTCTCGGTCATTGTTACTTTGCAGGGAGAGATTATACGAAACGGTATTCTCCAGAAGCGAGGTTCAATCCTCCAAAAGGAAGGGATTGCGATAGGGAAGCTCGATAGAATTGCTAAACTTTCAACAAAGAAAGACTTACTCGATAAACAAATGTCGGATATCAATCGAAGCTTACTCCTTTTGGAAAATGAACGTGATAGTTTGGAAACTTTAATTGCTAATTTAACTAAAGAAGTAAAAAGCTCGGAAGATATAATACGGCATCTTAGTGAATCGAAACAACAGAGTGAACTACAAATCCAGCGTTTCCAATTTGAGGTTGAATCGAAGACTCGAGAACTCGAAGTAATTAGCAACGAAGAAGTCTCGTTCAAAAATGATTCGCAAGCCATTCAAACCGAAATCCTTAATCTTGAACAAAATGTAAAAGAACTTGTAAAAGATTACGAAGATGCGATGAGTGTATTTGCTGCTTCCGGAAGCGAATTCGACGAGCAGTTAAATTCTTTGCGGAATTTGGATAAACAAATCGCAATTGCACAAACCGAACTTGGCAATCTAAAAAAGGAAATAGTTCGTTTAAGCAATTCAAAAATAAACCAAGAGGACAGATTAACTATTCTTCGGAAAGAAGTGCAATCTTTAAAAAGTTCGATTGAATCGCTGAATAAATCGAATATAGAACTCCAAAAAGAAATCGAGAATTTGTCCAATGAACTTACAGAAATTAAAAACAAGAAGGAATATTTGTCCGATGAAAAACATAAACTAGATGATTTATTGTTTCAACAAAATAGCTTTAAAGAAAATATTCAAAGTAAAATTGAACGCCTCACTAATCAGATACATCAGTTAGAAATACAAAAGACAAGACTTTCCGAAGTTACACATTCAGTTTTTCAAAAGGCGATTGAAAATTATGGAGTTAATTTGAATGATATTGATTTGGAGATACAAGAAGAGGTAGAGCCAACAGAGGCAGAAACCGAGATTCAAAGGCTCCGTAATTCTCTTTCTTCGATGGGAAGCATCAATTTTCTTGCTCTCCAAGAATTCGAAGAACAAAACCAAAGGCTTCAATTTTACCGGACACAGATTGAAGATTTAGCTAAATCGGAGAAGTCTTTGAAGGAGGCATTGCAGGAAATCAATACTACCGCCGAGGAAAGATTTTTGCAAACATTTTCTCTTGTAAACGAGAATTTCAATAAGGTTTTTTGTGAATTGTTCGGAGGGGATAGCTTTGCCGAACTTGTAATAGACAAAGAATATTTGTTGGAATCTGATATCGAAATACGTGCCAAACCCCCTGGGAAAAGATTGCATTCAATTGAAACTCTTTCGCAAGGCGAGAAAACTTTAACAGCATTGTCTTTTCTTTTTGCTATTTATTTAGTCAAACCAAGTCCTTTCTGCATATTGGACGAAGTGGATGCTCCTTTAGACGATGCGAATGTTGAACGTTTTCTGAATCTTTTGAGTATATTTTCTAAAGAAGTTCAATTTATCTTGATTACCCACAATCGAAGAACGATGGAGTTCGCAGACGTTCTATATGGAATTACAATGGCAGACGATGGAATTTCGAAAGTTTTGTCTGTAAAACTTGTTGAATAAAGGGAATGTTGAAAATGAGAAACAACGTTTTGGTTTACTGGTTTTTAATAGCATTATTAATAATTTCTTTTTATTCCTGCGAAAAAGAAGGCACTCCAACTGATGACGGAACCCCAACCGAGGAGAAATTGACCACCGAGGTAATTGAAGTTACCGATGGCGATACATTTGCTATTTACTATAAAAACCAGAAATGGAAGGTGAGAGTTCTAAAGGTAGATTGTTTCGAAACAAGAAAAGATAGTCGATTGACTGAGCAAGCACAAAAGGCTGGAATTTCTATCGATTCGGCATTGGCGTTGGGGAAGATTGCAAAAGATTTTGCCAAAAAAATTTTATTGAATAAAAAAGTAGATTTATTGCGCGATTCCGGCGAACCCAATCTCGATATTTATGGGCGTCTATTACGAATTACAGTAATAGATGGATGGCGATATGATTCGTTGTTGAAAGTCAATGGGCTTGCGGTTCCGGGAAGTTGATAATGGTAAAAACAATTTGGAAATTTATTTGGAAGACGCTTCTTTATTTTTTTGCTACGAGTATTGGAATTGTCATTGTATATAAGTTTGTTCCACCACCTGTAACACCAATTATGATTATCCGCTTGTTCGAAGGGTGGTTCGAAGGTAAGAACGTTGGAATCAAAAAGGAATGGTCATCGTATGATGAAATTTCGAAGAATGTTTTTCGGGCAGTAGTTTCGGGCGAGGATGCAAAGTTTATGCGACACAACGGCTTCGATTGGGATGCCATAGAATCAGCGCGTCGTTACAACAAAGCGAGAAAAGGTAGAAAACTACGGGGTGCTTCTACAATTTCGATGCAAACTGCAAAAAATGCTTTTCTTTGGCATGGTCGTAATTATTTGCGCAAAGCGTTAGAAGCATATTTTACAGTTCTAATTGAATTTATTTGGGGGAAAAAAAGGATATTGGAAGTTTATGTCAATATTATTGAGTTTGGAGAGGGAATTTACGGTGTTCAATCGGCGTCGAAGCATTTTTTTAATAAAGATGCAAGCCAATTAACATCGAGAGAAGCTGCACTTTTAGCTGCTGTGCTGCCAAACCCTCGTCGTTGGTCACCCGATAATCCAACACCTTATATTGAAAAACGTGTGGCATTTATACAAGGTAGAATGGGGTCGGTCGTCATACCAAAATGAGTGCTCTTTGTAACTAAATTTGGATTGAAGTGTCTTAATGTTTTTAAAAACTAAAAAGGTAAAAAAAATGAGTTTTAAAAAATTGTTGCTGTTTCTCTTTGTATTGCCATTTGTTCTTTCGATGGCGTGGTCGAAAGATTTGCAGATTGATTCGAAGGGTTTAATCCGTGATTTAAAAAACACCGAAATTTTAGCAAATGTTCCAACTACGAGGTTCGAAATTAACTATTCGGTCGCAAGGGAAATTTTTACTGGCGATTACCAAACTTTGGAAGTTTCGAATTTCCCATTGATTGGGAATAAAAATGTTAATTTGGTCCTTTCTCGCTCGTATATTCCTTTTGACCAAAATACTGAGTTTTACCGAGGAACCAAAGATGGTTTAATCCCAATAAAGGCTCCAAACATTATGTGTCTTTCTGGACAAATTCAAAATCAACCGAATTCTTTTGTTTTTCTTACGGTCTCGGATTTAGGTTTTATTGGGACAATACAGGAGGAAACGGGTTCGATTTATACAATAGCCCCGAACAACCAATCTAAAAATGGTGAACATATATTAGCCAATTCAAACGCACAAGTTATTGATAATACAATGATTTTCGAATGTTTAACCGAAGACTATACCGGCAATTCCCGTGAATACGAGGATTTGTATAAATATAAAGACCAAACTCTTGCGCCAAACCAACTTCTCGAAGTTAAACTTGCTTGCGAAGGCACCGCCGATTTCTTTCGAATATTTGGTAGTTCAACTGCTGCATCTGCTTATATAGCATCGGTGATTGCACAGTCTTCGAAAATATACGAAGAATTTCTAAACGTTAGGTTGTATATTGGCTACGTAGTAGTTTGGGAAGACGACTGGGAAGACCCCTATTATGGGACAAGCGATTTGAGCGAAAAACTTCAAAAAATGCCGAGCGTTTGGAAAGGCAAAACAATAGACCGTGCTCTTACTGTTCTTTTTGCAAATCTAGCAAATCAACCAGCAAATTCAACTGTCGCAGGCATTTCCTATGGGGGAACCCCTTATATTGGTAGTCTATGTAGTAAAGATTGGGGCTATTGTGTCCTTGGAATCCGTGGCAATGCGACATATCCGACGTTAAATTATACGTGGGATGTGAATGTTGCTACTCACGAAATAGGGCATAATTTCAGTGCCCCACATACACACAATTGCTATTGGTCTCCAAATATGATAGATACTTGTGTTACCGCTTCAATCGGCGTTTACGATGCTTGTGTGAAGACTGGAAATCCAATACCACGATTAGGAACTATAATGAGCTATTGCCACGTAACGAATAGTAGTCATTCGGTTAAATTAGTCTTTCACCCACGTGAGTTACCCCTTATGAGGACTGCAGCTCAAAAATCCAATTGTGTTAAGGTGGCTTCCTCGCCTTATGTTTCATTGTTGAATCCTCTTGGTGATAAAGTTTACCTTGCTGGTTCACAACTCCCAATCCGGTGGACTTCGGGAAATGTACAATTTATTACAATTTATTATTCTCCCGATAATGGTGTGTCTTGGAATTTAATCGCCGATAACGTTGCTACCAACGATTCAATTTATTATTGGACATTGCCAAACGAAAAAATAGAAAAAGCTTTGGTTCTGATTCGCGATAAAGGAAATCCAAATGTTGCCGATACTTCTTGGAAACCTTTTTCTATTCAAATTAGAGGAATATTAATTCAGTCGCCATCGTCGCAAGAAGAATATGGCCAAGGAGAGGATATTTTGCTATCGTGGTCTGCAACACTTATCGATACATTCGTTGTTGAATTTTCGACCGATAATGGGCAAACCTACCAAACATTGGTGTCGGGTTTTACCGACACTCGCTATGAATTTTCTGCTCCGGAAATACAAAGTGATATGTGTAAATTCCGTATAAAATCATCCGATGGAGCTATTGTTGCCGAAAGTCCAGTTTTCAAGATTGGGATTCCAGCAGGTGATATCATTTATCCTGATGGCGGAGAAAAACTTTGCGTTTCGAGTTCGTATCGTATTACCTGGAATGCGAGTTACGTAAATAAAATTTTCCTTGAATATTCTACCGATAATGGTGCTTCTTGGCGTAAAATTTCGCTTGGCACTTTGAATGCAAAATTGAGCCAATATTTATGGAAAGTTCCTGAACGTATATCAAACCAATGTTTAATCCGCATTCGTCCATCCTACAAAGATGTTGCATTTGCTCAAAGTGAGTCAGTATTTTCGATAGATACTTGCCAAACTATTGGAGCAGTTGAAAACGAGAGTAGTAGTTCGTTGAATATTAAAAACCTCTTCTATCAGTCTGATAACAACGTTCTTCGTTTTGAATTTAATGCTAATTTTGGCTTTGTTAATGCGACAATCAAAATTATGGATATTTTAGGTAGAGTTTTGTATTCCGAGACAGTGGGTCTAAATACGCAGCAAAATAATCAGTACAAAATTGAAAATCTACATTTTGTTCAAGGAATTTATTTTATGTGGCTACAAGTGGGGCAATCAACAGAATCGATTCCATTTATTGTTGTTCGGTAAACTTTGCTTTTGGGTATTAACTTAAAAATTGATAATTTGGTAAAGATGCAAGCAATTGCATCTTTATTTTTTGTTAGGAGTTAAAAGCTATGGAGTGGTTAAATCAATTAATTATTAAGTCGATGCCATTTGTCCCGAAGTCAGTAATTCGTATGGTTTCGAAGCGCTATATTGCTGGCGAGGAATTAGCAGATGCCGTTCGCGTTACTCGTGAACTTATGTCGATTGGTGGAATGTCGACTATTGATGTTCTTGGCGAGTTTGTTACTAACCGAGAAATGGCTTCGTATGAAAAATCGATGTGTTCAAACGTCCTCGATGCTATTTATGAATATAAGTTGGATTCATACCTTTCGGTTAAACCAACTTCCCTTGGCTTAGGTATCGATTTCGATTTTGGTTACTCAAATATTCGTGAATTAGTCGAAAAGGCACATCAATACGGTTTATTCGTTCGTCTTGATATGGAAAATTCGCCCTATACCGATTCTACAATTGAAGTATTTCGCAAACTACGTTCCGAGGGATTCAATAATGTTGGGATAGTAATTCAAGCATATCTTTTTCGAAGTGAACAAGATATAAAAAATCTTGCACAACTTCGCCCTTCTATTCGTTTGTGCAAAGGTATATACAAAGAATCCCCGACGATTGCTTTTCAAGATAGGGAGTCTATCCGCAACAACTATAGGAAATTGTTAGTGCTAATTATGGATTTAGGCTTGTATCCCGCAATAGCAACTCATGATGAAGTATTGATTGATTTTGCTTTGGGCGAGATTAATCGGCGAAATCTCGAGCGCGAAAGCTATGAATTTCAAATGCTTCTTGGTGTTCGCGAAGAAAGGCGAAACCAGTTGTTACGCGCTGGGCACCGACTACGGATTTATGTTCCCTTCGGTAAGGATTGGTATGGTTACTCTTCGCGTAGATTGAAAGAAAACCCCGATATTGCTGGTTACATCTTTAAGGCAATATTTATTAAGAATTAATAGGAATTTTTCGGAAAAATAAGTTTTCCGAAACTCTTGTTTTTTTATAGAGTAGGGCGTTGGAGTTTTGCTTTCCTCGGTTCTGTTAAATAAGGAATTGTAGTTCCTTATTTGCTTTTGCTCTATTTTACTTTGCTTTGGTTTAAAATGTCATTTCCAAAAGTTTATTATAGAACCAATGGGAAAATTTTTGCCATTACAGCTAAACCTTTGCAAATAGCTCATATTACGAAGCATTGGTGGTAACTTCTATTTTACTTAAAACTTCGTAATTTTGTGTTTTTAAATTAATGAATCTTATGATTTATCTTAATAACGCTGCAACAAGTTTTCCAAAACCGAAAATAGTTCAAGAAGCAGTTCTTGCTTCCTTTAGTGGCCCATTAGTGAGTTCTGCCCGAACTGGGCTTGAACGCGAGGACGACGATATAGCGTATCTGTGTCGTGCTCGTCTTGCCGATTTATTTAATATTAATGATCCGCTGCATATTGTTTTTACCTCTGGGAGTACCGAGTCGTTGAATCTTGCAATCAAAGGGTTACGTCTCGAAGGTGGGCACGTCGTTACTACTGCTATTGAACACAATTCGGTAATTCGACCTTTAAAAACGCTCGAAAAGGAAGGAAAAATTTCGGTTACCTTTGTTGGGTGTAGCAAATATGGTTGGGTCGAGCCTGAGCAAATCAAGCAAGCTATTCGGGACAACACGCGAGCAGTGATTGTTAATCATTGTTCTAATGTTACTGGGACTGTTTTGGATATTGAGGCTATTTCGAAAATTGCCCATTCGGCTGGTGCCTATTTTGTTGTCGACGCATCACAAGCTGCCGGAGCCGTGCCAATTGATTGTGAAAAATGGGACATAGACCTTTTAGCCTTTACGGGACACAAATCGTTGTATGGTATGCAAGGTATCGGAGGGCTTTATATCAAAGAAAATGTTGAATTGAAGCCTTTAAAAGTTGGAGGGACAGGGATACTTAGCGAAGTCCTTCTTCAACCCGATGGATTGCCTATTCATTACGAAGCTGGAACACCAAATACTCCGGGAATTATTTCTCTATATGCTGGTGTTCGGTTTATTTTCGACGTAGGAATGGGAAATATTCTACAACACAAAAAGAATCTTTATAACATCCTTTTCGATGAATTAAAAGACGTTGAAGAAATTGAAATTTATAGTTCGACAGAGCATACTTCGTATTCAAATTTTTGTTTTAACGTTCGAGGAATGGTTCCCGAAGAAGTTGGATACATCCTCGAAAGTTCGTTTGATATTATGGTGCGCACGGGTTTGCATTGTGCCCCGTTGATTTTAAAGTATTTGGGAGTCGAACCTTGGGGAACTGTTCGGGCAAGTCATTCGTATTTTACAACGGAAGAAGAAATTTACAAATTTGTCGATGCTGTTAAGAAAATTACTCTAATTCCCAAGCGGAAATGAAAGTTCTTAAAGTTAAAATTATAGACGATTGCTACGAAAGTAGCAATACGCGAGATATTTTACTCGACGGAACAATTACAAAACAATTTGTGGAATATCTTGGACGTCTTGGCAAACTACTCGTTTTCGAAGAATTCGATATTCCTTACTTCAAGGTTATAGTCAAAGGTGAATATACAATTAAAGGTGCTTTTGGGAAAAAGACTATTCGTATCCTTCTTCCCGAAGATGTTCCGGATTATTCGCTCGATAGTTTAATAGATTATATTAATAAATTCAGAAAAACAAGAAAGTAAAGTTGGTGATTAAAGAGTTGTTTAAATTCTTTTTTAAAAGAAAGTCCGATGTTGCCAAAAGCGAGGCAAGCTTACTGCAAAAGAGCAAATTGAAAGAATTGTGGACCCAGATTCTTTCGACGAATACGATATGTTTGTTCAGCAAGCTTCGCAGTAGCTCGGATTGGATAAGAAACGTTTACTTCGCGATGGAGTTATTACGGGAACAGCAAGTATTATGGAGCATCCAATTTGTATTTATGCACAAGATTTTTCTGTCGCTGGTGGTTCGCCGGGTTTAGCCCATACTCGAAAGATAACAAAAATGAATCATATTTAAAAATAACATTGTAGTTGTGATAATCTTATCCGATTAGTGCAAATCACTATTTTAGTGTTTTTTTCTAAGGATGCTACTTTGGGTTTTTGGCTAAATGTTAATACCGATATTTAATCCAAGGAAAAATCCTCCAAAATCTTTAATCGGAAGGTCCCTAATGCTTTCGAGTCCATTCCCGCCGAAAGGTATCCAATAGTATCGGATTGAAACACCAACGTAAGAGTTGTTGACTGTTGGGATATTAATGCCCGCACCAACGAAGCCGCCAAATCGCACGTAAAAATGTGCGTAACCGAAGGAAGTGAAAAATTCCTTGTTATATGGCGTCGATATGATAAATGTAGGTCCTATTCCAAAACTAAGATAAGGGAAGAAGTTCGAGTTAAGGGTTTTTGTGAAAATAAACTTATTTACTCCAAAGGTTAGCGGGAACATAAATAATCGATTAATTTTTCCAGGGACATACAGCCTACCAGTGATTGGGTCGTAAATGTCAAATTCGTCGGTATTGCGAGCCCCAGAAATATACAGATTAACAAAAAGTGACAAGTCTTCGGCAATAAATCTGTCGTAAAATGTTCCAGCTCCAAATCCGTTGTTCGAAAGAATAACGTTGAAACCCCAATATTTATAGGAACTAGTTTCCAACTTATGGGATTCAATCAAAGGCCTTGGACTTTCGAATACCATATTGGTATCCAAAGGAATATAATTAATAAATGAATTTATTGGGTGTGAATTCCCTACTGAATAACAAATTGCGAATGAAGCAAGAAACAGTATTAATGTTGTTACCAATTTGTTCATAAAATTCTCCTTATATATTATAAGCAACGAACAAATTTTAAAAAATTGTAACTTTAATGAAAGTTTAGTAATTTTGTAAGAATTTTTTTTGAAAATTGAAATTAATGATAATTGGCGAGATTGTTGAACGGATTCAAAAATTTTTGCCCTTCGAAACAGGTTTAGATAACGATAGAATAGGTATACAACTTCAATCGAGGAATGTAGAAATTAAAAGGCTTTTGGTTGCTTACGAAATCACCCCTGAGGTTATTGAAGAAGCAAAAGGGAAAAAATCGAATTGTATCGTTAGTTTTCATCCCTTAATATATAACCCCGTCGAAGCTATTTTTGAAACAGAACGAGTTGGTAATTTGTTGTCTCAATTGATTCGCAACGATATTTCGCTAATAGTTTGCCACACAAATTTTGATGCTTATGAGTATGGGACAAGTTGGCTTTTTGCTAATGCTATAGGGTTAGAGTATATCGATTTTCTTGACCCCAATCCACAGTTTGAAAAATTTGGGATGGGCGTGTATGGTAAGTTTAAAAAACAAATTTCGGTAGAAGAATTTTTAACGATAGTTCAGAATACAACGCAATCTCCTTTGCGTTGGTGCAAAGGAAGGTTCGACTATGTTCAATCGGTAGGGATTCTCGCGGGCAGTGGAATTTCTTATTCAGAAAAAGCCTTCGAGAAAGGGGTTGACGCATTTATCACAGCTGACGTTTCTTATCATTACTTCCATAAATACGATGGTAAGTTAATGATTGTGGATCCTGGGCATTGGGAAATGGAATATTTTGTGCCCTTTGGGTTGTCGAAATTATTTATGCAAATTTTCGATTCTGCCGAGATTGAAATTGTTGCATCGTCGGTTTATACAAATCCAATTAATTATTGGAGCCAAGAAGATTTTAATCGGAAACAGAAGGTATTAATTAATAATATGTGGGAGTAATAATATGGTTCACCAACTGCAATTTCTTGTGGCGTTATCTTTAGTCGATAAAAAACAAGACGACCTCGAGGAGGAATATGGCGACTTGCCCGAGCAAATACAAAGGATGAAGGAAGTTTATGCCGAGCGAAATTCAATGTTCAAAGAAACCCAGAAAATTCTCGAGGAAGTGAAAGAGTTCCAAATTAATTCAGCAAAGGCTCTCGAAGAATTAAAAACTCGCGAGGAGAAACTTTCGAAACAGCAGTTTCTTGTTCGCAATAATAGGGAATTTGACGCAATAACGCGCGAAATTGAACATTCACGTAGCGAATATGCACGTATTTCCGATGAACTAAGACAAGCAGCAATCAAAGAAGAGAATCTCCGACAAGTTCTCGAAACGCAAAAACAGGAAGCCGAAGAAGCGATGAAAGAATTGAATGAACTTGAGGCGGAATACGAATTGATAGCGACAAATCAAAACGAAGAATTGAATGAAATTAAAGCTAAGAGAAACGAAATTGTTAAAGCAATCACTCGCCAGAATTTAGAGTTTTATCATAGAATAAGAACTATGCATAAGGATGCAATAGTGAAAGTAAAGAGAAATAGTTGCACGGGTTGTTTCAGCCATATTCCGCCACAGAAGATAGTTGAATTGAGGAACGATTTAGATATGATATATACTTGTGAAAATTGTGGGCGAATTCTTTACCCCGAAGATTTAGAAATTGAAAGTAGTTACATTTGAAAAAAAATTCATAAATTTGTATGAGTGGAATCGTTCTTTGATGGAAGAGTGGGCAACCGCGAAGGGTTTGTAGTTATCCTTCGAGGAAAGTCCGAACTCCGGGAACAGCGCGCTTCCTAACGGGGAGGTAGCGAGCTACTTGTAGGTAGCGAGCTAACGGAAAGTGCAACAGAAAATAAACTGCCAATCCAGCGTGCTACGGCAGGCGGTACGGAGGCGATGGTGAAACGGTAGGGTAAGAGCCTACCAGCATTTCGGGTGACTGAAATGGCTTTGTAAACCCCGCGTGGAGCAAGGTCGAATAGGAAAGCATACTACATTTGTAGTGCCGATTTGTTCCGTCGGTTAATTCTTTAGAATTAATGCTTTTGGGTAGACCGCTCGAGGGTATTGGCAACAATGCCCCCAGATAAATGGTTGCCTCCATCCCATACTTATCGGGATGCAGACAGAATTCGGCTTACAATTCTTTCATCAAAAACGATTCTTAAATTTAATTACTTAATGAGGTTGAAATGAAACTTTCGGATGATCCTTATGTGCGGGAACTCCTTCCGGAATTCGTGGATAGTTGGTTGCACGACTTAGATTCTAAGTTTAAAGGCTTTATCGAGGCAAAAATTTCGGAAGACCTCTATCGTTTTGGACACACTCTGAAAGGTTCGTGTTTCCAATTTGGGTTAGATAATATTGCACAGCTTGGGATTGAGTTGATGGATTATGCAAAGAAAAATGATTGGATTAATGCTTCGCAAATGGAAACCAAAATTCGTAATGCATTCCTTGATGTCAAAGAATATCTCGAAACAAATTCTCAACAATAGAGGAATTTGAAATGAAAAATGTTTTTTTCTTTGTTGTCACTTTCTTCGGATTTATTTTTTATCATCTTAATAGCCAAATTAGGGTAGCAGTGTTGCCATTCCAAAATATGGATGGGGACCTAAGTCTAAACGTGATAAGTTACAAATTACAAGACAGTATTGCGAATCTTTTCCGAGAAAAGGATCCCGAAGGCAAGCATTATTCAATCATACCATCGGATTCTATCGATATGCTTGTTAGTCAATTCAATCTCGATCCTTTGAATCCACAATATCCTTCCGATATTTGGAAGGCTGTCCAGATGATGAAAACCGATGTTGTTATTAGCGGAACGTTTAATCGAAAAGCCGATAGAATCCTTATTAATGCTTATATTTATGATGTTGCTACTAAACTTGCTTATCCAGATTATCAAGCTCGTGATATTTTTAAGTCCGAAGAAAATGTAATGGAAGCAGTTCCTATTATTGTCAAGCGATTGCTTCCTGGACTTACTGGTCAATAGGTTCAACAATTGCAAAGTGAATAGCCAACCATATTGTTTTTTGGTTTGGAGCTGTCCATTCCACACGATGGGCTTCGTGCGGTTTTATCAGAAGATAATCACCTTCGGTTAATATGATTGGGTCGGGTTTGTCTTTGAATCGAAGGCATGCCCTTCCTCGAAGAAGAATAACCCATTCATAGGTTTCCTGGTCGAACCAGAAATCCGGCTCCGAGGAATGACCTTCGGAAATAATTTTTTCTATTTTAAGGAATTTGTTTTCAAATAAAGTCTCGAAAAATTCTGTGAACTGATTGAACTTATAACTGTCCATAGTGTAAATGTTTTGGGCTTTGGATTCCATAATAGATATAACTCCTAAAGATATTTAGCAAGTTAATAATTTTTATAGAAAGTAGCTAAAAATTTGCTTTTTTGTTTTTACGGAGAAATCTCCTAATGTTTCTATTTTCATTGTATCGTATGGTATCATTTGGGAAAAAGTAATAACACTATAAACGATAAGTAACGGAAACGTCTTTATTCTTTGTTAAGGTTCGCAACGAAAGTGATATCGAACAACTTAATAGAAAGAAAAATGCGTTATAAAGCGTAATAGAACAAGTAGCGCATAGGGGACTCGAACCCCTGCCGCGGCCTTGAGAGGGCCGTGTCCTAACCACTAGACGAATGCGCCAAATTCAAAAATCAATATCATTTATTTACTCCTGTTTTTGCCTGCATTGGTCGTTGAGTGGAAGTTTCCTGATGCGTTGTGTGTTGCGGTTTTGGTAACAATGCCTTTCTGCTTAACTTAAATTTACCGTCGTTTGTGATTTCGACTAGCTTAACATCAATTTTATCTCCAACGTTGAGAACATCAGAAACTTTAGAGATGCGTTGGTAATCGATATTTGAAATATGGAGCAATCCTGTTTTTCGTGGTAAAAATTCTACGAATGCACCTAAACCTTCGCGAATCTCTTTAACTTCGCCAACATAAACGTCGCCAACTTCTGGTTTACGGATAAGATTTTCAATCATTTTAGCGGCATTTAAACTATCTTCCTTTGAGGCAGAAGCAATTTGCACAGTTCCATCCTCTTCGATAAAAATAGATGTATTAGTCTCCTTTGTGATTGTTCGGATTGTTTCACCTCCTGTTCCAATGACCAATCCAATTGCATCGGTGGGTATTTTGATTGAAATAAACCTTGGGGCATAAGGAGATAAATCTCCTCTTGGTTTCGAGATTAATTCATTCATTCTCTCGAGAATAAATAAACGAGCTTGCCGAGCTTGTTCCAAAGCAGTTCGCATTATATCAATCGAAAGTCCTTCGATTTTTATATCCATTTGGCAAGCAGTTATTCCGTCGCTTGTTCCCGCGACCTTGAAATCCATATCACCAAGGTGGTCTTCGTCGCCGAGAATATCTGTTAATATGGCTATTCTATCGTCTTCTTTTATTAAACCCATTGCTATTCCGGCAACTGCTTTTTTTATCGGGACTCCTGCATCGAGAAGTGAAAGAGTGCCAGCACATACTGTTGCCATCGAAGAAGAACCGTTGGATTCCAGAATATCCGAAACAACGCGGATTGTGTAAGGAAATACGTCCTGAGTTGGAATCATATTTTTTAAAGCGCGTTCGGCAAGATTCCCATGTCCAACTTCGCGACGGCTAACACCCGTAAGGCGGCCTACTTCGCCTGTTGAAAATGGCGGGAAATTGTAATGCAACATAAATCTTGATGTATAAAATGGAAAGATTCCATCGAATATTTGCTCGTCGTCTTTTGTTCCAAGGGTAGTAGTGCAAAGCGCCTGAGTTTCGCCACGAGTAAATAAAGATGAACCATGTGCTCGAGGAAGCAAACCAACTTCACAATAAATAGGGCGAATGTCTTTCAACCCACGACCATCGAGCCTTCGATTTTCGTTTAAAATCATTTCGCGCATTGCTTTCTTTTCCATTTCGTTAATTATGTTGGAAATTGCTCCTTCGAAGTTGAATTCAGTATATTCTTCTTTTTCATTAAATTTGGCTACAGCAAGTTCTAAAGCTTTTTGCAGAAGACGGTCGCGCCATTCTTTCCGTTCTTTTTTCGTTGTTATGGTATGAATATATTCTTGAAGTTCTTGGGCAACGGTTGATTCAACAAGTTCGATTAATTCTTGGGGATAGGCTATCTCCGAAAATTCACGTTTGAGTTTACCAACTTTTTCAACTAATTCCCTCTGCATATTATTGAGTATCCTAATCCATTCGTGAGCGTAAGAAAGAGCATCGAGAAAATCCTCTTCCGAAATTTCTTTTGCTTCCCCTTCTACCATAACAATAGATGTATCGGTTCCAGCAATTGTTAAATCCATATCGGAGGTTTTAAGTTCTTCGAACGACGGATTAATTTTGAAATTTCCGTTAATTCTGCCAACGCGAACTTCCGAAACGGGACCGGCAAAAGGAATGTCCGAAATCATAAGAGCGGCGGAAGCTCCAACCATAGCAAGGGTGTCGGGGTCGATTTCAGGCTGCGTTGAAAAAACTGTTGCAATGATTTGGGTTTCGAATCGCCACGATTTCGGGATTAACGGCCTAATTGGCCTATCTATCAGACGAGCGGAAAGAATCTCGCGGTCGGTTGGCTTACCTTCTCGTTTAAGGAATCCTCCGGGAATTTTACCAGCGGAAGAACTTTTTTCACGATATTCAACTTGAAGTGGTAAAAAGTCGATATCTGTTCTTTCGGTATCCGAAGCAACAGCAGTTACGAGCACCATTGTTTCGCCACATTTCACCATTACTGATCCATTAGCAAACTTCGCGTATTTACCCGATTCGAGCGAGTACTCATTCCCGTCGAAATCTACACAGATAATGGTGCTTTCAGGTTTGTTGTTATTCATAATTTTTGAACCATTAATTTAATTTTAAGTAACGAAAAAAGCGGTTTAATTATTGCAAAAACCGCTTTTTGAAAGAAAATCTATCTCAATCATTATTTTCTCAAAGATAAAGCGTTAAGAATCTCGCGGTATCGACCAATATCTTTTTTAGCCAGGTAACCAAGTAAGCGTTTCCTTTTGTTTACAAGCTTAATCAGACCGCGGCGAGAATGGAAATCCTTTTTATGAGTATTTAAATGGTGTGTGATGTCTTGGATTCTTGCGGTAAGTAATGCAATTTGAACTTCGGAAAGACCCGTATTCGTTGGGCTTCCACCATATTTGTTGATTAATTCTGCCTTTTGTTCTCGTAAAATCATATTTTGCTCCATAAAAGAACTACAAATTTAAGAAATTTTTTTATTATAAAATTGAGATTGATTAATTATTTCTAAGCAAGTCTCTTTGTCGTGGTCGAGTTGACGTAGAAGTCCATCGATTGAATCGAATTTTTGTTCATATCGTATAAATTTTAAAAAGTGTACAGATAAATTAATTCCATATAAATTTTGATTGAGATCGAAGTAATAAACCTCGAGTGTTTTAGGATAATCTGTATAGAACGTGGGTCGTATCCCAATATTTGCCATTCCGTAGTATTTTCGTCCCGCAAACTCCGAATAAACAAGAAAAACACCATTGGAAGGAACTAGTTTGTTGGCGTCGTCGAACTTTATATTTGCTGTTGGGAAACCTAGCTTAGCTCCACGCCCATCGCCTTGAACCACTTTGCCGTGAATAAAATAATCGTATCCTAAAAGTTTATTTGCTAATTCAATTTTGTTAGCGAGTAAAGCATTCCGAATTTTTGTGCTCGAAACCACAATTTCTTCGAGGATATATGCTGGGACTCGTTCGGCTTCGAAACCTAATTTTCGGGCAAGTTCATTTATTAGTTCGAAGTTTCCTTCGCGGTTTTTTCCAAAAAGATGGTCGTGGCCGAGCAAAATCAAATGTAAGCCCACTTTTCCAACAAGATATTTTTCGATGAAATCTTGAGCAGTTGTTTGGGAAAATTCTTTTGTAAAAGGTGCGACAAGGACTTTATCGATTTCCATCTTTGCAAACAGTTGTAATCGTTCTTCGATTGTTGTAAGCAGTTTGATTGGTTCGCGATTTTCTTTCTTCAAAACAATCTGAGGATGAGGGTCGAAAGTTATGATAAGCGATTCACCTCCATATTTGCTTGCATATTCTTTGAGTTTCTGCAGAATTTTTTGATGTCCAAGATGTACACCATCGAACGTTCCTACCGTAACGATGTGATTTTTCGAGTGCTCAATTTGGTTGAAACTTCGATATACTTTCATTTCATACCTTTTTCAGTGTTTGGGTTATTCTGATTAATTCTTCAATTTTCAATGCATTCTCGACCGAAAAAGTCCCAATTCTTGTTCTTCGAAGTTCCGAAAGATAAGCTCCCGTTCCTAATGTTTGTCCAATATCGTTTGCGAGAGAACGGATATAGGTTCCTTTGGAACATTTGACTTCGAAAGTAGTAAATGGTAGCAAAATTTTTTCGATTTTTATATCGTAAATAGTTGCTTTATTCGGGTTTAGTTTTACTTTGATGTTGTTTCGTGCGAGTTTGTAGAGTCTTTCACCTTGAACTTTTTTAGCAGAAAACATTGGAGGAATTTGTTCGTATTCACCAATAAATTCCAGAATAGTTTTCGTTATTATATTGGGATTTAAATGGGATATACTTTTTGGATTTTCTTCTTCGGCTGTTGGGTCGAAAGTCCTAGTTGTCCAGCCAAATTTAATGGTAGCAATATATGTTTTATCTAAATTTTGGAATTCACTTTGGAGTTTTGTAGCTTTGTTAAAAAGGATAATCAACAATCCTGTTGCAAAAGGGTCGAGTGTTCCGCTATGGCCTACTTTCATCGCTTGAAATAAGTTTCTTATCTTAGCGACAACATCGAAGGATGTCCAGCTTTTTGGTTTGTCGATTAGAACCGCATCTAGTTTATCGGCGATATTTTCGCTCTGAAAATTTAATTGTTCGAAATTCTCTTTTGAAAGGACAAACATCGCTTAATATGTGGTTGGGAATAAATTAGAGTTTTGCAAAATAAGAAAGTATTTTCGAATCAATTCCTCGTAGTCCTTGGTATAGTTTTGTTTGAGTTCATCGAGGATTTGTTCGAAAGTTTTTTTATTAAGAACTTGTGGATTTATTTCAACGGGCGAAGTTTTGGAAATTTCTTTCCCCGGGGTCGACTCTCGCCTTTCCTCGAAATCCCTTTCATAAATCGATTTAGTAGCATTTAGTAGTCGGGAAAGTATTCTATCCTGTTTTTTAAGTGTTTCGGGAGTAATTTGCCCATTTTTTAATTCCGATATAACTTCTTGCATTTCTTGAAGAATCTTTTCCATCGAACCAAGAATCCTCTTGTCTTGCTGAGGAAGATTTTTCCGTTCGTTATTTAAATCTTCGAGTGCTTTTTGTGCTTTTCCTTGTTCTGCAACAATTCGTGCAAGTTGGGCTTGTTGTTCGAGTGAAAGGTTCCCTTGATTAGCCGACAACTGTTGAGTCATTTGATTAATGGTTTGCTGTGCAGAAGCAATTTGTTGTAATCCTTGCATAAAACTCGAAGTTCCCCCTTTTCCATTTTGTCCCATACCCCCCGGATTGTCGCATGACCCTTGCCCTTGCATAGAAGCGAGCATCGATTGGATTTGCATAGCTGCATTGTTAAGTGATTGAATTGCTTGACCTTCCGAATTCATAGCGTTGTTTATTTTTCGGTTAGCTAAATCTTCGGTTGCTTGTTGCATACTTTCAAGTGCTTCTCCAAGCGAACGAGCCATTTCCGGTGTTACGGAAAAAGTTTTTTGTGATAATTCGAAAAGTGAATTCGCAACATTCATTAATGCATCGGTTAAGTTGGATTGTTGCCTTGCAAGTTCAGGCATTTTGGTTGAATTAGCATCGCTTTGTTGTGTTTGCTTCTTGATTTGCCCTTGTTCTTTCGAAAGTGTAAGAACATCGTTCAATGACTTTTGAAGTTTTTTAATTGCTTCTTTTATCGTCCGGCTGTTCATCTCGTCTTTTACTTTTTTCATTTGTTGAGCAAATTTACTCAATCGATTTTTTGCTTTTTGTTGCGATTGACTTGCTTTGTTGAAATTTCCACTTTGCAAAGAATTTTTGGCATCCTGCATATCTTGGTTGGTTTCTTGGGGCGAAAGCTCCGATTGTGCTTCGTTCAACTCGTTTGTAGGCATATCTTTGCCGATTTCTTCCATTAATTTTTTTAAATCTTGCAGTTCCTCGTTTAGATTACTAATTTCATTCTGAAGTTGGCGTTGGCGTTCGGCAAGTTCTTTCTGTAAATTTTGGTCTTTCGAATTGGAATTTTGAGTTTGCTGTTGAAGCTCCTCTTGTTTACGATGTAACTCTTCTGCACGTTTGAGTAAAGCGTCGGTTTTTTGTTCCGCTTGCAAACGTTTTAATAGCTTAATAGTCCTTTCAAGATTTTTTCTAAATTGTTGCTCGTCGAATTTAAAATTTTGAAGAGCATTTTTAATATCTTCGGGGGAAAGTTTTTGCAAAGCTTGCTCAAGTTGCTTCTGAAGTTGACGCAATTCTGGAGTATTCACCTCTTGCAATAGTTTTTGCAATTCCATATATTTTTGCAATGTTTCGGGAGAAAGCAGATTGTTTTCGGTCATTTTCCGAGTAAGTTCTTCAAGGTTGTTATGTATATCGGATAATTTGTTGGTCAATTCCTTTTGCTTGTTCATAAGGTTCTCCACTTTTTTCTTCTCGGACCACTCGAGTTGGCTTGTATTCGGTTTTCGTTGAAGTTCGCGCTGTATTTCTTCCATTTCTTGTTTAATCTCGTTTGCTTGTTTAAGCGTTTTGTCTAGTTCTTTCGAAATTGATTGCTGCGATGCACTTGTTTCTTTCAAAACTTCATCCAAAGAAGGGAGTTTAAGTCGAAGCGATTGGGAGCGCGATGCTTTGGGACCGCTAACGCGGTCGTTATCGGCAACCTCGACAAAAAATTCATATTCATCCGATGGGGAAATATTTAATTTATTTAAATCCCAGATAAACGGAACTTGTATTTCTGTTTGATTATTATTGGGAAATGGTATAGAAATCGTCGAGAACTTCTCCCAAGGTGCAGCATATTCGGAAGCAGAAAGTCTATAATATAGTTTGAGACTCGATAACCCATAATCATCGGATATAAAAATCATCATTGGAAGTATTGCATTTTCGGAGATTGTTACATCAGTTTGGGGTTCCAGTAACTTTATTTCTGGGTAGTTGTCTTTCGAAATAACGATTTTGTATTTCAATGGATTTTCGTTGTTTAAACCATCGTAGTCCTGAACTTCGATATAATACGTTCCTGTAAATTGGGCAGGAAAGTTGCCCGACGCTTTTTGTCCATCGACGTTCATTCTATATTCAATTGTGTCCGATTGTTTACCTTCTATTGAATCTGCGAGATATTCTTTGGCAAGAACAATTCGAGCATTTCTGATTTTCTTGTTTGTATTAATATTTAATTGTATTTGCGATCCAATTAATGCGTTAATATCTGCATTCTGTTCTGTAAAAGCAATAGCTGGTTTATTAGTGTAACTTGGAAGAATGACTCTACCAGATATTGATTCGACAAGTGGGGGTTCGATAACTATAATTTCTCCAATGTCCGAAAGGACTTTTTCTGTTATCCAATCTGCTTCGGCAAAAAATTTGACAGAGTTTTTAACAAAAAGAAGTTCAAATTTGTATATGTTCCCAGAATCTAATGAAAGCGGGATTGTTTCGTAATCCTGCTGTTGCAGTTCTTTGATTTTAAGATAAATATTTTGTGGTGGTGTTCCGTATGCTTTTACTTCTATTTGAACATTTTCACCACGTTTGGCAGTAGCATATTTGGGGTGTATCTTTAAAGAAAAAGGTGCCGGAGGGATAAAAGACTTGTTAAAGTTGACGATACGATAAAAAGCAAAACTAAACCCAGACGATGCTATTAACAAAAATACAAAAACTATTAAAGAAATAAGAAATCGTATAGCCGAAAGTTTCAAATTGCGTTTATCGAGAACAACCGAAAAATCTTTGCCTATTGAATCTTCGTATGCCGACTCGAAAGCTTTATGAATGAAACCGGTGGATATTCCGCGTAGATGTTCCGATTCTTGCATTAATTGTATTGAATTGGATAGTCTGTCTTTAATTTCAGGATAAAAACTACCGATTTCGAAAGCTAATCCATCGAGCGAAATATTATATTTGGGTAAAAATATTGTTCGGATAAAGGGCAATGCAAAAAATGTAAATGAACTAGCAAACGAAAGAAGGAGTAGGAAAAACAAAGAAGCTCGGAATGCTTTGTCTCCTTGTAAAAGTAATTCCAATAGTGTTAGAATAATTGCAATAGTCATTGTGAAAGCTAACGCATTAAACAATGCAATAAGAATAGAATATGTTAACTTCAAAGTTTTAATTTTTCGCAAATTGGTAATTAGTTCTCTATATTTGGGTTGAATAATATCCATAGGGTTTCAATGTGTTAGTGCATAAACAATAATGTTGGTGCCCATTTTTAGTGCCTTCTCCCGAAGTTCAGGAGGATCTTTGTGGACATCGGGATCGGTCCAGCCATCGCCAAGATTCGATTCGAATGTATAATAAACACATAGCCTTCCATTATAGAATAGTCCAAGTCCTTCGGGTGGCTTGTTATCATGCTCATGGATTTTTGGTAAGCCTCGTTCGAACCTAAAATGGATGGAATAAATTGGGTGGTTGAAAGGAAGTTCAACAAATTCTTGGCCTGGGAAAATCTTGCTCATTTCTTTACGAATGTATTTATCGAGGCCATAGTCGTCGTCGATATAAAGGAAACCACCGTTTTTAAGATAAGCTCGAAGATTTTGGATTTCTTTTTCGGAAAAACTAACATTTCCATGCCCAGTAAGAAAAAGGATTGGATAAAGAAACAGATTTTCGCTACCTAAATCGACCCATTCATATACAGATTCTACAGGAATATTTGTGTTTGCCTGAATAAATTTGAGCAGGTTCACCTCGCCGGATGGGTCGTTATACCAATCTCCTCCTCCGGAATACTTCACTCGTGCAATTTTTAATTTACTGGATATGTTTTGTTTTTGAGCCAAAAGGGCAATGCTTCCCGTAGTTATCGCCAGAAGTAACAACAATAGAACAACTTTTCGGATTTTACTAAAACCAGCAAACAACAATTTTCTTCTCTTCTTTTTCGAACTTATCATAACCAACTAAATTAATTAATCTTTCTTCAATCTTTATGTTTGGGAATGTTTTTTTCGCAACTTCGATTTCGCTATTCAAATTTCCACCTTTATAAAGAACAATCTTTCCACCTTGTTTCACAATGTTTTTAACCCAGGAAACCACCGTAGCAAGCTTCCCAACTCCTCTCGATAATACAACGTCGAAACGTGCAAAATTATTTTTTTCTTTGCTGAAATCCTCGACTCGTCGGCAAATCCCTTCTATGTTTTTTAGACCTGTGTGTCGAGCAAGCATATTTGTAATTTTGACTTTTTTGGCAATTGAGTCCACAAGTAACATTAAGATATCGGGTCGTGCAATTTTCAAAGGGATACCAGGCAAACCGCCTCCAGTTCCAACATCTAAACACATCCCTTTTTTGGGAATATTAACAAACTTCAGCACTGAAAGCGAATGGAGAATGTGGTTTTCTATTATGTTTTCAATATCTTTCCGCGAAATCAAGTTCACCTTGTTATTCCAATAAGTAAGCTCATCGGCAAAACGTTCAATTTGTCTTAATTGCTCAACTTCTAATATTATTCCGTTATAAGAAAGTATTGTCCAAAACTCTGTTAGTTCCATATTTCAACAATTTTAATATAGAAACGACGTTTAACTAATAAATATCTTTAAATGTATGTGGAAAATATTGAAATGTTATGGCGTTAACGGTGGATGAGTTTCGGGAAAAAGATAGAGTAATTAATAATGTATCAGTGTGGAATTAATACCTTGGGACCTATAGCAACTTCTTTCCCCAAATGTGTTCATATTTACGTTACAGAAGAAATTATGGGATAAATTGATGCTGTATGCATTATTGCCTCATAAATTTTTTAAAATTCGTTTTTTTACCGGCATCTTTGAACTTTCGAGCAAAACTATAATTATAAATTGTATCTAAAAGAACAAGAGTTTGGTTAAGGTTTTTTTGTTTTTCCTTGAAAAATGCATCATAAAATGATAAAAAATATGCAATAATTTTATCGACATCAAAAGCTTATATACTTTTAATGCTGTTGTTTTGCTTTCTTTAACAAATTGAGTATAATTTAAATTATGTTCATATACGAATGAGATCAGAAATTATAAACAAAGAATTGCGACGTTTTGTTTGTTTTATGCAATTGTGCTGTTAACATTCAAACAAAGAGTTTTCGGAGTTTGCTATCTGATTATTTTTGCCGATTTACTTCTGCGTAATATAGATAGGCAATTCCAAAAGTTAGAGGGATAAAATATTCATTTTTGAAGAGATTGGTTTTGCGTAGAATTTTTAGGAAGCTTTCGTCGGATGGGAACTTTCGTGATGAATAGATTAAATATTTATATGCTTTGAATTCACCACTTAAAATCCCACCGAAAGGTATGATAAATAAGTTTTCGTAGAGTCTGTAGAAAGGCTTAAACCACTTTTTAGGTGTTCCGAATTCAACGATAATTATTCTACCATTTGGTTTTAATACGCGTGCCATTTCTTGCAAGCATTTTTCGATTGAATTTACGTTTCGAATACCATAGGAAATTGTAGCAATATCGAAGGTATTATCTTCGAAAGGTGTGTTTAAAGCATCTCCTTGGAGAAACTCTATCTTATAGCCAAATTTGCAAGCACGTTTCTGCGCAATTTCCAACATTTTTTCAGAAAAATCTAAGCCAACAATCGAAGAAGAAGGGTTCTTCTTTGCAAACTCGATAGCAAATTTCCCAGTTCCTGTAGCGAAATCGATAATGGCTAAATTATCGGTTGGACTCACTATTTGGATAGCCTTCTTGAGCCATAATCTGTGAATTCCAAAGCTTAGTAAGTCGTTTATTAAGTCGTAGCGGGTAGCGATACGGTTAAACATAGAACGGACGAAGCTGCTTCTGTCGCGCATCTTAATTAATAATTATTGTGTCGGCTCTGTCGGGACTAGTAGAAATAAATGTAATTTTACAGCTTAAATAATCTTGAATAAAATTAACGTAGTCGAGAGTTTCTTTGGGTAACTTGTTAATTGAGTCAATTCCAACGAGCGATTTTCCCCAGCCTTTCAACTTTTCGTAAACAGGTTGAACCTCGTTAAGAATAAAAGCTTCGGATGGAAATTCCATACTGGTTGAATTGTCGACTATATACTTGGTGCATATTTTTATTTCCTCGAGTTTGCTTAACACATCAATTTTTGTCAGAGCGATTTCGGTGATGCCGTTTATCATAACTGAATACTTTAAAGCCACCAAATCTAACCAACCGCATCGGCGCGGGCGTCCGGTTGTTGAGCCAAATTCCTTGCCTTTTTGTCTTATTTGTTCGCCCAAGTTGTCTTTGAGTTCGGTTGGAAATGGTCCGTTACCAACCCTCGTAGAATATGCTTTTGCAACACCTATAATTTTGCTTATTTTCGTTGGTGGGATACCTAATCCTGTGCAAGCACCTCCAGAAGTGGGATTTGAACTTGTAACAAATGGATAAGTCCCGTGATCAATATCGAGAAGAGTTCCTTGCGCCCCTTCGATAAGAATAGTTTTGTTTGCGTCTATTTTTGAATTCAAAAAATAAGTTGTATCAGTAATAAAATTCGAGATTTTGGATAAAGTTTGGATATAGTCTTCTAGTATAGTTTCGATTTTTTCCTCGAAAGGTTTACCATACACTGATGCAAGAAGTTTAGCTTTTTCCTTGAAATTTTCGATAATATGTGATTTAATTCGTTCCGGAAACAAAGCCTCGATAGCCCTAATACCACAACGAGAAAATTTATCGACGTATGCCGGGCCAATACCACGACCTGTTGTTCCAATTGATGACGTAGCATATTCTTCGCTAGCTTTGTCCAAAAGTTTATGGTAGGGGAGTATTAAGTGCGCTTTGTTACTTATTAGAAGACGATTTTCTACGGTAATATTGAAGCTGTTTAGGAGGTTAATTTCGTCAATTAGTGCGTATGGGTCCACCACAACACCATTTCCAATGATGCAGGTTGTTGTAGGGTTAAGAATACCCGATGGTATTAAATGAAGAATGAACTGCTTTCCTTCGAAAACAACAGTATGACCAGCGTTGGCCCCGCCCTGATATCGTGCAACAATATCGGTATTCGAGCTCAAGATGTCCACAATTTTCCCTTTTCCTTCGTCCCCCCATTGGGAGCCAAGAACTAAAGTTACGCTCATTTCCCTTTGAAATAAAAATTAATATGACTTCGAATGCAAAATAATGAATAAAAACAACTTTTGAAAAAGTGATCGAAATAATTTCGTTTTTTGACTTTATAATGTTGCAATGAAATCTTCAAATTTGGTGTATTGAGTTAATATTTGGTCGAGGTGAGTTATTGATAGTAGATGCTGTATTTTTTCTGGAACATTTATCAATATTAGTTCAATTGTATCCTTTTTAAGAGTAGTATAGGCAGCTACTATCATTCCAAGCCCTGAACTGTTCATAATACGGACATTGTGCAGATCGAGGACGAGGAATTTATAGCCACCACTTTTTAAAGATTTAACGAAGTTGGAGAATTCGAGAGCCGAAGTTCCTCCGAGAACTTTTTCGGGAAGTTCAGCAATTGAAACCTCGGGATGATTTGGGATATTTTTCAAATTTATCTGTTCCATTTTTAAGATTTAGCTAACGCAGGCTTTTGCTTAGTTTCTTCTTCCAACTTTTCTTTTTTCACTTTTTCTAAATAAAATACAACAAAAGCAGTGGCAATAAATATGGAAGAATAGGTTCCAGTTATCACACCAACCAACATCGTAAAGGCAAATCCTTGGAGGACGGGACCCGAGAAGAAAACCATCACTACCAAGACGAGTAGAACAGTCAAAACTGTTATAGTTGTTCGCGATAGTGTTTCGTTGATACTTGCATTTGCCATTTTAATGAAAGATATTCCTTTTTGCTTTTCTCGATTCTCGCGTATTCTATCGAAAATAATCACGGTATCGTTGACGGAGTAGCCAACGACCGTTAAGAGAGCTGCAAGAATTCCTTGATTGATTTCCAGATTAATTATTTGTAGCTTATCGAAAATAATAATCATTCCAATAGTAAAGATAACATCGTGAATTAATGCAATAATAGCCCCTAATCCGAATGTGAATTCAAAGCGGAAGCCAATATAGATAAGCATAGCAACAATTGCAAGTAGTATTGCTATTAAAGCCTGAAATCGGAGTTCCTGTCCAATTTTGGGTCCAATAGAATCTTTCTTTAATATTTCGACACCATAATCCTTCAATGTTGAATTTATGTTCGTTTCAATTTTAGTAACTTCCTCGCCAACTTCTTTAAGGCGAATAAGGAATTGGTTTGACTCGCCGTATGATTTAATTTCGTCGGGGAGTATTTTTGCATTTGCAAGCCTTTTACGTAGTTCATCGGTAGTTAAATTCTTTTGAACTTTTAGAGCGATTTCGGTTCCACCCGTGAAATCAATCCCAAAACGAAAACCGACAAAAACAATCAATAAAATCCCAATTATGGTCATAATCCCCGATATGATGAAGAAGGTATTTCGTTTTCCGAGGAAATCAATATTTGGCTTTTTAAAGAATTGCATATAATAATCCTTTTTTGTTATGCATTAATAGACTTTGGTTGACCAAAACTAACTGAAGTTGCACCAAGATTTAATGTGATTTGAAAAAGTGCTTTCGAAATAAGAATTGCAGTGAATAGGGTTGTTAGAATACCAATCATTAATGTCATTGCAAAACCTTGGATTGGCCCACTCCCAAAGAAATACAAAATTATACCTGTAATGAACGTTGTGATATTAGAGTCGAGAATAGCAGAAAGTGCCTTCGAAAAACCTTCGTCGATAGCGGAACGAATGGACCTACCTTTTTCCAACTCTTCGCGTATTCTTTCGTAAATTAACACATTTGCATCAACAGCCATTCCGAGAGTCAAGATAATGCCGGCGATACCGGGCAAGGTTAAGGTTCCTTGGAAAGCAGCCATAATTGCAACAATTAGCGCAACATTTATTAATACAGCGATGTTGGCATATAATCCAGCTAACGAGTAGTAAATGGTCATAAACAATAGAACAAGGATTGCCGCAATGATAAGGGATTGAATTCCTCGTGCGATTGAATCTTCGCCAAGTGATGGTCCGACAATTCTTTCTTCGATGATTTGGACGGGTGCTTTGAGTGCACCTGCTTTTAATACTATTTTCAAAAGTTTAGCTTCTTCGGAACTGGACATACCGGTAATTTGCGAATTACCACCAACAATTTTTTGCTGAACAACTGGAGCAGAATAGACTTGGTTATCGAGCACTATTGCAATCCTCTTTTTGATATTTGCGCCCGTAATTTTTGCCCATTTATCTGCGCCATCGCCACTCATTGCCATAGTAACTATCGGTTGGTTGTTCGTTGGGTCGTATGTTGCAATAGCATCGGTGATAACTTCACCAGTAAGTTCAGGGTCGCGTTTAACAGCATAAAATGAATAGACTTTATATTCTTTGCCTCGATTATCGCGAATAGTTTCTGGTTTGGCACTTCGAAGAATTTCGACATCGTAGGGTAGCAAAGAGCGAATCTCTTTGCGGTTTATTATTACCTCGAACTGTTTTAAAGCATTTTCGAAAATTGAAAAGCTATATTCTCCTTTCGAAACTTGCGAGGCATTGTAAAAGCGAACATCGCGTTGGTATTGTTGTCTTTCGGCATTCGGGGGTTGGAAATTTGATTCAAATAGAGTAGTAAATGGATGGTCTTCGAGATATTTTCGAGTTTGCTCTTCTTTCGAAAGACCAGAGTAAGGATTAGTGGTATCTGGTTCTTGTTGTTTCCCCGTTGTAGCAGTATCGCTTGTAGTTGTGTCTGTTTCGGTTGTAGATTTCTCTTTTTCTGCAACTTTGGTAGTATCGGCAGGTTTCAATTCCTGTTGATTTTTTAAAGTATCTTCGGGCAGATTTGGTAGAGATTTTCCTATTTGTTTTTCTTTTTTAAGGAACTCATCAATTTTATAGAAAGCAGCAACAAGATTTTCGTCGTTTTTTACCAGTTTAAATTCCAAACGAGCGGTAGTTTGCAATAGTTGTCGCATTTCTTTTTCGTTGGTAACCCCTGGTAGTTCAAGAAGAATCCTTCGTTGTCCAATTTTATTTATTGTTGGTTCAGATATACCATATTTATCGACCCGCTGGCGAATTACTTGGAGTGCTTGGTCAATTGCTTCTTGGGTATTTTCTTTGAGTTTTTCAATTATTTTGTCTTCCGAAATAGTAACATCGCCTCCAAAGTCGTAGTAATCCGAAAGGAATTTGCGTTTTGGGCGTGCAATTTGGTCGAAGTTCCGTTTGAAAATATCGACAATATCTTCGTCCGATTGCCCACCCTCTATCTTGGTCTTTTCGATAACTTCGGTGAATAAATCATCGATAGCATCTCGCTGTGCCGATTCTTCGAGCATTTTCAATGCATCGACTTCCAAAGTAACATACATTCCACCGCGTAAATCTAAGCCAAGTTTAATTCGATTTGCCTTGGCGTTTAGAAGGGCTTCGCCATAATGCTTTTCAAAATATTCAATTTTTGCCAACGAATCTTGTGGATTTTTTGCCTTTTTTGCTTGTTCAAGGTAACGAATCCTTAGTTCTTCCAACTCGTTGGATTTATACGTTGGATATAACAAAAATATTGAAATAATTAAAGGAATAATCACTAATAGAAACTTCCCAATTGACTTTTTCAAGTTAGTCGCCTCCCTTCTAAATAATTAAAGCATTAATTCGAAAAAATACAAAATTACAATTTTAATCTTATATTAAAAACGTTAATCCTGATAATTAATATCAAATAATTAATATCTAAGTTTTATTTTGAGAAATGAAAAACTATTGTGATGAACCAATCACTTCGAAATCTTTTATTAGCCATAAATTTTCGTTTTTAATTGCAATAACTTGCATAGTTTCCAAATAGTCAAATTCAACATATATGCGATGGAGTGTAGGATTTAATGTGTCAATTTTAAAGAAAGTTATTGGTTTCTTTGCGATAATCCTTCCTAACCGAGCAAGTCTGTCTTGTAAATCTATCATTTTCTCTGTATTAAAAGAAGTATCCTCCGGAACAAAAAGTTTTGTTGCCCCAAAAACATTCCCTTGTGAAAGTTCGTCGGAAAGTAAAGCAACAGTTCCGATTGATGTAGATGGGTCAGGTAAAATTTTGTTGTTCTTCTTTTTTTCTATCAAACGAATGAGTTCGCAACCCGTGGAAATTAGAATCAACAATATTAGAAGTTGGAAAGTTGTGCTTTTCATTTCAAAAAGTCGATAATTTTTTGTAAAACTTTTAGAAGTGCTGGTGTTGGCTCTTTAAATGGATGTTCAATCCCGAATGTATGACCTGTATTTTGTATAATCTCAAGAGATGCGAGTGGATTTTGCACTTTTTTGTAATAGGTTAAAATCTCTTTGATTGGAACAGTATAGTCCTCGGAACCGTGAAGAATTAAAACAGGACAATGAATCTTTTGAAGAAACTTGTATAATCTGTAATCGTGCTGCTCGATATCTTCGATATAGGTGGAATTTATACGAAGGGACTGCCCCGTCCTTAGATTGTTAAATTCAAGGAATCCCGCTTTTTTCCATTCTTCTATTTGCCGTTTCGAGTAACGATAAAGGGTTCCAACCGAGCCAAGAAGTATGATTTTCGAAGGAATTTGTGTTTGAGAAGCAAAAATTGTTGCTATTGCCCCGCCAAGAGATTGCCCGACAAGTGAAATTGTATTTGAGTCGATATTACTGCGAATAGATTCGGGCAGTATTGATTTGTTTTGTAGCGATTCAACAAGGTGCTGAAGATCCAAGACTTCTCGGGTTATCGTATTCTGTGCAAATTTATCGGGGCAATCTACCCAGTCTTTATTCTGGGTGACCCCGTCGTAAGAGAAATTAAATGTAAGAGCAAAGAAGTTATTTTGCGCCAAATTTTCTGCTAAAAAGGGGAGAAAACCCCAATCCTTAAACCCAGTAAAACCATGGATTAGAATGACTATGGGTAGTTTATGTTGCGCTTCAATGTAGTAGAAATCCCCGATTAAAGAGTTAGAACTATCCACATTAATTGAAAAAGGATACTTTTTCACGCTTCGAGAGGTAGTTCTGGGCATTTTAACGTGCGACGAGTTTTACTTTCAAAGCGATTTCCTTGCTATCCCGAAGTACAACTACATTTACTACATCATTCGGTTTGTATTCTCTTAATATGTAGGTTAAATCGTATAGGTTCTTAATTGAATGTTCTCCGAATTTGATGATGACATCGTTGCCTTTCAAACCTGCTTTTTCGGCTGGACTTCCCGGAGAAACACCAGTAATACGTAGACCTTGGGGGTTGTCTTCAAAATTTGGGACGATTCCAAACCATACACGCGCGTATCCCGGCGAGCCATTTTTTTCCTCTTTCTTTTCTGTTTTGACTACAATATAGTCTGGTTTTTCTGTTGAATTGCCATATCTTTCTAATATTTTATGGGCATAGTTTGCAACTCTTAAAATACCATCGGCGTCGATTTTTTCTGCATCGTCGCTTGGTAAGTGGTAATCGGCGTGTGCACCAGTAAAAAGAAATATTACTGGAACCTTTGCTCCGTAGAATGAAGAATGGTCGCTCGGACCATATCCTTCGGAGCCTTTTGTAATTACCAGTGAATCAATAGTTGCAACAGAATCTATCACCTTATCGAATGTAGTAGAGGAACCAGTTCCGAAGATGTTAATTTTGCTATTGTTAATTCTCCCAACCATATCAAAGTTTATCATTAATATAGTTTGTTCAATGGGGTAAATTGGATTTTTGACATAAAAAGCAGAGCCAAGCAATCCTTCCTCCTCGCCATTAAAGGCAGCAACGATTACAGAACGTCGCAACGGTTGTTTTGCTAACAGTTCAGCGAGATAAAGAATTGCGGATGTTCCAGAAGCATTATCGTCGGCACCGTTGTGTATTTGGAGAATCTTGCCTCGATAGAGTGAGTTTTCCGTTCCCCAGCCTAAATGGTCAAAGTGTGCTCCAATAACAATATATTCATTTGATAATGTGGGGTCAGTTCCGGATATAAGCCCGACAATATTAGGGACTTCAACTTTTTCCGTTTCTAAATCGACTGTAATCGAAATTGTTGTGTTAGGAATAATAAAACTTTTTGGCTTTTTTGTTTTTTGCATTTCTAATTCAACGGGATATAGATTGGCCGATGCGGGAAAAAATTTAGCTATTTCTGTTCTGCTTGCTTGTATTGCAATAATACCCGATTTTTTTGCCATCGAAGATACTTTCAGAGGATAGAAAATATTTGCGGAGTCGCTTTGGACTTTGACAAAAATAACTCCTACTGCTCCGTGTTCGCGAGCATTCATTGCTTTATAACTTAATTTTGAATAGGGAATAAACCGTTCGTCTTTCGGATGCCCTTCGGCAGAATCCGAAAGGACAATGACAATCTTTCCTTTAACATCAATTCCTTCGTAATCGTCGTAGGGAATGTCTTTCGACGTTACTCCATAGCCAACAAAAGCAACTTCTCCTGCTATTGTTCCATTTTCACTTATCGCAAGAGGTTGAAAGTCTGTGTTAACATTCCAATTTTTTGGAAAGCTTTTCCACATTTCCTTTGGAACTCCTGGGCGTTCAATTAGTTTTGTCCAAACAACAGAATTCTTATCGGAAACTCTATATTTTATTGGAAAAAGGAAATTCTGGCGGTAGCTTCCGTTAAATGGTTTCAACCCGAACTCTTTTAATTTATTTTCGATGAATGTAGCAGCTTTAAAGTTGCCTGCTGTTCCTGGGAATCTGCCTTCGAGTTCATCGGAAGCTAAGTAACGGACATATTCAGCAATTTTCATCGCATCGGGCGTAGTTGCTTTTTGGGATAATGAAATACTTCGAGATATAGTAAATATTGAACTTATTACGATAAGGAATAAAAAAAGTTTTTTAAACATTTTCAACTCGTAAATTTTTAAACATTAACATTATTCATTCTTTTGTGTTCTCGTGTTTATTAAATTTTTCCAAGGAGTATCGTTATACCAGTTTTTTCCTTTTTCTGCCAATGATATTAAATAATCCCCGATTGTAAATACCAACCAATTGTAGTCATCCTCGGAAAAATATACCGATTCAATTTGTGGTGCAGTGTTGTAAAAATCTAACAGATAAACTTCGGAATTAAAAATTCCAAAATCGATTGCATTAACTTCGAGATCGAGAGCCGTGCAAATATCGATTGCTATTTTTTCGATAGTCTTTTTATGTTTCGGGTCAATTGTGAGCTTCTCTTTGGAATAACGTAAATGTATAGGTTTGTTTGGGTCGTAATTAATGATTTTCAAATGTTTTTTACCTACTACAAAAACGCGATAGTAGTCAGTATAGTCGATAACTTGTTGGACTATCATTTGCTTAGTTCCTGTTACGTCATAAGCGGAGAAAAACTCCATTGGATTGTAAACCTTAAAACTATACGTTCCTGCGTTGCTCTTGTTTAGTTTTAGTAACATAGGAAATCCAATATAATCGAAAAGTTCCATCCAATTCAACGGGTAAACCAAGTTCTTATAAGTTTCGGCAGTTGTTCCTTCAACATGTTCTTTCGTTGGAATAATCGCTGTTCGAGGAACTTTCAATTTGAGTTCATTTGCAAGTGAAAATTGAAAAAAGTGGTCTTCGGCGCATTTTAAATATGGGTTGTTGATTATTGCTGTTCCTTGCAAAGCAACTTTTTTAAGAACGGATTGATACATTGGAACCTCGTGGCTAACGCGGTCGAAAATAACATCGTAGTTCAATGATTCTTCCATAATAACGTAGCCTATTCTTACAAGGTCAGCGGAAATATCGTTTCTTTTACTGTTGATATAATTAATTAAAGCAAATGGGAACGAATTTTCGAGTCCACAAAAAATACCTATTATTTTCATATTTCCTCCGACAATTATAATTTATATTTATAATTCTATTCAAAATTAATAAAAGTTTCGGATAGTAAATCGAAAATATTCAACAAAAACTCATAATTTTAAAAATTATATCATAGGCTATTTTTACTTGGGTTCAATGTATTTTCGAAGGACATTCTAATTTCGAAGAAATATTATTGGTAATTTTGTATTTGCAACATTTTGAACATAAAAAATGAAAAAAAGCCGAAGGCTATTAAGCGATTTTCAGCTACAAACCTACGAAGATTGGGTCGAAGAAGCTAAATCTGCTTTAAAAGGCAAATCTTATGACCAACTTTTTTCATCTACTTACGAAGGAATTCAAATTAAACCGCTTTATCGAAAGAGGGATATCGAAAATCTTGAATACCTTCGAAACGAATTCCCCGGATTTCGCAACTTCTTGCGAGGTCAAAGAACAAGTGGATTTAGAGTTGCTCCTTGGTCAGTTTCGCAGTCTTTACCATTCCCCGACCCGAGAATTTTCAATCAAAAGCTTAAAGAAGAATTACAAAATGGAGTTAATTCAATTTTCATCAACCACATCGATGTTTCCGATAGGTATCGAAGTTTGCAAGGTTTATTTTTGGATTCCGCCGTTGATTTCGAGGATGCCTTTGCCGACGTAAGTTTAGAAAAATTGTCACTGCATTTCAATTCTCCTAAGGCTTATGAGCTTTTGGCATATTTGTTTGTGTATTTAAAGCATAGGAAAATCGACCCGAAGAGACTTTCCGGAAGTTTTCATTTGAGGCTTTTCGACTTGTTTTTAGAGATTGGAAGGCTTCCTGTTGAAAGTTCTGAGAGTAAGTCCAAACTTGTGGACTTTTTCGAAGCATCTCGAAAACATTTTCCTAAATTTATGAATTTGGTTGTCGATGGTACTCTTTTCTTTGAATCCGGTGGAAATGCAATTCAGGAAATTTCTTATTCTATTGCTTTAGCCGTTGAGTATGTAAAGTTGCTGATTGAAGCTGGGATTGAACCCGATGAAAGTTGTCCAAAGTTTATGTTTAAATTTTCCATTGGAAGCAATTTATTTATCGAGATAGCAAAGCTAAGGGCTTTCCGTATGTTGTGGGGGAAAGTGATGGAGGAATTTCGAGTTCGACCCAACAATCAGAAAATATGTATTTATACGGTTACTAATCGAAGGAATAAAAGCAAACTCGACGCTTATGTTAATATGCTCCGGAATACTGGCGAAACGTTCGCAGCTGTCCTTGGTGGTTCCGACTTTATCGAAGTTACTCCATTTACCGAACCATTCGGCAGTTTATTCGATGATTTTTCCTTGCGAAATGCAAGAAATACCCAAATTGTGTTGCTCGAAGAACATAATTTGTGCGATGTAATAGACCCTATTGGAGGTTCCTGGTATATCGAGTCGCTCACTTTCGAATTGGCACGAATGTCGCTCGATTTATTTAAATTGATTGAATCTAATGGTGGTTTTGTTAATTCAATCGTAAATTCCAATGTGCAAAGGTCGATCAAGGAGATAGCAGAGAAACGTTCTAAAAACCTTGCAACTCGCAAAGACATACTGGTTGGAACGAACAAATTCCTTAATCCACAGGAAAAAAATATAGATTCAACTGCTTTGTCTGAAAGTGATTTTTGTATTCTTGCTTTGAGAAGAAAGAAGATTGTTGAAGAGAAACGGAGGGGGAATATTTTAACGGAATTACTGCCGAAAGTGAACCGAAAGGATTTTGCCTCCATTGTTAATTTTGCCGGAAATTTAGGTTGTATATCCGAGCTTCCAACTTTGGATTTTACTTCAACGAAACAAATTGAAAGGCTCGAAAGAATTAGAGAATCAGCCGCATTCGAAACGCTTCGTAGTTTATCGGATGAATTTATGGCTGCATTTAGGAATACTCCCAAGGCATTTTTAGTTAATTTCGGCTTTGTTTCGGATTATCGATTGCGCTCCGAATTTGCAGCAGATGTTTTCCGTGTGGGTGGCTTCGAAATCATTGAATCAAAAGGTTCCACAGTAGTTAACGATTTCGTTGCCGAGTTTCTTTCTTCCGGTGCACAGGTTGCGGTTATTTGTTCTTCCGATGCTTTGTATCCAACTTTTGTTTCCAGTTTGGTTACTATGCTTAAAAATGCAAATTCCAATATCATTTTGGTGATTGTTGGATTGTTTTCCAAGCAAACCTTGAATGAAAAATTCCAAACTGCTGGTATCGATTTCGTTATCCATCCAAACTCCGATATAGTCGATATTTTAAGTAAAATTTACATTTTGCTTCTACCTATGAAAGGGTAGAAACTCATTGCAACATTCCTTAGATTTCCATTACTTCCTCTCCTTATCAAAGAGTAGCTCAAACAGTAGGACAAGCATCCTTGCTTGTTTTTGTTTCAATCATAATTCATATTGTTTTCTTTGTCAGGGAGGATGCCCGAGTTACCTAATATTATATCATCGCCTCCTGTAATTTATTGTTCGCTGCGACTATCTGTAAACCAGGATTCCAAACATTAAAGGTGATTCAGATTTAGTATATCGAACAAAATACACTCCATTCGGCAGGCTACTTACGTCGTATGTAGCTTCGAAAAGAAATGGCGACAATTTTTCGATACTGATTTCTATAGGATGAGTAAGCATCCCATTAATGTCATAAAATTTAAAGTATTCAGGTTTAATTTCTTGGAACCCTTCTATGTATATCTTTGCTTTGACATAACTGCTCGCTGGTTGGGGAAAAGGAGGCAATGTTTGCACAAAAAGTTTGTTTACGGAGATACCGCTACCCCCATCGTCTTTGACATTGCTTATGTTGGAATCTTGCATAAACACTCTTATCAAATAACCTGTGTTTGAAATTGATACAAAGAAGAAAAACATAGAATCAGAGGAAATGTAGAAACTACGAGGCTGGAAATTAACATTCTCCCATCCAAAATATTTGAAAAGAGTGTCGAAAAACCGTGTTCTTTCCCATTTTGGAACAACACCCTCGGAAACGTCGCAAACATAAGGAATGGAGTCTAAATAGTAGGAATAGAAAATTCTATCCCCATAAATGTTATAAAATCGTAGAAGAGGAAAATTTATAAAATCAATGACCTTTGCGAGAACATCTTTGCTTAATAGCAAAATAGTTTTTTGACTTTTGACATCAACTAAATAAATTTTGATTTGAGCAAGCGAAGAATCATAATATCTTTGGAAGAATGCCACTAAACCTTTCGAAGTAACATCAACAGCGTAACAATAAGCGTTGATATCTGTATCGAGAAGTTTGTTCCAATTAACGCCATCGGTAGAATAACCTATCCAACTCGATAAGGTATCGGAATACATACTGTTTTTTCTCCCATTAAAAAAGTATCCATACAAGGTATCGTTATTTCCAAGAAAGCAAATCTTGTATGAAACGGTATTATTAAACAAGTGCGATCCAGTATTAGTAAAATTTGTATCGAAGAATTCCAGATTACTAAAAGGAGTTTTACCATTATTTATGTTGTTCAAATTAACTCTTTTCAACACGAATTTGTCTTTGAAGCGCACAATCTCGGATAAACTATTATTCCCAATTCCCAACCACATTAACCTTGCATTATCTCCTCTCATATAATTTTCTCCAAAATCATTTGTATAAAGAATTTGGAAATTCCTGCTTGAATCGGAATAACGGTATTCCAAGTAATTTACAATAAAACCCTTTCCTAAAGAATCGAAATATACATATCTAATTCCATTATTGTTCTGCAAACTAATGACAAAAAGAGAATCGGCTTTCTGGGGGAGCCAAGTTGCTCCAAAATCTGTTGAGCGTAGGATGGTTCTCCCAGCTGGTCGCCACAGGTAGTTTTTTAAGACATAAACACCGCTATTACTGTTATAAAAAAATGATTTTAATTGCCAATTTATGCCCCCATTACTGGAAATCAATATTGTTTTGTTTTTGGCAACTATAATGATTCTTTCGTCGTCAATGAACTGGAAATTCAACGCTGTTTGTGGAAGGAAAGAATTGAAATCGTCAATAAATCTGTCCAGATTATCATTATTAAGTTTGATGAATTCCTTTTGGTTTATGTCATATTTGTAAAAACCCACCCAACGGGTGTTCGGTGTTCGTTGAATAGGTATGCAATTTCAGCACGAGCTGAATATATTTCTCCATTTTTTACGATGCAATTTGTTAGGCCATATTTTAACACTACATTTCAGTCGTATTAGCAACGTCCAATGAACATAATGAATTTAGATACATAAAAATAGACTTTGTCTCCATCGGAAAAGAACCTGTAAACATAGCTCCCAATGTTAGAAAGGTCAAGTATAACGGGAATCGAGCTAAATCCGGAATTATAGACAAGCAGTTTTCCATCGTAAGTTCCTAAACAAACGACATTCTTATAAGCGAAAATTTCTATAATATCAAAGTTCAATTCAACAGAATCAACAAGTTGAAATGTTTTTCTATCGAGTATGAAAATCTTATTCATTTAGGAACTAAGCAAATAAACAAAATTTGTGTCGGCAGAAATATCAATGAATTTGCTACTCACTGGTTTGTAATGCTTCGACCAGTTAAAGCCGTCCTCGGACTTAACAATCACAGTCGAATCGATAATACCATAGAAAATGTCGTTTACAACAGTAAGTTTATTGAAGTTGCTCACAAGATTGCCCGAAATCGCTTTTTGCGACCAACTTTCGCCTTTGTCTGTCGAAATTAAAATGTTCGAGTTGTCCCCGTAGGCTACAACAGCCCTCGAATTACTGCATATTCCATAAAAGTCAACCTCTAATAATTGATATTCAGTTATTGCACTTTCGGAATAGAGAACCGAAAAATAAATGCAGTGCAAAATAGAAACAACTAACAAATAAAAAGCAACTTGTTTCATATTTTCTTTTCATTTTTGTTATACTAATTATTATCCCAATAATTGATTAAACTTCGAGGTTGCAAATGAATTGTTGTAAACCGCTTAATATCGATAACTTAGGTAGGGGGGATTGTGCAACAGATTTATCATACATCCTCGAAGGCAACGAACTACCGATGATGAACAGAAACAAATTTTTTCGTTACAACAACTCATTCATTTACCTAGATTTCAATGCAATAATACAAATGCAGTGTTTTATGCTATGGAAAGAATTTACGAATAAGTATGAATTGATATGTAAAT
>JBBIJO010000011.1:0-13252 GCA_037445895.1 Ignavibacteria bacterium | reverse complement strand
TGATATGTAAATCAAAGCATCCCTTTGTTTTTGAGATGTTAACTTTTTTGTTCACTATTGTTTGGAAATGCCCTGTATGGCGTTGCGATACTTTTCTTACGAGTTTGTTTCGAATATAGCATCGATGTAAAGAATTGGATTAAAAGGCTGAAGGTCGTCTATTTTTTCTCCTACTCCAATGAATTTAACAGGTATTTTAAATTCCATTGCTATTGGGACGACGACACCGCCTTTGGCGGTCCCATCCAATTTTGTCAAAACAATTCCAGTTACAGGGGCAACTTTCATAAATTCTTTTGCTTGTTGAATAGCATTTTGCCCTGTTGTAGCATCGAGGACTAAGAGAACTTCGTCGGGGGCAGATTCTTTCAATTTTTTCATAACACGCGTAATTTTGTTGAGTTCAGCCATAAGATTTGCTTTGTTATGCAATCGTCCTGCGGTGTCAATAATAACAACGTCTATGTCTTTTGCAATTGCAGAATGTAGTGTATCGAAAGCAACCGAAGCGGGGTCTGCTCCTTGTTTTTGTTGGATTAGTGGAACGCCAGCACGTTCTGCCCAAACTTCGAGTTGTTCATTGGCAGCAGCTCGGAAAGTATCGGCTGCCCCGATTAGAACGCTTTTGTTCAAAATTTTGTAATTGTAGGCAAGTTTCCCGATTGTAGTTGTTTTGCCGACTCCATTGACTCCAACAACAAGAATACAGTGAGGCTTTTTGCTATCGTTAATTTGAAATGGATTGTAATTAATTGATTGTGATGAATTTTCGAGTATTCCAAGAATTTCTTCTTTTATCAGTTCGATGATGTCTTCGAACGAAGTAATATCTTGCCTTTTGGCTTGATTATTTAGCGAGTCGATAATTTTTTCGGTTGCATCATATCCAATATCTGCGGTGATAAGTATTTCTTCAATTTCATCGAGCAAGGCTTTGTCGATTTTTCTGCCTAACCCAATAGTATTTTTAATTCTATCGAGTAGGCTCGACCTTGTTTTGGTAAATCCAGTTTTAATTTTTTCAACTGATAGTGCGTCGGAAGTCGATTTAATGAAACTCGAAACTTTTTCCTTAAATTTTTCAAACAGCCCCATTTTGCAACTTTAGAAAAATACAAATTAATAACTATTTAAGTGATTTTATGGTTTTGACGTAATAGTTGGAATAGAGAATAAAAGAGATAACAACAACAAAAAGTATAATATAATACAGAAAGACAAAGGATACTTTGTTGTGGTAGAATAAAATTATTATTAGAAAGCATCCGATAAAAAAGGCTGAAAGTTTACCTATCCAATTGGATTGCATTAGATGTTTGTATTTAAGCCAAGCGAAGAGTCCTGCGATAAGAATAACCACATCGCGTCCGATTATTGCGATTCCAAGATAAAGTGGAATAGCTTGGGAAATTGTAAGTGAAAGAACGATGACAGAGACGAGAAGCTTATCGGCTATTGGGTCGAGCATCTTCCCAAGTGCACTAACTTGATTAAGTTTGCGAGCTAAATAGCCGTCGAGTAAATCGGTAATCCACGCAATAAGAATAAATATTAATGCAATGTAATTATTTTGAGTTAAAAGAAAAAATAGGATGGGCAAAATTAAAGCCAATCGAATTATGGTGAATATATTTGGAACCGTCATATTAATTTTACCTTCTTTGTAAAATATTGAACTGCAAATTTACTACTAATTGAGGCACTTTCGATAGTTGCTGGTAATTTTGTATTAGTCCAATCGCCAGCCAAATATAAATTTTCGATTGGGGTAACTTGGATTGGCCGTATTTTCTCGAAATCGGTGTCGATATTCAAGGTAGCGTGTTTATCCCGAAATATTCTATAGTGCAGCAATTTTGCTGAATTAGACTTTGGAAGATAACAACCCAAGATTTCCATTGTGCTTTTTAATAATTCATTTTCGCTTAAGCTCATTAAACCATTCGCAAAACTTGTAGTCAAAGCATATAAATAATGATTCGAGCTTTGCTGTTCTGTTATTTTGCTTTTGTTGAAAATCCAATGGATTTGTGAATTTGCAAATGTCGCAAAAATCTCATCAAAAAATGGATAATCAAACCATAGGTAGGCTGAAAGTATTGAATTGAAGGATGTTTTTGGCAAGAAAGCGAAGTAATCCTTTGCCTTCCATTCTTCCGGCAAAATTTTTGCTAAAATGTTTGGCGGCAAGCAAAGGAAAACAACATCAAACAAGGACTTCTCTTTCCCTTTGAAATATAATATAAATTTATCATTGTTTTGTTCGATGCGTTCCAAGTAAGAATTGCAAATTATTTCGCCATAGGAGTTTTTGTATTTAAACGGTTCTAGCAATGTCGATAATCCTACCTTAGGGAAAACGAGCCTCGAGTTTTTGGGTTCCGAAAAAAAGGCGTTGTTGAGTGTATTCACGAATAGAGTAGCCGGAGCGTTATGCGTTGAATTGTTCATTACAGCAAGAGCAAGCGGTTCCCAAAATATAGAAATCGCTTTTGTATCTTGGCCATTCTGAATAAGACATTCAAATAGGTTTTGTTTCGAGGTTGTTTGGATATTCCCATTTTTCAACTTTTTGAAAAAATTAAGGACCGATAGTCGTGATTTTAGAGGTAAAATTTTGAAATTTAATATTCCAAAGGCAGTTCCAAAAGGGAAAGGTAAGAACCCCGTATTTAATGCGTAGGTTTTGCTATTCTTGTCGATGAAATTTACTTTCAATGATTTTTGAAATAGCAAATGTTTGTAGGTCCCAAGCCATCGGAGGATTTCTAAAAATGTTGTGTATGCTCCCGAAAGGATATGCTGTCCATTGTCAATTTCCATTTGTGTAGTAGAATCTTGGAACGAATATATTCTTCCCCCAATAAAATTTCGAGCTTCGAAAATTGTATGTGGAATTTTCAACTTATTCAGTTCGTAAGATGCAGAAATACCTGCAACTCCGCAACCGACAATTGCTATTTTCTTATTTAGCATTTTCAGCGGTCGAAAGATGTTCAGCAAATTCTTTTGCTGTAGTTTTTTGAGCAAATATCTTCTTCAACGATTCGAGGGCGACAAGAATTCCCAAAACAATTAATGCAAGAGAAATTAACATAAGCAAAATATCGAATTTTGGTAAGTATAAGAAGAAGAACTGGTAGATTAAAGCAGTTTCGGTTACCAAAAGCATAAAGAATGCTGGAACAAGAGTGTACCACTTTGGCGATTTAATTCCAAGTAGATACATTGTAATAACGAATAGTGCTAATGTGCCAATTAATTGGTTAGCAGAACCAAATACTGACCAAATCTTTTGGTAACCCCCGCTTAAGCAAACGACTAATGTTAGAACAACGACAAGCGCGCTTGCAAAATATTTGTCTTTTAGAATTCCGCCATATTTAATTCCAAAGCCTTCCTGTATAATGTAACGATTCAAACGAGTACTTGCATCGAGTGACGTCAAAATAAAGGCATTCAACATTAGTATTCCAAAGGCTGCTCCAAATGCTACTGGAACTCCAAGGGTATGTAATGTTAACCCGAGTGCAGTCCCAAAAAGTATATCGGCATTTTTGTTTGTTAAAATTCCAATAAAAGAACTCTCCGAATTTCCATTAAATTGCATAACGCTCGAAACCATAACAATAACAAGGAAAGCCAAAGCTCCTTCGGTAAGCATCCCCCCATAAGCAATTAATTTGCCTTGTTCCTCTTTATCGAGTTGCTTTGCCGATGTCCCACTTGCAATTAAAGAATGAAATCCAGAAATAGCACCGCAAGCAATTGTAATAAACAACATTGGGAACAAAGGTCCATTTTTGCTTGTGAATGAAATAAATGATGGTCCTTGTATTGTAGGGTTAAGAAACATAATGCCAATATACCCAAAAAACATTCCTATAATCAAAATATACATAGATAAATAATCGCGGGGTTGCAATAGAAGCCAAACGGGTAAAATCGACGCTACAAAACAATATATGAGTATCAGGAAAAGCCATACCTCGTAGGATGCTTTTATTTGGGCAATATCACCAACATAAAGTAGAATACCAAGTAGTATCAAAGAAATGAGTGTGGCAAAAAATACGTTTAACTTCAATCTATAATGCAATAATGCGAAAATGATTGCCACTGCAATCAGCCCAAAAGTTGGAACAACAATTTTCGGCTCTTCCATTAGGGTTCTAGCAGTCAAATCGGCGAATACCGCCTCGACAAGTATTAGTGTTAAAAAGACAAATATAGAAAACAAAAAACCTGCTCGAGGAGAAATTACTTCATTCGCAATATTTACAATCGAATAGCCTTTGTTACGGATTGATGTAAAAAGAGCCGTATAATCGTGAACTGCACCGATAAAAACAGAACCCAGTAAAATCCAAAGCAATGCGGGGAGCCATCCAAAGTATGAATAGGCGAGAATTGGACCAATTATTGGACCAGCACCCGCAATAGCAGAAAAATGATGGCCAAAAAGCACTGTCGGTCTTGTTGGAACGTAGTCTTTGTCATCGTAAAGAGTATGCGATGGCGTTGGAACTTCGTTAGACGAGCGAAGGACCTTGTTCTTGATTACATTCCCATACCAATAGTATGCAAAAATGAAATATGCAATTCCTAAAAGAATTATTGGTAGAACATTCATCATTAACCTCAACGTTGACTATTTTAAGCAAACTAAATTATAAAAATTATTCAAAATAATTTTCTCCTTTTTGTATTTGGACGAGAACGATTAATTTTGTAGAATGTTAAATAATGGAGTTTTTATGTTTAAAAATATTATTGCTTTTTTATTTTGTGCTTTATTTTCTGTTGTGTTAACTTGTGCACAAGATGGTGGAAATTTAAATTTTCAATTTGAAGAAACAGAAATGGAAGAAGTTAAACCCCCATATTTTGGACTTGGAGGTGGATACATTGGAGCTTTTACTTTTCCCAAATTTGACGAGGTGAAAAATAAGTTTTCCGGGTTCGACGATTTAAGTGGGGCAATTTATCTTTCGGGAGCCGAGGGTTTTTCGGCAATTGCGATTATTCCTAATGTGCGGTTGGGCTTCTTCGGTTTTAACGGTTCAAAAACTTCCGAAAAGGCACAAAACGATACTACAACTGGAATTTCGTATGCAATTGGGTTTACTGGATTTTCCTTAGATTATGGGTATGTTCCATTTAAATCCTTTGCTTTGCTCGGGGGTGTCAACCTTGGGTGGTCGCATATTACAATTGAAGAATATAAATCTACTTCGAATGTTGATTGGAAGAATCTTTCGAGCAATCCAACAGCCTATTTTTGGAGTGTCGAAGGAGGATTCTGGTTTATTGAACCTAAAATTAATGTCGAATATGCTATTACTCCTTTCTTTATGGTTCGCGGAGGGGTCGGATATTCTTTCGTCTTTTCCCAAAAGTGGAAATATAATCGTTTTGCAACGTTGGATAACGTCCCATCGGCTTTGAATACTGATGGATTAAAAATTCAATTTGGTTTGTTTTTGGGACTATTCAATTATTGATAATTTGCCTAATGTTTGTTAATTTTGTAATCCGATTTTTTCAATTTTGCAAATTGAAAGAAAGGGGGCCCTTAGCTCAACTGGTTAGAGCGGCGGACTCATAATCCGTAGGTTGGGGGTTCAAGTCCCTCAGGGCCCACAGAAAGAGGAGGAAAATTTGTATCTCGAAGGTAAAAAGTATTCTCAATGTATTGGTTGAATTGTTTTTTAACGCCGTAAATATAGCAGCGTGAAGCCTTTCGGCGATAAATTGTCCAAAAAATCAAACGTAAAGCCCTTTGTTTTTCCTGTTTGCGGGTCCATTAATTTAATACTGTTTGCGGTATGGCTTGCGTATCTTGTGCAATGTCGATTTTGACCATTATTATTTCCCTCCCAAAACAATAATGCAAAAGATGAGACATTATCGATAAATATTGGGAGGCAGCGAATTTCTTGTATGTTTTTAAGAGTGTAAACTTTACGTTTTGAAAAAATATATTGTAGCAGATTGGCAACTTCGTCGGGTGTGTCCCGAGTTATGTTGCCTTGAGTATTTAACTTTGAAAGCAAGCCATCAATATCGCTACTATTACAACCCGCATCAATTAATAATGATTTTAAACATCCACGAACACAATTAGAATCTTGGACTTCTGTCATACCCATCCTCTCCTTGTTTGTTAATACATTAACTATACACTAACAAATATAATATCCAAAAATTATTGTTATTGCAGTGGTTGTTTTGTAAAATCTATACAATCAACAGCGGAATTTTTATGTGGTGGCGGACGCTTTCGATGACAGTGCCCAGTATCAAATCTTTTAAAAACGAATGTTTATGTTGTCCCATAATTAGTAAATCGCAAGAATTTTTCTCGACAATTTCGGGTATTGCGGTCTTTGGATCCCCAAAACCTAAAATAGGTATTGCGTTAAATCCTTCTCTATGTAGAGTAGCGATGTATTGGTCGAGTTGGTTCATATCGTCTTCTCGTTCTTTATCGAAGAATTGGTCGCCATAAACGATTGCTCCCATACTTTCGACAATATGAATAAGATAGTAGGTAGCTTGCTTGTTGCCAATGGATAAAGCTTTGTTTATTGCTTTTGTGTCGCTTGGAGAATAATCGATAGCAACAGCAATATGCTTGTATGGAACATCGTTATGGATTTTTAACACAGGTGCTTGCCGATGGATTCGCTTTTTCGAAGCTTGATATTGCTTTTTAAAAAATGGAACAGCTGTGATGTGTAACAGCATTAGAAAACAGAAAATACAAATAGGGATAATGGTGAAACTTACAAAAAGTGGATTAGATGTCGATGTAATTAATTCAGCAAGGAAACCAACAACGAACTTAATGTTCAACGAAACTATAATCGAAACAGCAAGCCAAGAAAGAATTTGTTGCCACAAAGGAATAACAAACGACCCCATTGTCCGCACGTCGCTAACAAAGTGTATCAAAGGCACAACTGCGAAACCAAGCTGTAAACTAAGAACCACTTGACTAAGAATTAATAGATTGCCTGTTGCCGAGTCACCGAACAGCCAAATCGTAAAGAAGGCAGGGACAATAGCAATCAACCGTGTTATCAACCTTCTAATCCAAGGGCGAATTCTTATGTTTAAATATCCTTCCATTACAATTTGACCAGCGAGAGTTCCCGTGATGGTTGAACTTTGCCCAGCAGCAATCAACGCAATAGCAAACAATTTTGGAGCTAAATAATCGCCAAGCAATGGTTGCAAAAGCCGGTGTGCTTCCTGGATTTCGGTAATTTGATAAAATCCATTTTTGAAGAATACCGCAGACGATAATATTAGTATAGCTGCATTGACAAAAAGAGCCAAATTTAAAGCAATACTGCTGTCGATAACGTTGAAACGAATTGCTTTTCTTATATCAAAATGCTCCCGCCGAAAGCTACGGGTTTGAACTAATGAACTATGGAGGTAGAGGTTGTGGGGCATAACTGTTGCGCCAATGATTCCGATTGCAATGTATAATGCATATTCATTGGTAAATCCCGGGACTAATCCTTTCGAAATTTCCACAACTGCAGGTTTTGCCAAAAAAATCTGAATCAAAAAGCAAATTGCAATTATCCCAACCAACGAAATTATAAATGCCTCTAACTTTCGAATTCCCTTGTTCATAAGAAAAAGTAGTAAAAAGCTATCCAATACAGTAATAAACACACCTTCGAGAATCGAAATTTTCGGGAAAAGCAAATGAATACCAATTGCCATTCCGATGACTTCGGCTAAATCACAAGCGATAATAGCAATTTCGGCAAGAACATACAGAAAAAAGTTCACAATAGGAGGGTAGTAATCCCTTCCGGCTTGTGCTAAGTCCTTACCAGTAACAATACCGAGCCTTGCCGAATGGCTTTGCAAAAGTATTGCTATGAGGTTGCTCATTACTAAAACCCAGATTAATGAATAACCAAAAGCACTTCCGCCAGCAATGTCGGTTGCCCAATTGCCCGGATCCATATAGCCAACACTAATCATATATGCCGGCCCTAAAAAAGCAAAAAGCCGACGAATACTCGACGAATGTCTGTGGGTTTGAACGGTTTGGTGAACCTCTTCTAGTGACTTTCTCATAGTAATTTAAGCTTTTTCAACCGAATAATCTCGAAAATATATTCCTATAAAATACAAATTTAATAAATTTAGGTTAACCTAAATTTGTTTAACTTACTTAAAAAGTCCATAGTTTCCAAGATTTAATTTAATCAAAATGAGTAATAGATTATCGGATATGAGCACACTAAGATTTTTGAACGCTATTTGCTCCTCCATACTTTTATTTTCTACGATTGCGCATATTAAGTCGCGGATTGCATTATTGAGATAGTTCTTAATGCATAATTGCCTTGAAATTTATTGGATTAATTCTTTGTGTAAAAAGTTAGCTAAATCTTCCACAGTTTCCCATTTTGTAATTAACTCGATTGAAGCAATAGTGGTATTGAATGTGGCAAAAATTATCTGCGATTCAATTTCACTGATTGCTTTAAGGACTTTACTCGAAGGTAAGTTAAATAGGGTAACAAGCGCTACCTCGGCGATTTGAAAGGAATCATCAAAACTTTCAATTTTTTGGGAAGCATTGACTAATCGGACGGTTCCATTTTGCGAAATATGCAATATCTTATTCTGTTCAAAATTCACATTTGGGGTAACAGGTATTCTAATACCCTTGGCTTGAATTAATTTGCATTTTTCCGAAATTAAAAGCATTGGAGTGTTAGCTTCCGTTGTAGGTTGAACTTGTGTCCAACCATTTTGGGGATTGAATGCAGAGCGGTAGATATACTTTGTTTGTGGATGTAGTTTAAAAAAATTTATCATTGTTGGATGGATTAACTTTAATCCATTTTGTGCCAAATATTCCGCAACGTCGAAGGAAATTTCCTTGACTAATTTTGTGTTGCGAACAATTTTAGGGTCGCTGGTCCTTATGCCTTCAACGTCTGTCCAAAAGATGACTTCGTCGGATTCAAAGATATGAGCCAAAACGAGTGCTGTTAAATTAGAACTTTCGAATCCCATAGTTGTTGGGTAACCATTTCTGCTCCTTCCGATAAATCCTTGAGTGAAAACAATATTTGTTTCTTCGAAAAGTGGTAAAAGATTCTGCTGAACTGCTTTCGTAGTGGGTTCAATTAGTGGTTGTGCTTGACAAAAGTTTTCATCGGTAATTATTATATTTTCTGCTCCAATGAATCTTGCATTGTAGTTTCCCGATTTAAGAAAGCCTTGCAAAACCACTGCCGAAATTTGCTCTCCATGCGATAATATCCTATCGAGCGTTTTTGAACTCAACTCCTTGGTTATCGAAATTCCATAAAGGAGTCTGTTGACTTCTTCGAATAAATTGTCGAGTCTTTCGTGTGTTTCGGAAGCGATAACACGTCCTTCGATTATTTTTTCAGTCAATTCGAAAAGGGAATTTTTAGTTTGTTCGATACTATTCTGCAATTTGCTCCATAAACCTTTGGAAACGTTAATTGCTGTTTCGCGCAAAGTTCTACTCAAATTCGAAAAAGCCGAAAAAACCACGACTACTTTATTATCGCAATAATTGTCAATTATATTGGTAAGGGAACGAAAACCCTCCGTGTTTTTCAGCACTGCTCCGCCAATTTTCATTATATTAATTGGCATATTTACATACTTCAAAAGTAAGTATTACAATCATAACTTCCAAAATTACAAAAATTTAAATCATATCGAATGTAAGTGTTCCTTGACAGTGTGTAAAAAATCTGACACTTTTTCCACGAAAAGTTAAAATTTTTTCCCAAAGTCAAAAAAAATTTACACTTTTTATTTCGATGATTTTAACAAATGCACTTAAATTTGCTTTGGATAAAAATTGAATTTGAATGGGAAATGAAAAATTTTACATATATGTATGTTTCACTATTTTAAGGAGTTTCTACAATGAAGCCCTCTTCTAAACTTACTGTTTACGTAGGAAGTCTTGTTCTTGCTTTCCTACTCTCTTTCGTTCCTATTGGGAAGCTGCTTTCCCAACCGAGCAATTATTGCGTCGTTTGGCCCCCTAACCCTTCGGGTTATTCTTACGTTTACTATTACTGTTACGGTGGTCTTTACTACGGTTACATCACAAACGTCAAGATAATCGAGCAACCATCTGGACGCGTTGTGTTGGATAATAGTAGTGGCGATGATAACTGCTTTGCTTTTCGAAGCATCGAAGCAAAATTGAAACTCGGCAAATCTTATCAACTTTTCTTCTCGTTTTATATGCCATATTCCTATTATTGCCAGTATATTACACAGTATAGTTATTATCGATACTGTTATGGATTGGCTTATATTGATTGGAATATGAACGGTGATTTCCGACAGCCGGGCGAATACCTTGGGGTGCAAACTCTGAGTCTTGCAAATTGGAATCAGTCTGCTTGCACGGGAACTTATGGACCATTTGATATCAATGTTCCTAATACTCAGACCGTAGGAAAAACTCGTATTCGTGTATTTCATAATATGTGGGGACATTATGGCGGGAGCAATCCTTGTGCCCTCTATTATTTGTATGACTATCCTCCATATTACTATTATGCTTATGGGTATGGCGAAGCCGAAGACTATATTTTGGACTTTCAACCTGACATCGAAGCCACATTTCCTGCCAACGGTGATATTCTAAGGGCAAACGAAACGTATGACGGGAGCGATGCAAATCATCCGGCACCAAGTGTTACAATGGGTAGTGCTCAACCAAGTGGTGCGATTCTCCGTTATCGTATTACGGGACCTAAGCCATCCACAAGTGTAGTTTACGAAGGTTTAGACCCATCTTCGGGTTCCATCGATATTAATATGAGCGGGTATCGACAATACACCATACAACGAGCGCGCGGAGTTTTTTCGACCGCAAATGCTGGTTTCCGTGCAAATCGTGGTGGTGAATACCGACTCCAAGTAAATGTTGGAGGAACTGCACCGCCAGCCGATGCTACAGTAGCTTTTACAGTAGCGTGGGATAATGATATTTCTATTCCCGGGGTTGTTTCTCCAAAATCAAATGCTGCTCCCCGCTTTATGAAGTATTTGCGCGGTCAAACAATTCGAGTGATTGCAACTGTTCAAAATACTGGACTGAACACGGTTACGGAATTTTATGCAAACGCAAGAATAGTCGATGAAAGTGGGGTTGAAATATATAATCGAGATTTTTATTTCGATGCAAATAATGACCCTCGGTTTCAACCATTGCAACCTGGACAAAAGGTTGACATTGAATTTCCAACATTTCAAACAGTTAATATTGGGAAATATAGGTTTTACGTAGATTGCGACCTTGCTAGTGCTGTTGACCAAGAAGACTACAACGACCATTTCCCACGTTCCGACGAATCAGATTATATCTTCGAAATTGCTTATGAATTCGAAGTTGCAGCCAATCGAGTTGTCAAACCTGCTTCGAACGAACAACTAATTGGAAATCGTCCAATAATTCCGACTGGCGAATTCAAAAACCTTGGGGTTAGTGTTGCTTCCGATTTTCCTGCAAGGTTGATTATCTATAAGCTCCCCGATACTGCTAACTCGGTTTATTATAGCCAAATTACCATTCAAGATATTCAATCGGGAACTTATAATACCAAACAAGAGCAATTCGATGTTTTTATCCCGCGAGAAACGGGGAATTATATGGCGAAGCTTATTTCGATACATCCCGAGGATCCATTGCGAAGTAATGATACTGCTTGGTCGTATTTTTCGGTTCTCGGCGGTTTAGCTGGAACTTACCGAGTTGGAACAGGTGGAGATTTCCCAACAATAGATTCAGCGATGAACGCACTCTATCTACGCGGTTTGAGTGGGAATACTGTATTCGAATTAATAGATGCACAATATACAGTAACCAACTCGAATTTCAATGCTCCTGCGTGGGATTTCCGTTCACACATTTTGAATCTTGGGTTCAATCCGGACTTAAATACAACAAATACCGTTACTTGGAAACCATCTACTCAAAGGTCACTGAGCAAAGGAAGCATTACTATTAACCTTGTAACTAATAATGGGAAAGGTATTGCATTCGGTCAATCATTGAATCCTACTAATCCATACTCTGTCTTTAAAGAATTCCAAACTAAGGGTTCGCTTTCCAGAAAATATGTAAATTCACCGGGATACATCATCTTCGATGGTGGTTCGCAAAAATCAATCCGATTTAGATTGATTAGTTACTCTCGAGGTGGTGGGCAAGCATTCTATCTTGGACCGGGTTCACACCATATCCAGGTGAAAAATTGCATCATCGAAAATGCTACCCAAGGAGTCAGCGATAAAGTTTGGTTGCCAATGACAGCCTATAGTCCTGTCTATGGCTTTACCTATACTCCCGATACTTTAGTTCAAGGTGCAAACGTTCTTGGCTTCTCTGCTGGTATTGTTTCCCGTTCATACATACCCTACGATCAATTTGAAAGAGAACAGTTCCAAATTATGGCAATCGATACTCTTCCAAATACAAACAATGTTTTCGAAGGTAACGAAATCTATGGATTTGGGTATGGTATTGTCTCTCTTGGGATGGGACAACTCTGGCGAGAAAATAATTATATCAAATACTACAACTCTGGTAATCTTTATTCTAACAATACTATTTATAATGTCAAACGAGCTGGTATCTTCCTTGGATACGAGCAAAATTCTCAGGTTGTAGGAAACAGAATCTATAACGTCAATGGTGGTTCGATAGCTGCGTTTGGTATCGCTCTTGGTGGCGATGGTTCTTCGAGCTACAAAGGTTATCACAATATTGGTGTTCTAATTCGCGGGAACGAAATTAGCGGTGTATCGTCCAATGTCGGAGCAACTGGTATCAAGGTAGAGCAAGAAGCTAACATATTGCCTCATCCTTATTTGGGTGATGTTCTATATCCCGATGTTGCCGAAAAAACCGAACTCACCGATAATATTGTTTGGGGTTTGAATGTTGGCGATGGCAATGCTTACCGCATTGGTATCCACCTCTTTACAACTCGACAACCTAATGCTAATTTTATGACATACATTACAACACCAAAAATTGCTGGTTACTATTCACGCGACGATAGGCTTGCTAACAATACCGTTTTGATTAATCCTACAACTGGTGTTGTGTCTAACTCGTTCGTTTCTGGGGTTGCGATACAGAGTTCGAAGGGGACTACGTTCAAGAACAATGTAGTAGCGTTGTTGGATATGAATGTTGATGTGA
>JBBIJO010000010.1:0-86214 GCA_037445895.1 Ignavibacteria bacterium | reverse complement strand
AAAAAAAAAGCAAGTACTTTTTTAATTTTTTTTCAAAATTTTTTTGATGACCCGAAATGTTGGATAAGCAAAGACCGTTGCTATCCTATTTGCCCAAGAGGCTATCACACCTTGTTCAAACAAGACCAACGTCTGGTAGAATCACTCTCTTTATATTGTTACTCCTAATCCATAGGTTCAATTACTACTGGTTTTTTCTTTCGGAAAATCTTTTCTAGAACTAAGCGCCATTTATCGAACGTCTGGTAAACGACTGGAATCAGAATTAAGGTTAGAAACAATGAACTTAGTAAGCCTCCGATAATAACGACAGCCAAACCCGATTTAGCTTCGGAGCCGGCAGAAGTTGCAAGTGCTATCGGCATCATTCCAAAAACCATCGAAAATGTAGTCATCAAAATAGGTCGCAGACGAACTTGCCCAGCCTCCAAAAGTGCCTCGTAAGTCGAAAGCCCTTTGGAAGCTTTCATATCGTTGGCACGATCAACCAAAAGGATTGCGTTTTTCGAAACTAACCCAACAAGGGTAATCAACCCCATAAGTGAATAAACACTAATTGTTTTCATTGTAAATGCAAGCCCATAGAAAGCACCAACTACAGCCAGAGGTATCGAAAACAATACAATGAATGGAGAAAGGTATGAGTTGAAAAGTGCAACAAGAATCAAATAGACAAAAAGGATACCAGTCAATAGTGCAACCAACATACTACGGAAAGAATCTGCCATTGACTTTTGTTCTCCAACAAATGAATATTCAATACCCGGCGGTAACTGTGCTTTTTCAATTTTGTTGCGAATTTCGTTTGCAACGTCCCCGCTTGCTCTACCAAAAACAAGTGAATTTACATAAATAGCAGGTGCACGATTTTCTCGTTCTAATTTCGTCGGTCCTACTGCTTGGTAAACATTGGCAAATTGTTTCAACAATATTACCTTTCCGAAACGATTTACGAAAGCGAGGTTTTCTGTTTCTTCGATTCTCGAACGGTTGAATTCGTCGAGTTGGATTCGAATATCATATTCAGAAATTCCTTCGGTATATTTAGCATCATCGTCGCCGGTTAATGCTACTCGCAAATTAGAACCAACATCGAAGATAGAAAGTCCCAATTCGGAAAGTTTATCGCGGTCAATTTCCACACGAACTTCTGGTTTCCCTTCTTCCGAAGAAAGGCGAACGTCGGTTGTTCCTTGCGTTTCGTAAACAATCTTTTCGATTTTGTTTGCTCCTTTGCTAACCGACTCGTAGTCGGGACCATTGACAAGAATTTGAATTGGGGTTCTACCAGTAGTCCCAATAAGCGTTAATGGCTGGGCTTTGACACGAACCCCCGGTATTGTATTTATTCTCTGTTTCATCAATTGGGCAAATTCGTCGGTAGAAATTTTTCGTTGGTTTTTATCGACGAGAAAAGCAGTGATTTGTGCAGAATTGGCTTGTGTCATACCAATAACACCCTCGCTCGACACCCCTACATTAGTATAAACTCGGACCACTTCGGGGCTTTCTTTAAGCATCCGTTCAACTTCCAAAGCAATACTATTGGTATATTCAATCGTCGAACCTGGAGAAGTTTCAATAGTAAAGATAATTTCACCACGGTCAATATTTGGAATAAATTCTGTTCCGATAAAACCCATTCCCGGCAGCAATAGAGCAGAAACAAACAAAGCAGTTGCAGCCAAAAATACCTTCCCACCATTTTTCAAAGCCCATCGCAAGGTTGTAACATAATAAGATTCAAGCTTTCGATACGTTGTTTCTATCAACAAACCGAACCGCCCGAGTAGCTTCTCCTTATTGGGTTTTTCATGCTTCGAGAAACGCGAGGCTAACCAAGGAGTAATCGTGAACGAAACGAACAGACTCATCAAAGTTGAAAACACAACAACGAGAGCATATTCCCGAAGGAAATTCCCTATCATTCCCGTAATCAAAGACATTGGGAAAAATACAACAACATCGACAAGTGTAATCGAAAGAGCAGCAAAGCCAATCTCGTTGCGGCCTCGAAGTGCAGCTGTCCTGCTATCTTCTCCCTTCTCAAGATGTCGGGTAATATTTTCCAACACCACAATAGAATCGTCAACAAGAATTCCTATAACCAGAGACATTGCAAGCAAAGTCATCATATTCAATGTAAAGCCGAAAATATACATCATAAAAAAGGTAGAAACAAGTGAAGCTGGAATTGCAACAAAAACAATCAAAGAATTTCTTATGCTATGCAGGAAAATAAACATCACGAGCGAAACAATTATGATTGCAAGAGCAATATCTTTTTTTACAGCATTCGCCGATTCCATAATAAAGGTCGAGTTGTCCTGTGCAACAAGAAATTTCAAATTTATATTCTTGTAGTCTTGCTCTAATTTAGCTAATTCCTTGCGGACTAATTTGCTTACCTCGACAGTGTTTGCATCAGATTGCTTTTGAATTAGAATTCCAAGCGAAGGTATTCCATCGAGCCGATTGATTATAGTTATATCTTTTACTCCGTCGCGAATTTCTGCAATATCCTTTAAACGAATTTCCCCGCCACTCCGAGAACGAGCAACAACCTGATTTTCCAATTCTTCCAGCGACCGATATTTTCCGGCTACACGGACAACGTACTGGTTCTCTGTTCCTTTAATATTCCCAGTTGGAAAATCAACATTCGAAGTCTTTATTGATTGGACAACTGTGTTCAATGGTAAATTCAACGACTTAAGTTTTTGCATATCGAGGAAAACTTTGATTTCGCGTTCCTCCCCACCAAGGATTTGCACTAAACCGACCCCTACCAACTTCGACAACCTCGGTTGAATATTGTCTTCAGCAAATTTATACATTTGCTTCGATTGAAGTTTGCTATTGACAGTAATTCTCAGGACGGGTAGTTCGTCGAAGGCAATTTTCGAGATTACCGGTTTATCTGCCGATTGTGGCAAGATATTTTGAATTTGGTTGATTCGCCGTTGAGCATCTTGCAAAGACTTTTCGACATCGGCAGTCATATCGAGTTCAACAATTATGAAAGATCGACCTTCGGAGGAACTAGACCTTATGCTCGATATTAACTCCATCCCTGTTATTGCATCTTCGATTGGTTTAGTAACAGAATTAAGCACCTCGTGTGGTGCGGCACCAGGATAAATAGTCGAAATCGTAATAACAGGCGCCGTCATTTTCGGCATTAAATCGTAATTCAACTGCGAAAAACCGTAAATTCCGAGAACACCGAGCACCGAAAAGATTACCACGACAAGAGTAGGTCTTTTTATTGCTATTTCAGTAATTGTCATAATTTACATCCTTTATTGTTGCACAATAGTAACTTTTGTATTGTCTTTTAAGTTAATTATCCCATTTGTAACAACCATCTCGCCTTCTTTTAATCCACCGAGAACTTCTAACTTTTTACCTATTTCGCTCCCAAGCTGAATATTGCGCAATCGTGCAACATTGTTTTCGACAACATAAACCTGTGGATTACGGATAGAACCAACAAGCGATTGTCGTGGAATAAGCAACGATTTACCCTTAGTTGCCGAAGGAATTTGGACTCGGACAAACATACCTGCTTTAAGAAAATACTTAGGATTATTTTTAACAAATATTTCCACTGGATATGTTTTTACTTCGTCGGCTTTGTTGCCTATGTTCCCAACAACCCCATAAATTTGCTCTTGAAGCAAAACATCCGAAGTCAATGTAACTTTATCGCCACGCTTGATTTTGAATATATCTCTTTCGGGAACTTGTATTTTTACCCGAACAGTGGATAAATCTACAAGATTAAAAAGCATCGCACCAGTTGAAATTACAGAGCCAACTTCAACGTTACGCGCTGCGATAAACCCAGAAAATGGAGCTTTGATTTGAGTGTCTTCGAGCTGTTTTTTCGCTATTTTGTATTGCGCTTCTGCCGTTTCAAATGCAAATCGAGCTTGGTCGAGTTGCGCTTCTGTTGCCGATTTTTCCTTGAACAATTGTTCATAGCGTTCCAAGTCCTTTTTCGACTTCTTATAATTCGCTTCGGCAGTTTGAAGGTTTGCAACTTTAAGTTCATCATCAAGTTGAACTAAAACTTTACCTTTGGGGACATAATCGCCAAGGTCTACGTTGACTTTAATTACTTTACCGGGAGACTCCGACGCAATATTGGCATCGGCGTTTGGAACTACGGTTCCAGAATATTCAAGGACAATATCGAGGCTTTCATACTTAACCTGTTCAATGGTAACAGGAAAAGTAGTCAAAACCACATTTTGCTTTGCTTTTGCTCGGTAACGAGCTTTATTATTTAAAAGTAACCCAACAGAAGCTACAATAATCAGCACTATGCTGCTCCAAAAAAATATTTTCTTTGATGATTTTTTCATAATTCTCTCTTTAAATTATTTGACATTTACTGACTTTTCGAGATTTATTTTTGCTAATTGGAATTCAAGATAGGATGCGTTCAACGAAATTTTAGAACCGAGAAGCGCTGTTTCTGCGTCGAGTAATTCTGTGCTCGAAACCAGCCCATTACGGAACTTTTCTTGGGTTATGCGATAATTTTCTTCTGCTTGCCGAACAGTCAACTTTGCCGTCTCAATTTTTTCTTTTGCTTTTTGAAGTGTAAAATAATTCTGTGAAACTTCGAGCGTAATTCCATCCTTGAGTTGTTGGTACGCAAAATCAATTTGGCGATAGGATTCTTCGGCTTGTTGAATTTGATACTTGGTGGTCATCCAATTCCAAATATCGTACGAAAGAGTGATGCCAATATCCCAAGTTCCATAGAACTTGTCTTGGGCGGGTATAAGTCTTTGATTTGGTCGGTTGTAATTGTAGTTTGCACCAATAGCAATTTGTGGAAGCCAGCCAGCACGAGCAACCGAAATTCCAGAAAGACTCGCCTCCTTTCTTAGCTCCATTGCTTTGAACTCTGGACGGTTTCGGTATGCCAATTCCAAAAACGTTGGAAGGCTTTGAAGTTCCGAGAATTCTGTTTCAATTTGCGAGGTTAGCTCTATATTCGATGTGGGATTTAATCCGAGTAAAATCGCTAAATTGATTCTTTTGAGTTTTATTATATTTTCGACATCAATCTTTATCAATTCAAGATTGGAAAGTTGGACCTTAATTTTAAGTATATCATTTTCGGTTGCCATACCATTTTTAAAGAAATTTTCTAAATCTTGAATGTGTGCTTCAACTTGTCGAATATTCTCATTAGTCGAAACCAATATCTCTTCGGCATTTTTAATCGACCAATAAAGAATTTGAATATTAGCAACGAGGTTGCTCTCCTCGGCAGCATAATCTTCCTTTGCGGCGAGTGTGTTCAGTTCCATAATCTTGGCGTTGCTTTCGAGTCGGAAACCCGAGAATAAAACATATTGCAATCCTAATCGAATAGAATAATTATTTAAAATTGTAGGAGAAACTTCGAGTTCCCTTCCTTGAAAATTAATTATAAATGGTTGAACGTTACTCAATCGAGTATATCCCGTCATCAATTTTAGCGATGGAAGTAACTGAGCTTCTGCTTCATCAGTTTTTGCAGTGGAAAACCTAATTTTCGAGTCGGCAACTTTAAGATTTTTCGAATTTCGCAAGCCCAAACTTACTGCTTCGTCGATTGTCAAAGATATTTTGTTCTGGGCGAAAATTAAACTACAGGACAAAAAAAATAAAAGAAAAGTTAGTTTGCTCTCCATCATATTTGCTCCATTTTTTCTTTATTAATCATTTTTCTTAATCCAGCTAACCCTGCGAGAAGCATAGTTGAAATTACTTTAGAATAAGTTGAATAAAACTCATCATTTAATTCAATATCCCAAACTTTTTTAATAAAAGGACCAAACAAGAAGTGTGAAAAAACAAGACTTATAAATGCCGGACCAACAATCGGATTGTATTTCGGATAGCTAAGCCACTGATTAGTTATTTCTAGTGTCTGTTGCAAATATTCAATATGCATTTTCATAATTTCGGCTTTGAAATCGGCAAATTCTGGCAAATTGAATGGCATTTCGGTTATCGCAACTTTACAAAAAATTGTTTTATCGCGCATCAAAGCAACAAACTCGTTAACAATTTTGCGTATCGCTTCTTCGGGCGAAAGACGTTCAGAGCCAATTCTGGCAATAATCCCACGAACATTTTCGAAATACCGTCGGATTATTTCTTGCAAAATTCCAAATTTACCCGAATAATAATACGAAATCATCGAAACATTGACATTTGCCATTTCGGCAATTTCTCGAACACCTACCGCAGAATAACCTTTGGTTCCGAATAACTCTGCTCCGGCTTCAAGAATCCGTTCCTTTGGTTCCTTCGCCGATACCTCTTGATCATCTCTCATTGTATTTCTCCATATATCAAACAATCGTTTGTTTAAAAAGCAATCAAACGTTTGATTAAAAATTATATTTTATGAGTTTCTGTCAATCGAAAAAAAATTAATTTCCATTAAAAATCCCTTCCCCTAATTCTTTATATTTTTCTCCGGATATATCAACACAGGTTCTACAATGCGGAAACACAAATTTCGCCAACTAAGCGATATTTTTTCGAATACAATTTTTCTTAACTTAAGTTGTCTAAAACAAGGATAAAATGAATTATAACAAATAATGTGGAAATAGATAAAACAAAATACAAGTGGTTATTTAAAATAGATAATCCGTCGGACCTTCGAAAACTTAAATCCGAAGATTTAATTTATGTTTGCGATGAGCTTCGGAGCTATATAATTGAAGTTATAACCACAGTCGGAGGTCATTTTGGTGCAAATCTTGGAGCCGTCGAATTGACAGTTGCATTGCATTATGTATTCAACACCCCAACGGATAAAATCGTGTGGGATACAGGCCATCAAGGATATCCACATAAAATTTTAACTGAAAGGCGGGACCTTTTGCCAACAATTAGGCAAAAAGGAGGGATTAGTGGTTTTTTGAAGCGCAACGAAAGCGAATACGATGTTTTTGGTGCTGGCCACGCGAGTACAAGCATTTCTGCTGCACTTGGAATTGCAACTGCACGGGACATAAAGGGCGAAAATTTCAAAGTTGTAGCTGTCATCGGGGATGGAGCATTGACAGGCGGTCTTGCTTTCGAGGCGATGAACAATTGCGGCTACCAAAAACGCGACATAATAGTCATCTTTAACGACAACAACATTTCAATTGACCCAAACGTTTCGGCTTTATCGAACTACTTCAACGAGTTATTTTCTTCGAGAACAATTAATACTGTGCGAGATAAGATTTGGAATGCAACAGGCAAACTACCTGCCTTCGGCGACCGTTTGAAAGAACTTATGTCGAGAGTCGAAGGAGGGCTAAAATCGATAATGACACCAGGAATGCTTTTCGAAGCTTTTGGTTTTAATTATTTTGGCCCAATCAATGGCCACAATGTTGTGAAATTGACTAAAATGCTTCGACAAATCAAAAATTTAAAAGGACCTATTCTTTTGCATATTATGACCGAGAAAGGAAGGGGCTATCCTCCGGCGGAAAATGATTCTACACGACTTCATGCAATTTCGAAAGTTTCGAAAAAAGAACCAGAAACATTAGAGAAGATTGACACGAAACCTTCGGCACCAACTTATTCAGACGTTTTTGGCAAAGCAATGACCGAACTGATGGAAAGAGACGAAAGGATTGTTGCTGTAACTGCTGCTATGCTTAGCGGAACTGGGTTAATTCCAGTGGCTAAAAAATTCCCCAATCGTGTAATCGATGTTGGTATTGCCGAAGGACACGCAGTTACTTCCGCCGCAGGAATGGCGACCGAGGGTATAATTCCGGTTTGTGCTATTTATTCAACTTTTTTGCAACGCGCTTTCGACCACACTATTCACGATTGTGCATTACAGAATTTACATGTTATATTTGCAATGGACCGTGCGGGTTTGGTCGGCGAAGATGGTCCAACTCATCACGGAATGCTCGATATTGCATATATGAGAATTATTCCCAATATGATTGTTACAGCTCCAAAAGATGAACAAGAGCTTAGAGACTTGCTATATTCTGCAATTTACAAATATCCTGGTCCAGTTGCAATCCGTTATCCACGAGGCAAGGCTGTTGGTGTTCCTGTTCAAAATTACAACGAAATCCCGCTTGGGAAATGGGAAATTCTTTTTCAAGGGAAAGAAGTAGCTATTCTTGCTGTTGGCAAAATGGTTTCGCAATCGGTCGCGGCAAGAAATCTCCTTCTCTCGCTCGGGATCGAACCAACAATTGTTAATGCTCGCTTTATAAAGCCTTTGGACGAACCATTGCTTGAACAACTTACTCAAACACACACCTATTTCATAACAATTGAAGACGGACAGCTTCTTGGTGGCTTTGGTTCTGCTGTTTCAGAGTTTTTCCATCAAAAAAATATGTCGGTCAACTTGAAAATTTTGGGCATACCCGATAAATTTGTTGAACACGGGAAGCAAGATGAATTGCTTGCCGATATTGGTTTAGATTCCCACGGGATTGCAAAGTCTGTTCGACAATTCTTAGCTGAAAGGCAATTAATCCACGCCAATCTGTTAGCAAAATAAAGCTCAATCGACCACAAAGATTGGTTATAGCTTAATTCCAAATTCTCACGGCATAAAAACCATCATCTTAGTTTCGGCAGATAGACCAGTAGAAAGTCGATAATAGTAGCACCCCGATGTAAGTCCCTTAGCATCGAAGCAAATATTATGGGGTCCGGCTTCCTCCCATCCATCCAAGCTGCTAATGTAGTCCTACTTTAATACAAGTTTTTCGAAAGAATTTTATTAATTTTGTTTTCTTTAATTTTTTAAAGTTTTAGGTAACTATGCCCGAAAAACAACGAACAATAAAAAAATCCATTAGTTTAACAGGCATTGGGATTCATTCCGGGGAAGAAACTACTATCAAATTTCATCCTGCGCCAGAGAACTATGGATATAAATTTGTCCGCTCGGATCTACCGGAGCCTGTCGAAATACCAGCCCTTGTAGATTATGTAGTTGACCTATCGCGCGGCACTACCCTTGGAATAGATGATGTTCGTGTATTGACTGTTGAACACGTGTTAGCAGCGCTTGTCGGTCTTCGAGTTGACAATTGTAGGATTGAATTATATGGCAAAGAGCCACCAGTGATTGACGGAAGTTCACTCACTTATGCAGAAAAAATACTCGAGGCTGGAATCATCGAGCAGGAAGCCGAGCGAGAATACTTCGTAATCGACGAAACTATCCGATACACAAACGAAGATAAAGGCGTTGATATCGTTGCTCTCCCTACCGATGATTACAGAATTACAGTAATGATAGACTATAATATTCCTGCTCTTGGCAGCCAGCACACGGGGGTATTTAATCTCGAGAAGGAATTCTACACCGAATTTGCGCCGGCACGGACTTTTTGCTTTTTAACCGAAGTCGAGGATTTATCGAAGCAAGGCTTAATCAAAGGCGGTAGCTTAGACAATGCAATTGTCATCATCGATAAAGAATTGGACGAAAGCGAATTGAAATACCTCCAACAACTCTTCAACCTTAAATATATGCCCCAATTCGCTTCGAATGGAATACTCAACGGGACTCCTCTGCGGTTCAAAAACGAACCTGCACGACATAAGTTACTCGATATGTTAGGAGATCTTGCACTAATTGGTGTCCCTATTAAAGCACAGGTGCTTGCTGCACGCCCAGGACATGCAAGCAACATAGAATTCGCAAAGAAGGTTCGGAACTTGTATCTTAAGAAGCTTCCTTTCTTGAAACTGCAAGCAAAAAAGAACAAAGATGCGCTGATTGACATTTTCAATCTCCTCAAAATTATGCCACATCGCTATCCATTCTTATTAATCGACAAAATATTGAGTATGGATACTGAAAACAATACCATTATTGGAGTTAAAAATGTAACAATCAACGAACCTTTTTTCGTTGGACATTTTCCCGAAAAACCTGTTATGCCCGGGGTTTTGCTCGTCGAAGCAATCGCACAAACCGGTGGGCTTATGCTATTGAATTCTGTCGACACAGCAAATAGTTTGCTACTATTTATGGGTATCGATAAAGCAAAGTTCCGCAAACCAGTAGTTCCGGGAGACCAATTAATAATGCAGGTTCAACTTATAGGGAAAAAATTCAATACTTACCGTTTCCACGGTATTGCTACTGTTAATGGTCAAATAGTTGCCGAAGCAGAACTCCAAGCTGCCTTGGTCGATAGAAATGTTGAAATTTAAAAGGATTTATATGGGTTTCCAACAACATCCAACGGCGATTGTATCTCCGAAGGCTCAAATCGGAACAGATGTTCAAATTGGTCCATTTACAATTATCGAAGACGACGTTATAATTGGCGACGGAACAAAGATATTTTCAAGTGTCTATATTGCAAATGGAGCTGTAATTGGAAAAAATTGCACCATTTATCCTGGTGTTGTAATTGCTACTAAACCTCAGGATTTGAAATTCAATAATTCACCTACGAAGGTAATTATAGGCAATAATAATGAAATTCGCGAGTATGTTACTATCCACAGAGGAACTCAATCTACCGGAACAACAATCATTGGTTCAGACAACCTTTTGATGGCTTATACACATATAGCACACGACTGCCGAATTGGGAGCAACATTGTATTTGCTAATGCTACCCAACTCGGAGGACACGTTGCAGTAGAAGATTGGGCAGTAATTGGTGGTGTAGTTAAGATTCATCAATTCTGTAAGATTGGTTGCCACGCAATGATTGGAGGCGATGTGAAGGTAACCAAAGACGTTCCTCCTTATACTCTTGTTGGCGAAAACCCACCTAAGGTCGATGGAATAAACAAAATAGGTTTGCGTCGCCGCGGATTTCAAAATGAGCTTATAGAAGAAATTACGGAGTTCTATCGAATTGTTTTCCATTCCGGACTAAACAATACCGATGGAATAACAAAATATATGAAACTAAAAGAAGGTAGAACTTTCCCGCAAGAAATTCAACACTGCATCGATTTTATTCGTAATTCCCAAAGAGGCGTTTACCGTTGACCTTCTGAATCTTTTGAATATTTTTTCCCCAAAAACATTTTAGATAACAAAAAATTTAATAAAGTAAACTTGGGATTACACCGAATTATGGGATGAACCGCAAATCTAAGCTCGCTTCACTGCTCTTAAATGAATTGCTTTAATAATTCGTCGAACTCCTTTTAGAAGATTGATTAAAATGATATTTGATGGTAAAAAAATTAGCGAACTTTTCGAAGGCGACTTTGAACTTGTGGATGATGGGCTACTCCCTGCCTTCTGGAATATGAAAATTGATTACGAAAGGGCTATGCAAGTCGAGGAGAAATGCGCCCTTCCTATGCTACGGCTATATGGTTGGAAGCCTTGGGCAATTTCCTTGGGGGCTAACCAAAAATTAGAAGATTTTGACCCAAACAAATTGCAAGAATTCGGGGTTGACATTGTCCGACGTCCTACCGGAGGCCGTGCAGTTCTGCATGCAAACGAACTAACCTATTCAATAGTTATCAATGTGAACGGGAAGCTCACCCCCAAGGACATCTATCGAGAAATACATCTTTTCATTGTTCGAGGGCTGACTCGGCTTGGAGCCTATAAATTAACTTTCGAAAAATCTCAACCTAACTTCCGCGACTACTACAAGAAAGAAATTGCATCAGTCTCCTGCTTTGCAAGTTCAGCACGTTACGAAATAGAATGGGAAGGGAAAAAAATTGTCGGGAGCGCACAGCGTATCGTGGGCAATACTCTTCTCCAACACGGTTCAATTCTTCTAGGTCGGGGTTACGAACTGCTTCCTGAACTAACGAATTTCCCATCGGAAGAAGTAAAGAAACATTTGCAAAAATATATTGTTAACCATAGTATTTCGCTAGGAGAAATTCTGGGAAGCGAAATTTCGTTCAACGACGCAAAACAAGTTTTTATAGATATGCTGGCTGGATAATGCTACGTTATATTTTGATAATCTTAATTATTGCCTTAATAGTATTTGGATTAATCAGCTACATATTAACCAAAGTGCTACAAGTCTTTTCTAAATATAATTCTGTTTTGCACAACACACAAAATAAGACCAACGAAAGTAGGAAAGTCCTTTATAAAAAGGACGATGTTGTTATTTTAAAAGGCGAAGCTGGTAAAAAAAAGCAAACTAACAACGAAGAAAATGAATAATTCATGGAATATACGTGCTCGACCATTTGCTGCAATCGATATCGGAACTAATTCTATCCATTTGATAATTGCAAGTGTGGATTCTCGGGGGACGCTACAAACAATCCTGCGCGAAAAGGAAGTAGTTCGGCTCGGTTCAAGCGGTGGCGATATGAAATACTTAACACCAGACGCAATTGAACGTGGTGTTCGAACGATGCAACGCTTCAACGAGTTGGCTAAGAGCAAGCATTCCTTCGTTCGTGCAGTTGCTACGAGTGCCGTTCGAGAAGCAATAAACAAGGATAAATTTATTCAAAAGGTTTACGAAGAAACCGGAATCGAAATCGAAGTAGTTTCCGGAATCGAGGAAGGACGCCTAATTTATCTTGGCACTCTCCACGCTCTCCCAATTGTAAACAGAAAGGCTTTGGTTATCGATATTGGCGGCGGAAGCACAGAAACGATTATTGGGAATCGTGGCGAAATTGAATATGTTCATAGTGAAAAAGTCGGTGCAATTCGTTTAACAAAACGATTCAAACTCGAAAATAATATCGATACAAATAAGATAGAACAATGCAGAACCTTCTTGAAAGGAGTGTGGGCTCCGATTTTCGAAAAACTAAATACAATAGGCTACGACGTGCTTGTTGGAACCGCTGGGACTATCTTGAATATCTCGATTATTGCGCTTTTATTAAATAAGGAACCAGTTCCCGATATACTTAATGGAACAATCCTCGAAAAGAAAAAGCTTTTAAAAGCGATTAAAAAAATACTTAATGCGAAAGATATAAGAGAACGAGAGCAAATTCCGGGGCTCGACCCACAGCGAACCGATATTATTGTTGGAGGAGCCTTAATCTTAGAGTTTGTTTTAGAAAACGCGAAAATAGATAAACTTATTATCTCGACTTACGGTCTGCGCGAAGGAATAGTGTTCGACGCTTTAGAGAAACAGAACGAAATAGAAAAGCTAAAACACCTTGGACATTTACGCGAGTCGACTATTCGTTCTATTGCACAACAATATGGCGTGAATATGAAGCATAGTTTTCACGTAAAGGAAATTTCTTTGAAATTGTTCGATGAGCTCTGTCAATACCACAAACTCGGAATTCGAGAACGTGAATGGCTCGAAACAGCAGCAATTCTTCACGACGTTGGTTACCACATTTCGGTAGATCAGCACCATAAACACAGTTATTATATTATTAGTCACTGTGTTATGCCTGGTTTTACGAACGACGAAGCCGAAATTATTGCCAATATTGCTCGTTACCACCGAAAAAGTCATCCAAAGAAAAAGCACGAAAATTTTTCCCGACTTAGTCCGGAAAAACAAGACATTATTCGTAAACTTGCTGGAATACTGCGAATTGCCGAAGGTATCGATCGTAGGCAAATGCAGATTGTAAAAAACATAGAAATTCAAAAAAATAATCATTCAATTAAGATTAAACTAATTCCTTGCGATTATAATACGTTGCCCGATGTCGAAGTATGGGGTGCAGAACGCCGCAAACCCTTACTCGAAGAAACCCTTGGAATCTCTATCGAATTCTCTATCGGCGATAATACGTAATCAATCTAAGAAAATCCACCACGTAAAGCATTTGGGAATGGAACCATAATAATCTCGAAAAGATGATTATTCAAAATGTTTTTGATTTATTGTTAATTTTACTTTTGGTTTACCGAGGATTTTATGAAATTTATTGCTATTTTGTTCTTTGTCGTCCACCTTACTTCCTATTCTTCGGATTTGAACTTACTTGGCTGTTGGGTTGGAAAGATTACTGTTTTGAATAAGCAAATTGCAATTAAATCTTGTTTCGATTTGGATACTAACAATAAAATATTTGGTCGAATAGATATTCCACAGCAGAACGCTTTCAACCTTGACCTTTCGAACATAAGAGTCGAAAAGGATAGCTGCTATTTCGACTTAATAGTGAATGTTATGAATACTGCAAAATTTAGTGGAAAATTGAAATATCGAGACACCGACTCGGCTAAAATTATTGGTGAATTCCGACAAATGGGCATTGTTGGTGGCTTCGAACTCGAAAAATACATAGTAGAAGAAGTCGAGCAAAAAGATTCAACTTCCAAATTTTACGAGGAAGAAATTGTTGTTCGCAATGGGGAAATACAACTTGCAGGAACTTTTGCTCGGCCGCCCGAAAAGAAAGCATACCCAACTATAATTTTTGTTACAGGAAGCGGACCACAAAATCGCAACGAAGAAGTTTTTGGATTCGAAATTTTCAAAAAAATCTCCGATGAATTAGTCCGATGTGGGTTTGCAACAATTCGCACCGACGACCGAGGCGTCGGAGGTTCAACAGAAAAACCCGAAGGAGGCTCGACTACTTTCGACTTCGCTTCGGATATTTTATCAATCAAAAACTTTTTAAAAACACGGAAAGATGTCGATACTTCCAGAATCGGTATAATTGGCCATAGCGAAGGGGCTTTAGCTGCGTTTATCGCTGGAGCAGAATCTTCCGATTTTGCTTTTATTGTTAGTTTAGCAGGACCAATAATACGCGGCGATACTCTCATTGCCGAACAAATTCAAATACTAATGAAAAACGAAAACATTCCCGATTCGATAATCGAAGAGACTCTTTCGGACCAGTATTTAATTTATAGCATAATTCGTGAAAATAAGAATCTCGATATTGCTCGCAAAATAATGATGAAACAAGCAAAAACACAAATGGAATTATATCCAGAAGAAATGAAAGCACAAGTTACCGATAAACTTATTGAGCGCAATATCGAAATGCAACTGGAAAATTTGCGAAGTAATTGGTTTCGGCAATTCATCGAAATTGACCCACTCGATTATATCGAAAAAACTCGCTGTCCGATTCTTTTTGTGTTTGGCGGAAACGACCAGCAAGTCCCCTCGAAAATAATGCTGAATCGTCTTGAACCTATCGCAAAGAACAGACAATTCACTGTCGAAGTTTTTCCCGATGCAAACCATCTTTTTCAAAAGTCAAAAACCGGGGCAATAAGCGAATATGGGATTTTACCGCGAAAATTTACCGAAGGGTTTTTAGAATTTCTTTGCTCTTGGCTAAAAAAATTAAATCACTAGCGGTGCTAAATTTTTGTCTTCTCAATCCTTTTTATCGACTCTTAAAGCTTGCATTATTTCCCTTCGACTTTTCTACATAATTTTTAATTTTGTTTTTTAAATATCGAACACAATGGCAAAACTCGTTCTCGAAAAAATATACAAAAGTTTTGAACAAAACCAATATATATTAGAAGATATTTCTTTCGATGTTGGCACCAACGAATTGCTTGTTCTTGTCGGTCCTTCTGGTTGTGGGAAAACCACAATACTACGAATGATTTCGGGGCTCGAAACTCCCACAGCGGGAAATATTTACCTCGATGGAAAACTAATGAACAATGTTCGTGCAGGAAAAAGAAATATAGGTATGGTCTTTCAAAATTATGCACTTTATCCTCATCTATCAGTATTCGATAATCTTGCCTTCCCTTTGCAAATTAACAAAGTGAACAAGAGAACAACGGAACATCGAGTCGAGGAAGTTGCAAAAACTCTGCATATTGACCATCTTTTAAACAAAAAGCCAAAAGAACTTTCCGGAGGTGAACGCCAAAGAGTTGCCCTTGGCCGAGCTATCATTCGTATCCCAAGCGTTTTTTTATTCGATGAGCCTCTTTCGAACCTCGATGCAAAATTACGTGTCGAGATGAGAACCGAAATCGTCAACATAGTGCGAAAAATTAACGTTCCCGCTATATATGTAACCCACGACCAGGTTGAAGCATTGACGATGGGAACAAAAATTGTCGTTTTGAAAGAGGGAAAAATTCAGCAAATTGGCTCTTCGAGCGAAATCTACCATAGACCTTCGAATACTTTTGTTGCTACTTTCATTGGCACACCACAGATGAATATTTTCCAATGCGTTCGCAGTGGCACCAGTTTGAATGAGCAAAATGGACTATTTTCAATTAGTTCCACAATTTTCCCTGAATCACAAGATTCCGAAATAGTTCTCGTCGGAATTCGTCCCGAAGACATCTTGATTGGTTCAGAAACCGATTTCGATTTTAAACTTGCAATAGAGTCAATTGAATACATCGGGTATGAAACTATTCTTTATTGCCGCTGTGGAAAGGATTTATATTCTATCCTTGTCAAAGAACAAAATTTAAAGTTCTCTTATGGCGAGACAATTCCTTTGAAGCTACAACCGGTTCGGTTCCATTTTTTCGACAAAACCGGCAATCGAATTAACCCACAAGTTTAACATTAAAAATATATTGGAACTTTATCAAATGTTCAATATACTCTTTCTCCTGATTTCTATTTCTCTGCTTTCTATCGAATAAATAAGGTAAAAAGTTAAAGTTCGACAACAAATTGTTCAATTTCGGCTCATAATGACAATTCCGAAGAAGCCCTTGTTGCACATATATCCTACCTTGCGTTCAACCGAGAGAAAGAATTTCTTATTTACTACACGATTGAAGTTTATAATGTTTTTACGTTAGTTCTTTATTTAAAAAGTTTTTTGTAAATTGATGATTTTGGCTAATAAGCGATGAGTAATATTATACTTCTAACTATAACTCTTTTGCTTTTGATTTCTTACGCTTTCGAATTGACATCGGAGAGGACAAGAATTCCGAACGTCTTACTTCTACTTTTTATAGGGTTGGTATTAAAAGAACTGGCTCTTTACTTCAACTTCACTTTGTTCAACTTTTCACCCCTACTTCCCATATTAGGAACCTTAGGATTGATACTTATTGTTTTGGAAGGCTCTTTGGATCTTGAATTTACTCGCGAGAAGAAAAACGTACTTGCAAAAACATTCTCGATTGCTCTCATCCCAATCGTAATATTGGTAACAGTTTTTACATTTATGTTTCAACTTCTGGGAAATGTAGATTTTCGCAGTGCTATTTTAAATGCTATACCTTTTTGTGTTATCAGTAGTGCAATAGCAATACCAAGTGCTCGATTTTTCCACGAAAGGACGCGTGAATTTATAATCTACGAAAGTAGCTTTTCGGATATTTTGGGGGTTATTTTATTCAATTTCTTTGCCACAAACACAATAATTAGCCTTTTTTCTATCGGTCGCTTTTTCCTTGAATTGTTAATTATGCTTCTGATTTCTATGGCAATGACACTGCTCCTTGCTCGTATGATATACCGAATACAATATCACATCAAATTTATTCCTATTATCCTTTTCATAATTTTAACATACGGAATCGCAAAAATTTTCCATCTCCCTGCTTTAATGTTTATCCTATTCTTTGGATTAATTATGAACAATTTCCGTGGATTTTATTCTCGCTTACGTTTCCTACGAAGAATTGCAGGGGAAAATATTTACGGCGAAATTACTCGATTCAAAGAAATTGTAGCTGAGTCAACTTTTTTAGTTCGCTCTCTTTTCTTTCTTTTGTTTGGTTTTCAAATAGGAATTAAAGCCCTATTGAATTTCGATTCATTTCCACTCGCCTTGATGATGGTCGCTATAATTCTTGTAGTTCGTGCTACTATTTTAAAACCTTTCGCAGTCAAGGAGCCGATTTTAATTTATTTTGCTCCGCGAGGTTTGATAACAATCATTTTGTTCCTTTCGATTGAGCCGCAAAATACTCTTCCATTTGTTAACAATTCATTAACTGTTCAAGTTATTCTTTTGGCTGCATTGTTTCTAATGTTTGGTGTCCTTACCTCGGGAAAATATAAAAGGAACCAGGCACAAGAACTTGAACAGTAAAGCTTCAAAAATTTTTTCTTTTTTCTTGCTTAATTTTGTCATTTAAATATATGAAAATTGTCAGTAAATATTTTTTAAAATTTCATATAGGTCCATTCCTTTTCGGGACTTTTCTTGTTGTATTTCTGTTTTTATTTCAATTCTTAATGAGAGATTTGGATAAGCTCGTTGGGAAAGGGTTAAGCTTTTGGGTAATTTTCCAGTTAATTTCTTTAAATCTATCCTGGATGCTGGTTTTGGCTGTTCCAATGGGAGTTCTATTTTCGACACTAATGACATTTGGAAATCTAAGCGCTTTATTCGAAATAACTGCAATGAAATCAGGTGGATATAGTTTTTTGCAACTCGTAGCCCCCATTATTACATTTAGTATTGTTTTGTTTGGTTTCCTATTTTGGTTCAACGATGTGGTTTTACCGGAATCGAACCACCAACTAAAAATTTTAATGATGGATATTAACCGGAAGAAACCAACTTTTTCATTGGAATCCGGACAATTTTCTACTCAAATAGAATACTATACTATTCTTGCTCGTAGGGTGGATTCTGTTTCCAATGGGCTGCGTGGGGTTACCATTTACGATAACTCAAAATCGAGGCAATTCAATACAATTTCTGCCGACTCGGGTTTCGTTGTGTTTGTTCCTTCGCTCAACAAACTTCGTTTCGTCTTGTTTAAAGGAGAAATTTTACAACTCATTAATTATGAACCACAAAATTTTCGAAAGATTCGTTTCGAAAGGCTGGAAATTTTACTCGAAGCCAAAGGATTCACCCTTGAACGTTCAAACGAAACAATGGTTGCGCGTAGTGACCGAGAAATGAAAATCCGTGATATGAGAGAAATCGTTGACGAGTCGCGTAGATTATCGCAAAAATCGCAAAATCGAGTTGCCGAGCTTTTAGCAACCCAGCCAAAAGTTATTCAATCAAAGATGTTTTCCGACACAACATTAGTTAAGCTCGACGAAATAATTGAAAGAGATTTCAGTTTTCTCGAAACACAAATTTCTTCGGAAGTATTTCGTATCACAGATTTCGAATCGAGAGCAAGGCAATACGAAGTCGAAATTCACAAAAAATACGCAATACCTTTTGCTTGTATTGTTTTTGCATTTGTTGGATGTCCGCTTGGTATGATAACCAAGCGTGGAAATTTTGGCATAAGTGCTGCAATTTCGCTTGGTTTCTATGTTTTCTATTGGGCTTGTTTAATTGGTGGCGAAAAACTTGCAGACCGTGGTTTTGTTTCGCCATTTTTAAGTATGTGGCTCGGTAATTTCATCATCGGAATTATTGGGTTCTTACTAATCTTGAAGGTAAACAACGAGTCGGTTTTCCTATCTCGATTTTTGAACAAAATTTTCTTTCGCCATTCTTAAACTCATCTTCAGTATTGAGGAAGCATACACTCTAATGTTTGCGCTCAAAATGCATCGCAAATTCAAATCCCTTTTCTGGTTTAAAAATCTTGGATACGCAATCGAACCAACTAATAGTGGAAAAATTGTATCGAATTTAGCAGCAAAGCAATTAGAATTAAAGGGAATAATTCTTTGTCTTTTATATTTGAAGAATCTTTATCGCGTTTTCGCTTTTTATTTCGTCGGGCTTGCTACAAGAAGCTACAACATAAGTTTCGTTTGGTTTAGCATTAACTCTTACTTTCAAAAAATCCTTTATTTGTTCTTTGGAACTGCTCCCATTGAATTCAGAGGAAACGAATCCTTCGACTCCCCAAACAAACGAAAGCCAACGCACTACATCAATTGATTCAGTTAATGCAATGATAGGTACATTTGGGCGATATTTAGCAATGTTAATTGCTGTGAAACCTCGTTTAGTCAATGCGATAATCGCTTTCGCCCTAATTTGTTCAGCAAGGATACAACTTGCACGAGCAATTGCGTCCCATATTTCGTTTGGAGTAAATACCTGCTCTATCTTCGAAAATCCACGAATCTGTGAGTTTTTTTCTACTTCTTTTATAATTTTGTTCATATAGTCAACAGATTCAATTGGATATTTGCCAATACTTGTTTCGGCACTAAGCATTAAACAATCTGCTCCGTCGAGCACTGCATTAGCTACATCACTTGCTTCGGCTCGCGTTGGTCTTGGGTTGTTAATCATTGATTCAAGCATCTGTGTCGCAATAATTGTTGGTTTACCAAAATAACGACATTTCTGCACTATTGTTTTCTGAATCAATGGAACGCGTTCTGGGTCGGCTTCGAGCCCTAAATCGCCTCGTGCAATCATAATTCCATCGGCTTCCCCGATAATTTCGTTGATTCTTTCCACTGCTTCGAGTCGCTCAATTTTTGCGACGATAGGAACAACACGTGAATACACTTTCATTGCCGTTCGAACTTCGATTATGTCCCGTTCGGATCGGACAAAAGATAGTGCAACAATGTCAATTCCATTATCGAGGCCAAATTTCAAATCGGAAAGATCCTTTTCACTTATCGATGGAGCAAAAGATTTAGTACCAGGCACAACAATACCTTTATTGTCTGAAAGTTTTCCCCCTTTGATAACTTTTGTATGAATATCTGTACCCTCGACTTTAGTAACTTTCAAAATTATATATCCATCGTCTAATAAAACAGTTGAACCAACTTTGACTTCCTCGGTTAAAGTGGAGTGGTTTGTAGCAACAATTCTTTCGTCGCCAAACGGAATATTCTTTGTTGTAATAGTGAAGTGAGAATTATCGGAAAGCAACACGAAGCCATTTTTAAAATTTTTAATTCTGATTTTAGGTCCTTGCAAATCTTGCATTATTGCAATTTCTCGGCCAGTTTGCTTCGAAGCTCGACGAATATTTTGAATCAAGTTGTAATGTTCTTCCAAAGTATTGTGTGAAAAGTTCAACCGAAAGACATCGGCGCCTTTTTCGATAAGTTTTACAATAGTTTCAACGGAACTAGTCGATGGTCCAATCGTAACCACTATTTTTGTTCTTGCGTCGGTTTTAAACATAATTTTAATAATTAAATTTTATCAAAATTGGATAAAGTCGGCTAGTTCTCCTGCCCTCTTCAAATGTATAAGTAAGTTATCTTCGACTAACTCCCGAACAGCCTCTTTTGCTTCATCGATATTAATAGAATGATAGTAAGCAAAATGCCAAATATCCACTGGGTTTATCGAGATTTCAAGGAGAAGTGTTTGTGCAACTGTCAATGGTTCGCGTCGAAGAAACTTTTCGCGCAAGGTTTCCAGCAGAAGATGTGCGGTTTTGTGAACAATCATCTCTTCGGTAAAATAATAATTGTCGTTATTCAATAAATCGCAAATAGGATAGCCACGGAACTTTCGAACCATAAGTGGAAGCAAAGCAATCGAAACAATGTAGGGTTTTTCTTCGACGCCACCCCAAAGGTCTTCCCAAACGTTTCGGTCGTTTCCTTTGAGCCACTCAAAAAACTCTGTTTCGTGTTTGGGCAAATAAATTAATGTATTGGAACCGAATTGCTCTGCTATTGTGTTTGCCAATTCTAAGTCGATTCGCTCGAAAATTTCCGTCGGTATCAATATAACCTCGTTGTTTGCTTTTTTATGTTGAAACCAATCAATAATTTCCTGTGATGTCATTGCATCAGCCAATGGTTTAACATAAAACGTCTAAATAGCAAGAGACATCTAAACTAACTCGAATTTCAGGTTGAAGTAGATGCAATCTTCGCGCTTGCAAGTGCGATTTCGCAGCGAAAAGATGCATTTGCCTTCGGATATAGGAAGCTCTAACCCAAACTCATTCCGAAGATATTCTACCGTCTCTTCCAAGGCTATGTAGGTATCGCGTTTGCAACAGCGCGGGCTTCCGAGTTGGGCTATTCGCTTTAAACTATTAGCGACTATCTGATTCCCGCGGTCCCACGAGTCTGGAACGTTCAAGTCGAGATTTTGCCAAAGAATAAGAAATATCGAAGCACCAAGGGCTGCACCACAAGTTCCAAGATGCCAACTACATACGGGGGCAACTTCGGCTGCGATTTTCTCGGCGAGTTCGATTTTTTCGGCTAATCCTTCCCGCTTGCCAGTAAAATTTGCAACCGCAGTAAGCAAAACAGATGGTGTTAAGAAATGATGCTCGGGACCGTGCATTTTGATAGCCGGCGATGCCATTATTTCTCTTGCAATTTCTATTGGGTCCGTTTTCGTAGATTTCAAACATATTGTTCGAACAATTTCTTTTGCATCGAGATGTTGGCAATCGCTACAAACGAAGTGATTATCGACGCAAACTACCCCGGAGATTCCAATTTTACCGCAAAAAGCACAAACCATCTCAATCGGGTGGTCGAGTTTGGTCAAAACGTCGCCACAGACCAAACAAGCATCTTCATTAATGGTGTTCTCTGTATTTTGTTCTACCTGCATATTAACATTTCCAAATTTAAACGATTTCCAAAAAGCATTTTAATAAAAAAGACGGAGTTATGCAATTAAAATTCCATTGTCTATACAAAAAAAGTAAATTTTTGAGAAAGTTTAAGTATAAATAAGTATAAATATGATAAATACAGTTAATACGCAATACTCCCAAGAACTATCTTTCCCTTTGCCCCAGTTACCTTTGGAAGATTAGATGGAATATTTCCTAACCTTAGGTATGCTAAAAATGCAAATGCTAAAGATTCTTTAACTTGGATAGGAATACCGAATTCGTCGCTCGTTCGTATAACCGATTCTGGCAACAACCGACGGATTTGCTCTATAAGACAAGCATTCTTCGCTCCCCCGCCAGAAACTATAACCACAGAGTTTGGGTTTGCAAAAAGTCGAATATTTTCAACTATCGACCAGGCAGTATAATATGTAAATGTTGCCACAATATCCTCGGCAGGAACCATTAGTCGGCGCGCATCCTCGATTAAATTTTCAACTAATTTCCGATTGAACATTTCACGTCCTGTGGATTTTGGCGGCTTTTGGCGAACAAAATTAATTGCTTTAAGTTTTTTCAAAATTTTTTCGTTCGGTTTCCCCAAACGAGCAATATCTCCGTTTTCATCATATTTTCGATTAAACAATATACCGCATGCAGCATCTATCATCGTATTACCGGGTCCTGTATCAAATGCAATTACCTTATTTGCTTTACACTTTTTGGGAAGATAAGTAATATTTGCTATCCCCCCAATGTTCAAGGTAATCACATCATTGGTATTCGAGCGTAAAAAATGGAAATCGAAAATCGGAACAAGCGGAGCGCCTTCGCCATTTGCTGCAACATCTTTCGAGCGGAAATCCCCAACAATAGGAACTTTAAGGATTTGAGCCATAACACCGATTGAACAAAGTTGCAATGTAAAACCACCTGATGTTTGAAGATGAAGCGCAGGACGAGCCTCATGCCAAACAGTTTGACCATGAACCCCAATTACATCTAACTTTTCTAAAGGGAATTTCGACTTGCGTAAAAATTGCTTGGTAATTTTGGAAAAGTATTTTGCCAATGCAAAGTTCAAATATGCAATTTCTCTGGTTTGGGTTTCGTTATCGATTGCTTTTTGAAGCAACAATCGCAGAGATTCAGGAAATTCGAACGAACTATACTCCACAATTGAAAAAAGAAATCTTCCCGGTTTCGGGCAAAAAAATTTTGCAAGGGTCAAATCCGCTCCATCAACCGAGGTTCCCGTCATTATCCCCAGCACATACCGAGAGTGCGAAAGCCATTCTTCGGGTTTAGGTATTACTACCATCATCACTATGTCCAATTCTAACCAATGTCGAATCAATGTTTATTATTATGCACCAAATTAACCGAAAATTTCGAGATTTTATTTGCCTGAAAAAGTCAGGGTTTCCACAAGTCAATTGAAATCAAACGATTACTAATATTTTAGCAAATATTTTTTACTGGCACACTACTTGTAAAAAACTAAAGTTGGAACATAAAGTAAGGAAAAAATGAAAGAAAAGGGCATATTAATGATAGAAGAACAAGAGTTTTTAGCTCGAATTCTTCGTCGTTCAATAAATCAAAGAAAGGCAATTTACGAAAGCTACCAAAAGTATCTCAAAAAGAATAGGGAATACAAAGATAATAACACAGACAATATTCAAAAAGAAATCGGAAATCGAGAACAATGATTAAGGAAATATACACGGCTGCACTTGGAATCTTGCCAGAACAAACAAAATTGGAAGTTGTTGCTAATAATTTGGCGAATGCAAATTCTATCGGTTTCAAGCGCGAAGGGGTCTTTGAAAGAGAGGTTATTGAAGCAAAATATAACTTAGTGAAAAACTTAGGCAATGCCGAAACAAAGGATTTGCCAATTGGAACTTATACCGACTTTTCTGTTGGAAAATTTGAATACACCGACAATCCATTGGACATAGCAATAGACTATCCGAACAGTTTTTTTCAACTTGAAGATGACGAAGGAAATCAATATCTCTCGCGTGCGGGGAATTTCCAATTATCCAAGGACGGGTTTATAATTGCCAGGGATGGCAAATATTTACTTGGCAACCAAGGCCGATTAAACGTTCTTCGAGAACTAATAATAAATAGTTCGACAATCGAAGGTAATATAGCGGCAAATATAAAAATAACCGAACGTGGCGAGGTTTTTGTGAACCAGGCTTTGATTGATAAAATTAATATAATAAGAGTCGAACAACCTAATTCGCTCGAAAAAATTAATGGAATTTATTTTAAACCCACAAATGAAACACAAATGGAAGGTCTTCCATACGATTTGGTCTTACTTCGCCAAGGTTGGGTTGAAAATTCTAATGTGGATGTAATTCGCGAAATGGTAGATTTGATAGAATTACAAAGGCTTTTCGATTTAGGGACAAAAGTGATTCAAACTAACGACTCCACTTTAGAACAAAGTATTCGCATTGGCAGATTTATATAGTTTAAGTTTTTAAAATATTGGGGCAAAAATGGACAAAACTTTACGAACAGCTGCAACAGGACTTTCGGCACAGCAGCGTTTCGTCGAAATCATAGCAAATAATATCGCAAACGTCAATACCTACGCTTTCAAAAAAGTTCGACCGGAATTTCAAGATTTACTCTACGAAACTTTAAAGCCAATGGGGAACGTTCAACGCTCGGGAATTGAACAGCCGAACGAAGTACAAATTGGTTCCGGAACTGAATTGGTAGCAACAACGAAAATTTTCGCCCAAGGTGATGTTGTCGAAACTGGAAATCGCCTCGATTTCGCAATAAATGGGGAGGGATTTTTTGTAGTAATTCGTCCAGATAATACTTATGCATTTACTCGCGATGGTTCGTTCCACTTAGATAGAAACGGCGAAATTGTAACCTCGCAAGGTTATCGGTTGGAACCTAGTATAGTAGTTCCATCCGACGCCGTCGATTTAGTTGTAACCCGGGATGGCTTCGTAAAGGCAATTTTCGATGGCAGTGGCGATGAACAAACTCTTGGACAAATCCAGCTTGCTCGATTCATTAACCCTGCTGGGTTGCGTGCGGTTGGCGAAAACTTGTTCGTTGAAACCCCTGCTTCTGGACCTATTATTCTCGAGCAACCAGGATTCAACAATACAGGCGAAATTATCCAAAATCATCTCGAAACATCAAACGTCGACATTATCGAAGAGATGGTTAGTATGATAATGGCACAGCGCGCTTACGAACTCAACTCGAAATCAGTTCAAACAGCGGATAATATTCTTTCCTCGGCTGTAAATCTTAAGAGATAGTATGAATTTCTTCCGTAGAAATTTTGGGAACAAAATGCTCGACAGTCTTAAAAAACAAAGTGTAGGCTTATTCCTATCTTTAATATGTGTTTTCCCCTCGCTCCCAATTATTTGTTCTGGTCAATCGAACTTCTCGGGAAAAGAACTTCGGGAAATACTTAATGACGAAATAAGAATGCGTGTTGGAAAAGACGCAGAAATTGCAATATCCAAATCAATACCAGACATAGTTTTTAACGAAAAAAACGTGCAGGTAATTTTCGATTTTGGTTCCGAAACAGAATTAAATGGGAATTTCGTAGTTGGAATTGAATTCAGAAGTGGTAAGGGTCTCCTCCGACGGATTGAAGTTCCGGTACGTGTAAAAATTTTCAGGGATGTATTGGTTGCAAAAGAAACAATTAGACAGGGTTCGGAACTTACGTTCGAAAACTGCATCGTGGAACGTCGTCCAATTCCATCAAACACAAAGTTCGAAGATTTGAACCCCGATGAATTGCTTGGAAAAGTAGCGCGCCATAGTATTGTCCGAGGCTCAATTATCAGTCGAAATCTCTTGTCCGAACCGTTTGCAGTCCATCGAGGAGAAAAAGTAAAAATTGTTGTTCTTTCAGGCAAGGTATCTGTTATTACAGTCGGAACTGCATTGCAGGATGCTGGTGTTGGCGAACAAGTTCGTGTTCGTCGGGAGGGAACGCAAACCGTTATAAGCGGATTTGCTGCCAAGGATGGCTCTGTTATTATTTCAAATTGAAAGAGAGGAAAATATGCGTTACCTTAGCTTAGTTATTCTGTTTTGTTTGATAGGGGTAAATCTTTCTTTTGCACAATTCATACAAAACACATCTCGTTCGCTTTTCTCCGATGTCAAAGCATTCAAAGTAGGCGATGCAGTAACGGTATTGATAGTCGAAGAAACCCAAGCAGACAATAGCGCAGTAACGAAAGATAGTCGTTCAACGAGTATTGGAGGCACTGTTGGTGCAAATGCAAATTCTTCGAATTTTGACGCTGGTGCGGACCTTTCGACCTCAAACTCCCATTCTGGTTCAGGGCAAACCACTAGAAGAGAGAATATACGTTCAAGAATAAGCGCACGCGTTACAAAAATCGACGAAGCGGGCAACCTCTTTATCGAAGGCAAACGAACTACCAAAATTAATGGTGAAACCCAAACAATAACAATAAGTGGAACTGTTCGCTCTGTGGATGTTCTGCCGAACAATTCTGTTTATTCATACAATATTTTGGATTTGACATTGCTCATTGAAGGCGATGGCACCGTCAGCAAAATTCAAGAACCTGGTTTAATTACAAGATTTTTAAGAATATTGTTTTGAAAATGAAAAATTCATTATTAGTCTTTGTGATTATAGCTTCCATTTATTCGCTTTACGGAGCGCGAATAAAAGATATTGCGCGCATCGAAGGATCTACCGGAGTCCAAGCAATTGGCTATGGATTGGTTACTGGACTCAATAATACTGGCGACAATCAATTGTCGAGCTACACGATTCAATCGGTAATCAATATGCTTAAAAGGTTTGGGCTAACAGTTCCACAAACTAATCCAAGGATACGAAACGTCGCAGCTGTAATGGTAACGGCAACGATTCCGACTTTTAGCAAAAAGGGAGGGAAAATAGATGTCGTAGTATCTTCGATTGGCGATGCCACTACATTGCAAGGAGGCGTTTTGTTGATGACTCCATTATCGCTTCCCGATGGAACAATCGTCGGATTTGCACAAGGTCCCCTATCAGTTGGTGGATATGAGTTCTCGGCTATGGGGACAAGAGTTGCGAAGAATTTCGTAACAAGTGGTCGTGTTCCCAACGGATTAGTTCTGGAAAAAGACATCGAAGGGAAATTCACAGATAATCAGCAAATTCGCATAATTCTAAACGAGCCTGACTTTACTACATCTTTTCGGGTTGCTGAATCAATTAATCGTTTGCCAAAATTAGCAAATTCCGCTACCGCAATCGATGCAACAACAGTCCAAGTCAATCTACCTACTGGAATTAACCAACAAGAGATGATGGGAACAATTTCACAAATCGAACTTGCCGAAGTTACAAAAGACACTCCTGCCCGAGTAGTAATCAATGAGCGAACAGGGACGGTTGTTGTTGGAGGAAATGTCGAAATTCTTCCAGTTGTTGTTGCACAAGGTGGCTTAGAAATTTCTGTACAAAAGGAAATCGTTTTCCCGTCGCAACCAATCATTGCATTGTATCTAAACCGTGGGTTAACATTAGATTCAATTATGAAGATTGTTACTCGTGAACAGTTTTCTAAACCTCAAATTTTAGATTTAAGTAAACCGACTGTCCAAGACATTGCTAATGCCTTGAATTTACTGAATGTTACACCAAGAGATATGATAAGTATTTTCCAGGCTTTAAAAGAAAGTGGTGCTTTACAAGCTGAGTTAATCATTCAATAAAGAAATGCTTAATCTAAACTAGACTATGGAATATTCGACAAAATAATCTATGAACACAATAGAAACATTTACCAAAGCTAAATCGGTGTTCGAGGCAAAGGTTGAAGAGACGACAAGAGTTAAGCCATCGCTAAAAGGTACTATTCTATCACCCGATGAAAAAAAGAAAGCAGAAAAAGCAGCTCGCGATTTCGAATCCCTTTTTATATATCTGATTTTTAAAGAAATGCGGAAAGCAATGCTCGATAAAGACAGCGAAAACAACAATCTATCGGACTTCGGAGGGGATACCTTCGACGATCTTGGATATCTTGAACTTTCATCGCAAATTTCAAAAACTGGAATTGGTATAGGAATTGCAGGTAAAATTTATGAACAGTTAACTGGGGAAAAATTGAAAGTAGATTTGGAAAATAAAATCGAACCAAAGTCGCAGACGAAAAGGTCTACAACTAACCCGGCAATCAATAATAAACCTAAAAGTGAAATAAGCACAATCGGAGACAATCCATACAATAGGACTTTGAATAAATTATTTGAAAAAATTTCTCAATTTGATGACTGGGTAAACGAAGCATCAGAAAAATTTAATTTGCCACAAAGCCTGATCCAAGGGATAATTGCTGTCGAATCTGCCGGGAATCCTAATGCCATTTCCAATGCAGGCGCCAAAGGTTTGATGCAACTTATTGATTCTACAGCAAGTTATGTTGGAATAAAAAATGTATTTAATCCACAAGAAAATATCCACGGAGGAGCAAAATATCTACGCGAAATGCTCGATATGTTTGGTGGGAATTTGGATTTAGCTCTCGCTGCATACAACGCCGGACCCGGAAATGTATTGAAATACAATGGAATTCCTCCGTTCCGAGAAACACAAAACTATGTTCAACGGGTAAAGCGATACACTAGTCACTTCACTAACAACAGTCAAACTAATAAAGTGGTGAACAAATGAAATCTCTGTTTGATTTATTATCGCGCGAAGAAGAGGCGTTGAAAAAGATGGTCGAAATTGCCGAAGAACAAAAGTTGGCTCTTGTTCGCTACGATGTATTGGCAGTCGAAAGATATACACAAAAGTTGAATGAATTAACTCGCGAAATGAAAAACTACGAAGAGGAACGAATGAATCTATTGATGAAGGAACTGAAATTATCGAAAAAGGAAGCTTTTGGCTTGAAATTATCTGATTTGAACAACTTCGCCACAGAATTACCCGCCGATTGGGAAACGAAACGGAGCCGATTGCGCGATTTAATAGAAACACTTGCGTCTGTTAACTCTTTGAATAAACTTCTTGCAAATCGTGCATTCAACGGAATTCACGAAATACTTTCAACACTTTCCAACGTCGATAATTCTGTTTGTGATGTCAAAATATAATTTTGCAATAAGGTTAGATTTATGGAGAAAATATCTTTAGGAAAGGCACAAGAGAACTTACAAGAAAAAATTAATAACTTTATTCTTTCGTTGGACGAATTTGCTTCGAAGCTCAATGGCGATATTTACAATTTCCGATACTTGATTGCCGATTGTATGCAAGGTTTCCCCGAAAAACTCAAACAAAGCCTAGTTCAAAATCAGCCTATCGAAAGGAAAAGGAATTTAGCAATAGCCAAAGAATCACTCGAACAATGCAAACATTATCTTTCGATGATAAATAAGATGCGGATGGTATCGGTAGGCGATTTAATTGTCCAAGCGGAAAAAATCAACGAATTAATTGAAAAACAGTAAAGCTTAGAGGAAGGTAAGTTCTCGATATGGGTGTGTCTCCTTCATTAGAAATAGCTAAACGGGCACTAATTGCTCAAAGATTGGGGCTCGATGCAACAAGCGGTAATATTGCAAATGTCAATACTCCTGGGTATTCTCGGCGTGTGCCAGAGTTGAGAGAAGGAGAGCCTTTACCTTCGAGTAATGGGTTTGTCGGAACTGGTGTTCTTGTTAGTAAACTTCGAACTTTCCGCGAGGAGTTTTTCGATAAACAGATTCGTCGAAGCTTTTCCTATCTTTCCACACTCGAAACAGACAACACTATGGTCCAACGTCTTTCTATGATTTTTGGCGAACCAAGTGAAAATTCTTTGAACAATACAATAACTCAGTTTTTGAATTCATTCGAAGATTTATCGCAAAACCCAACGGATTTAGCATTGCGCCAGCGAACTACAACCTTGGGGCAAACAATGCTTACACGATTTAAAGAGATCTCTCAACAATTCGAAGAAACACGCAACGAGATTGCGAACGATATTCATTCGAGTGTTGGCGAAGCAAATCAATTAATTCGCGAAATTGCAGATTTAAATTTTAAAATTGCTTCGACAAACTCCAAGCTCGAAGGGGACAAACAAACACTAATCGACCAAAGAACAACCAAAATAGAGGCATTAAGTAAATTAGTAGATGTAAACGTTACAAATGGAGATTTTGGAACTTTGAACGTATTCACAAACGGAATAAATCTTGTAACCGGCTCGAACTATTCACAATTGAAAGTCAAAGAAAACATAGATTCGCAAACTAGCGAAAGAAGTATAACCTTGCTCAAAGTCGATACAAAAGGAAGAGAACTTGCAACCGTTAACACACAAAATGGAAAAATAGCAAGCTTTTTAAAGCATTTCAACACAACATTCGACGCAAAGGATTCCAGCGGTGGGTTTTCGCCAGCAACAAATTTAGAAACGTTTTTCTCGACTTTGGTTCAAAAAATTAATAATTTCACTAATCAAGGATATGGGCTTACCGATACCACCCCTCCCCCGCCGGGAAGAAGCTTCTTTACAGTTGGCACTCAAATTACTATCGCAACTACCGAAATAAATTCGTCAATTGCTAATGATGTTCGCCTTCTTCCAATATCGGCAAATCCCGGGGAAGTTGGCGATTCTACGATAGCACGACAGATTTCAGGTATTTCAACCGATACAAGCTTTTTGCAGAATCAAACCCCAAACGAATATTTAACCAACTTAATCGCACAAATTGGAAACTATGGCAATGAAGTTTCTTCCTTCTATACAACTTCTAAAACAGCTAATGAACAATTATTGAGCCAACGTGAATCGCTAATTGGAGTTAATTTAGACGAAGAAGCAATTAACTTAATTAAGTATCAAAAAGCTTTCGAGGCAGCAAGCCGTGTCGTTTCGACAACTAATGATTTACTCGCAACATTAATTAATCTTGGTAGGTAATATGAGGGTTACACAATTTTCTAAATATGCTCCTATTCAATCTGCAATCGAAGATATTCAAAGCAGAAAATACCTCAACGAAGTACGTCTTGCAACGGGTAAACAAATTGTCGATATTTCGGAATCGCCAAATGCACTTGCTGCAAAAAAGCGCCTCGAGAATTTGCTGGACTTACAACAACAATATAAAAATAATATCAACTATTCGATTGAATTCGTTCAACACACAACCGAAACTATTGACTCGATTGCAAATAATATTCAACAACTCCGAGGATATGCAATCGATGCGACCAAATCGGGAACGAGCCACGACGTTTCTACTATCGGAAATGCAATTCGCGGGATACTCGACGATATTATCAGAAGTTTGAACAACGATTTCAATGGCCAATTCATTTTCTCGGGAACATTAACCACTCCCGATTCCGTTCAGCAACCTCAAGGCTCAACGAATAAACTACCTTTTGAAATAATCAAAGGAAATCCTTCAACCGATAATCCTTCGGGACTCCAAGTTGTTTTCAAAGGGAATAACAACCGAACAATTATCAATACAAGCAAAGTCTCTTCGGAGATAATAAATACAACTGCAAATGATTTATTTGGAGATGCAACTGCCAGCGCATTAAATACAATCGTAGAACTATATAATCTACTTTCTTACAACAAGGATGGCAATCTACGCGGCGCAAACGATTTGTTCAATCAAGATGATTTAGTTAAATTAAATGAATTGCAAAAGAAATTTGGAGAAATCTACGAAAGGGTTGTTGCAATGAACTCAAAGAACGGCTCGCTCTTGAATCGGCTAGAAACCCAAAGCGACCAAACTAATGCTTTAATTACTAATTTCGAGGCTTTAAAATCGAAAGTTGCCGATACCGACTATTCTGCAACAAGTTTGGAACTGATGAAAGATCAGACCGCATTGCAGTTTGCTTTGCAAGTTGGAGCCCGTTTAACCCAAACCTCTCTATTCGATTTCCTTAGATAGTTTGGTTTCGGTATGAGATTTTCGAGCGGTTTTGCAATTCTCTTCGGCTTTATAGCAATATTTGGAGCTTTTATTTGGGAAAGTGGCTCGTTGAGTTCCATCTTTATGTGGCCCGCCCTTTTAATTGTTGTTGGAGGAACACTTGCCGCAGGATTTGCAGGAACATCGGTCGAAGTAATGTCGAGAATTCCAAAATTGATTTATATTGCGTTGTTCCCCGCCAAGTATGACAAACTTGAATTAATCGAGCAATTTATCGATTTCTCTGTTTTTGCTAGAAAAGAAGGACTTCTTGCTCTCGAAAAACGGCTGGACGAAGTCAAACATCCCTATATGCGTCGTATGTTCTCATTGGTAATTGATGGAACTGACCCACAGAACCTGCAAAAAATGGCAGAAACCGAAATTTCGTATATTACCGAACGCCACAATGCAAACATCACACTTTTTCAAAAATTAGGAGGATATTCACCTACAATGGGAATAATCGGAACTGTGATGGGTCTAATTGCTACTTTGGCTTCTGCCGGTAGCGATCCTACGGTCCTAATACAACACATTGCAACAGCTTTTATTGCAACTATGTGGGGTATCATACTTGCGAATTTGCTTTGGCTACCTATTGGGGATAAACTTCGAATTCTTCACCAGGAGGAAATGGAAATTATGCAAATGATTCTCGACGGAACGATGGCTATTCTCGTCGGCGAAATTCCTTCGGTAGTCCGTTCGAAACTAATTTCTTCGCTTCCACTTACAGATCAGGACAAATATTTAGCAAAAAAAGTATAAATCCCTTCTTCCTAAAATACCGTGATTATCTCGAAAGTAAATCTAAATCAATTAAGTTTTTTGTTTCTTGCTTTTTTTTTCTTATTTTTGTATCTCTATAAATTATCGAGTTGTAAAGTTATGTTTACATTGATTTCTATAATAATGATACTTGGGGCTATTTTGCTGATTGGCGTTATTTTGCTCCAACCCGGGAAAGGAGATCTTTCCCCAACCTTCGGCGGGCTTACAACGCAATTTGGAACAATGTTCGGAACCCAACGAACAATGGACTTCCTTCAAAAACTAACCCGTGGGTTAATTATTGCAATTCTACTGCTTGCGCTTTTTGCAAATAAATTTCTTATTCGTAGTTCCAGCGAAGAAACCGTCAAACCTGTTACACAAGGTGCGAAACCCCCGGTTGCGCCAGTCGAAATTCCAAAAAAATAAATCGTTTATCAATTTTAGGAAATCGTCTTATGGGAAAGGTTAAAATTTTCCTCTTCTTGTTTATTTTTATTTTGAACTTTTCATCTAACTTTGCCTACGAAAAAATCGACACAAGCTCATACCATTTCAAAGAAGTTGTAGTTGCTGCCTTGCGGTATCCCGAAACAATGCTCGAAGTCCCTTTGTCGGTAAGCTATTTTAGTAAACAAAACTTTATCGGAATTCGAGGATTATCTTTGGAAGAGCCTTTAGCACGTGTCCCTGGAGTTCTGGTTCAAACCAGAAACGGCTCGCAAGATATACGCATCATAATTCGTGGCTTTGGCGCTCGGGGTGCAGGCGACCGTTCCAATTCCGGAACGGTGCGCGGATTACGATTCCTCCTCGATGGTGTCCCACAAACTGAACCCGATGGTCGAACCTCGCTCGATCTCTTCGATATTGCCTTTGTAGAAAATATCGAAGTTCTACGTTCGAATGCTTCTGCGCTTTGGGGAAATGCTTCCGGAGGAGTCCTTAGTTTTTCGACAGTTCCCGAAATTCGAGAAAATTCAGCAACGTACTCGTTCACAACTGGAAACTGGGGATTAGCAAAAAACGTTTTGAAACTACAATCTCAAATTGGCGAAAAAGGGCTCATCTATCTGAATTCACTTCAGTCGAAATTCGACGGTTGGCGCGAAAATTCTCAATCCGAAAAGCTTTTGTTCAATTTTGGGTTAAACTCTCCCATTTCTAAAAAAACAACGTTTCTTGTGAACATCAACTTTGCTAATAATCTGTTCCACATTCCTGGGGCAATAACACAAGTCGCTTTCGATTCACTTCCCAAATCTGCATATCCTATCTACCTACGCAATAAAGAGCGCCGACACAACAAAATTGGGCAAATTTCAACTACCATCACACACAACTTCGATGAAAATAATTCATTGCAAGGGCTTGCATTCCTTACTTCTAAATATCTTCAACGTTCCGAACGCGGTACTTTCCGCGACTTCACACGATATTTCTTCGGAACTAACTTAACCTATCGCAACCAGTTGGATTTTTCACATTTCAAAAATGTCCTACTTTTAGGTTTCGACCAAACTACTCAAGATGGTGCAATTCTTTTCTATGCTTTAGATTCAAATGCAAACCGTTCGAACAATCTTCAAACCGACAAACGAGAGGGTGCAGGCACCTTCGGAGCGTTTATCCAAAACGAGTTCATATTCGATAGGCTTAGTCTTATCCTCGGTTTGCGTTACGATAATGTTACATACTATTCACAAGATTATCTAGCCTATTCTATTAGCGATACAAAAAAATTCAACCGCTTAACCCCTAAATTTGCTTTAAGTTACAGAGTAGCCGAGAATGTTTCGCTATTTGGAAATATCGGCGGAGGGATTGAAGTTCCCGCTGGCAACGAAACCGACCCAGCCCCGACAGAAGAACCTTTACCCAATCAAATTAATCCACTACTCAACCCAATCATTTCGACAACCTATGAACTTGGTGTTAAATCCTTTATCGGTTTAAGAAATATTTTGCAAAGCATTGAATTCGAGCTGTCATCATATTATATTTCAGTTAATAATGAGCTTGTCCCCTATCGCGAAGGAAGGTTCTACTTTTCAGCAGGAAAAACAGAACGCCTCGGGCTCGAAAGTAATGTTCGAATAGACTTCGACAGATACGTGAAACTCGAAGGTTCGCTTACATATCTAAGCCATCGTTTCGTAAACTACAAGGTGGATTCAGGCTACTATGACCCAACAAAAGCTGGAATTTTTGCAGATTTCAAGGATAATAAACTTCCTGGTATTCCAAATCTTTTTTATAACCTTTCACTTTCGTTCCCGATTCTGCTAAAATTTGAGTTTTCGATGCAAGGAGTCGGTAAATATTTTGCTGATGATGCAAACAAATACGAGGTCCCTTCGTATAATATCTTCAATGCAAAAGTCTGGTTCGACCAATTGTATGTCGGTAGTTTTATGCAAATCTCGCTTTCTTTTTCGGTTAATAATATTGCCGATAGCAAATACGTAGGCTCTGCATTCATTAATCCAATAATCGAAAAGGGTTCGAATCTTCCTTATTTTATTGAACCGGGATTACCACGAAACTTTGTTTTTAGTGTCGCCGCTAAATTATATTAACAGTCTTTTGGATAGGAGTTGTAATTCCTTGTTCAAAACATACAGTTCTTCGGAGCAAGCCAACAAAAACTGCTTCTTTCAACAGCTAATTTCCATAAATATAAGATTTTTCTTATTTTGCTAATTTGATAAAGCAATTTTGGTAATGTCCGAAATCGAGGAACTTTATGCGAGCCTCTCGAATTGCAAAATATGCCCTCACTCTTGCGCAGTTAATCGTTTCGAAAACGAAATTGGAACTTGCGGAATGCCTACAGATGTTTATGTTGCTTCTTACGGATCACATTTCGGGGAAGAACCAGAATTGGTCGGTTATTTTGGCTCGGGGACAATTTTCCTATCGGGTTGCAACCTACTTTGTGTGTTTTGTCAAAACTTTACAATAAGTCACTGCCGCGAGGGCAAATGTTACTCGATTCAGGATTTAGTCGATATAATGTTGGATTTGCAAAGCAAAGGATGCCACAACATTAACTTAGTAACTCCAACCCACTACACACCACAACTAGCAAAAGCAATCGTCGAAGCAAAAAGTATGGGATTAACCATCCCAATTGTTTACAATACAAGTAGCTACGATAAAGTTACAACATTAAAGGTTATTGAAGGATTGATTGATATTTATATGCCCGATTTAAAATTTAAGGACCCAGAAAAAGCGAAAATTTATACCGAAGCACCCGATTACTTTGCCTATGCTTCGGCAGCTATTATCGAGATGTATCGTCAAGTTGGGAATCTCGTCGTGCGCGATGGAATTGCTCGTCGTGGGTTAATCATCCGACATTTAATTTTGCCCGAAAATCAGTCGGACACAACCGAAATAATTGATTTCATAGCCGAATCTATTGGAACAGACGTCTATCTCAATTTGATGGAACAATATTACCCACATCATTTAGCCTACCAATATCCAAAAATAAGCAGAAGCTTAATCTATGAAGAATTTAATTATTATATTGAATATGCCAAGGCGAAAGGATTCAAACAACCAGAATCTTTGTTTGGCTAAACCATCCTATGCATTATAATGTCGTTCTCCAAAAATTGCAGTTCCAATACGTAAAATAGTTGCTCCTTCTTCGACCGCAAGAAGATAATCGTTTGTCATTCCCATCGAAAGTTCTTTAAGAGGCAAATTCGGGAACTTATCTTTCGCTTGTTCGAATAACGAACGTAGCAATCTGAACTCATTCCGAATTATTTGTTCATCATTCGAAAAAGACCCGATAGTCATCAGACCACAAACCCTTATATTTTCGAAATGTTGGATAGAACCCAAAATATTAAACAAAAATTCGGGCGAACATCCGAATTTCGACTTTTCCCCCGATGTATTGACTTGCACAAGAATATTAACTATGCTCCCAACTTTTTTAGCTTGTTTATGTATTTCTTCGGCGAGATGACTTGAATCGACCGAGTGAATAAGCGAAACAAAGGGAACTATATACTTAACTTTATTGGTTTGAAGATGACCAATGAAATGCCACTTAGGTTGTGCTACGCCGAGTTGTTCAATTTCTTCCTTTTTCGCCTTTAATTCTTGGACGTAGTTCTCGCCGAAATTTTCGATTCCACAATGTATGGCATTCAAGATTGCTTCTGTTGGATGTGTTTTCGAAACAGCAACTACCGTTATCTCGTTCGCAATATTCTGGTGTTTCTGCAATTTTTCGATAGAACTTATAATCGAGTCGTAATTCACCTTTAGGCTTCGATATAGGGAACTATTCTCCATTTACCGATAATATTATTTAAAAAAACAAGGACGAAAAAAGAAAATCTTTGATTTTTCTTTTTCTCATTTTCCTTACTTTTGCATTTTTATGTTTGGGATTAACTATGGAATTTGCAAATGTTCCGATTTATTCTGTAACTCCTTTCATTCTTATGCTGCTTGCAATTGCAATTCTACCACTCACCTCGCCGCATTTTTGGGAAAGCAACAAAAATAAATTTTTTGTCAGTTTGACATTAGGAATTCCGACGGGGTTTTGGCTTCTCGCGAATAACCTTTCGGAAGCCCTTATCCATTCAATTTTTTTCGATTACGTCCCATTTATCATTCTACTTGGCGCTTTATTTATTATCACTGGTGGAATTCATCTCGAAGGCGACCTATTGGCTAATCCACGTGTAAATACTATTTTTCTTATCATTTCTGCTATTTTGGCATCGTTTATGGGGACAACTGGCGCAGCAATGCTTTTGATTCGCCCTTTGCTCAAAACAAATTTTCGCCGAAAGCACAAAACACATATAATACTTTTTTTCATTGCAATTGCTGCAAATTGTGGGGGCTTACTTACCCCACTGGGAGATCCCCCCTTGTTCATATTATACCTGCGAGGAGTCCCCTTTTTTTGGTTTTTTAACCTTGTTAAAGAATGGTTAATAGCAAATGCACTACTCATTACCATTTTTTATTTTATCGAAAAGCATTATTATAAAAAAGAAAGTGAAGAGGATTTAAGTTTAGATCGTTCGGAGTATCAAAAATTGCGAATCAAAGGTCAAAGGAATCTAATATTTCTTCTTGGTGTTGTCCTCGCTGTCGCTTTCATTAACCCGCTATTCTTACCTTTTATTCAACCACACCACATTAGTTCATACTTGCGGGAAATTGCAATAGTTCTTATGGCGGTTTTATCGCTTGTGTTAACCTCGAGAAAGGTTCGACAACAAAATAATTTCAATTGGCATCCAATAAACGAGGTTGCTGTTCTTTTCTTTGGAATCTTTATTACAATGGTTCCCGCTTTGCTTTATCTTGAAGCGAATGCACAGAATTTCGGATTTAAAACCATTTATTCATTTTATTATGCTTCTGGCTCATTGAGTAGTTTCCTCGATAATACACCAACCGCTGTAACTTTTTACTCACTCGCAAAAGGCCTTATAACCCAACAACCTCATCTTTTCAATGACCTTGTTATAGTCGGTGGCATACCAGAGCATTTACTCGAGGGAATAGCAACGGGTTGCGTTTTCTTTGGTGCAATGAGTTACATTGGCAACGGTCCTAATTTTATGATTAAAGCAATAGCAGAACACGAAAAGATACCGATGCCACACTTCTTTGAATATATGTATAAGTTTTCACTTATTGTTTTACTCCCTGTATTCATTATAGTGCAATTACTGCTAATTCATTAACAAAAATAAAGTGACGGATGGAGCAAGTTCAACAAATTTCGATAGCAAAGAAACATCGCTTTGTTTTTATCGATGTTCTTCGCGGCATTGCAGTGCTTTGGATGGTCGAAACCCATGTTATCGATGTTGTTCTCTCGTCTAATTTCAAAAGCGGTTGGTTCTACAATCTTATCAACATATCTAACGGATTTGTCGCGGTAACATTTCTCTTTTGTGCTGGAGCAGGGTTTTGGATTGCAGCCACACGTAAAGCCGAGGAATATCGACTTTTCCAACCACCCCTTTGGCAATATCTTCGCCGTCTTGGCTTAATCCTTTTGATTGCTTATTGGTTACATTTTCCGACAATCTCGTTCCACCAAATGTTTTCGCTGACTTCCGAACGTTGGCTTTCGTTCTTTGAATGCGACATACTCCAAACCATTGTCTATTCATCCCTTTTTGCCCTAATCCTGCTGCTTATAATCAAAAACTTGCAAGCTCTTAAATGGATTTATGGATTATTGGGACTTTTGATTTTCGTCGTTGCACCGTGGATCTGGGAATTGAATCCATTCGACTATTTGCCTGCTTTTTTTGCTTCGTTATTTGCAAAATACCCTATCTCGAAATTCCCGCTATTGCCGTGGAGTGGATATTTCTTCGCTGGTGCATTTGCTACAGCCTTGTTTTTCCAAAGCCCCGATAAACGCAGGTTGTCATGGGGATTTTTGTTAGTTGGGGGTCCACTTCTACTTATTATTTTCTATTCAAGAAATTTAACAGATTTCTATGGATTTCGGGACTGGTGGCACGTTTCCCCTTTCCATTCACTTTTCCGAATTTCTGGAACTGCTGCTATTTTTGGCTTGCTTTTTCTAATCGAAGAACAATATAAAGAAAAACGCATTGGGAGAGTACTCCAACTTTGTGGGCAAGAATCGCTCTACATTTACGTAAGTCATCTGCTTATCGTATATGGTTCTATTGCCAATTTTGGAATGCGTTATTTCGTAGGTTCAAGGCTCGACCCATTTCGAAGTATTCTAATCATAATTGGGCTTTGGATTGTTGGTTATTTCACTGCCTATGCTTGGCATCAACTCAAGGCTTCCGATATCCGACAAGCACGTTGGGTAATGGCAAGTGTCTTTGGACTATTCTTCCTTATCTTTTTAGTCCTATAATATGCGAAACTTGCTCTTTTAAGAAGAATAAATTGGGAACTAGCATTTCAGCAAGTTTTTCGAAATTTTAGACGAAGTCGATGAAAGTTAGGCAAAAATCATCGAAGAAACAACCATTAGGCAGTCCCAACTTCGAGAGCCATCAAAGATTACCATACCAACATTTGAATTAAGAACAGGTTAAGTATTGCATCTGTTCAGAGAACACCAAAAGACACTTTTTTACCTTTTCATTCCATCCATTTAACAAAAAGAAAGAAAAAAGCAATAATGTTCAAAAACAACGCAACACCAAACACAATCATACAAGAGACTCGATTGCTGCGATTTTCTTCCGAGAGTGTTTTGTATATTATTATGCTCAAAATTTTAGGAGGATTTCAAATCTATTTTCCAAAGCTTTTCTGAATTAATATCGCTCATTGCGCGACTTTTTCCATTTTTAATCAAATACTCAATTCCTTCGACCGCCCTTTTTATCATCAAATCCCGCAAAGGAATCTCTTCCGGCTCAAATGTCGAAAGAACATAGTCGGTCAACTCTCCCTCGCCGAAGTTATTGCCAATCCCACATCGAAGCCTAAGGAAACTCTTACTGCCAAGATGCTCAATAACCGAAGCTACCCCATTGTGTCCCCCATCACCCCCATTGTCTTTAAGGTGTATTCGACCTAATGGGAAGTTATATTCATCACAAACAACAAGGATACGTTCGTTCGGAATTCGATATGATTCTGCGCAAAGAGTAATTGCAAAGCCCGAATTATTCATAAACGTCCTTGGCAAGATGGCTATTACTTCGGAACCAACGAAATGAAATTTTGCAAGGTAGTAATATTTCGAAATAGGTGCAAATTGCACATTATGTTTATTACATAAATCGGTCACAACCATCCAGCCGATGTTGTGGCGTGTTTCGAGATAGACTTCCGTTGGATTTCCCAATCCAACAATCAGCCAATCGAAAGACTTACCCATAAAAAATCATATATTGTAAATAACCAATGCAAAATTGCAACAAATTATGCAAAAATTCACTAATTTTTTGTTTTTTCGAAATTCTTGAATTAATTTTAATTTTCGAAGTTGAGAAAAAAATGATAAAAAAGATACTCGTAGCAAATCGAAGTGAAATTGCGTGTAGGGTTATTAATGCTTGCCGGGAGTTGGGAATTTCGACGGTGGCTATATATTCCGATATTGACCGAAGCGCTTCGCACGTTATGCTTGCCGACGAAGCAATTTATATCGGCGAATCACCTCCTTTGAAATCTTATTTAAATATGGATATAATTATTGAATCTGCATTGAAAACAGGGTGCGATGCTATTCATCCTGGCTATGGTTTCCTTTCCGAAAGAGCAGAATTCAATCGAAAAGTTCGTCAATCGGGCCTGATTTTTATAGGTTCAAGCCCAGAATCTATGGAACTTTTGGGATCTAAGGTTCACTCCCGAACAACAATGGTGAATTCGAATGTTCCTGTCATCCCTGGAATGCAAACAAGCTCCAAAGACATAAACGAATTTAAAGCATACGCTGATAAGGTCGGATATCCTGTTTTAATCAAAGCTTCCGATGGTGGAGGAGGCAAAGGAATGAGAATTGTTCAAAAGCCCAGCGAACTCGAGGACGCCGTTGATTCTGCTATGCGGGAATCTATTTCTGCTTTTAAAAGCGATGCCATATATCTGGAAAAATATATCGAATCGCCACGCCACATCGAATTTCAGGTAGCTGCGGACTCATACGGGAATGTTGTTTACATTTTTGAACGGGAATGTTCAATTCAACGACGCCACCAGAAGATAATAGAAGAAACTCCTTCGGTTGCACTAAGTCCAGAGCTGCGAAAGAAAATGGGCGAAACTGCTGTTCGAGCAATCAAAGCAGCGGGATACACGAATCTTGGAACAGTTGAGTTCTTGCTCGACCGAGACGGCAACTTCTATTTCCTCGAAGTCAACGCTCGTATCCAAGTTGAACATCCAATAACGGAACTTACAACCGGAATTGACCTTGTCAAATTACAAATTCATATTGCAAATGGGGCTACTTTACCGTTCAAACAAGAAGATTTACGCCAAAATGGACATGCGATTGAATGCCGAATTTATGCCGAGGATTCCGAAAACAACTTTTTACCTTCTTCCGGCAAAATTATTTATCTTTGTGAACCCGTTGGCCCCGGCATTCGTTACGACTCGGGTATTTATCAAGGAGCTGAGGTCCCAATTTTTTATGATCCAATTCTTGCTAAACTTATCGTATGGGGAGCTACCCGCGAGGAAGCACGCAAAAGAATGATTAATGCTCTGAAAAACAATGTGATTTTAGGTGTAAAAACCCCAATCTCATTCTTAATAAGAGTTCTGGAACATCCAGAATGGATTGCTGGAAATACTTATACAAACTTTATCGAAAACTTATCTGCCGATTTATTTACATCTAATAAAGAATTCCGCCCTTTTGCCCTTGCCGCTGCAGAAAGATATTTAGCAACAAAAACACGACCTACTTCTTCGATTGGAACAAAGGAAACAATTCCTTCTCCTTGGCAAGTTCTTGGAAAATGGGAAATTGCATCAAACAAAAAGTAATATATGGAGTATGGAGATTTTATATAAAAACAAACTGATTGAAATTGTAATCAACGAATCGAAGGCAACGATTGATAGCCAAAACTTCAATTTCTCTTATGAAAAGTTCAACGATAATATCTTCAAAATTAATCTCAACGGAATAACTAAGTTGTGCTATGTTGCCGAGGATGCACAATCAATTTATGTTTTTGTCGAGGGTGAACAATTTACTTTCGAAAAATACAGGGAAGAAACTGCTTCTATCGAAGCTTTGCAAGCCGAATCCAAGGACAAAGAAGTTATAAAACCGCCAATGCCAGGCAGCGTAGTTAAAGTTTTGGTCGAGCTAAACCAAAAAGTCGGCGAAGGAGAACCAATCGTAATTATCGAAGCTATGAAAATGGAAATTACATTGTATTCTTCTATTGATGGTGTTGTTTCGGAAATCAATGTCCAAGCAGGCGAACAAGTTGATTCGGACAAGGTTTTAGTGGTAATTAAATCTGAACCCACGACTTGAATTTTCGATTCAAAGCAGAAATAAAACAAAATGTATATTTGTAACTATCAGACATTTTCCTTTGTACGAAGGGATTTCTATTTTGCTTTACTTTGTTTTCCCCAGAATCACATTTTTCAAAAATTCTTAGAATTAACCTATCCCGCTTTGGTCAAAAATCGCCATCTGTTTATGTTACTTCAAAGTATTGAATAATTTTTATGCATTCCAACGATAGAAAACCGGCTATTATCGAACCAATGAATTGAAAAAATCATTATTAGTTGAACACAAAAACTCGAAACATTGCTTCCGACAATGCATCCGAGAGTTCAACTATTTTTTAAGAATCATCTTATTGTATTTGGCACATCGATTGAAAAATTTTTAAGGAATAAGTTATTAATGGTAATTAATTAAGGAGGAAAATATGCCATTTGCAATTGGAGGAAGCTCGAGGATACGAACAAATATTCCGGCAGAGAATGCTTACAACGCCCTCGAAGTCTCAAATCGAAACATTTCACTCAGGCAACTTCGACTTTCAACTGGGAAGAAAATCAACAATCCTGGCGACGATGTTGCTGGATACATCACATCACGTGCTCTTCAATCCCGAAATGGAGCAATGAAAGCAGCATTACTCGCAGTAAGCGACGCATTCGCAGTTACAAACATTTCTATCGAGGCAATGGATAATATCTCGCAACGTATCTTAACTATCAAAGATACTGTTTCCCAAGCTGCTTCGGGAGCTTTAGGAACCGACGAATTGGTTTCGCTTGCTAAAGCAGCATATCGAATGGCACAACAGATTCAAACAATTGTTGCTACTACAGTTTACGGAGGCAAGCAGCTTCTCGATGGCTCATACTCTGCTTCGTTTGTGATTGGAATGGATGCTGGATTCAATCTTGTTACTCTTGGAATCGACTTAACAACATACAATACTGAATATAATATCTCAAGCAATTCGTTCGATACTAATGCTTTAACATCGCAAAACTTTGCAGGGGTCAGCAACTTAGATTTGACCAGCTTAAATGCTGTTAACTCAAATGATCTTGGAATATTTTCTTCAACACAAATTAATACCACACTCCAAAGTTTAAACCAAGCACTACAAAACATTAATAAAGTAGCCTCGTTACTTGGTGGGATTAGCAACCGTCTTGGTTCGCAAGAAGACCTGTTGAAAGCACAAATTACTAATTACAATGCGGCAATTTCTCGTATCGAAGACGCCGATGTTGCATTAGAACAATTAGAATTAATCAAGGCTCAGTTCCTACAACAAGCATCGTTAGTCTCGCTTGCACAAGCAAATACAAATCCACAGTCATTTTTACAACTTATTCGTGGATAATAAAAGTTACCAACTCCTACCAAAACCTCGAATTAGGGCAAATCGGGGGGGATTTGCCTTTTTCAATCTATTAAGTCCTCTCATTATTGAAAACACAAACTCTTGTTGGTGTTGCTCATAATTCAATTATACTTTTATCCAGGAAATAACATAAAATTGTGTTAAATTCGACTTTAAGTTTTTATTATTTGTAATCTATGAAAATAAAACTTGGCTTTATTATTATAATATTGTTTACTTTTTGCAGGGATAGTTTCGGTTTCGAAACCACCGATACATTGTTCCAGAAATTCAGGAATGTTATTGTAAAGCCAAATGACTTTATTAAAGCTCATAGGTTCCAAATAATAGGTGTGATTATTGACGATAACAAGGATTCGCTCGAATTTGTTTACCACCGCATTTTCCCCGACACACTCCGCTTACAGATTCGTTTTGGCAAGGATTATGCAATCACAGTGATAACTCACGATAGCGGTTGGACAGTTGACCCTACGCGAAAAATATTCGAACCAACCGAACTTTTCCCCGAAGAACTGAAACGAATGCGGTCGAACATACTAAACCTTTTTTCGTTTCTCGACGAAAATCTGATTAACCATTACAAATCTACAGATTTGGTATCCAACGATACCGGTTACGTGGCTTTCCAGGTGATAAACAACGAAAACGATACTATAAAATATTTTCTTCGGAAATCGAGCACTATTAATTATTATAAAGAAATCAAATTCTATCAATCTCCTTATGTTTTTAGAGTCTTCCCGAAAGAATTTTTTACTTACGAAGGTATTAAAATACCTAGAACTCTCGAAATTACATCGAACGACAAGAAAAAAACCAAAATAGTCATTGTAAATATCAACTATAATCCAGAATTCGATAAAAATCTTTTTTTCTACAAAAAATGATTTTTTAACTTTGCTTTCTTAATTTTATCAATTTGAAAAAATGGAGTTTAGATATGAAAGTAGATGTTATAATGCCAAAGATGGGAGAATCGTTGCAGGAAGGCACAATTCTTCGTTGGTTGAAAAAGGTTGGCGACCGAGTCGAACGCGACGAAATGATTTTGGAAATCTCGACCGATAAAGTCGATACCGAAGTCCCCTCGCCAGTTGCCGGTGTTGTTGTCGAAATCATTGCCGAAGAAAACCAGACTATACCCGTTGGTAATGTAATTGCTCGCATTGAAACCGAAGATAATGCCGTCGTCGGTTCGGAACTACAACATAAAGCACCAATTCCAGAAACAACTTCTACTACCGAAACACAAAAGCCAAAAGAAGACAAAGAACAACCTTCCTTCGAAAACGTTGATTCGAGTAATATTGTCGATGTTGTAATGCCAAAGATGGGAGAATCATTACAAGAAGGCACAATTCTTCGTTGGTTGAAAAAGGTTGGCGACCGAGTCGAACGCGACGAAATGATTTTGGAAATCTCGACCGATAAAGTCGATACCGAAGTCCCCTCGCCAGTTGCCGGTGTTGTTGTCGAAATCATTGCCGAAGAAAACCAGACCGTTCCCGTAGGAGCAACAATTGCGAAAATATCGACAAGCGGAACAGTATCGAGCGTCGAGAGAAAAACTTTTGCCATTGCGCAAGAAATCCCAAAAACGGCATCCACAAAGGAAGAAATTAATGTTCCTTCCAAACAAATTAAAGAATCTGAAACTGCGTCTCAATCAAGGGAAGGTAAATATTTCTTTTCTCCTGTCGTTCGCAAAATCGCAAAGGAGGAAGGAATTTCGCTCGACGAATTGAGAACAATACAAGGCAGTGGGGTCGATGGGAGAGTAACAAAAGACGACTTATTAAAATATATCGAATATAAGAAATCGCGTCCCGAAGTTGTTACTTCAACGAAACAACTAGCAACTACATTTGAACCATCTGCAGCTTCGGCTACCGAGATTGCTTATTCACCGCCGAGCATACCTACCTATGGTCCCGACACTGAAATCATCCCGATGGATCGTGTTCGCCAACTAATTGCTCAACATATGGTTTTTTCGAAACAAACATCTGCCCACGTAACAAGCATCCACGAAGCAGATGTTACTGGTATGGTGCGTTTTCGCGAAAAATACAAAAATGAATTCGAAAGGAAAGAAGGGTTTAAGCTTACCTTTACTCCTTTCTTTGCCAAAGCTGCTGTCGAAGCTACACGAGCATATCTACGAGTCAACGTTAGTGTTGATGGAACGAATATTATTCAACACAAAAGGGTTCACCTTGGAATTGCAACTGCACTTGGGGATGGAAATTTGATTGTCCCAGTAATTAAAAATGCCGACGCATTGAGTTTGGCTGGCTTAGCAAGAGCGATATACGACCTTTCAACTCGAGCCAGAACCAAGAAACTCAACCCCGACGAGATTCAAGGCGGCACACTCACTTTGACGAATGTTGGGACTTTTGGAACTCTTTTTGGAACTCCAGTTATCAACCAGCCTCAAACCGCAATTTTAGGTGTAGGTGCTATCCAAAAACGACCAGTAGTAAAAACTATCGAAGAGGAAGATGTAGTTGTCGTTCGCTATATGGCTTACGTTTCGTTGACTTACGACCATAGAGTCATCGATGGTATGTTAGCAGGTCTTTACCTTACTGAATTAGTTCGTCTGCTCGAAGCACAGAACGAAACCACACTCGTAATGTAAAATTGTTGAGATTCGAACAACTTTTATAACTTCAATACAACATTGTAAAATAAGGCTGCCTCGGCACCGAGGCAGCCTTAAATAATCAAAAAATGCTCAATAGTCAATAATTGCAAATTTCTTAGTTACCGAATTGTTTTTTGTTATCGTTTCAGTTGATTTATTTCTCCCAAAAGTGTGTCCGAAATTGTTATCGTCCGTGCTGCAGCTTCGTAGGCTCGTTGTGTTGTTATCATTTCGGTAAACTGTTCAGCTAAATCCACATTAGATTGCTCTAATGCACCAGAAACGATACTCGTCGAACCGAATGTTTCGAAAGCTGTTCCCAACACAGGAATTCCGCTGTCGGGTGATACCGAAAAATAATTATTGCCTTCACGAATTAGCGCGTCGGGATTTGGAAAACGAGCGAGAGCCACTTGACCAAGAAGTTCAGTTTGTCCATTTGTAAAAGTTCCCCAAATTTTCCCCATATCGTCAATAGCAATATCGGCAATATCGCCAACACCAAAACCATCTTGGAAAACAAAACTTACTGTATTCGCACCGGAATACTGAGTTATTCCCTGCGTAGCACTCCCGCTTGGAGCCAATTCAACAGTAACATCTTTGGGTGTTGTTTCGTCGAATACTGTTTGGTTCAACGCCTGATTTAGTTGTTGTGCGGTTAAAGTCAAGCTAGTAGGCGAATCGAGTGAACCATCCGTGTTAAAAGTTATTGTATTATTTGCTAAAGTTAAATCGTTCCCATCAATTTGTGCCGAAAGTGTCCATTCATTCGGATTTGCAGTTTTTGTGAATGTGAACTTCAAAGTATGAGTAGCACCTTGATTATCGTAAATCATAATACTTGTAACTGCTGTATCATTTTCTTTGGCTGTTGAATTTAGATTGCCACTTAACCGAATGTTTTGGGTTTGGTTTGGTCGCGAAAAAGTCGTCGAAGCAATTTGAAGATTTTGAGCTACTTTATTTAGTGTTGCTTTTCCATCTGCATCTTTAACGATGAAGCCATTAGCATCACGAACAACGTTGTATCCTTGCAGAATCGCTCCGGTAGTAGGATCGACAAAAAAGCCTTCGCTATCACGAATTATTGGTGCTGAACGAGAAAAGTATTGAACACCAAACAAATTGTAAATGAAGAAACCATCGCCCTGAATAGCCATATCCAATGGTCTTCCTGTTGTTTCGATAACGCCTTGGGTCATATCTGGTGAAATTGAACCAATACGAACACCTAATCCATATTGAACGGGGGAAACTCCCCCAGCTTCCCTTCCGCTTACAATATCGGGCCCTCGACCGCGCTTGTATATTTGGTTCAATTGCTCAACAAAATTAGCACGAGAACCCTTGAAGCCCGTTGTGTTGATATTAGCGACGTTATTTGCTATAACGTCGAACCTACGCTGGTTGCTACGCAGAGAACTTACCCCAATGAGTAAAGCACGCGATATTGCCATAAAACCTCCATTTATTATTTAACATTTTGTTTAAAAACTCCTCGGTCGTTCAGAGTTTTTGGTAGGAGCATCCTGCCACCAGACAAGGTCCAGCTCCTCTTTTATCCTCCAAAAACAACACTATCAATATTTGTTACCACATTTTTTCCCATACTTTTATTCGAAAAAACAGTTACAACTGTTCGATTCGGAATCGAAACAAGAAACGATTTCTCCCCAAGAATTACCAAGCTTTCGCGCCCACCTTTTTCTTCGGCGCTTTCGACTGCTCGCTCGAGTTTACTTAACTCGTCGGGGGTAATTCCAACATCACGGCTAACGATTCGCGATTTTGCATGAGCCGAAAACTTTAAAGAAACAACCTCGTTGTCAAATATCCGTTGAAACTCGCTACTATTGGCAAATGACTGAGGGTGAACAGATGGCTTTTTTGGCGCTTCAACGCTACCAATTGGAATAAACGGCAAACGAACCCCATCGACTTCGGACATACACTTGCTCCTATACTTTCGTATTGATTGATATTAAGTTCTTTAAAGGAATCTCGATGTTATCGATTACAATTACTGTTCCTTCTGGTTTGAACCGAATTGCCTGAATTTTCCCATAAGTAAATGTCTCGGCGTTAAATGTGCTTCCTTGCATATTCGATACTACAACCTGAAATGTATACTCTCCTTTTGGAAGTTTGTTGTTCTGATTGTCGGTTCCATCCCAACTTACGATATGTTCCCCGCTACTAAGCATAGTCGGGTCAAGAGTAATACGCCGAACTTCTTTACCCGACGCATCTTTAATAATAATTTCCCCTTTTTGCATAGTTGAATCGAGTTTGAATCCAAGAGTAGCTTGATTTTCTCCGTCGAAGTTTAACTTATTGGAATATGCAGTTGCAAATTCACCAAGCACAGCAGACATAGAGGTTGCCTGTAAATTTTCGGCTAACGTTTCGAAAATAGAATTTTGATTTTCGAGTAATGAACGAATGTTTGTTAACTGCTCGAGTTGGGAAAACTGGGCTAATTGGGTTGCAAATTCCATATTATCGATTGGTTTCATAGGATTTTGTGCTTTTAGTTGCATTGTAAGTAACTTTAGAAAGTCATCTTTCCCGAGTGTCGTGGTAGTTTGCTGGGCTTGTTTCGACAACATAGATGTGCCCAACTTCGTCGCTTGAACTCCACTTACCATAACGCCTCCAATGTATTTTGTGAATAATTTTCAAAATCTAATTCATTATTTCCTTTTAAGTAAGCAAAACTTCGAATAAAATCGCGAAGCAGATTTTGTTCCGTTTGTTTTTGCTCTTGTTTGTCTTGGTGCATAGTTCCTTCCTTTTCGAAACTCTTGTATTGTAAATCTATACTTTGGTTGTCGAAACCAGCATTTTGTAGCCTATCGCGAAGTATAGGAGCTTGGTTTTCGAGCATTTTAAGTGTCTCTTGCGCTTGAACTTTGAACATCACTTCGACTTTGTCTTTGCTCGCATTAATTTCGACAATTATTATACCAAAGGTCTTAGGATTCAAAACGATTTCTGCACGAGCTGGAAATTCTATATTAGAATTCAGCATCGAAACTACATTCTGGGGCACTTCTTCTAACCGCGAATAGAAAATACGAGTATGGGATTGATAATCGGGTTTTGAACTATCGAAAACTTTAGGAGAAACTACTTCTTGCAATATTTTTGCATTTTTCGCAATAAGTCCTATGTCTTTCAATTGGTTATCGAAAATTTTAAATGAGCTCCGTTCAGTTGTAATTTCAACTTTTTCTTGTTCAACTTTCGACAGTTGGTCAATTTCTTGTTTGCGAATCTTTTGATGCAAATTGTCAAAATTTTCAAATTCTGGGCTATGCTCAAAAACTAAATTAATCTTCGAACTGCCCTTACCAGTTAAGACATCGTTGGAGTCTGCCTTTTGTATAGTTCCTTGATTAATGTTCTTCATACTCTGTCGAAAATCGGGAAGAAGCCGAATCGCTTCGTTGTCGAAGTTTCCTTCCCTGAGATTCTTCAGCTTAATCCCAGTGTATCCAACTGACTTCAAATATTCCAATAAATTATTTGCATCATTTGTAGAAACTTTGGTTTCACTTGTAGGTAGTTTCCATTTCCCAATATTTTGTATGATTTTTGAATCCTTTTCTAGCCCGGACAGTTCATCCGGCAATGCACCTAATTGCCTAACTATGGCACTGTTGCTACCGAATTGACTCAACTTGAAAAGGGAAGATAAAGCATTTTCGTTACTGCTGTATTCTTCCTGCGTAAAGTCGCTTGCGGGATTGTTAATTGTATTTTTAGATGTTGCTGCAACTTTTAGATGTAATTGGCTTTGCAAAAAGGCAAGAAAATAATTAAGTTCGGAAACAGAATCTATATTTCGAGCGGAAGACGTTTTTTGGTTATGTTGTTTAATTTTAGACGGTTGGTCCGATTTCGATATCGGTTTGTGGTGAATATTCGACTTGATTGCTACTTGCATCCTTGCTATCATTTTTGGCATCCTGCCTAATCTATTGTTTATAAAGAACTTACTATTTCACTTGACCGAAGTTTGAAGGATTTCAGCACTTCGTTCAGGCTTTAAAGCATCAATTATCTTGCCAGCTTTTTTCTTCGACATAAACTTCAATATTTTTGCAGCTTCTTTGTTATCGAGATGCTCGATAATTTTTGCTACTTCCTTCGGGTCGGAATTTTCATAAATTTTCGCAAACTGCATCAACACAACATTTTTTGCAGAATCGGTGGTTGCTTTCCCGCCAAACGACTCATTATCGATTCTTTTTTGGAGCTGTGTAATCCGATTTTCTTTTTCGGAGATTTGTGATTGTAATTCCTGTATTTTTTTGTCCTTGCCCGCAAGCGTTTGACTGGTATGCTTTATTGAATCGGAAAGCATAGCCAACTCTTTGCTAATATCTGAAATCTGATTGTTTAATTTTACAATAGAATCAAGCAGTGTCCTTTGATAATTATTTAAGAATTTGTTTTCTGCTAATGTTGCTTCAATATTGAACGACTTCTGTAGCCATTTGTCGTATTGGTTTTTCGAAAGGACAATTTTAGGTTCACTACGAAGTTCCTCAATTTTTTCAGTTTTTTCGGGTTCTTCTTCTTTTTTAATCCCAAGAATTTGTGGAGCAAACTTATATATAGCAAAAAGTATTAGCAGAATTGTTAAAAGCGAGCCAACGATTATAGAGATAATTATAATTAGTTGCTTTAGATTCACTGTTATGCCTCGGGGTTGGTTTTACGGATTTCCTTGTTAATCGAAATTTCATCGAGATGTTTTGTTTCCTCTTTTTTTAATTCTTCATTATATGTTTCGAGTTTTTTGTCTTTCAATTTTTCAAGTATTTTTTCCTCTTTCATCGCTTCGGTAAGCCGAGCGCGATAAATACTTTCAATTTCAATTATGCGTTCGAGTTGTATCTGTAGTTTCTCAATCTCTGCGGCGATATATTCTTTGTGGTTAACTTGGGCTTGTAAATCGAGGATTTTAAAACGCCCACTGTTTCCGTTGGAAATACTTCGTAGATATTCCTCCTGTTTTCGTATTTCCTCTTCGGTACGATGGCGAAAATACAAAACTTTTTGGATTGCTTCTTCGATTTCCTTGACTTTGTGTGCTTTTAAATTCAGCAAGCTCTCGAGCCGAAAAACGAATTTCTTTGGCATTTTTATACCTTCGATGTAATTTCAATTAGCTTTTGAACAGTTGCTTCTAATGTATGAGTTTCGTCGATTTCCTGACGAAGGAAAGCATTGATTACGTCGTGGAAGGCAATCGCTTTGTCGATTTTAGGATTTGTTCCTTTTTGGTAAGCTCCAACACTAATTAAGTCTTCAGAATTTTTATATATTGCAAGAAGTTCGATTGCCGCCGATGCGGCTTTTTTATGTTCAGGTGTAATAATGTCATTCATAACTCTGCTTATGCTTTCGAGGACATCAATAGCGGGGTAATGTCCAAGAGAAGCAAGCTTTCTGGAAAGAACAATATGGCCATCCAAAATTCCGCGAGCAGCATCGGCTACTGGTTCGTTCAAATCGTCGCCTTCGACAAGGACAGTATATAGTCCGGTGATTGAACCTTGGATACTTGTCCCAGCTCGTTCCATAACCTTTTGCATAAGAGCAAATACACTTGGGGTATAACCTTTTGTTGTTGGAGGTTCTCCAATTGTAAGTCCAATCTCGCGCTGTGCCATTGCTAAACGAGTCGATGAATCCATCATTAACATTACATCGAGACCTTTATCGCGGAAATACTCTGCAATCGTTGTAGCAACAAGAGCCGACTTCACTCGAACGAGCGAAGGAGCATCACTCGTTGCAACAATGACTATAGAACGGCTTAAACCTTCTTCGCCAAGATCTTTTTCTAAAAATTCCCTTACTTCACGTCCTCGTTCTCCAATAAGGGCAATAACGTTTATGTCTGCGGAAGTTTTTCGGGCAATCATTCCAAGAAGTGTAGACTTACCAATACCCGAGCCGGAAAATATTCCAACCCTTTGTCCTTTACCAATTGTCAGTAGCCCATCAATTGCTTTTATCCCCGTTGCAACTGGTTGAGAAATACGCTGCCGTTGCAAAGGATTTGGTGGCGAAGCATAAACAGAACGTCGTTCGGGTGTAAATATATTCCCCTTACTATCAATCGGATTTCCAAGCCCATCGAGAACTCTACCGAGGAGTGCGTCTCCTACAAAAATTTTTAGTGCATCACCGGTTGCCACAATTTCAGTGCCAGGCTCAATCTCGGTTAAATCTCCTAATACCATCGATAGGATTTGATTATTTCGGAAACCCACAATTTCCGAACGGCTAACAATCTTCCCCTTCTTGTTAATTAAGTTGCAAATTTCCCCTATTTTGGCTTTTGGACCTTCACTTTCTAATACAAGACCTATTACTTTTGTTACTCTTCCGCTTATAACAACTGGTTCAATTCTTGTTAATTCTTTAACAATTCTCTCTGCTACCTTGCTCGGCTCAAACATTTTCCACACCAGTTTCAAGATTTATATTTTCGAGATTTTCTTGAATTTTTTTCAGTTGTGATTCAAAAGTTGCGTCTATGCGCCCGACGGAAGTTTCAACGATACAGCCCCCACGGTCAATGGAACTATCGGCAACGACTCGGACTCCTTCGAGTTTTGGCTCGCTCCCCGCAAGCCTACTTTTAACAGAGTTAAGTATGTCTATATCTTCCGGATTCAAACGAATTTCAAATATTTGCTCATTGTCAATAATATCCAATGCTTCTTGAACTTGTCGCTCAAGAATCTCAGGATTATGCTGAACCTCGGTACTTAAAATGTGGCGAGCGACCTGAATTGATAAAGGAACAATAATTTTCGCAAGCTCTTTGAAATTTTTGTGGAATTCCGAACTAAGTTCTTGGGTTACTTGGTCAATATTTCGAATCCACTCTTCGAATTTCGAAAATTCTTCGGAAAGTGTCATTTGAGTAGTTTGTTGACCATCTTGGAAACCCCTTTCATAAGCGGCTTGAATCTCCTCTTGCAATTCTTTTTGTGAATACTCTAAAAATTGAACTTTGCGCAGACTTAGTTGGACTGGTTTATCCATATTTTTAACTGAAAAGAAAATGGAAAAAACCGGGCGTTCCGATTTTTTCTTTGCTTTCGGTTTAGATGTTTGCACGGCGTCGATAGTATCGAAATTATCAAAATCGCTTTCAAAATCTTCTCCATAAGTGTATTGAATTGCCTCGAATTTATATAATTCAATTTCTGGAACTATTTCTTTAATAATGTTAGATTCTTCGGAATTGCTCGGTTTTACTTCCTTCGGCTTTGTGGGGAGTTTTATTTTAAAAGTTTGCATTTTTGCTCATCATACTTTATTCATTTCTAACGATTAAACAAAGACATCTTCGCGACCACGCCCACCAATAACAATTTCCTCTTGCTCTTCGAGTCGCTTAATAATATCTACAATTCTTTGCTGCGCAGCTTCGACTTCTTTAAGTTTAACGGGTCCCATATACTCGAGTTCTTCTTTAACGACGGCGGCGGCGCGCTCGCTCATATTTTTAAATATTTTTTGCTTTATCTTTTCGTCGGCAACTTTTAAAGAAAGAGCAAGATCTCGTTTATCGACTTCGCGAAGAATCCTTTGAATCCCACGATCGTCGATTGTAACTATATCTTCAAATAGGAACATTAGACGTTTGATTTCGAGAGCCATTCCAAAATCTTTTTCTTCAATGTGTTCGAGCAAAGATTTTGCAATAGTGGTATTACTCTTGTTCAAAATACTCGCCACCAGTTGGGCACCCCCGGCAGTTGCAAGGTTCTGGGAAAGTGTTTGTTCGGCAATTTGGTCAACGACATGTTCAACTTCTTGAAGAAGCTGTGGCGATACTTTCCCAAGTTTCGCAATTCGCAGAACAGTATCGATTCGTAATTGTTCGTTAAGTTCGCTTAAAACCTCAGCCGATTGATCAGCGGGGAGATGTGATAGAATCAATGCTATTGTTTGTGGATGCTCTTTCGACAGAAAATTCGCGAGTTGCTGAGGATCTGCTTTTTTAAGTATATTAAAACCACGAACAGAAGTCAAAACACGAATTTTTTCTACAATTTCTTTGGCACGGTCGAATCCGTAGCTTTTTTCCAAAAGGGTTTGCGCAAATTCAATGCCTCCCTCGAGCATAAAGCTTTGGGCAGTCATAATTTGATAGAATTCCTCGAGAACCTGGTCAACAATATTCGATGGCAAATCTTGAAGAGTTGTAATTTCTAATGCAATATGTTCAACCTCTTCTATATTAAGTTGTTTAAACACTTTTGCGGCAGTATCGACATCGAGCGACATTAGCAAAATGGCTGCTTTTTGCCTCGGGGTAAGGTCTTCGTATTTGTATTCTATTTTTTTCATCTCGCTGAACTTTCGATTTTCAAATTACAACGAAAAAATAAATAATTTAAGTTTATCCCCATTTAAAATCATCAAACTTTTTGCTTTTGGCTTTCTTCTTGAGTAAGATAAACCCTGATTAGCTTAGCCGCTTCAGAAGGTTGGTTTTCGATAAACTCTTTTATTTTATCGCGAATTTCCATTTTCATCATAGCCTCTTCGCTCAGTGCCCGGGTATCGGCAAGCTTGGCTGCAGGTTTTTTTACAATTGGAAGACCTACCGCCTCGTCTTCGGGTATTGGAATACCACCAGCCTCTTCGGTAAGTAAAAGCTGCTCTGGCATTTCGGTAGGTAAGAGAAGCATCTGGTCTTCTTCGGTTCGTAAGCTTTCGAGTTCCCGTTGCAAATCCTCTTTTTCTTCTTCGAGAAGCTTACGTGGTTCCGGCAAAGCCATAGCAACGCGAGCCACTTCTTTAACCTGTCGGGAATGAAACAGCAAGTACATCAAAAATATAGCTATTAATACAGCAAGCACCAAAATAAACAAACGAATGTTATCGGGTTGAAGATACCAAGGTTGTGGGGAAGCTAATACCTCGGGTTCGGGTTGTTGAGTATCGAACGGAACATTTACTATGCTAACTTGGTCGTTTCGGTTTTGGTCGAACCCAACTGCATTTTTGATAATCTCTTCTAATTTTTTCATTTCTTCTTCGCTTCGGGGAGTATATTCTATTTGTTTTTTACCGTCTTTTTCGACCACCTTGTATATTCCATTGACAAGTGCTCCAACGGTGATTCTTTTAATTGTTCCAACACCATTAATGATTTTCTCGATTGTTTGGGGTATCTCGTAATTAGCTATTGCATTACTTTGTTGAACTGTTTTATTTGGGGCTGGATACACAAGGGAATCCACAGTATTAGCGCTCGAAGATATATTCTGTTCACTTCGAACAACTTGCCTTTCAGGGTCGAAATCTGTTATTGTTTTCTCTACCTGAGTAAAATCCAAATCTGCACTAACCCGAACTTCGGAATTCCCCTGCCCGATAACCCCATCGAGTAGGGATTGAAGTTTATTTGTCAAGTATTGCTCGACCCGAATTCTTTGCTCGTGTTGAATTTGGGTTTTGCCGATAACTGAATTTGCATCGACATCGAAGTCCGACAAAATCTTTCCACGATGGTCAACAACCGTAACGTTATTAGGAGACAAGCCTTCGACACTCGAAGCAACAAGGTTCTGAATCCCTCGTATGTTTAATCGTCCAATTGATTTATCGTTGCCGAGTTGTAAGGTAACTGATGCTGTTGGCGGCTTTTGTTCGGTTTCGAATATGGCTTTTTCGGGAATAACGATGTGAACCCGAGCTTTTTTAATACCTTGAAGCGAGCCTATAGTTTTGGAAAGTTCTCCTTCGAGGGCACGGCGAAAATTTACTTTTTGGACAAACTCACTCATCCCAAGGTTAGTTTTATCGAAGATTTCATACCCAACGACGCCACTTTCGGGTAATCCTTCGGCAGCAATAGCTACACGAGTATCGTAAACTTTGTTTTTATCGACCAAAATAGTTGTTCCATTATCGGTAAGTTTATAGTCAACCTTTTGCTCTTTGAGTTTTTCGACAATTTTGCCTGCTTCCGTTGGTTCAATTTGACTGAAAAGAATAGCGTATTCAACTTTGCTTGTTGTATTGAGCACAATATAAATCAATCCAAATAATACAGCAAGGGTAACGCCAAATAGAACAATTTTTTGAATAAAAGTAAGCTTCTTAAAAAAAATCCCCGCTTGGTTTGCCATCCCCGTTCCTGCCATTTAAAATTTTTCCTTTATGTTTGCATTCGTAAAACTTCACGATAAAAGTCAATAAAGCGATTGCGAATTTCCAGTAGAAGTTGAAAACTTGTCTTTGCTTTTTCCGCCGCAATCATAACTTCGTGAAGTTCAACCGGTTCTCCTTTGATAAAATCTTCTGCTAATTTTGTTGATTCATTGTGTGTTTCGCTCACATCTTGAATGAGCTTGTTCAAGGTATCGACGAAGGATTCACCTTCAACATCAGTCTTCTGTTTCTGTATAAGTTGAATTTGCAACTGCCTTTGCAGATTGAGTTCATCAACTTTCATATTTTCGACTCCCCCCATATTGAACAAAATAATTAAACACGAGCATCTATAATCGTTCCTTTTGCAACATCTTTTGTTTGTAGCTTTCCGTTTCTATCGAATAGGACGTGGTTTTCAATTTTTGTGGAACTTTCGGGAAACATTCTAACAAAAAATTCGCGTTCTTGCGCAGTTATTATATTGTTTTTGTTCTTTAATTCGAGTGTAAATTTATCTCTTGGCGGCTCTTGTCTTTGTTGAGGAAGAATCTTTTGCGTATTCTGATTGATTAACTTTTGTATGTTTTCGGTTTGGACCTCCACCCTTGCATCGTATTTGTTGTAAATATTTACAGGATTAATATTCATCTGTCTTTCATACTTAAATTAAATGTCCAAACTATCGCGTGCAACATTTTTAGCCGCTTCGATTATTGAAACATTTGCCTCGAATGCCCTTTGCGCAGAAATCATTTCGACCATTTCTGTTATAACATTTACGTTTGGAAACCGAACGTATCCGTTTTCATCGGCATCTGGGTGCGATGGGTCATACACCAAGCGCGGTGGGGAATCATCCACAATTGTCTCCGATTGAATATATTCCGGTGCTTTCTTGTCCACGATTTGCGATTGGCGTAGAAAAGAATTTGGAGAAATCTCCAACGGCAATAATTGCGTAAGCCCATACGCGAAAGGAGCTTGAGCAATTGATTTTGCAATTACGATTTCTCGCTTATACGGTTCTCCGTTGGACGTGCGTGTTGTGTTCGCATTTGCAATATTCTTAGCAATACTGCTCAACCGTTGTCTTTGCAAACTTAAACCCTCGCCGCTTATTTTAAGTATTTCAAAAATATTGTTCCCCATCACAATTCAAAAATATTATGTTTCAAATTTTAACAATAAGTAGTTCTACTTATATCATCCTTCGCGTGTTCCAGTAATAGCACTATTTAATCCAGAAAAATATCGTTTCACCAAACGCGAAACAAAACGAAATCGAATTTGAGTTTCAGCCAACTCCGACATTTCCCTATCGATATTCGTATGCGAGTTTCCCGCAAAATATTCTTCGGATTGCGGAATGTTTTGCGTATCTTCGGGTATTTCCACATCATCTGCTTCGGTTTCGTCCATTCTCAAATGGGCAATTGATGTTCTAACGCCTGATATTTGAAACTTTGCCGATTCCGATTTAAAAAGTTCTTCAAATTTAACTTCTTTTGGATGATAATTTGGAGTACTTGCATTGGCAATATTTTCGGCAATCGTTCGAAAGCGCATAGAATATACATCCAATGCTTTGCTCATCAACGGCAATCGTTCTTTGAACAAAAGTAACTTTATTGGCACTCCATTCTCCTACCTTTTGCAAACTGAATAAAAGCAAATTTAATGCCAAGATTCCGAATTAATGCGACTTTTTCAAATTTTCTAAGATTTTCGAATTTAACGAGTTATAACTTGGGAAAACAATGCTCTAAAAAACGAATTCGCCCTCTGGTTACTATTATTCATACATTTGGTTATTATTCTCAAACGGTGACCAACCGATTCATTTATAGGCAAACATAAAAATCGTTCCGCCAAAATATTCCACAGTTACAGTATTTTGTAAAGCTATTTAAGGAAAAATCCTAACTCATATCCTTTTGGTGATTTCAAAGTAAGGTCCTAAAATTTAGATAGAATAACATAATTCGCGAAAATATTTTTAGTTGGTGATGCAATCAATCTATTGTATCACTAAACGGGCAAAGATAATTATTTTCCACACTTGGCTAAAAATAACTATTTCGAAACATTCCTAACAATGGTTAAGTCCAAATGAACAGCGAATAAAGGAATGTATATTTAGCCGCTAATGTTTAGTTGCTAAACAATAGTTTTTCAGTTTTGGGATTTAATCCTATAATATGGACATCGTCTCCTACTGGCAAAATAGCTTTAAGCACCACACTACTTGCGTCGTCAAGGCTTTGAATCTCGAAACCACTGAACGCATTGATGCCCCCGGAAATTATTTTAGGAGCGATAAAAAAATTAATCTCGTCCCATAATCCTTCCCTAATGAAACTCGAAAAAATATGTGAACCCCCTTCGACAATTAATGACCCTATTCTATGGTTTTCGTATAATGCTTGTAAAAGATGGGAAATGTTGATAAAACTATTTTTTGTTGGATTTGCCAGAATATTAACACCCGCTCTGGTTAAATTTTCCTCTTTTTCCTTATCCTGGATAGGAGCGGAAACAACAAGAATGGTCTCCGTTCGAAAGTCATCCGTAAATACTTTAAGTTCCATAGGCAATGAAAAATTTGTATCGAGCACAATACGCCGTGGGATTTTCCCGTTGATACCGTGCAAAGTAAGTGTCGGGTCGTCCATTAATGCAGTTGTTTTTCCAATTAATATTGCATCGACTTCGCGACGGAGTTTCAATACAAGATTACGACTTTCTTCGGATGTTATCCACTTCGACTGATAATCACTTGTTGCTATCGAGCCATTTAAGCTTTGTGCAATTTTTAAAATTACGTAAGGTTTGGCTTCGAGCATATTTTTGATGAAGAAACGGTTCAACCATCGGCATTCCTTTTCAAGAACACCGATTTCTACGTCAATTCCAGAATCGCGAAGGATTTGAATTCCTTCCCCTGCAACCAAAGGATTAGGATCAACCATTCCAACCACAACCTTAGCGAATCGCTTTTCGACTATTGCAGATGTGCAAGGTGGTGTCTTGCCAAAATGGGAGCAAGGCTCGAGATTCACAACAAGGGTTGCTCCTTCCAACTCGATACTTTTTGCATTTTCAATAGCATTGATTTCAGCATGAGGACCCCCAAAATACCGATGATAACCTTCGGCAACTATTTGTCCATTCTTAACAATCACAGCCCCAACACGAGGATTTGGGTTAACAAAATTAATTCCCAATTTTGCTAAGTCGAGTGCACGACGCATCCATTGCTCAGAGTCCATCATTCACCCAAATTAATATCGATGAATTTTGTAATTGGTTTGGGCTGAATAGGAAGTGTAATAAATACATTAAACTTTCCTTTTGTAATGAACCTGCCGTTTCTATCCGTCCGATTCCAGAATATTACATAACGATAGCAAGAACCTATTTCTTTCGGTTCAACTTCGCCAATAACTTGCAAAAAATAGACTCCTTCGTCGGAACGCCACACTGTTTTGCCTAGTTCATTTTGGATTTCTACCCTCAACCTTTCCGACGTGGAAAAATATTCATCACCGGAGCGATTCGTTCGAACAATATCCATTCCAAAAAGTATAAGCGAATCCAAAACTTTGAATACATACGGATAAACAAATAAATCCCCTTGTTGCTCGCCCACTTCAAATGGGAATTGAAACTTTTCGTTGTTTGCTTCGAAAACAATTGATTTGCAATTGCTCTCTTTGAATCCTTCCGTGGTTTCGAGGATAAAGTAATGCATAGGTAACAACGGAATGTTATCCATTTCACATTGAATTCGAGATTGCCGAAGAACAAAATTCTCGTTATCACATTCGAGGAAGCATCCAACCTTTTCTTTTTTTATATTTTCAAGCGTCGAAGTGGTATCGGCGCAGATGTAAAATCCGAAGTTTGTATGTTCATTCTGTTGAATCTTGAAGATAAAAGCTTTGCTCGCTGGTATTTCATTTTTGTTCCCTTTAGAAAAAACCGAGCAACCAAATAATCCCAAAGAAAATGCAAAAATCAAAAATTGCATTAAACCAAAGGGCGAAATGCCAGCAAATCGAGTAAGCTTTGGGAAGCATTTTTCCGAAACTTTCATAGTAATTTTCATTGCAAAATATCTTTTAATGCTTGATAATTGGCTTCGACAACGAAATTAATTTCCTCGTTCGAAATACACAACGGGACAAAAAATGCTTCAAATTGGGAACAAGGCAAGTAAACGCTGTGTTCGAGCATTTTGTGGAAATATTTAGCAAAAAGTTTGGTATCGGATGTCGAAGCAGAATCCAAATCGAACACAGCATTCTCCGTAAAAAACAACGTCATCATCGAGCCTACACGATTGAGAGTGAACTTTTTGCCGAGTTTGCTTAAATTATCCAAAATACCCTCTTCGATACGTTTGGACTTCGATTCTAAATCCTGATAAAGATTTGGATTTTCTTTAATATACTTTAGAACGGCAACACCAGCGGAAACTGCCAGTGGATTTCCGCTAAGAGTTCCTGCTTGGTAAACAGGACCAACGGGAGCAAGTAGTTCCATAATCTCTTTTCTTCCTCCAAATGCGGCTGCTGGCAATCCACCGCCAATAATTTTCCCAAGTGTTGTAAGGTCAGGTTTAACCCCATAAAGTGCTTGCGCACCGCCCGAATGCAGACGAAATCCAGTAATGACTTCATCGAAGATAAGGACAATCCGGTTGGAATCAGCTATTTGGCGCAATCCTTGTAGGAATCCACCTTTTGGAGGAATAACCCCCATATTTCCTGCAACTGGCTCAACAATTATTGCAGCAATTTCTCCTTTGTTTTCATCAATAATCTTTTCGACGGATGATAGGTCATTGTATGTAGCAACTAGTGTGTCTTTTGCAATTCCTTGGGTAACCCCAGGACTATTAGGAACGCCAAAAGTCAATGGCCCCGAACCAGCACCGACCAAAAAAGAATCGAAATGTCCATGGTAACAACCGGCAAACTTAACGATTTTGTCTTTGCTTGTATAGGCTCGCGCCAACCGAATCGCACTCATTGTAGCCTCGGTTCCACTATTTACCATTCGAACCATTTCCATCGAAGGAAGCAATTGCGTAATAAAACGGGCAATATTAATTTCTTGAACAGTAGGTGCCCCAAAACTTGTTCCATTTTCAACCGCCTTGGCAATGGCATCCTTAACAAACTTAGGTATATGACCGAACAGATGCGGACCCCAACTTCCAACTAAATCAATATATTCGTTGCCATCAACATCGAGTATTCGCGAACCCCACCCTCGCTTGATAAAGCGAGGAGTTCCTCCAACAGATTTAAAAGCACGAACAGGAGAATTCACACCTCCGGGTATGATTTTTTTTGCTTCGCCAAACAGCTTTTCGCTATAATTAATTTCCATATCTAAGCAGTTATTTTTAAAATAAACTATCCAACAACGTCAACAGCTTTTTCCATTTTAGTTCAAATGTAATTTAAGGAATTTTTCATTTCTTCTATTAATGAAGTTTCCCAGTATTGATATTAATTCATTTTATGTTTCTTGAACGATAAATTCAGTTGATGGGAAGTTGTCCGGCGCGTATATTCCTTCTTATATGTTTCGAAAGGATACACTGCCTCTGGATTGTGTTACTCTCCTTTTCTTCAATTAAAATTATTCTACTTACTAATACTGCGAATATGAAATAATAGCAATTTAAAACTATGAAAAAATTTTAGTAATAAGTTTTTACAATCGAAACATTGCCTTGTCTATCGATTTGTTGAATATCAAGGAATCCATACGCATCGTAGCAATCGTCATTGCTCCACTATTAACTTCAATCGAGAAAGGCACCATCAAGCCATCGACGAGGCGATAGTCCTTATAAACTGTTTCGGTTTGCATAAGTTGCCCGTTCACCTGTTTTTCGGTACGAGTGGCGAGATTCAAATATGTTTTCTGGTCAATAAATAGGAAAGAAGTAATACCGTCGGGGTAATCCAATCGAATTTTAATTGCAGGCTTGCCCTTAAAATTTTCCTTGGTAAAATTCTTAATTACTGCACCCTGTTTTTTATAATCGAAAAGCTCGCTTTTAAAGTAGTTCAATTGGCTTTGTAAATTCTTTTGTAAATCTTTCACTGCACTATCATCTAAGGGAGTAAAATTGCCATCGACAGTTGCCCAAGCATTATCTTCGTTTAAAACTGTAATTATTGATTGCCCATTTACGTTCATTTCTGTTCGTATCGAACCAGGAAGGGAGATGAAAATTCGTATAGGAACTTCCATCCCCAGCGTATTTAAACTCATTTTCATAGAAACAGTTCGGACATTACGAAAATTATCCTCGCCCCCGCGAACTTCGACGTTCTTCTTTATCACAGTATCAACATTTTCTTGACACGAAAGAAGTAGAGTAGCAGCGACAAAAAATATAAAACTGAACTTATAATGCCTCATTTTTATTCCGAATCCGAATTACTTTTTAAACACCGCGTCGTCTATTGGTTCGTTCACTTTAATCACAGTATTTTCCATCGTCCCCAACGACTCTCCATCCATAAAAATTTCGATTTTTTTTGGAAGTCTGTAGCCAGCATAGGTGTCCCACTCGGAGAAAACCATCTCGAAGTTTTTCATATCTCCGTTCATTTCTTGTTGGGTGATTATTTTTTGTGCTTCGAATGTATTTTGCTCAAGATAAACGTTCGTTGTGTTCCCATCTTTATCTTTCATTTTAATATTATAGCATACTTTGCCATTTACTTTCTCTTTGCCAACGAGTTCAAAGGTTAGCCCTTCTTCGTCGAAATGGCAGGTTTGGACTGGGTCTTGCTGTTTGAGTTGGGTCCTTGTGATATCCAATTGGGTTTCGGGAAAGTCTGTGATTGTTCCGTTTTGATTAATCCAGCCCGACTTGTCTGTGATAATTATTGAAGTATTTTGTCCCATAAAGGTATTATCGACGCGCATATTTTGCTCTTTTTTCCATCGCTTCATATTCATATCCATACCCATCATTTTCGATTGGGTTTCGACGTAGAGAGTTTTGATGTCGTCTTGCTTACACATTGCTTTCGCTTTTTGGATTATCTCGTTAATATCCTGTGATAACGCTGCTACAGTAGTTACAGCAACTAAAATCATTACTGTAAGAAGTTTTTGGAACATAAAATCTCCTAATAAAAAATACAAATTTAGTAAATTTAATTACATAAATTTATATAACTACGTCAATTAATTAACAATGATTGACCAAAAAGCAATAATTGGATAATTTAATAAGATTAGATTTTTTCGTATTCCGCTCGAAACATTAACTTTACAATAGCCACTACCTATTCAATAAGGAAATTTTTGCAAGAAATTCCTCGATTTCTCTTTTGGTTAAGCCTATTTCGAGCATTTCTTCGAACGATGGGATTTTATTTTGCACCATAGTGTTCAAGATTTTCAACTCGAGTCGCGAAAATGCGACCGATTCCAATCGATAATCAACAAATGCCTCGTAAGCCATTGGGACCGTCGCTTCTACAATTTTAGCAATTACTTTTGCATATTCTCGGATTTCGTATTGGGCAGTTTCGTCCAATCGTAGTTGAAGAAAATGGAAAAGATTATGTAAATCAATTTTCCAATACCATTCTGTATATGTAGAAAGAGGAAGATTTACGCGAGCTAGTTCGCGTGCAATTTCGTCTTGGAGATAATGATTATATTTATCGTATAGTAGTTGCTGTGTCTCTTGAACGTCTTGGATAAATTTTTCAGCGATTTCGGAGTCGATTGGTTCGTTTGCACGTCCTTGTTTATTGATTTTGCTTTGTTTGCGGACGGCATCTTGGTCTGGAATGTAAAATTCGTCGTTCATTATGGAATAACGACCTGAGTATTCATTCACATTAGCAGTGCGATGCCGTATCCATTGCCGAGCAACAAAGATAGGAAGTTTAACATGAAATTTAAATTCAACCATTTCGAAAGGCGAGGTGTGGCGGTGGCGCATTAAATATCGAATCAGATTACGGTCCTCGTTGACGCTTTTTGTTCCTTTGCCGTAGGAAACCCGCGCTGCTTGGACAATCGAAGAGTCGTCGCCCATAACTTCGACAAGCCGAACAAAACCTTTATCTAAACATCTAAATTCTTTGCCTAATACTTCTTTAATTGAAAGTTCCAAATTTACTCCCGAATTATATAATCATTTTAAAATACAAATATACAAGTTTGTTTCAAATGTCTCAAAATAAAATTTAGGCATCGAGTTTCCATCGAACGCTTCGTTTCATCCGCTATTTTTTCTTATCTTTGTAATCTTATTTCTGCAAATTCTATGGATATCGAAACTAAGAAAAAAATTATATTAAGCGGAATGCAACCAACGGGGGGGCTTCACATTGGGCATTTGACAGGTGCATTACGCAATTGGGTTCAATTCCAAGACGAGTTCGAATGCTATTATACAATTGTTGATTTGCATGCAATAACTGTAAGGCAGGAGCCGGCTCAGTTACGCCGTTGGACACTCGATTTAGCAGCAACTTTCCTTGCGGTCGGAATCAATCCGGAAACATCGCATATCTTTATTCAATCGCACGTCCCAGAACATACGCAACTCGCTTGGGTACTAAATTGCTTTACTGGTATGGGTGAATGCTCGCGAATGACCCAATTTAAAGATAAATCACAAAAGTATCCGGAAAACATAAACGTCGGCTTGTTTGCATATCCAATTCTAATGGCTGCGGATATTTTGCTCTATCAAGCCGATTTAGTTCCGGTTGGCCAAGACCAAAAACAGCATTTGGAATTGACTCGTAACTTGGCACAGCGTTTCAATACGATCTACTCGGAAACATTTAAAATACCAGAGCCATACATTCCAAAAGTCGGCGCTAAAATTATGAATCTACAAGAACCAACAAAAAAAATGTCCAAATCCGACTCGAATCAAATGGGGGTCCTTTTTCTTACCGACGACGATAATCGAATAAAAAATAAGATTAAGAGGGCTGTTACGGATTCTGGAACCGAAGTTCGCTTTTCCAACGAGAAGGCCGGCATTTCAAATTTGATTACACTATATCAAATTGCAACGAATAAATCAATCGCTGAAATAGAAAACGAGTTCAAAAGCAAAGGTTATGGTGAATTCAAGGAGGCCGTCGCAGAAGTATTAGTGGAGTTTCTTCGCCCCTTTAAACAAAAATATTCCGAATACCGTAAAGACGAGGATTTCCTCCGCAAAGTCCTTTCTCGCGGCGCTGAAAGAGCCCAAAAAGCAGCAAGCAAAACACTACAAAAAGTTTACCGCAAAGTTGGCTTAGTCCAAAAACAAGAATAGCAAGAGCGAGTCAATTTCGTTTCTACTTTAATCCAACAGTTGACATACTTAAAAGCACCAACATTCTTTAAAGTCTTTTCCTCATATATTATCCAACTTTGCTAATATTTCCAACCAACCTCTGGATTTTTTCCATATCTCAATGGTTTATCGGCAATTAGCAGCTTTTCTATTACACCCCGAAGAATATCCAGTCTAATAAAAGAAAGGATAACCACAAACTATTCCATACAATAGCTGCTTTCGAAATCGCTCTGCAAGTTATTATAGTTTTTTAGAATAATTTTTTTAATTTTGTAGTCTATTAAAATCGAACGATATAGTGAAAGTCGAAGTAGAAGTTATCAATCCAGCTGGTATCCATACTCGGCCTGCTGCCGAGATTGTAAAACTCGCTTCAAAATTCGATTCAAAGATTTACCTCGAAGTAGACGGCTACTCTGTTAATGCAAAAAGTATTATAGGTGTGATGACATTGCCTGCTGAGCAAGGCTCGAAAGTGCGTATCATTGCCGAAGGTCTCGACGAAAACGAGGCAACAAATGCCTTGATAGAACTCTTTAAGGCTGGATTTTACGAAATTTAACTACACAAACTAACATTATGTTCTAAATGCAAACTCCTATTACAAAAGCTACTAAACAAAAGACAGCCCCAAAGGACGAAAAAATCCTGAAAGGAATCCCTTCGTCATTGGGTTATGCAGTTGGGACTGCCTATGTTATTTCCGACAAGATTCACTTGCCAAATAATCATACTCAGCAAGTCTCAATTGTAGTGGACGACGAGATCGAAAGATTCCAAACCGCAATCGAAGAATACTCGAAAGAACTTGAAAAGTATGCCAAAGCAATACAAAAAGAATCGAAACAAGTGTATTCGATTGTCGAAACCTTACAGCTTTTGGTTCACGATAGCTCTTTAATCGAAGGTATTATTGAAAAAATTCGGGACGGGAATTCAGTTGAAGTTGCTATTCAAATCGTATTTAACCAATATTTACAAACAATCATATCGATAAAAGACAAACTTTTCCGCGAAAAGGCTATCGAACTCGAGCAACTTCGCGACCAAATGCTCGAAATTTTAGCCAACAAAAAATTCTTTTCGGACATTCCTCCAAATTCTATTATCGTTTCTAAAACAGTTTCGCCGGAACAAGTGATAGTTTTCAAACACAATGGAATTCGTGGGATAATTACTGAAATAGGGGGCTTAACAACTCATTCCTCAATTTTAGCTCGTTCATTGGAAATCCCAGAAGTAATTGGGGTTGCAAATGCTACAACCGAAATTAGTAATGGCGACAATATTGTTATCGATGGCTACAAGGGTTTGATTGTTGTCAATTATAACGAAACAACTTTTGATGCATTTAAAAAACAAATTCGCGAAGAAAGCGAATTAAAAGCTAAACTTGGGGATTTATTAAAGATACCTACGCAAACAAAGGACAACAAAAAAATTTCCTTGCAAGTCAATTTAAATTTTCTGGGTGAACTCGATAATAAGATAGTATTCTATTCCGATGGCATAGGATTGGTTAGAACTGAACATCTTATAGAATTCCCACAAAATTTAACAGAAAAGGGCATTAAAGATTTCGAAGAGCTTCAATACAGCAAGTATAGGGATGTTGTCCATAAAATATATCCTAAACCAGTAATATTCAGAGTGTTCGACCTTGGCGGCGATAAGTTCTATGCAATTTTAAAAATTACAGAGAACAATCCAATGTTAGGATTAAGAGGAATTCGATTCTTACTGGCAAATCCTAAGTTATTCAAATCACAATTGAGAGCCTTGCTTCGGGCATCTAGGGAAAAAAATCTTAAAATAATGCTACCAATGGTAACAACAATCCAAGAAATCAAAGAATCAATCGATTTACTAAACGTTTGCAAAATAGAATTGTTAAACGAAGGAGAAGTATTCGACCAAGAAATCGAGATTGGTGCTATGATAGAAACTCCTGCGGCAGCCCTACAAGCCGAAGCAATCTCGAAATACGTAGATTTTTTAAGTATCGGAACAAATGACTTGACCCAATATACTGTCGTTGCCGATCGCGACAACCAATATGTTGTTAACTACTTCGATCCATTTCACCCATCGGTTTTAAAGTTAATGCAAATTACAATCGAAGGTGCTAAAAAACACAAAATACCAGTTGGCATTTGCGGTGAACTGGCTTCGCACCCTTCGGCAACCGAGATTCTAATAGGATTAGGGTTAGATTCGATTAGTGTTTCTCCTCCGAATTTTTTACAAGTAAAAAAATGGATTTCCGAAATTGAATACGATACAGCTGTTCGAACAACACACCAGGCCCTTGAACTCGAGACATACGACGAGATAAGAAAGCGATTAGCAATTTACTAGATTACTATGAAAACGATAGTCATCATCCCGACATATAATGAAGCAGAAAACATTGAAAAACTTATTGGTAAAATTTTCGCCGTCGAACCATCGCTTCATATTTTAATCGTTGACGATAATTCTCCCGATGGAACTGCCCGCATTGTCCAAAATATAATGGCAAACGACCAACGAATTCACTTAATCCATAGACCCGGAAAAATGGGATTAGGAACTGCATATATCGATGGTTTTAAATACTCAATAGAACATAATTACGAGGCAATTTTCGAGATGGATGCAGACTTCTCTCATAATCCAGAGGATATCCCCCGATTTCTTCGTGCCATAGAAGACGCCGATTTAGTAATTGGATCGCGCTATTTAACCGGCGTTAATGTGATTAATTGGCCACTGCAACGTTTGATTTTAAGTTACTTTGCAAATCTTTACACTAGGGTTATCACAGGAATGCCAATTAAGGATGCTACGGGTGGTTTCAAGTGCTTCCGGACCGAGGCATTACGAAAAATCGAATTATCGAAGGTAAAGACCAATGGATATGGATTTCAAATAGAAATGAACTTTCGCTTTTGGGCAAACGGTTTCCGTGTCAAAGAAATTCCTATAATCTTTACTGACCGACGCAATGGCACTTCGAAGATGAATAGAAAGATTATTTTCGAAGCGGTTTTTCTTGTTTGGAAACTAAAACTTTGCAAACTATTTAAATGCCTTTGAAAATGCAAGAAGCACCCCAGCTTTCCATAGTTATTGTTAACTTCAATGTGAAGGATTTTCTTTCGCAATGCCTTCACTCTATTTATAAATCTAAATACAATTTCGGCATTGAAATCATTGTTGTCGATAATAATTCCATTGATAATTCGACGGAATTTGTTCGCAAGCAATTTCCCGAAGTCAAGCTAATTGCTTTGAACGAAAACAAAGGATTTGCAGCTGCGAATAACGAAGCTTTCAAGATTGCAAAAGGACGTTACTTGCTGATATTAAACCCCGATACCTACCTTCAAGAAGATACTCTGCAAACTATGTTTACATTTATGGAATTGCACCCCGAAGTTGGCATTGCGGGGTGCAAAGTTTTGAACCCCGACGGGACGTTGCAACTTGCCTGTCGGCGCAGTTTCCCAACCCCTTGGGTTTCATTTACAAAACTATTTGGTTTGCAAAGTCTGTTCCCGCATTCGAAACTTTTCGGGCAATATAATCAAACATTTCGTAGTCCTGACGAAACATACTTCGTCGATTCTATTAGTGGTTCGTTTATGTTCATTCGCCGGGAAGTTATCGAACTATTAAATGGTTTCGATACATCTTTCTTTATGTATGGCGAAGACCTCGATTTTTGTTTCCGAGCTGCACAAATTGGTTGGAAAACTGCTTATGTTCATTCAACTTCAATTATTCATTACAAGGGTCAAAGCACCAAACGAAGTTCTATCGACGAAACGGTTAATTTCTATCAAGCAATGGAGATATTTGCCCGCCGTCACTATGGTAAATCGCTTTTCTTCCTTGCTTTCATTGCTCTTGGAATACGCTTCCATAAGCTTATTGCACGGTTTTGGAAATATAAAACAGAATTCTTTTTCATCCTGTATGACTTAATTGCAATAAACATTTCGCTTTTGTTTGCAAGTTTAATCCGTTTTGGTTCTTTTTTTAGTTTTCCCAATTATGCATATCCAACGGTCTTTATTGCATTGAGTCTTGTTATCTTTTGTTCGATGATTGCAACTGGAGAATATTTCGAACGTAGGAACAGTTTCTGGGGTACATCTTTCGGACTAATGATAGCATTTTTTGTCCTTTCAGCTTTAACTTACTTCTTTAATGAATTTGCTTTTAGCAGGGGTGTTCTGCTTTTAACAATTGGATTTGCCACATTCCTACTTCCTGGAATGCGAGTTGTTTACAATCTAATAACAAAAATTGGCGGGAAACGTTCTCCTCGGCGATTAGCATTTATTGGAGACAACGAAAAGACAAAGACAATTATCAATAAAATCGAAGAATCCGATTTAGTCGACGCACAAATTGTTGGTTTGATTTCAACTAAACAAAAATCGTTCTCGAATTTTTGTGATTTACCTTTTCTTGGTTCAATCTCTGAACTTCAAAGAATACTTTCGAAAAACAAAATTACCGAAGTTATAATAACCGATTCTACCCTTTCAAATATTGAATATTTAAAAAATATTCAGATGGCAAAGATTCCGAAAGTTCGCCTCCATTTTGCCCAAGAATACGAGGAAATAATTGCTGCCCGACTCATAAATGAAATCATCGACTTGGAACCAACTTTCCCAATTTATAATTTTTCTCGTTTTCGTTATCAAGTTGCTAAACGACTTATTGATATATCGCTTTCGGTATTTTTCCTTACTCTTGGAATTCCGCTAACATTTTTGTTATTTCGTAATGGTGAAAACATTTTAAAAAGTTTTATTAACATTTTGATTGGAAAAATGACTTTTGTTGGAACAGGTAATTCAACCGATACAATCGAGAAAAAACCTTTAATCTCTATTGCCGAAGCACATTCTAATTTACACTTGAGCGAAGGAACAATTTCTAAACTTAACCAGTTTTATTTAAAGAATTATTCTCCTTTGCTCGATATTGAACTTTTGTTGAAATATACCAAGGGACAAAAATGAACAATCAAACCACTCCCAAATATCTTCTTGATTTCGAAAAACCAATTTACGAACTCGAGAAAAAAATCGAAGAAATGAAGACTCTGAACGAAGTAATCAATATTGGCGACGAACTGGCAACTATGCAAGCAAAAGTTGAAGAACTCAAACTACAAATTTATAATCAACTTACTCGTTGGCAACGAGTTCAAATTGCTCGCCATCCAGAGCGTCCGCTGACACTGGATTATATTACAAACCTTTTCACCGATTTTGTTGAACTTCACGGAGACCGCTGTGTTCGGGACGACCCTTCGATAGTTGGTGGAATTGCAAAATTCAATGGTGTTTCCGTAATGATTGTAGGACATCAAAAAGGTAAAGACACCAAGACTAATCTTGTTCGGAATTTCGGTATGCCAAATCCCGAAGGTTACCGCAAAGCTCATCGGCTCTTCCTATTAGCCGAAAAGTTTAAAAAACCTATTATAACTTTTCTGGATACACCAGGGGCATTTCCTGGTATAGAAGCCGAAGAACGAGGGCAAGCCGAGGCTATAGCGCGTAACCTGTTCTTGATGGCTAAATTGCAAGTTCCAATCCTTGTAATAATAATTGGCGAAGGAGCAAGCGGCGGGGCAATCGGCATAGGTATCGGCGACCGAATCCTTATGCTCGAAAATGCCTGGTATAGTGTAATTTCTCCCGAGTCTTGCTCGAGTATTCTTTGGCGAAGCTGGGATTACAAAGAACAAGCTGCCGAAGCTTTGAAATTGACTGCCAAAGATCTAATTGAACTTAACGTTATCGATAGAATTGTACCCGAACCTCTTGGCGGTGCACATAAAAATCATAAAGCAATGTTCGATATTTTACGCAACATAATTCAGGAAGAACTGGATGCACTAAAACAAATCAAACCTCGTGACTTGGTTAATTCTCGCCGAGAAAAATTTTATAAAATGGGTGTTTGGAGAGAACTTTGATTAAGAAAATCAATAATTGGTTGAGAAAATCAACTGTTTGGGTAGAAAGCTTTGCAAGGAAAAAGCATGCTCTTGTTGCACTTTTTTTGTTCGCTTTTGCCGAAGCTTCCTTTTTCCCAATTCCGCCAGATGTTTTATTAATTGCGATTGCATTAGCTTTGCCGCACCGTTCTTTTATTTCTGCATTTTGGTGCACCATCGGTTCCGCTCTGGGAGGAATGTTTGGATATCTAATTGGATATTCATTTATGGAAACAATAGGTATGGGAATTATTAATTTCTATAATGCTTACGATATTTGGAAGCAAGTTGTCCAAACTTTCAATAGCGAAGTTGGCTTTTGGTTCCTTGCGGGAGCTGCGTTTACCCCTATCCCATATAAGGTTGCAACTATTGCTGCGGGAGCAACACAGATGAGTTTTGTTCCATTTGTTATAATTTCTATTATAGGGCGAGCAGTTCGATTTTTTTTGGTTGGTGCGTTGTTCTTTTTTGTCGGTCCCCCAGTTAAATCTTTTATCGATAAATATTTCGAAAAACTTGCATTTGTATTTCTATTGCTTCTTATTGGTGGTTTTTTGGCAATAAAATACATTATTTAGTTTACATTTCTCCGCAATGAACTTCAAAGGTTAGCCTTGATTAATGTTATTTTAAAATGGATATAGTTTTATGCTCAGGTTCATCGCAAATACAATCCAGGCACATATTGTAGCTTATGAACCTACAACCAATTCCTACAAATTTCTTGCTCTTAAACGTTCACAGAATAGTTCTATTTATCCTTCTATATGGCAAACGGTTACAGGGAATATCGAGCAAAATGAAACGGCAATTGAAGCAACTATTCGGGAAGTTCGCGAAGAGACGGGACTAATACCTTTGGAAATATGGACAATCCCATTCGTCGCGACTTTTTTCGATCCTTATTTAAATGCTATGTGTAGCGCACCTGTTTTTGGTATTCTCGCCAACTATTGTGAGCAAATACCACTATCGAGTGAACACGAGAATTATTTGTGGGTTAATCTCGATGAATTTATCAACCTAGTTCCATTACCCTCGCATAAAGAAGGTGCACGCATCTTCTGGAATTATATTCTTTCGAAAGATGATAAATCAATGTTCAAATTTCGAATCAAAACTTAATTGTGCACAATAATAGAATCTCCTTTGGGGAACACATTGATTAATGCATTTTATAAGTTATGTGGGTCGAGTTGCTATATTTATCCAATACTTCGTTAATTAAAGAAATATATTTTTGTTCATAAATCTCCCAGGTAAATTTGCTACGAATGTATTCTCGCGAACGAATCTTGTAGCTTTCATATTTAGTGGGGTTCTCGTGAATGTCTGTTATTATTTTTGCCCATTCTTCCGGTTTATCGATGGTTAGGAGAACATCATCGAGAACGTCATTTTCGGAAGTTGCAATTGGATATGAAGAATATGGTGTTGTAAGCACAATAGTCCCCAGAGCCATTGCTTCGAGGATTTTGTTCTGAATTCCGCCACCAGTCTGCATTGGTGCAACAACACACAAACTAGATTTGAGAATTACATAAGGGTCCTCTATATATCCACGAACGAATATTCTCGGATTTTTATCCTGCAATTCGAGAACTTTTTTGGTTGGATATGCACCAATAACTTGGAAATTAAGCTCAGACGGCAATAGTGGCACAACGTTCTTCGCAAACCACATAACAGCATCGATATTCGGCTGGTAGTCCATTTTTCCTAAAAAGGATATCGAGTTGGAATATTTAGGGTCGGTTTTGTGGTATTCGAGTAGGGCATTGTCGGCTCCGTGAGGTATCCATACTGTCTTACCAGAATTAAAATAGTAAACGTCGCGAGGATTGAAAAGAAAGGTGGAATCAAAATTTTCAATCATTTTTGCTTCGTATCGCAACATTCCGGGATATTCCAAAAGATAGACTAATCTCCAAAACAACGAGGAAGTGTGTCTGTAAGAATATTTATATGCCAAACCAATGCTATCAGCCATATCGAGAATCTTTGGCTTTTGCTTCGAGACAACATACTCCGCATTCCGAGCCACTGCAACAATTATCAAATCTACATCTTCGGCTTTTTTGTCAACATATTTCTGAACTTCTTTGAAATAAAAATAATTTACTTGCAATGGTTTCGAATTGAAAATAGATTTAGTCGTGTTCAAAAGAAAACGCCATTTGGGAAAAGTAAATACTTTATATGTATCTGCGTATTTACTCAAAAAGTTCTCGTCCTCGGCGCCCATCTTTTCGAAGGTAACAACAATCAAATCAAGTTTAAAATGTTTGGAAAGAATTTTAATTAAGTTGTGATTTTTAACCTTATCGCCTCCAATTGTATTGGAAGGAAGACGCCGCATTAGCAGAAGGATTCGTTTCTTTTTCAATTCAATAACCCAAAAACCACCAAAAAAATCTTAACACAATATTAAAATTCAAAAATAAGAAAAGAATAGCAAAGAAATAACTCCTATTTAAAATATTTAACCAAAGTGTTTCTGTTAAGAGTGTCGATTGTTCGCATTTGACTTTGCTTGCGTTGGGAAAATGAAAAATCCCTCGATTCCTTCCAAGTTCTTTATTTTTATTGTAGAGTTGCTTATATTCCCAGTTTCAAGAACATATTTGTAAAACTACCTTGCTGAAATTTTGGATGGAGCGGAAAAAACAAAAATAGAAGGAAGAATCATTAGCACAAAACACCATACAAATGTATTTTAAATCACCACTTAATAATCTTTTTTACAGACTTGATGATATCACTCGTATTCGGGAGTATAGCATTTTCATATTCTTTCGCAAATCCAACGGGGCAATCCTTCGAGCCGACACGCACGATTGGTGCATCGAGATAGTTAAAAACATTTTCGGTGATTTTCGCAACTATTTCACCGCCGAACCCACCAGTTACTTTATCCTCGTGGGCAACAATCGCACGGTTCGTTTTCTTTACAGATTCATATACCAATTCTTCGTCCCAAGGAACTAACGAACGTAAATCGATTACTTCAACAGAAATTCCCTCGTGTTCGAGTTCCTTTGCAGCAAGAAGCGAAAGATGGACAGTTGTTCCATAGGCAACAATCGTAACATTGTTCCCAACTCGGCGAATCTTTGCTTTGCCAAACGGAACAATAAAATCGGGATGCGGTTTTGGTGAATATGCATTTTTGAAGTTATAAAGGAATTTAGGTTCAAGATACATTGTAACCCCACGTGAACGAATAGCATTCCGCATTAATCCAATAGCATCGTCGGCAAAAGCAGGTGTAACAATTCTTATTCCGGGGAGTGTTACCAATGCCCCTTCTATATTTTGAGAGTGATAAAGCCCTCCTTGAATATATCCACCGCTTGCTAAACGAATTACAACGTTCGCCGTGTATTGTCCCTTCGTTCGCCAATAGTCGTGCGACAACTCGACAAGCTGCTCCATTGCAGGCCAAAAGTAATCGGCAAATTCAGCACCTTCAATTACAACTCGGATATCGTCACGATACCGACAAAAACCATTAGCGGTCCCAACAATATTGTCTTCGGCAATAGGAGCATTGAAAACTCGTTCTTTCCCAAACATTTCGGGCATCCCTTTGACAACGTTGAAAACACCGCCTTTGCCAATGTCTTGCCCCCAAAGAAAGGTATTCGGATTTCTTTGAAACTCTTCAATCAATACAGCATTAATGGCTTCGCGTAACGAAATAACAGGAGCATCGGACGCTGGCTGGTATTCTTCTGTTTTTGCATCTTTCGGCACATAAGGCTCAGGAAAAATAAATTGATTCCACTGGTTGCCATCTGCATTGGGCATCTTTTCGACTTTGTCGGCGGCTTCGAAAATGATTCTTTGATTTTCTTTCTCGATTTCGTCTAATTCTTCCTCGGTAGCTATATCCTTGGCAAGTATGTGGTACCGAAATTGCAAAAGAGGATCGCGGCGGTGCGCAGCTTCGAGTTCTTCCTCGGAGCGGTATATTTCGTGTCGGTCGGAATTCGAGTGGGAACCGATTCGGTCGCACTCAGCGTGGACAATTGCTGGACCACTGCCCAACCGAACGTATTTAATTGCTTCCGACAAAGCACGGTACGAGTCGAAAGGATCGCGCCCATCGCAATTAAGAATCTTTACATTTTTAAATCCAACAAAATTCTCGGCTACGTTCAAATTTGCCATTACTTCGTGTAAAGGAACAGAAATACCGTAGTAATTGTTCTGGATTACAAAAATTACAGGAAGTTTTTCGGTAGCAGCACAATTTATTGCTTCGTAAAAATATCCTTCGGCTACCGCAGAATCGCCGCCGGAATAAAAAACAATTTCATCGCCGCGGTACTTTTTTATTGCACGCCCCAAACCAGCAGCGTGCTGAGCATGGTTCCCAGTGCAAGATGATACATTTTGTATATTAATCGAAGGCTTCGCGAAGTGGTTGCTCATATGACGCCCTCCCCCCGCAACATCACCTTCTTTGCTTAATCCATTGAGAATGATTTCTTCGGGGGTTAAACCCGCCGAAAGACTCGTCAGCATATCACGATAGTAAGGAAAAAGAAAGTCTTTATTTGGACGAAAAACCTGCCCCAAGGCTAACTGAATCCCATCGTGCCCTGCAAAAGGAGCGTGATACGACCACCCTTTTGCCATTTTAAGATACAACGCCGCCTTTTCGTCCAAACGACGTCCAAGATGGTTTAGCCGGTACCATTTTAAAATTGTTTCTCGTTCGAAGCCAGAAAAATCGAACTTGCTGACAAGTTCAATCCTGTATTCTTTCCCTTGATAATGAACTTTCACATTGCTTCGACTTCCATTAGAATCAATGTCCAATTTTGTTTTCTTTAATTTTGTCTTATTTTTAACTTCCATAAACCTAAAAAATTGTTTTATATAATTTATAAAATTTTAATAACGAAAAAACCAAATTTTACTTTTAATATTTCGTTATTTAGTATCTTAACTTACAAATTTACGATTTTTTGTTATGTCAAGAACTTTCGTCATTGGTGATGTTCACGGTTGCTACAAAACTTTGTGCAAATTATTATATGAAGAATTAAAAATCGGGATGGGCGACAAGCTTTACTTTTTAGGGGATTTAATCGACCGTGGTCCACGAGTTCGAGAAACCGTCGACAAGGTTATGACGTTGCAAGAATTCCTACCTTGTTATGTTGTACGCGGAAACCACGAACAGATGCTTTTGGATTCTTTGACCAACGATTCAGCATTGGCACTTTGGTATTGGAATGGTAGCGAACAAACTCTTAAATCTTTTGGAATTACCCACCCTTCTCAATTAGAAAAGAAATACATAGATTTTTTTTGTTCATTCGATTATTATATTAAGTTAGACGACTTTATTTTAGTTCATGGGGGATTGAACCTCGAGATAGAAAATCCGTTCGACGATAAGGAATATATGCTTTGGGGACGATACGAAAAAGTTGATACTTCCAAGATAGAAGGGAAACGAATTATTGCTGGGCACACCCCAACACCAATTAGTGTTATATACGATTCACTCAAACAACCAAAGATATTTCTCGATGGAGGATGCGTCTATAAAAATGCCACTTCAAAAGAAATAGGATACTTAGTAGCTTTAGAATTGAATACAATGGAACTACACCCAGTGTTCAACATAGATTTTTGAAAAAAATTGTTCCCAACGTCCCAAACTCATCGAAACGACGTTAGTCAGTATTCAAATTGAATTTGCTTTTTCAATCAATCCGATTATTGCTCGATAAGCACATACTTGCAAATCTTTGATTTGTATTAAAATTGTAGCCAAAAGCTCGCCAACAAAATGAAAAATTGACATATTTTCTTATTAATTATGGTCGAATCTCTTATAATATTTTCATTTAAACTAAAAAATTATTTAATAAGTCTCTAAACTTTATGTTTACTTTTTTTCTATGGAAAAAGTTTTTATAATCGCTGGCTTTCTCTTTATTAATTTTGTTCTTTTAATAGGATGTGGGAAGAAAATGGAATTAAATAAACTAACCCCCGAAGAAGAATGGGTTATTGTGAATAAAGGGACTGAACAACCTTTTACTGGCAAATATTACAAACACTTCGAAAAAGGCACTTACGTTTGCAAACGATGTAATTTCCCTTTATATCGTTCCGAATATAAGTTCGATTCCGAATGTGGCTGGCCTAGTTTCGACGACGAAATCCCAAATGCTGTAAAGAAAATTCCCGACAAAGACGGTATCCGCACCGAAATCATTTGTGCCAATTGCGGAGCACATCTCGGGCATATCTTTTATGGCGAAAATTTCACTCCGAAGAACGTTCGCCATTGTGTAAACTCTATATCGTTGAACTTTATCCCAGCCAAATTGAACACAAAATACCAAAAGGCTTATTTCGGAGGAGGCTGTTTTTGGGGTGTCGAATATCTATTCAAAAAACTTCGTGGTGTGGTTTCAACTAGTGTTGGTTATTCAGGAGGCTACAAAGATAACCCTACATACCAAGAAGTTTGCAGCAATTCAACCGGACACGCCGAAACGGTAGAAATTGAATTCGACCCTATGGTAATTTCATATCGAGACTTGGCTAAATATTTCTTCGAAATCCACGACCCTACGCAAGTAGATAGGCAAGGTCCCGACGTCGGGGAACAATATCGCTCGGTAGTTTTCTATCTTGACAATGAACAGAAAAAAATTGCCGAAGAATTAATCGAAATCCTCAAAAGCAAAGGATACAACATCGCAACTAAAGTAGAAAAGTTCAATAAATTTTGGAAAGCAGAAGAATACCACCAAAACTATTATTCCAAGACAGGAAAAACGCCATATTGCCATTTCTATCAAAAAAAGTTCGATTAGTAACCCTATCGGAACATTTTCATTATGTGGCTATTTGTTCGTAGCCATTGTTCCATTGCTTTATAATTAGGACAAAACCGACGAACGAAGTTGTAGAAATGTTTCGAATGATTGCGATGAACAATATGGGCAAGCTCGTGTATAATAATATATTCGATTACCTCTGGTGGCGTCATCACCAAACGCCAATTGAGATTAATGCTACCATTTTTCCCACATGAACCCCAACGAGTCCGAGAATTTTTGACACGAATAATACTATAAGCAACGTTCATCTTTTTTGCAAAATCTGCTACAATATGTGAAAAAATTTTGCGGGCTTCGTTCAAATACCACTGTTGTATTTCGCGCTGGGCTGATTCTTTCCCAACCGATGGAGCAAATAGATAATTGCCGTCGGCATAAACACGGTCAGTTTCGACAAATCGCAAAGTAACCTTCGCACCAAGATAAAAGAAAGCTTCGCCATCGACATAATTTTTGGGTTTAATATGCTCCCGAAATTCTTGAACAGACTTTTGCGCTTTTTCAATCCATCTTATTTTTCGATTTATTATCTGCGCTATATCATTAATTGTTGAACCTTTCGGCGCTCGAATAATCAAAGCTCCATTTTCATCTATCTTCAAAGAAAAGGTTTTTCTACTCGACCAATAAACTTTTTTTATAATAATTTGTTTACTCATATCAAACTTTTGAAAAAAAATCCAAACATTAATTTATTATTTTTGAAGTTTCTAATAAAAAGGGAAAAAAATGAAAAAAATGACTTACGCTGTTATCCTGTTATTATTATACAATTTTTGCGCCTTTTCCAACTACAGCGATACTGTAAAAATTCGGACTATTGAATTTGGCCAACCGAAGTTTGGTTGGTTTAATTTTCCCGACTCGAACCAAAGATTTTCGAAAATCCTACTAAACTATAAACTCCGATGCCCTTGCGGAGAATGGGATTACATTGCAAACGTTTTTGTTGAGCAATACTTTGTTCCAAATTTCCGAATCGATAGCTCGGTTGTCGAAAGCTTTTCTTTTATGTTCGATACTTCTTGGACATACAAAGCAAGCGTTGTCGGAGGTAATTTACAAATAGATTCTGTCCCTAAAAAGCCAAGATTACTTGAGTTTTACGGAGATACGGTTAACCCATCGAACCGAACTTCGTTTCGATATGTTTGGGATACGTATTACCGTTACAAATTTTCCGAAACCGGAACGATTTTGGATTCAACGCTGGTAACCCCCGATTCAACAATTTTACTCAAGAAAAGAAGAGTTTATTATAGCGATGCTCTAACAATCAAAGAACAATACGAAATTATGCGATACATAACCCCTTACGGAATTGGACTAAATCTTGGTGATGGTTTCACCTGGGTTATGGATGTTACAGATTTCAAGCTACTGCTTGCTGGCAAAGTTTACATAAACGCTCCAAATCAACAGGAAGATCTCGAATTAACTTTCGATTTCATCGAAGGGATACCAGAAAGAGACACAAAACGCATCGAAAAGCTTTGGTATAATAGCCGTATTGTTTACGATAAAAATTTCGAAAATATTGTTTCTCCTATACAAATTACTCTTAGTTCGGAAGAAACGATGTCTCGTTTGAAGATAATACAAACTGGACACGGTTTCGGAGGAAACGAAGATAATTGCTGCGAATTTTCTCGTAAAACAGGTTACGTAAAAATAAACGACACGATTCGATATTCCAAAGAAATTTGGCGTCAATGCTCCGAAAATCCAGTATTTCCACAGGGCGGAACTTGGCTTTTCAATCGCACAAACTGGTGTCCGGGCGCCGAGGTTCAGCCCTACGACTACGAATTAACGCCGTTCATACATACCCCTAACTTCAAATTAGATTACGATATGGACTTCTACGATAAGCCTTACCAAAGCGGAAGCAATACAGTTGGAGTTTGGTATATCACTTCGTATCTTATCACATACGGCACTTTAAATTTTAACCTTGACGCAGAATTGGAAGATATTGTTTCCCCCACAAAAAAAGACATTTATCGAAGATTAAATCCAACTTCGACCTTTCCAATTGTAATCGTAAAGAATCGCGGAGCCAATAAAATTACAAAGCTAAATTTTGAATATGGAATCATTGGCGAGACACAATATTCCTACGAGTGGAACGGCAATATCGAGTCGTTGGAAAGCGCCCAAATCAAATTGCCACAGTTAAATTGCTCCGATTGGGAAACAAATTCACGAACTTTTATGGTAAAAATAACCAAAGTAAACAGCCAAGACGATGAATATTCCTATAACAACACAGCGACTTCGGAATTTTCGATTCCTCCCCTATATTACAATAATCTCGTTATTAACTTATTAACAAATAATTTCGATGTCTTAGTTTCGGACCCAAACGCACGACCTTATTCGTGTGAAGTCCGAGATTCTTCTGGGCAAATCATTTTCGCCAGAAATGATTTCCAACCAAGTAAAAAATATTCTGATTCTTTATACCTACCAAATGGTTGCTTCGAATTCCATTTCTATAATTTATTGGAATGTGGCCTTGGCTTCTGGTACTTCGAAAGATTTTATGGTTTGAGGAATGGAAATATGAGTATTACTAGCGATGGGCTTACCCAATATACTGCTCCTATAGATTTTGGTGCATCAATCCACCATTATTTTCGCACGGGCTACCAACCGACTGCTATATATACCCCCGACACTGTAAATTTTAACTATGTAAAAGTTGGCGAAACCAAAAACATACCTATCATCATTAAACCTCTGAATATTAAAGGATTAACTATTTCAAATCCTAAAATTGTTCTTGGCGATAAGAAAGGATATAAAATCGAATCGATTTCGCCACCACTTAACCCTACCACCTTTTCGTTGGATATAAATTTTGGTGATTCTGCATCAATTTTGGTATCGTTCACACCCCCAAAAGAGGGCAAGTTCACCTCTTCCCTAACTTTAACAACCAACGATTCGAAAATGCCGCAGATTTCAATTCCTTTGATTGGTAACGGAATCGGCGAAAGCTATGTCGATTCAGATTTCCCTAAGGTTGAATTTCAATGGAAATATACATCAGACCACATCGTCGAGTTGAGATTTGTAAGCAAAAATGTAATTCAATCGGAGGGTATTCTGTATAATTCTATCGGGACACAGAGTTTATCATTGTTTAATGATTTTATTTCGCCGGAAGGCAAAAGCATTGAACTCGATTTAACGAAAATCCCGTCTGGAATATACTTCGTAAAGTTATCGAATAGAAACGAGACAAAGGTTTTTTCTATCCCAATAGTAAAGTAATTTTTTCCAAAAAATTACACAACCTATTATAAGAGTGGAACGATTTGTCGTTGTCCATTCCTTTCCACTCCTTTCTTTTTGTTAATTTTGTTTTTATTTTATTGGAATTATGGGAAGAATCCAAGTCGTCGAGTATAAGGAACAATATCGCAAAATGTGGGACGATTTCGTTCGCACATCGAACAATGGAACTATATTCCATTTGCAAGCTTTTTTGGATTACCACCCCAAAAATAAGTTTAATTTTTATCATCTTCTTTTTTTCGAGAACGATAAACTGCTGGCAGTTCTCCCCGGCGGAATAGTCAATGGCGATGTGTTCTGGTCTCCTGTTGGTGCAAGCTATGGCTCTTTGGTAACAAACGATTTACCATTCGAAAAATGTTTACAGTTGGTGGACTCGATGATAGATTACTTTGCTTCGAAAAATTTCAAGGAAATTTTTTTAATCCCTCCGCCAATAATTTATAACAAAAAGATTACCCAACATATTGAATATGCAATGCTTTATCGGAAGTTCGATTTTGAACTCCACTATATTAGTCATTCAATTCATCTTCGTCGCGATAGCAACAATTTTCTTCAACATTTCGATAAAACAGCCCGAAAGACTATTCGAAAGATAATCCGCGAAAATAAAATCACCATCACAGAAAGTAACGATTACGTTTCTTTCAATAAGATTCTCATAGAAAATAAAGCCCGCCACAATGTATTGCCTACACATTCTTTGGAAGATATGCTAAGATTAGCGGAATTAGTGCCCGAAAATCTCAAATTGAAACTAATATACTTCGAGGGGAAACCCATAGCAGGAACTTGGCTTTTCCTTTGCAACGAAAAGGTAGTTCTATGCTTCTATAACATGCTTTTCTATGAATATGAACACCTAAAGCCTATTTATTTAATTATGTACGATACAGTTCAGTGGGCAATTGAAAATGGTTACGAGTGGGTCGATATTGGAGTATCGCAAGACACTAAAGCCGACGACCCAATGACACCATCTTTGGGCTTGATAAATTTCAAGGAACGATTCGATTCACGCGGAATTTTGCGAAGTACTTATCACTTTAAATTCCGAGAGTAGAAATGCCGGTGTTACGAACAGACGTCTGTGTTGTTACATTCAATAGGATATCCGTTGATGCTCGTAACTTCAATTTTATCCGAACATTCCTCGACCTTGGACTTTCAGTTATTACTATTTCTTTGAAAGATAGGACTGCGCATCTTCCATTTATTGATGAAAAATTTTTCCCTTTATTTCTTAATATCTCCGAACACCACAACACCCTATTGCGACTCCGAGAGTTCATACAAATGGGGTTACGATTAGCAAATAGTATATCTGCCCGTTATGTTTTAGCCTCCGACGTTTATTCATTACCTATTGCAAAAAAAATACAGAAACGCAGTAAAGCGAAATTAATTTACGACTCAAGAGAAATATATTCTGCTCTTGCCTCATTAGAAGATGAACCAACAAAACAAAGGCTTTTAACGGCTTTCGAAAAACATTATGTTAAAACGGTAGATAATATTATTGTAACCGGTGAACTGGACCGCGAGGTTATCGGCGAACGTTTCCCTAATAAGCCAATTGCAATAATAAAAAATTACCCATCGAATATTAAAATAACCGAGCCCGTTGACTACCGCGCAAAATACAAATTACCACCGGATTCCATTATAATCCTTTACCAAGGGAAATTGCTAATGTGGCGCGGGATAGAGCGTATTACAAGTGCACTAAAGTTTAATTCGCGATTATACTTTGTAATAGTTGGAGATGGCGAAGGAAAATCGTTGTTATATATGGATTCTTTGCTTTATGGGATTAATGTTGCTAAACGGGTAATCTTTGCCGGCGAAGTTCCCTACTTTGAACTAGCCAATTGGACTGCTGGTGCAGATATTGGAGCAGCTCTTATTGAGTCTATTACATTATCGTATAAACTTGCTCTACCCAACAAACTTTTCGAATACTGCAAAGCCGGAATACCCGTTATCGCAAGCGATTTACCAGCCATTCGAGCAGTTTTCGAAAGGTATCCGTTCGGGAAGGTAATCGACCCAGACATTCGCCCAATAGAACTAGCTTCGATTCTACTCGAACTATACGACAACAAAGATGAGTATTCAAAGGAAACCGAAATTGCAGCAGCCGAATTCTCGTGGGAAAACCAAATCCAAACAATTCGCGAACTACTCGTATGATTTATGCCCTTTTGATTTTTCAACAACTCATTGCTTCGACAACACATATTTTTGCAAAAAACTTAACATTCGACTTACCTCCAACAACTATTCTCCTACTTCGCTCATTTTTTGCAGTCCTTTTCTTCATTATTTTTTTAATAAGCAAAAAACAGAAACTTTTTGTAATGGAAAGGAAAGACATCGTTCCATTCGTCATCATTGGATTATTAAATATTCCGTTGAACCAATACTTGTTCTTTGTCGGTATCAAGATGACAAGCGCCTCGAATGTCGCCTTGGCTTATGCTTTAAGTCCAATTTTTATTCTAATTATTTCGGCATATTTTCTCAATGAAAAAATTACACTATGGAAAATTTTGGGAATAACCATTTCGTTCGTGGGTATTTTATTAATCTTATTCGAGCGAGGTTTGGAATTCAAATCGGAATATTTTATTGGCAGTGTTATATCTCTTTTGGCAAGTATCGCTTGGTCTGTTTATTCAACTTATGGGAAATCGTTAATTACACGTTACGGAAGTCTCTATTCAACATCTATAGCAATGCTATTCGGTTTTTTACTTTACCTCCCAATTTCTTTCTTTCACAACGACGTTGCCAACATACCTTTGATTCGACCAACCCATTGGTTACAGATTATCTATCTTGCAACAATGACTTCCGGAATCGCATATTTAATATGGTATTATGCTATTAAGCGACTCCCGGCGAGCAGTGTCGGAGTCTTCAATAATCTACAACCCATACTCACTACTATTCTTGCTATTATCTTTCTAAATCAGAGTGTTTCTTCCATTTACATTTTCGGCGGAGCTTTGGTCATCGGCGGTGTTTATATTGCCCAAAAATTCTAAACAAATTTATGTCGGGGGTGCAAGCCCCTTCTCATCATCTCCTACGAAATACAATGAGCTAACAAGATTAGATTTATGCAAAAATTTTTTTGGAAATCTTTATTTTATTTTTTACTTTTGGATTTTACTTTTTATGTTTTATTGAATTATTATTTGGCTTGTTCTATGAAAAAAATGTTTTTTTTGCAAAATAGCAGAAGTGATGCGAATTTGAGTAAATCGAAATATTAATAAAAAAGAAAAATAAATATGCGAAATAAGCTAACCGAAATATT
>JBBIJO010000009.1:40090-89214 GCA_037445895.1 Ignavibacteria bacterium | reverse complement strand
TCGCCTAACACAGCATAAAAGGTTCTCGATATACTTCAATTATCTAAATCCTTTGTTATTGTTAAGACCTATTCATAATACGAAATCTCTGCAATATAATTCAGAATAAAAAATAGTTCACACTGCGAAAAACGCGGCAAATCGGAAACAAACATTCGAATCACAACAATTTGTTTCAATTTTTTTAATTACTTTTGAACTTTATTTTTTGTAAATTTGGCAAAGGAGTTGGGAAATGTCGTATTTCTTTTCGAAAAGATTAAATATTGGGTTCGAAGAAGCACTACAAAAGGTTACCGAAGAGTTACCGAAGCACGGTTTTGGGATTGTTTCGGAAATTTTCGTTACCCAGATATTGAAGGAGAAAATTGGTGCCGATTTTCGGCCATACAAAATCATCGGAGCGTGTAATCCCAACTATGCGTTGAAGGCATTGAGTGCCGAAGATAAAATCGGATTGATGCTACCTTGCAACGTTGTAGTTCAACAAATCGACGAAACAACAGTCGAAGTTTCGGCAATCGACCCAATCGCTTCGATGATGGCAATCCAAAATCCACGACTTGCGGATTTAGCGGCCGAAGTGCAAATGCATATGAAGTCAATTATCGAAAACCTGTAAGAAATTATGGCAAAAGTTTTAATTACGGGAGGAGCAGGCTTCCTTGGTTCGCATCTGTGCGATAGATTTATTGCCGAAGGAGACTACGTCATTGCGATTGATAACTTCATTACTGGCTCGGCAGATAATATTTCTCATCTTTTCGGTAATCCAAAGTTTCAATTTATTCACTACGATATAACAAATTACACGCATATTCCAGGAGAATTAAATTATATTTTGCATTTTGCCTCGCCTGCGTCTCCAATCGATTATTTAAGGCTACCAATTCAAACACTCAAAGTTGGTTCGTTGGGAACACACAAAATGCTTGGGCTTGCAAAAGAAAAGAAGGCTCGTTTCCTTTTAGCAAGCACAAGCGAAGTTTATGGCGACCCGCTTGTTCATCCTCAACCCGAAGATTATTGGGGGAACGTTAATCCAATTGGTTACCGCGGTGTTTACGACGAAGCAAAGCGTTTTGCCGAGGCAATGACAATGGCATACCATCGGTATCACAATTTGGATACTCGTATTGCTCGAATTTTCAATACCTACGGTCCAAGGATGCGAATTAACGATGGGCGTGCAATACCAGCGTTTATCAGCCAGGCTCTTTTAAACCAAGATGTTATCGTTTTTGGTAGCGGATTGCAAACACGCTCCGTCTGTTATGTCGACGATTTAATCGAAGGAATTTTCAGCCTTTTACTTTCGGACATTGTCGAGCCGGTGAATATTGGTAATCCCGACGAAATTTCAATGCTGGAACTTGCAAAGGAAATAATTGAACTTTGTAATTCAAAAAGCCATATCGTTTATGGCGAGCTTCCCGAAGACGACCCGAAAGTCCGTCAACCCGATATCACTCGTGCGAAAGAAAATCTCGGCTGGCAACCAAAGATTCCCCGCAAAGTCGGTTTAATGAAAACTATTGAATATTTCAGGAGCAAAGTTTTAGTATAATTGCATTGCTTATCGACCTATGGATAATATGTTGAATAATGGAGTTACAACTTCATGTTCAATACAGTTGTAGGAGGCGAACATCGTTCTATCTTTGAAGAAATTCGACATCTGTGCCGCCGATAACAAGTATATCGATTCATTTTTAAGAAAAATTGTAAATTGTAATTTTGTAGTCGAGGCAATTTTTGTAGATTTCTACGAGATTCAATGAAACTCAAAATTATAAGAACAGCGGATAATTTCGGCGATTTACCTTTGCCAACTTATCAATCCGAAGGTTCGGCGGGAATGGATATAGTTGCGGCAGTCGAAGAACCAATGAAAATTTCGCCTGGCGAAATTGTTCTCGTCCCAACAGGGCTTGCTATTGCGTTGCCGATAGGTTTCGAATGTCAAGTGCGTTCGCGGAGTGGATTAGCGCTGAAACACGGGATTTTTGCTCTTAACTCGCCGGGAACAATCGATAGTGATTATCGCGGTGAAATAAAAATTATTTTGGCAAATTTTAGCAAAGAGCCGTTCGTTGTTTCTCGTGGCGACCGAATTGCTCAACTTGTTGTAGCGCGCTACGAAAGAGTGGAATGGGAATTAGTTGATTCTTTGCCAGTTACAAATCGAGGAGTCGGGGGATTCGGCAGCACTGGACTTTAATGGTGCACAAATAAATTCGAGGGTATTATGGTTCAGCGCAAACCATTTCTTAGCGAAGATTGGCTTTCGCTTTGCTTAGGATTGTTCTTCTTTTTACTTTCGCTTGGGGTAATTTTCGGAGTTGACATTCTTGGATGGGGAGTGAAAGTTTCCACTTGGAGCGATATTGGAAAAGCTTTTATCCCGGTTTCAGCAACCTATATATCGCTTTCCCCGTGGATTTCGATACTCCTTACATACTTGTTTATGCTAATCGTTGTTGGGTGTGGAAATTTTCTGCTCGGCGGCCATATTGGTAAGTTCATTTATTCTTTTACTATTGTATTCGTGTTGAGTTTTATGTGTTGGACTTTAGGGAATTTTGCGAATATAGCAGCAACAACGCCTTCGGAAATGACAAAATTCGGTATCGATTGGTCTTTGAAATTGACTGGCGAAGCAGGATTCATAATAGCTTTGCTTTTGGGATTAGTTATTAGCAACTTTTTCCCAAAATTTGCTGAATCGTTGAGACCGGCCGTAACTCCCGAGCTTTACGTTAAAACAGCCATAGTTATTATGGGTGCGGGTATAGGAATTAAAGCTATCGAAAATTCGAGTCTTGCATTTTCTATTGTTTTCCTTGGGCTGTGTGCAATTCTTGCTGCATACCTGATTTTTTGGGCTTTTGTCTATTTTATTGCAAGGAAATATTTCAAATTTAGCCGTGAATGGGCGGCTCCTCTTGCTTCTGGAATTTCGATTTGTGGGGTGAGTGCTGCGATTGCAACTGGTGCTGCAATAAAGGCTCGTCCTGTTGTCCCTATTATGGTGTCTTCGCTTGTGGTCATTTTTGCCGTAGTGGAACTTTTGATTCTTCCTTTTTTGGCACAGCAATTTTTGTGGAACGACCCACTTGTTGCAGGTGCTTGGATGGGGCTTGCTGTGAAAACCGATGGTGCTGCAACAGCAAGCGGTGCCGTTACCGATGCTCTTATACTTGCAAAAGCCAGCGAAAATGGATTATTTTTCCAAAAAGATTGGGTTCTCAATACAGCAACAAATGTTAAAGTCTTTATTGATGTTTTTATCGGTATATGGGCCTTCATTCTCGCTTTCATTTGGGCTAAATATATTGAACCAAAAGCCGAAGGTTCCAATCGGAAAGTCCCCGCACGCCAAATTTGGGAACGTTTCCCAAAATTTGTCCTCGGATATATCTTAACTTTCCTTGTTTTTCTAATCATAGGGCTCTCGAACCCGGAATTTGTCCGAAAAACAACTCCAAACCAAGAGGAGGTAAAAAATGTCAATGGTTCTCGTTCGAAGCAAGAGCTTGTGGTTGCAAAATCTTCGGAAACTAAATTCGTTCCGGGTGTTGGCGTTCAATCGACAAATCAAAGTAATGTTTTTCGGACATTTTTCTTTGTGCTTACTTTTTTTACTATTGGAATAGTATCTAACTTCCGTAAACTCTGGGAAGAGGGAATAGGGAAACTTGCTGCAATCTATGTTATTGCACTTTTCGGATTTATAATTTGGGTTGGGCTTTTCATTTCGTGGCTTTTCTTTCATAGCGTTTTGCCACCAACTGTTTAATAATGATAAGGATTAAGATGTCTGAACAATCGAAGAAACTTTCGGATGAAATTAGAAAAATTGAATACGAACCGCTGCTCCCAATCGAAAGAAGATTAATCGTATGGAGCATCATTTTGGGTGTTGCTTTCATCGTTGCATTATATGTTATAAGCCGATTGGTGATAAGTTAAAGCGGATAGGACAAAAATTCGTTCCCATTCGAAATCCCGCCTCCTTTGCAAGGAGGGGGATTTCGGAGTTTCGCCGACTAATTTATTGTTTATTGAAGATTAAGTTCAATTCAAGTGTAAAATTATCGTAAATGAGATTATCGCCAAGGCTATCGAAAAAACTCCCGGAATTGTAGCGAACGTCGAATTTTGTGCGGTCGATTTCGAATTGTGCCTTTGCTCGAATTGTATTGCCATCATTTTTTATGAATGCAGGAAAGGCAATGGTATGTGTTATCCCTTTAATTGTCATTTTGCCAGTAATTGCGTAATTCGGTTCGTTAGTTTTAGCATTTTTGATTTGTGTAGCGTGGGTAATCACAAATTTTGCAATTGGAAACTTATCGACCGAGAAGAAATCGTCCGACTTAAGATGTGTAACCAATTTTTGGTTCATCCTTTTATCTTCGATGTCTTGAACCTTAATTGTTGGCATATTAACCTCGAAAGAGCCTTCGGCGATTTTATCCCCATCGGTTTTAATGTATCCCGTCTTGAAATCAACGTAGCCGAAATGTGAACCAAGAATTTTTTTCCCCGTCCATTTTATAGTGCTTTTGTTGGCGTCTAGATTGTAGAACAAAGTGCCTTGACTCTGTAGCGAGTAAGGAATCAAGGGTAGAAGCAAGGCGACAATCCTTACAAAATATTTAATATTTCTCATAATACCTCCATATATTTAAAAAGAACAAAATATAACTAATCGATTATATAGACGGGATAACAAGGCAGTAATTGAAACACTTTCGATACAGATATTAATTTTTTTTGATTTTTTCGTGGTTTTTCGTTTTTTTACTTTGGTAGGAGAGCAATTTTTTTTAATTTAAAAGTTGGATTTTATCGATGTTTATATTTATGTTTTTTGTATTCAAATATCCTTTATTCACAACATAGGAGGTTATGTATGTCTTTACTCAAAGAAAAACTAGCACAAATTTTCCCTTCGTTGAAGGAGGAAGTTTCTGCCTTTGTCAAGCAGTTTGGCGACAGAGTCGTCTCCCAGGTTACTCTTGCACAAGCTTATGGAGGGATGCGTGGAGTTAAATCCCTTGTTTGCGATACTTCCGAAGTGCCTCCCGACAAAGGGCTTATCATTCGGGGCATCGAGTTAAAATATCTTGTCGATAAGCTCCCGGAGGAAATTCTTTGGCTTTTGTTGACGGGGGAGCTTCCAAACTCCGAAGAATTAAAAGATTTGCACGCAGAATTGAAGGCACACGAGGAGGTTCCGGAATATGTCTGGAATGTATTGGATACAATGCCAGCGGATTCACATCCAATGACAATGTTCAATACTGCAATCCTTGTAATGCAGCGCGAGTCGATTTTTGCGAAACGCTATGCCGAAGGAATGAGAAAAGAGCAATATTGGGAAGCTACCTACGACGATTTAATTAATATTATTGCAAAATTGCCTGCAATCGGAGCTTATGTGTATCGTAAACGATTTAATAAAGGTCCAAGAATCGAAAGTGATAAAGATGCCGATTGGGGTAAGAACTTTGCTCATATGATTGGTTTGCCCGATCCCAATGGAGAACTAAGTAAACTAATGCGGCTATATTTCACTTTACATTGTGACCACGAAGGCGGAAATGTGAGTGCCTTTTCTGCGGCAACTATCAATTCTGCTCTATCAGACTTATATTATTCTCTTTCAGGGGGTTTGAATGGGCTGGCTGGACCGCTTCATGGCCTTGCTAATCAGGAATGCCTTGGATGGATCCTTGCAACAATTGAAAAGTTTGGTGGGGTCCCAACAAAAGAACAATTAGAAAAATATGCTTGGGAAACCCTTAACTCGGGCCGAGTCATCCCTGGTTATGGGCATGCCGTATTACGTATTACCGACCCACGATTCGACGCTTTCCTTGCTTTTGGAAAACAATATTTTCCCGAAGACCCGGTGTTCAAGACTGTTGCCTTGGTTTTCGATGTCGTTCCAGAAGTTTTAAAACAAGTTCAAAAGATTAAAGATCCTTGGCCAAACGTCGATGCAGCTTCCGGGGCATTATTGTATCATTATGGCTTGACCGAGTTTAGTTACTATACGGTGCTGTTTAGTATTTCTCGTGCTCTTGGAATTTGCTCGCAAGCTGTTGTTGCTCGTGCAATGGGTTATCCGATAACACGACCCAAGTCGTTGACCACTAATAGTTACAAGAAAGTAGTCGAAAGTGCTTAATTGAGTAGTGGGCTGTCCTATTGATTTTGGTGGACAGCCCGTTTTTGTTTGTTTATGTTGAAATAATAATTGGAGGATAAATAAAATGAAAATTACTGTTATTGGAGCCGGAAACGTTGGAGCCACGACAGCTCAACTCCTTGCAAACAAAGAACTTGCAAATGAAATTTATTTGGTTGATATTCTCGATGGCATTCCCCAAGGGAAGGCACTCGATATGTACGAATCAATGCCTATAATGGAGTCCGATTCTAAACTTTATGGGGTTAATTCTTACGATGCTACAAAGGATTCCGATATTGTTATTCAAACTGCCGGTATGGCTCGGAAACCTGGTATGTCTCGCGATGACCTTTTAGTTGCCAATGCCCAAATCGTTTCTTCCTGTATTAAAGAGGCGTTTAAGTATTCCCCGAACGCATATTACATTATTGTTTCGAACCCGCTGGATGTTATGACTTATATGTCGATGAAAATAACCAATTTGCCGCGTTCACGAATGTTTGGAATGGCTGGTATTTTGGATACTGCTCGCTATCGTGCATTCATTTCGATGGAACTCGGTGTCTCGATGCAGGACATCCAAGGGCTTATACTCGGCGGACATGGCGATACGATGGTGCCATTACCACGATTTACAACTGTTGCTGGAATTCCTGTTACCGATTTGATTCCTCCCGAAAGGCTCGAATCAATTGTAAAACGAACTGCGGGGGGCGGTGGCGAAATTGTCTCTTACTTGAAAACAGGAAGTGCTTATTATGCTCCTGCTGCTGCCGTCGTTCAAATGGTTGAATCAATCGTAAACGACCAAAAAAGAATTCTCCCTTGTTCGGTGATGCTCGAAGGTGAGTATGGCTACAAAGACGTAGTTGTTGGAGTGCCTGTTGTTTTAGGTAAAAATGGTTGCGAAAAAGTCATTGAATTAAAATTGAATGACGACGAAAAATCGTTGCTCCATACTTCTGTCGAGCACGTCCGAAAAGTCATCGAAGAAGGTATGCAATTAATCAATATGTAAGATGGTTTTGGAGGAACTATATCGGAAATAATAAACTAAACCATACCTCCCCCCTATTTGGTTTCCCCTCTCTTCGTTAAGGAGAGGGGATGAAGGGGCGAGGTAATCTTGGAAAGTAGGTAAAAAGCGATGACGTTAAAATTGGGCTTTTTCATTTTTGGCTCGGAATTACGCTTCCCGAGCCGGACCTGATAACAGAAAATTAGATACGAAGAGAATCAAAAATATGTTTCTCTTCAATTTGTTTATTCCACTTTGGGCACATCCATTGCTGTCTTGTCTTTGAGGTTCCAAGGGCTACGTAGTTTCGATTTAGCATTGCCCTGATTGTGCTATAATTTATTAATCTACATTATTGTTAATTTATAGTTTGTAAAAGTCAAAATTTCAATGAAAATTAACGGAAAACATTATCAGTCGATTTGGGAAACCAATTCCGAAGTTGATTCTATTTCTATTATCGACCAACGCTTCTTGCCATACAAGTTCTTTGTTACAGAGCTTTCAACCTTCGATGATTTTTGTTTTGCAATAAAGGAAATGCTGGTGCGTGGTGCTCCTTTAATCGGTATTGTTGCTGCATACGGATGCTATTTTGCTATTAAAAATGCTTTGACCAACGATTTGGACAAAGAATTGCAAATCGCAGCGAAGAAACTACTTTCTACACGCCCTACCGCAATAAATATTAAGTTTGCAGTTGAACGAGTAATTACTGAAATAGGAAAGTTAACGAACGTCGAAGCAAAAATCGAGAAAAGTTTAGAAATAGCACGTAAGCTTCGTAGCGAAGATATCGAAATATGCCGGAATTTAGGGCAACACGGTGTTGGAATCATCAAAGAAATTTACGAAAAGAAGGGCAGCACCGTTAACGTTCTTACTCATTGTAACGCAGGCTGGCTTGCAACAGTTGACTATGGAACAGCAACGGCACCAATTTATTTTGCACGCGACGCAGGCATTCCTCTTCACGTATGGATTGATGAAACTCGTCCGAGAAACCAAGGCGCAAAACTCACTGCATTTGAACTCTTGCACGAAAATATTCCACACACTTTGATTGTCGATAATGCTGGCGGATTACTTATGCAAAAGGGGATGGTAGATTTAGTGATTGTTGGAACCGATAGAACCTCGCTCAATGGCGATGTTGCGAATAAAGTTGGAACATATTTGAAAGCCCTTGCGGCATACGATAACAACATCCCATTTTATGTTGCTGTTCCTTCGAGTTCGATTGATTTCGATATCGAGGATGGATTGCACAATATACCTATTGAAGAAAGGGACGAAAAAGAAGTTAAATACATCGAAGGTTTGGCAGGCGACGAAATTGCAAACGTTCTAATTTGTCCAAAAGAAACCCCTGCATTGAACTATGCTTTCGACGTAACCCCTGCTCGGTTGGTCACAGGGCTTATAACCGAACGGGGAGTTTGCCGACCAAACAAAGAAAGTATTCTTAATCTATTTCCAGAAAATAGAAAATGAACGAAGGTTATATTAAATTTGATTATAAATTCATTGATTCACTTTCGCCAACATACGAAATAATTGAAGATGTTAACGGACTACGGACAGCGTTATGGGATAGAGGGTTATTGGGAATTTTACCCGATGGGATATCTTTTGGCAACATTAGTAAAAGGGTTTCGGAATCGACCTTTGTAATTTCCGGTTCGAATACCGGAAAATATCGTATCCTTTCGCCCGACCACTATGTTTATGTTAACGAATCAGACATTAGTTCGAATTTAGTTGTTTGTAGCGGCAAAATTCCTCCTTCGAGCGAATCATTAACCCATTTAGCAGTTTATTGTGCTTTACCATCGGTGAGGTTTGTTGTTCATTTCCATAATTCCAAACTTTGGAGTAAGTTTTTGAATATATTTCCTTCGACAAGTCCCAAAGCCAAGTATGGCACGGTTGAACTTGCAAACGAGTTACGTTCGCTTTGCAAAACGTTAAATCCCCAAATAGATAACATTGTTATTCTCGGAGGTCATAAAGAAGGAATCGTCGCTTTCGCGGAAAATATTGGCAGTTTGCGCAAACAAATTTTTAGTCTTTTGGACTGCCCGAAACAAATTTAGAGCCTTTTAAGTAAAAGCGCAGCTTGAGTTCTTTCGACTTTGCAACTCCAATCCGCTCGGAAATTCCAATTTCTTCGTCTGCTGGATTTTCGAATTCTTGAACGAAGAGTTCATCGGTAAATAGTTTTTTAAGGTTATCGGGTAGTTTAAAATTAAATCCTCGTGCAAAGTTTCCGGGACCCGACAAAAGTTTTTCGTTTCCAACATCTCCCCGTAATTTTTTCAAAAGTTCGAATCCAACCATAGGTTCGCCCGAACGCAGTAGAACCGCACAGCCTTTATTTTTTTGTTCAGTAACAATGTTTACGCAATGATGAATTCCATAGATTTTATAAACATAGATGCACCCGCCTTCGGCAAACATTGCCCGATTACGCCGCGTTAGCCCGGGGGCAGAATGGCTTGCTAAATCGTTTTCCGATAGATATGCTTCCGCTTCAACAATTTTAGCAGCAACATACTGTCCGTCAATTTTTCGGACAAAGAGTTTCCCAATTAAATTCTTTGCAACCCATTCCGTAGAATTCGTAAAAAAATCTTTCGATACATACCGAGAAAAGTCTATCATTATAATTTGTTGTTGATTAATAATTTAAATTAACAATATATAAAATATAAACGTATTCTTAAACCTCTGTCTACACAAACGAAATATCTACATTTTACAATTTTAATTTTTTGAATCCAAAAAAATTAATAAATTTTGTTTTTAATAAATACGAAATTAAAGATGAATCAGATTTTTTTTCGAATTGTGCTTTGCGGAGTAATATTGACTTGCTTTTCTTATATTGCTTTTCCCGACGATAGGGCGAGAGAATCTTTTCGGAGATTAATGGAATATGCCCACCCAACCCCCGTTGAATCTTTAAAAGAATTGCCAATGGTTCCTCTTTCGAATGAGTCGGGTTTATCGTATTTTTACAATGTGCCAGTAACTGTCGAGGAGACTGGAATATACCAAATGCAAAATGAATCTTCGATTGCAGTCAATCCCGTAAACCCCAATATGTTAATTGCTTCTGCTGTGGATTACAGAGATACTTCCGCAACCTGGGTTTACTTTTCTACAAATGCCGGAAAGTCATGGAGAAATAAGAACCTAAACAGACCATTTCCCGGTTGGCGTTCGTCGAACGACCCGTCGGTGGCTTTTTCCTACGATGGTATTGGATATTTGGTTTATGGTGGATTTGGAATTCTAAGCGATAGCGGAATACTTTCCGGCGAAAACGGAGTATTTTTGGCTCGTTCTACCGACGGAGGCATTAATTGGGAGGCTCATATCCCAATAATTGTTCATAAAGGAGTTCAGACGCTGGATTCGAATTTCGAAGACAAATATTACATTACTTGCGATAATTCTCCACAATCCCCTTACCGTGGTTATCTTTATGTTCCTTGGAAGCGTGTTACCCCGAAAGATTCTGCAACACAGATAGTTATTGCAAAATCGACCAATCGCGGTTCGAGTTGGAGCCAACCTCTACCCGTTAGTCCCCGGAAAAGTGGAACTTCGGAGGACACTACTTTTGGGCAAAGCTTTCCTCTATGTACTGTTGGACCTAATGGCGAAGTGTATTTAGTCTGGAATGATGGAACTGAAAGTTCTATCGGTTTTGCTAAATCTATTGATGGAGGAGCAAGTTTTTCCTCCCCACGAAATATCATTAAATACAAGCCTTTTGGTAGGACAAAGTTTATTACTGGCCAAGGCAATCGCCATACTGTGAAAGGAGCAGTTCGTGCGGAAGCTTATCCCTCGATTGTTTGTGATGTTACCGGAGGTGCAAGGAATGGGTATCTTTATTTGTGCTGGTCTGCCGATTCAATCCCTAATGTATATTTTTCTCGCTCGACCGATGGTGGAGCAACTTGGAGCATTCCCCAAATTGTCCATTCCGAAACTAAGAATGATCAGTTTTGGCAGTGGATAGCGATTGATCCAACTAACGGTGATCTTGCGATAATGTATCTCGATAGTCGGAACGACCAAAATAACTTGCTCACCGAATGCTATGTAAGTTATTCCAGCGATGGTGGAGCGAGTTGGATTGATAGGCGTGTTTCGGATGTTTCGATGGATTTGCGGCTAAATCCCTTTACCGAAAATTCGTTTGCCGGAGATTATAGCGGTTGTGCCTTCTTCGCTGGGAAAATTTATCCCTCGTGGGTTGATATGCGTAGTGCCGTGCAAAACATCTACGATAGCGATGTTTATACTGCATACATTGATATAAACACTCCCAATCCGCCGCAGAACTTTGCAGCACAAATTTTGCCATCGGAACCCAATGCCTTGCTTCTTCGTTGGGATAAACCAACGACAAAAGTTTTTGGACATCTTCTCGATACTTCAACAACGCGATACTTGTTAAAACGTGAAGGGAATTCCCTATCCTTGTTAGCCTACAATCAAACAACCTACAAAGATACCGGTTTAACCCGATATAATTTGTATCGATATTCTATTGTGACAATTTCCGGACAAGATACGAGTGTTGAATTGTTTACGCAGGCTTTTGCTGGTGGTTCAAGAAAACCTTCGGTACCGATTCTGGTGTCGGTCGAAAGTCCAGTAGCAAAGACGCTACAAGTCCAAGCGAGGATTCCTTCTTCGAGAGAAGATTCTGCTACTGTATTGGTTAATTTGAGTTCTATTATTTTCTTCGATGGCGATACCCCGCTCGGTGAATTTCCATTGCAGAAAACCGATACAGGGCAAATCGTTAAGCTCGACCTTGTTGTTCCCGATGTAGGATTCTACCGACTTCGAGCAAAGATTAAGGATTTGGATGGAAACACAAGCCAATTTTCGAACGAGTTCATTGTTTATACTGGTGAAGTCAAAAATATCGCCGAAGCGGTTTATTTGGAAAAATTCGATATCGAAAATAAAAGGAGGTTCCTTCGAACAAATGGCTGGGACTACACAACCAATTTCTTCTACTCTTCGAACAGTTCCATAACAGATTCGCCGCAAGGTAATTATCCAAGCCGAACAATTCTTGAACTTACTCTGTTCCCATTTTCTTTACCCGATAGCGGTAAAGTTACGATTTCGTTCGAAAATTCAGCGATTATTCATCGCACCGACACAGGATTTGTCGAGCTAATCGATAGGAACGGTAATTTCATTGTATTAGGTAAATACAATATGGAGATGTTCGAACCTTGGAAGGACAAAGTTCTCGATTTAAACGATTGGCGACGGGAGACTTTTGTGGTTAACCCCAACGAGATTGCAAAAGAATTAGATGTTTCGCGCCTTTATCTGCTTTTTCGATTGGTTAGTGGAACTCTTGCTACCGACGACGGCTGGTATATCGACGATGTAATGGTTTCAACGGGAACATCTTTTGTAGGAATCGATGATTCGAAAGCAATAAATGTTTATCCCTTGCCAGCATCGAGCTGCATTTATCTCGAATTTTCGGATGGTGCTCCCGAAAAGATTTATTTAGTTGATTTATATGGGAATAAATATTCAATCGTCGAAAGCCTTTCGAAAGTTTCCGAAACTCTTTTTATTTTGCATTTGAACAATATACCAGCAGGGGTTTATCAAATACTTTGTTCCGATAAAAAAGGAAATTATTTAACAAAGTCATTTGTTGTTTTAAGATGATATTATTATTGAACTATTATTGAACAAGGGACTGCGGCGGTATCCCTTGTTCAATAATATTTTGTTGTTCCCAATAGTTGCCTTCCCTTTATTTCTCTATTCTTATTTTTGCATCGACAGCAATAACTCCTTTTGAGTTAGCGAACGCCGGATTGATATCCATTTCCCGAATTTCTGGCGCGATTTCGGCAAGTTCGGAAATTCGAAGCAGTGTTTCTATTAATGCATTTTCGTCGAGCCCTTTTTCTCCTCGCACCCCTTCGATTAATGGGTATCCTTTGATTGAGTGAATCATCGCTTTTGCTTCTTCCGGCGATAGTGGTGCTAATGCTGTTTGAACGTCGTGAAGAACCTCGACGAATATTCCTCCTAAACCGAAAATAATTAGATGTCCAAATCCACTTTCCCACTTCACCCCGAAGAATAATTCTTTGCCGGTAGCCATCTGTTGAATTTCGATTCCTTCGATACCTTCGATTTGGATTAGTTCATCGAATTTCGAGCGAGCTTGTTCGTAATTTTGTATGTTCAAACAAACTCCCCCAACATCGGTTTTGTGCAAAGGACCAACAACTTTCATAGCAATTGGCAATCCGACTTTGTTCAGTGCATCTTCCAGTTCGGAAATATCCATAACTACTTTTGATTTGACAAACGCAATGCCTGCGAAATCGAGAAGTTGCTTTGCTTCGTTGATAGAAAGGAAGCCGTTTGGGTTTCTATCGACTATGCTACGAATTCGATTAGTGCGTTCGACTAACTTTGGGGTGGGTGTTTTTGCGAAGGGTTTGGCTTTTACGACTTTTCCGATAGCCTTTCCAAGAGCAACTTCGTCGTTGAAATAGATTCCGCCGAGCGATTTGAATAGCTCGATTTCCTGCTTTGCCTGCACTATCGAAGGAAGAACGGGGAATATTGGCTTTTGCGATTGGATGATTCTTTGGTGTAGAACGCGATAAACATTGCTAACGTCGAACAAACCGGGTGTTCCAAATATCACAACCGAGGCGTCGATATTATTGAACTTATTTTCGATATAATCAAGAATTACGTCTAAATGTTCGGCGGTTCCGGTTGCTAAAAAGTCTATTGGGTTAGAAACCGAAGAGCCGTAGTGTAGTTGTCGTAGAAGTTCATCTGAGTCGGGACCTGTTATCTGTGGCACTACTAACCCTTCGGATTCCATAGTGTCGGTCAGCATAACCGCTGGTCCGCCGGCGTGTGTGACGATTGCAAATCGTTTGCCTTCGATTTGCTTGTTTAGTAATACACCAGCAACGTAAACCAACTCCATTCGACTTTCGCAACGAACAATTCCAGCCTTTCGGAAGAGTGCCTCTATCATTTCATCGGCGCCAGCGAGCGCTCCAGTATGCGATGATACAGCTCGGGAGCCTGCTTGGGTGCGACCAGCCTTAATTGCAGCGATTCGGCAACCTTTGGCAATTAATGAACTCGAATGTTTCAAAAATTTTTGTGGGTTAGCGATTTGTTCAGCATAGATTAACTTTACTTTTGAACTTTTGGGGTTATAGTTAGTATCCCAAAATTCAAGTATTTCTTCGATACCGATTTGAGCTGAATTTCCAACGGAAAAGATTTGCGAAAATTTTATCCCGCGTGTGATAGCTTCTTCGAGAATGAAAACTGCTGTCGCTCCCGATGCCGAAACAAAGTCGCATCCTGCCGAGTCGTATTCAGGTATAGGACCTGCAAAAACACCTTTATATGATTTAGTAACTACTCCTATGCAATTCGGACCTATAAGCGTCCCCTTAACATTGCGAACGGTCTCGGCAATTTCTTGTTCAAGCCGACGACCTTCGGCACCCATTTCGCTAAATCCAGCCGAAAGGACAATAAAAGCGCGTGTTCCCTTTTCTTTTGCAAGAACAGCAATTGTTTCTGGAACATTTTTAGCTGCAATTGCAACGATAGCAAGTTCAACTTGTGGCAATTCATTGCAATTTGGGAAACACTGAATCCCTTGGACTGTCTGTTCCTTTGGATTGACGACGTAGAGTTTGCCGTCGAAACCGCCGCGAAGTAGATTTTGCAGAACCTTTCCGCCGGGCTTTTGCAAATCGTTCGAACCGCCAACAACTACAATACTTTTGGGTTCAATAATCTCATTAACCAGCATATTCTATTTCCCCATCCTATTTCACGTAAAAAATCAAAATTAAGAAAGCAATCTAGATTTATTGTTCAATTTTAAAGTCGACGAGTTCCTTCCCTGCATCCTTCATCAAATCGATTGCCCACTTTGTTATTACAAAAGAACTAATTATTCCGCTTATGCTATCGAGCGAATAAAGATTGTAGAACATACCAGCCGCCAAAGCAATAATTGCTGTCAAACTTGTTAGTCCATCGGCAAGAACATGAAAGTATGCCGAACGAATATTGTGGTCGTGATGTTCGAACTTCTGATGAAGTAATACTGCACTTAACCCATTGACTATAAGCCCAATAAATGCTACGAAAATAGCCTCTCCGAATTTAATTGCTAATGGATGGAAAAATCTATCGACCGATTCGATGAGCATAACGATTGCAACAATTTGAAGAACCAATGCGCTTGTAAAGCCCGAAAGTGCAAGCAATTTATTCCGATTGACCGAAAGTTTTGCGTTCTTCGATAGTTTACGAGCAACAATATAAGCAATCCAACTTAATCCAAGAGCAAAAACATGTGATGCCATATGGTAGCCATCGGCAAGAAGCGCCATTGATTTTGTCCAATATCCAAAAAATATTTCCAACATCATTGTTCCAGCGGTTAGATAAACAACCCAACGGGTGCGTTGTTCGTGTGTAGTAGCAAAGTCGGCTCCTTTTAATCCCTCGAAAGTTCCCAAGGTTTCGCTACTCTCATCGCTGTTGTGTGTTCCCATTTTATCTAAATAAGCCATTGGCAAAACCCAATATTATATAAATTCCTATTTACTAAACTCCAAATTACAAATTTGAGAGCACTTTGCCAGCCAGATAGTATTAGGTGTTTCTGTTTCGATAATCGGTTGCCTCGAACTATAAAAGATTTTATTTTTCCCGTCTTCTTCGGCTCGAAACGCCGTTTCCGAGTCCGAACTAACTTTTGCAACAACACACAATCAATATAAATCGGATTCTATTTTCCAATTTAACTTGTGTAACTTATTTGTGGTTCTTAATTTTGTATTTTTTATTTATGGGGTATTAGGAATGTCATCTTTGTATATTACGAACCTGATGAACGACCATTCGATTATCGAAAAGGCACTCGTTATTTTAGATAAACAAATTGAACGCAAAAGAAAAAATTGGACAATAGTAGAAACATTGGTCGAAGTTCTTTGGGACTACGGTGAGCTTTGCCACAATACGAAAGAAGAAAAAGTATATTTTCCTTTGTTAGTTGAAAATGGAATGACTCCCGACGGTCCTATTGCAGTTATGTTGCAAGAACATGAATTGGAACGCAAGTATTTGAACCAGATTAAGCAATTTATGTCCGAGTCGGATAAAACAGTCGAAAAACTCGAATCCTTCGAAGAGATTGTTCAAAGATATTCTGCTTTGACAAAGGACCATATTTGGAAAGAAAACGACATACTCTACCCGATGGGTAAAAACTTTGTCCAACACGACGACGAACCCTATTTAATTTCGGAATTTAATCGAATTGAATTAGAAACGCTTGGGAGCGGTGCATACATACGTTACAAAACCCTTGTCGATGCTCTCGAAAAGGAATCGGGGGATAAAATTGACCTTCTGGCGTCGCTCTCGACGGAGGTCATTACAAATATGCTCGATGCTTTGCCTGTTGAGTTGACATTTGTTGATGCAGACGACAGAGTTCGATATTTCAACAAAGTAGAGAAAGAAAAAATTTTTGCTCGCACACTTTCAGTGGTTGGAAGAACAGTTCAGCTTTGCCATCCACAAAAAAGTGTTCATCTTGTCAACAAAATTATCGAGGAAATGAAGGCGGGTAAAAGAGATTCGGCAACTTTCTGGATAAATTTCGAGGGGAAATTTCTATTTATTGCATACTATGCTGTTCGGAACGAAAACGGCGAATACCAAGGAGTTGTCGAGATGGTCCAAGACGTTCAACCATACCGCAAACTTGATGGCGAAAAACGCCTGTTAGACGAAGCATAAAAAGCTGTCTTTCTATGAACAAGGGGCGCCGCCGCCCCTTGTTCGAACAAGTATAGATAGAATCCCACTAAAAGGAATTTCTTTTACTTCACTTTTTGTATTACGCAGACTTTTATACTTTCGTCGAGTTCAGCAACAAGGTAAAGCACTTGGGTTGCCAAAGTAGAAAGTGAATATGTTAAAGTCGTTTCGCCGGCGAGTAATTCTCCTTCGTAAACAATGCCGATTGTTTCGCCGATAACGTTCGTAAGGTAAATTCGAGCTTTTGTAATATTTTTCTTGCAATTCAAAGCGATAGAGACATTGTTGGAAGCGGGGTTTGGCGTAACTGAAATATCGGCAAAATCGGCTGGTTGTAGAATATCGTCATCAGCGGCAGAAACTCCTTCGACCCAATCAATGGAGCGCGAAATCAGTTTCGTTCGAATAGTTCCGTCGAGAATTATATATGGGTTCAAACCTAATAGAACGGCGCGAGAATTTTCGTATTCCACTTTCACGGCAAATATCGAATCCTTGGATTTAGCGAATGTCATTATTGGCGTGGTCGTTGTGGGATTAATTATTCGGTAAAGTGGCAATAGATACTGAATTAAGTTCCCCTGAACATTATTGCCAAAGTCCCAGCTGATAGGGTCGTTTTGAACTCCAGCCAATGTAACGGGCCAAGGAGCTTGTCCGTAGCCTTCGCGGCAATAGGCAATAAACTGAACTCCTAACAATGGCAAAACGCCGCTCGAAATAAGACCTTGGGTGATTCGACCTCCACAAATAATGACATTAATGTTGTTGTAAATAGCGTCTTGTAATAAATAACCAACCGACGAAGTAACTTCGCCCGTGGTGCTTCCATTCCAAATAATCGTTTTCAAGGAATTCAATTTGTTATATATACTTTCGTAGTTCGTAGATGATAAACCGTAAAATTTTCCACCCCACCCAGTGTTGCTAATAATTGGTAGTATTGAATGTGTCGGTTCGCCTCCAAGAATATGAAGTCTTTCGACCGATTGATGGACAATAGTTACGCTTGGGGTTTGGAGTGTCTTGGTTTCGCCTTGCACTTGTGCCGATAGCAAAATGTCGGCAATAGCGACTGTCGAACCAATAGTAACTTTGAGCCTAATGGCTTCCTTACCATTGGCAGGAATTGTTACTTGGCTTTTGTTGCCGTCGATTTCAACAGTCCAATCCTGCGGGAGCGACGTTGCCGACTCTGGACTTAATGAAAAGACCGCATCGGAATTAGAATTGTTTAATGCTTGGACGTCGAGATAAACAACGTCGCCGCTCCCCCCAACGTCGGATAAGTCTAAACGAAGCAATATGAAAGCATAATTGGGTTCTTTCGGTTTAGTTTGTTCTATTGTCCATTCTGCTTGTAAAATTTCCTTTGTATTGTCGTCCTGAATAAAGGCTACTGCGTATAAGTCGTCGGCACAGGTAGGGTCAACAGTGAAATCGAAGTCGAATGATTTCGACTCCCCTACATCGAGACTTATATTGGTTCCTGTTGCATTTGGTAGCATAAGGCGAGCAACATAGTAGAATTCTTTTTCCCCGTTACTTCCGGCATTTTCGTAGTAATGGTGTTTTTCGCAAACAGCAACGCGAAGTTTTTTATTCGAAAATTTTGCGAGCGACGAAATATCAATGTGAATCGAACCATTCCCATTATTATGTTGGAGTGTTAAACCGATTGTAATTGGCGAATAGAATGGTTGTTTAACCAATTCGTTGTTTAAAGCAATCGTATCGCCGACAGCACCGGCATACCAATTGCCAGTCGGTGTTGCTATTTTTCCATTGACTCGCCCCGAAGGAACCCCGGTAATTCCATAATAATTAATTCGTGTTTCATTCATATCCTTATTGAACACATACATTGGGTCGGTCGAGCCGGGCCACCAAGCGTGGTAAATCACCGGAATCACTATCTCGCTATGATTGCTAAGCCACTTTTGAAATGTTGGGTTTTGCAAAGCACAAGGACCACACGAAGCATTAGTCGCTTCCTCGATAACCACCTTGCGAAGAGATTGCGACTGAAGCGAATAATAACCAAACACAAAAATAATAGAAAGAAAAAGTAAAAGGTGTTTCATATTGACTCCTAATAACAAAATAAATTTTAAAAAGCAATATAGTAAAAAAAATAATCATCGCAAAATCACAATAAACTTTTGAAAATTCGGCATTTGGAAAAAATTGCTGTTAAAATAATCGATGAATGATGAGTGTTGTTGCTTTGTTCAACATTGTATTTACCTAATTGATGGTTGCCCTCTTTTTTTGTTTTTTCCTAAAAAAAGAATAATTTTGTTATTGGTTCTGTCGAAACTTGATTTAATATTCTTAATAATGAAGACTATGAAACAACTTTACTTTGGCGATTGCCTCGATGTATTAAAAGAGTTATATAAGAAGCATCCAGGGGGATTTATCGATTTAATCTACATCGACCCACCGTTCAATTCAAAAAGAAACTACAATATACTTTTCGAAGATATCGATATGAACGATACAAAGGCGCAACGCGAAGCATTTGCAGACACGTGGAGCAACGTCGGCTATAAGGATACCTTGACTGAAATATTGGATTTAAATAGAGACCTTCACACGTTCTTAAAGACGTTAGATTCAATCAACATTTCAAAATCTGCCGTTTCTTATCTTACAACAATGGCAATCAGAATCTATTATATGCACAAGGTATTGAAAGATACTGGCTCGTTCTATCTACATTGCGACCCTAATATGAGTCATTATTTGAAAATTATTTGCGATTTGATTTTTGGAGATAAAAAGAAAGGATATAAAAATGAGATAACATGGAGACGAACTAAAAGTCTCAAAACATCTCAATTTAAAGATAGAAAATATAGTGTAATTACCGATTCAATTTTGTTCTTTACAAAATCGAAGAATTATTATTTTGATAGTGAGAGTATAAAAATTCCATTCAGCGATGAAGAACTCGAGGAGCATTACCCATTTGAGGATAATAAAGGGAGGTATGCCAAAAGCCCATTATTTAGATCAATGGGAATGGGGGAAAGGAAAAACTTGTGTTATGAATATAAAGGGGTGCAAGCTCCCAATAAAGCAGGCTGGAAAATATCAAAAGAGAAATTGATGAGACTTGATAACGAAGGTGATATAGACTGGTCCAATCCAAATATTCCTTATAGGAAGTTTAGGCCAACGCATACCAAAGGTTGGCTTGTAACAAATTTGTGGGATGATATAGAACAAACAAGCGGTAAAGAGCGACTTGGCTATCCCACACAAAAGCCCGAAGCATTGCTCGAAAGAATAATTAGAGCATCCTCGAACGAAGGAGATTTGGTTGCAGATTTCTTTTGTGGTTGTGGAACAACAATCGCAGTAGCAAACCGCTTGAATCGAAATTGGCTCGGCGTCGATATTTCTCATCTTGCAATAAGATTAATTTTGGAAAGGCTGACAGCTCCTTACGACGACAAATTGAAAAGAAAGATCCGTAGTGAAATAGAAATACACGGCTTCCCGAAAGACGTTGCCTCGGCAAAAGAACTTGCAAAGAAGGAAAAAGGAGGCAGGTTAGAATTCCAAGAGTGGGTAATCGAATTTTTGTTGCATGGGATTCATAATCCGAAAAAGATAGCCGACGGAGGCTGGGATGGCTACATAACATTCAAAAAGAACGGGAACGAAAAAGGAACAGTATTAATCGAAGTGAAAAGTGGCGGAGCCAATGTAAGAAACATTCGAGAGTTTATCAATGTTGTGCAAAGTGCAGAAGCCGATATTGGAGTATTTGTTTGCTTTGCCGAGGAGGTAACTAAGCCGATGCGCGAGGAAGCAAAAAATGCGGGCAAATACAAAGGCTATCAATTCGACAGGATTCAAATAATAACAATAGAAGATTTATTCGCTGGAAAAGAAATAAAAATGCCTGGGGGTGTCGACCCAACAACCTTTAAAAAAGCGACAAAAGAAGTAAGACCAGAGAAACCATCGAAACCTGAAAAAATATTTTGAGTTTTTCCGACAATCAACATCAATTTCCTACTTTTTTGCTTATCTTCCACTATTTCCTTACCACGAGGAGTGGGTTGTTGGGAAGAGGGATAGAGTTGCCAACGGCAAGTTCAACACGAGCATTGCAATTGGCAAATTAGGTAAGTTATAGTTTTTATTTAATTGATTTTGCAAATATTTGATTTACTTTTTGCAAAAAATTTTTTGGTATTTAAATTTAGTTTATTAATTTTGTAACCCAAGTTCTTTCGAGCGGAAGTGGCGGAATTGGCAGACGCACCATCTTGAGGGGGTGGCGCCCGGTCGGGCGTGCGGGTTCAAGTCCCGCCTTCCGCACTATGTGTAGTTTTCCGAGTGGTTTTTGCGAAATTTTTCACCGAAGAGTTCATTCCATAAGAAGGTCCGAGTTAATAGTATAATATTCCTTTTGCAATAAATTTCGGGGCTTTTCCCGAATTATGTAAAATAAAGTTGGAGGCTCTATGGATGAACAATTCCAGACTGCTGGCGAAAGCCAGAACGTTCCATCCCAACCCGGTGAATTTGGTGTGGGAGGAATCATTTCGAATGGTTTTTCGCTCGGGTTTAAGAATTTATTCCCACTTCTCGGCGGCTATATCCTTTGGGCAATTACGATTTGGATTCCGTATATCAATGTTGGAACGACGGTTGGGCTGTATGGATTGGTAGTGAAAATGAGTCGTGGCGAACGCTTCGGGGTTGGAGAAATCTTCAACAAAAGATATCGTCGCATTTTTCCTGAGTTTTTCCTTCTTCTTGGCTTGGCTTGGACAGCTATCTCGCTGGGGATATTCTTTGTATTTATCCCGGGCTGTATAATTGCCCTCGTTTGGTATTTGTCGTATTATTTCTTTATTGACAAAGAGATGGGGATTATTGAATCGTTGAAGATTTCGAACAAAGCAACCTATGGATACAAATGGGAAATCTTCGGAGGGCAGTTTATAATTTTCCTAATTTTCTTTGTTCTGTTTATAATAGTTTGGTTGATATTCCATTCGACACCAGAAGAATTTAGCGATTTGGGCGCTGTTAGTTTCTTTGTCGGTTTTTATAATCTTGGCTTTTGGGGCTGGCTGTTTACTATTATTATCTGGATGGTCTATTCTGCTGTCGCAATGGGAGCAGACGGCTATATCTATCGGGAACTTTCGAAAAAAGTATAAGCTTGCTGCGTAGCGATTTTTTTGCTTCTTACGACCGAAGAAACGTATTTACAAGTTTGAACAAGGGGCGCGTCCCCTTGTTCAACTACAATTAAGAATTAGCTACTACATTGGCACAAGAATTGAGACATAATCTTTTTTTATTTATCAAAAAAGAGATATTTTTTATGGATTCGATGTATGATGGGTTCGATATTGGTTCTTCCCCGGAAGAAATAAAATTGGAAACAGCTGTCAATCGGGCATTGGAACGTTTCCAGAACAAAGAGTTTGCTCTTGCACTGCCATATATTAAGGAAGCAATAGCAATATGCGAGAAATTCGGAGTTTCCATCCCAAATCTTTATTTGATGAAAGCGTTTTCCGAAATGCAACTTGGTGATTACTCCGATGCCTTAAATTCCATCGACCAAGAATGTATTAAATTCCCTTCAAATGCTCGAGCTACTGAATTGAAATTTGAAATAGAATTACTTTATGAAGAAGAATTAAAAAAAAAACAGAATTCCCCGAAATATCCGAACAGCAATTAATAGGCGGAAACACAAATGGTTTCCTTGCTTCTATTGTAATTCCAGTTTATAACAAATTGGAACTTACCAAACAGTGTATCGATTCTATCGTAATAAATACTCCTGAATTCAATAATATCCAATTGATTATTATCGATAATGCTTCGACCGACGGAACTAACTCGTATTTAAGCGAACTCAAACATAAGTGGGGCAATGTTCAATTGGTGTCGAATACGGAAAATCTTGGATTTGCCAAAGCTTGTAACCAAGGGATAAAAGCCTCCAAAGCAAAATATACTATTCTATTAAATAATGATATAATTGTTACAAAAGGATGGCTTTCGAATATGCTCAAAGAAGCCGAAAGTTCTCCGAACATAGGGATTGTTGGCTCTCGATTGCTTTATCCGAATTCTGATATTATTCAACATATTGGAGTAAAATTTGCAAAATATGGGATAGTTTATCCTTATCATTATTCAAAGTTGCGTTCCCAAAGATACGTTCCAGAATCGGAAATTTCTAGTGATGTCGATTGTGTAACTTTTGCTTCCGTTTTAATTAAGGAAGAAGTTTTCGAACGAATCGGACTTCTCGACGAAGAGTATAGAAATAGTTACGAGGATGTCGATTTTTGTATTCGAGCAAAAGAATCGGGATTCAGAATTCGATATTGTGCCGATTCTTTGCTTTACCATTTCGAATCGCAGAGACCTCACCGAAATGATTACGACAGACAAAATTTTGAATTATTCAATAGAAAATGGGAGGCGGTTCTCGAAAAGTATTGCGACAACGAGAAAGGTGTGCTCGAACTTTACGATATTTGGGCAAGGGAAGAAATACAAAAGAACCCAAATAACATTTATATGCTTTTCCAGTTATGTAATTTTTCTAAGCAATTAGACAGATGGGCGGAATATGGATTATTTCAACAAGAATTCGATGAGAAAATTTCTAAGTATAAGAATTTGGGCCCAATTCTTTCGATTATTATACCCACACATAACAAATGGGAAGTTACTAACCGATGCTTGCAGAAAATTTTCGAAACGATAAGAAATCTTAATTTCGAAATTATCATTGTCGATAATAATTCTACCGACGTAACGCTTCGAAATTTAGAAGTAATGGAAAATTCGGGTCTTGTTCGTGTTATTCGGAACAATCCCGAGAAAACTTACGCCGAATCTAACAACCAAGGAGCAAAAGTTGCTCGTGGGAAATATCTTGTGTTTATGAATAACGACATTTTACCTTTCGAGAATTGGAGCGAAAAAATTATCGAAATATTCGAAAATCATCCCGAAGTTGGGATACAAGGTGCAAAGTTGGTATATCCCAATGGCTTAATTCAGCATTCAGGCATTGTATTTCGTAAATTGCGTAATGGACAAAAGCATCATTATCATATTTATCTTGGTAAGCAAGGTGATGATATTTGTGTATCGAAAAGTCGCGAAATGCAAGCAGTAACGGGCGCCTTTCTTGCAATTCGTCGCGAGCTTTTTGAGCTTGTTCAGGGGTTCGATGAATACTACCATTTTGGTCACGAGGATTTGGATATTTGCCTTGCTGTCCGAAAACTTGGTTACAAGGTTTGGTACAACTCGGAAGTTTGTGCCATCCATCTTGAATCGGCTACGAAGAAGCTCAAAGGTCTCGAAAAATTTGCTTTAAAATTGAACGACCCGAATAGTATCGACTACAAAAACTATATTTACTTTCATCGGAAATGGGGCGATTTTGTCCAAATCGACGATAACAAATATTATCAAGAAGACAAGGAATTTAATCCTTTTACTAATGTATAAAAAAAATTACACCACAGTGCATTCGTTTACACACTATTAAATGAGTCTATATGTTTAAAAAGTTGAAAAAGAAAGAAAAAGGAACTGAATCGGGGGAAATGTCTTTCCTCGAACATATCGATGAGCTTCGTAAGCGAATTATTATTGCTTTGGTAGGGATTACCGCTGGTTGCATAGTCGTTGGGGTGAAATTGGACTTTGTAGTCGAAAATATTTTGTTACGCCCTGCTCTTGTTTCGGGCATTAAACTACAAAATTTACAGCCTTTCGGGCAGCCATTCCTATACTTTAAGGTTCTCATTATAGGTGGCTTAATTATTGCACTTCCGTTTGTATTATATCAACTCTGGAAATTTGTTGCTCCGGGTCTTTACCCCAACGAAAAGAAATGGGTCCGTCTTATCACGTTAGGAACATCGCTGTGTTTTTTCGCTGGGGCAGCTTTTGCATATTTTGTTATGATTCCTTTTATGCTGAATTTTTCTTCTTATTTTGGCACAAAAATCATAGAAAATAAGTTCGATATCAATCATTACTTTGGCTTTGTTACAATGATGTTGCTTGCGTCGGGATTGGTTTTCGAAATGCCAATGGTAAGTTTTGTGTTATCGCGTTTTGGCATCCTTACTTCGAAATTTATGCGAAAGTATCGTCGGCATTCTATTATACTGATTTTAATCGTTGCTGCAATACTGACTCCTACGCCCGACCCGATTAATCAGTTAATTTTTGCCTCTCCTTTGTTTTTCCTCTACGAAATAAGTATCCTTGTTGCAAGAGCTTCGGAAAGGAAAAAGAAGAAACAAAACACAGACCAACAGTAACATAGTTCCGAATTTTTGATTTTTCGATAAAAAAATTAAAAATATTGTGTTGGAAATAATTTTTTTGTTAATTTTATTTTTTGTGTTTTCGAAAAATAAAAAAATTTGGGGGTTGTGGGGGGAAGGAAATTTGTCTTTATTATTTTAGGATTTTTGGGCTATGTTGCGAGCAGTAGTGTGAAGCAAGTTTGACAGTGTTAAAGAAAGATGACTTTTTTGTTGGTAAATAATGCTTGTTCGAGGGTTTTTTGTCGGGAAATTTGATTTTTTTGTTTGATTTTTGAGTAAATGAATAATAATTTTGCATTTGAGTTTTTATGTTGGTATTCCTTCTTTGGAAGGAAATGTATTTTTAAAATATGAGGTAAAAAGAGAGTATTGAAATTGGAGGAGTTAGCTAAAAGAGAACCCGAAGCGGTGGAAAAGGAATCTACTCGGTTTCAGCAATTTGTTGAACAGAACCGAAAAACGATAAATATTGGAGCAGTTGGAGTAATTGTTCTTGTTATCCTTGTTTTTGTTGTCCGATATTTTGTCTCGAAATCGGAAGAGGAAATGGAGGGCAAGGCATCGGTTGCAATTTCTCGTGTGCTGCCATATCTTGAAGTTGCCGACTACCAAAAGGCTCTTTATGGAGATAAGACGAAGAAAGTTCGTGGGGAAAATGTTGTTGGTTTAATCGAAATAGTAAATAATTATAAAGGAACACCACAGGGGAAAGTTGCTGCTCTTTATGCGGGCAATTGTTTGCTCCAAATAAATAAATATACCGAAGCGTTAGAATACTTCAAAATTGCGCTCGATTCAAAATCGAACATAGTTTTGGAAGGTGCGAGTGCTGGTTTGGCTGTTACATACGAAAGTATTAAGAATTATTCCGAAGCAGCAAAGTATTACGAGTTAGCATCGACTTATGCTTTGCCAACAAGTGTGAAAAATCGTTATATGTATTTTGCTGCACTATGCTTCGAAAAAGTAGTCGATAAAGCGAAGGCAGAAAAACTTTATCGCCAAATTATCGGCGATAATCAATCGGAATTTGTTGGTCTTTCGAAAGCGGGATTAGTTCGACTTGGCATAATTATTGAATAACATAAATTGATTGAGGGGAAATAATTTAAAAAATGTTGAAGTTTTTAAACAGTAAAATAAATATTATTATTGTTAATAGTAGGAATTATTAGGAGGTATTATGCAACGATTGCTTCGTTTAAGTCTGTTTTTGGTTTTGTTGGGTATTATTGGTTTCGGTAATACCTATGCACAAAACCAAGTCTATGTTTCGGGTCGTGTTGCCCCTGGCGATATCCGAGTGTTCGTTAAAGATTCGATTTATATCATTAATCGAGATTATGTAATTGGGGGAACACTCATTATTGAACCCGGAACAGTCGTAAAATTCTATCCAAACGGGCGTCTAATCGACTCCGTAGGCGGGCGTATCATAGCCGATGGATTTGCGAGTTCAACCTATGCTCCAAATCCCGGCGGACTCGACCCCACTGACATTCCTGGTTCCCCTACTAATCCTTATAGTTGGGACGGATACTCCGACCTTAACTATTTTACCTATACCGGTGTGGTTAATGTGGGGACTACTCGCGATTTGACGATTAATTCGAACAAGTACAATTATATGTTTGGGGTTATTTTGAACAAGAACAATAGAACGTTTCAAAATTATCCCGAAGATCCACTTCCGCTTGGTCCAAACCAAGTGCTCCTTCCGTTTGAATATGCTATAATGTTTTTTGCAGCTCGATTGCAAAATGACCCAGACAATGATGTGAATCTAAGATTAAGGCCATGGACCCGTTTGGGCGGTAGAAGTGTGAATGTTTCTCCGGCAAGGATTCGATTTATTGGTCAGCCCGAAAATAACTTTTCTCGCGAATGGGGTCATATTGTTGTTCTACCAGGTGCGCGAGCGGCTTTCTTCCGTAATTGCTCTTTCGAAGGCTTTCGAAAGGACATTACAGTTGGCGATAAGCCCTTCTATGACCCAGAACTTGGGAGTCCTTGGGACGAACTTAATAATACTCTGAAAAGTTTGACGAATGGGACCGGAGGTGCCATTACTTCGTTATCGTCCCGTTTGTGGCTGATTGACGTTGAATTTATGAATAATATGGCTCGAAATCGTGGTGGGGCTCTTGCTTTGTTGCAAGCACCCGAGGGTTATCCCGTTGATCCTTTGATTTCTACTTTGCCAAACTATCCATCCAATAAAAATCCAAATTATTTGGAAAAAGATGGTTCGATTTCGTCGATTTTGCAGAATTATCCTATAAAGGCATACGACTTAATAGATGAATTTACGTCCGAACCATTGACTGGATTCCAAAGACAATCTGTAGACGACGGACGACTGGCGCTCCTACTCGGTCGTATCCGTAATGTTAAATTCGATCGTAATTATGTGCAGCTTGCAAATGTCCGAACTCGTTTGATTGGTAATCCACCCGTTCCGATTGTAACAGATGCCACAGACGAACCAGCATCGTATCCACAACAATTTGGCAATGTTGCCTTCGGTGGAGCTATTTATATGGCTGGACGTAACGACCAATATGGACAAGATACACGAATTGAAGTAGGCTTGGGCATTAATAATTCTATTAATACTAACAGTGGATTGATTGTTTTCCCGAATGAAGATACATTCGAAGCAACTGGAAATAGTGCTAATAATTTCCAGAATCATGGAAATACTTATGGTGCACGCGGTGGTGCAATTTATGTGGGTTCAAATACATCGTTGATTGTAGCTGGAAAGTTTATTTCCAACGAAACGTATGTTAAATACCTGCAAGATTCGATTACTGGAACGAATAGCGGTTATTTCTCTCGCGGTGGTGCAATATTCTGTGAAAATACCTTTGGGAGACTTCAAATAAAAGGTGGTCCCCGACGTGATGCGCTTGGCAACGAGACGGAATTTACGAATAACCGTTCAGGTTCTGGTGGCGCTATCTTTGTCGATGGGAACACCGATCCGGAAATGTCCCCAATAATCGGCGGTTCCGATGTTTCCCCAATCACCCGAGATTATGGATTTAACATTAAATTTACGGGGAATACCGCAACCGCATTTGGAGGTGCAATCTATACAACCCGGAGTATGTCGGTTGTAGGTGCTGGTGGTGTTGTTGCGAATGCATTAATTGGATATGGCGGCAACTATCCAGTCATATTCGAAAATAACAAATCGGGTTTTGGCGGTGGGGCTATTGAAATTCATATTCCGCAAGGTTCATTGCTAACACCCCCTGAACAAAGGGCTGTTGAACTACGCCGAGTCCAGTTCCTAAATAACACTGTTGGCGAAGGCGTTGCAGAAATCAATAAACCATACGTTCGTGGTGGTGGTGCAATCTATTCTGTGAGTGCCGATTTAAATGTTGTTAAAGGTGTGCAATTCATTGGTAATAAGGTTTACAATGGCAATGGTGGAGCAATTGCGATGGTCAACCCCGAGGAAAATACTAAACGTTTCTTCGTTTCGGATGTTGACCAAGTGTTTGTTGGTTCTAACTCGCTTGCTGTTGGCTTTATATCAACCAATGATGTATTCACCTTTAAGTCATTCGATTATCCGCCCGATACTCGAATGTTTACGCAATTTCTCGACAACACGGTAGAAGTTGACCAAAGTGTTCTTTCTACTCAAAGCGGTAGTGGAACTACACAAATTGAAATTGGAACCGAGGCTACAATAGCAAAATTATACGACGTTGCTTTCTATGATGCAACTTCGGGATTTGCTGTTGGTCAAGGTGGTACAATTATAAAAATTACCCAAGGCGGCGATAAATGGGAATATAAGAATTATTCTCAAACCTATCGTCTGCATTCTATTACATTCAAAAATTCGAATGGATTTATCGCCGGCGATAGGGGATTAATTCTGAAGAGTGAAAATAATGGAGGTAGTTGGCGCGAAGTGAATCCTGCCATTTACTCTTATGCTTTGAACGACATTTTCTTCCCAACAGCAACCGTTGGATATTCGGTTGGTAGCCAAGGAATGATTCTAAAATCAACCGATGCTGGCGAAACTTGGTTCCAAGTTGGTAATGGTGTTTCTAACAATAACTTATATGGTGTTTACTTTGTGTCTGCAACTCGAGGCTTTGTTGTTGGTGACCGTGGTTCAATCCTTGTTACTACCGACGGTGGAACAACTTGGGATGTGCGATTTACCAATACTTATGCAACGTTGAAAGATGTTTATTTCACCGACGTCCAAACTGGTTATGCGGTTGGTTACTGGGGTGTAATATTGAAGACAGTCGATGGTGGAAATACTTGGGTAAAGATTCATGAGAATGCTTCTCACAACTTTAACAAGATTGTCTTTACTTCCACTACAACTGGATATGCTTTTGGCGAATATGGTTTAGCAATGAAGACCGAAGATGCTGGTGCGACTTGGAGTTTGCTAGATATTGGTTCGATGTATAGCGTCTATGGCGGAATTTTCCCAACGAGTCAACTGGGATTTATTTCCGGCGACTACGGATTGTTGAAACGCACAACAGACGGTGGCTCCACATGGACAGATATTAAACCAGCTGATGTTAGCTATGTAGATGTTGTTCGAAAGAACTGGGACACAGACCTTCCGGAAAATGGCGTTGGCTTGGGTGGCGCTATTTATATCCTCGATGCTGTTACCGACGATAGAGCAAACAGAGTCGATTCGGTATTCTTTAATAGAGTAAGAATTCAAAATAATAAAGCCTACACAGGCGCTGCGGTTTATTCCGATAATTATAATCTACGGTTAATCTTTAACCGTTCATTAATAACTGGAAATGAGGCATATTCCGATATTGGATACGAGCAAAACGTTGTTACTGGACCAGTCGAAAGAGATAATGGAAGAAATATTATAAGGAATGCAGCATCGAGCGATCTTGCTGGTGCAATTTTGTATGGCGAAATAGTTGGTCCTTATCCTTCTTCTTCTTACCATGAAGCAGCAAACTCGATTTATAACAATAAAGCACGATTCTTAATTCGATTGCCCGATGCACCAAATTCGAAGGGTGTTCTTTCCGGTCGTAACGCTGGATTTGGTGGAACCGACACATTGCGTGGTAATTATTGGGGCCGAACCGAAGCAAACGTTACACTTGAAGTAACGTTCCAACAACAGTCGAACAGTAAAGCTCAGATAGAAACGTTCTTTGTTGATTCGGACTTCAACCCGAAGGACGAAACCTATATGAAGTTTATGTATCCGCAAACCGGCGACCCACGCGAACAAGGACCTTTCGAATCGACGCAACGGATAAATTACCAACCGGTTCCTCTTGTTAATGGTAATGATGAAAATACACCTGGACAATTTAGTATTCCAGAGAAAGTATTGATGTCGGGTCTTGTTTATGATTTATATGATAAAGGAACCGATATCAAAGTTGCCGATTACTCGAATCGTAGGATGGTGCCAATAGAAGACTTTGCAGTTGGGATTCCGCCTACATTGAGAATATTTGATGATTCAACAAAACCATCCTTTGGAAAATACGTAAAACGCTGGGTTCGTAATCCATTCGATGCAGAAGCTCGCGATGAAAATGGAAATTTGAGGTATCCATTTATTGCAGCAATGCAAGATGAATATCGACCAGATAAGTATGGCAATTATTATCATCCAATAGGGTATCCGTTGTTCCTCGAAGCCCAAACCAATTACGAAGGTTTGGCTGAACGTTCAAACCACGACCCAAGACTGCTTAACGAATCGGTGTTCTTTGTCATTAACGAAACAACGGGCGATTACATACGGGTAGCCTTAAAGCAAGTCGATGAAAATGCACCATACAGAGAAATATTCCGAGCACGCGTCGAGTTGGTTCCCGATTCAACGAATCGTAACCCAAATACAACAATTCGAAGAACCGAGGAGGGATTGTATAATCTTGGGACTGGTGCTTACCTATTGCAACAGTTGCAATGGAATCCCGAAAAAGAAGACCGTGGTTCGCTCCCCGGCAGACGATATAACGCAACAACAACTTCATTTGGGCGAGTTCCTAATATCTTCTCGAACCGACCTGGGATGCCAGCCTCTAATTCCGGTAATCAAACTTTCTATGCTGGTGAACGATATCGTGCTTTGCCAGTAGATACCGGAGACTTTGTTCGAATTGTTTCGAGAACCGTTTTGTGGAAGGATGGTCCGGTCGCTGCCTACGATGGAGGTATTTCGTTTAGAATCGTTGGTTCAACCGAACCCCCCATCTTTACTGGCAATGTTGTTAAGTTACAAACAGATACAATAGTTAAGATTGTGCCTTCTGAATTTCCGAGCCGTGCTGGAATGGCTGATACTTTGAAATTGGTTGAATTTTTACATAAAGTCTTTCTAACAGAAGATAGGGATTATCCAGCATATCCGGGCACTTATAGCGGCTTGCTCCCCGAAGAAGGACAAGGGCGCGATAGTATATTGTCTGTAACCGCAATGGATACAAATAAATACTTCGACCCACGTTCATTCTTAATGCCGGACGGCTACAGCCGATTGACTTATCATTGGACCGTGGATCAATACTCTGGTCTTGATCGATGGTTGCTTGTCGATACGATTCCAGCCGGCGACCAAACGGTTATCAATCCAAAAGATAATGCCCTTGGTTATCTAGTATTCCGAGGCCGCCCAATTAACCCGTATGTAGTTCCAGGTGGTGAATCGGTCACTGTTCGAGCCGAAAATTATCCTCCAACTATGCGAGTAATTGATTCACTCAAAGCAATTGGAGCACCGCAAGACACAATTGATAAGTTCATTTATACATTCGGTCCTTATCTTAATGCATACAAATACGATGTTGAAAATGCTCGATTCTTGCAGCAAGACACGATTTTGAATGGAAGTCGATACTTCACTGAATATTCTTTCAAGATATTCGTAGTCGATAGTGTTCCTCGCTTTATGGATTGGGTTTCGACGCCCGAAGAAGCGGAAAATCAAGCCGAAACTATTTATAAGAGAACCGATAGAGCGGGGACTGTTGTTCCTTATGTTATTTACAAGCCATCGGTCTATACCTGTGGGATGACAAGCGATGGCAAACTTAAAGCGAACTTGACCAATAAATTGCGATTCCAGGTTGATTTCAATACAGACGATGAATTAGAAGACCAAGCCGCTGTTACCTTGAATCCAAAAGGTTGGGATTTCCGATTTGGAAAGACAGCATACGGATTTATGAATATTTCTATTCGAAATCGCGACTGGTGGAATAGCCCAGGCGACACCGCTGTTATCGATACTACAACATACGACCAAGATTTCGATGGAAAGAAAGATGAATCGGTTATAACTCAAACCCGACCCGGCTGGATGGGTAACCAATTCCTAATGAAATATGGTAGCGATACTGATGCGGACCCATTTGGAGTGGACTTAACCAGCAAGGGTCAAATCAATGTGCGAATTGACTCTTCCGTTGCTTGGAATATGCTTACACCAACTGCACAAATTCGATATAACCAATCGTTAAATACCGATACCACATTTACAATCATTGTTAACGATGGGCATAGCGGGATTAACTTTATGTTGATGCCTGTGTTTGTAAACGTTGCTCCAATAATTATAACCGAGACATTGCCTCCCGCGAAAGAAGATATTGATTACAATCCACAGCTCATTGATTCTGCGAAAGCAATCAAAGTTTACGACCCGAATTTTGGCCAAGATCATTGGTTCGAACTTATTTATTCGGATTACCCAGATGACCAAATTTTGCGAGATCCTTGCTTCCCCGAAGCTGGTGCCTTCGACTTAACTGGGTTGAAAACAACTCCACAGTGGTTGAAGATTAATGCAATTAGTGGTTTACTCTATGGTAAACCGGGTATTAAGGATGCCCCACGAACTGAGCAGGTTGTGGTTGCGGTGTGGGATATGGTTGATGGAGAGAAGCAGCTTTCCGCAATAAAGATTTTGACGCTGTTTGTCGATTCAACAAATCATAGACCGAGGCTTACATCTGCTCCAAAAGTAATATGCGTTGACCGTGGTAAACCATATAGCGATACGTTGCTTGTTTGGGATTACGATTTGAAGCGAGGTAGAACCGCTGGTGATCCAACCGAAGAACTTACCTTGCGAGTCATTCAACCTGCTGGGTTTACAATCGAACCTCCGGTGATTCGCGGGATTAGGGATCTCGATACAGTGAAAGTTATAATTAAAACCGATAACTTCGATGCTCCAACTGACCCCGATGGTAAAGTTACTATTAGAGTTGAAGTTCGCGATGCAAGCGGTGCCTACGACACACTGGTTTATCGATTGAAGATTTCCGACCCAACAGATTTTGTTTGCAATTTACTTATCGAGAATACATTCCCGGGCAACACACCAGGCAGTAAAACAAGTGCTTGGCAAGAACTTCAATTCGGAGCCGCACCCCGAGATGCTACGACAGGTGATGGTTTGGATGGAGAACCCGTTGGAACTCTCGACGAGAAATTCTGTGAATACGAATTACCTTCTATTCCGCCGGGCGATGTTTTTGATGCTCGATGGACTATTTCGCTAACTAATGGAACTCTGAGGAATATCTTCCCAAGAGCAAAGAACACACCCGATTTCCGAGTTTACAAAGGACGATTCCAAGCAGGTGGAGAAGTAGGTAATACATCCACTTACTATCCGGTTGTTATCTCTTGGAGAAAGGATGAAATTCCCGACAAGACCGATAACACAAGGAATCCAACTGGTGCTCAATGGTTCATACGCGACGATAGATCCAATGGAAATGTGTTCAACTATAATATGAAGACCGGCGAAGGTTATCCGATGGGCGGCGACATTAAGCTCATTGACGATGGCGATTACTGGCGTGTCCAAATTAACCGAAGCAACGTCGAAGGCTTCCTTATTGTCCACGATTGGATAAGTGGTGTTGAACCGGGGGCGGGAGTAGCTTATGGTATTAACCAGGTAAGCCCGAACCCAGTTAGCACAAGCGCTAACGTAGCATTTGCTCTTCCTGAATCGGGCAATATTAAGATTGAAGTAGTCGATGCTCTTGGTAATGTAGTGGCAACGATTGCCAGCGGATTCTTCGGCGAAGGACTAAACAGCGTAGTATGGAATGTTGAACGCTCAGTTTCTAGCGGAGTTTACTTCTTGCGGTTGACCACTGGTTCGAATACGTATAGCTATCCAGTCAACGTTGTAAAATAAGAAGAAGACCGGACCCGCTTTCGGGCGGGTCCGATTAATGAAAATGAAAAGAAGTTTTATATAATATATTAGGAGTAGAAAATGAGAAAAATCTTCGAACTAACAGCAGGGATAGCAGCCGTAGTAGTTTTAATGCTGTCTTTGCAGAGCACAGCGAAAGCTCAAGTTTACGGGGATTTCGACACAATTCGAATCGTTGAAGCAAACTTCCAAATGCTTCAGGATGGAGTTGAAATTCCATCTATCGCTTTTGGCTTGCCACCGACCTGGCTCCAGGATCTCGACGACGGATATTCGTTCCCGAACGGGATAGATATTGGCTTTCCGTTCGAATTCGGTGGCGAGGTTTTCACACGTTTGTGGGTTTGTGTTAATGGTTTTGTGACGTTTTCGCCACCGCCACAAACGCCTGCAAAAGACCCAACTGCTTTATTCTACGACAACAGTTCGTATCCGAAGAATGTTCTTGCACCTTTTTGGGGCGACCACGTCTATCGAACGGACGTAGAGCGCTTCAACGGATATAAGCCGACGAAAATTTACTACAAATCAGATCCAGATAATGGAGTGTTTATCGTCGAATGGCGCTACTTAAATATTAACGATTCGAGCATTAAGTCGAGTATTGCAACGTTCCAATTACGTTTATACAAATCGCAAGATCCTTATACGGCACAGGGTAATATTGAGTTTGCGTATGGTCAAATAGGCGGGAATGAATATACTACCGATACAAGAGTTATTACAAGAAATGCATCGGTTGGCATCAAAGGAGAATTTTCGCCTGCCGACTTTTTGAACGGACTTGAATATGGAAAGAGTACCGAGATAGCTCGAACCAGTATGAGGTTAACAAACGAGTGGACGCCATCGGGAGGAACTAATTATCGAATTTTCTTTACCTCGCTTGCTCGATTTAACGTCGAGGAATTTTGGGGCGATGGCGATGTTGATATATCGAAAGGGTATGCCCGCAAGCACTATAACCTTCCGCAAAGTCGATACGTTACTGTCAACGATGCTCGTTTAATAATGAAAAGCGTTGCAACGAACATACCATTGGATAGCGTTCGCCGCCGAGCCGCTTATCACGGCGATGTTAACCACAACGGCCGTTACTACTACAATCAATATGGTGTCCGCAAAGAAGTACGATGGAGAACTAAATACTATGGCGATAGCTTACCGGCGGAGGTTGGTTCGATAAAACAAATCTTTTATAAAGCAAACGAATTTGACGCTGCATTGATTCTGCATTATATTTCTGCAAGGGTGCCTGAATTGCCATGGTTATACGATACCATACCGCAATATGGCAAGATTTCAGCAGTTGAAGTTGCCGATAATATTCGCTTTGGCAAACCTGAGTTGGTGGGAGAAAGTTTCAGAGTCCCAGTTTATTTGAATGGAGAACTAAACGGACCACTTTCTATTGTTGTTGATTTAAATAGTGCAGCAAATGTTTCGGCTTTGAATTCCGATATAATGTCGGAAGTCGCAGGCAATCGCGTCGTTGTGGCTGGTTCCGGTAAATTTACCCCCGATGCTCCTTTATTCTATCTCGATATTGACAAAAACAACTCAGTTTTAGTTGCCGAAAATGTTATTTTCAATGAAGAGACGAAAAATGGGACTGCTGTTATCCTTTCCGTAGGCGATACTCCGGGGATTAATGCGATTAGCTTAAACGAGAATCCAATTGTCAACGACAATGCAAGAATTAATTTGAGCATTGGCAGCGTGGGAACCTTCGTTGTCGAAATATTCGATGCTACCGGTAATGTTGTAAAAAGGTTTGAACCCATTTCGAGCGAGAACAGCGGTGAACTTTCGTTGAATTGGAATTTGACCGATAATCGTGGGAATTTGTTGCCGAATGGAGTATATTTTGTAAGAATGATTGGCAATAACTCGAGTGTTGTGGAAAAACTTATTATTAGTAGGTAAAATTGCACTACTTGCCTGGCTGACGGTGGCTGTTAGCCAGGCAGGTATTTCGCAACGTAAAATTGATTGTGTTCTTTCGATATACGGTTCTTTGAAAATTGATGTGTGCGGGAACGATAATCAAAAAGAATTTGTTCTCGTATTAGATATAGGAAAAGTTAATTCACAGGATTCACTCTTCGGATTCAATTTCGAAATTGGCTATGAACCGGAGAAAGTTTCGATTACCGAACCATTGTATATCAATACATTGAGTGAATATTTGGATGCTAAAGCCGTTACAATCGATTCGAAAAATGGCAAAATCACAGGATATGCTGTAACTATGGGATTGATTCCTGTTTATGGGCAAAAACCATTGATGGCTTTTTTGGGAAAGTGGTTGGCGAATTGCCCCGATAGCGCGGTTTTTAGCACTTCGTATATTGAATTTACCGAAGAGTTTAAAGGAATTGTCGAAAATTATCGTCCAGCGGTATTGTATGCCGAGGTTTCGCCAAAACCGGAAAGGATTTTTACCTGCCAATTCGGGAGCGACTCGATAGTCGATAAATCGAACTTTTTTGTCGATATTAATCTTAGAATTCCAGCAAACTCAAAGCTAAAGAACTTCGAGATAGAATTGAACAAAAACGATGCGAATATTATATTCGATTCAGTGTATTCTGTAACTAACGATATCGAAGTTCTGTTGTTCGAAGAAACTGAAAATGGTTACAAAATACACTGTAATATTATAAATGATAATGGGAATAATCAAATTTTGAAGGTGTTCGGAAGAATTGATACAACAAACGTAGCGGATACGATATATGTTAAACCGGTATTCGACGAAGAATGCAAATGTATTTCTGGTAGTTCGGCAGATAAAATGCTAATAAAATATTCAAACATTGGATATGTTTTCGAGAATAATGAAAGTAAAGAAAATTTTAATATAGATGAAATTGCTACTGTTTATTTGGTGGATTTTTTAGGGAAAGTAACAAAATTGGAGAAAGAAGTTTTAAAAAACGGAACAAATATATTAAACGATAAGCCAGATGGTGTTTACTTTATGATTATTAATACAAATAAAAAAGCATATTATAAGAAAATGATAAAAATGAATTATTAATCGTTCACAATTTAGGAGGTTTTATGTTTAACCAAACGTTTTACAAAGGATTTTCGAAGCTGCTATTAGGGCTTCTGATAGCTCTGGGAGTTGGTCTTGCTGTGCCATTTGCACAGGGACAGGGACAGATACCGGAGATTCCCCGTTTGTCGCTCACAGGTGCCGATGGCGATTGGGATGCCAATTGGTATCCGGATGGTCGTATTTGGATTCCACCTTCGACGGATCCAAATCATCCTCGCGAATTTTTGGTTCCTGTTTTCATCGAAAACAAGTGGTATACTCGCGAAGAAACAAAAGACATTTATATTGCCGATCCTATTAAGAGTTTTCAATTTAAAGTATTGTATGACTCTTCTGCATTGCGGGCATTAGGTGTGCAAACTTTTGGACGCCGCGAGTTGAATTATTTTGCCGACGAAAAATACAAGTATCATACTCTCGCAAAGGACTTTAATATTACATGGATGGATGACAAGGATACCAGCTATCGAAAATATCTTAATCCTTCGACACCTTACCAAGACTATACAAAAGGTAGAAGTATTCGAATAGTTGGGACTTCGACGCAACCACTGCCGATTAGCGAATCGTTCTCGGTTCTTTTGTATATTCGATTTATGTTGGTTCCAAAGGCTGGTCAACCAGTTGGTATAGCAAGCAACACACCGCTTATTATCGGGACCGATACAATTAAATACAACGATTTGAATATTCGGTTAGAGGCACCGTTCAAGAAATATCGTCCTATTTGGAAGGGTCGTCTTGTGCAACAAGACTATCCGGATCCGTCTGCAACAACAGGTTTAGCCGGAGTCGACAATAGTCCCTTCCCAAACTGGAATGACGAACCACATCTGCCCGGTGTCATCTATTTGCGAATTAGCGATAATGTTCCGCGTTTCGGTTTTCTGCTCGAACGAGGCATTGGCTTGCAGCCAGCAATTGCACAAATTGATGACGACGGTGCTCTTTGGGAAATGCGCGATCCTATTACTGTGGATGAAAACGCTCCATCGGGTATTTTCTACGGGAGAAGGAACTTCCGACTTATGAATGAAGCAGCACGAACACGTTTGCTCGATGTCGAAATTGAGACCGACCAACCGTGGCTACAGTTTAGAACCGTGCTGGGACCAAATAATAAAGGTGGTTGTGGTGCCCCAACGCGCTATTGCTACATCGATTACATCGATAATAACATTCTTGGCGACGACGCTCTTGGAACCCCTATTTTCGGAAGACTTACTGCTTTGGATAAAGAAGTTCAAATTGAAGTTCGATGCAACCCGACTTTACTTAATAACCCCGGGCCTGAATATAATGGGATATATGTTGGGTATATTACTTTTAAATCGCATACTGCCGACGTAAACCCTGTTAGATTGAAAATAACGTTTATCTATTTTCGTAATCCGATTGAATGGTATAACAATACTAAACCCGGAGGAATTAACCTTTCCTTGGTGCCAAAGGGTGGCTTTGGCGACCCAGTGAAGCTGATTTTTGGAACAGGAAAGAGAGCCTCGATAAGTATCGATACATTGTTTGGAGAGTATCCTTGGGAAAGCGAAATGCCTTATGGGGAATTTAATGCTAGGTTCTTCCCCCCCAATAATGCACCAGCAGGCGTTAAGGATAGTGTTAAGTATGGCTTTGGGAATTTTTCGCCCGATGACGACGATGCTGATGGAACTCCAAAATACTGTGTATCGCGCGATATTCGAAGTGCCGACGATACTTTGCAATCACATATTTTCCTTGTTCGGATGCGCGTTGATTCAGCCCATTTCTATCCAATTGTTATTTATTGGGATACCGAGGATTTCCCCGAGGGAGCTAATCTCTTCTTGCGCGATACGGCAAACGGACAATTATTCCCGGCGGTGAATATGCGGCGTGCTACGAACTTGGGTGGAACGAAATTCTCCTATACAATAACCGACCCACGAGTTACCTCGTTTATCATCGAATACACTCCTGCAAGAGTCATCAGTTATCTCGATGAGTATGGTAATCCCATTATAAAGAAAGGTTGGAATTTGCTTTCTTTGCCAGTTCGACCGATAAATAATATGTGGAATGTATTCTATCCAAATGCAATCAACAAACCATTCTTCTGGTCGCAAAATCAATATCAATTCGATGAGTTGCTCCGCGTCGGCGTCGGTTATTTCATTAAGTATAGCGATACGGTCGACACTAAATTTGCCGGTTCATACATATACGAAATCTCCGTGCCCGGTTCCGGCGATTCTATTAAATTATATCCTGGCTGGAATACTATTGGTTGTGTAACAACTCCTCTTTCCGTAAGCCAAATTACATTTACACCGTTTGGGCTCGAAGTTCCTAATCCAGTTTATGTTCGACAACACGGAGTTTGGGGTTACAAGACAAATCGCGGTTACGAAGAAATCTCTGAACTTCGTCCGGGGCTTGGTTATTGGATTAAAGTCAATGCCCACGGATATTTGCGTTTGATTGGTCGCGAAAAACCGATTGGGTTCGATGAGCCTTCGGCAAAAGAACGTGCCGTTGAACAAAGCATAAGAGTTAATATTGCCGATAATGGTCAACACGAGAAGACTCTATACCTTGCACCCGAGAAAGGATTTGATGTAACTCAGTTCGAGTTGCCACCAATCCCGTTCAGCGATATGTTCGACATCCGATTCGTTAACAACTCTTTGATGGAAGATGCGTCCAATCCTGTATTCAAATTGCAGGGCATAGAATACCCATTGTCGATTTCAATCGATAACCCACGAAATGAATATACTTTTGTCGATGCAATTACGGGCGAAACACTTGGTAAAATTGATAGAGCTAACAATTCGATTGTTATCAACAAATCGAGCAATACAATTCGTATCCTTGTTTCTAAGGCATCGGAACTTAATACGTTGACGGTTTATCCAAATCCAGTTAGCGGAACTGCCATCCTTGCTTATACTTTAAGCCAAGATGGTCAAGTGCGTATTGTTCTTTCCGATGTTCTTGGGAACGAAGTCAAGACTTTGGTAGATGGTTTTGCAAAAGCAGGCGTCGAAAATCATTTGTCAATCAATGCCTACGATTTTGCAAGCGGGCAATATCTGTGCAAGATGATTGTAAACGGCGAAACCATCGTTCAATATCTTAACATTGTGAAGTAATTACCTTCACACCGAAATGTTAAAAAATCAATGGGCAACATCTTGGTGTTGCCCATTGTTGTTTGATAAAAAATAATTAATTAATTATTGGAAAATGAGGAAAATATTTGTATTTTTTTGCGTTCTATTGTGTGGGATTAATGTTTTCTCGCAAGAACCACTGCGGTTACGTTTAACAGTATGGGGCAACGATTCCATTCAATTCGATAAACTAGTTCTTGGCTTCGATAAACTTGCAACTAATGGTTTGGATACAGCTCTCGGAGAATCCGAACTTCCTCCTTTTATTCCGCCTGGTTCGTTCGGCGTTTATTGCGTATTTATATTTTATGATTCACTGATGAAAAGCAATATATGGTCTTATGTAGATATTAAACCCTTCCCGACAAATTACGATGATACAGTTAAATTTCTTGTTTATGCAATGCACGATTTTGGGTTGAAAGTGGGGTTCGAATGGCGACCACTTTCCGAAGAATACGAATATGCCTGGATTGTCGATGAATATCTTGGAACTCTTTTTCAAGTAAATATGAAGGAAAAAACAAAGACGAACGTCGATAATGAATTTCTCGATAAATTTTATGTGAAAATTAAATTACAAGAACCCAGTTCGGTAAAAGATAATCAATATGAAAACGCATTTGTAATTAGTCCGAACCCCTTCGATAATTACTTTGCAATACAGAATTCAATCTCGAAGGAATTTCGTTTTTCGATGTATGATGTTTTTGGAAATCGATATTTAAGTGGCACAGCAAATTCAGAATTGAACACTTTTTTCGTCGATAATCTAGCAAAAGGTATATATTTTTTGAAAATTGAATGCGGAGGGAAGATATTGTTATATAAAATGATTAAACTGTGAGTCGAAGGAGTTGATTTAGAATGCAAAACGAAAAAGACCAGAATAAACAGAACTTCGATGGAACCAATCGTCCCAAAAAACAAGGGCAAGTTCATCAGTTCCAAGGGCAAAAGCAAAGAAGAATGCCTCTTGTAAGTGTTGTTATTCCATTATATAATGAACAAGATTCGATTGCTGAGCTTGGCGCAAAGCTCGAGTCGGTGCTCGCCGAAGTTGCCAAAGGTAATTACGAAGTTATTTTTGTTGACGATGGTTCAACCGATAGTTCACGCGAGGAAATACGGAGGCTAAATTTTTTAAACCCAAGATTCCATTGTATAAGTTTACGTCGAAATTACGGGAAATCTGCTGCTCTTTCGCTGGGATTTCAAGCGGCACGGGGGAAAATAGTCGTAACGATGGATGCCGATTTGCAAGATGACCCCGAAGAAATTCCGAACTTGCTTAATAAAATTCGCGAAGGGTACGACCTTGTCTCCGGTTGGAAAAAAGTCCGACGAGACCCGTTAAATAAATTATTGCCTTCGAAGCTCTTTAATTTTGTTACTTCTATTGTGAGTGGGATACGTCTTCACGATTTCAATTGTGGGTTGAAAGCATACAAAAATGTTGTGGTCAAACAGCTTAATGTTTATGGCGAAATGCATCGTTATATTCCAGTCCTTGCCCATTGGGATGGTTTTAAAGTGACAGAAATTCCCGTTCGCCACCATCCGAGGAAGTATGGAAGGACAAAGTTCGGCTCGGCTCGTTTTATTAAAGGTTTTCTCGATCTTCTAACGGTAATGATTACAACAAGATATATGCAGCGACCTTTGCACTTTTTCGGAACGATTGGAACAATAGTTACTTTTTTAGGATTTTTGATAAATTTGTATTTGCTGGTTGAATGGATTATGGGAGAAACCTATTTGAGCAATAGACCTTTGCTGCTTTTCGGAATCACCTTGATTATTTTTGGTGCACAAATGGTTTCTATTGGATTGCTTGGGGAAATGAACATTAAATCCTCGGCAGAAAAGGCGAGGTATAGTATTAAAGAAAGATTTTAAAAACAACGTGGAATGTTTATGTTGCGTAACTCGATAATAATTTTGTTCTTAATGTTTCTTGCTTTTGGACTAAGTTTTGGGCAATTTAAAGATTTGTCGGTAGAATTTGGGGTTGAACCAACAACGATTTTTGGAAACAAAGCGGCTACGTCTTCGCCACGCACAGTCACAGCAGACGAAACTTTAGGCGGAGGTTTCTTTGGATTCCAAAATGCAATTACTTTGAAAACTGTTTGGCAACTCGATTCAAAAGGTAAGTTTGCAATCCCTTTCGGATTGGAATACGTATTCTACCGCTCATTATATAGGATTCCATATACGGCGTCTGTTACATTTTACTTACGCCATGCCATAGATATTCCAACATTGACTTTGGGATTTCGATATAATATGTTCAAGCTTCCTTTCGCTAATGTTAATGCTTACACCGAGTTCGACGTTCGTGGAGCCTTTGTTGGAAAAAGCAATTATAGGGTCCGAATAGATTATACGAATTACGACTCAGTGTTTATCAAAGATAACTCATTTAAGAATGCTGTATCTCGTTTTGGGACCGGATTGCGACTCGGATTCGTTGGCGAGGTTGTGCATCCTTGGTATGTTAATATATTTGCCGGAGTTTGCTATGTGAATCTTTTATTCAAAGACGATGCTCGCGGCGAGTTGCTTACTCCAACAAATACTAACGAGACGAAGGAAAACCCTGTCTATAATTTCTTTGCAGGATTTGTAATTCAATATAGATTTGGAAAATGAGTCGAAAAAAAGTAATTTTTTATCCTGATTGTAAGTTTTTTCGGGGCGATGTTCCTTGTTATCCCCATAAACAATTTGGGGTGGTTTGTTCCGATTGTCGTTTTTATGCTCCGCGCGAAAATATAATTCTTATTATCAAGTTAGGTGCGGTTGGAGATGTCATTCGAACTACTCCTTTGATACATCGCATTTTTGCTGAACATCCTAAATCGTCTATTTGGTGGGTTACCTTGACCCCCGAGATTGTGCCTTCGGTCGTCGATAGAGTTCTGCCGTTTAATTTCGAAACCATACTTATTTTGCAACAAACAGAGTTTTATAAAGTAATTAATTTAGATAAAGACCCCCAAGCTTGTGCGTTAGCAAAATCTTTAAAAGCAAGAGAAAAGTATGGGTTTACATTGAAGGATGGTAAACCAGCTCCTGTGAATAGTTTAAGCGAGCACAAATTTACAACAGGTATTTTCGACCCAGTAAACCGGGATAATACTAAGTCGTATCTCGAGGAAATATTCGAAATGGCTGGTTGGAAATACAAAGGCGAAGAATATATTGTTGATGTCGAAGAAGGAATAAGTTGGCATTTAACTACGAAGCAGTCTCCAATTGTTGGCTTGAACACTGGTTGTGGGGAGCGTTGGACTTCGCGATTATGGCCCGACCACAATTGGATAGAGCTGATACAATTACTGCTCGAGAACGGCTATTTCCCACTTTTGCTTGGTGGTAAATCGGAAGACAAAAAGAATCGCGAGTTTGCAAAAAAGACTGGCGCAACATATATCGGGCACTTCGACTTAAAAAAGTTTATTTTGCTTGTAAATCACTGCGATTTGGTCGTTACAGCAGTAACATTGGCATTACATATTGCCATTGGGCTTCGAAAGAAGGTTGTTCTGTTTAACAATATTTTTAATCGTCACGAATTTGAACTTTACGGAAGAGGAATCATAGTCGAACCCGAAAAAGCGTGTCAATGCTTTTTTAGCCCCAAATGTATTAATCCCAATTATTTTTGTATGGATTACATTTTTCCTTCGAGAGTTTTTCAGGAAATTAAGAACCTTCTTCCGGTGCCAGAACCTTAGATGATTATTTTTGGCATTAGTTTTGCGTGTATTTAGGGGAGTATAATCGAATAGAAGATGAAGGTATCGCGTCAAAATTTCGACTACTTACGGATTGGGGTTGTTTCTCCCGTGTTACGTGTAGCAAACGTAGATTTCAACGTCGATAAGATTATCGAAAAATGTAAAAAAATCGAAAAGGAAAAGGTCGAAATTGTAATTTTTCCGGAATTATCAATTACGGGATACACTTGTGGGGATTTGTTCTTTCAAAAAGAGTTGCAATCTAAAAGCATAGAAGGGGTAGCGCACCTTAAAGAATTTTCCCGGGGTCGTAACTACGCAATTGTGGTTGGTGTGCCGCTTATTTTTCGGGATAGAATTTTCAATTGTGCTGTTGTTTTGTGCGATGGCGAAATAGCTGGAATTGTGCCAAAAACCTTTCTTGCTAACTCGGGTGAATACTACGAAAAGCGTTGGTTTGCTTCGGGTTCGGTCGCAGATTTTGATACCGTTGATTTATTAGGCAAAAAAATTCCCTTTGGTTCAGGCTTGATTTTTGTTTCAAAAAGTAACAACAACGTTACCTTTGGTGTTGAAATTTGCCAGGATCTTTGGAGCATTATGCCTCCAAGTTTTGAACTATGCCTTGGCGGCGCCAAAGTGATTCTCAATTTGAGTGCCAGCGATGATTATGTTGGGAAGTTCGATTATCGTCGTAATCTTGTTGTAACCCAATCGGCACGTGGAAACTGTGCTTATGTGTATGCCGACAGTAGCTGTTGGGAATCCTCGACCGATTTGGTTTTTTCGGGACATTCCTTAATTGCGGAAAATGGGCGCATACTTGCCGAAAGCAAACGCTTTCGATTGGAAGGCGATTCCCTTGTTGCCGATGTTGACCTTGAACTTCTCGAAAGCGAACGGCAAAAGAACGACTCCTTTCGTGATATTTCATTACGAAAGGAATTTAGATACATCGAAATCGATATTAAAAAATCGGAAGCCGAGCAACTACACAGGAAAGTCAATCCATTCCCCTTCCTACCGCAAGAATCACCCGAGCGAAGCAAAGTATGCAAAGAAGTGTTCGAAATTCAGTCGGCAGGGCTTGCTCGCCGATTAATCCATATCGGCTCAAAAGATATTGTCGTTGGTCTTTCTGGGGGGTTGGATTCAACCCTTGCTCTGCTTGTTTCATTGCAAGCGTTCGAGAAGCTTTCGTACGATAAAAAGGGGATTCACTCCATTGTTATGCCAGGTTTCGGGACAAGTGAACGCACCAAGACTAATGCAGAAGAATTAGCTCGGCTTTTCGGTGTTTCGTTCGAGGAAATCGATATTCGCGACTCTGTTGCGAAGCATTTGGCAGATATTGGTTTGACTATCGATACCCACGATGTTGTTTTCGAAAATGCACAAGCAAGGGAAAGAACACAAATATTGATGGACATTGGAAATAAATATAATGGATTGGTTGTAGGAACTGGCGATTTATCGGAAATTGCTCTTGGTTGGTCAACATATAATGCCGACCATATGTCGATGTATAATGTAAATGCCGGTGTTCCTAAGACTTTGGTTCGTTATGTGATTCTTTGGGTAGCCGAGGAAGTTTACCGCGGCGAGATTTCCCAGCGTTTGCTCGATATCGTCGAAACTCCAATTTCGCCAGAACTTTTGCCTTCCGACGAAAATGGAGAAATTTCGCAGAAAACAGAAGAAATAGTCGGTCCGTTCGATTTAAATGATTTCTTTTTGTATTATTTCCTTCGCTATGGCTTTAAACCTAAAAAGATTTATTTTCTTGCAACGTTAGCTTTTGGGGAAAAGTATACGAAACTGGAAATTGCACGGTGGTTGGACAATTTTGTAAAACGCTTCTTCGCTAATCAATTCAAAAGAAGCTGTATGCCCGATGGGCCGAAAGTAGGGACTGTTGCACTATCGCCACGTGGGGATTGGCGTATGCCCAGCGATGCTGAATGCTCTATATGGATACAAGACTTAGAAGGGCTAATCAAAAGTGGAGATGAATGACCTAACTTTACCTGATGAAATTAAAGTGATTATTGCCGACGACCACGAAATCGTTCGGGTTGGTATCCGCCGCATTCTTTCCATTGATAAACGAATGCATCTGCTTGCCGAAGCCAATGATGGTGAGGAAGCGATATCTTTGGTCGAAGAATATACTCCACATATTCTTTTGCTCGATATTAGCATACCGAAAATTGATGGAATCGAAGTAACAAAACATATTAAGAATAGCCGATTGGATACTCTTGTTTTGATTTTGACTGCATTCGAAGATTATCGCTTTATTGAACGGGCGCTCGAAGCTGGTGCGGATGGCTACCTATCGAAAGATATTCCCCCACCATTTTTAATAGAGGCTATTTATAAAGCATTGCAAGGGGAAAGGGTTTTTTCGCGTTCAATTTTAAGGGTACTTGAACGCCCTTTGAGCCACGAGACAGTAGAAGCCACAAACCCAAATGTTACTATAACCAAAAGGGAGCAAGAAATTCTAAATTACATTTCTTTGGGTAAAACGAGCCAAGAAATTGCCGAGATTTTAAACATTAGCCTTCGAACAGTTCAAACCCATAGGTCCAATATTATTCAGAAACTTGGTATTAAAACCGCTTCGGGTTTGGTCCGCTTTGCTGTGATGCATTCTACAAAACAGTCTAAATAAGTTCGATAAGTAGAAATACGTAAACTTATTTGCTCGCATTAAATTAATTTGTAATTTGTATTGTATCGTAGGATGCATAAATGCAACTTTTGGGTTCGAAACATACTGTCTTTGTTGCCGACGACCACAAAATCGTTTGGGTTGGCTTAAAACATTATATTACTTCGGAACCTAATTTCGAGGTTGTTGGGGAGGCTTCGGATGGATTGGAAGCCTACCACAAAATTATGCGACTCGAACCAGAAATCGCAATTTTGGATATTTTTATGCCCGAAATGGATGGCATCGAAGTGGTTAAAAAACTATCTGCTTTGGAAAAGTTCCCAAAGACAATATTGATTACCGCGGGCGAAAAGCTTGCCAGCTTCGAACTGATTCTTGAATCAAATGCCGATGGTTGCCTTTTTAAAGGGGTTCGTCCTGCGGATTTGATTTTTAGTTTAACGAAAGTTCTCGAAGGTAACCAAGTTTACAGCAAAGCCTTGCTTGATTCGTTAAAAAATGGGAATAAAGCAAAAGTTAATATGGCAGAAAAAAGAATTATTTGTTTGACAAAGTTGGAAAAGGAAATAATTGTTCGAAGATTGAAAGGCGGGGCTACAAGCAAAATCGCTCGGGAAATGAATTTACCGGTTGCACAGATTAAAAATTATATGAGCGGTTCAAGATGATTTTTTGCGATTTTGGTTGTCTTCTGGTATTCTTTGGTATTGATGTATTTGTTGAACTTATTTTGGATTGAAACTTAAATAAATAAATTTGTAAGAAAAATGAAAAAGAAAGTACTCTTTCGAAATTGGATGCTTGTCGTCCATCTTTGGCTATTGGGGGTATTGCCAATTTCTGCTCAAACTGAAAATGTTGGAATTGGAACTACAACCCCCGACAACTCTGCTCTTCTCGAATTATTTTCGACGAATAGGGGGTTTCTTGTCCCTCGGATGACAACAGCTCAAAGAAATAGCATTGCCACCCCAGCTACAGGGTTGTTAATTTACAATTCCGATAATCAACGTTTTGAATACTATAATGGCACCCAATGGGTTGCAGTAGTTTCCTCACTTGCTTCTGTTCCTTTTAATTTGATTTCTACAGGGACGAACTCGACAGCAACAATGACAGTTGGCTCTGGTTCTTCAATTTTATTGGGAGGGGGGACTATCGAAGCAAATGTCTTCGAAGGAACAGGCTCAACAACCGATGCGGTCGATTTGGCGACTTCCGAAGTTGCCGGTTTGTTACCTATTTCCAATGGTGGAACAGGAGTGTCTTCCATTCCAAGCAATGGGCAGCTTTTGATTGGCAATGGAAGTGGTTACACAGTTGCTAATTTGGTTGCTGGAAGTGGAATTACAATAACTAACGGTGCCGGTTCAATTACAATAGCAGATGCAAATTCTGCTTCGGAGGTTACTGGTTCTGGTTCAACAAGCCAAGTTTCGTTCTGGAATGGGACAAATACAATAACAGGCGATAATGGTCTCTGGTGGGATAATACAAATAAGCGATTAGGTATTGGAACGACTACGCCATCGCAAGCGCTCGATATTTCGGGCAATGTTCAATTTTCCGGAGCATTAATGCCGAATGGTTCCACAGGAACTTCCGGGCAGATTCTGAGTTCACAAGGTTCTGGCAGTCCCCCACAATGGGTTTCGGCTTCTTCGCTCGAAACAGACCCCGTCTATAATAGTGAAAAAACTACTATTGTTTTCGATGGTGATGCTGCTGGTGGTGATTTGAGTGGGACATATCCGAATCCGAGTGTAGCGAAGATTCAAGGGA
>JBBIJO010000009.1:0-39990 GCA_037445895.1 Ignavibacteria bacterium | reverse complement strand
GGTGGTGATTTGAGTGGGACATATCCGAATCCGAGTGTAGCGAAGATTCAAGGGACAAATGTATCGAATACATTGAGTCCAACGAGTGGACAGGTATTGAAATGGAGTGGGACTGAATGGGTTGCGTCGTCGGACGATAATACGACCTATACCGCAGGGGACGGGTTAAGTTTAACAGGGACGGAGTTTGATGTTCTTTACGATAATACGACGATAGGATTGAATGGTAGTAATCAATTATATTTAAAGGATAATGCAGTTACGAGTGCTAAGATAGTCGATGGTAGTATAGTAGATGCCGACATTAGTTCGAGTGCGGGTATAGATGCGACGAAGATAGGCAGTGGTAACGTTAGTAATGCGGAATTTGGGTATTTAGATGGAGTTACGAGTAATATTCAGGGGCAGTTGGACGGGAAAGAGCCGAGTATATCGGCTGGGACGACGAGTCAATATTGGCGAGGTGACAAGACTTGGGTGGAGTTTCCGACGTCGTTGCCTCCAAGTGGGACGGCTGGTGGTGATTTGAGTGGGACATATCCGAATCCGAGTGTAGCGAAGATTCAAGGGAGGAATGTAGCTTCTACTGCTCCGACCAATGGTCAAGCCTATATTTGGAATAATACTTCACAACAATGGGAGCCTGGCAACATTGGAACTGTGTCGTCGGTTGGACTGTCGATGCCTGGCGAGTTTTCCATCACTGGTTCCCCAGTAACTTCTTCGGGGACTATTTCGGTTTCTTGGGGTAATCAAAGTGCAAACATGGTTTTTGCGGGTCCGACGAGCGGTGCTCCTTCGCAACCCTCATTCAGAAGCTTAACGGACGACGATATTCCCGACAATATTACAGCGTCGAACTATTTGCCTCTTTCGGGTGGCACAATGACAGGAACAATTACTTTTGCTGGGGGACAGCAATTTCCTGGAACTGTGACTGGGACAGGAACAAACGACGAAATTGCTTTATGGAATGGAACAAGTTCGTTAACGTCGAATGCTCAATTGAAATGGGACGGGATAAATAATCGATTGGTGATTCAAAACTCTTTGCAATTGAATAATAGTGGAACGGGAAGTAATACCTTTTCAACGGGTAGTGGGCAATCTTCGGCGATAAATTATACACTTCCATCGGCTTTGCCTCCGAGTAGTGGTTTCCTTCAAAGCGATAATTCCGGGAATTTGTCTTGGCAATCGGTTTCAACATTGCCATCGGGGACAAATGGTCAAACTCTAAGGTATAATTCTGGGTGGGAGGCAACGAATCTTATTTACCACGATTTAACTAATAGTCGAGTTGGTATAAATATAACATCACCTAATGCTTTGTTGCATCAAGATGGAGGAACTTCGACGGCAACATACCATAAGTTTACAGCAGGAACAACAACTGGGACAGGCTCGGGCGACGGTTTCGATGTTGGGGTCGATGGGAGCGGAAATGCACATCTCAAACAAAACGAGAATTTACCTATGATTTTCGAAACGAACGCAACCGAGAGAATACGTTTATTAGGAAATGGTAAGTTAGGCATAGGAACTTCGACGATTAACGATGATTCATTGCTTGTCCAAATTAATGGCGATGTTCTTATCGACGGAGATTTGGTTGTTACGGGGAACATCGATCCCGAGGTTATTTATTTCGAACCTTTGGGATTTACTCCTACGGTTGTTTCGCAAGGTGCAGTCTATTACGACGATGCGACAGATAAACTTAGACTTTACGATGGAACCTCGTGGAATAATCTCGTTTCCGAACAATCTTTACCCGGTGTCGTTCAATCCGTTGCTTGGACAACTACCGGCAATTCAGGAATGAACGAATCTACGAATTTCATTGGAACTGTTGATAATGTTGGATTTAAGATTAAAACAAATAACAGCGATAGAATCTTTGTAGGCAGCGATGGGAAAGTAGGTATTGCAACTAACAATCCAAGCTCGACTTTCTCGGTCGAAGGATCGATTTCGAATAAAGTTACGGTTGTTACTGCCAATACCACACTCGACGAAACACACCATACGATACTTGCTAATTCAACATCAAATTTAACAATTACGTTGCCAGATCCTTCTTCGTCCAATGTAGGAAGGATTTATGTAATTAAAAATATCAATACTGGCGTAGTGACAATTAGTGGTGCCATCGACGATTCAACTTTAATGTCGCTCCGTCAGCGCGGTGTTATTGAATTAATAAGCAATGGTTCCAATTGGGTGGTTTATGGGGGTAATCAGCCAGTTCCACCTATTGGTTCTATTATTGCTTGGCATAAAAGTATGTCTGGGACTCCTTCTTTGCCTTATGGTTGGGTTGAATGTAATGGGCAAACTTTAAATGATGTGGCAAGTCCATATCATAATCAAACGATTCCTAATCTCAATGGGAATCCGAGTGGAGCAAATTCGCCAGGTTTGAGCGAAAAAGCAAGTATGTTCTTGCGTGGGGGAACAACCTCGGGAACAGGCCAAAACGATGCTTTCCAAGGGCACAAACACAGTATAACTAGCAATGCGATTGCTTATTTGTATGGGGGTATGGATGTCGATGAGGAGGCGGAAATCGGACTGCCTTCTGCAACAATCGAGGTTGGGAATCCCATTAGCGACGGAACAAATGGAACTCCGCGAACAGCAAATGAGACAAGACCGAAAAATATGACCGTTGTTTGGATTATGAGGGTTAAATAAACGAAAGTCGAAAAGAGAGGTATGTTGGGAATAGAAATGCTCAATTTGTATAGAGGAGATAAATCCGTATTCATAGCAATACTGCTAATTCTTGTGTCTGGTGTGGCAATACAAAGCCAAATGTATGTCTCTCCTAATGCAAATGTCTACTTTAGTTCGAATTCTACTATTCAGATTAATACAAGTTTGACTATTTCTTCGGGAGCCACTGTTACCCAAAATGGAACGGGAACAATTAATATAACAGGTGATTGGACGAACAATGGGGGAACGTTCAATCCCGGGGCTGGAATAGTAATTTTTGTTGGAAATGGTAACTCCGTCGTCGGTGGTTCAAGTTCAACGAATTTCTATAGTCTTAAAATTAATAAAACGACTGGTGGCTCAGATGTTGTGCTTGTGCAAAATAATTTATTGATAGACAATTTACTTCAGATTGATGATGGAGTGCTCCGGTTAGGGAATTCCAACTACGTAAAAATAATCGTAAATGGAGACGTTTCGATTGCAAACGGTGCTTTGCTCGATGTCATAAATACTTTACCAAATGCGAGCGATACCATAAAATTTGGAGGCAACTTATTTGTCGATGGAACTCTCGATTTAAATTTGTCGAATGGTAAAGTTTGGACATTTTTCATTAACTCGGGTAATTCGGAACTCAGCGGAGCGGGAACAGTTAGTTTCTTCGAGGTAATTTTGAGGAAGGCAAGTAGCTCCGATACGGTTGTGTTCAAACGAGTTTTTTCGGCTCCCGATGGCTTCCTTACTCTCGATACTGGCATTTTCAAATTAGAAGGGAACTATTCTTTTTCGAATACATTCTTTAAACCTCAAACTGGAACTGGCAATTGCTTTATCCAAAATACATCTGGATTTTGGCTCGATAATCCCAATGTTACTGTTAACGGTCAGCCTTTGGCGGGTAATCTCTACTTACGAGGTAGCTTGCGAATTTCGCAAGGGACTGTCAATGTTGGAACAACGGGCGAGAGTTCGATTATATATGATAATCCTACCCCGAGCAAATCGAAGTTGACAGTTGATGGTGGTAATCTTAATATTTGGACGAGGATTTCCCCCCAAACTTATGCAACCAATCTTATCGATTTTGGATTTTCTGCGGGGACACTCAAAGTAGGTGTTGGTTCGAATAGTAGCGAAACCGGCGTCGGATTATTCGATATTAGCGCAACGGGTTCGTCAATAAATTGGAGTGGAGGAACACTTGAACTCAACAGGACTGCAAACAATAGCGTTGCCGATTACGTTGTTCTTGCTTCTACGGGTACTGTTAGCGGTGGACTGCTAAAAATTGATGCTCAAATTGCTACACAGACTTTCGATATTAACACTACGAAGCCAATCTATGAAATGTTGATGAGTGGGGCAAATAGTCCGGTGGCTCGGATAGTATCGAATAATTTGGCTATTACCACAAACTTGACTCTTGCAGGTTCTGGGACTGGACGATTCAATGCTAATGGTTTGAATATAACGATTGGTGGCGATTGGATAAATAATTTGGGTTCTGCTGATGGTTTCACAGCGGGTACCGGTACGGTTATGTTCAATGGTTCTTCGACACAGAGTATTACGGGTTCTCAGTCAACACAATTTTATAATGTAAGTGTGAACAAGACCGGCGGGGATTTAGAAATGAACCAACCAACAACGATTGATAATGATTTAAAGTTAATTTCGAATACTATCGTCGATTTGAACAGCAATGATTTGACAATTGGGGCTAATGGGCATATTTATTCCGATAATGGAACGCAAGAGGATTTATCCACATTTAATTCGAATAAATTTATCGTAAATTCTGGAAGTGGCAGCAACCCACTTGCCGGTGCCAAACTTATTCGTAGAGTTGCAACTGGAGCATCGTTGCCGTTGAATCTTCGTTTTCCAGTTGGAACTCCCAATAGATATTCTCCTGCGATGATTACGTTCAATTCAGGAGGAGCAACATTTGGTCCTAATGCGTATGTTAGTGTTAAGCCGGTTCCATTGGAACATCCCGGGATTGAAGCTTCCAACAAATCGTTGACGAAGTATTGGGTGGTCGACGATAGCAACATTACATATAGTTCCCAAGGTGCAACTGTTAGATTTTTTTACAATTCTGCCGAAGTTCAGGGCAACGAAAATAACTATGCTGTTCTTTACTATTCCCCATCTTACGATGACCCAAATGGATATTGGCGAGTAAATCCAGGAGTAAACAATTCGGTTGATATTATTAACAACTTGTTTTATGCTCAGCAACTCGATAGTGTAGCGGGCGATTGGACTTCGGGGGAATCCGACGCGGCTTATGCAACGTTTTATGCTCGTGCCGATGGCGATTTCAACAATGCCAACACTTGGTCGAATGTTTATTTTAATGGCGCTGCTTCGACGAAATACCCAACTAAACTTCATCATCGCGTTCGAATCCAGGACCACGAAGTTACAATTACTGCAAATATTCCTCAATTGAATTTAATTTCGGTCGAAAATGGAACCGAGGGGCGACAGCCGGGTAGATTAACCTTTACAAATGATTACTATATTCAAGGGGATACATTCCGTCTTGAACAAAATACAAAACTGAAAGTTTCGCATTCGAATGGAATTGTTTCGGTGCCAACAAATGATGGCAGTATTCGGACTACTGTTCGCGACCTCTCATCGTTGTCAGTATATGAATTTGTTGGAAGTGGTTCTCAATCGACTGGGGATGGTATCCCAAACGTTGTTCGGGGTTTTGTTGTTACCAAACCTACTGCTCAGATTTTAACCTTGGGTAAATCTATCCAAATTTCCGATTCCCTTGTTATTAATGATGGGATACTCGATTTATCACTCTATAATTTAAATGGTCAATCGAGCGGCAGAACTTTAATTATGCGAGGCGGCGAAATGATTGTTCGGCAATCGTTCCCAACTAATTATTCTGCCCCAACCTTTACTGCTGGAAGAATAACGTTCGATGGAACGGGTAATGTTACTATACCAAGTTCCGGTTCTTCGCCCGGCGTTTTGCAGTACAATGATTTAAAAATCGCTGGCAATACACGTTCTGGCAATGTTACTTTTGCTTCGTCTGGCGAGATTAGAATTAGGAATCAATTGGACATTTCTAATTTATTGTTTACAAATAATACTTATGGATTTTTTACAAATGGTTCAACAGTTCGGTTCAATAAGAACGGAGGAACCCAAAATATACCTTTGCAACCTGCTTCACCATCGGATTCTGTGGTTTTCCTTGAATATTACAATTTGATTATTGATAGTTCCGGAACAAAGCAATTGAGTGCAACCGGAACTCCAACTTTCAAAGTTCTAAACAACCTTAAAATTGATGGTGGTGCAACATTTTCTTCCAACAACTTTAACCTCGAAGTGCAAGGGAATTGGGAAAATTTGAATGGCTCGGTTTTTGTTCCTGGAACTGCTTCGGTTATTTTTCGTAATCCGAATGCTTTAGCTACAACAACAATCACTTCTCGGGATACAGCGGATAACCCCTTCAATAATATTGTTATTGCTGGTAGTGGAACAATAAAGTCTTTGGATAATATCAAGATTCAGGGTGGATTGGTTCTGTTACCGACGGCAACTTTGGAAATGGCTTTAGGTACTTTTATGTCGATATACGGGAATTGGACAAATCAAGGTGGAAATTTTACCTATGGAACTTCTACGGTTATGTTCACAGGGGCATCAACTCAGTTTATTACTCAATCTAGTGGAAATGCCAATTTTTATAATTTGACTATCCGAAACGGAGCAAATGTCGATGCTTCTGGAGTTGGTTCTTCTGGGAATGGTATCGTAGTTAATAACAATTTAGTTCTCGATGCAGGAAATCTTCGAACCCACGTTGGTTCTAACTTTCGATTTGTTACCGTTTTAGGTTCGTTAACCCGTCCGGGTGGTGGATACGTGGATGGTGAATTAAGAAAGACAGTTGGAACAGGAACTACTTCGGCAACTTTCGAAATTGGATACGGAACTCGATATACACCGGTTCAAATAGATTTCTATGGTAGTGGGGGAACTTCTGGATTACTTGGCATATTAAGCGATACAATAAACACAACAACTTCTCCACTTAGTTGGAATTCCGACCCTCCGACGGCAATACTTCCAACGGGAAGTGCAATGAGCCCAACGAGACACGTTGCAAGACAGTATTCTATTTCAATACCTTCCGGCAGCTCTTTTGCGCTTGGGGGTTCGAGGAAATACAACGCAACTTTTACGTTTATAGGCTCGGCTGCTCCGAACGGAGATTTGCGTAATGGCGCGAATACATCTTTGTTCGAGGCTCGTTTGCGTTCTGGTTCGAATTGGATAGGTCCATTCTACTATGGCACTTATCCTCTTATGGGTGCACGCAATACGAATACCACAGAATTCGATAGTCTTGTCGATTTTGGAACCTTTATCGTAGGAGAGCCCGATATCCTTACATTCTATACTCGTGCAAATGGAAATTGGACTACCTCGAATAATTGGTCAACACAAGGATATGGTGGGTCGCCTGCTTCGGAATATCCTGGGCAGAGCACCAATATTTTTAGAGCATTTATTGGAAATGGTAATACAATCACCCTTAATCAGAATGTTACAGTCGATACATCTGCTTCCTTTGCTGGTTGGGTTCAAATTGATTCGAGCGGTTTGTTGAATTTCGATACCTATGTGCTTTCGGGAAGTGGCGAGTTTCGGATTGCGAAAAATGGAACTGTTCAAACCGCTAATCCCGACGGATTTCGTTCTATCGGAGCTTTTGGAAGCGTTCAAACAACAACGCGCAATTACGACTACGGCAACCATGGCCGAGCTAATTTTATTTATTCTGGGAATCAGAACCAAACGCAAGCAAACGAAGCAATACCTTCGAGCATTGGTTCACTAACAATCGATAAAACTGCTAACACATTAACATTTAATCGCAGCACGACAATTGTCGATAGTCTTTTTGTTAGGCAAGGAAGTTTTACTCTCGGGGCAAATCTTACAATCAATGGTAATATCCGAAGGAATTCCGGGACGACGTTTAATCCAGGATCAACAACTGTCACATTTTCGGGATTAAGCGGCGATACTATTACGAATTTAGATAGCAATCCATTGAACTTCAACAATGTCACTCTTGCTAAGGGAAGTGGGACAGGCGATGTTGTCCTTTCGGAAAATTCAGTTATTCAGATATCGAACAATTTAACTTTTTCTACGTCTGGTAGCAACAAATCGTTGATTGATGCGCGTAGTTATTCTGGGGCATACGTAATTATGGGGCAAACGGCAACTGTATCGAATGCGAGTAACACCCGCGGTTGGGTAAATGGCGAGCTACGCAAATATATTACATCGGGCAATGCTCCTGCTGTTACTTTCGAGGTTGGCGACAGTCTAAAATACTCGCCGTTTTTAATTGATTTTCGTTCCGGTTCCGATAATGGGGCTGCCGGTTATATCGCAGTCAAAGTTTTTACAGGAACCCACCAGTATATGGATTTAGCATATAATCCACCGATTGCACCGAGCAGATTGATTGGTCCAAAATGGTGGCGAGTAACAAAACCGTTTGGTTCGTCTTTTCGTCGAGGGAATAGGAATTTCGACCCCCGAGCCTATTTTATTGTGCCTGGCGATGATGCCTATGTTGACTACTGGGGTTGTGTAGATTTGACCTATTGTCGAAAGTGGACCGGAGGGGTGGAATGGCAAGCCCTCTATCCAAACTCTACCAACAGTAATGATGGAGCTTTTGGTTGTGGGGATACCCGCAATGCTTCGTTAACGCCAAACTTTACTTATTCCGGAGCATTAAGCGGAGGGTTGGCTTATGTTAATGTTGCTAACGTAAATACTTCGTTCGGCTCGACAGAATTGATAGGGAGCGACACATTAATGGGTGATTTTGTTGCAGGCAATCAAAATTCTATTGCGCGATTTTATAATTTTTACAGTGTTCGTAATGGTGATTGGACTGATCCAGCAACTTGGTCGACTGTATCGCTCGACGATACACTTAGTCCCACTAACTTGGCAGCAAGCGATACAACGGGAGGAAGGAATAGAATTATTTACGGATTCCCGCGTAGGCAATACGATAATGTAATTATTGGGAATGGGAAGCGTGTCCGACTCGATGCTAATATTGGAACTAATACATTAACAACTTTAACCACCGCAGAGTTGAACGCTCTTGCTGGACCATCGGTAACTGTTCGTGATTCTGGCATTTTGGATTTAAACTATCACGTATTGCGTGGAAATGCTTTTGCTGTTTATAATGGGGGAAAACTGATTTCGGGGAGTACGTCTGGTATTACAACCGGCAACTCTGGCAATATTAATCTTTATCCTGGGGTGTCTCCAAGTTACAGCGATAGCATTTCGCTTGTTTATACTGCCGAAGGCTACACAAGCGACGTTGCTCGGTATTTCTCTACTTGGCCCGGACGCGATGGAACATCTTATTATCTTGCATATATTGCGGTTCGCAATGCATCGGACAATAGTTTGCTGATGGAAAATACGACGCTCGATACTCTTACCCGCTCTACTCGGTGTATCAACATATATCTCCATAAAAAGGCAGTTTTGACAGCTGGTTCATCGTATTATTTGCAAATTGACCCTTCGAATACGGGGGGACAGCGCCGCTACAAAGTATGGATTGATTATAATAGAGATGGGGACTATACTGATGCAGGCGAAGAAGTTATTAACCAAACTTCGAATTCCAATGGCCTGTTTAATACTAATAGTTTCACTGTTCCTGCGGGAACAACCGCAGGCTCAACCCAAATGAGAGTTGGAATGCAAAGTGGTACATCAAATTATGGCCCAACTGGTTCCGGAAGTGGTGAATTCGAAGAATACACAATCGATATTGTCAACTCTAATACTACAATTACTCAATCTACCGGTAATGGATTACCAAACATTTTACGTTCTATTGAGGTTCATTCTCCAAGGAATGGTAGTGTGGTCCAATTAGGCAAATCAATTACTGTTCTCGATTCGGTTCGGATTCGAAGCGGACAACTCCAAGCTCAAGCGAACAATATTACTTTGTATGGCGACTTTGTATCCGATACCACCAACGGATTTAACGCGGGAACCGGTAGCGTTTATTTCCAGAATTCAACCGTATCGAATATTCGAGGAACCGCAACTAATATAACATTCAATAATATTTATTTACAAAAGCCTGCTGTCGATACTGTTAAAGTTGCTATAAATACTATTGTCAATGGAACATTACGGATGGATTCACTTAATATTATGAATATTTCCGACAACAAGAATATATCCTTTGGAACTACCGGTGCTTTGTCGTATACGGGTGCTGCGTTTTCGAATAGAAAAATGATTCGAGTTTCGGGGGGCCCAAACACAGGGACTATTCTCAAAAACTTTCAAACTGGTAGTGGTACAAGGTCGTTTGTCTATCCGATGGGGATAGATACGGTGTTTAATATGGCAAATATCTCAATAACAGGCAATTTTGCCGGAACGCCTTCGTTGGAAGTCGTATTAAGAGGCAATCAACATCCGAATCGAAGAAACGGTTATATTCTAAAAAAATATTGGACATTAAATCCCGTGGGGATTAGCAATATTACTGCTTCAACTTATGAATTTGATTTCTACGGAGTCGATACTTCGGGGAATGTATCGCGATACATCCCCGCTCGCTATAAAAGTGGTTCTGGTTGGGAAATCAACCTTGGTTCTAACCCTAATATTTCGAATATTTCTTATGGTTACAGAGTTCAAATTACGAATGATACCAGTTTCGATGGTTCCAAACTTGCGGGGGATTGGACCGCTGGCGATCCAACGGCCTTTTTCAATGGGCTCGTTTTCTATTCGAGGGCTTCGGGCAAATGGTCGACGCCATCCAATTGGTCGGTCGATCCAGTAGCAAAGCATAATGGACCGCCAGCCTCTTATTATCCAGGACAATTATACATTCAAGATACTGTCAATATCGATGGATATACAATTTATTACGATGTCCAAAATTCTGAAATCGATTCACTAAGGTTGGGTGGAACTAGCCCACTGCCAAATCCTGGGCAACTCTTCTTCGATTCGACCGCTAACAACAAGATGTTGAAGATGCGCCAACTCTTTTTGGATAACGAAAATGTAGTTATTCAGACTTCTGGTTGGGTTCCCTCGGGACCACGAAAGAAAATCGATACTTTAATGATTACGCAAAATTTAAAGCATAATGGGAGTGGCTCCAACGGAATGAATTTATTTCCACAATTTTCCGCAAACGATAGCGATTATGTTGTACTTAAATTTGCTGGTAGTGGTGTGTCTCGGATTACAGGCGAAGGTCCTTGGGCTTCGATGCGAAGCATTGTAATTGCAAAAAATGGAGGCTTGTCCGATTCGGTATTTGTGGAATCGAGCAGTTTATGCAATTTTTCAAGTAGTTCGCTTAAACATTTCTTTGAATTTTATGGTGGTATATTGGTTCAAAATACTACTTCGAGTCCGAAGAATCTTTACATTTCTGGGTCGGATTTGTTGCCAATAACAATAACTTCAAATTCTGGGATTAGTATTTTCGATGGCTCAGTGCGGTCGCGAGCGACCATTACTACTAATGCCAATACCATAATTCATTTAAGGAAGGGAGATTTATACGTTGGGGAACCAGGGTCTTTTAGCACCATCTACGGTAATTTGATATATAATACCGGAACTACGGTAAAAATTGATACTGGAACACTCGACGTTGCGCGTTCATTCGCAAGAGCTCAAACCAATTCGACCATTGATTTTATTCTCCAACCCTATGGAACGGTTAAAGTAAATACTGTTGGTGCTGGTAGCTACGACCCAACGAAGATTGGATTCGATATAAGTAATTCTGGCTCTTCTTTCTCGATGAGTGGGGGTAGAATCATTATTGCAAATGCTTTAGGGACGTCGCCTGCTTCGTTCGATTTCCGCATCAATGCCCAAAATGGGAGTGGAATGACAGGCGGAACGATTCAATCGGGCGATACCACCTCGACACCAAATAATACGACTATTAAAATTGGAGGTTCACTTCCAATAAAAGACTTGCATTTTGCAAATTCCCAATCTAACGCAGTAACGACTCAAATTGCCGAGCAAACATTTACAATCACCGGAAACTGGGCTATCGATGCCAACCATACTTTTAATCTTAATGGAAATACAGTAATATTTGGTGGTAATCTTACTAACTATGGTTCATTTGTTGCTTCTCCAACGGGTCCAACAAGCGATAGTTGGATTGTCGAGTTGAATGGGAATGGCAATCAAACTTTCTTCTCGAATTCATCCGAATTCCGTTTCTATAATCTAAAAATTGAAAAGACTACGGGAAATGTGTTGCTTTCGAATTCCGGGAACTCGGACTTCAAGATACATAATATATTGGAGTTTTCCAATAGCAACAATGCATTTATTTCGGCTCCAATCCAAAGTGGTCGATTCGTTGAACTTAGCCCAATCCCGGGGAGCACCCCCACGATAACCAGAAACGGCAAAGGGCACATCAATGGAAGATTGTATCGTTATGTAGCAAACGGAAGTCAGAATGTTTTCTATGCTGTTGGAGCTGATTCCATTGATAGCTACCGTCCTCTTTGGCTCGAAACCAGCGGGTCTACAAATACTGCTGGGCTTGTTGGTGTGGTTTCGTTCAATATCGAGCATCCTCGAATTGCTGATGTCAACGTAGATACAACTAAAATATTAATTAGATATTGGAAAGTTACAACACCTGTGAGTGGCGGATATGTCCTTGGTTCTGGTAATACTTTTAATCTCAAAGTTCAATTTCGCAATCCTTACGACTTCAAACCGGGGAGCGATTTGACTCGCTTCGATTTATTGAACTACAGTCCGGCTTGTCCTGATCCGCCTACGACTTGTTCTGGTGGAGGAACGTGGAGACATTTAACCACCCCAGACAAAACCGATACTACTTTACGATGCACTGGAAATACTCTTTTCGGTGATTTTACCGCGGGAACCTTTTTGGGTACTGTATTTTGGAGTCGGAACAATGGATTCTGGGATAATCCATCTACTTGGTCATTAAAAAGTTATTATCAAGATAGTGTTCCTACAAGAATTCCAAATCAAACTTACGATGTTGTTCGGATTGGTAATGGCAAAACTGTTACTCTCCCCGAAGGTTTTTCGCCAAATATTAAGTCTGTTTTTGTTGAAAAGGACTCTGTAAACTATCTTCCCGGAACATTACTAATTTATGGAACTCTTGGGTACCTACGAGGTCAAAATTTCGCTCTCGAGGATAGCTGCACTATCGGGGTTCAAAATCAATATGGGATTACTCGTGTGGTCGATGGGAACATAGGGGCTATTCAAACGGATAACCGCAACTACGGTGTTGGACGATTCATCTTCTTTAATACTTCTAGTTCAATGTCCACTGGATTAGGGTTGCCCGACTCGATAAAAACAATAATCATCGATAATACATACTCGCTCGATAATTCAGTATATTTGTCGAATTATGCAGGTGCACCTGCTCTTAAAATTGCCGATACTCTCCTTGTCAAACAGGGAACTTACAACGTGGGGAATAGGAATATGGTTCTCTACGGAGTAATGATATTGGATAGCAACTCGATTGAAGGAAAATTCGAGCCGGCGAATGCCGAGGTTTCGTTCGACGGTTCGAACGAAAAGTATTTAATCTTGAAGAATCGTTCAGGTGTTCGATTCAATAATTTGACGATTAGCGGCGGTAACCTAAACATTATTCGTCCAACCATTAACGATGCTAATCGCCAGCATACGTTTGTGAACAATAATTTAAATTTTGCAAATCCTAACACATTTATTACGCTTCTCGATGGTGTGAATCTCAAAATTGTAAACTCTTCGGCATCCGCAATACTAAATGCTGGGTCTGCTCGTTTCGTTAGAACCTCGCTTTCGAGCGGGATGCTAATTCGGGAAATTTCTAACGGGCAGACTTATACTTTTCCTATTGGTTCGAACAATCTTTATGCACCAGCAGTCTTTGAAGCGTCTGCTTCTGGTTCCAATGGGACTATCGGTGTGCGAACCTCCCCGGGGCAAAGCACATATCAGACTGATGGACATCGTGGACTTACCCCGAGCACTGCTGCCGTTTATCTAAAACGGTATTGGACAATCGATAGCATAACCGCTCAAATTAACGGGAAATGGACATTCTATTATAACGATAACGACGTAGCCGGCAACGAGACCGAGCTTACCAAAATTGGCCGTTGGCGTCCGGCTTGGGAAACGACAGGCGGTGCGTGGGCTTTCCCATTTAATCCGTCCGTTATTAATATTTCAAATAATACTTTCGAATCTACTTCGGACTTTGCATATTCAGGTTTTTATGGAGATTGGACAATCGGAAATGAAAATGCATTCCGACGAATTTTATATAGCCGACAGTCCGGACTATGGTCGAGCGACCAATCGTGGACTTGGTTGCCAACACATAGCGGACCAATTGCTGGCAGCGGTATTTATCCAAATTCTCCCGGCGATTCCGTCGTTGTTGGAGGTGGCAACAATGGGGTTGGAAACCATGAAATAACCCTTGATTTAAACAATCCATTTGGAACAGGCGTAAATTCTGGTGTTGCCGTAGGGACAAGTGCTTCGAATACTGGAACGCTCGCTTTTGGGACTAACATCCTCAACGGCGACTATTTCACTCTTGGCGATTATTCATCCTTAAAGATTGGTTCGGCGGATGGAATCTTTAATGTTGGACAAAATCTTGGAAATGTTCGTTCTTCGCTATCTCGAAACTTCAATACTAACGGAATTTACATTTACAATGGTTCGACTAGCCAAACAATAGGCGATGGTTTGCCCTCGACTGTATATTCATTTATTGTCGATAATAGTGGGGTTTACCCAAATAATATTGTTACAATCAATAAGGCTATTTTGGTTCAAAAGGATTTGCGAGTTTTAAATGGGACTTTAGATTTGCAAAACTATTCGATGAATTCTGTGCCGAGCGGGACAGGGACCGTGGAACTTTCGGCAAATACTATGCTGCGGGTTGGGGGAACGAACAATTTAGCCAATACAATAAATAATTATCAAAGCTATAATATTAACGCGACAAACATCGTGAATTTCAACGGCACTAATCAAACAGTTTCGGCTTTGCCAGTAAATTTGACGCAAGATTTCGTTACAAGCACTGGGGGATTAGGTACAGTTTGGCTTTCGGGTTCTGGCACAAAAGTTGTAAATCAACCGTTGTTAATTCGAGGTAATTTGGTTACATTTGTTGGGATTACTTTGCAAAACAATGTAGGAGTCGATGCACTTTCTGTTCGTGGAAGTGTTATTAATAGTGCAACAATATTCAACGAAGGGGTTATTGAAGTTGGAAACTAACTATTTTTCATACTTTTGTAATTTGCATTTAAGTATAACTACGTAAATTGTCTTAATGATAAAATGCTTAAATTTGTTTCACAAATTGGAGAATATATGGACAAAAATGTAAAACTAAGTCTAACAAAATTGGAGGCGATTATGTCGCAAAGAAGACACATCGTTGGCTATCTGTTAGCCGCTTTTCTTCTCGTTGCATTTGGTTTTTCCGAACTCTTCGCACAAAATTTCACAAATAACACTGGCGGAACCTACCAAGTAGGCACCGGCGGTGGAACGATTCGGATGAAATCCAGCGGAGGGCAGTTCAATGGCACTGCTGCTCTTGGGGTATCTCCGGCGACCCGAATTCCTGGAACCGTGGTTTGGTATTACAATGGGGGGACTCCTATGACAGTTGGGACGGGAGGACCATATTATTATACCAACCTCGGAACCGACGGAACTGCACAGAAGGATTTTGTTACCGATGCCTATATTTCTGGGACCTATAACCCAACGGGTGGAAATAGAAATTACACATCGAGTAGCGTTACAATCCACTACGATGGAACTGCCGCACAAACCATAGCTGGCGAAAATTCCACAAATGGAGGCGGTTATTATGGATTAGATTTATCTAATTCCGGGGCTAAAAGCGTTTCTACTGGGACAACAGTTTTGGTTACCAACTCTTTAACGCACGCGGGCGGCGCTTTAACAAACGACGGAACTTTTAACCTAAATAACTCTGCGGCGAGCTCTTCTACAGCAAATATTACTAACAACGGCACTTGGAACTTCACAGGTACAGGAGCATTCAGCAATACTCCGACATTTACCAACAACTCTGGCGGTGCTGGCGGAGGGGTTTATGTCAACACGGGTGCTGGCAACCTTACTTTCGTTGATTTCACTAATACCAGCGGGGCGTTTACTCTTCAGGCTTCTACCACGGTATATCTGACTGGTTCAATTACTCGGGCTGCTGGAACGTTTACTTTCGATTGTGCTTCGAATTTCCATTATTCTGGAGGAGCGCAAACACTTCTTGGAAATGTCAATCCAGACTTTCAGAACTATGGGAATCTTTTCCTCGAAGGAACAGGTGCCAAGACAGCGGGAGGCAATATAGTGGTTTGTAATAATTTGGCTGTTACCCAGGAAGTCGATATGGCTCCCGGTGCAAGCGATTATGTGCTAACAATGCAGAATACTAGTGGCAGTGCAACTGTTAGCTACACTGGCAGCGTCGAAGTTCGTGGTAAATTCCGATGGCAAAATATGAGTGCATCGACTGCATATACCTTTAATAATGCTAATTCGCAGGTAACCTTTTCGTCGGTGCCTACTTATTTCCAACTTGACATTCGCCAGCAAACAGCCCCCACTAATTTGAACAATTTCGATGCAACAAGAGATGTAACGCGAAGCATTACGGCTGATTTTTCGGGAACGGGAACGATTAGTTCATTGCAATTAAGTTGGGAGTCCACCGACGAGATTGGAGGGTTCCAAACAAGCTATCTCAATATGGCGCGCTTTGCCGAAGGATATAGTTCGACTGCTAACCATCAACGATTGGTTCGAAGTGGTGCTACATACGCTCGTAATACCGGTAGTGACCCTCGCTATATAACGTATTCGGGTGGTTCGGGACCTGGTATCAACTTGATAGCAAGTGCTGGTGGTGGAACCATTTACGAATTGTCGCCTGGTTCAAATATTATTTTAACAACAACTCCATTGACGATTATTTCCGTTACCAATGGACGTTGGACAAATCCAGGCACTTGGGATATCGGAATAGTTCCAACTGCTAATGATGACGTGGAAATTCGACATGTTGTTTGGACTGGTATTGACCAAGCAGTATTTGGTGGTGCTGCTTGGGCGGATGATGAAATCGATGGTTCTACTAGTGGCGATGGTGGTGCTGCTGCGAACAAGATTACTATTGGGAATTACAGCGGTGCTACTTTAGTGATTGGAAATCAAGACCCAACAATGGGGACTGCCGAGCGTATTTTCCGAACCCGACTTGCCCCGGTTACCGGTTTTTCGGCACCTGGTATCTTCAACGAGAATACAACTGCTAATACCGGTGATGGTGATGGGTCGAGTGCTACCGGTTTGAATGGTATTTGGGTTCGACCTTATGTTAGCCAATTTACCCCAGTTTTGGGAACATTGCAGTTGACTAATAGTGGCTCTGTTGTGAATAAGAGTATCATCGAAATCGGACAATAATAATTCTTGGCAAGGGGCACAACTTGCCCCTTGCTCTCTTTTTTCTAAGCGTTAAAAAATTTAAGGAAAGTTAAATGTTGGGAAAAGTAAAAGATAAAACATTTAGAAAAGCTATTTCAATAATGGTATTATTTTTTCTAAATGCTTACTTTCTTTTCTCGCAAGGTGTTTCTCTCGATAACACCGGAGGTAAGATTAATAACATTGGGACTCTTCGAATAAAGTCTGGACAAGTCAAGAATTTAAATGATACTATCGATGGGCGAGTCGAATTTACGTCTATTGTTCCTGCTTTTACCCAGTCAGTTCCCAACATCGTCTATAACCAGCTGGTTATAAGTGGACAAGGATTGAAGATAATCGATACAGTTCGTAAAGTTGGGAATTTGACTGTTCCTTTGATTGCTCGCGATAGTCTTTTATTGGACACTGCTCGAATTGACATTTTTCGGGGCGTTGTTTGGGCTCTTGGACCTGTTGGCAATTTAAGTCTAATTTTTGGTAATAAAGAGATTCGTTTAGCCGGCGAACGCTTCCAAGATATCTGGGGGCGAGGCAATTTCCCAATTCTGAATCTCGATAATCCTTCCGGTGCGGTAGTGATTCGTGGGGGGGGATTCCATATCGACCAAAAACTTGTTCTTTCTCGTGGTGAATTCCGTAATTCCATTTCGAATAATTTTTCGTTGGGTGATTCTGTTACAATTGTTCGTTATGTTGGAGCCTCGATTTCCGAAAGCCCATTGTTCGGGCAGAATGTCAATGTGCAATATCAAGGAGTTGGTAGAATTTCTTCTGGTCCCGAACTCCCCGACAATCCTTCAACATTAAAAAATATGGAAGTATATACAACGGATGGGCTTGTTTTAACGAAAGATGTAACTGTGAACGATTCATTATTACTTGCCTCGACTATTTACACCGAACCGAGCGATACCACACGTTTTATATTAACCCATACTTCGTCCAACAATCCAATCTTTGTAAACTCTAATGCCGAAATAGATGGTAGTCTAAGAAAGACTAATTTAAGAACCGATTCATCGAAGATATTATTTAATAATATCTATACTTACCTTGTTTTTCCAAGACCCGATTTGACCAATGGGGCAAGCGAAATAACCCTACGTGTTAAACCCCGCACGTTCCCACCTTTACCCTACGGGGACCAGAAAGTCCGACGTTCAATTAATCTTGCGGCTCGGGATGTTTCGGGAAACCCAGTTTCGGCGATCTATCCGATATTTGGTTATGGTTGGCGGCATTCGCCCGATACTTCTGTGGATGAAACAAATGGATTGGATATTTACAAGTTAAAATTGCAATGGTGGGATGGCACTAATTGGGTTGACGTCGGCGACGAAGACGTTGTTCAAATCGATACTATTAACGGATGGGCATATAATGTTGTCGTCAAATCGAATGGGGTTAATCAAGGAGATTTTGCAATTGGAAGTTCTTGGTTTAATCCGATTGCTTTTTGGGGCAAAGCAATTTTGGAAGGAGCCTGGCGTGGTGGTTCTATGTCGAATGATTTGCAAACCCGCAATCTAATTCCTTCGACTCCTCCGGACATTTTTCCCTACAATCGTGACCCCGAGCGTGCAAATATTGTTGTTACTAATTTGCCAGATTCGATTGTCGATTGGATTGTTGTTGAGTTCCGAAGAACATATACAGACACTAACCCAATTATCTATACTGGATTTTTAAAATCCGACGGGAGAATCGTCGGGCGGAACGGCGAATATCCTTTATCGCCAAAACAGATAAGATTTGATTCCGGAAAAACGGATTACTATGTTGCAATTTTACACAGGAATCATCTTGCGGTTATCACCGAAGAACCAGTCAACCTGCGCGATTCAATTTCTGCGAAACTTGATTTTACCAAGCCAGAACTAGTAATGGGGCGGGAAAATTCTTTGAAGCCTTTGGCTAAAACAACCGATGGAATAATTTTTGGGCTTTTCGCTGGCGATGTTAATGCCGATGGCATAATTGATATTTTCGACCAAAATGATATTTGGTTGAATCGAAATCTCGAAGGCTACCTTGTTTGGGATGCGAGTTTGAGCGGTATAATAACGACTCGCGACCTTAACTTTGCTTTCAACAATAGAAATCGTAAATCGCTTGTTCCTAAGTAAATTATGAAAGAACCGCTTTTATATATTTTATCGTTTGTAGTTTATTTTTTTTCTATCCCAATTACATCTTTTGCACAAACGGAAATACTCTCCAAAGTAACTTTGGACAGTATTTATCTTGCTAAGCCAAACGAGTTACAGTTTACACTTCGACTCGAAAGGGTCTCCGATACGTGGGCATATTGGGCGAATGGAACATTCCAATTCGCTTTCGATAGTGTTGGCTACGATGTTTCTCCGACTCGACATTCAATAGAATTAGTGCCTGGTTCGAGCGATTTGAATATCATACCAATCCCCGGCGTTTTACCTACTGTGAGCTATGTTGTTACTCCAAATGTTTTGCAAGGTCGTTTTAGTATTACGGTTGCCGGACCAGAAAGATTCGAAGATTGCATTGTCCCGCCTTTGGATACACAAGGGATAATTATAGGGAAGTTTATAATTAAAGCTACCGATGGAAGTATGCTCCCAACGAAACTACGCTGGCTCGAACCGTTCCTTTATTACCAAGCGAATGCTTACAAAATTGACCACGATAGTTTATTGGCTCCTTCTGTCGTTTTTGCCGATACAAATGATAATATCGAAATGGACGATGGTTTTAACGTGTTTGTAAGTTATAATTCACGTGAATTACCCGGACCACAAACGATTGTGAGAAATTTTAATGCTGAATATATAGGATTGAAACGAATTTTGTTAACTTGGGAAACGGTAAGCGAAGCCTATGTCGATGGGTTTATTGTAGTTCGAGGTTTACGAACATCGACTGTTTCCAAGCCTGAATTAGTTAATTATAAAGACACAATAGCCGATTATCGCCGTAGCGATCCTAAAAATCTTGCTTTGGTAGGTTTAGGAACTTCTTTGGTTGGTCGAGCATATTCTTTCGACCACGATACAATTGATTACCGTGGGTTGGAGTATTGTTACAAACTGCTTTATCGCGATTTTTTAGGCAATTTAATCCCCGTAGCATACGATTGCGAAAGAATACCAAATTCGATTATAACTAAAGCAACGCCATCGCCAAATCCGTTCAGCAGTAAAACTAACATCAAATATATTGTCGAAGACGATGTAATGCTCGATGTTTTCGTTAGCGACTTGACCGGAAGAATCATTGCTTATTTGAAAAAAAATGAGTATGTTGTCCGTGGCCCACACGACGATGTGGATTTCCTTGCCGATTACCATGCCCAAGAGGGTTTATACAATGTGATTTTTATTGCATATCCGATTGATGACCCAACCGTTGAACTATCGCGTGCTATTGTGAAATTGCAGTTAATTCGTTAGCGGGAGGGGGATAAGATTTTGTGGAAAATATTTTCGTCCCTTTCGCCGCAAAAATTTTACCTTCGCCTTCTTGCATCCTTAATTTTTTTGATTAATTCTTACTCTTTGTTCTCACAGGTTATTTTGCCATCCAAATCGGATAGTTTAATAGCGGGTCGTACTGTAAATTTCATATTCGATACGAAGGTTCTTGCTCTTCATTCGGTAAGCGTATCCTTAGGTGATTCGCATTCCTGGTTCTGGCTTGTTCGGCAAAATCCATCGGGTAATTTAGAATGGCAACTTCCTTTGCAAGATATTGATTCTATTTCGTTTAATTATTTGGGAAAGAGGTTCTATCCTCCACGAAAAATCGGGGAAATTACGTTTGCTCATTCGGCAGAAGTTACGTCGGTCGATTTTTCGAGCGATAGTTATCTGTTCTTGACTTCGGGACAAGATGGGAAAATTTTCGTTTGGGATTTGCAAAGCCAAGCCAAAATTGATTCGCTTGTTTTGTCGGCGGGTAGAGTCTATAACGCTAAATTCTTTGGCGATTCAAATACCATCGTTTTTGCACACGATACTATGCTTTCGATTTGGAATAGAAACACGGGCGATATCGAACAGATTACAGCGAAAAAAGGTATCGTTCGGGCTCTTGCTGTAAACAATACGAAACAACTTATAGCGTTCGGTTCATACGATGGCAGTTTCGAAGTTTTAGATTCCAATTTTAACAATTTGCTTTACTTTCAAGACGATACGCAAATTTACTCTACCGAATTTTCCTCGAATGGCGAGTTGGTTGCTTGTGGTGATTATAATGGAAAGGCTTTTGTTTTCAATCTTTTCAATGACGAGCAAATATTTTCTTTCAATACAAGCTACGATAGCAATTTGAAAAATGTAGTATGGTCGTTGGCTTTTTCCGAGAGCGATTCGCTTCTTGCAACTGCTGGAATTGATGGTAAAATTCGAATTTGGAATTTAGGTAACGGTGTTTCGACCGACTCTTTCCCTAATCATTTATTCCATATCAGAGAAGTCTTTTTCAGTAGGAATGAACAAATATTAACTTCTGCTTCGCTCGATAGTTCTTTGCGTCAGATTTATTACCCACGAAAATTCGAAATTCATTCTCCATTGAAGGAACGGTCGAGCATCATTTCTTTAGGATTTAGCCGGGACGAAAAATATTTTGTTGTGGGTCTTCGCAATGGAACAGTTTCGATTTGGAAAAATTATGAAATCGAGGAATTCCAAGAAAAATGGACTATGCCATATTTTATCCCAATGATAGCAAAATCGTTTTCCTTTGAAATTTTCCCTAATGAAGTTAAATACGTTCCAATTTTTGTCCAAAATCCATTGCAAATTGAATTTACTCGATTCGCTTTCGATAGTTCGTATGCAATTGCTCGTATTCCGTTCGAACATTTTGGAATTCTCGACAATACTTTAAACCGCTTTGTTGTTAAGAAAAGCGATACGATTTCTTCACAGCTCGAAACAATTCGTTCAATTGATACTTTTGCTATTTTATATATTTGGTCGTTTACACCAACGCAGGAATGGGGTAAGTTTTATTTAGAGAAAATTAATTTTCGTGGGAAAATAAATTTACTTTGGACGCTTCAAGAAGACAGCATCCACGTTGTCGAAAGATGTAAGCCGCTGCAAGATTTGAATCGGTTCGAACTAATCTATGGGCTGGATTTTGAATTCTTTCCCAATCCAACAAGCGACAAAATTTATGTTAAAATTTTTGGCGACAATAATTCCTTTGTAAATATTAAATTAGTAGATTGTTTAGGGAGAGAAATAAAATTGTTGTTTAAAGGATTGATTCAAAATAGGGTTACCGAACTCGAGTTTAAAGTGGGCGATGTTGTTTCTGGTGCGTATTCGCTGGTAATGGAATACGATGGGCAAAAGGTGGCAAAAAAATTGATAATCTTACGTTGATAGCCGAAGAAAGTAAAAGTGGGTGGCTGTTTATTAAAATATTTGATTACTTTTTTGATTTTTGCACCATTAGCTTGGAGCCAAGCGCCCTATGGTTCATTTGTGGATTATAAGGTTTTACCTTCGATGGATACGTTAATCCTTAACCGAAGTTATGGTGATTGGTGGTATGGTTTGTTCCTTTCCGGTGCATTCAATGTGAACTTTGGGAAACTTTTTATTCCAGAACGTCCGTATCTTCCGGTCGACGATACCATCAATAGGTTGTTAACCCACGAAAGCAAAAATGGTTTCAATGTAAATTCGGGGTTAATGGTTGAATACAACCCGAAAGGTAGTTTTTGGGGGGGATCGTTAAGGTTAACTCTTTTGGAAGGAAGATTGGTAAAGTCGAGCGCAGAGGCTTCGAGCGAAAATCTTTTTTCGGCAATAATTAATTATCGCACCATCGTCCTTTCACCCTCTGTTCGATATAATTTCGCTGTCGAAGGTCTACACACTTTTGCAGGAGTTGATGTCGAGTATTTATATGATAATAATTCTAAATTGGAGCAGACCGAATATAAAGATGGGACAAGAATTGTAACGGATTGGGTGCTTTCGGCAAATCCCAGGCGTTTTCGTTTCGGGTTACACTTAGGGGCTGGGTGGGATTTGTTGTTCCTTGATGTATTGCAATCGGTTCGAGTGCGAGTGAAACCTTATATTAGTTTCCATTATGGGACGGCATTTTTTAGCGGTTATAATTCGAATTTAAACACATTCTTTCTGCGTGCTGGGGTGGCTCTAAGCTTTGGACCCGACGACATTAACTCGGAATATCGTAAGTTCGACCCAACGTATGTGAAGCCTCCAGCTGCAATTGTTACGACTCCTCCTATTGTTCGGCCTGGGGTATTCTTTGCAGGTTTTACGCGGCCGGCTGAATTCCTTGGCTTTGAATTGAGTGTTGTCGATACGTCAAAGATAAGGCAGCAAGTCGGTTTCGACGAACAAGAGAAAATCGAAAGCGAGGCAAAAGTTACCGAGAAGAAGGTAACAACGAGTTTTTTACCAGGTCAACCGATAGTGTTGCAGCAATTCCCTCGTTCGGAGGTTACAACCTTGACCCAATCAATGAGAGAACTATTGGATGCTTTGGCTGAATTCTTAATTGCAAATCCTGAATATACAATTATCATCGAAGGGCATTCCGATAACCAAGGGACACCACAGCAAAACCTCGACCGTTCCTGGCAACGTGCCCAAGAAGCATATAATTATTTAATTAAAAGAAAAGTGAATAGGAATAGGATGCGATTGTCTGGTCGTTCTTCTTTCGTTCCAAAAGCAGATAATAGAACAGAGGAAGGGCGACGAATCAATCGAAGAATAGAAATTTTGATATTAAAATAATATGTTTAATTTTTAATTTTGAAAAATGGAAACAGCAAATTTAAAAGGAATCGTTTGCATAATCGAGGATAACAAACCGATTTCCAAACTCTTTGCCACTGTGCTTGCCAAATCGGGATTCCAAACCATCGAATTCGAAAATGGTAAAAAAGCATTGGAATGGATTCGCAACAACACCCCAGCTTGCGTTTTGACGGACATTCTGTTGCCCGATATAAACGGGGTAGAACTTCTTGAACTGATTCGCGTCTTGCCCAACAAAGAGTCCATTCCCATTGTTGCAATAACAGGTTTGGCCCAAGCCGGCGACAAACAAAAGTTTTTGGATAGCGGGTTCGATGGCTACATAGCAAAACCAATTGACATTTCTTCCTTCGCAAACGATATTGAAACAATTATTATTGATAAACAAAAGAAGTGAGAATAATGGATGCACAAAAACAACCAGAAATTACAACTTATGAAACAATTCTACGCCAGGCGACAAAGCGACAGAAATCTGTCTTTTCGTTGGCTCGAACTTATCCGGCGTTCTTGCTTCTTCTTGTAATGCTCGGGTTAAGCTTGTTTATTTATTATAACTTCGTTCAAAAAGTCCGTTCCGACCGAGAATTTGCATTCGATAAAGCAGTAAATTCTGTTCTAACAAGGTTCCAAATAACTTACAATGGCCATTTGCAAGTCGCTACTTCTATTCGTTCCCTTTACGACAATCTTGTCCAAGTAGTTCGCGATTATTTGCTGCTTTATGCTACGATACCAACGCGAACGTATCCTTCTATCCTTGGATTTATGTCGGTGCAAAAGGTCACTCGTAGCCGTTTAACAGAATTTGAATATTACGTTCAAGGACAAGGATACTTCGATTTTAAAGTCCATCCAGATTCTAAAGCCAATGTTTTTTACCCAATTGAATTCATTATTCCCGAAGACCAAAATAAACATCTGCGCGGATTGGATATTAGCAGCGTCGAAGGAATAAATTTTTGGTTACAAAAGGCAATTGAACAAGGTACCCCTATCGCTTCGAAGATATTCAGCTTTCGTGGGAACGATACACTAAGTATATTTCTAATTTATCCAGTTTTCGACAAAGCTTTCTCCCAGCAAACCATTCACCAGCGGCGCGAAGCATTCAAAACTGCTGTGATTATGGAAATCAATGTGCCTCTTTTCTTTAAATTTGCCCTTGGTGCCGGTGCCCCAACCGACAGCCTTATTGCCTTTAATTGCTATCAAAAGGAGGATAATGGGTTTAAAACAAGGCTTTTTGTTTCTTCGAATTATGATCTTTTGGAAAGTGGGTTTACCCCTGCGTTACGTCAGTCGAGCGAATTCAGTTTCCTCGATAAGAAAGTTTATATAGATTTTGCCACTGTTCCTGATTTCGAAAGCCCATTCCAACGTTATTTACCTTTGATTGCTCTTGGGGTATCTTTGTTGCTTTCGTTTATTCTCTTTGGGTTTGTTCTTGCCGTTATTACGGGGCGTGCTCGTGCAATTGACCTTGCCGAACGAATAACCCGGTCGCAACGACGAATAGTTGAATCTACGAAAGACATTATTGCAGTATTGAACTTCGAAGGTGTTTTGCAAACAACGAATCCAGCTTCCATTTCTGTTTTAGGATATGAACCGGTCGAATTGATAGGTAAAAAGATGGATAACTTATTTGCCAAAGCAAAGGACTTAGAAGATTTTTATTCGAATATAAACGAAACGCACGAAGAAGTTACTCGCAAAGTTGATTACTTAATGAAAACTAAAAATGGACAGGAACGTTGGGTAAGCTGGTCATTCACTTTGTCTCCTTCGGATGGCTTAATTTATGCTATTGGTCGAGACATTACGCTGGAAAAACTTCAAGAGTTAGAAGAACACATTAAAGTTAAACAAACGCTCCTTGCCGAACAAATATCTCGGGAGGCAAGTGAATTTAAATCCTATTTTATGGCAAAGTTTAGCCACCAACTTCGCAATGTTCTAACAACTATCGTTGGCTACCACCAAATTTTAGCCGAAAAGAAATACGAAAATGAAGACGAAATGCAATCGTATCTTTCGCTTGCAATTCAAGAAACGCAAGAGCTATTAAGTAGTGCGTCGGATTTGTTCGATGTTGCTGCTTTTGGCCAAGATAGTTCAAAGGTTCTTGGGACAGTTAATGTTGTCAACACAATGAACGAAGCACTTGTCCAATTCCAACGCAAATTTCCTTCGAAGCATATCAAAATTATTTATGGGGATGGTAGCCAATCGGCAACTGTGGTTAGCGGGCGAGATGAACTTCGGGAAGCCTTCGAAAAGTTCTATGCTGCTTTTATCGACGATGCTGAACAATTAGAATTAAGCGTTCAGATTGTTGAAAGCGATATCGAAGGTGTTGCCGAAATTCAAATTCTTGCAACTGCTATTGAATCGGTAACACAAATGATTCAAATTCACAATGAAAACATTAATAATTTAATCGAAGCTTTGCGTTTCGAAAGCGACGATATTTTGCTTAATCTTGCTATTTTTGGGTCAATGATTCGTATTCTTAATGGCCAAGTTCGATTCGATACGCTTGGTCCGGAAGGCAATTTCGCTTCGATTATTCTACCCAAAAAGCAATAAGAATTTGGTTTAATACACTTCTACTGTTCTTTCGTAAATTACATAAAACAGGCGGCTAATGATGGATAGTCGCTTTCTACTTTGTTTAAATATGAAGCCGTCATTTCATCCCAATAAATACTGCCATTCTACCGGAGCGTTCTCCTTCGCGACGGTAGGAATGCAGATTTGCTGAACTGATTGTACAAAGCGTCGAAACTTCGATGTTGCTTCGCGAAACACCAATCTCTTCGAATTGAAACAGAAGTTCTCGCTTGTTATCGAAAAAGTATTTCCCATACGAATTTTTAATAGTGGAACGGGGGAATAATTTAGCTACTTCTTCGCCAACTTCATATCGTTCGCCCGATGCCAACGGCGAAATATAAGCAATTAAGTCTTGTGGATTTGTTCCAAACTCTTTATGCATAAGTTCAATGGTGCGGTGCAATATACGTTTATTCGAGCCACGCCAACCAGAATGAACAGCAGCGATAATTTCGTTTTTTGGGTCGAAAATCAAGATACCAGCACAATCCGCCACTTTGACGGCTAACACAATTCCTTTGTATCCTGTTACAAGTGCATCGCCGTATGTAGGTTGAAAATTTTTATCGACAATACAAATTTTGTCGCTGTGACTTTGACGTAAAAATTTCAAATTCGAAGGATTTATATTTAGGTATGACGCAAGTTTTTCAATGTTTGTTTTAACAATGGATTCAGATACATATTTCGAAACGCTGAATGTTAAGCCGTAAGGTTCGAATAGAGTATTTTTTGTCGTAACGCCAGATACTATTTTATCTTTTGGGAAAATTTCCGGTTGTATGATTTCTATTTCCACTCGATATTCTCCGTTATTTTAAAGAAATTCTTTTTTTGAAATAACAGGCGAGAGTAAGTTCGTTGTAGATTAGCCGAAGCTTCGAAAACGTCCATTTTACGCTGCTGTCTAATTTCGTCGGCAATTGCAATCCCAACATTGCCGGAAACTCCAATTTTTAAATCACCTTCCAGACTCGAAAGGTAGCGTTCCATCGCTATATCGCGTGTAGGCCGTAGGTGTGGCTTGCGGTCGAGCAGTAAGCAAACCACTCGCCGGGAATCGGTAGCGAGTATCGCTACATACTTCTCTCGCGGGTAAAATTGTATTGGTGGCGGTGGAATCTTCCGATATTGATGCACTAATATTAGAATGACAAAGACTCCTATTGCAAAGCGAAAAAGGAAATTTATCCTTGAACTTGAATAGATTAATAAAAGTAGGACTAATGCAACCAACACAGAAAACAACAACAGTTCGTTGTTTCGGATGACTAAGCTCGAGAACTGATTAGCAAGCCAATCGTTAATAATATCGGCGGCATAAATTAACCAGTCGGCAGTCGAGCCGATTGCTTTGGCAAGCGAAATAGAAAACAAAGAAACAATTATACTTGTAAAACCATAGACTATCGCCAAAATGAAAAGTGGAATCACTACAATATTAGCAAAAAAGGAAATAAAAGTGTAGTATCCGAAATAGTATGCAACAACAGGAGCAGTAAGAATTTGTGCAGAAATTGTTACCGCGAACAACGAACGAAAAAATCTTATGATTTCGTTGTTCGATGGGATAAGTTTATGGAGCAGCAACTCGGTTTTGCCTCCGAAAAGTGCTATCGAAAGGACTGCAAGAAATGATAATTGGAAACCAATCGAAAATAGCATTGAAGGTTCAAAAAGTAAAATACAAATAAGAATGAAAGCTAATAGGTTCAATAGATTGGTTTTTCGTTCAATGTTACGTGAATAAAGATAAGCGAGCACCATAATCGAAGCTCTAATTGCCGAAGGTGGGCTCCCAATTGCAATAAGATAAATTACAAGAAAGATTGTAATTGAACACAATCGAGCCCATTTATTTTTTAGGAAATCGAGAAGAAACACTGCTATCGCAATAATTATCCCGATGTGGAAGCCACTCAAAGCAAGAATGTGGGAAATTCCAGTTGTGGAAAATTTTATTCGTGTTTCGGTGCGAAGTTGGCTTCTATCCCCAAGAAGCACAGCAAGGAAAATACCTACGTTCCTTTGGGAAAAGATTTGTTCAATCTTTTGCTTTAAATAATTTTTTAGATTGATTTGTGACGAATAGAATCGAGTCGGGTTTTCCCAATGTCTTATAATTCTTTTCGTGGATGTCTTTCCGAATAGTTGCACTTCCTCGAGCCGTGCAATTCTTGGTTCATCGATGTCCGTTGGCAACGATGGACCGCGCGGCGGTCGAACATTTACAAAACAAAGCAGTAAATCCCCTTCGGAAAATCGGGGAAGGTTCCCATTGTTAGACATTATCGAAAGGAGAACACAGGCTTGTGTATATTTTTTACTGAACAAATACAAGTTTCCTTCGATACGCAATCGAGCAAAATTGCTGTCGCAAGAATATACATTGGTTATAGTCCCAAATAGGGTCGATTCGAGACTTGTAAATTTATTTGTTGGAATAACTTCTTTGTAGGGTAAAAAATAAAGGGAAGCCAACAAGCCACTTCCGAAAGCAAAGGATAAATAAACTACCTCTCGTTTTTTTAATATCAGCGAAATACAAGCTAATAGTGTTATAAATGAAATAGCAATTAAAGTAAATTTATATTCGACAACGATTCCAGTAACCAACCCTGGAATTATTAACACCAGAGTTTTCAGAAAAGGAAAACGTTCCAAAATTATCCCCAATGAAAATTTAGTTAAAAACGAAAAATAGTGAAAAAATAGAAATTACAAAGGGTAAACATATTGTGTAGAAACGTTGTTCGTAGCGGTAGCTATAATAGTTTGTCTTTTCAATGAAAATATGTAGCCGTTTCGAAAGCATAAAATACGGCCTATACCATTTGTATTCCACTCCTCACTGCTTTGGAGTTAGAAAGAAGTGCAATCGGAATCGTTTTTCCAACTATCAGTATCCCGAAATTATCGAAATTGAATTGTTAGTTAAAGTATATTCGGAGGTATCGAAAAATTTTTTGTAACTTTTTTTAAATAGTTGTGTTTATAGTTTCGGTTGTGTAATTTTCAATAATTTAAATTGTCCAATGACATAAGGAGTAAGTGGTATGAAAGTGCGTGTCAGTTTACTTTTGGTATTTGCAACTGTCGTTGCTATTGTTGCGGGTTGCTGTACGACTCGGACTGTTTCCTACAAAACAGTGGTCTATGAACCTGTTTATAAGCCATTAGAAGAGATTCGCAGTGGGGTAAAAGTCGAATCTCCGCGCGAGTTAAAGAATCCGGGCAAAATCTGGGTATTTGGCGATTATCTGTTCATTGTTGAGCGTGGCGAAGGTGTCCATATCATTGATAATTCGAATCCTCGTGCTCCCCAATTTGTAAGCTTTGTAACAATTCCTGGTAATGGAGACATAGCTGTAAGGTATAATATTTTATATGCCGATAGTTATATCGACCTTGTGGCTTTCGACATTTCCGATCCAAAAAATCCTCGTGTGGTCAAACGAGTAGAAGGAATTTTTCCTAACCCTCTCGATAGGTCAGGAACTTATTTAGATTCCAAAAAGGGATTACTTGTTGAATGGATTGAGAAAGATACCACAATTTCTTACACTTATACCGATTGTGGGGATAACAGTCCGGTTTATGTCGATAAGCGCGGGTTTGAAGGTGGTGTTGACCTCGGTTCGCTATCCGACAATAGTAGTGGTAGGGCTGGGCAACCAAGTAGCACTGGAAAAACGGGGAAAGGTGGTTCAATGGCTCGCTTTGCTTTATACCAAAATTATCTCTACTCTGTCGATATGTCCGATTTACAAACTTTTGATATTTCAACTCCCGAGGATCCCAAACCTTGGGCAAAGGTAAATGTAGGTTGGAATATCGAAACAATTTTCCCTTACGGCGATAAATTGTTCATAGGTTCGCAAACAGGAATGTTCATCTACGACGCTGCGGTTCCTTGGAATCCAACTTATATTGGTCAGTTTTCGCATGCTCGCGGGTGCGACCCAGTTGTTGCCGAAGGGAAATTTGCCTATGTTACTCTACGGACGGGAACCCGATGCCAAGGAAATCTGAATCAACTCGATATACTCGATATTTCAAATTTAACGGCACCGGTTCTTTTGAAAACTTATCCAATGCAAGGACCGGCGGGTTTGGGAGTCGACGGCAACATATTAATGATTTGCGACGGTATTGCTGGACTGAAGGTGTTCGATATTCGCGACCCATTTAATATTCAGTTACTCAATTGGCAATCGGGTATTCAAACCTACGATGTTATAATGTTGAACAAATATGCTATTATGATTGGCAACGATGGCTTGTTCCAATACGATTATTCCGACCCGAAAAACTTGGTTCTTTTAAGTAAAATTCCCATTAAAAAATAGTATATTGCTTGTAGATTGCTTCTAATCGCTGTTTAGGACGAGGCAATAGCGAGCTATGCGGGGGCGCGTATGGCGCGCGTCCCCGCTGTTTATACTCTTCTCCAATGGTAATTCATAAATTATATTTATCATTTTCAATCTTTTAATCGCCTATTCTTTAATACTTCTAAAATTATCGACTTTTCCATTTTCGACATTTTAAGCATTAATATCTTTCGATATTTTTTTCGAAAATTGTTTAAAGACAGTCTTGTTTTTACAAAAATAATTACTGGATTTTTGTTAATTTAATTCTTTTAATTTTCAATAATTGAATGAAAAGAACAATTATTTTATTCTTGGGGGCGTTTTTTGGCTTCGGAAGTTTTGTACTTTCGGAGTCTTCGAAAAATGTGGATATGATAACAACAAATTTGAAAAGAATCTATACAGAAATACATTCTGATTCTTCGGCGTGGCAACGTCTTGCTATTCTTTGTGATGATTTTGGTCCAAGGCTAAGCGGTTCCCATAATCTTGAACTTGCATTGGACTGGATTATCAAAGAGTTGCCAAAGGAAGGCTACGATAGTGTTTGGTCCGAGGAGGTAATGGTTCCTAAATGGGTTCGTGTCCACGAAGATTGCGAAATGATTTTCCCAAGGCGGAAGATTTTTCCTATTCTTGCTTTTGGCGGGAGTGTTTCGACTCCGACGGAAGGAATAGTTGCTGAAATTCTTGTCGTTCGCAGTTTCGACGAATTGATGAACAAGAAAGATTTAGCGAAAGGGAAAATTGTAGTCTATAATCCTCCTTACGAAGGCTATGGTAAAACTGTTCAGTATCGCTGGCTTGGGGCAGTTCGTGCAGCCGAAGTTGGCGCTGTTGCTGCTCTTTGTCGTCCTGTTACTCCAATGTCGATGAATAATCCGCATACCGGAGTGATGCATTACGAGGACACAGTTCTTAAAATTCCTTTTGCTTCGATGACTGCCGAAGATGTATTGATGCTCGAAAGGTTACAAAATCGCGGTATTACTCCGAAAATATTTTTAAAAATCGAGACAAAAGATGAAGGTTTGGTTCCTTCGCGAAACATTGTTGCAGAGATACGCGGGAAGAAATATCCGAACGAAATCATTGCCTTCGGCGGTCATATAGATTCCTGGGATGTCGGTTCCGGAGCCCAAGACGATGGCGGTGGGTGTGTGACATCGTGGGAAGCATTAAAAATTTTTAAACGCCTCAACATTAAGCCGGAGAGAACCTTGCGGCTCGTTTTTTGGGTTAACGAAGAAAATGGATTAAAAGGCGGGCAACGTTATGCAGATTCACATAAAGACGAGCGCCACATTTTATTGTTTGAGTTCGATTCAGGAGTTTTCGAACCGGATAGGATTGGATTCTCTGGTCCCGATTCACTTTGGGATAAGGTCAAATCGTTCGAGAAAATGCTCAAAGAGTTTTTCCCGAAACTCGAAATTGCGAGAGGTGGCGGTGGAGTCGATATTTCACCAATGATGAGATTAGGTTTCCCGGGTTCATCGCTTGGAACCGACGATAAGGGGGAATATTTCTGGTATCATCATTCAAACACGGATACACCCGATAAAGTTGACCCAAAGACATTGAACGATTGCACAGCAGCGATTGCTATGTTTATTTATTTGTTTTCGGAACTTCTTTAAAAATTTGGATAAAATGCATAGCGAAAATTTAATTATTAGAATTGGGGGGAAACAACTCGAAGGACATTGCCCAAACGGGGATGAATCGTTGGTTCTAGTCGATGGCCAGCCATTTCGAATTGAAGTTTTAAAAAAATTGAGTTCGGATATCTTTTCGGTTTCTGTAAATGGGAAAGTTTATCTTGTCGAAGCGAAATATACAGAGAACGGCCTGTTGTCTTTGACGCATAATGGTTTCGTTTACGAAATTGAAATTTCCGACGAGACCTCCGAACTATTGAAAAAATTTATAAATTCTTCGGAACGAGATTCCGTTGGATTTGTTTGTATGCGGGCTCCAATGCCGGGTTTGGTTATCAAAATCTTGGTCGAGGAAGGGGATACAGTTAACAAAGGTGATAAGGTGATTATTATCGAAGCGATGAAGATGGAAAATGCTCTTTCGGCACCAATCAGTGGGAAAGTGCAAAAAATTTATGTGAACGAAGGGAATACCGTCGAAAAAGATGCTCCTTTGCTCGAAATAGGAACATAAATAAATTATTTCTAATTGCAATCGTCTTCCAAATTTAATAGGATTCGATGAAAATTGATGAAACGGTTTTTTTTGTTAGTTGGTTCAATTTTGCTTGCTGTTTCGTGTTCCTCGACTAAAAAATTTCGTGATTTCGATATGCAAAAAGAAGTTTGGGAACCACCCGATTCAAATATCATTAAAAGTTATTTGAAAGGAGTTACTACAATCGATTCAGTCAATCCAGACAATCTTCGTTACGATATTTGGAGAATCGAGATCGATAAATATCCCGATACTGTCAAACTTTTTACACGAGTTTTCGACGACCAAGGTAGGTTTGTTTCGCAAATGGCTGAACCTTACAAAAGGACCGATAAAAAATATTTCAAAGCAATCGATGAATATCTTGGAAAGACTTACAACATTCGCCATAATCCAATCGATTCTTTTCGAGTTCGAGAATACGGAGCAAACGATTCTATTCCATACTATATTACTTTGACGGTTGATTACAGTGGTTCGATGACAGGGGTTACAAATGCTATATTCGAAGGGACAGAATTGTTTATTTCGATGAAATATAATAACGACCGAATAGCGTTTGCTTCTTTCAACAAGGATTTTACGGTGAAAGTTCCTTTCGAGAAGGATACACCCAAACTGCTAAGTGAATTCCGCAAACGTCGAACAGAAGGATTTGGTTTTTATTCTGGACTTTTCGAGGCTATTAATAAAAGTGTGGAAATGTTCAACGAAATCCCCGACGACGGCAATCCCCGTTTGGTAGTTGTTTTTTCCGATGGCGACGACAACTATTCACGGGTAAAAATTGGCGAAATAATACAAAATGCGAGGAATCGGAATGTCCATATTTTCACAGTTGCTTTTGGTTATTCAATAGACGACAATTTAAAAGAGATTGCATTTCAAACTGGAGGCAAATTCTACAAAGCATATTCGAAGAATGATTTAAAATTCATTTTCCTCGATATTTATTTAAGCCTTCGCAATTATTATCTTATTACTTATAAGCCTCCTAAATACTGGGGCTACCATAGGGTTCTGTCGTATTTAGATATACCAGGCAGAGGAGATTCTCTTTTTGCGGAAGGCTTCTACGATACTTCGGAAATGTGGAGGGATACGGGCGATTCCTTCGTTCGCCCCATTTTTTTCGATTTCGATAAGTCCGATATTAAACCAGAGTCATTTCCTATCATCGACGAAATTGTTGACCAAATGATGTCGCGCCCTAAACTTCGATTGGAAATACAAGGGCATACCGATAACGTTGGGACTGTTGAATATAATCAAGCTCTCTCCGAACGCCGAGCAAAAGCTGTGTTCGACGCATTGGTCGAGCGTGGCATTGATTCCAAACGGCTTCGTTGGCGTGGATTTGGATTATCGCAACCAATCGCACCAAACGATAGCGAAGAGGGCCGAGGGAAAAATCGTAGGACACAATTTATTATTCTTGCAAAATAAAGGGATTCTTATGAAGTATTTATTTGCTTTTGTGTTTGGAATGCTTGTATTTTCGGGATGCGTTAAACGTGATATTGGGAAAACCTTCGAAGAAAAATTCGATGCAAGATTGAAGGTGGTTTTGAACGATACTGCATATTCAAAAACAGACAAGCCGGTTCAATGCATTATCGAAATGTATAAGAATTTAGATTTTATTTTAAAAGATAAACTCGAAAATGTTGGGTTAAAAGTTATTACGAGTTCGGGGAACATCATCGTTGTCGAAGGTAGTGCGTCTTCGATTCGTAAGGCTGCCCGATATGATTTCGTCCATCGAATTGGTCTTTCGAAAGAATATAAAACTCAGTAGTTTTGCAATTAATAGCTCGGGTCGAATTTTTGCAAAGCAATACAAGGATTCCAACGTGCAGGCGTTATGCTTGTTCCTCTCCAATCCGGGAGTAAACCTTTTTAGCACACTATAATTACAAAAAATAAAAAAGGACTTGACATAGATTGCTTAATTTGTAATTTGTATTACCTTTGTCAAAAGGTAATTTGTAAATATTTAGAAGGGAAGTTGAACTTTAAGAGAAAAGCCTATGGATGCCAACCTAATTAGTTTCCTAAAGCACGAACTCCACATTATCGCTCTTGCCATTATGTTTACGGTTTACGTTGCAAAAGTTCTTTGGATATTACGTTTCAAGCCGATGGTCGAACGGACTCCGGCAAAGGGGAACGAACGAAAAGCAATTGCAACATCTTTCTTTTCCATTGCTATGCCTTGGTCGATGGAAAGCACAAGGAAAAAATGGTACAAGTGGGTCGAATTCTCTATTTTCCATATTGGAATAGCCTTTGCAATAATAACGTCTTTTATGGTTTCGTTCGGTTCGGTTGGAGCAATAGAAGGCGGTGCTTTCCAGCGTTTTCTGCAAATTATTTTCGTTGCCTCTTTGGTTGTAAGTTTGGTTAGGACGTCGAGGAGGGTTTTTTCCCCAGTCAATCGTGCAATAAGCCATCCCGATGATTACTTTTCGATTGGGATGATGGTTGTGTGGTTTTCTCTTGCGGTTCTTTTCGTTTTTGAACCACATAATACGCTGAAAATGGGATTATATTTGGCGGTAACTGCATTTCTGATAGCCTATGTTCCTTTTAGTAAAATGTCTCATTACATAATGTGGCCCTTTGCTCGATATTATTTCGGTAAGCATTTCGGACATCGCGGCGTTTATCCTAAGATCAAAGGGACATAAAGATTACGTAATTATATTTTAATTGCAATGTATATTAAACAAATTTAGGGATATATGGGAAATCAAACGAATAAAAGCGAAAGAGTCAGTGCTGCCGTTCAATCTTTTCAAAAGAAAATGAACAGGCAATCTATAATTTCGTTTGGGGTATGTGTGCATTGCGGAATGTGCACAGAATCTTGCCACTATTATCTCGCAACACACGATACACGTATGGCTCCTGCATACAAAGCCGATAGAGTGCGAAAACTTTATAAGAAATATTTCGATTGGACAGGAAAACTCTTGCCTCGTTGGGTTGGGGCTGGCGATTTGGAAAGCGAAAGTGATTTACAGGAACTTATGGATGTTGTGTTTGGTAGTTGCACGATGTGTCGCCGCTGCACATTTAATTGTCCAATGGGAGTCGATAAAGCATTGTTGATGAGAATTGCTCGCGGGGTGCTTTTCGAGCAAGGTGTTGCACCGAAAGGGGTTATCGATGTTGCAAAGGACCAATGGGAAACTGGGAATCAGATGGGTATTTCCGATGAAGAATATCTTGAAACTATCGAGTGGTTAACCGAGGAACTTCAAGCAGAACTCGATGACCCTACTTTCGAAATACCAATCGATAAGAAAAACTGTAACATAGTGTATGCTGTCAATCCGCGCGAAATTAAGTATGCTCCATTGAGTTTGATGGCTGCGGCTAAAATCTTCTATGTCGCGAAAGAAAGTTGGACTATGTCGTCGAAAGGATGGGACAATACCAATTTCGGTTTGTTTGCTGGCGACAACGCTCTTGGAGCCCATATGGGTAACCTTGTTTTCGATAGTGTGGAACGTCTCAATGGGAAAATGCTTGTAACTTCCGAATGTGGACACGGTTATCGTGCGACTGCTTGGGAATCTCCAAATTGGACGGGTAGGGACTTAAAGTTCCCAATATATAATTTCCTCGAAATAATGCAAGATTACGTTTTGTCGGGGCGGATTATTTTGGATTCATCGCTCGTTCCTTATAAAGTTACTTATCACGACCCTTGTAATTTGTCGAGAAGCGGTGGGATAACCGAAGAACCTCGATTTTTGCTTACCCGTTCCGTCGCTGAATTTATTGAGATGCATCCAAATCGAGCCGATAACTTTTGCTGCACTGGTGGTGGGGGCGCAATGTCGATGTCGGAATACGCCAAACGACGCTTAGAGACAGCCATTGTAAAAGCAAATCAGTTGAAATCGACTGGGGCTGATATTGTTGCAACGGCTTGCCACAATTGTGTCGATGGTTTAACTGATTTAATTAAGCACTATAAGTTAAATATGAAAGTTAAGCTGGTTGGCGAACTTGTGGCGGACGCTATGGTATTCGAGAAAGTTGTTGCCGTTCCCGTTCATAAAGTTGCGGTTCCGGCTGAAAAAGTTATACTTATAGTCGATGATGAACCCGATGTGGTAACCTTTCTTTCGACATTGTTCATCGATAATGGTTTCCGAACTCTTACCGCTGCGAGTTATGAACAAGCAATGGAAATATTGGCACTCGAACAACCCGATTTGATAACGCTCGATTTGATTATGCCCGGAACCAACGGTTTGGATTTATACCATACATTGCGAACCGATAATGAATTCAAAGAAATACCCATTGTCTTTGTAACAGGAGTTAATCCCGATAACCCAAAACAACTTGACCATAGAAAGTTCATCTACGAGCACCAACTACCAAAACCAGATGGATTTGTTGAAAAACCTATTGACAAGGAATTTCTCCTAATGACTGTAAGAAAATGCCTGGAACAAAAGGTAAGCACGTAAACAAATAAAGTGCGAATTAATTATGGATGAAATAGTATCATATCTATCGGAGCCACTACTATTTGACGCAATACCATGTTACGTTTCCGTCCAAGGTCGAGATTGCAAAATTTTAAAGATAAACAAGAGATTTCGCGAAACATTCGGGAATCGTTGCGGCGACTATTGTTATGCTGTTTATAAGCAAAGGGATACGAAATGCCCGACTTGTCCTATGGAACAAACTTTTCTCGATGGTAGAGTTCACACAAGCGAAGAACTTGTTTTTTCCCCAGAAGGTTATCCTATTAATGTAATTGCCCAAACTTCCCCACTGTTTGATGAGCAAAACAACGTCATTGCCGTTGTGGAAATGGCAATTGATATTACCGAGAATAAAAGACTACAAAGGAAACTCGAAGAAAGCACCGAAAAATATCGTATGCTTTTCAACGAAGTTCCTTGTTTTATATCGATTCAAGATAAAGATTTCAAAATAATCGACACCAATAAAAGATTCAAAAATGAATTTGGTGAAGGATGGGGACGATTTTGTTACGAGGTTTATAAACATAGGACTTCGAGATGCGAAATATGCCCTGTTGCCGAAACTTTTGCCGATGGTAATATCCACGTTAGCGAAGAAATAGTTGCAAGTCGCGATGGTGTGCCAATCAATGTGCTTGTCTATGCTGCACCTATTAAAAATGAACGGGATGAAATCGTTGCCGTAATGGAAATGTCCACCGATATTACCAACTTGAAAAAGATTCAATCTGAAATGGCAAATTTGGGGCAACTGGTTTCGAGTTTAGCCCACACTATTAAAGGAATTATCACAGGACTCGAAGGGGGCATTTATGTCGTTGAGTCTGGATTTCAAAGGCAGAATGACGAATCTATCAGACGTGGCTGGGAAATGGTGCAAAGAAATGTGCAAAGAATCTCTCAATTAGTTCTCGATATGTTGTATTATGCTAAATCGCGCATTCCCGAAGTTCAAGAAGTCCGAATAGCAACTTTATGCAAAGAAGTTTTTGAGTTGTATCAAAAGAAGTTTAACGAAAATAATATCGAGGCTATTCTCGATATAAATTACGATGGAACATTCAAAGGCGATGCAAAGGCAATATACACTATGATTCTTAATCTTATCGAGAACGCTATGTATGCTTGCGTTTGGGATAAAGAAAAACCTACTCACGAAATCAAAGTTTGTTTGAACGAGATTGGGGGGCGAGTGGTTCTTTCAGTATGCGACAATGGATTGGGTATGAGCGACGAGATAAAGACAAAACTGTTTACACCTTTGTTTTCGACAAAAGGAAGCAGTGGCAGTGGGTTTGGATTGATGGTAGTTCATAAAATTGTCGAAGAGCATAATGGGAAAATATATGTCGATACTCAAGAAGGTTGTGGTTCAAAGTTTGTCGTTGAATTTCCTGTGGAATCGCAACCCCCACAAATTTGAATTATGATTGATTACGACATTTTTATATTTACGTTTAATAATTTAAGGAGTATCTATGTCGAAAAGAATTCTAATTGTTGACGATGAACCGGATGTAATTACATATTTAAGTACGTTATTACAAGATAATGGATTCGAAACGCTTTCTGCGACCGATGGGAAGGAAGCCTTCGAAAAAGCTTTAAAGGAACATCCGGATTTGATTTGCCTCGACATTTCAATGCCCAATGAATCGGGGGTTAGATGTTATCGGAATCTATGCGAGGATGAAAAAACGAAGGACATACCTGTTTTCATCGTAACCGGTATATCGAAAGATTTTAAACATTTCATAGGGACCCGAAGGCAAGTTCCCCCGCCGATAGGGTATTTTGAAAAGCCAATAGACAAAATCGAGTTCATTGCGAAAACGAAGGAAATACTTGGCAATTAGTTCCCAAGGTTTTTAGTTATTTCGCAAAAATTGGCGAAAAAAGGCTTTCGGAACATTCGAGTAAGTTTCGATAGCTCGAAAAGAATACCTTTCGATTGCCAATCGCTTTTTAAAATCATTTAAATGGTTCATTTCTCCTTTGGCACAAATATGTGTAATAAAAATATTAATTTTGACTGTTTGATAAAGTCAATAAAATATTATTGTAATTATGCGTTAAAATAGGTGTTGGAGGAAATTGCGG
>JBBIJO010000008.1:0-92693 GCA_037445895.1 Ignavibacteria bacterium | reverse complement strand
AGCAATGATTGGCGGAGAGGTAAGGACTGCGGAAGTAGTAGTGATGAAGTAGCGGTTAAGTAAATATTGTTATTCCGGGAGGGCATAGAATGAATTAAATGCAACATATCCGCCAACAAAAAAGCGAAGGTTTCGAAGCGATTACAAATCGCAGCCAATAGGCATTGAGCATTGTAAGCAATGTGATGTTTACTAACAATTTTAATAGAAACGAGGCTTATACAAGAATGATTCCTAAAAAAATTTAGTAGGTATTTAGAAGTAATTCATTAACTTGTTCAATTTTTTCAATATTTTTTATTAATTTGAAAATGTAACATTTAAGGATATTAAATATGAAAAGTAAAATTTTACTTTATGTGCTATTGTGCATTCTTTTGGAGCCTACGATAGCCCATTCGCAATTTATTGATAACCGGGGAACTGATTTCTGGTTAACTTATATTCCGAATTTTCATATTTACAAACACCAACCAAGCGACATTTATAAATATAGCGATTCCATTTATATTTTTATCGTTGCCAAAGAACCCACAAACGGCACAATTGAGTATTACGATTTTAATTCGAACAAATACACAAGGGCTTTTTCTATCGCCGACCCAAATGTAATTTTTACATTTAAAATGCCCTTCAACGATTTTGAACTTCTTGGATTCAACGATATGGCTTATGGTAATTGGCTGCAAAATCAAGACGAGACTATTACCAAAATGTCGTTCCACATAACAACAGATGCTCCAGTTACTGTGTATGGCCATAACCAAGGTAATAAATCTTCCGATGCATTCTTACTCCTACCTAAGCCTGCATTAGGCACCGAATATTACGTTCTAACCTACAATAGTGATGGAAAGTTTTATTCCCCGTCGGGTCGAACACCATCACAATTCGGTATTGTAGCAACCGAAGACAACACAGAGGTTATTATTGAACCATCTGCTCCGACTTTCGTAAATGGTTTACGAACACAAAACATTACTTTAAATAAAGGCGAAGTATATCTCGTTCAAGCCTTAATTTCGGACGACAATCCTTTAACCGATTTAACAGGAACACGGATAACTTCGTCGAAACCAATAGCTGTTTTCGCTGGACATCAACGTTCAACATTGCCATACGAGGCATTCAAATATGCAAGTAACCCATCGCGAGATTTTATATGCGAGCAACTACCGCCAGTTCAAGCCTGGGGTAAAAATGCTTTCGTAGTGCCATTCCCGCAACCACAGTTTGTAATAAATTACGACATATTTAGAGTTCTTTCTGCGTTCGACGGAACCGAAGTTTTTATAAATGGCGAATCAAAAGGAATTATTAATAAAGGACAATTTATAGAGGATACTTTTTCAATTTCGAAAAGTATAACCGCATCCGCTCCTATTTTAGTCGCTGCATATAAATGCACCTCCAACGATGCTGGTTCAAGCTACCTCGGAGACCCATTGATGATGATTATCCCTCCAAAAGAACAATTTATCGACAGTGTTAAAATAATGAATATTCAAGCCTACGAATTGCAAGTGGATATGCAATTCAAACGAGTTTATGAACAGCATTACATCACACTTGTTGCTCCTCTTACAGCTGTAACAACGATAACTTTGGATGGAAATCTTGTATCACCAGCCCAATTTTCTCCGATACCTAATTCTACATATTATTATGCTACAATTTCTGTTCGAGAAGGTCAACACACAATCAAAGCAGGCGATAAAATTGGGGTATATGCCTACGGCTATGGACAGGCAAATTCGTATGGATATGTAGGAGGGATGTATTTCAACCCATACGACTATAATCCTCCAAAAATATCGTCGAGCCAAGAGTGTTTCAAAGTAAATGTTAATATCACGGAAACGAGCCAATACGACTCCGGTATCGACTCGATTGGATATGTAGAAACTACAAACAACAACATTAAATACAACCAGGACCCTGCTTTTGTTCGATATGCTAAAACAGCAAATATTTCGTTTGAACTAAAAGATATTTTTCAAGATGGAGAATTTACTCTTTTTGTCCTCGATTCTCTTGGTTTCGTAAGCCAAGAAACATATAAAATTTCTGGCTTTACATTTAAACATCCGAGTGACAATACAAACAACTTCTATATGATACGAGCAAATTACATTCCAAACACACCAAATACATACACTATTCCAATTCAAAATTATGGGATTTTTCCAAAGACAATTAAAAGCGTTCAAATCATAACACCTTTGAAGTTCGAACTACAAACATCGTTACCATTGACTCTACTACCAAACACTATAGATTCGCTTGTATTTACACTCGACGACAATCCCACAGCAACCGACACAATATTTATCAGGATTGGAGATGAATGTTTCACCGGCAATTATGTTGCTCTCTACTTTTCAAGGGCTGAATGCGATGTAACCCAGTTTGAATATCCAGACTTCACTAATCCTATCAACCTAAATTTTGTCGGAAATGCAAAAATTAATGGCAAATACCTACAGCTAACCCCAGCAATAATTAATAGTGTAGGGGCGGTTTGGCATAATAAAACAATTCCCGTCGTTTCTGGGTTTAAAACCGAGTTTTCGTTCCGACTACGCGAAGGCTCTAACAATAGTTGCATAGACAATTCTCTGCCCGGTGCCGATGGGTTAGCTTTCGTCGTTCAAAATTTCATTCCCTATGCAATTGGGCTAAGTGGCGGCGGCATTGGCTACGAAGGAATACCCAACAGCCTTGCCATTGAATTCGACACTTTTTCCAACGATTCCACACAAATTGAAAATTATTTCGACCCTAATGGTAACCACATCGCAGTTCAAACAAACAATTCGGGAACAAATTCTTCGAAACATAAGCCAGGGCTCGTTTTAGGTATCAATACAAATATTATGCCGTTGCTTACCAATGGAACAGTATATTACGTAAAAATTATATATGAAGAAAAGCAAAAAACCTTAGAAGTGTATTTCGATACGACAAAGGAATTTGCAGAACCTACCCTTAAAATTGACAACTTCGATTTGTCGCAAACAATCAATCTTGAACGCGGCTACCGAGCCTATGTAGGATTTACTTCTGCCACAGGTTGCGCTGTCGAAATCCACGAAATCCTCGATTGGTTAGTATGTCCTTACCCTCCCGACCCAGTTCGTCCTGTTGAAAATGATATATCCGAAGCAAATGCATTATTTTATCCAAATCCAGCAGAGGATAAAATTTTTGTCAACTTTGAAAAAACGATAGCCCCCGTTAAGTTCAGAATTATTGATATGTTGGGCAATGTAATGATAGACCACCAACTGGAAAATATTACTGAACCTATTGACATCCGCCCGCTGGCTATCGGTTCTTACATTGTTGAAATTATCACCACAGAAGGCAAGATTTTCAAAATGCTTTCCGTAATTCGATAAATATTCACTCTCGATAGTAAAAGAATGAGGAGATGAAATAAGGCTCGGAAATCAATGGCTAAGCGGAAAACAATCCTAATTGCTGCAATAATCATATTAATTGTCCTATGGTCAATAGATTTTATCTACAATCTTTCTATTTACAAAGAAAATTTTAACTTTTATGGGTTTTTAGATAGCTATTTCTTTTCGGCAAATATATTCTATCGAGTCTTTGTATCTATTATTTTTTTATCAATCCTATGGGCTATCAACCGTTACAATTTGAAGCACGAAACAAGCAAAAGGCTTTTGGAAACAATCCTTGAATCAAGCGGAGTTTGCTCCATTTTAACCGACGAAAATGGGATAATCGCCCACATTAATTCGAAAGCGCAAAAACTTACCGGTTGGAGTAAATCCGAAGCAATAGGGAAGCCGATAGAATTTGTCCTTAATTTAGCCCACGATAACTCTGGAATTAACATCGACAATATTGTTGAATCTATTCTTGAAAAACCTAATAGAAGTCAAATATGGGAGAATCGAAATTTCAATTTGATTTCGAAAGATGGCTCAAAAAATCTAATTTCTTTATCAATACAAAAAGTAATCCGCAAAAAGGGTGAAATTGGATATATTCTTTTTTCGTTTCAAAGTGTTGCTGCCGATTCTGAAGCCTTTCGCACGCTTGCTTTTTCTGAAAAAAATCTTCGAGAAATAATCGAAAAAATCCCCGATGGTTTTGTGCTATTCAACCAAAAAGGAGAAATTATAGATTGCAATAACTTTTTCGAAAAAACAATAGGTATCGGCAAGCCGAACTTGTTAAATCAACATTTTTCAAATCTTTTAACAAAATTTATTAATTCCGGGAATCAATCACAAGAAGATTTAGATGCTTTTAGAACTACTTTCGAAGATTTTATCGAATCTCCCGACTTATTCGAAACACAGAATATCCTATTTACTACTAAAACAGTGGACAAAGAGAAAAATGAACGACTTCTAGAATTGAAACTATTTAAAATTATCATAAATGGAGAAATATTTATAGGATTATTGACAAGGGATGTTACTCAGTCCCGAGACACTTTGAAGCAAGTTCAGGAAATGAATATCAAGTTGAGCAATTTTGCTGAACAACACACCAAAGAAATAGAAAAAGCAAATAAAGAACTAAAAGCATTAAACGAGCGTCTTCTCGCCGAAATTTCTCGAAGGAAAGATACAGAGCGTATCCTTTCGGAAAGTGAAGAGAAATATCGCATTCTTTTGAACCAAATTTCTGTTGGTGTTTATCGAACAACCCCCGAAGGTAAGTTCATTTATGCTAATCCCGCGCTAGCAAAAATTCTCGGATTCGACTCGACGGAAGACTTGCTCAAAGTCTCTGCAAATAGTTTTTATATAGGTAACAGGCAACGCCAACACATACTGGACATTCACTCCAAAGAATCAGAGGATTTTATTAAAGCGGAAACAATCTTAGTTCGAAGAGATGGTAAAAAAATTTTTGTTATGGACTTTGGCAGAAAAAACGAAGACCCCATAACAAAGTCCATATATTTCGATGGAGTAATTATTGATGTAACCGAGCAGGTGCGGAATCGGAAAGCCCTCGAATTAAGCGAAAAAAGATTCAAAGGCTTGTTCAATCGATTAAGTGATTTATATATACGATTAAATAATCGGGAAAATTTTGCAATAGTTTCCCCATCAATCAAAACTATCCTCGGTTACAAGCAAAAAGAAATAATTGGAAAAAATATTCGTTCCATTGTCGTAAATCCTGAATGGTATAATAGGATATCGAAGCAACTCGAACAATTTGGTAAAGTGCGTAATGTCTTGATAGAATTTAAGTCCCACGATGGTTCGACTAAATTCTTAAACGGAGATTTTATATTGTTTAAAAACAATAGCGGTAATATTATAGGTTCCGAAGCTTTGCTAAGAGACATTACGAATGAATTAGAACATAAGAATTATATGTCGGCAGTAGTGAGTGTTACAAAAGCCTTCACCGACTTTGACAATATCGAAACAATAGGTTTCGAGTTGGTCAAGGCATATAATTATGTTTTAAATGTTCCGAATTTTGTCTTGTTCTTGATGGACGCAGAACAGAACGCACTAAAAGCTCGTTTTTCATTCGATCGCTACGGGCTTTCTTTTGAATCAGTTAAACTAAACAACACGTCTCATCCCCTAGTTCAAGCAATTAGAAGCGGTAAACAAATGCTTATCGAGTCAAAAGAAATCGCAAAATATTGGAAGACACTCGACGCACCAGTTCCCCAACTTTATATGGCTTTGCCTCTAATTGCCCGAGAAAAAATTTTAGGGATTATCGGTATTTATACATACACGCGTTACGAAACTTTTTCGAATATAAATCTTTACTACGTTTCTTCATTAACGGAACATATTGCGCTAGAATTGGAACGCAAGGTATTGCAAGACAATTTGAACTCCCAAGCAGCGTTGATGGAAACACTAATCGAATCCATTCCTTATCCTATTTACTATTTGAATCTTCGCACAGGAAAATTTTCACTCTGCAATACAGCATTCGAAACATTTGCCGAAAAACCTCGTGCTAAAATCATTGGACAGACAAAAGACACCGTTTTCGACCCAGAATTTTATGCTACACTCCAAATTGCCGACGAACAAATAATATCGGACATTTACCAAGAGTTCGAAGTAATTAAAAAAGACAAGAATGGAAATCAAAAAATATTTTATTCTATCCGAAAGCTTTTAAAAATGCCAGAACCCAACGGCTTTGCCGTCGTTGGAATTATGCTCGATATTACTGAAAGGGCAAACTACGAAACTCAACTACAAAACGCATTAGAACTCAACAGGCAAATTCTTGAACTCACTCCAAACGGGATATTCGTTACCGATAATGATGTTATTGTTACCGTTTGGAACAAACGCGCAGAGGAAATCACGGGATATCCTGCCGAAGAAATTGTTGGCAAAAAATGCTTCTTATGTACCCAACTTTTTGGTCGCGACCACTGTCCCATTACTAACCTGGGAATCGACGAAGAGATATTGGCAAAAGAAGTCGAGATTGTTACAAAATCCGGAGAAAAAAAGACAATTTACAAAAACGCATCTTATTTATTCGACAGGAAAGGCAACAAAATCGGGGTCATCGAGTCATTCGACGATATTACACTTAGAAAAGATTTAGAAAACAAATTGCAATTCATTGCCGATGCCAATTCCAGAATATCGACGATTGCTAATCTTGCTACATCTATTAAAGACCATAATTCTTTATACGAGGTGATACTTCCAATTGTTCTTAATACAACCACTTCCAAAGGCACGGTATACTTATCTTTCGAAGACAGGAACGGAAAAACAAAATTAACCTCAATCTACCATACAACCACTAAATCGAAGAAAAAATTGCAGGTTGAAATCTCAATCGATAACCTTCGTAATTCTGCTTTAAGAAAAGCGATTTTGGAGAAAGAAATTGTTGAAATCGAAAAATCAACCGAAGAAATATTGCAACCCCAACTCGAATTTCTTAAAGAAGAACATTTTATTGTTGCACCTGTATTTTCCGCAAATAGAGTTTTTGGTGTTTTAATAGCCTACGGAAAGGAAACTCTTTATGAAAGCGAAGAAATTAGTGCATTCGAGCGTATAGCATTAATTCTTGCAACAAATACTGAACGCATAGCATACGAAATCGAATTAAATAATGCCTTGATAAAACAATATCAACTCAATGAAATGCGTTCCAATTTCATCGCGATGATTTCCCACGAATACCGAACCCCTTTGCAAGCCATTATTCTTTCTGCTGAAATTCTACAAAAGCACTTCGGCAAACTCACATCAGAACAAAAACAAATACAATTCGACCGCATCCGAAGAGCAATCCAAGATATGTCCGATATGATTGAAAATGTAACTCTATATAATAGGCTAACCCGAGCCGAAGAGTTACTAAACATTGAAGAAGTGAATGCAAAACTTTTCTTCGAAAGCGTAATAAAAGACTATGAACTGTATTATCACCAGAAAGCGAAAATAAACACACATTTCAAAATCAAAAAGGAAATGGTTAAAATAGATCAACGACTTGTTTCATTAATATTTTCTAATTTAATAGGCAATGCAGTCACATATTCAACCGTAGAGCCCACTATTGACATTCGAGTTGAAATCGACAGCAAAAAAACAGAAATTCGTGTGGAAGACAATGGGATTGGAATTCCCATAGAAGAAATCGACAAAATATTTGAACCATTTTATCGGGGTAAAAACACCAAGGCTATATCAGGAACAGGCTTGGGCTTATCTATTGTTAAGCATTCCGTTGACCTGCTCAAAGGTGAAATCTACGTCAATTCCGAAATCAATAAAGGGACTACATTTATCGTCCGAATACCAAACATAAATTAATTTTTTATAAAAAAGGAGAAGAAGATGGCAAGCAAAGAAAACAAACAGGAAACCCAACAAAAGATTTCCGATGAAAAATTAAAAGCTGTAAAACTGGCGATTGAACAAATCGAAAAACAGCATGGCAAAGGCTCTATTATGCGTTTAAGCGATACCAATATCGTCCAAGTTGATGCTGTTTCAACTGGTTGTCTTTCGCTCGATGCAGCAATCGGCATAGGTGGCGTCCCGCGAGGGCGAATAACGGAAATCTTTGGTCCGGAATCATCAGGAAAAACAACCGTTTGTTTACAAGTAATAGCCGAGGCACAACGTCAAGGAGGATTGGCAGCATTTATCGACACAGAACACGCTCTCGATGTTAATTATGCACAAAAACTCGGGGTCGATTTGAATACTCTTTTACTTTCGCAGCCAGAATTTGGCGAACAGGCACTCGAAATTGTTGAAACTCTCGTGCGTAGCAATGCTATCGACGTGATTGTTATCGACTCGGTCGCTGCTTTAACTCCACGAGTAGAAATTGAAGGCGAAATGGGCGACCCACAGATGGGCGTCCAAGCCCGCCTTATGTCGCAAGCAATGAGAAAACTCAACGCAGTCATCGCAAAATCGAACGCCTGTGTGATTTTTACAAATCAACTTCGTAGTAAAATTGGTGTAATGTTCGGGAATCCAGAAACAACAACTGGCGGGAATGCTTTAAAATTTTATGCGTCGGTCCGCATCGATGTTCGTAGGAAAGACGTCATCAAGGAAGGTCAGGAAATTATTGGCAATCGTGTTCGAGCAAAAATTGTAAAAAACAAAGTAGCCCCCCCATTCAAAGAAGTAGAATTCGATATTCTCTACAACGAAGGAATTTCGAAAATCAACGATATTATCGATTTAGCATCGGCAAACAATATTATCGTAAAAACAGGTTCCTGGTATACCATTGACCACGAAAGAGTTCAAGGCAGAGAAGGTGTGAAAAAGTTTTTCAACGAAAACCCGGAAATTTATAAAGAGATCGAACGCAAAGTTCGCGAAGCTTTAAATATTCCAACAATATAGATGGTCCAAGAATACACAATTATTGGAGTAATACAAAACCACAAAACATCGGTTTGCAATGTTGAATTAGATTCAGGCGAAAAATTTAACTTTTCGTTCGACCTTATCTTAAAATACAAAATCAAAAAGGGGAAAAAGATAACCAAACAGGCACTGCAAGAAATTGTTTCCGAGCAAAGAATAATTACCGCTAAACAAACCGCAATGGCATTCATTTCCTATAAGCCCCGCACAGAAAGCCAAGTCGCAAAAAAACTTAAGCAAGAGAAATTTACAAGCGAGGAGATTAATACTGCAATTCAATTCTTAAAAGAGTTTGGATATCTCGACGATGAACATTATGCACGAAAATATGTTGAATATGCTAAGACTCATAAAAAATCGAGTAGGCGAAAAATCGAAGCCGATTTGCTGAAAAGAGGAATAGACAAAGAAATAATTTTGAATGCGATTGGCGAAACACTTTCCAACGACGAAGAGTTCGAAAATGCTATAAAAATCGCAATGAAGAAATACGCCCTACTTCAATCGAGGAATATCGAAAAACCAGAGCAAAAGGTAATTAACTACTTATTGAGCAAAGGATTCTCCTTCGAAATAGTAAAAACGATTACTGCCAAGTTTAGCCAGGAGCTCCGAGACTTTGCACACCCGGAGGGACTCGAACCCCCAGCCCTCTGATCCGAAGTCAGATGCTCTATCCAATTGAGCTACGGGTGCATATCAATTACAAAATTAAGAAATTTTTTTAAACCAAAATACTAAAATTTAGCACACCTACTTATCGTTACTTTATCATTAAAAATTATTAATTTTGTATTCTTTTTATTTGTAAATCTTAACTGCATAAGATGTTTGAACTATTGCCCGAAAAATACAAGTTTTCCGATTTGGAGCATCAAATCTTAGATTTTTGGGAAACACAAAAGATTTTCGAAAAATCGCTCGAAATCCGAAATGATAGCCCTTTTTATAGCTTTTACGAGGGTCCGCCAACAGTCAATGGTAAACCTGGATTACACCACCTAATGGCAAGAACCATTAAAGACACTGTTTGTAGGTTCAAGACTATGACAGGGTATTACGTCCGCCGACAAGCAGGTTGGGATACACATGGTTTACCGGTCGAGCTTGCCGTCGAACAAATGCTCGGATTCAAAACAAAATCCGACATCGAAAAATATGGAATTGATAAATTCAACAAAAAGTGTAAAGAGTTTGTTTATTACAATATTGAAATGAATCAGGGTTGGCGAGATCTCACCCGCCGTATGGGCTACTGGTTAGATCTCGACAAAGCCTATATAACTTGCACAAATGAATATATAGAATCACTCTGGTGGGCATTGAAATGTTTTTTCGACAATGGTCTAATTTACAAAGGTTTCAAAGTTGTGCCTCAATCGCCAACAATCGAAACTCCTTTAAGTAGCCACGAGCTTTCGCTTGGATACAAAGAAGTTCACGACCCCAATTTGTTTATTATCCCTAAAATAACAAACTCACCAATCCCCGAACTCATCGGCAACCATATCCTTGTTTGGACAACTACACCTTGGACATTACTTGCAAATGTTGCAATGGCTGTTGGCAAAGATATTGATTACGTTTTCGTTGAAAATCGTAGAAAAATTGGTGAACAAGAAGAGACGCTATATTTGGTCCTTGCAGAAAGTCGCCTTCCTGTTCTCGATGGCACAACAACGGTTCTACGAAAATTCAAGGGAGAAGAGTTAATCGGAACCGAATACGAACAAATTTTCCCTTACGCCAAGATTGACAGAACAATCTACAAAGATGCCCTAACTTTGCTCGCGGGGGATTTTGTTTCGACAGAAGAAGGTAGTGGAATAGTTCATATAGCTCCTGCATTTGGCGAGGACGATTACGAAATGTCGAAAAAATTTAAGATTCCTTTCATTCAACCTGTAACTCCTAATGGACATTTTACGTCAGATATGGGTGAATTTGCCGGACGTGCAATCAAAACATTTAAGTATGCCGACCACACCGAAGAAGGAGCCGACAAAGACATTATACGAGCCTTAAAACAAGCAGAAAAAGTTTACAAAGCCTCGTTCGATTACATACATAGTTATCCACATTGCTGGCGGACCGGGAATCCAATAATGTATTATGCTCGCGAGTCCTGGTTTATAAAGTCACCCGAATACCGCGACAAGATGATTGAGCTAAATAAACAAATTAATTGGCAGCCTCCCGAAATAGGGACTGGTCGTTTTGGAAACTGGCTCGACGAAGTAAAAGAATGGTCGTTATCGCGAGACCGCTACTGGGGAACTCCGCTTCCCATCTGGGTTTCGGAAGATGGAAGCGAAGCCTTTGCAATTGGTTCGATTGCAGAACTAAAGGAAGGGTTCATACTCGATGAACAAGGAAATCGAACGCATCTTAAAGAATCGAGCATTGAGATTGATTTACATCGACCATTCGTCGATAGTATTTATTTTGAACAAAATGGTAAACTTTTCAAACGCATCCCGGAAGTAATCGACGTGTGGTTCGACTCGGGAGCAATGCCTTTCGCTCAATTTCATTATCCTTTCGAAAATCAGGAACTTTTCCAAAAAAGTTTTCCGGGTGATTTCATTGCCGAAGGAGTGGACCAAACACGTGGTTGGTTCTATACATTACATAACATTGCAACGGCAATTTTCGGAAAACCAGCTTTCAAAAACATTGTTGTCAATGAGCTAATACTCGATAAGAAAGGCGAAAAGATGTCCAAATCGAAAGGTAATGTTATCGATCCCTTCGATGTAATGGAAAAATACAGTGCCGATGCGGTTCGCTGGTATCTTTTAGTAAATAATCCTCCTTGGAAAGCTACTCTTTTCAACGAAGAGGACATCGAAAAAACTATTCTTTCGGACTTTTTTCGTTCCTTAACCAATAGTTATTCTTTCTTCGCTCTCTATGCCAACATAGACAAATTTACAGGCGAAGAGCCTAAAATTGCCATCGAGGAACGCCCAGAAATCGATAGATGGATAATTTCCCGCTTAAATACTTTGATAAAGAACTATCGTAAATTGATGGAAGACTACGAATTAACAAAGGCACAAAGGGCAATTCAATCGTTTGTCATCGATGAACTTTCTAATTGGTATATTCGCCGCAATCGCCGAAGATTCTGGAAAGGGGAAAACGACACCGACAAACTTTCGGCATACCAAACACTCTACAAAGTCCTTATCGACGTTGTAAAGTTGATGGCTTCGGCAGCTCCATTCCTTTCCGAAATCATTTACCAAAAATTGAGGCACCAATCAGACCCAATCTCTGTCCATCTTGTTGATTTACCTGAACCCAATAATAATCTAATCGATAGCGAACTTGAAGAGAAAATGGGACTTGCCCAAACAATTGTCCAAATTGCTCGCTCATTACGCGAACGAGCAAAAATTCGGGTTCGCCAACCGCTGGCAAAAATCCTTGTTCCGGTTTTAAATCCTAAACAACGAAGGAATATTCAACATTTCGAAAATATTATCAAAGAAGAAATAAACGTTAAAGAGATTGCGTATGTTTCCGCCGATACGGAGTTCGTTAGAAAGAAAGCAAAACCCAATTTCAAAGTGATTGGAAAAAAGTTTGGAAAATTAACCCAATCGATTGCAAATCGAATCAAAAAATTAACCCACGACGAAATAATTGAACTCGAACGAAAAAAAGCAATAACTGTTTCCGTCCAAAATGAAAATGTAACAATTCAACTCGAAGATATTGAAATATATAGCGATTCAATCGAAGGATGGTTAGTTGGGAGCGAGTCTAATGTAACAGTTGCTCTCGATACCCATATTACGAGCGAACTAAGAACCGAAGGGATTGCCCGCGAATTTATTAATAGAATCCAAAATCTACGTAAGAAATCTAATTTCGATGTTACCGATAGAATTGAAATTTACGCATCCGTTCCAGAAGAATTTATCGAGCCTTTCCAAAATACTCGCGATTACATTATGGGCGAAACCCTCGCAGAAAAATTTGTTCTCACGGAAAAATTAACGGATTCCGAAGAAATTGAAATCGATGAGAAAAAATTGTTTATTTCGCTGAAAAAACTTTAAATTTGTTTTTAGCATAATTCGTATGACTTAATAAATTAAATTATAGATAAAAATGCAAGGTGACAGCAATGCCAACACAGAAAAAAGCAAAAGAACAAGTTGAAATTAAAAATACCAAAGATACTTCTATGGATGGAACAAAGCCCAAAAGGATATGCAAACCAAGAGCGAAGAAAGAAATGCCAATGCAAGAAAACAGTTCTTCTTTGCCGGTAACCAAGCAAATTGGTAAGAAAACAGCACTCGACGAGGTTGCAAAACCCACTACATATAAAGAAAGTAAAAACAAAGAAGCCAAAGACAAAAATCTGGGTTCTAAATCGAAACCAAAAACAAAAGATAAAGAACTTAAAAAAGAAATAGCCAAACCAAGCGTAACAACAAAGGACACTCCTAAGGAAACAAAGGAAAAAGCAAAAAAAGATATTAAGCAAGCCACAGCGAAGCCATCGAAAAAATCAGAAAAAAAAGAAACTCCTAAGACAAAACTAATGAATGGGACCACGGCAGAATCAAAACCGAAAAAAGAAATGATTAAATCCTCTGCAAAAAAGACAAGTAAAGAGACAAAAAGCGAAATACAAACACAACAAAAATCAAAACCAGAAATTCGATATTCCGACGAAGATTTAGCAATTTTCCGAAACCGTATTCTCGAAGTCAAACAAGAAGCCCTCGAAGAATTAAATATGTTACGCGAACGTCTCGAAGATTTGAATAGTTATGATCTGGCAGAAGAAGGCTCCATTTATTCGATGCATATGGCTGAACAAGGCTCCGAAATCTTCGAAAAGGAAAAGGTTTACGCTCAAATACAACGAATCAACGAATACATTAAAAAATTGGACGAAGCACTCCAAAGAATCAACGACAAAACCTATGGAATATGCCGAGTTTGCGGAATACTTATAGCCAAGGAGCGGTTACTTGCTGTTCCAATTACAACTCTTTCGGCATCCTATAAAATACATAAAAAGTGTCCCGAAGATGGAATCGACCGTATCGAGCCAGTTAATAAATAACTTTTCTACTGAATGTTTCACAGGGGGCATTAGAAATGTCCCTTTTTTATTGTTTAATTTAAAGCAATCAAAATGAAAAGCAAAATTAGCCTTATTTTTGCAATGGTAATTTTGTTAATAGCTTTGGATCAATTAACAAAAGTTTTAATTCTAAACCATTTTCAAGTAAAGCACATCGGAAGCGATTATTATTACGTCCAAAACTCTGATGCAGAAATAACAGTTCTCGGAGAGTTTATAAAATTCGTATACGTTGAAAACGCAGGCATAGCTTTTGGGCTCCAATTCGGGGAATTTAAGATTTTTCTTACTCTTTTCTCGATATTTGCAAGCATCTTCCTTACTATCCTTTTAGTGAAATTAAAAAATCATCATCTTTGGGTCCAAATTTCATTTGCTTTTATTCTATCCGGTGCGGTTGGCAATCTTATCGATAGACTTTTCTATGGTGTGATTTTTGGTTATTCTCCTTTATTCTATGGACGGGTAGTAGATTTCATCCAGGTTGACATCCCAGATATTTCAATTGGAAAAATTCATTATACACATTGGCCAGTTTTTAATATTGCCGATTCTTGTGTTAGCGTCGGTGTTGTCTTGCTTTTAATTTTTAGCAAACATTTGCCTTCTTTTTTGTCGCTTTTTTCAAAAAACAAAAATTTTCAAAAAATAGATGGGCAATGAAACATTCAACTATCTCGACTTCCCAGAATCTATTGAAGTAGAACATAGGCTTCGAGTCCCTGCGGGGAAACAAATTGAACGACTCGACACCTATCTCGTTCGACATCTAAAAAATGTTTCAAGGACAAAAATTCAAAAAGCAATAGAGAACAACGACGTTACCATAAACGGGATACCTGCAAAAGCAAATAAGAAAGTCAAACCAAACGATGTGATTGTTTGCATACTCCGCCGTTTACCACCTATAACGCTAATCCCAGAAAACATTCCGTTAGACGTATACTACGAGGACGACTATCTAATGGTTGTCAACAAACCCGCTGGAATGGTTACACACCCCGGCTATGGGAATCGACATCGAACGTTAGTAAACGCTGTTCTTTTCCATCTTGGCTACCGAGAAAACATTGAAATTGAAAACGAATTAGACGATGAATGTGAAAACGACGAAGGACCTATATTTGCAAGCGATAAGGTGCGCCCCGGCATTGTTCACCGCCTCGATAAAGATACATCAGGTCTGATTCTAATCTCTAAAAATCCGGAAATTCACCAACAATTGGCTCAACAATTTTTCGAAAGAACTATCGAGCGATACTATTACGCAATTGTTTGGGGCGAATTAAAAGAAACACAAGGAACACTCACAGGAAACATTGGACGTTCACCTAAGGACAGGAAGCTTTTTGCAGTTGTGCGAAAGGGAGGAAAACCCGCAACTACCAACTACTGGCTCGAAGAAAAGTTTCAATACCTTTCGCTCGTCCGACTCAAACTACAAACTGGACGGACCCACCAAATTCGCGTCCATCTCTCCCATAATAAACATTCACTTTTAGGCGATAAATCCTATGGGGGCGATTCTATCGTATATGGTGGACACAATACACGATTCAAACGCTTTGCTTCGAACCTTTTGAAAAGTATCGAAAGGCAAATGCTGCATGCAAAAGTTTTGGGTTTTTACCATCCTATCAAAAAACAATTTCTTCGATTCGAAAGCGAATATCCAGAAGATATGAAATTAGCTATTAACAAGCTTAGAAAATACTCACAAAACTATCTATAAACCTAGATTACCATTTAATAAATAAGACAAATTTGGATAAGGCTCGGTTGCAAAATGTGAGCCGTAGCCATATTCCAAAAACTTGTAGTAAACATATTTCGCCGCGACAGAATCCAATCGAGAAATTGTATCGAGATTGCTACGATTATTTATCACATATTCTTTCCCCTCGATAGCTACCGGATTTTCGCCCGATAAATCCTTGATTATGTTGTCGATGTTCGCCGTATCGGTTCGAGCAACTACTTTCTTAATCGTGCTATCCGCTGGACTACTCGTTGCAACAACTGTGGAATTTGTCATTGTACCAAGCAAGCCGAGAAATAAAACAACAAACTTCGCCGAGAATTTGAACGGCAGCGCCAAAATAAAGACGCTTTTGCTACGCTTTGTTAAATTTGTATTGAGTTACAAGGTTGGACTTAGAAAGTTACTTTCCGATTTGGAGATTTTTTAAAGCATTGCTCTTTTTGTGAGGTATTGCCGAAGGGCTCGGTCGAAGGGTTCATCGGTTCGGATTGTGTTGAAATCGATGTTTTTCTCGTAGCATTCCTTTTTGATAAGATTAATAAAAGCATCGAAAGTTTCGCGATATTTCTTTTGGATTTGTAGCGGTTGTGTTTGCAACGATTCCATTGTTTCCATATCTTTGAACAGAACGGAACCACCAAATAGGAAATCTATTTCTTGCGGGTCGAGTATCTGAAAGGCAACAACTTCGTGCTTTTTGTGACGGAAATGACTCAAAGCCGTAATGATAGAGCGTGGGTCATCGAAAAAATCGCTAAAGACAACGATTAAACCTCGTCGGGTAAATTTTTCGGCAAGTTGATTCAATGCTTGTGCGGTACCGGTCTGTTCGGAAGGGACAGTTTGGTCAATGGCTCGCAAGATTTCGGAAATATACGAGGTTTTAGAACGCGGTGGAAAGTAGCTTCCCAGTTCCGAATCGTAAAGAGCCAAACCAACTGCATCGCGTTGTTTCATAAGCAAATAGGCTATCGAAGCAGCAAGATAGGCAGAATATTCAAATTTAGAAATATTTCCTTTCGATGAATACCGCATCGAAGCGCTTTTGTCGATTGCTATAACACACCGCAAATTAGTTTCCTCTTCGAATTGCTTTACGTAGTATCTATCGGTGCGACCATAAACTTTCCAATCGATGTGTTTGATTTCGTCGCCAGGATTATATTGGCGATGTTCAGCAAATTCCACACTAAAGCCGTGGTAAGGTGAGCGATGTAGCCCCGTAATGAAACCTTCAACAACAAGCCGAGCTTTGAGCTCAATATTTTTAAGTTGAGCAACGACATTAGGTTGCAAAAAACGACGGTAGTTTTCCATTATAACTCAATTTTGTCGAACCGTGTATATTGACGAAGAACCTCCGGAACCGTTACACTTCCATCTGATTCGTTATAGTAATTTTCGAGTATGGCTACAATAAGCCTCGATGTTGCCAATCCACTTCCATTCAAGGTGTGGATGAATTCAGGTTTGTCGTTTGCAGTTCGTTTGAATCGAATGTTGGCTCGACGAGCTTGAAAATCCTCGAAGTTACTACAACTGGAAACTTCGAGCCATTTCTTTTCCGCTGGAGACCAAACCTCGAGGTCATAAGTTTTGGCACTGGAAAAACTTGTGTCGCCACTACAAAGAAGAACAACACGATAAGGGATATTTAATGCACGAAGGATTACTTCGGCATCGTTTGTAAGTTTTTCGAGTTCGTCGTAAGATTGTTCAGGCAATGCGAATTTCACAAGTTCGACCTTGTTGAACTGATGAACGCGAAGGAATCCGCGGGTTTCTTTGCCATAGCTTCCAGCTTCGCGCCGGAAACAAGGAGTAAAACCACAAATCTTTATTGGAAGTTGCTCCGCAGAAAGTATTTCGTTTGCATAATAGTTTGTCAAAGGGACTTCCGCAGTTGGAATAAGATAGAATTCATCTTTTTCGATATAATACATATCTTCGGCTAGTTTAGGGATTTGGCCAGTACCAATCATTGAGTTCTCGTTAACTATAAGGGGCGGAATAATTTCTAAATAATTATGAGAATAAATGTGTGTTTCGAGCATAAACGTTATTAATGCACGCTCGAGGGCAGAACCTTTGCCAACATAATATGCAAAACCGGAACCACTAACTTTCGCAGCTCGCTCGAAGTCCAATATGTTCAATTGTTTCGCAATTTCAGTGTGGGGAGGAGTTACTTTGTGGAGTGGTTGCCCCCAGGAACGCACTATGCGATTATCTTCGGAACTCTTTCCGAGCGGAACCGATGGATGAAGCATATTTGGAATACGAAGCAATTCATTGCGAATTTTTTGTTCGACTTCGCGCAACTCGTCGTCCATTTGCCTGATTTGCTCCGATACTTGCCGCATTTCTTCAATTTTACTGGTAGCGTCTTGTTTGCCTTTTTTCAAAATAGCAATTTCGTTCGACACCACATTTCGGAGATTTTTAAGTTGCTCTACCTCTCGGATTATAGCTCTACGCCGTTCGTCGAATTCGAGCAAAGAATCCAAATTGGCGCTTTCATTCTTATCCTTAATATTTTGACGAACTTTTTCAGAATTTTCTCGAATAAATTTTAAATCAAGCATTTACGAAAAAACCACTTAACACAAAACTCAAAATTACGGAAAAACAAAGGAAGTATTTTATTCGTTAAATAATATTCTTCTATCGTTATAAATCAAATAGTGGATTCAAAATACATTAAACACAATACCTTGTCATACTACAGCGGAATTTTGTAATAAGAAAATCAAAGTTCACCGCTTTCTAACGATTTATACATAATGCGTTTCTATGCATTCAGGCACAGTAGAGAAAAAACCTTGAAAAAATGCACAAAAAATCTACTTCGGTTTGCTTTTACGATTAAGATTTATAATTTTGTAATTCTTTTTTTGTTTGTTTGAGAATTACTAATATTATGGGATTAACGAAACAGCCTTTTGCTGAACCTTACAAAATTAAAGTTGTCGAACCAGTTAAGATGACAACACGCGAGTATCGACTTGAAAAAATTAAGGAAGCTGGTTATAATACTTTCTTGCTTCGCTCCGAAGATGTCTATATCGACCTTCTTACCGACAGTGGAACAAATGCAATGAGCGATTATCAATGGGCTGGGATGATGCTTGGCGACGAAGCCTACGCCGGCTCGAAAAACTTCTATTATCTCGAAAACAATGTGCAAAAGTATTACGGCTACAAATATGTTGTTCCAACCCATCAAGGACGTGGAGCCGAACATTTACTTTCGCGAACTCTTATTAAACCGGGCGACTTTATCCCTGGAAATATGTATTTCACAACGACACGACTTCATCAGGAACTCGCCGGAGGAACATTTACCGATGTCATTATCGATGAAGCCCACGATCCCACAGCTTGGCACCCTTTCAAAGGTAATGTGGACACACAGAAATTCGAGGACCTAATTAAAAAGGTTGGTCCTCAGAAAATTCCTTATATTACCGTTGGGGCTCCAGTTAATATGGCTGGTGGGCAACCAGTTTCAATGGAGAACATCAAAGAAGTAAGTCGGATTGCCCACCAATACGGTATCAAAGTAGTTTTGGATGCAACTCGTGCCGTCGAAAATGCATATTTTATTCAACAACGAGAACCGGGTTATCGCAACAAAACAGTCGCCGAAATTCTTTTCGAATTTTGCTCTTACACCGACGCCTGCACAATGAGCGGTAAAAAGGACCTATATGTCAACATCGGAGGTTTCGTTGCCTGCAACGATGCTGAACTATTCGAAGAATTGCGGAATCTTGTCGTTGTTTACGAAGGACTTCACACCTACGGTGGGCTTGCCGGGCGTGACCTCGAAGCAATGGCACGTGGAATAGAAGAAGCCGTTGTCGATGACAACATTAGTTTCCGAGTAAAACAAGTCGAATATTTTGGAAATCTTTTGCTCGAAGCCGACATCCCTATTGTCGTTCCTATTGGCGGGCATGCGGTTTTTCTGGACGCAAAAAGATTTTACCCCAATATTCCACAAAACGAATTCCCTGCTCAAAAACTTGCAGCAGATTTATATGTTGAATCCGGAGTCCGTGCAATGGAACGCGGAATTGTTTCGGCTGGACGAAATAAAATAACCGGCGACCATAACTATCCAAAGTTAGAACTCGTTCGACTTACAATTCCTCGTAGAGTTTACACACAAGCCCACCTCGATGTTGCTGCTTGGTCGGTATTGGAACTCTACAAAAACAGAGATAATGCAAAGGGATTGCGTATGGTACTCGAACCAAAATACTTGCGCTTTTTCCAAGCGCGTTTCGAAGCAATTGATTAATCTTACTATTACAGGTTCAGCATTAATGAACTTACCATTTTTCCCGAAAGGAAGAATGTAATCGAGCAACACGAGTATCTCCATTCCTAGAAAAACAAGCACAATTGCGGTAAGCTTTAGATTATACCCTATTGGCTTGCAATATATAGAATTAATCGAAGTATTTATCGGTGCTACACTAGAGTTTGTAGCCACGAAATAGCGAAAGAATTTATTACCTAACTAAGTATATTATTATTAAGATTATTTTAAGCAGGGGTAAATAGCAATGTTAGCAAGCTACTTACACTTATTCAAACTTTAAAAGAAAATAGGATGCAACATAACTGAAAAGCGACACCTCCTCTGCGAAATCCAAAGCATCTTAAAAAATTATTAAAATAAACTGCATTTATCTAGTTTCATTTCGCAGCGGTTGTAGAAAATAGGAATTTGCAAAGCCCGGGCGGCAATTTCTACAACGAAAGTTCTAAGTTTCGGGCTGTCTGCCGTTAGAAATTGCATAGGAGGAACTTGCCCACAAGCAAATAACCGCAAATTTGTTATAACAGGAATCTGCATATAGATAGCAAGTCGGCTAAAACCTATGTCGAGAAGCTGCACCATCCATTTTGCAACCCACCCATTCACTAAAGGGAATGGGTCGCTTTTGAGCATATGAAATTTTTCGAAACGGGATTGAAAGGCGGTATAAAGTCCTTCGATTCGTATCTTAGGCTTATTTTCCAAGCGATCTCGCAACCGCCGACAAAAGAAATCGGGCGAGTTTTTCAAAATTTCGTGGAAATAACGGTCATTGGTAATTTTTAAATATTGCGAAAGATTATGATTATTGCAAGTCTCGTATGCATGAATAGCATCATTAATTAATTTGACGTTGATTGGGGCACGCGTCAAACAACAGGTCACTTCTTTGTCCCTATAAGCTCGATGGTAAAAAAGCCGAACATTAGAGTTCGGATAAATATCCTTAATTGCCGCTTCTATGTGAATAGAGCCATTTGTCATAAAAGTAGGGCAGTCTATCCCCCGCTTTCGCATTCGTTCAAGGAGTGTAAACCAAGTTTTGTAATCGTCGATAACCGAAATCTCGAAACCCAATACAACATTCGAAAGGGCATCAATGACCATTGCAAGAAACATTGTATGCCGTGGTTTGTTCGAAGTTGCAGCCGAAAATGTTCTTCCAACAAGATACGCAAGACGAACATTATGCTTCGAAACGCAAAGGTCAAGATATTCCTCCCAATGGGGACATCCTTCGAGAAATTCACGAACTTTTTTGTTAATACGCAAAGGTGAACTATGATAAATGTCCACAAGATCGCGGAAAGTTCTACCACTAAGATAGGCTTCGGCAAGTGAAACTAAATCTGGACGTATCGTTTCGGCTTTTTCGATGACCCAAGTTTTACCACAATTTCGGCAACGGTAACGGCGATTACCCGTTGATGTTTTCCCGTGGCGTATAACCTTTGGGCTTTTACAATAGACACAAGTTATGTTTTCGCTCGATTTCATTTTAATAAAATTACTTATATCAAAAAAATTAAATTACTAAACAACATTTAATTTACAAAATTTGTTTGCTTTTCCTCAATTACCTTTGTAATCACTAAAAATTCGCTCGCAGCGCTTAAGCCAATTCCCTACAATGTATCGATGTGTTGCAAATTCTAATAATATTTTGATTAGTGCTGTAACTTTTTCACAATTTCGTAAATATTACTAATTTTAACAATAAAGAAAAGTTAATGTTGTCTAATTGTAATGTTATGTTTAACTAAATTAAAGGTTGTTTTATGTTTCACTTTTTCAATTTAAATAAGTTGAAAAGCTATCGGTTTATCTTTCCGATTATTGGGGTCCTATTTCTCGGATGTTTGATATACTCAATGAATTTATTTGCGTATAGAAGTGGAATCACGGGGCAAACTTATCAAGGTTGTACCTGTCATGGTTCGCAAAACTCCAATACAACTGTCTCTGCAATTAGCCAAAGTGGTTCGTGGACATTCCAAACGGGTTCGACCAATACAATAACGATTCGAGTAGCTAATTCCGGCTATAGCTACGCTGGAACTAATATCGCTGTAAAATCAACCCAAAACGGGGAAACCAATGTTGGGACGTTAACTCCAAACACTGGTTCAGGTTTACAATCGGCAAACGGCGAGCTAACACACACACAGCCTAAAAATTATACAGGAAGTGCTTCGTTCGACTTTACTTGGACAGCTCCAAGCACACCAGGAACTTATTATTTGAGAGCTGCCGGGAATGCCGTAAACAATAACAATCAAAACACGGGCGACCAGTGGAATCTTATGACTACTCAGGAAATTACTGTTGTTGCGCCCACAGAAATCGTGGTCACTTCTCCGAACGGTGGGGAAACAACCTGTCCGGGCTCCACTTTTAATATAACTTGGACATCTTCCAACGTTACCAACGTGAAAATACTTCTTTCGAGCGATGGCGGGAATAACTTTTCTACAACACTTGTTGCAAGCACTCCGGCTTCGGCTGGTTCTTGGGCTTGGAATGTTCCTTCTAACCTAAATCCAGGCAACACATATAGGATAAGAATTGAAGATGCCTCAAATTCAAGTATCAAGGACGAAAGCAATGGAAACTTCAATGTTGGCAATCCTACAACTATATCTCAACATCCTCAATCGCAACAAGTTTGTGCTGGAACACAAGTGCAATTCACTGTGTCGGCAACGGGTAACAATCTTACTTATCGTTGGAGAAGGAATGGCCAGGACGTTCCGGGGGGAAATTCAGCAACATTGACAATTAACCCTGTTACATCGCAATCGGCAGGAAATTATGACTGCGTTGTTTCGGGAGCCTGCGGCGCCCCTCAAACAAGCAATGTAGCAGTTCTTACCGTCGATGCAATACCAAGTATCACAACACAACCACAATCCCAATCCATTTGCGAAACTCAAACTGTAAGTTTCAGTGTTGTAGCTCAAGGAACGGACATAACTTACCAATGGAGAAAAAATGGTCAGAACATTAATAATGCTAACACGTCAACATTGACCATACAAAACGTTTCTCCAAACGACGAAGGACAATACGATGTTGTTATTTCCGGTAAATGCCAGCCCGCTGTTACAAGCGAAAAAGCCACACTAACGGTTTTAAGAAATCCAACTATTTCAACTCAACCAAAGCCTTTAACTGCTTGTGAAGGAGAGAAAACATTTGTTTATATAAAAGCCGAAGGAAGTGGTTTAACATATACTTGGGTTAAAAATGGTGTTGATATACCAAATTCCAACAATGATACTTTATACTTCCAAAGCATACAACTTTCCGATTCAGGATTTTACCTTGTCCGAATTCAAGGAACTTGCCAAAATCCAGTCGAATCACAAGCAATCAAAATAACTGTTAACCCGAAACCGATGATTACCAAACATCCTGAAAATCAAAGCCTTACAGTTGGTTCAACTTTAACATTGGTGGTCGAAGCAAAGGGAGATAATCTCTCCTATCAGTGGAAAAAAGATGGTAAAAACTTATCTGGTAAAACTCAATCGACCCTTGTTATACCAAATGTTCAAATAGGTGATGCCGGAATGTATTCGTGCGAAGTTTCAAATAGTTGTGGAATCACGGTTTCGAACCCTTCTATGGTTTCGGTAACTACATCGAGTTCGAATGCTAAACTACAATATTCGGTCGATACCCTAAATGTTGGAACCACCATTGTTGGCATAACATTCAAAACACAATTCAATGCCATTTTGAAAAATATAGGAACGGAAAATCTTCTCATCAATTCATTTAACTTTTCTGGTCCAAACGCCAGCGATTTTAATCTGGCTACCAGTTTCCCTATAACATTGCAACCCAACGAAACCGCCGATTTAATGTTCGAGTTTACACCGAGTAGCGAAGGATCGAAAATTGCTTTTCTGAATTTCGAGAGTAATTCCTCGGTTAGTGCACCACTTGTGGTAGTAGGAACAGCAATGAAATCGTCGATTCTATTGTCCACAGAAAAAATTACATTCAACTCACCTAATATAGGTGAAGCCATCATCGGAAATCTTGTATTGAAGAACTTAGCTGCAACATCGCTTAATATTTCGTTTGATATTACAGGAGCGGATGCAAACGCATTCCAATTGCTTACAGAAAAAAATGTAACACTAAATTCTAACGATTCCGTTGTTGTCAATATCCAATATTCCTCGCAAGAGGCAACGCGCAAAACTGCTCAATTAATTGTAAATATCGCCGAAACTCAAGAACAGTTTACAATCGAACTCGAGGGTGAGTATGTGGCTTCGGTCAACGAAGGAAAAATTGCATTCGCAGTATTCCCCAATCCAGCCTCGCAGCAAATAATATTTTCACCTAAAATTTCGGAGGCAAGTTATCGCATAAAAATATACTCCCAACAGGGAGTACTCGTGAATAAGTTCGACTTGGACAACCAAGCTACTTTTATATGGGATTTAAAAGACTCGTCGGGAAATACATTGCCCGATGGAATTTACACTTGTATCATTTCAAACGGCATAGACTTCGAAGCCTTTAAACTACTTATCATTAAATAATTTAAATCGTCGAGCAACAAAGGGGCAATTCGCGAATTGCCCCTTTAATTATCCATAGATTAACCTATATCCTATATAGTTATAGTGTTAAAAAATTCGAAAAAGGAAGCAATCCATTTTCTGTTGAAATTATTTGACTTTGCAAATTAGCTAACTACCCTCCACTCACACTGTCGACATCTAATAATCTCCGAAAGCAACGAGCGTCAATATGAAATAATTCATCGAATTAAACGATTATCAAAAAGTAAATATGATAAGAAGATGAAATATTTCGCAATAATAGTAATAGGTCTATTAGGGATTGCCAACGTTCAAAGTCAATGGGAGCGTGTGCAAAATATACCACCACCCTACAACAACTCTTATTGGCTTGAAATATTTTTTCTACCGCAAAATCCAAATTATGGTTGGGTATGTGGTTACGGTGGTCGCACCCTTAGGACAACCGATGGAGGCAAATCTTGGTTCGGAACAACAATCCCTTCGGCATACCAGCTTGAACATATCCAGTTCGTGAACGAAAAAGTCGGGTTTACCTCGGGACAAGGTTCCAGTGGTTTTGGACAAATATTTAAAACTACCGATGGCGGAGTATCGTGGTTCAACATTACCCCATCCGATGCCGAAGACCTTTGGGGACATTATTTTATCGATGAGAACTATGGTATGGTAATCGGGGGTGGTTGTTTAACACCTCAACGATTTTTCGGAACTACCGATGGTGGACAAAATTGGACGTTTATTACGGAAGCATACTTGCCAAATTCAGGTTTGACCGACTTGATACTATATTCCAAAAACGGTTTAGGTTATGCATCGAGCAGCGGATATATCTGGCAAACAACCGATGGAGGCAAATCTTGGCAAATTTTTTCTCGTACGGGCAGCAATGATTGGCAAGAAGATTTGTGGATTTCGGGCAATACAATATTAGTGCCTTACTCTTTAGGTTGCGGCGGAGAGGGGGGACTTGGAGGCGCTCGCATTTCGAGAGATTTTGGGAAAACCTGGAAAGACTTTCCAACAGGGACTTCAATGTTTGGAGCATTTTTGCTCGATTCTTTGCGTGGTTGGGTTTGCGGTTGGAACCGGACTATTTACTATACCGACAATGGAGGCAATAGTTGGGAATTGTTAAACTGTGGTCTCGAGCCGGACGATTCTCTCGATGACTTTTGGTTCGTTAACGATACACTCGGTTGGGTGATTGGAACCGGCATATTCCGTTGGGTCGGGCGAAACAAAATCAATGCACAAATCGAAGCAATTCCCAATCTAAATGCTTGCGAAGGAGATACAATCACATTGCGCGCTATCAACGATACCAAATTCTTTCATTGGTCAACTAATCAAACAACAAAAGAAATAAAAGTTACAAAATCGGGAACTTACGAACTTTATGTTTGGAACACCGAGTGCGATAGTATCGTCCCTGCAAAAATTTCTGTCAATTTCAACCCAAAACCAAAGATAACCATCTCGAGCTCACAACAAGCAAAATTGTGCGAAGGCGACACATTACAGATTTGGCTTTCGACTAATGGACAACGGTATTGGTGGAATACAGGCGAACAAACTGATACAATAACTATTACCAAACCAGGCCGCTATGTTGCCTATTCCGCATTCGACACCACAGAATGCCAAGACAGCGCGTATATTGTTGTTGATTTAGCACCAAATCCAAAACCAAAAATTACAGTTAAAGGACAGGCATCAATTTGCAGAGGAGATTCTGTAATTCTTAATCTCGATGGGAATTACAAAAAAATTGAGTGGTTCAACGCCGACAATCCCCAAAATGTTATCGGACAGGGCAGAACATATATCGCAAAAGACTCCGGCTATTATTTTGCACGAATCGAGACTATCGATGGTTGCAAGAATATATCCGATACTGTTATGGTAGATGTTCGATTGGATTCCAATGTACTCGAGGTGATTTTGTCAACGAACGACAGGATTATGAATTTCGATAAAGTCAAGGTTCGGAAACTGCAATGTTCTGATATCGAATTAAAGAATAATTCCGATTACGACATCGTTATCGACCACTTAATGTTTCTTGGCAATGTCTCATTTTCGAGCACTCCTTCGTTGTTTCCATTGACAATACCGGCGAAAAACACTCGAAAGATTCCAGTATGTTATTTGCCCCACAAATTGGGACCTGAAAAGGACACAATTGTAATCTTCGACCGTTGCTGGGACCAGTATGTTTATCTGATTGGACAAGGAGAACCGGAAAATTATACAGGAACAAGTAACTGCAACGTTGGGCTAACAGGCAAAACTTATCAATTTACAGAAACAGGGAAAATTTGGATAAGTGAACCCTTTCCTATACCATCATCCAATCTCGTCAATTTTGAAATCGAACTGGATTCGCTAAGGTTCGATAACCTAAGTTTCAAAATATTTGATTCTTTCGGTGAATCTATAAATACTAACAAAGTAATGATAAGTAACGACGGAAGGACATTCTCGATTCAAGCCGATGTTTCCGATTTTCCTTCCGGAATATATTTTCTTGCTTGCAGAATTGACGCAATAAATTTTGTCCATCAGTTGCCAATAGTCATTGTTCGATGAAAGAATTAAAAGCAGAATTTATCGCCAGTGCCGAAAATATTGAACAATTTCCAACAATCAGCCTCCCTGAATTTGCTTTTTCGGGTCGTTCAAATGTAGGAAAATCTTCGTTGTTAAATAGTTTGGTATTAAGGAAAGAACTGGCACACACAAGTGCGAAACCCGGAAAAACCCAACAAATAAATTTCTATTTGGTCGAAAATAAATATATTTTTGCCGATCTTCCAGGCTTTGGTTATGCGACGGTATCGAAAGAACAACGTAAACTATGGGCAAAATTGAACACTATATACTTATCGCAAAGAGGGAATCTTGTATTGGTTGTTCTCCTTGCCGATAGCCGTCTTGAGCCTCAAAAATTAGACCTTGCCCAAATAGAACTACTAGAAAATATTGCTCGCAAATATGTTGTAATACTCACAAAGTCCGATAAGATAGCCAAAGATTCTTTGAATAAGCGTATCAAACAATTTGAATTCCTTTTGCAGTATTGCACCAATCTCGTAGAAATACTTCCTTACTCTTCGGTTACAAAGCAAGGTAGGGAGCAATTGCTTGCTATTATCCGAAAATATTCAGAAAACGTACAAAAATCGTAACTTTGTATATTATGGAAAAAAAAGAAAAGAAACGACGCAAAAAATTTTGGACTTTTTTGTTTAGGTTTGTTGCAGCTTCTGTTGTCTCTTTTCTTGTTACCCTTTCAATAGTTGTTCTCTTCTTGAGTATAAAGCCGACTCGAAATTGGCTGGCAGAAATTGGAATTCAGATTCTCAATAACAATCTTAATGGTAAAATTTCATATAAAGAAATCGATTTTAGCCCCTTCTCGGGAATAAGGATAAACAACTTTTTAATTACTCTCGGCTCCGATACAGTAATATTTTCAAGGAATGTTCGGCTTGACTGGGATTTTTCGCCTCTACTGCAAAAGAAAGTTTTTCTCAAGTTCGTCAAATTCGAAAATCCATATTTTAATTTTCGGAAACTTTTAGGCGATTCGCTATGGAACTTCGAAAAAATTACAAAACAAAGCGACGATAATAGCCCATCCGAACCTCCAAACCTGGTAATCTTTCTCAATAACGTCCAACTTGAAAATGGGCAGCTTGCAATGCTCGACGAAAACGATACAACACGCAGCCATACTTTCAATCCATCGAATTTTTCCATCAAAAACTTGAATCTAAAACTTGGGGGAAAACTTTCTATCGGAGAACAAAAATTCAGCATCTCGATTGCTAACCTTAATTTCTACGAAGAAAAATCTTCGTTTGTTGTTGTTAAATCGACAGCCGACATATTTACAAATAAGGACACAGTTGATGTTAATAATTTTGTTCTACAAACCAAAGGAAGTTCAATAAATCTTACTTCTCGAATCTATCTGCTACAATACCCCCAATTGGATTTTGAAATAAAAAAATCAACATTAAGGACAGAGGACTTACAAAAATTTGTTGAACTCCCTTTCGCAAAAGATGCGGTAATCAAAATAAATGGAAAGGTAAAATTAGATTCAACAATAAAATTCGATAACATTGGGTTAAACTTCGGTAAATCATACATCGTTTGCGATGGAAAAGTTGAGAATTTAAGTCACCCAATTTCTCCAAAACTTTCATTTATTGTTAGAAATTTAGAAATTTACCAAAGCGACCTACCTCTCCTTTTCGGGCAAACTTTTCTAAACATTCCTATTGATTCCAAGTTCTTTAATTCCAAAAATTTAACTTTTGAATTGGAGGACGGTCGGTTTAAATTCAATGGGAATGCAATTACCGGCTCCGGGTTGCTGGATTTTAATTTCTCGTTCGATAATAGCGCTAATTATAATTTAAGATTGCGATTCAATTCTTTTAACCTTGCTACTATTTTGCAAACGATACCGAAAACAAGCCTCGATGGAACACTCGAAGCTCAATTTAATCTAGGACATAACTCGAATTCAAATGGTTGGGTAAAATTAAATATAGACAAAGGGAAAGCGGAATACAAAGGCTTGGAAAACTGGACACTATCTTGCACCGCGAATCTCTTTCGCGGAATGCTTACAGTTGATACATTACAATCATTATTTTTTTGGCAAGACACATTATCACACCAGAACATTGGAAAATTGAACCTGAGTGGCTCGCTCAACCTTGCTGAGTTTAAAAATCCTGATTATAGCGGACTTTTGAGTTTTTCTAACATAAATTTAGACGCGTTTAGGTTTAGTGGAGGCAATCTCCCACAACGTTTGAGTGGAGAGATTTCGTTCAATGGCAAAGGATATAATCCAAATTCTATCGATTTGAACTTGAAAGCAAATTTTATGGAATTTGCTTTTTCCGATAGAGACTTGCTCCCATTCGAAATCGACTTGGATGTCCACCATAGTTCACCTGGCAATAAATTCATTCGAATTCACTCGCTGATGATGGATGCAGTTGTCGAAGGTGAATACGAGTTTTTAGACTTAGTAACTAACTTCGGCACACAGATACAATCCATTACAAAAAGTTTCGAGAATAAACTGAAGGTGTTGGAGCAAACAATAGCTACAGATTCAGTTACAACAACAAACGGAACGGACTTTAGCCAATCTAAAATAGTAACTTTTCATCCCGCACGCTTCAATGCAGAATTAAGGATTGGCGACTTTTCTTTGATTAGTGTCCTTTTGAAAAAAAACATAGTGTTTTCAGGAAATGCGAAGCTTTTTTTCGAAAATACAGAGAAGTCTTGCTACTTGAAACTCGATTCAATGGCAATAAACTACTTAACATACACAGAAGATTCGACGAAATACAGCCTACTTTCTTCAAACCTTTCGGCTAACTACGAAATCGAAGTAATTGATTCAGTTCCATACGTTAAGTTTCTTTCGGCAAAGTTGTTATCGGATTCCCGGATTGCAATTGGAGGACTATACTTCGACTTTCCTACGGTTGATGTTAATTTCCAAAAAGACAGTCTAAACATAATTGCACAAACGGGTATAAATGGAACCGTGGAGCTTGCAGTCCAAGGCAAAGGAAATTTTACCGACAAAAAAATTGAAATAAGCTTTCCAACTTTCAATTTTGGATATTCAAATATATTTCAATGGCAAGCCTCCTCTCCAATTACTCTATCAATTGAAAAGGACGGTTACCATATTTCACAAATGCAATTCAAACGAGAAAACGCAGAAACAGTTTCGATATTCGGCTATTATTTATATGATGGGAAAATTAATATAAAAGCACATCTCGATAGCTTACCTTTGAATGATTTCCAAAAGCTTCTTCCGCAAGATAATGCTCTCTCAAATATTAAAACTTTCGAAGGCACTGTTGAATCTCTCGATTTATCATTAGGGAATACTTTGGATAACCCAGATATAGATTTGAATTTATTTACGAAAAAACTCCTTTTCGAAAATTATGAACTTGGGAATTTTTTGGCTAATATAAAATACCGAACTAATAACATATATGGCAAAATAAGGATTGAAGAAGCTGATAATTCCCTCCTATCAGTCGAGATTGTCCGCTTTCCAATCAGCATCGAATTGAGCAAAGGGAAATTCGCACTGAACCAGAACGAACAGTTCTTTGCAAAAGTTGAAAGCAATCAGCTTCCCCTTTCAATTTTTTCGCCTTTAGTCGCTTCGAATTTGGAAAAGTTGGAAGGCAAAGCAATTACAAACTTAGACGTTTACGGCTATCTACCCGATAATTTATTCTTTAAAGGCAGCGCAGAAATTGTTGATGCTTCTTTTCGAGTGTTGGCAAACAATATTGTCTATCGAGGACAAGGGAAAGTCCTTTTCGACGGAACAAAAGTAATGCTCGATAACTTACACATCTACAATTTACCTTCGGACAATAAAAATGGGTTAGCAACTATAAACGGCATTATAACTTTCGAAAACAACCAAATCCAAGATATTGATATTGCTTTAAAGGCAAGCAATCTTAAAGTTTTAAGCAGTGCGTCGGCAAAATCACATCCAAATCTTTTTGGCGATTTGATTATTTCCACAGGAGAGAATCAATTAAGATATTCTGGTAAACCAAACGATGCAAAAGTAGAAGGCAACCTCGAAATAACAAAGGGCAAATTGTATTTGCCTTCGGTAGCTTCACGCGAATCAGTAGCAGAATCGTTTGTTCGATATGAATTCGCAGGGAACAAAGAGAATCAACTCGGCAAAAACTCAACTACACTTTTCAATAATCCAAATTCCGATTTAACCAACTTGCATTCTTCGTCGGGGTCGTCGAATTTGAAAATTGACCTTTTCATCCGATTGGTAAACCCAATTGAACTAACAATGGATATTACTACACTGGGAAAAATGTATGCGATTATTACGATGCCAGACGGTTCTTCGACTTTACACTATTACTCCGATCCTCGAAATAACGTAACATTACTAACAGGAAGTGATTTAGTTTTGCGCGAAGGCTCTACATTGAATTTTATTAAACTTTTCAGGACACAAGGAGCAATTAATTTCCCTACGGGCAATCTCGAAAATCCTAATCTCGATATTAAAGCTGAATATTCTGGGGAGAGCATTTACAGTGATGCAGTTCGAAATTTCACAATTTCGATTTTTTTAACAGGAACAAAAGAGCGACCAAGTGTTCGTTTTGAATATGCCATTGATAATCAGGTTGCAAAAGGTGATTCTTCGAGAATAACCCAAGACGCTTTATTTCTATTAGCATTTGGTAGAACAAAAAGCGAATTCGAGCGAGGAAGTGGAAACGAATTCAATATAAATGAACTTTATAGTGCCGGTCGTTCCACCGTAATATCGAGTGGAGCAACTGTGCTTGTTTCTCAATTCATAACGAATGCGCTGTCGGGAACCGGTTTTGTTTCGAGTGCAGACATAACTTTTTCTGAATCATCTTTAACATTCGACAAAGCGAAATTAAGGATGAGTGGAAATTTTCTTGGATTAAATTGGAATTTTGGCGGGACGGTTGCCGATTTGATGAACAACAACGAATTGAGTATCGAAGTTCCCTTCGGTTCAATATTTCAACCTGAACCATTACAAAATCTCATCCTACAATTGAGCCGAACAACTAATTTGACTCAAACCCCTCAAAGAAATCAGAAAGAATGGGAAGTTAAGGTAAAATGGGGGGATAGTTGGTAGCCATCTCTACAACATAGAGATTACATTATATCATAATGATTTTAACGACTCTTTAAACAATTCTAATTTACCCATTGGTAATTTTTGTTTTTTTATTTTTTGATTTACCAATGGAAAGAAAAAACGAACAAAATGACTTCGAAACCGATATTGTTGTAGTTGGTGCTGGTATTGCTGGTATTTCCACTGCGCTCGAAGCTGCGGAAACTGGATTCAACGTGTTGCTCATCGAAAAACAACCATACATTGGCGGGCGTGTCTCCCAACTCTATGAGTATTTCCCTAAACTTTGCCCACCAACTTGTGGACTCGAAATCAACCTCCGACGCCTGCGCGACAACAATAATATTAAGTTGTTGACACTTTCGACCGTAAAAAAAGTCAAAAAAGAGGGAAAAGAATTAATCTTAAATGTTGAACAAAAACCACGATTTGTTGATAATCGATGCACAATTTGTGGCGATTGTTTTAAAGTTTGTCCCGTCGAGCGTCCGAACGAATTTAATTTTGGGATGGACAAAACAAAAGCTATCTACCAACCGTATAATAATGCCTATCCACAAAAATATGTAATCGACCCTTCAGTTTGTTTGTTCGACAAATGCCGACTATGTGTCGAAGTATGTAAATATAATGCTATTAATTTAAGCGAAAAGAAAGTGGAATTCTTGGTCCGCACCAAAGCAATTGTATGGGCAACAGGTTGGGACCCCTACGATGCAACAAAGCTCGAAAATCTTGGTTTCGGACGATACCCCAATGTAATTACAAATATGATGATGGAAAGGCTTGCATCTCCATCTGGTCCAACACAAGGCAAAATTCAAGTTGGCGAACTCGATAGCGAACCGAAAGAGATTGCTTTTGTCCAATGTGCTGGTTCACGCGACGAAAATCATCTTGAATATTGCTCTTCGGTATGTTGCCTTGCTTCGATGAAACATACGCACTATATAAAAAGTCAATATCCAGACACTAAAATATATATATTTTACATCGATTTGCGAGCCAATGGAATTTTGGAAGATTTTTACAACAAAACCCAATCAGACCCTAATATTGAATTCCACCGAGGAAAAGTTGCAAAAATACTGAAAAACCCTATGAACAATCGGCTCATAGTTGAAGCCGAGGATACTATGACAGGTGTTCTTCTCCAAAAGGAAGTTGATTTAGTGGTTCTTGCAATCGGTATGCAACCGACAACTTCAAACGAAAAGCCCCCTATCGAAGGAATTTTGAATGAAAATGGATTTATTCGAAATGATTTGGATGATGGAGTCGTTGGTTGTGGCGTCTGCGTTGGCCCAAAAGACGTTGCTTCTGTTGTTCAAGAAGCAACAGCAGCAGCAATGAAAGCAATTCTAAAAATCAAGGAGTGTGAATGATGGCAGCAGAAACAAAAATAGGTCTTTACCTCTGTAGCGGTTGTGGAATTGGGGAATCTATTGCTTGTCAGAAAATTGCAACTGACATCGCCACAGAATTTAAACTTCCCGTAGCAAAAGTCAATAACTGGGTTTGTAGCGAAAGCTTTGTTAAAGAAATTCAAAAAGACATAGAAGAAAATCAACTCAACAAAATAGTTATTTCTGCTTGCTCTGGGCGTTACCTAACAGATATATTTAAATTTGGCAAGAATTTAATTTGTGAACGAGTTAATATTCGAGAACAAGTTGCATGGACCCACATTCCAAACGATGACGAGACGCAATCGCTTGCGTTGGATTACATCAAAATGGGGGTTGCCAAAATACAAAACACTCAATCCCCCGAACCAATTATTTTCGACATAAACTCAACAATTTTGGTTGTGGGCGGAGGTATCGCAGGACTAAACTCTGCGCTTTCGGCTGCGAAATCAGGCTACAATGTTGTTTTAGTTGAAAAAGAAAAGGAATTAGGAGGATTCTATAAAAAATTGTATAAGGTTGCTCCACAAAAGTCTCCTTATCTCGAACTTGAACCTAACCTTATCGACGAAATAATTGGCAGTGTTCTTACTAATGAACGAATACAAATATTGACAAATTGCAAGATTAACAAAATTTCGGGGCAACCCGGAATGTTCGATGTCGAGGTTCAAGACGATACCAATATTTACCAATTCCAAGTTGGTGCAATAGTCCAAGCCACTGGGTGGAAACCCTACGACCCTAACAAGCTTGATTATTTAGGTTATGGAAAGTTTCCAAATGTCATTACAAATATTGAATTTGAAGAATTAGCCAAAGAAAAAGGTTTTTCCAAAAAATTCAATGGCAAAGAAATTCACAACGTTGTATTTATTCAGTGTGCCGGTTCCCGCGACCCAAACCACCTTCCATATTGTTCTTCCTATTGTTGCACTGCAAGTTTGAAGCAAGCTTTGTATGTTCAAGAGTTTTTCCCCGATGCAAAGATTTACATAATTTACAAAGATATCCGAACACCCGGACAATCGGAAAAGTTTTACAAAAGAGTCCAGAGCGAAGATAATGTATTCATAACAAAAGGAGAAATAATCAGTATCGAGTCCGATGGGAATGGCTCGGTATATGTTGATGTCGAAAAAACTCTTATTAGCGAGCGAATTCGTTTACATGCAGATTTAGTTGTATTGGCAACTGGTTTAGTTCCAAGCACTTATGTTGAAGTGGGAAATGTTGAACAATCTGCAATAACTGCCGATGGGAAAAGCGTAGCTGCCGGCGCCGAAATAGGCGCACGAATTCTTAACCTAACATATCGACAAGGAACGGACCTACCCACACTTCGCTATGGATTCCCCGATTCACATTACATTTGTTTCCCTTACGAAACTCGAAGAACCGGAATTTATTCCGCCGGAACAGTCCGTTCTCCTATGAATGGATTTTCTGCAAAAAACGATGCTTTCGGTGCAACATTGAAAGCAATCCAAGCAATCGAAAGTGTTCGATTAGGCAGAGCATTACATCCCCGCTCGGGCGATACATCTTATCCCGACTTCTTTCTTCAAAGATGTACACAATGCAAACGATGCACCGAAGAATGTCCTTTCGGGACACTCGATGAAGACGACAAAGGAACCCCAAAACCAAATCCTAATCGCTGCCGACGATGCGGAATTTGTATGGGGGCTTGTCCCGAAAGAATTATCAGTTTCAAAAATTATTCCGTGCAAATCATCTCTTCGATGATTAAATCTCTTGAAATTCCGGAAAGTGAAGAAGAAAAACCCAGAATCTTAGCGTTTTTATGCGAAAACGATGCATATCCTTCGTTGGATATTATTTCGAGCAAAAGAATCAATTACTCTCCATATATTAGAATCATTCCCGTGCGTTGCCTTGGTTCTGTTAACGTCATTTGGATTGCCGATGCTTTATCGATGGGTTACGATGGAATCATTCTTATCGGCTGTAAATATGGCGAAGATTACCAATGCCACTTTATTCGCGGTAGCGAACTTGCAAACAGAAGAATGGAAAACGTTCAAGAAAAATTGAAACAGTTGGTGTTGGAACCCGAGCGAGTCGAACTCCACACGCTTTCCATCGATGAATACGATAAAATCCCGCAGATATTCAATAACTTTGCCGAAACAATCGACCGATTGGGTCCTAATCCCTATAAAGATATGTAAAAACACACAAAACCATCTTCGAAAACACTGTCCCCAAATCGGGCAGTGTTTTTGCTTCTACGAATATCGGTAACCAAAAAGTTTACACTCGACACTCGTTTGCCCATCGAGAGTAAATTTTTTATAGTAAAGAAATTTTTTATCTTTCTATTGCAGAAGCAACATCGATTGTGGATTTGTATTTACTCGTTTTTATGATTCTATAACCTATATATATTAATACTAAACCCAATAACTCGGTAACAAACAATACGTTTACGTAGCCAATTCTTGTAAAAGTTCCTCCAATTCCCGGTAAAATTCCCCCGATTGCAATCAAAATATTGCCTTTGAAACGAGCATCCCCCTTTTCGGTTTGGTAATATTTGACAGCAGAGTAGAATGCACCCCCAACAAGAAAAACGAAAGAGTACAAATTGATTAACGGCGAAAAAAATCTAACCCATCTCCACTCGAAAACCGCGCCTGTTAACTTGTAATTAAAGTCCTTTGGAATATCTACCGGAGTAAAAACCACACTGATTGCAGCAATGAGTATCAAAGAAACAAAAAAATAAGAAGTCGTGCTTGCAAATCTCCGACTCATTAACAAATACACTGAACCTTGTGCAAGCGGCAAAGCTCCAAGCAATGCACCAACAATATACCAAGACTTAAGATTCAAAATACTCCACCCAAACAATGCATTGATACTTTCGGTCAAAGTGCCAAGCCCGTATGTAACTACTCCAATCGTCCACCACAGAAGATAGTTAGTTCGCCTAACTTTATAATGCCCGAATATTTCTTTTGCGAAATAAATCGCAAAAATCGTCGTTACGATTGGTATATATCCAATTATTTTATCCATCTCAATAATATTTTAAATTACCTTAAAAATTATTTAAAATTACAAAAACATTTATAAATTTATATCTATTTGAATCATTTTTCAGTAGGTATTCAAAGTCTTGAAAGAACAATTAGCTTTATCTTTCTTAAAAAATCCTAAAAATTTCCCCTACCAATAAAATCAATGGCTATATGAATATGGAAAAAAAGTTTAATTAATGGCAAAAAGGAAACCCTGCATAGGAAAATGCCGAAGGCTTCCTACTTGCTGATTCCTTCGCCCACGAGATTCTATATGGCAAAACTTCAACCGTATTTACAACTCGAATAATATTGAAATACTACCAAAAATTAAGGACTAACCAATAAGGATTATAAAGGAGATAACTCAAATAAAAATTCAGAAGATTTAAATAAATATTTGTCAAAATCTTGCACGAAGAACTTCCTACCTTTGGAAACTATAAAAAACCCCTCATTGACTAATCTTTGTTGTTGATTTTCAACACCATTTGGGAATTTTTCGTTTAATTGTCCTTGGTTTTTCAAAGTCCGCCAATAGGGAACAACTTCTGCTTCCCCGTGTTGAATCATTTCATTGCTTGCGTGTGCAGTTACCCAAACAAATATCCCAGTTGTTAAAGGACAAGCAGTATCGACGCAGTATTTTAATGCGAGTGCTTTCCGAATTTCGTTGATAGTTGTAACTCTGCCTTCGGGAACTTGTTGCATTAAATCCTTTACGTCAATGGGACGTGGGACAACCATTTTTTTTCCACCCCATTTGCGCGCTGCTTCGCCTTCGAGAACGACAAGCTTTGGTAAATTTTTAGAATCAGCAAGTTTCTCGCTCCAACTTTTCTTTTTCGACATAGTTTATAGTAACTTTACGATAATTTCTGGCGAATTTTCTTTTCGCTCATTCCGCGCAGGTAATAGAGTTTCGCACGTCGGACTTTGCTTCGTTGAACAATTGTTATGTTTTGAATCATTGGAGAATAAAGTGGAAAAATACGTTCGACCCCAACACCGTTCGAAATTTTTCGAACACGAAACGTCTGGTTCGGACCGCTTCCCCGGCGGGCTAGGACAATGCCTTTAAAATTTTGGATTCGCTCTTTGTCGCCTTCAACAACCCGAACTGCAACATTAACAACATCGCCAGGTTTAAAATTTGGGGTTTCGGAGTAGTTTTCCCCGTCCTTTTGTTTCTTAATGTTCTTCGCTCGTTCGGCTATCAGCTCGTTAACAAATTCAAGTTTATTCATTTTTTACCTCGCAAGAAAAAAGAATGCAAAATTACAAAAAATTAAAATATCAAAAAATATGAACTGGGACAATGTTAATAAAATATTATAGGTTGTGTTGGCAATTCATTAACTTTTTCATCATATAAAATCACAAATCGTGGAATAAGCTTTTCAACAAGAAGTGCACCTCATTGTTCAATTACTGTTATTTAGTAATAGCTATTAATAAATCGTCCTATACAACTAACGCTACTTGCCGCGAAAAGTAAAAATATTAACCCAGCATCTATCTAATTAAAGTAATAATTTAGAATAATTTTGGTAAAAGTTGATGTAAGATTTAATTTATTCTTCCAGTTGTCCGGAAGTGGTTCACTTTCGCCAGTTGTTGGGTTGTAAACTAATCGTGTGTTTTCGATATCAAAATTGAACCAAAATAAATGCACACCAAATTCACCACCGATACTAAATTGCTTACTCAGAAAATATTCTGCTCCAATGCCTAAATCAAAGCCCAATATAGAAAGTTTATCCATCGTGGATTTCAAATCCTGGTTGATTTCGCCATTATACTTTTCTTCCAAAGAAACCAATGGCTTAAACAGACAAAAATTTACGTAGCCTTTCAAATCTTTCTCCTTCAAAGCAAAATATTTAACTCCTAAGTAAGGCATAAAAATATTTCCACTGATTTCTTCTTTATCCTCAAAATGAACACGATTGCCATTATTATCGAAATCGTCGTATGAATGTGTAGAAGTCACCGAACCACTTAGGAACTGTAATCCGATATATGGCACAAAATCGCCGAACTGATAACCGACATAGAAACTATTCAATACGAATCCCGGCGAAACACCAACGTTAAACTGAGACTTGGAATAGAAACTGCAAAGGGAAATATTAAAACGAGAACAAATAATTTTTTCATAAAACACATTAGTAGTTAATAATTAAAATAATAACAAATCAAAGAGAGCACAGTAGATGCAAGCCTTCAAATTCTTTTTTAACTAGTTTTTAGACAATCGAGGCAACAACTTCTGTAACGGTTTTTGCTGCTTCCTCGAATGTTTTGGCTGTGTGGAATTGCAATCCCGAGTTTTTAAGCACTTCGAGCCCTTCTTCGGCGTTTGTCCCATCCAATCGAACAATGACTGGCACTTTTACTTCGACATTAGCAAGAGCATCGACAATTCCATAAGCAACTTTATCGCAGCGAACAATGCCTCCGAAAATATTAATCAAGACAGCCTTGACATTTGGGTCAGAAAGCATTATCCGAAAAGCATTCGAAATCCTTTCTACGTTGGCACCTCCCCCAACGTCGAGAAAGTTAGCAGGGTTTCCACCCGATAGTTGAATTAAATCCATTGTGGACATTGCAAGTCCAGCCCCGTTGACCATACAACCGACATTACCGTCCAACTTAATATAGTTTAAATCGTATTTGGAAGCTTCAACTTCCAAAGGATCTTCCTCGGAAGTATCCCGAAGTTCGAGATATTCTGGGTGGCGGAATAACGCATTATCGTCAAAATTCATTTTTGCATCGAGGGCAACCATCTTTCCTTCGGTTGTCAACACTAATGGATTTATTTCGAGCAAACTGCAATCTAATTCGTCGTATGCACGAACTAAATTGGTAATAAACGAAAGAAAGTTTTTGAATGGCTCGCCTTTCAATCCCAATCCAAAAGCTAAACGTCGCCCTTGATATGCTTGGAATCCAATGGATGGGTTTATCCATTCTTTTATAATTTTTTCGGGATTTCCTTCGGCAACTTTCTCGATTTCGACACCACCTTCGGTAGATACCATTATCGCGGTTTGTCCCGCATTTCTATCCAAAACAATTCCGGCATAGAATTCTTTTTCGATTCCGATACCTTCTTCCAATAAAAGCCTTCGAATTATCGTTCCTGTTTTGCCTGTTTGAACAGTAACAAGTTTTTTGCCCAACATTTTGACAGAGTATTGATAGACGCGGTCGGCAAGATTTTCGCCACTCACAATATTAACGCCGCGAACCTCCTTTTCTCCGAAAACTATCGGCTCATCAGTTCCCGGGTCATAGACAATTCCTTTACCACGCCCGCCAGCATATACTTGGGCTTTAACTACAACAGTCGTTCGACCTTTTGTTTCGAACTCCTCGTAAGCAATACGTCCTGCCTCTTCAGGATGGAATACTACACGATTGAACAGAGTAGGAACATTGAACCTTTTCAGTAATTCTTTTGCTTGATACTCGTGAATTTTCATTGATTTCCTTATGTTATTTAACGAAATAATTTACAAAACTACTAAAAAAAGAAGGAAACTTGTTACCTAAAAATAAAAATTATGTATCGAACTTGTTTGCAAATTCCACTTTGTTACCTCATTCCTCCTCTTCTTATAAAATAATGAAAGGGGCAAAAAGGAAAAGGATAGTTTAGTAGAAATAATTTACACATTGCCCGCAATCAAGCGATACTATTGAACAAGAGACTGCAATCGTTTGTCCGAAACATAGCTAAATTCTATACATTTATTTTTTGTCGAGTCCATTATAGAATTCCTGTAATGCTCGTCCAGTATGTGAAGTTCGAACTTTTACAAGGCTTTCGGGAGTTCCTTTTGCAACTACTTTGCCTCCTTCGTCGCCAGCCTCTGGCCCAAGATCGATGACCCAATCCGCAGACGAAATTACATTGAGATTATGTTCAATAATAATAACGGTATTACCAGCATCGACGAGCCTTTGCAAACAATCGAGAAGCTTTGCAATATCATCAAGATGCAGTCCTGTTGTAGGTTCATCAAAAATAAAAATATAATCGCTAACATCCCCTTGTTCGATATACGAAGCTAATTTGATTCTTTGCGATTCTCCCCCCGAAAGCATCGTGGAAGATTGGCCTAATCGAATGTATCCTAAACCAATATCTCGATATACCTTAAGCTTTTGAACAATTTTTGGCTCATCTATAAAAAACTCAATAGCCTCGTCCACACTCATATTGAGAACATCGACAATGTTTTTTCCTTTGTAAAGGATATTTTTAGCTTCTTTTTTATACCTTGTCCCTTTGCAATCTTCGCATTCTAACAACACATCGGGAAGAAATTGCATTTCGACAGTAATGAAACCCTCGCCTTCGCAAGTTTCGCAACGCCCCCCGGGAACATTAAACGAGAAATAGCCAGGTTTTAACCCCAATTGCTTAGCAAGCGGAGTTGCAGCAAAAATATCCCTTATCAAATCGAAAACTTTTGAATATGTTGCAAGTGTCGAACGTGTTGATTTCCCTATTGGATTTTGATCAACTAACTCAACTTTTCCAAAGAACCCATCTACAAAGACACGCTCATATGCGGATGTTGTTGCCTCGTTGTGTATTGTTAAATTATACAATCCGCGATAAATAACATCGTGGACGAGGGTGCTTTTTCCCGAACCAGATACTCCTGTGATTACAGTCATTTGACCCAAAGGAATTTCAAGATAATCAATTTTAAGATTGTGCTGCCGAGCCTTGTAAATTTTAATAAATCCTTTGGGTTCGCGTTTGACCTTTTTGATTTTTATCTGCTTTTTTCCAGAAATATATTGTGCAGTCAACGAATCCTTTGCTTTCAATAAATCGTTGTATGAACCGGAAAATACAATTTCGCCCCCAAACTCGCCAGCCGAAGGACCCAAATCGACTATAAAATCGCCTTCTTTGATAATATCGGGGTCGTGTTCGACCACGATAATTGTATTTCCCGAATCCCGGAGTTTGAAAAGTATTTTCAACAACCGATTAGTATCGCGGGGATGCAAACCAATACTTGGCTCATCCAAAACAAAGAGTGTTCCTACAAGCGAGGAACCAAGTGCATTCGAAAGGTAAATACGTTGCAACTCGCCTCCGGAAAGCGTATGGGTCAATCTTTCGAGCGTAAGATAATGTAATCCAATATCAATAAGCAACTGCAAACGCCAAATAATATATTTTACTACCTGGCCAACCACTTTCCATTCATAATCGGATAATTTAATAGTATCGAAAAAATTATAAAGTTTATCCAACGACATTCGGATAAGTTCCGGTATATTTTTACCTGCGACAAAGACCTGGCGAGCAGATGTTCGAAGCCGACTACCGCCGCAAGCTTTGCAATTTGTGAAACCGCGGTATCGGGCAAGCATTACTCGATTCTGAACTTTGTAATTCTTTTCCTCCAAATACTTGAAATAAGCATTTAAACCCCAGAAGTTATTATTACCATTCCATAGGAAGTCTAACTCTTCGGACGTGAAATCGCGAATAGGCTTATCAATCGAAATGTTAGATTTTACGGCTGCATCTAATATTTCATTCAAAATACTTGCGTAGGAGTTCGTTCTAAAAGGATGCAAGGCGCCTTGGCGAAGACTTTTGCTTTTGTCGGGAATTACTAAGTCCTCGTCGATATCCACCGTACGCCCAAAGCCCTGGCAAATTGGGCAAGCACCATAAGGATTATTAAAAGAAAATAATCTAGGTTCTGGTTCCTTATAAATTATTTCGCAATCGGGGCATTCGTATTCCGTCGTGAATTTTTTAGTTTGTGATTTTGTTAAATTCTTAATTACAATTCGCCCATTACCTTGAGCAAACGCAATTTCAATCGAATCGATAATTCTCGACTTCGTTTCGTTATCGAAACGAAGCCCAACGCGGTCAACCACAACAAAAATGTCCGATAGTTTAGTGTTTGGTCGAGGCACAAATCCCTGTATATCGACAATTTCATCATCCTGTGGAAGATAAATGCGCGAAAATCCAAGTTGCTTAGCCGTTTTCAGTTCATCCATCAGATTTCTCGAATTCTTTCGTAAAGGGTATAAAATATAAATCTTATCGCCATCTTCCCAATTTTGCTCAAGATATTCAAATGAATTCTGCGGATTAAACCGTCGAACTTGCTGTTTGCATTTCCTACAAATTGTAATGCCAATCCGACCAAAAACTAAACGTAAGTAGTCATAAATTTCGGTGATTGTCCCCACAGTTGAACGTGGATTTTTCGACTGTGTTCGTTGCTGGATTGCAACAGCAGGCGGGATTCCTGTAATGCTTTCGACATCGGGTCGTGGCATACGTTCAAGAAATTGACGGGAATATGCCGACAGAGATTCTACAAATCTTCTTTGCCCTTCGGCATAAATTGTATCGAAGGCAAGCGAAGATTTCCCCGAACCACTTACTCCGCTTATCACTGTTAAGCTTCGAAGAGGTATCTCGAGGTCTATACCTTTCAAATTATGAGTCGAAGCCTTTTTGATTACAATGCTCTTTTTCATATGCAATTAAAAAAGAAAAACAACAAATATACAAAATTTTTTCTAAAATTAAACCTTTTCACGCGTTCGGTTGTCTTTAAAAGTAGTAAATGGGTTATTCGTCTATTTTTTCTTTTTAGGTGGAAATTATGAAAAATATTAAAATATACTTTTGGTTAACGGTTGCTTTTTTACTTTTGGCAACGGATATAATGGTTTACCCGCAAACCCAACGAGGAGGCCAATTCCAAGGCGAACCGATTGGAACAATTCGAGGGAAAATCGTCGACAGCCAAAGCGGAAAACCTATGGAATTCGTTAGCGTTCGACTTTACCGGCACCGCGATTCTTCTTTGGTAAACGGAGCTTTGTCCAATTCGCAAGGTATTTTTGAAATATCAAAAGTTCCTTTTGGTCGCTACTATCTTGAATTGAAATTCATTGGTTATAAATCGAGATTATTCGATTCGATTTTTGTAATACCAAGAAATCCAAATGTGAATGTTGGAGTAATTCATTTCGAAAATGAACCTGTTCAAACAAACGAAGTCGAGGTTACAGCACAAAAAGATATAGTTTCCTACGAAATCGACCGCAGGATTTACAACGTCGATAAAGATTTAACGGTTTCCGGCAGTTCGGCGGTGGATATTCTTGCGAATGTTCCTTCTATTAGCGTAGATATCGATGGTAACATTAGTCTTCGTGGAACTGGAAACGTGACTATTCTTATCGATGGGAAACCATCGGCTCTTTTGGGTTTCGATAGAACCTCGGTTTTGGAACAAATCCCTGCCGATAACATCGAGCGGATTGAAGTAATAACGAATCCTTCCGCTAAGTTCGACCCCGACGGTGTTGCCGGAATCATCAACATTGTTTTAAAAAAGAATACTATGCTCGGGTATGGTGGAATTTTAAACACAAATGTTGGAACAGCCGATAAATACAATGCCTCGCTCAATTTAAATTTACGAACTGATAACTTCAACACTACTTTCGGATATAGTTATCGCCAATTTAGTATGCGGGGTTCAACAGATGCTACCCGAAACTCATTCGTTCCCGACAGTACTTTTCTTTCACAGTTACAAAATTTTCTGCGACGCGGCTTCTTTCATCGAGGACAATTGACTGCAGAATGGACACCTAACGCCTATAATTCATTAACTTTTAATACAAATTTAGGATTTTTCAAAAGGCAAATAAGCGATTCGACAGGTTACAATTTCCAAAACCTGATTGGAGATTATTCGAACCAATACTATCGACTCAACAGTTCTGAATCACCAAACACAAGCTACGACATTGGTTTGAACTACAAACGCAATTTCGATACAAAAGAACAAGAATTGAACGCAAACCTCCTTTATACAGTTTTTGGAGGTAATGATGAAGCATATTACAATCAAATATTCTTGGACACAGTTACCGCTACTTCTTACAATAAAATTTTCCAAAAAAACAAAACCCAACAAAAAAATAAAAATTTGATTGGAGAAGTAAGCTATATCCAACCTTTACCATTTGGAAGACTCGAAACAGGATTAAAAAGCTCCTTTCGAACGATAAACATTGATTATTCATTTTTCAATTTCGATCCGAGCGAAAACGATTGGATTTTAAATACTTTGATTAGTAACAACTTCATATACAACGAAAACATTTACGCTGGATACTTAACTTTTTCGAGTAAACTTGGGAATTTTGGCTACCAACTTGGTTTACGAAGTGAATATGCTGCGACAAACGCAGACCAAAAGACATCTGGCCGGGTCTTCGAAAAAGACTATTTCAACATTTTCCCAACACTTCATTTGAGCTATCAACTGACAGATGCAAACAGTGTTATGCTCAGTTATAGCCGACGGGTCAACCGACCAAGTTTTATGTCTTTAAATCCTTTTGTTGATTATTCCGACCCGCAGAATCTTTCGAAAGGTAATCCAGAATTAAAGCCTGAATACATCAATTCATTCGAAATCACGGACCTGCATTATCTACCTAAAGGCTCGCTAAATTTAACAGTTTTCTATAGATATACCACCGATATTATTTCGCGCGTTACTCGTTTGCTCGATTCAAACGTCACAGAAACAACCTACGAGAATTTGAACCGTAGCAATACAGTAGGACTCGAGGTCATCTGGAACCAAAACTTTTTCGAATGGTGGAAACTCAACCTGAGCGCGAGTTATTTTTATTTGGATGTCAACAGTATCCCACAATATGGAATCCCTGCAAAAAATAGTAAAAGTTGGAATACAAAGATTAATTCAATCTTTAATATTGCAAAAAACATATCTCTCCAATTTAATATGTCTTATGATTCCCCAGTTGTAACAACTGGTGGTGGAGGTATGTATTGGCGATTCTTTTCAATGGGAAGTGTAGGCCACCTCGATGGTATTTTCACCACAAGTTTAGCGTTGAAAATCGACATCTTTAATGAACGAGGAACCATTAATTTCAGAATAATGGATTTGTTTAAAACAATAAACTACAACCTTTCGACGGACGCCTCTAACTTCGTTTCGTATATGCACCGCACAAGAGAAAGCAGAGTGGCATTCCTCGGATTCCAATACAAACTAAATGAATATAAGCGACCAAAAATCAAACGTCCCGAGGACTCACAGGAAATAGACTTTGAATAACTGATTTAAAATCCAAAATACGTGGGCAACCGTTGCCAAACTTTATTGTATAATTTAATCTTAAATTAATATTTTTTATCTTACCGTTTTCAGATGCAAGATATGGTAGGTTACCGCCGAAGCAATACACAACAACAAAATTTTCACCCAAATAATAGAGACAAAGAAGAATGCACTACTTAAAATAGATACCCAAAGCAAAATAAGAGCATAGATTTTGCTGGCAAGCGACACCGCTTTCTTTTCGCGATAATTCCTAATAATAGGACCAAAGCGCTTGTGATTTATCAAGAAGTTGTAAAGTCGCTCGGAACTTCGTGCAAAACACGTTGCTGAAAGCAACAAAAACGGAGTTGTTGGCAATAATGGTAAAAATATACCAATTATGGCCAAAGCAAATGAAACGATGCCTCCTACAACAAGTAATACCCTTTTTATACTCCACTTTTGATACACTTTGTGGGAAAAAGTGGATTTATCAATTTTATTAATATTATTCGAAACGTAATTGTCTTTTTGAGGTAAACGTAACATAATAAAAAAATTAATTTTTGAATAATTATTTCATCCCAATACAAATTCAATAAACTTTCGTAAACGTAAATAGTTGTTCAAAATTGCGGAACCACATCCCGTTGAGTCAATAAAACTATATTCTATTACTAAATTAATAGACTATAAATTACAAAACTTCTTTTAGAGTAATCCTCGTTAAATACTGCTTAATTCAAACAATACGGCAAGACGGCAAGAAATTTATCACTTAATTTTCCATCAGCTCAACACAATTTTAACAACAAATTGATTACATAGTTAGTAATTGCAAATTTAAATGAGAATTACTACTTTAATTTTGATTTTTGTTATAGTTAAAATTTATTTATGTTACTATTAGAATTATTTATTATGGATACTAAACAATTTATTTTTGTCTTCTTCGCTATTCTATCCGTATCGATTAATATATTGGAAGCCGAGAATCTACCGACAATTGAAAATCAATACACTCCTGCTATCGAAGACAACTCGATGTTCATTGAAGAAGCCTACAATCAAGAAGCCAACGTGATTCAGCACATATCAAATTTTGTTTTTGCCCCAGATTTACATCGAAACTTCGGATATTCATTGACAGAAGAATTCCCTCTATTTGGAGTCGAAAATCAACTTTCCTTCACATTGCCATTTTTATCTAATGAAATGGGAAGTATAAATGGAATTGGCGACATTTCGATCAGTTATCGCTACCAATTATTTTATAAAAACGATTGGGCTGCGGTTTCTCCAAGAATCAGTATTATAATTCCAACAGGGGATAAAAATAATGGTTTAGGCAGTGGAACCGCGGGTTTGCAACTCAATTTACCCATAAGTAAACGATGGAATGAGTGGCTTGTAGCCCATTTTAATTTAGGGATGACATATCAATTCAAATATAAAGATGCGACTTTATACTTTAACAAGGACTTACAGGGCTATTTTGTCGGATTAAGTTTCGTTTATCTACTACACTCAAATTTCAATATTATGCTCGAAACCCTTGCAAGTTATAATCCTCACCCAGAAATGAACAATAAAGTAAGTTATTCAAATGAAAACATAATTGCTCTCGGTTTCCGGTTTGCACTGGATATAGGCGAGCTACAAATTGTGCATGGAATCGAATTCCCATTAACCATAACCAGTCACAGTTCTCAAATAAAATTAGGTTTATTCTTTTATTTATCTTTCGAACATCCGATTGATTTCTGACACGTTAGATAATTTTGAGGTTGTGGGGATAATTTGTAAATCGCTTATAAAATAGCGTTGAACAAGATTCTCTCCTCTCAAATATTTGCATTCAGATTACAAGCGAACTGTATCATAATAGCAAGGAACTCAAAAATTGCAATACTCGGTTTAGAAACAATTCCTTTCCCTTACTTTTTTTTTCTAATTTTGTATTCTTTCAATTTTGAATTACTTGGAAAAACGAAATGTTGCAAAACAATACTGAAGACGAGGAAAAGTTTTTATTAACTTCTGCCCTACCTTATGCTAATGGTTATTTACATCTTGGTCATTGCGCTGGCGCTTATTTGCCAGCCGACGTTTTTGCTCGCTTCTTGCGATTACGGGGTAAACCCACGCTTTATGTTTGTGGCTCCGATGAGCACGGCGTTGCCATCACAATTGCAGCCGAAAAGGAGAACGTTTCGCCAAAACAAATCATCGACAAATACCACGAGGCAAATCGCAAGGCTTTCGAGCGATTTGGGATGAGCTTTGATATTTATAGTCGGACATCGCTTCCTATCCATTCCGAAACCGCTCGAGAATTTTTTGCAGACTTTTTAAAAAAAGGTTATCTCGTCGAAAAAGAGGAAGAACAATTCTACGATACAACTGCAAATATGTTTCTCCCCGATAGATACGTCGAAGGAGTTTGCCCAAACTGTGGCTACAACAAGGCCCGCGGCGACCAATGTGATAACTGCGGCGCTTTCTACAATCAATTAGAGCTTCTTTCACCCCGAAGTTTGATTTCAGGACAAAAACCAACAGTAAAAAAAACAACCCACTGGTATTTTCAATTTAGCTTATTCCAAAAATTTCTCGAAGACTACATTGAAAGCCATAATTCGGATTGGAAAGAAAATGTTTTGCAACAAACTCGAAGTTGGCTTCGCCAAGGTTTGAAAGAACGAGCAATTACACGCGACCTCTCCTGGGGAGTTTCAATCGGAGATATTGAAGGAATTGACAAAGAAAAAGCAAAAGGAAAAGTAATGTATGTTTGGTTCGAAGCAGTGCTCGGCTATATTTCTGCCACTAAACAACTTATGCAAGAACTTGCTCGAAAACACATACGAGACGAAAAAGAATGGGAAAAATGGTGGAAAGATTCAAAAACCCGATACATTGCATTCATAGGCAAAGACAACATCATTTTCCATACGCTACTTTTTCCCGCTATGCTCTACGCACGTGGCGATGGATATATTTTGCCAGAAAATGTTCCCGCAAACGAATTCTTAAATCTTGAAGGCGAGAAATTTTCGAAGTCCCGCCATTGGAGTATAGATTTACAAGATTTTATCGCCACGTTCGATGCCGACCACTACGTTGATTCGTTGCGGTATTCGTTAGCTTGCAATTTTCCAGAAACTAAGGACTCTGATTTTACTTGGAAAGAATTCCAAACTCGGAACAATAGTGAATTGGCGGCAATTTTTGGAAACTTTATTAACAGAACAACACAATTCCTTGCAAAAAATTTTCAAAGCCAAATCCCACAGCTTCCCCAAAGATACAAACAAATTAATGGGCTATGGGAAAAGCTGATAACCACTCTTCAAAGCAACATACAACGAATTGAACCATCGAACTATAAGCCATTGAACAGTAACGACATCGAACTTGCGCGTTCGTTAGTTTCTTCGTTCGTTATAGCAACCGAAAATTTTCGACGTTTCAAGCTACGCGATGCTGTTACAGAAATAATGAATTTAGCACGTGCAGCAAACAAATACTTCAACGACGAAGAGCCTTGGAGAACACTCAAAAGCGACCCAGAACGTTGTTCAAAGAGCCTCTATATTTGTTCTCAATTGCTTTATACGTTCGCAATTCTTTTCGCACCAATTATTCCCTTTACTTCGAGAAAAATCTTTAATTCGTTAGGAATGGAAGCAATCACGGGCGAACCAAACTTTGGCGTCGCTTCGCAGGATGTTTGGTCAAACGCCTTGCTCTTTAAATTGCCCGAAGGGGAAAAAATACAAAAGCCCGAGATTCTATTTCCTATCATCGAAGATAAAATAATAGCAGCTCAAAGCGATAAACTTGGCAAAAGTCCCGAGCAAATTGAAGAGGAGATACGAAAAAACATAATTTTTTACAACGATTTTGCTAAAATTCAACTTCGAACTGCTAAAATTCTTGAAGCTGAAAGAGTCAAGAAATCAAAGAAGCTCATTCGATTGAAGATTGACCTTGGAGCAGAACGAAGGCAAATCGTTGCTGGTATCGGAGAACATTATTCCCCCGACGAACTCATCGGCAAAACAATTGTTGTTGTTGCAAATCTCGAGCCTACAAAACTTATGGGAATAGAGTCGCAAGGTATGCTTCTCGCCGCAACTACTAGCGATGGTTCGCATCTTTCGATTGTTACGATTTTGGACGAGAATATCCCGGCAGGCTCGACAGTCAAATAGTTACAATTAAACTAAAACGTAGTTTTTGCATCCATTAAAACGCGATAGACATAACTATGTAATTTTGTTTTTCACCCTGTCAATCCAAACACAGAGAAGAATCGGTCGATTCTCAACTAATCCGTGTATTGACGATATGGATGTAGGAATCATACTAAAAACAGCAACCAACAAAGTGCCGAAATTACTTGTTTATAACTATTTTATTTAACCCCTTTAAAGAAGAACATCACTTCGAATTAAATAATTTCGTAAGTTTGTTGTCTTTAACCATTGAATCGTGTGAAATAACAAAAATTAATACGAGAATGCAAAGATTGATGTTAAAATCGAAAATTCACAGGGCAATCATTACAGATGCCAATTTATATTATGAAGGAAGTTTTACAATCGACGAAGAAATTCTCGAACAGGCAAACATTCTTCCATACGAACAAGTTTCCGTTGTCAATATCAATAACGGAGAAAGATTCGAAACCTACGTAATACCAGGTAAACGAGGCCAACGGGACTTTTGCCTCAATGGTGCTGCGGCGCGGAAAGGTGCTCCGGGCGATGAAGTCATTATAATAAGCTATGCCATTTTGAACGAGGTAGAGCTAGGGAATTACAAACCACTCGTAATTTTACTCGATGAAAATAAAATCGTAGAAATTACCGACAAAACCGAACCAAACAAAATCATTGGAAAAAAGTAGCCACGATTATGAATTTAGCCATCGCAATTCTTGCTGCTGGAAAAGGTACACGAATGAAAAATCCTGAACTTCCTAAAGTTCTCGTGCAATTCAAAGGAAAACCTTTAATCCATTATGTTTTCGAGACTGCCAACTCTCTTTTGCCGTCACTAATCTATTTAATCATAGGTTATGGCAAAGAACAAGTGCGTAATTACATTGAACGGAATTTCAACAATTCTAAGACTATTTTTGTTGAACAAAACAACCAGCTTGGAACTGCCCATGCTATTTTACAAATCGAACCTATTTTAGATAACAATATTGACACTTTGTTGATTCTTTCGGGCGATGTCCCTTTGATAAGAACCGAAACTTTAAACGAGTTCATCGAGTTTCACTTAGTTAATGATAATGCTCTATCGCTAATTTCCACAATCATTCCTAATCCCAAAGGTTATGGAAGAATTATTCGCGACAACGAAGGGAAAATAATAAGCATTATGGAAGAGAAAGATTTGCCGAAGGACTTATATTCCCTCGACGAAATCAACACGGGTATTTATATCTTCAACACCAATGGCCTGATGGAGTTCCTTCATCGAATTGGCAATCGGAACGCTCAACAAGAATACTACATCACCGACGCCGTTGCTCTTTACCTCGAAAGCGGGAAAAAAGTTGGTGCTTTCCGAATACAAGATTATTACGAAGTTGCGGGAATCAATACAATGGAAGAACTCAAAAGCCTCGAAAATATATACCATCAAATTATGTCGGATTTAAAGAGTGTCTAAATGATTGAGGCAATAAATCACATAGGAATCGCGGTTAATGATTTACAATTAAGCATAGAAAAATTCAAAGCAATTTTCAACATTTCCGAAATACATATTGAAACAGTCGAGAGCCAAAAAGTTAATATTGCTTCTTTTAGAATAGGCGATGTTAGAATCGAATTAACTTCTCCGACCGATTCCACTTCTCCAATTGCAAAATTTATTGACAAACGTGGCGAAGGAATTCACCACATTGCTTTCGAAACCTCTGGAATCGAAAATGAGCTTAGCCGGTTATCGAACTTAGGCATTCAACTTATTAATGAAAAGCCTTCGGAAGGCGCGCATAATATGAAAATAGCTTTTTTACATCCCAAATCTACAAACGGTGTATTAATAGAGTTGTGTGAACAAGATAATGTTTAACCAAAATAAATAGTGAAAATGGCACTACTAATTTTAGTCCGACATGGAGAATCGGAATGGAATCTTCAAAATCGTTTTACCGGATGGGTCGATATCGATTTAACCAAAAAAGGCGAAGACGAAGCCCACAAAGCAGGAAAAAAATTGAAAGAACAAGGCTATAGAATCGATGCTGTATTTACCTCAGTTTTGAAACGTGCGATACGAACTACAGAAATTATACTCGAAGAACTCGGGCTTAGCAATATACCTTACGCTAAAAGTCAAGCATTGAATGAACGTCATTATGGCAATCTACAAGGTTTGAATAAGCAAGAGATTGGAGAAAAATACGGAATGGAACAACTTAAAATTTGGCGACGCAGTTACGATGTTGCTCCTCCTGGCGGTGAATCGTTGAAAGACACACAAAATCGTGTTATGCCATATTATCATCAACATATTGAACCTTTGTTGAAACAAAACAAAAATGTATTGGTATCTGCACACGGTAATTCGTTGCGAGCTTTGGTAATGTATTTAGAAAATCTATCGAAAGAAGAAATTCTTGAACTCAACATTCCAACAGGGGTCCCTTATGTTTATAAAATAAATGATAAATTAGAAATTATAGACAAAATTATTTTAAACGATAAAGTGAAAGTATGAGAAGAATCTTGATTTTTGCGTTCATCCTTTTTGGTTCAAGGTTCTGTTTTGCCCAAGAACAAATACTGATAAATTCTTTGAAAAAAGAAATGAATCGATTCGTCGATGAACTCCAAAAGCAACAATACCCACCTTACTTTATTGGGTATGAAGTTAGTGATATACAATCGGCGCGTGTTGACGTATCGTTCGGAACCATTGAACATTCAGGAACAACAACACGTAGGATTTTAGACATCGACCTAAGGGTTGGTAGCTATAAATTAGATAATACTCATCGCATAAAAGACCGTGGATTTTCGTTTTCTGCAATCGACAGCAAAATGCTACCTCTCGACAACGACGAATCTGCAATACGTTCGGCAGTCTGGAATGCTACTGAATTAGCATACAAAAATGCAGTAAATAAGTACCAAAGTGTAGTAACAAGCAAAGCGGTTAATGTTCAAGAAGAAGATACATCTGCCGATTTTTCGCGCGAACAACCTTCGAAATATTTCGAGCCAAAGAAGCTATATTCGATTGACATAAAAAAATGGGAAGATATTTTAATCTATGCATCTCGAGTTTTTAATGACAATAAATGGCTTCTTGGAGCAAAAATTTCATTTTATTTCGAAAATGTGTATAAAATAATTATTAACACCGAGGGCACCGAAGTCGCTGTCAACGAACCACGATTCCGTATCCTAATTACCATTAGAACAAAAGCCGAAGATGGGATGATTCTTTACCTTTACAAAACATTCTTTGCTTTCGATGAGAATGGATTGCCTTCGAAAGACTCAATTGCAGAAGCAACGAAAACGTTGGTTACAAAACTCGATAAGCTCCGAAACGCTCCGTTGATGGAAACATATTCAGGACCAGCAATTTTAAGTGGTGAAGCGACAGGTGTTTTCTTCCACGAAATCTTTGGGCATCGAGTCGAAGGACATCGCCAAAAAGACCCAAACTCGAGCCAAACATTCAAAACTTTTTTAAACAAGAAAGTTCTCCCCGATTTTATCAGTGTTGTGTTCGACCCAACAAAAAAAGAAATCAACGGTATCGCTCTCTCCGGTTACTATAAATTCGACGACGAAGGAATTTTAGGACAAAGAGTAGTATCGGTCGATAGTGGAATCTTTAAAAATTTTATTATGTCCCGCTCTCCTATTGAAAATTTTCCAAATTCCAATGGCCACGGAAGAAAACAGGCAGGATATAAATCCGTAGCACGCCAATCGAACCTAATTGTTGAAGCTTATAAACCAATACCAGTCGGCGAACTCAGACATCAACTAATCGAAGAATGTAAAAAGCAAGGAAAAGATTACGGCTTGCTTTTCGAAACTGTTGAAGGTGGTTTTACCTTTACCGGAAGAACAATCCCCAACGCATTCAACGTTATGCCAATCATTGTTTACAAAGTCTTCGTCGATGGAAGACCCGACGAGATGGTCCGAGGCGTCGATTTAATTGGAACACCATTGACAACTTTTTCGAATATCATTGCCTCGGGTAATGATTTGGGGGTTTTCAATGGCATTTGTGGCGCAGAATCGGGTGGAGTCCCAGTTTCGGCAAGTGCACCAAGCATACTTGTCTCGAAAATTGAAGTCCAAAAGAAGCAAAAATCTGAAACAAAACCACCAATATTACCAGCACCTTGAAATGGAAAACAACTATTACATAGAAGTTCAAAGAATTAATAAATTATTTTTCACAATAATAATTGTCTTTGCAGGTATTATTCCAATAATTTCATTAAGCTTAGTTCTTTACAAAGATTATAAAAGGGGGGAATTGGATTTCTCGTTCGAAGCTATTCTTGTGTATTCCCTCGTTTTTGCAATAATTCTATTCTTTACATTCTTAAAATTAGAAACTAAAATTACCCCCGATGGAATACTTTTTAGGCTTTCCCCATTAACCCCAAAATTCAAAAAAATACCATTTAACGAAATCCACTACTATTGTATTCGAAAATATAACCCATTAACTGAATACGGCGGTTGGGGGATTCGGTTAAGTATCAAGGGTGGAGGGATAGCCTATACAATTTCTGGGACAACCGGACTCCAACTCTACCTTAACAGTGGTAAAAAAGTTCTCATAGGAACTCGTCAACCCGATTCTTTAATTTCTATTTTAAATAATTTTATTCCAAATAAAAATATTGAAAACAAAGAAAAACAACTATGACAAAGAATATGAAAAGAATTACAAAAATCATAGCAATAATATTATTGATTGCAACTTCTAAAAATTTTGCAATCAGTAACCAAGAAATACTTCGAGCAATGCGCGATGAAATCCAACGCTCAATTGATAGCCTCTACATATCGAGTTTGCCGAAACCTTATTACATTGAATATCTCTTAACAATTAGCAATAACTATCGAACCTCTTCATATCTTGGTTCGCTTGTTGATTCAAGTTCTAATTTTTCTGCAAAAATTAATGTTACGGTGCGTGTTGGCAGCTATCAACTCGACAATTCAAATTACCTAGATTTTTCATTTGCGATGTTTTTCGGTGGTGAACAAGGCGAGGAAAGCTACCAGAGCCGATTTATCCCAATTGAACTGAATTATAACTCTATCAGGCGTGAACTTTGGTTAGCTACCGACGCAGCATACAAAGAAGTTACCCAAACATACTCAAAAAAACTTGCAGCACTCAAGAACCGACTAATGAAAGACACAATACCAGATTTTTCCAAGTCGGATATTCATAAAAATCTCGATACTAACTTCACTCTTCCTAAAATATCTTTGCCAATTTTTTGTAACTTAACAGATTCTCTTTCAAAAATTTTTACTGAATATCCAAACATAAATAATTCCCTTGTTACATTTGAACATATTCAAAATGTAAAATATTACGTTAATAGCGAAGGAACCGAGTTCGTCAAATCGGAATTATTTTCTGGAATTGAAGTTTCGGGAACCACCCAATCGGCCGACGGTATGCTAATCAACAATTTCTACACAGCATATTCTATGACCCCCGATAATCTACCAGAAATCGATTCGTTGAAAAAAGCAACTAAACTTATTTGCGAAACTTTAACTCGGGCTCAAAACGCGAAACCTTTGGATGATTCTTATTCTGGCCCTATATTATTCGAAGGGCAAGCTGCCGCAGAACTTTTTGCACAGCTTTATGCACCGAATTTAGTTGCTCAACGCTCATTGCTGAGCGAACAAGGCTTGCAGAACTTTTCGAAATACACTGCCTTCCAAACTAAGATTGGTGGACGCGTTCTGCCAGAATTCTTGTCTATTCATTCCATCCCATTGCAAAAAGAACTTAAACGCTCGGAGCTCGTCGGTTACTACAAAATCGATGATGAAGGCATCCCAACACAAAACATTACACTTGTTGAAAAAGGGTATTTAAAAACGCTTTTAACTAACAGGACTCCCATAAAAAGAATACCGTCATCGAACGGAAATTGCCGAGACGATTACCCTATGTTTAGCAATATCGAAGTTGTGTCGGATAAGAAATATTCGAAAACACATAGAGAACTTCGAAATAAATTAATCCAGCTTTGCAAACAAAGGGATTTACCTTATGCAATAGTTATTCGGAAAATTATGAATCAAAATCTACTCGCCACTGTATTTTTCAACATTGCCAATATGGACTTCAAATTCTCTGGCGACCAACCTACATTACAAGTAGTGGAAGCCTACAAGATTTACCCCGATGGTCGAGAAGAATTAATACGTGGGGGGGAATTGAAAGGATTCACAACACAGTCCTTTAAAGATATTATCTTGGTTGGGAAAGAACCCTACGTCCTTAACATACTTGCCCCCAGCATTTCATCGAAATTTGGCAGTAGTTTCTACTTGCAATCTTCAATTATATCGCCCGATTTACTCTTCGAAGACGGTGAATTCAAACCTGTCGAACTCGATTTCCCCACCCCTCCTAAATTAAAAAATCCACTTCTAATTAGGAAATAATTATGCAAGCAAACGACAACGAAATTCAATATGGGAAATATACTATCCGATTATTAATCAGGAACAAAATTATAATTATAATATTTGTATTACTTTCGACAATATTTGCTGCAATTATTGCTTTTAGGTTACCGAATGAATACACCGCAATTGCTAATACAGTCCCCCCAAAAACATCTACTTCGACGCTTGAAAATATGCTCGGCGGAATCACTTCGACACTAAAAGATATAGGTCTTGCAAAGTTAAGCGGTAAAACCGAAGGAATTTACAGCTTCCTTGTTATCCTCGACAGCCGTGCCGTCAAAGACAGTATTATCAGAAAGTATCGTTTCGATACCTTATATAAGATTCCAATGAATAAAATTTCGAAACTACGGGAAGCATTCGAAAACAACTTAGAAATCTCGCTCGAAATCGAGGGAAATTACACAATTTCATTTACCGATAAGGACCCGGTTCGCGCTGCAAATGTTGCAAACGATTATGTTTTAATTTCTAACAGTATCGCACAACAGTTAATGCAAGAAGAAGCTAAGTTTAATCGCAGTTATCTCGAACAAAGAATCGAAGGAATAGAAGAAACTCTTAACCAAATTATAGATAGTTTGCAAAAGTTCTCCCAAGAAAAATTAATTTTTGCCCCTATCGAGCAATCGAAGGCTATAAGTTTAAGTTATACCGATCTTAAAGCCAATAAAATCGCACAAGAAATTATTTATAATCTCTACAAAACTCGCTTCGGCGAAAACGACCCAATAACACTTTCCCAGAAAACTGTTGTCGATAACATCAACCAAAAGTTATATGAATTCGAGAATAAGCCAGGATTCGTTGGAAATTACCCTTTAAAATCTTCTGCAAAAGTCGGCTCCGATTTTCTACGTCTATATGCCGATTTTGAAACCTTTACCAAGGTTAAGTCGTTCTTGCTACCAATTCTTGAAGAAACAAAACTAAACGAATATAGACAATTTCAATACCTCATTTTTCTCGATAAAGCTACGCCCCCAGACTCCAAATCGCGACCTAAGCGTTCCATTATAATCGGCGGGACTTTCTTCGGAGCGTTCGTATTTATTTCATTTCTCATTGTTCTTGTGGACTCTATTAAAAAATCATTGCACAAAGTTAATATCGAAGATTAAAGTAGGATAAATGGCAACAGACGCACACAAATTGCAATTCAAGAAGCTAATCGCTTCGGTTACAATTTCATTGCTTACTTTGTTATATTTATACATACTCTATTTTTCGATTAGCAATGGTTTGGAAGTTTACACTTTCGGATTCTTTCTATCGATTCCATTTCTTTTCCTCATTGTTAAATATCCAAAACTCTGGATTTTTTCGGTGCTTGTTCTTTTTGTTCCGATACTCATTGTTCGCGATGTTGGAGTTTCGGTGTTCGAAGTACTTTTTTCTGTTGTATCACTTGGCGGTTTACTCTATTTTTTCTTCTACAAACTGGTTATCGAAAAGAAGACAATCATACATAATTACGGCGACTTGTTTATTTTATCATTCTTTATTCTTATTCCTTTCAATATTTTCTTTGCTGCTGCCAACAATGTCGAAATTCTGCGCTGGTTTCGGGAAATCTTTGTTATTATGTTGATTCTTTATTACTTTCCAATTAGGGAATACTTCAAAACGGAAAAAGAGTTTAAACTCCTACTTGCTATTACGGCAATTTTATCTGCGATTACAATCATTATAAGCTTGCTAATATTCCGAGAAAGGGTTCTTCAAGAGGCTGTTTACGTTTTGGAAGTTGTCAAATCGAAATTACCTAACCAAACGTTGTTCACCGCAACAATTTTTACTTCGATTGTGTTTTTCCTTTATCAAAAAAAAACTTCTATTCGATTTTGCTTGCTGATTCTCGCCGGGATTGCAACATTAGCCTTAGTGGTTACCTATACTCGAACTAACTGGATTATTGTAGTTGTTGAAATTTTTGCTTTGTTCTTCTTAATTCAAAAGAAAGAACGATTAAGTTTATTGGTAGTCCTTTTTTTTGCCTCCTCATTGATTACTTTTACATCATTGGTCATATTTAAAGACAACGCCAAGTTATTTTTCAGAATCTTGGAAGCAAGATTGGAATCCAGCTCACAAATGAGAGAGGATAAATCTATTGCTTCCCGGCTGGCGGAATATCCAACAGTATTCCGAGGAATTAAAGAAAATCCCCTTTGGGGAAATGGTTTTGCAAAGAAAATCAAGTTCCTCGACCCAATTCACGTTAGGAATCTCGAAGGCGAAATCATTCACAATGGGTATGCCTTCTTTATTTACAGAGGCGGTATCCCTATGGCTTTGCTCTATTTCGCTTTCTTCTTTTATTATACTTTCAAATCTTTATCGTTAACTTTTAAAGCCTCAGAACCTTTCGCCAAAAGTCTTGCTCTTTCTTCTCTACTAATTTTTGTTTCGTTAATTTTTGCTAATCTAACAGGTCCACAATTCATACATCGCGAAGGTATATTCACTATACTTATTACTATTCCAATGGTTGACTTTGCATCTTCAAAGAGAAATGGAAACCAAATTCCCAAAATTCGGTGAATGGAGTTTAGTTGGAACTATCGTAGGAACCAAAGGACTCGGCGGTATGTTAAAAGTGCAAGTCGAAGCACCTATTTTAATAGAAAAGCCCGACGTATGCCTTGTAGGTTTTTCGATAAACTATGCCAATGAATACTTAATTGAAAAGTGGGGACTATCGAACTCACGCTATTCATCAATTAAACTGAAAGGCATAGACGACATCGAGCAAGCAAAAAAATTAATAGAAATGGGAATATTCGTTCGAAAAGATGCGATTAAACCCTACACTTCTCGGTATCCTTCCGAAAAAGAACTTTACGATTTTGTTGTGGTCAATATAAACGATAATACACAAGTTGGGAAAGTCGTTGACATCGAAGAAAATCCCGGGAATAACCTTCTGGTCGTCGAACAGGGGAAAAAAATAATTTACATACCTTTCATTAGTCAATTTATAAGCAAAATCGACAGCAACAATAAAATAGTATTCATAAAATCTATCGAAGGTCTTCTCGACTTATAAATTTATTGCTAGATTAATTTGTATTACTATGGCAGAGCTTTTGAGAATTGATGTTATTTCGGCAGTTCCTGAAATATTCGATTCTGTTCTTTCGACGAGTATTTTACGAATTGCCCAAGAAAAAGCCTTGGTAAAAATCCAAGTCCACAATTTACACGAATATTCGAATGATAAGTTTGGGCATATCGACGACACGCCATACGGAGGAGGCTCCGGAATGGTAATTCAGTGTGAACCAGTTTTCAAATGCATCGAAATATTAAAATCGCAAAGGAACTACGAAGAAATAATTTTCTTAACAGCCGATGGTGAAAAATTTACACAATCGATTGCCAATGAATTATCTTTAAAAAGAAATCTAATTATTTTATGTGGACATTACAAAGGAGTTGACCAAAGAATTCGGGACGCTCTCGTTACTCGGGAAATATCAATTGGAGATTTCATCCTTACCGGTGGAGAACTGCCGGCATTAGTTCTTATTGATGCTGTGGTTAGGTTGGTTCCAGGTGTTTTGGGAAGCCCAGAATCAATATTCGAAGATTCATTCCAAGAGGGATTGCTTGAACCACCAACATACACCAAACCTGCTGTTTTCAGAGGTATGAAAGTCCCAAATGTTTTATTGAGCGGAAACCACGAAAAAATTCAACAATGGAAACTCGAACAAGCATTGAAAAAAACAAGAGAACGGCGTCCCGATTTATTGGGAGAATAGGAACTCAAAATATTGTTTCCTATACTTTCGAATATTGTTTATTATCGCTTGATTATAATTACTACCAAATTAATAACTTTTTAAAAAACGGCTGGGACACTCAATAAAAAATCAATTTAAAAGATTCCTCAACGCTTTATCTATTGTTTCGAATTCAAATCGAAAGTCTAATTCCAAAAGTCTTTTGGGAATTACCCTTTGCGAAGACAGCATCATTTGAGTCCGTTCACCAAAAATTAGTTTGACTAAATACTCGGGAACATTCAAAATAAACGGACGTTTGAGAATTTTACCAACGTTTTGTATCATTTCCGAAAATCGAACAGGGCTCGGCGCTGTGAAATTAAACACACCTTGAACATTAGAATTTTCTATTGCGAACCAGAATGCTTTTAAAAGGTCTTCGATGTGTATCCAAGAGAACCATTGGTTGCCTGTCCCAATTACCACACCAAAACCAAACTTATAGCTCATCAACATTCTTCGTAACACAATATCGTTAGGTTTTAATACCACACCCAAGCGTCCAATTACAATACGATGAATACTCCAGAGTTTCAGTGCTTCTTCTTCCCAACGAACACATACTTTAGCAAGGAAAGAATCACCTGCTTCGGTTGCTTCGTCGATTATCTTATCCCCAAAATTTGGATAAAACCCAATTGCCGAAACGCTAATATAAGTTTTTGGAGTAACAAATTCATTGAGTTTTTCAACCAAAGCCCGAGTAGTTTCGACGCGACTTTTGCATATTTCTTCTTTATACGACTGCGTCCATCTTTGTGTACCAATCGAAGCACCACTTAGATTAATTATTACGTCGTAATCGCTAAGAATACTATTAATAGCTCCATTATCGGACCAACGGATATGTCGTTCTACCTTAGGAAATAAATTCTTAGACTTTTCAATATTGCGCACAATGTTAGAAACCACACACCCCTTTTCTAACAAGAAGGGGACAAGATAAGTTCCAATACCGCCCGTTGCACCGGCAACTACAACTTTCGGCATCAATTAAAACATAAATGTTAATCCAATTCGAACACCATCATTGAACAACGGAGCTTCGGTCTTGAATGGCCAATTCATATTGTCCTTCCGAAGTTCATAAATCCCAAACGACAAACCACCCTTTAATATAGCGTTAACAATAGGAGCTACCGAAGGCGACGAGCTAAGAATTTTTTCGATAAATTCGTCGAGCAATAGATGTGCCCCCAATTCAATCACTTCGCTTCCTAACCAATACCAAACTTTATGCCCCGGAAACACAATCGACCTCTCATAATTAATGTCCAAAGAGACGGCTCGAGCTAGAATAAAACTAACTCCCGAAGCATAAGCTGTTCCAAATCGGAACTGGTCGGTAAAACGAGAAAGTTTATTAACATCGCTACTATCATTAAAAGATTGCAAATTATCGACATCAAGTTTAGACCAATTAAGCGAAGTAGAATACGTAAGCATTAAGAAGTTTTTTTCGCCCAATCTATAACCATAACCATCAGTGTTAAACAACCCGAACCTCCACATCTTTGTATTTAAATTAGCGTTATTCTTTAGTTTCCATTTCGAAGAATAGTTTTCCAAGAAAAGGAAATCTTGATTCAACTCATTTATTTCACCGCCCGCTCTAAGTTCAGAAGTTTTGATTTTTGAATTTCCAAGGCGAATTCCAGCAAAGTTCAAATCATTGAACTGAGGAAGCTTTTGTAAACTTCCCAAGGTAGGGGAACCCAGCCCAGTTTGCAACGAAATGGTAGGTTGTTGAAAATATTCCTTGATGTAGAAATATCTTTTCCCGAACAGTTTTACTGCGACGCTCTCTCCTTTGTGATGAGACCCAGTATCGGCACCCTCATTCTCTTGTGCAAGCACAATATTGAATAAGAAAAGAAAAAGTGCAATTGCAAAGACATTTTTGCTCATAACTACACTCCAATATTAAACATCAACATAAAATTACGACAAAAATATAAAAAAGTTTCAAAACAAAAAGTGACCACTTCGCTAACTTACCCTCGTTATTTTTCCAAATCATCATCTATTGGCTCAGCCGAGGGTTAATAGGTTTTTTCGCTTCGCCCGATAAACTCAATCCCAAGTACAACGATGGAAATCAAGTCAACTCCCTTTATTCTAATGTAAAATCCAGACTTATTTCATCGCATCGACAATGCTTCGAATAATTTCTATGCCACATCTTAGCTTGCTCATAGGCGCAAAAGATTCAACAATTAAAGAACTTTCCGACTCTCGTTTGTAAACTACAATCGTATTCAAATCGCTTCCGAAGCCGCTATCGGGTTTGTCGAGGAAGTTCAAAACCAAAATATCGCAGTTCTTACTATTTAATTTCTTTAAAGCATTTTGGTCACTATATCGGGTTTCTTCGAGTGCAAAACCAACCAGAACTTGATTCGATTTTTTCTGTTTTCCAATCTCCGATAGAATATCTTCTGTCCTTTCCAATTCAAGTTTTAAATGTTTACCTACCGACTCCTTTTTCAATTTTCCATGTAATGAAGCAGTTGGTCGAAAGTCGGCAACCGCAGCAGACATAATAGTTATATCATTTTCTGGAAAACGATTCAACACCTCCCGATACATTTCTCGGCTGGATTCAACAGAGACAAAATTAACATTCGAGGGAGGGACAAGACTCGTTGGACCAGAAACTAATGTAACTTCGCAATCGAACATTGCTGCAATTTCTGCAATTGCAAACCCCATTTTGCCCGACGAAAAATTCCCAATAAATCTAACATCGTCGAGTCGCTCGTAAGTTGGACCCGCAGTAATCAAGAGTTTTTTACCTTTGATTCTATCGAATTTGCCGAGTAATGCTCGACCCAAATTAGAAAAAATATGCAAATAGACTTCGATATAATTCAACAGAGATTGTGTTTCGGGCAATCGACCTTCGCCTTCTAATCCACTGGAAAGTTCCCCTTGTTCGGGTGGAATAACAACAATACCATATTCCTTAAGGATTTGAATATTTTTCTGTGTTGCTGGATTTAGCCACATTGTTGAATCCATTGCAGGAGCAATAAGCAGTGGCTTGTGTCGTGGTAATGCAGTAGCAAGTGTTACAAGAGAATTATCGCAAATTCCATTGGCTATCTTACCTATCGTCGAAGCAGTACAGGGAGCGATAATCATCAAATCACAATTCTGTGCAATATGTATATGCCACGCACCACCAGACTGATTTTCTAAATCGAACATATCGATAGCAGCAGGGTTTTTTGAAAGATTCAAAACACTCAAAGGTGTAACGAAATGCGTCGCCGAAGGTGTTAAAACAACGTTAACCGAGGCACTCCTTTTTACCAACTCTCGAACTAAAAAAAGACCTTTATATGCAGCTATCGAGCCAGTAATTCCAACAAGGATTCTTTTGTTCTCGAAAATATTATTTTTCAATTATTAACCTTCAAAATAGAACTAAAATAATTAATTTATTAATTTACAAAATTAATTTGCAAAAATTGAAAAACACAATTATGTATGAAGACAAAAATTTTTTCGTTGGTTCCCGAAAGAGTCAATTACGACAATTTTTGGATTGAAATTAGAAAAAGAAACAAGTGGTTAATTAATTTACGCTTTGCTGCGGTAGGATTACTTGGAACATTAATTTTTGGGGGATATTTACTTCGTTTGTTTTTTCCTACATTCCATCTAAAGCTTTTTCCCATTGGGATAATCACTCTTTGCATATTACTTTACAATTTAGTCTTTCGTTGGCTCTGGAAAGTTTTTCCAGAAATTTCCCAAAAATTCAAAGTTCATAGCCTACATTTTTCGCTTCTACAAATCTGCTTGGATTTCATTGCTCTTATGTTGCTGATTTACTTCACCGGTGGAGTTGAATCCCCATTCAATACGTTCTATGTTTTCCATTTGATTATAGGAAGCTTAATTCTTCCCGGTCATATAATAATATTTCTAATTACGATTGTGATGTTGATTTCCCTTTGTGGGAGCATACTGGAACTTAATTCGCTCATACCCCACTACCAGATTACAGGACTAATTGTCAATCCACTTTACAATGATCTTTCGTATTTAGTTGTTTTCTTTGTAACATTTGCAATTGTTACATATATTTCAATTTATCTTGCAAACTCGATTTCAAAAGTTCTCTACGACCGCGAACGTTCGTTGACAATTGCTTATAAAGAACTCGAAGACGCCGAAAAATCAAAGTCTCGCTATGTAATGACAGTTGTCCACGACCTTAAAACACCCATTTCGGCTTCTCTTACTTGGGTCGATTTGCTACTCGAGGGCAAAATTTCCACTCTTGCAAATGAAGTAATTACACCACTACAAAGGATTCAAACTCGACTTAAAAATGCGATTGAACTAATCAACAATATTCTAACAATATCGCAGGTCAGAATTTCCAATAAGTATGAATCACTCGGCGAAGTTGATATTGTTGAAATTTTAAATAGCATATATCTCGATTTTAGGATTTTATTTATTTCGAAAAATATTCAATTCAACGTTGTTTCTTCGCAGCCGAAAGTTGTGATGGAATCGGATTCGAAGTGGTTAAAATTAGCGTTATCGAACTTAATCTCGAATGTACAGAAATATACAGAACCCAACGGCATTGTCGAAGCGAAAATCACAGAACTCGATGAAACAATCGAGATTACTATCGCAGACGATGGAATTGGAATTCCCGAAAACGAACTCCATAAGGTATTCAGTGAATTTTACCGTAGCTCGATTTCGAAGCAAAAGAACATTGAAGGAACAGGTTTAGGGATGGCATTAGTCAAAGAAATCATTACTCGTTTTGGGGGTAACATCTCGGTTGTTTCGCCTTCGCATTTGCAATCCGAAGGAAGGCCAGGAACAGAATTTAGATTGGTTTTGCCCAAAAAGTTGGATTAAACTAAAAATTACTTCGTAACGTCGAAAAGTTTTAAAAACTTATTCATAAAGGAGACAAAGATGATTAAACAAGCAATGCAAGATGCATTAAATGCTCAATTAGCTCGCGAAATGTATTCATCGAATCTTTATCTCGCTATGTCGGGTTATTTCCAATCCATTAACTTGAAAGGATTTGCCCATTGGATGCGTATCCAAGCACAAGAAGAAATGACACATGCAATGAAATTTTTCGATTATGTTGCGGCACGCGGCGGTAACATCCAAATTGGAGCTATTGATGCTCCACCAACAAATTGGAATTCTCCTCTTTCTGCTATGGAGGATTCCTTGAAGCACGAACAGTTCGTAACGGAAAAAATAACCGAGCTTGCAAATCTTTCCATCAAAGAAGGCGATCATGCTACCCACGTGTTTCTTCAATGGTTTATAACCGAACAGGTCGAGGAAGAAGCAACCGTTCTCGAAATCGTCGAAAAACTTAAACTCATTGGCGATTGGAAAGGTGGTTTAATTATGATAGACAATGAATTAAGTAAAAGAACACTTACTTCCGAAACTAACACGCAAACGTAAAAAATATGGGGGCTATTTCGAACTTGAAATATCCCCCATCGAACTCCAAACTTTATGATTAGCAATAGTGAATATCATCTATAAACACTGAAACACTTCGAATCCCCCAACATACTTTGAATTTGGAAAGTTTTTTTTCAGCACCTCAAAGTAATATTTCGCTTTTTCTTTTTTACCATTTTGGCATAAAATTTTAATAAAGCTCGCTAAAAGATTTTCCTTCGTAGCATTCTCTTCTTCAATTAAACTAAGTAAGAATTCAATACCTTCGAGCCCTTCGTCGACTTTCCCCAATGAAATTTTGCATTCTTCGTATCGAAAGCGAACATTCCAGTAATTAGGATTTGTCTTCTCAAGCCTTTTGAGAATAAACCTATAAAGGTCAAATGCATTTTTATAATCTTTAGATTCAAATAATTCATTGGCTCGACTTATATTTGCATCAATATCGGAATAAGCCTTGTGTGTTTCGGTATTTAGAACAATAACCACAGTATCTTTTTTAGGAGGTTCAACCAACTTTTCTGGCTCTTTTTGTTCAACAACTATTTTAGTTATGGATTGTCCCCCACTTGTGTTTTGTTCGGAAATTGTGTCGCCTCCTACATTTTTGCTTCTTATGTTATACCTTGTTTGAACTGTTGTGCAACAAACGCCAAAAATGCAGGCAACAAACACCAGAATTATTACTAATTTAGTATTCATTCTATTTCCTTTTCTATTTACATTAATGAATACTGGCAATCGACATCTATAATGAATTTGAAATCTTTCGAATTATATTTTTTCATTATTTGATTTTCTATCGCATTCAAAATTACACCAATTTTTTTCCCCGAAGAATCTGATTGTTTACTTACTTTAATTAAAGCAACATTTCTATATCTTCCCTGAATTTTTGGAACTATGGGAATTACTGGTCCAAGGACTGAGTAGAATGAATCGGATTTTAAGAGCCTCAAAATTATGGCAAAACATTCCTCGATTCTTTTCAAATCCTTATCTTGAACTTCCAAAGCAATTAACCTAGTGAACGGCGGGTAATTTAATTCCTGTCTAAACATAATTTCTTCTCGATAAAATGATTCATAATCGTTATTCTTAAAGCAAACGATTGGATAAGCATTTGGATTAGAAGTTTGAATTACAACTTGACCGGGAAATTTATGCTTGCGTCCAGAACGCCCAGCAACTTGTGTGAATAATTGAAATGCTCTTTCGGCAGAAGTAAAATCGGGCAAGTTCATTTGCAAATCGGCATTAACTATCCCCACGAGTGTAACCCGCTCGAAATCCAAGCTTTTTGCAATCAATTGTGTTCCAACAAGTATGTCGGTTTCCCCAGTAGAAAAACGATTTAAAATATCGTTCGCCACCCCACCACGACGAACTGAATCCAAATCGAAGCGCTCAATCTTCGGTTTAATATCAAATGCTTCTAAACGGTGTTGTAATTCTTCTTCGAGTCGTTGAGTTCCATATCCCAATATAAGTAAAGCATCGGAACCACATTGTTTGCAGACTCCCTCGTAATGTTCGAAATAGCCACAATAATGGCATTTCAATTTTCCATCTAACTTGTGGTAAGTAAGGCTTACTTCGCAATTTGGGCATTTTGGTATATTCCCACAGTTTGAACACTCAATAAGTAAGCCAAAACCGCGGCGATTCTGAAAAATAATTACCCCTTCTTTTCTATGGACTCGTTCGACTATTTTCTCCATCAATATAGATGAATATTGCCCATACATCTTGCTTTTTTTCCTTTGTTCAACAACATCGACCACGATAATCTCGGGCAATTTGGCTCCATCGGCTCTCCTATTTATTTGTATTAACCTATGTTTATTTTTCTTTGCTAAGAAATATGTTCCAACGGAAGGAGTTGCCGAACCCAAAACAACAACAGAATTCTCGAATTTACCACGCATTAGAGCTACATCTCGCGAATTGTAACGTGGAGTCGGGGACTCTTGCTTATACGAAGGCTCATGTTCTTCGTCAACAATAATCAAACCCAAATTCTTTACCGGTGCAAAAATGGCAGATCTTGCTCCAATAACTAATTTTTTTTCTCCATTCTGAACCAAGTACCAGAATTTTATTCTTTCCGAAGGAGATAACTTTGAATGAAAAACTGCAATCTGGTTGGGAAAAGCATTTTGGAAGCGTCCAATTAACTGCGGTGTAATAGAAATTTCGGGAACAAGCAAAATAACACCTTTACCCAATTCTATGCACTTCCGAGCTATATGCATATACACAAGCGTTTTCCCGCTTCCAGTAACACCAAAAAGTAGGAATGAATCGAACTGTTCTTTTGCAAGAGCAGTTAGAATTGCTTCTTTCGCACTATTTTGTTCAGGGCTCAATTCCAATAGCAACTCATTCTTTGAATTATAATAGGTGTTATCACTAATGGGTCCCTCGATTTTATCGGATTCAAAAATCGAGACAAAACCCATTTGTTCGAGTTCTTTCAAGATTTTAGACATCGAATTCGAACGCAATATTGGTTGCAAATCCTCGGGATATACCTCCTCGTTGCCTTGCAATAAAGAATCGTTGAGATAGTTAAGAATTTCGACGAGACTCCTTCTTCTTTTAACGATTTCCAAATATTCGCTGAATTTTTCAGCTTTGAACATTTCTCGGTTAATCCGAAGGACTTTTTGCTTGGTAATCCCACCACTCAGTCTATTTGCTATCCCAATAATCCCTTTTTCTACTAAACTTTCGACAACCAAACCTACATTTCCAATTTTTAGTTGCTTTTGCAAAGACTTTAAACTTATAGGCTTATTCTTCATTTTCAAGAATTCAACAAGCTTCGATTGGTTTTTCGACAATACAAAATCCTCGAACCTCGGTACCCCATATAATTTTATGTATATGCTTTGTTTAATAGTTAGCTTGGGAGGCAAAACTGCTCGGAAAACATCTCCAATTGGTGCGTGATAATACTCAGCAATCCAATAACATAAGTCCAACATTTTTCTAGAAAACGAGGGACTTGTATCCAAAACATCGATAACTCGCCTTAGTCTCTCTTGTGGAAAATCGAGACCTTCTTTGTGCTCCTTGACAATAACCCCAGTAAGTTTCCGACTTCCAAAAGGGATTAATACCCTACAACCAACAAGTTCTATTTCCTGATTGGTTTCACATAAATAAGTAAATGCTGAATCGACAGAAGTTAAAGGAACAACATCAACTAATTTACCATATCTAAATACACTTGTAATCTTTTCGAAAATCATTCGTCGTTTTTTTTTAAAAAAATGAAATTAACAAATTATGAACTTTAAAATAAGTAGATTCCTTTTAGTTTTTTTTATTTTGACGAGCATTGGTTGTTCGGCAAAGGACGATACTTCCCATTCTACGTTCACAAACTTGAAAAAAATATATTCGGAAGCAATCCATTCATCTACCGACTCGATTTCGCAGCAACTCTACAATTCGCGACAAAACGCTATTACAAAAGCAGTTTCTATAGCTGTTCCGGCGATTGTAGGTATAAATGTAATTCAATATGTTGAAGTTCCTGTTACAACTTGGGACCCTTTAGAAGACGACCCAATCTTTCAGTTTTTTTTCGGGCGACGACCAAGAACCCAATATTATGAAAAATACTCGGTTAAAGGGCTCGGGTCTGGATTCATAATCTCCTCCGATGGCTACATATTAACAAATCACCATGTGGCTGGAAATGCCTCGAAAATAATTGTAACTACCACAGATGGGAAACGATACGATGCTGAAATAATAGGTTCAGATTATGTAACAGATGTAGCGCTATTAAAAATCAATGCAAAGAATCTTCCTTACTTAAAGCTTGGTAATTCCGAAGATGTTCTTTTGGGTGAATGGGTAATTGCATTAGGCAATCCCTTTGGTCTATTCGACTTAAATGCAAAGCCTACTGTTACAGTGGGAGTTGTTTCCAACAAAGGGGTTAATTTTTCCCATGAAAATAGAGTTTACAAAAATATGATACAAACCGATGCTGCTATTAGTTCGGGAAATTCTGGCGGTCCACTCATCAATGCTTTCGGGGAGGTAATTGGGATTAACACCGTAATTTTCTCCACAGCTCAAAGCTACAGCGGTGCCGGTAGTATCGGAATTGGCTGGGCTGTCCCTATCAACCGAGTGAAAACAGTAATTGATAAGCTTATTCAAAATTCTAAAGTGGAGCGTAATCCAGATATCGGTATTGAATTACTTGAACCTACTTCGCAAGAAGCTAAAAGATACGGCTTGGAATTCGATTCTGGGTTACTTGTTATTACTGTTAAAAGAAATTCGCCGGCAGCACAGGCAGGTCTCGAACCCGGCGATATAATACTAGAAGTTAATGGAAAACCGATGGAAACTCTTAATGATTACTATACTGTTCTCGATACTTTTGTCGGGGACATACTAACTTTCAAAATCCAGCGAGACAAACAAATCCTTGAAAAGAAAATAACCATAAAAAAGCTAAGATAGAGGATGTTCGAACCTAGTTTTCTCGAAGCCAAAAATCTAATCAAGAAATACAAACGACGCACCGTTGTCCGAAACGTTACCTTGAATATTACCCAAGGTGAAGTCGTTGGGCTTCTTGGACCCAATGGAGCTGGCAAAACGACAACCTTCTATATGATTGTTGGAATGATTCGACCGAACGAAGGGAAAGTGTTTCTTGACAATTCCGATATTACAACGTTGCCAATGTATCGGCGCGCTCGATTAGGAATTGCTTATCTACCGCAAGAAACCTCGATTTTCCGTAAACTTTCTGTTGAGAAAAATATAATGTCTATCCTTCAATTACAAAGACTTTCGAAAGCCGAGAAAACACAACGACTCGAAATGTTATTGGAAAACTTCGGATTGGAACATTTGCGTAAACAAAAAGGCTATATGCTTTCGGGCGGGGAGCGGCGTCGATGTGAAATAGCTCGCAGTTTAGCGTCCAATCCTAAGTTTATCCTGCTCGACGAGCCGTTTGCTGGAATAGACCCCCTTGCTGTCGAAGACATTATGAAAATGATTCTCAAATTGAAACATCAGGGAATCGGGATACTCATTACCGACCACAACGTCCACGAAACTCTCACAATAACCGACCGCTCCTATATTCTTATTGATGGAGAAATATTTTGCTCCGGAACAGCCGAAGAAATCGCCGAAAATCCCGACGTTCGTCGACTTTATCTTGGAGAATCCTTCCGATTAGAAAGATATGAAATAAAAAACTAAACTACACTATGTTTGCAACTCCCCAATAAAGTAACGAAGTAATTAGGCAACATAAGCGACGCGTGCTGTATTAATAACATCAAAATGGTATGCAGCGGCTGTTTCGAAATTGTGGTATCAACGCTAAAAAATGCAAAGTTCCCGAAGCTTGTTTCTCACTTAAAAATAAAAACAGTTATATTATCCTTATCCTGACTTTTTCAATACTGCGTTCGGACGTTTGGGTAACAACGAGCTCGAAATTCCCAACGCGCATTGTTTCGCCTTGCTTAGGGATTCGCCCTAAATTATGATAAACGAAACCCCCAACAGTATCGTATTCCTCTTGTTTTGGGAATTTGACAGGGAGCAAGTCGTTTGCATCATCTATGCTTGCCGATGCGATAATTTCGAAGTCTTTATCGGTTATTGGTATAACAATCGGAGATTCTTCGTCGTATTCGTCTTGAATTTCGCCAACGATTTCTTCGAGTATGTCTTCGATTGATACAAGCCCAGCGGTGCCTCCAAAATCATCGATTACAATAGCAATGTGTACCCTATTCTTTTGCATCAATCGAAGGATAGTGTTAATTTTTTCATCTTCGTGAACAAAAAAGGGTTTGCGAATAATATTATCGAGCAAAAATAGCTGTTGAGCATTAGTCTCATTAATTGCTTTCAACAAATCTTTTGCATAAAGAATCCCAACAATATCATCGATTGTAGAATCAAAAACCGGCATTCGGGAATATCCTTCGGAATTAAATTTCTGTAGTATCTCCGAAAGAGTAGAATTTTTATCGAACCCAACAATCCTGTTTCTTGGAATCATAACTTGTCGTACTTTCCTATCGGTAAAATCGAAAATATTTTGAATCAAGCTTTCTTCGGATTTCTCGATAGTTCCCACTTTTGAACTTTCTTGAAGAATATGCCGAAGCTCATCTTCGGAATGAAACTCAATATGACCAGTAACGGGACTAACCCCAAACACTTTCAAAACCAAATCCGCAAATCCATTTAAAGTAAAGATAAAAGGCTTGAAAACGAGATAGAACAACCGAAGCGGAAAGGACACAATAAGCGCGGTTTGTTCCGATTTAATAATTGCAATCGATTTGGGAGCAAGTTCTCCAAAGACAATGTGCAAAATTGTAATAGTAATAAAGGCAATTGGCAACGAAATTTTTTCAATCAAATTGATATCGGAATTAATTCCTAAAAAAGTGAAAGATGCAATAATGATTTTAGAAACAACAGGTTCACCAATCCATCCCAGCCCAAGACTTGCAAAAGTAATCCCAAGTTGTGTAGCCGAAAGATATTCATTTAGATGGTCTATCAAATGGCGTGTAATTTTTGCTGCCTTATGTCCAGACCGGACACGCAAATCGATTTGTGAACTACGAACTTTTACAATAGCGAATTCAGCGGCAACAAAAAATGCGTTCAATAAAACAAGAAAAATAGTAAAAAGAATTTTCCAAATCATAAGTTTAGAAGTAAAAAAGAATTAAACCTTATTTCTTTATCGAGATGGAAAGAAATATAAGTTTCGAAAAACGAAACGAGTTCTTTTTGCTCTTCGTTACCGAAGGTAATTGAAGATAGTGCTTCAACATCTAAATTAGAAAGGTAAAACATCTTTTGCAGAGTTTTTGCTTTCATTCCAATAAAATTATCCCCTTCCATTTTTTCTAAAATTTTCCCATCTGCCAAATTCAAAATTACATTGTTATTTAATTGATTCAAAATGCTTTCGCTTTTATTGGCAAGAAAAGAAATTCCAAGATCTTCCAGCAAAAAAAGAATAAAAAACACAAAAACAGCAAATGGGAAAAATGATTTACTTTTCAAAGCATCGATGCTCTTTTTTAAAACGTAATACAAGGTTTTATTAGGAACAAGTTGTTGTTGAGATTTATGAACAGCTTCCAATATCATTAATCCACTTACAAGACTATCGTAGTCTTCAACAATTCGATAACAACTCGAAACAGTTTCGAACTTGGAAAGTAAAAAAAGTTCGCGATTTGTTGTTTTATAGAAGTTCAAAAAAATAATATTTAAAGGTTCTAAGATTCCTGTAACCTTTTTAGTTTTTCGCACACCTTTCGAGATTAGAGAAACCAAGCCATCGCTTTCGGTAAATACCTCGGCTACTTTGCTCGATTCCCGATAATTAAAAGTCCGAACTACAATTCCCTCGGTCGAAACAATCACACACTCAATACAATTTAAAGTTTTACATAAAACAACAACACGAATATACAATCAATTTTCTTAATTTGCATTTTGGTTTTATCAAGTGGTAAAAATGAAAAGAATACTCGTTATCGACGATTCGGACTACATATTGGAAAGCACATCTGTATTATTGACTTTAGAAGGCTACACAGTTTACACAGCGACAAATGGAATTGAAGGACTACAAAAGGCTATAGAAATTAAGCCAGATTTAATACTATGCGATATCCAAATGCCTATGATGGATGGGTATAAAATGTTGGAGCATATACGTTCGAGACCCGATACAGAAGCAATACCGTTTATATTCTTGACAGCCTTTGGCGAAAAGCAACATATGCGCGAAGGAATGATTCGTGGCGCAGACGATTACATCACCAAACCAATTAGCCACGAAGAGTTAATACAAGCAATAAATACACAATGGCGAAAAATGGCAACTTTCCAACGCCAAGTAACGGAGCGTGTCGAAACCGTAGGCAAAGCCGTCTCTTTTGCTATCCCACACGAATTTCGTACTGTATTGAACGAGATAATTGGTTCGGCAAAGTTCATCATTCAATCTTTCGACGATATTTCTAAAAACGATGTAATAGAAATAGCAGAAGACATTGTTAAAACATCGAATAGACTACTCAAAATCACCGAAAATTTTTTGATTTACACAAAAATCGAGGCAATATCTAATATCCCAGAGAAAAGGAACCAACTCCGATTACATTATACTGACGAACCGATGGCTATTTTGCAAGACATTGCCCTGCTCAAAGCCCAACCTTTCAATAGGGAAAATGATATTGTTTACGAAAATCTCGACGAAAGTGTTTCAATCGAAATTGCTTCCGATAGCTTCTACAAAATCATTGATGAATTGATTGACAATGCAATTAAGTTTTCGGCACCTGGGCAACCTATTAATATTTCAGCCGAAATACAAGATGAAGTTATAGTTTTCACCATCCGAGACCAAGGCCGCGGAATGGATTCCAAAAAAGTAGAAGAAATTAATACGTTAACTCAGTTCGAACGAGACATCTACGAACAACAAGGCGTTGGTATGGGATTAATTATTTCTAAAAAATTAGTTGAAATTCACGATGGTATATTTCATATCAGTAGTAAAATTGGCGAAGGAACCACTGTACAATTTTCCTTACATTGCCGGCGAAAAGAAGATTTAACATAAGATAAACAAAGAGGCTATATGGTTTTAAGGATATTATCAATTAATCCTGGTTCGACATCAACAAAAATAGCTATTTTTCGAAATTTAGACGAAGAATTTACATTCACAATTCGTCATAGTATTGAAGAATTAAGAAGATACGACCGAATCTTCGACCAATACGATTTCCGCAAACAAGTCATTATCGAAGCCATCGAGGAAGCTAATATTGACATTAGAAACATTAATGCTGTTGTTGGAAGGGGTGGATTAGTTCGACCCATTCCAAGCGGCGTCTATCGCGTTAACACAAAAATGCTCGAGGATTTACGCAATGAGCTTTATGGCGAACACGCTTCGAATTTAGGTGCTATTCTTGCTTATGAAATAGCCAAAGTAATCGGACCTAACGTTCCATCTTTCATTGCCGACCCTGTCGTCGTTGATGAATTGGACGAAATTGCAAGAATTTCTGGGCATCCCGAACTTCCAAGAGTAAGTATTTTCCACGCTCTAAATCAAAAAGCTGTTGCTCGACGATTTGCAAGAGAACAAAAGAAAAGATACGACGAGTTAAATCTTATTGTAGTCCATCTTGGGGGAGGAATTACTGTCGGTGCCCACAAAAATGGTCGTGTCATTGATGTAAATAATGGATTAGATGGCGAAGGACCTTTTTCGCCAGAACGTTCGGGAACACTACCGGCTGGGCAATTAGCTCGATTATGCTTTTCCGGCAAATACACTTATATAGATATACGAAAAATGATTACGGGAAGAGGAGGTATTGTTGCCTACCTTGGAACAAATAGTGCAATTGACGTCGAAAAGCGAATTGCTCAAAACGATGACCGAGCAAAGCTAATCTATCAAGCTATGGCTTACCAAATTGCAAAAGAAGTGGGAGCCGCGAGCACAACTTTAAAGGGAAATGTTGACGCAATTCTAATTACTGGTGGATTAGCAAACTCGCTATCTCTCGTCGATTGGATTAAGGAAAGAATCTCCTTTATAGCCCCGATTTTTGTCTATCCGGGAGAAGACGAAATGTTTGCACTAACAGAATGTGTGTTTTATGCATTAAAGGGCGATACACAAATTAGAGACTATTAAAAAATAATTTTAAAATAGAATCGTGATATTATTGTAACGTTATTTTTAACTTAATTTGGAGGGATGACAGATGAATAAGTATTTCCTTTTTGCCTTTGTAGCACTATTTTTAGGGTTCTTAGGCTGCCAACAAGATACAACGAACCCTACGAATACACAGGAACCAAGTTTAGTTATAATCCAAGTCGAGCCACCTTCTTCGACTACAATTGTCATTGTCGATAAATACGGAAATATTTACGACACTGGCATCGAGAATCAAACGCTCGCAGATGGAGAAACCATCAACGATAAAATTCAAAAGTGTAAGGAAAACGCAAGGAATCACGGCGATTTCGTCAGTTGTATGGCACACTTAACCAATTATTTGTTGAAAAACGGTTACATTACGAACAAAGAAAAAGGTATCATAATGAATATCGCTGCCCGAGCCGACATTCCTTAAATCGCGCATATTAAAAATTCTAAATAGAAAGGGGACCCTTTGTTGTCCCCTTTTTATTTTTCTTTGTATTCTCGCAATTTTGATAGTCTATGAAGACCGACTCGGAAACACAAAATATCGACTTTGTCAAAGCGAGCACAATAAAAAAATCGAAACGAATGCTAATCACGTTAATTGTAAACTCTTCGGCTGCTTAAATTTTTCAGAATAAAAAGGATAAAATGCTGTATAAATTACTATTTAGTGTCAGAGGCGAATTTTTCCATAATTTCTCGAAGATACTCAAAAGTGTAGATACCAGTGTCGTGACCATCTTTCCATCGAATACTCACCGCATAATTTCCAACTGGCTCAACTGCATCAATTTCATACATCCCTTGCCGAGCAATTTCGAGTTTCGGCGGAATATATTTCCTCCCTCCAATTTCCTCTCCCTGGCATTGTGCACAGGGGCAACTTTTTCGTAAATTTTGGAGTGAAATCGTTGAACTAAACCCATCAATCCAATTTATTTGCAAGGTATTTTCATTGATTTTCCTTATTTCAGTTGGGAACAACTTTACCTCCACTTTGTTATTTTGGTATTCCAAATAATTATAAATCCAACTGCAGAAACAATCGACAACGTTAATATAATCCAGAAAGCAAATGGAATATCTTGCATCGGAATATGAACATTCATTGAAAAGAGACTAACTACAAATGTAGGAACCATTATAGTAATAGTTATAATATTCAAAATTTTCATTAAGATATTAAGGTTGTTTGCAATTATCGATGCTCGGGCATCCATCAGGTTAGCAAGAATCGAAGCATACGTTTCGGCTTGGCGTAGGCACTGGTTATTTTCAATTAATATGTCTTCGAGCAATTCTTTTTCTTCCTCCGATATGTTAATTTTATTGGAATTGAATTTAATTTTTTCGAGCAAGAACTGATTGGTAGTAATCGCATTATGATAATACACAAGGCTCTTTTCGAGCGAAAATAACTGGAGAAGGTATCTATTTTCTTGCGCCGAACTAAGTTTTTGTTCAAGTTCATCCGATATTTTGTTTATAGTGTTCAAGTGTGAATAGAATTGAATAATAAAGCTAAAAATAATCTTAAAAAAGACATCTTTAATCGAAAAAAGTTTTTGGAAAGGTTTTGTAGAAAGCACCGGTATTAATGAATCTTGAGATACTACAATTAATTTGTCCGAAAAAAGGAACATACCGATTGATTGAACTCGAAACAAAAGTTCGTCTTTTGCGATATGGTGCTTTGGTGCTTTAATAATAAAAGCATAATGATTTGGTTCGAATTCCATACGAGCCAATTCTTCGGGATCGAGCGAGGAATTCAGCGTATGCTCGTCTATTTCATATTTTTGGATTAATTCGGACTTTTCTTGGTCGGATAAATGTGTATAAAAAAACAAGTTACCCGTAGGATTTTCGACTAATCTATCGTTTTGAATGCAAAATACGTTTACCATCTCGCCCCTTGTAAATTTTCAAAATTAAGAAATATTGTTTAGAAATATTTTTAAAAATAATTAAATTTGAGTTTTCGAGGCAATCAATCTTTGAAATGTAAAAATTTTATTTAATAAAACTTTAGGGATATTATGAAAGAATCAGTTGTTGCGATATTAAGTTTCTTAATTTTAATGTTTTTTGTGCAAATTGATTCGACTGCTCAATCGAGCGAACTTAAAACTGCCGAAATCAAGACTTCGGCTGTATGCGAAATGTGCAAAGAAAGAATCGAAGGGAAGGTTTCGAAACTCGATGGCGTTAGCGAAGTTAACCTCGATGTCGATACTAAAATGTTAAAGATAAAATATGACGAGAGTAAAATCAAGCTTGAGGAAATTCGTATAACAATTTCTAATTTAGGTTACGACGCCGACGATGTAAAACGGAATCCCAAAGCATACAAGAAACTACCTAAATGTTGCCGAATAGATGGTTAATATCTTTTTATCTATTGAATTAGATTCTCGAGAACAATTTCGGCAATATCTTTTGTCTGTATTTCATCATCTTTATTTTTGGCTTTAATCCCATCGGAAAGCATTGTCATACAAAATGGGCAGTTACAAGTTAAAACGTTGGCATTAGTCTCCATCAATTCTTCGGTGCGATGTATGTTAATTCGCTTGCCTTTTGTTTCTTCGAGGAAAAGCATACCACCACCCGCTCCACAACATACCCCTTTATCGTGGTGGTGTTTGGGCTCACAAACGTTCCCGCCGTAAATCATCTTTAAAATTTCGCGTGGAGGAGCGTAAATATTATTATACCTTCCAAGATAACAAGAGTCGTGGTAAGCAGGAATCTCGTCGAAGTTTTTCTTTAACCGTAATTTTCCTTCTTGAACAAGTTCATATAAAAATTGTGTGTGGTGATAAACTTCGAAGTTACCACCAAAATCTGGGTATTCATTTTTAAATATATTGAAACAATGTGGACAAATGGTTAATATTTTTTTTACATTATAACGATTAAGAGTTCCGATATTAGTCTTTATTAGAAAATCTGCAAGATATTCGTTCCCTGTTCGGCGGGCAACGTCGCCATTGCACATTTCTTCGGAGCCGAGAATGGCAAAACTTACCTCTGCTTTTTGCAAAAGTCTGGCAAAAGCTATCGAAATTTTTTTAGAACGTTCATCGAAACTGCCAGCACATCCTACCCAAAATAAATACTCGAAATTTGGGTTCTCCGAAGCAACTTGGATACCGAGACCATCCGCCCAAGAAGCTCGTTCCGTCGAGGGAAATTGCCAAGGTGCACCGTTATTTTCCAAACTCGAAAATACATTTTGCAAAAGCGGTGGGAAATCGGCTTCCATCATAACTTGCGAGCGACGCATTCCAATAATTGGATTTAAATGTTCTATACTTATCGGGCATTCATTCATACAGGCACCGCAAGTTAGACATTGCCAAAGACCTTCGACATTCTCGTAGTCTCCGATAAATTTTCGTTCGAGTATAGACCTCTCGGTGTTCTTTACTTCATAATTTGAAAATTTTTGCTGCTTTAAAAGAATCGTTCCTTTTTCGGAGGCTCTTCGACGGGTTTGAACAATAATGTCGCGAGGGCTAAGAACTTTGCCAGTGATGTTCGCAGGACAAACGCTATCGCAACGTCCACAGTGAGTACAACTAAAACTGTCGTGAATTGATTTCCAACTGAGATCTTCGAAATCTACTACGCCGAATTTTTCTAAATTTTCGCTTTCGAAGTTAATTTGATTTAATTTGAAGAATTTTTCTGGTTCTCGGAAAAAGACATTTTGAACCGATGTAAAAATATGAAAGTGCTTTGAATAGTAAAGATAGTTCATAAAGAAGTAAATCCAAAGGATATGAATCCACCAAAAAAATTGGTAGAAGAAATGTGAATCTTCGGCGCTAAAAATGTTACTCAAAACATTGGAAATCGGTAAAAATTCCCATTCTTCTTGACCATTGGTTTTGATTTTTGCTGCATTTTCGAGGAGTAGTGCAGTAACGATTATGAGTATGCTTCCAAGCACAACAACCGCGTCGAGCATTTCATTGCGATTCCCCTGCAATCTCTTTACTTTGACGACGTAACGACGAAATGTAGCAAAAACAATAGCAAAGATGACGATAACACAAAAGACGTCTGTCGAAAATGTTACTATACTATAAAAAGAGTGTAGGAACGACCACGAAAATGAAGGGAAAAAACCTTGAAAAACTGCTTCGGATGCAGATAAGAGCAGAACTAAAAAACCCCAAAAAATTCCAACATGGATTAAACCCGCAAATGGTTCACGAAGTATTTTGCTTTGTAATAAAGCCACACGAAACATATTTTTTACTCTTAGCCAAAATCTATCGGTCCGCTTCTCTGGCTGGGCTAATCGGACTATTCGAGAAAATCTATATAAGTTTAACGATAAAAAAGCAAATGAAAGAAAAGTGATGATTCCAAAAATTATTATTTTCTCCATAGGTTTTTTGCTGAATAAAGAAAATACAAAATAAAAAAAATGCATTCCAAACTACGCTTCTAAATGAAGATTCTAAAAGAAACTGTAATCAAAAAGTTGCTATTTTTGTTGCAATGGAAGTATCTTGTTAGGATTAACTCCAACTTTGATATTTTTTATTAAGGCTATTTGCCCTTTATTGGAATATACCATAACTTCCCCTTCGATTGTGTAATTTTTAGCATTACCAATCAACAAGTAGTGATTATATTCATCTACCGATAAGGAATACCAAATTTCCTCGGGTTTGGGATTGGTAATAACAGTATCTAATTTCCTATTACTTAAATTAATTTTATCGACTAATTCGTTCGACAAAAAATAAATAGCATTCTCACTTGAAGCCCAAAATAATGAACGAGCAAAGCCTCGCCATTCTCGTTTACGTTCGAGCGTATTGATGTCAAATTCGACAATTCCTCCAACAGAATCTTTTAACGATGGTAAATGGTTATATGAAACGAAAATACTTCCAACATCGTCGCAAACAAGGACTTCGATTGGATTAGGACCCACCCAAATATTTTTTTCTTCTTGAAAATTTTGAAGATTGATAACCGAAAGAGTTCCCGCTTTCGGTTCATTGGCACGTAAATCGCCAAAACCAGAATTTGCTACGAAAGCCTTATCTCGATAAATTGCAACAAATTCTGGCGCTGGACCAACTTGAATTTTGCCAATAACTTTGTTTTGTTTAATATTTAAAATGTGTAAACAATCGGCATAAAAATCGGAAACAAGAGCTAAAGTATCGTTAACAAATGCGATGCGGCGCGGACCCGAATTACCATCGAACGTAACATAACCCAAAAGCTTTCCCGTTCGTACGTCGAAATACTCAACTGCTTTCGACGTTGTAACAACTACAAAGAACGTGTCTCCTTTGACAACAATATCGTTTCCTGTGTCGCCAATTCTGAAGTTAGGATTCTCCAAACCTGTGAAATTGTTTATAACACTGAAATCTTGTAGATTGATTTTCGAGATGGTCGAATTATCATATCCATACAACCCCTCGCACAACACAAAGGCAATGTTTGTTTTGGATGTATCTTTGTTCGAGTTATCACTTACTGTGTCTGGATTGCTGCATCCGAAAAACACTGCAATTAAAGATAAAATAACAAAGAGTTTGTAATCCATCGTTATAACTAAGCAAATATTAATATATTTGAAAGAATCTAAAAAATAAAATTATGAAAAATAAAATTAAAATTGGGGTTACTATTGGCGACGTCAACGGTATTGGATTAGAAATTTTTGCAAAATTTTTTGCTTCCAACTATTTCAAAAAAAACAAGAATTTGATTGAATTTACCCTTTTTGGCAACAATATTTCAATAGCCGAGTATTTTCGCAAAGCGAAGTTCAATGTTAAATTAAACGAGAATACCCTTTATGTTTTGGGTTATCCAATTGAAATTTTCCCAATTGAACCATACTCTCCGGTAAGATTTGGTAAAGTCGATGCCCTTTCGGGTGAACTTGCTGCAAATTCAATCAAAATCACAACAAAATATGCATTAGAAGGTAAACTCGACTGTTTCGTTACTTTACCCATTTCGAAAGAAAGTCTTGCTCTTGCTCGAAGTTCATTTTATTCCCATACAGAATACATAGCAAGTCTATGTGGTGTGAACAATCCGCTAATGCTTTTCGCTTATAGAAGATTTAGAATGGCATTGCTTACTATTCATAAGCCAATTGCAAAGGTTCCAAGTTTGATAAACGCTGGATTAATTAAGGATAAAGTTTTGACTTTCGCAAAATCTTTAAAATCTGATTTTGGAATCTCGAATCCAAAAATTGCAATTTTAGGATTAAACCCGCATAGTGGCGAAAATGGGATAATTGGAAGCGAAGAGCAAGAGATTATTATCCCTGCAATAAAAGAGTTAATCGACAATGGAACTCCTATTAAAGGTCCATATCCTGCTGATAGTTTCTTTGGATTTGGCCTCGATAGGCTGTTCGATGGGATTCTTGCTTGCTACCACGACCAAGGACTTATCCCTTTTAAACTGCTTACAAAAGGCAAAGGTGTAAATTTTACATCGAACCTTCCTATTATACGAACTTCGCCCGACCACGGGACAGCTTTCGATATTGCTGGAAAAGGAAGAGCAGACCCATCCAGTTTAATTGAAAGCGTTCGGCTTGCTATAGAAATCTACAGGCACAGGGGAAAAACTACAACTTAGCTCGACGAGCCTTCGCCTTTATTTTTACCGAGAAATGGAGTAATTAAATCAATCGGAATCGGGAAAATCGTTGTAGAATTCTTTTCAGTTGCTATATCCGCTAAGGTTTGTAAGTAGCGAAGTTGAAGAGCAACTGGGAAATCCTGAATCATTTGGGCAGCGTCGCGCAAGCGTTGGGCAGCTTGGAATTCTCCGTCGGCGTTGATTATCTTCGAGCGGCGTTCACGTTCAGCTTCGGCTTGTCGTGCCATTGCTCTTTGCATTTCAAGAGGTAAATCTACTTGTTTGATTTCAACGGACGAGACTTTAATCCCCCAAGGTTCTGTGTGGTCATCGATTATTGCTTGTAATCTCTTATTGATTGCTTCGCGTTCAGCAAGTATTTCATCCAAATCCGATTGACCCAGTATGCTTCGCAATGTTGTTTGAGCTATTTGGCTCGTTGCGAAAAGGTAGTTTTCGACCTCGATTATTGCACGTCCAGCCTCCATAACTCGGAAATAAACTACAGCACTGACTTTAATCGAAACGTTGTCTTTCGTAATAACATCTTGTGGGGGAACATCGAGCGTAACAGTCCTTAAACTCACTCGAACCATTTTATCGATAAATGGGATTAATATTATAAGCCCGGGACCTTTTGCAGCGATATAGCGCCCGAGCCGAAACACAACTGCCCTTTCGTATTCGTTGAGAATTTTGATAGCAGAAAAAAGAATGAATATCGCAAAGAAAACAATAACTAAAACTTCGATTGCCATAAAGCACCTATTTTGGTTTAACAAACAGTGTAAATGAATCTGCTTTTTCGATAATAACGCTGGTGTGTTTTGGGATTATTTGGTCGGAATATGCATTCCAGAGTTCGCCCATAACCTTAATCTTTCCGGGCTTCTCTGGCGTAATCTCGTCGATAACGACGCCTTCTCGCCCAATCATTTCATCGAAACCAAGTTTCTTGCTCCGAAATTGTGCTTTGACCCCAAGCGTTATAATAAAAGTAAAGAAAATGAAAGACGCAACAACAACGGTTATTACAAGACTTAGCGAGATTCTCATAAATTCCAATGGTGAATCTATAAGCATAACTGAGCCAATAAACAACGACGCTAACCCACCAATAGTTAGTAGTCCATAACTTGCAATTTTAATTTCAAGAAGAAAAAGAATTATAGCCAAAATAATTAAAGCCAAACCTGCATAATTAATAGGAAGCATTTGCAATGAATAGGCGGCAAGTACCAAAGAAAGTGCACCAATTACTCCGGGGAAAATACTTCCAGGATTATAAAGTTCAAACAAAATACCATAAACCCCAATCATAAGAAGAATATAAGCAATGTTTGGATTTGAAATAAAATCTAACAACTTATCTCGCCACGAAAGTTCATACTCAATTATTTGGGCATTCTTTGTATGGAGCGTTGTTTCAGTTTGGCGAATCCTTACTTTCCAGCCATCAACGGCTTCTAAAAGCGAGTCGATGTTGGGAGCAATTAAATCTATTACTTTTGCGGCTAAAGCCTCGTTTTCGGTCGAAGAGATACTTTTCCGCACTGCTTGTTCAGCCCATTCCACATTACGACTCCTTTGCTGAGCAATAGAACGGATAAAAGCAGTCGCATCGTTAACTACTTTTTCATTCATTACCGAAGAATCAGCTTCGCCTTGTAATCCTACTGGATGAGCCGCGCCGATGTTAGTTCCAGGAGCCATCACTGCAATATGTGCCGAAAGTGTAATAAAAACACCAGCAGAACCAGCCCTCGCTCCGCTCGGAGCAACATAGACAATTATTGGAATATGTGCATTCAGAATATTACTTACAATTTCGCGAGTAGATTCGAGCAGCCCCCCTGGTGTATTCAATTGCACAATAAGAGCGCTGCTGGAGCGCTCTTCTGCAAACTTTATCGCCTTTAATATTTGTGAACTGCTCGATGGAGTAATTGCAGATTCAATTCGCAATAGAGTAACTTCATTTGCAACGACTTTGCAAACAGACATTATTAGTATGAATCCCCAAAGCCTAAATTTCAATAATTTATCCATTCACGACATTCAACAAAGTTGTCATTTCAAATATACAAAAATTTAATGATTTAAATCATAAAGACTTGAATTTTAAAGTTCAATTGGAATCTTGACAAAAGTAATTAAAAAAACAAGTCTTATGTCTGGTGCTGCTAAAATAAAATCAATTTCAAGATAGTTTTTAAACAAGGAGTTAATCCATTGTCTCGATAATCTATTCATAATCTAAAAAATATAAGAGTAAAATTTGTAGTTTAAAATATGACAATTGTTTTGTTGTAAATGTTACAAATGGACATTCGGTTATTAATTATATTAGAGGTGATTTTTTAGGAGGTTTTATGAAAGTAAAAATAGTTTTTCAGATTTGGGTAGTTCCCCTCTTTCTGTTAATCGCAACAAATTTATTTCCTTTTCCAAATGGAAGCTTAGTTAAAAATCTTGGTCAATGGCAAAACGAGATTTTATATGTTTCTTTCAAGAGCAACTACAATTTGATTATTGATAAGAGTGGACTTTCGTTCGATTATTTCCAATTCGAATCGTTGTCTGAAAAGAAAATCAAACGAGGCGATTTGGTGAAATTTATGTTGAGCAATGCAAATATTCAATCGGGCATAGAGTTTGGAAAGTCGGATTGGCGAGCTAATTATTTCTATGGCAACAATCCCCAAAAATGGATAAAAGGTGTTTATAGTGTCGAAAATGTCATTTTTAGTAATGTATTGAAAGGGATTGATTTATCCGTTAAATCGTTCGGCGAGGATATACAATATGATTTTATCGTTCATCCGAATGGTAACCCACAGGATATTATATTCAGTATCGAAGGTGCTCAAATTATCGGCGTAGGAAGCAAAGAAATAAAATTAAAAACCCGATTTGGGGAAGTTATTCATAGCAATTTATATGCATATCAAAACGATGGGACTTCGAAGAAAGAAGTGGAATGCAGCTTTAAACGGATTTCCGATGGAAAAGTCTCGTTCCAAATCGGGGACTACGACAAAACAAAGGAGCTAATAATCGACCCCGTCGTTATGTGCTCTTTTTTTGGTGGAAGTGCCGACGAAGAAATTGTAGATATTATCGAAACTTCGCCTGGAATTATACTGACAACCGGTTGGACGGAATCTACTGATTTCCCGACATCTTCCGGAACATACAATAAAGTATTAAACGGCGAAAAAGAAGTTTTCATCTCCAAATTTGATGTTCGGGGTTCAACGAGAAAATTGCTCTTTACTACATTTATAGGTGGTTCAGCAGTTGATTACCCAGTTAATATTATGGTTGATGGTTCCGGTTATGTTTATGTTGGGGGAACGACCAACTCTGCGGATTTTCCTCTTGTCAATTCAGTAACGACTTCTATCAATGGGCAATACGATGCTTTTGGAACAAAACTAACACCAAATTGTGATAGTTTAATTTTCTCCACTTACATTGGCGGAAGTAAAGATGATATTGCAACCTCGGTTAAATTATCGGGGGATAATGGCCTTTATTTTACCGGTTATACGAACTCGCCAAACTTTCCAGTAACAGGAGGTGCTTACCAATCGACATTGCAAGGAAGGAACGATATTTTCTTCTTGCGTTTATCCAACACAGGCAAATCCGTTAGGAACGCAACATATATCGGAGGAACCGACGAAGACCAAGCATATTCAATGGTTGTAACCCCATCGGAAACTGTTTTTATTGTTGGCGCAACACGCTCTGGCGATTTCCCTGCATTTCCAGTAAGAATTTGGTATACGTATGTCATTGAATCACCATACGACAGGTCATATAATGGAGGATGGGATGCAGTAGCGATTAAAATTTTTGGCAATGGCGGGGCAGTAAATTATGCATCATTTTTTGGGGGAGTTGCCGACGACTTTGCTCGGGCTGTATATTATTACGGCAGCGACGAAAAGATAGTATTTGTTGGAGAAACTTATAAAGAGCCTTCGAACATAACTTTCCCATTAACACAAAACGCTTACCAAAAAACTATAAAAGGCCAAGCCGAAACTTTCGTTGCCTCGCTAACCAATATAATCACTAAAGACCAATATGGTTACACTTATAAAAGCCAGGATTTGATTTTTTCCACTTTTCTGGGAGGAGGAAATAACGATATACCTACAAATATTTCCTATAATGATTTAAACCAGAATTTTGTTATTGTTGGATATACAAACTCTGCGAACTTTCCAATAGTCAATAATCCATCGGGCAAAAAAATTGGTAAATACGATATTTATTATGTTTCGATGTTAAACGACGGTAGTAGCGTTTCTTTCAGTAATTTATATGGTGGCATCGAAGACGACTTTCCACGAGCTTTGCTATTCACAAAGTCCGGGGATTATTATATAGCTGGACAAACTAAATCGAGCGGCTTACCAACTATCAACCCTATTACCGGCACAAACTATGGCGGTCAAGCCGACGGATTTTTGATGAAGTCTTCGCCGGCTACCCTGAACTGGGAAGCACCGTTCGGAAACGAGGAAATTTGCCCGAATTCAAATCTGACAATTCGTTGGTCGTCGGAAGGACTTACATCCAGCGACACATTCGACATAGAAATCAAAACCGAAAAGGACAATGAATGGAAAACATTAGCTTCGAATGTTAGTGGCTCTTCTTATGTGTTCAATGTTCCTTCGACATTGGTTGGTAAAGTCTGGTTGAGAGTTACCCACAAACGAGGGTTAATATCTACAATTGCAAATCCAATTTCTATTCTTGAATTGCCAAAAATCTTACAAGTCGGGTCAAACCCACAAAATTTGGAAGTTTGCGAAGACGACTCAATACAATTTTGGGTTCAAGCCATAGGTTCGAAGGTAAAATATCAGTGGCAATATAACGATGCAAATGTCAGTAATGCTGTAGATTCAATATTCATTTTACGCAACTTGAAGGAATCCAATTCGGGTAGTTACAAAGTTGTTGTTTCTGGTGCTTGTGAACCTTCGGTGACAAGTTCAGCATTTGTTTTGAATGTTATCCCCGCTACAAAAATTCTATATTATCCATCCGACACTACTATTAAGAAAGACCAAAAATTAGCCTTAACCGTGAATGCTAAAGGTAGAAATTTGACTTACCAGTGGTACAAAAATGGTTTTAAACTCTTAGGAGAGAACAAAAATATATTCACCATCGAAAAGATTTCGAAAAACGATGAAGGAAAATACAAATGTGTTGTCTCTGGTGTTTGTCGGACCGATTCAACCCCAGAAATCAATATTGAAGTCGATACTGTCATTACATCAGCCATCGAGACAAAAGCACAATTTTCTGTTCGTATATTATCGTTCGATAATTCGAAAGTAGAAGTTGGGATTACCTCCGATAATTCGGGAACACTATCCTTACTGATGGTGAATGTATTAGGGCAATATGTGTTAGAAAAAAATATAGAGATTACACCAACCGAAAATAAGTTTGCAATCGATGTGTCTGGTATTCACGGAGGATACTACTATCTTGTATTTTCGATGGGGAAAAGCACTAAAGTGCTTAGTTTCCCATTAGTCCACTAAAAATTCATTATTTCCTAAATTAAAGAAGCCCGTTGGTTTTTCGAGCCAATGGGCTTTTTAAAAATTCGATATTTTAAATGTAATATCGAAAAACGTGGGGAACGGGACACAATCAAATATCGAGGTAGTTTTCTAATTCCCAAGGTGTTACTTGGATTTTAAATTCGTTCCATTCTCGTTCTTTAATTCTGATATAACGCCGATAAAGAATATCCCCAAATATCTCCTTAGTTAAAGGATTGTTCTTAAATTCGAGAATTGCCTCATATAAAGATGATGGAAGTGTATCGACGTTCATTTCTTTTAGTTTTTCATCGTCGAACTGATAAAGGTCTTCTTCGATTGGTTGGGGCGGTAGGATTTGGTTCTCGATTCCATCGAGACCCGCCCCAAGCATCCCGGCAAAAGCAAGATAAGGATTAGTCGAGGGGTCTGGGCATCGGAGTTCGATTCGAGCAGATTCGGTTTTTTCCTCGAACCATTTTGGAATTCTTATCAAAGCAGAGCGGTTAACCCGAGCCCACGAAAGATAAACAGGAGCCTCGTAGCCAGCGACCAAGCGCTTATACGAGTTAATCGTTGGACAAAGAATTGCTGTAATCGATTTGATGTTTTTCAACTGACCAGCTATAAAATAATAAGCAATTTTCGAAAGGTTGTAGCGGTCGTTGCTATCGAAAAAACCATTCTTTTGTTCTTTAATATTGTATAGGCTCTGGTGGACGTGCATTCCAGAACCATTAATACCGAGTATCGGCTTGGGCATAAAGGATGCCTGAAGATTATAACGTTGGGCAACTGCTTTGACTGCTGCTCGTAGAGTGAGGACACGGTCGGCAGTGGTAAGAGCATTACCATAACGGAAATCAACCTCGAACTGACCAATTGCAACTTCATGGTGAGTCGCCTCAACTGCAATATCAAAGGAATTTAGTGTTTTCGAAATTTCTCGCATTATTTGTTGAGCGAACTCACCTGCTTGGTCGAAATAACCACGTTTGTCTATTGGTTTCGGTGGAAATGAACCATTCTCGAATAGAAAGAACTCGACCTCGGGTCCAACATTAAATTCGAAGCCTAAGTCATTGACTTTGCGTAGGACTTTTCGAAGGATATACCTCGGGTCTGCCTCGAAGGGGGTGCCGTCGGGATTATATATGTCGCAAATAAATCGGGCTGTTTGCTCTTCGCCATTGCTCAACCACGGTATTATTGCATAAGTTGACGGGTCGGGCTTTAAAAATAAGTCGCTCTCGTGAATTCGCGCAAAACCTTCTATCGAAGAGCCATCGAACCAAGCACCATATTTGAGAATATCGGGTATATCGTTTACGGGAGCTGTAACCTCTTTGAGCGAGCCAAGAATATCGCAAAATTGCAAATTCACGTATGAAACTTTGTCTTTTTTAAGTTTTGCAAGTAATTCTTCCATAAAAAATAATTTGATTATTAAAAAAAATCAAAAATAATAAAAAAAGATATGTTGTATTATGAAATTTTTGCTCTTGCCTGTATCATTTTCTTCGATTCTATAAAAATCCACAGGTAAGCTTTAATTTAAATTTACGCTATCGAATAATGTATGTATGTGTGTGTTTCAAAATCAGGAATTAGTATATTTGATTATTTTTGTTCTTTTTTATCCTTACTACTTTTTAGTAATTATTGACGATGCTTGGTGAATAATTTATGAATAGTAAAAGAATTTGTTGCATACAATAGTGTGTATCTAATAATGACTAAGTTTTATCGAATAAAAATTCCGTTGTTCATAAGTCCTCTTGGATGGTTAAAACATATCCAAAGGAAGGAATTTCCCATCATTATTCTTCTTTTCGTTGGCTCAATACGTTTTATTAATATGGATTGCGGCGAAATCCAAGGTTGGGACGAAGGAATGTATGCAACCCGAGCCAAAGCAATTCTTCGTTTTGGCGTTTGGTTCGACCAATCGGCATATTCGGTTGGCGGCTATTATTCAGGAGCACACCCTCCTTTGCAGGTTTGGCTTACTGCTCTTACATACAAAGTTTTCGGTATTAACAATTTTTCCACACGTCTTTGGGCTTGTTTGTTCGGTGTTGGAATCGTTATTGGAACATTTCTTATCGGAAGAGAAGTTTATAATTCTCTGGCAGGTTTTATTGCGGCGATTTTGATTGCCACAAACCCAACACTCACTTCGTTTACACGTTTAGGACAATTGGATTCGATATGCCTTTTCTTCCTTGTGTTTTCATTTTTCTTCTTCCTACGCTACTCGAAATCACATCAAATTAAATATGCTGTTTTTTCGGGCATCTCATTCGGTTGTTGCTTGATGAGCAAAATTATCGTTGGTTTATTTATTCCAATTGTAATATTTGTTTTTTTATTACTTGAATTCTGCTTTTCCAAAAGTTCTGCAAGAACAATAATCGTCGGGTTATTTTGGGTTCTGCTTTTAGGATTTACTGTTGCCTTGCCTTGGCATTTATATATGGTAGCAATTCACGGCAATGAATTTATCAATGGGTTCTTCGGTTTTCACATCTTTCAACGTGCCTTTAGCGGAGTCGAAGCCAACACGAAAGAACTGGGTTTGCTCTACTATTCCAATCAACTTATTGTTCGCTTCCCTTTTTCAGTATTCATCGTGTTTCCTATTTTCAATATAATAGTAAATTTTCCGAAAAATAAATGGAGAATTCAACCTACTTCGCTGTTGAATGCATTTATTTTTGTTTGGTTTTTCGTTATACTTGCGGTCTCGACTTTTGTTCGAACAAAAAACCTCAACTATTCTCTTCCTATGCTTGTTCCAATTGCAATAATAGCCGGAAATGTTCTTGCAAAAATTTTTTATGGGGAATACCCAAAAAAACAAATTATCTTTATCATATTTACTTTTTTGCTCGGGCTTTTATGGGGAATGTTCGATAATGTTCGACTTTCGATGCGAGGCAAATCTGCTGTTCCGAACGAATTTCTATCGAAGATTGGCATAAACTACTCTGAACATACCATATTTCTCTTTTTACTTGGATTTGGATTAATTTTGCTAATTGCATTATGGAAAACTAACCTTATAGAGGTTTTTGCCAAACGCATCTTTGTTCCCTTAATTTTGCTTGTTTCGATGTTAATCCACGTTTTCTCGTTAGTTTTTATTGATGAACAAAAATATATCGACGGAGCAAAGCAAATTGCCAAACTATTGAACGACAACAATTATAGGCAGTTATTTTATATTTGCATAGATTATAATTCTTTTGGATACAACGGACAACTTGCGTATTACCTCGACGGCGTTAATGCTGGTTGGCGAAACGAAGGTAAGATTTATCAACAAATCGGAAGAAAAGAACTTAGCAATATTCGCAAACGCGTTGCTCTTATCAACCCAAGAAAAACATTTATTATCATTGAAAGAAGTCCAAACGACAAAACTTATTTGAAAGAAACATTAGCATCTGTCGAGGAAATCTTGCAAAGCAAGTTTACGAAATATATGATAACCAAAACATACATAGTGTATGGAGAAAAAAAATAGTGGGAAAGTCTCCACAAAGCTTTTAAGTTTTTCTACCCTATCGAAAGAAAATGATAGCAACCAAAAAAAGTATTGACGAAGTTATTCCTCCTAAATAAAGAATCGCAATCATACACCCCTTTGTTGTTCTATAGTAAATCCTATTGTAGAGAGCTTTTTTGGGGTTTGTAATCCAGCCATAGCCGCGTGGTGCTTTGAAACCCAGAGAGTGTCTGATATATCGCTTGACAGAGGTTCTTGCGGCAATCCTTTTTTTGAGCGATGGCTTACGAAATCCAAATTTCATATATCCTCGTAATTGACTCAAACAAAATTAACTAAAGTCTTTCAAAATATTTTCGTATTTTTGGGGATATTAGAAGTAATTCCACCATATTTCAATTCCCCATCATTACATTGATTTCTAATTGCTTCGAGATACTGCTTTGGCAGTTTTTTGCCGATGGAGATATTTGCCTCACTTTCCATTATGACATAGTTCGCAATTTGATTATACCTATTCTTTGCAGAGCCATTACTTTTCAAATAATCTTTTGGAAATATATGATGAATATCCCATTTTTGAGTAATTAAATCGTGAACAGTTATATGGCTCGAAAGGAAGTCTTTGTCCTGCATCATAACTTGCGCAGCCAAAAATACATTAAAAAACCGGATTGCTTGCGATATAAGTATTAAGCTGTTGAGGAAGCCTATTCTCCCCGAAAGCTCCGACTGTATGACAGCGTCCATATATGTTTCCGTTCCATATTCATCAATCCTTCTTATGTCATAGTCAAACTGTGTCTCTGGAGAAGCAGAATATCTACCTGCGAGAACCGAAAAAACAAACCATTTTCTTACTATGGATTCTATCGAACCCGACCTCATTCCTTGCAATTTTAAAGTTAAGTAAAAAACGTATGCAAAATCCACAGGACTTTGAGAACATATCAACGCATCCTGCCGAGCGTAGAATCATCAAAAGATTTTTGAAGTTGGTTTCGTTCATATATTCTAAAATTCCTTGTCGTAACAACTCGAAGGATTATTGTGCAATAGCTTCTTCGTAATCACGGGTTTCAAAATTACGACTGGTGGGTAGCTATTTCCTTGCCCTCCTTCAATGCGTAACTACAATTTTTTGGTTAAACATACGATT
>JBBIJO010000007.1:0-118922 GCA_037445895.1 Ignavibacteria bacterium | reverse complement strand
TGGCCGGAGAGTATCATTACTGCCAAGATGATAGGGTTCAACAACGGGACTCTACGCGTTGTTTTCTTCACTTCAACACCTCCATTGCTTTGGTTTGGGAAAAAGTTAGTGTTGTCAATCGGTAAAAATATACACCGCTTGCCAAATCCCTTGCATCAAACACAATTGAATGCTTGCCGGGGCTTAATTCACCATTTACCAGCGTTGCCACTTCCCTGCCCAATACATCAAAGACTTTCAGTGTCACATGTTCGCGCTGCGGAAGCGAGAAGCGAATGGTAGTAGTTGGATTGAAAGGATTGGGATAGTTTTCTAAAAAAATAGTTTTTTCATTGGGATTGTATTTCGTATTCTCCATACCGCTTATGTTTTTGATAATTGGATTCAACAGCTCCCAAATCGCATTGTTCAATTGTGCTGGAACCTCCGTTGAATCGGGGGCATTTCCCATCCTAACCACAATTAACCCAAGGCTTGGAACAACGTTCAAAAATTGTCCGTTCTTTCCTAATGCCGAAATCATATCCAATGGTGCGTTGCGAAATAAAGGACCAGGGAAAACAAATTGACTGCCGGGAACCATAAAGGATTTTTTACCGTTAAGCCACCACAAGTAACCATAAGATTCATTAATATTTTGAGAAGTATTTACCATTTGATTAAAATAGTTAGTATCGGACATCAAAACTTCGTCGCTCCATTTCCCCCGATTTAAGATAAGCAATCCAAATCTTGCCATACTCCTTGGAGTTGAAACAAATATATTATTATAATCCGATTTTATAAATAGTCCAGTTATCCCAGTTTTGCTTCGGATTCTGCTCCAAAAGTATTGATTCAAGTTTTGTCCAGTTGCTTTGTGAAGAACGGAATCGAGAAGAGTATATGGGGCATTATGGTATGCCCAACGAGTTCCAGCATCGGCAAGATACAAAAGGCAACTCGGAAGAGTGCAGTAAGGGTCAGCAACTTTATCATCCAGTCCAGTGGTCATCGAAAGTTGGTGTATTATTTTAATCAATGCTTCCTTTTCGTCTGGTTCGGATGTCCATTTACCCAAGTATTTCGAAGTCGAGTCTTCGATTGATAAGTATCCTTCTTGTTGGGCAAGACCAATCAGGAAAGCGGTGATTGTTTTACCAGCCGAAGCCCAATACCAAAGCGAATCTTGGGTAAAATTGTCGAAATACTTTTCAATTACAATTTTTCCGTCTTTAAGCACAAGAAATGCTTTGGTATTATTAGAATTAAGAAATTGGAATAAGGCATCGACTTTTGATGAATCCCAGCTCAAATCGGTAAAAGAGTATGTTGCCCAATCTGAACTATTCGTGGGTGGGAAATATAATTCTTGCGAAAATATTTTGCAGAAAGCCAAAAGAACAATAATTAGTAAATGCTTTTGCATAAAAAATTTTTTAAACTAAAAATATCCTACTATATATATTAAATTCAAATATAATCATAAAAGTTTAAAATATTGGGAGACTTTTGAATCATATTTTATCGGAATACGAAATTCAGGTTTTGTATGGATTGTTTTTATAAGCCTTACTTTTCGAATATTGAAGTCTCTATTGCAATGTATGAACGGAATTCAATATTTTATTATTTATTAATTATAATCGTTATATGTGAAAAAATTTTTGTTTTATTTTTGTTTTTTTTAAACTTTTTTTATTTTTGAGGTGTCTAAAATATTAATTTAGGGAAATTGAATGAATAGAAGAGGTTTACTATTTCTGGATAAAAGGGGTTCTGGTTTTGTCGTGGGAGAGCCTTCGGTAAGCCTAAAAAAATACTCTGGGGTATGGAACCAGTGGACAACGGCACATTTACTTCGACGAGTATGTTTTGGATTTACTAAAGACGAGTTGAAGGAAGGGACAGAGCTTGGAATGGATAGATTGGTCGATAAACTCCTCACTCCACAACCTTTAAATGGTGAACCGGTATATATTTATAAGGATGACTCGGGACTGGTTTATGGCGAAAGTTTTTACGATAAAAATCCAGATTCGACATACTACAGTCGAATGATATTTTCGCATTTTGGATGGTGGTTTGGCAAAATATTAACCAATAGGATGAGTATAACCCAAAAAATGATGTTGTTTTGGCATAATCACTTTGTGATTGAAACATTCGCAGCAAACGATGCTTATCATTTTCAAAGCTACTTTGAATTGCTTGCCGAAGAAGCTATTGGGAATTGTAAATCTATTGCCGAAAAAATGACCATTAATCCTGAAATGTTGGTTTATTTAAATGGAAATACTAATGTTGTTGGGAAGCCGAACGAAAACTATGCACGCGAACTGTTTGAATTATTTACTATCGGCAAAGGTCCTCAGATTGATGAAGGCAATTACACAAATTATACCGAGAGCGATATTGTAGCTGCTGCGAAAGTGCTCACAGGTTGGTCGACTCAACGAGGACAAAAAACTGCAAATTATAATTCGAAGAAACACGATAAAACAGATAAACAGTTTTCTGCTGCATTCAACAATCGCGTAATAACAAACAAAGAAGCCGACGAATACAAGGAACTGATTGCAATGATTTTCGAACAAAAGGAAACCGCGCGAAATTTCTGCCGAAAGATTTACCGCTGGTTTGTTCACTATAAAATTGATGATGAAATCGAAAATGACATTATCGAGCCATTGGCGACTATTTTAATCCAAAACAATTACGATATAAAACCAGTATTGGAGACTCTACTTAAATCGGAACACTTCTACGATATTAACTTTCGTGGTTCGATGGTGAAAGACCCTGCGAGTTTTATATCATCGTTGATAAAAACTTTCGAAGTAAAGTTTCCCGAACCTATTGACGCAAACTCTCGAGGCTTACTACACCAATTGTGGTTTTCGTTATACAACGACTCGGCTGTTTTGGAAATGTCGTTGGGGAATCCTCCGTCTGTTGCCGGATATCCCGCATATTATCAATCGCCAGTATATTACAGGATATGGGTCAGTTCGGTTACAATACAGTATCGGCAGCAACTTTCGGACAGCCTGATTAGTTCGAAAGGATTAATTCGTTATAAATATTCTCTTGTGATAGACCCATTGGGGTTTGTAAAAAACTTTGAATGGGTAGCCGACGTCGAACAATTCATCGAAGAAATATCGGTTTACTTATTTCCTTTTCCGATTACAGCTAATCAAAAGGATTATCTTAAACAAGCGCTCTTAGGCACTGTTCCCGATTACGAGTGGGCGAAAAAATGGAGTGACTATAAAGCAAATCCAAATGATAACAACTTAATTGCCGAATTATCGACAAAGTTACGAAACTTTTTCAAAACAGCCTTTTCGTTGGCTGAATTTCAATTAATGTAAGGTGGTATGATGAAAAGAAGAAATTTCGTAAAAATTGGACTTGGTGCAATTGCTTCGCCAATAGTCCTTAATGGAATACCAGTTAGAACCTTTGCCAATGATTTTTTCGAGAAATTAGTTTATTTAGCTGGCGAGAACGACAAGGTGCTTGTCTTAATCCAGTTAATTGGTGGAAACGATGGTTTGAACACAGTTATCCCTTTAGATAAATACGGTATTTTGTCGAATGCTCGTAAGTCGATATTAATCCCAGAAAAATCAATTCTTAAATTGACAGATATGTTCGGGTTGAATCCTGTTATGACGGGAATGCAAAAGCTCTTTTCAGAAAATAAATTATCTATTATAAATAGCGTTGGTTACCCAAAGCAAAATTTTTCCCATTTTCGCTCTACTGACATTTGGGTAACAGCATCGGATACAGACAAATATTTAGATTCGGGTTGGCTGTATCGATATTATAGGGGAAATCATCCTAATTATCCAAATGGCTACCCGAACGAAGCTTATCCCGACCCATTGACTTTAACAGTGGGCTCCATAGTATCGGATACTTGCCAAGGGCCTCTTTCGCCTGTGGGGCTTGCTATCCCAGCTTCTGCCTCGATTTACAATGTGCAATCTGTTGGGACAGATACACCACCCGACACGTATGCCGGCGACGAGTTAGAATACATTCGCTCAATTATTGAACAAACACAAGTTTATAATATTCGATTAAACGAAATTCTGAAGAAAGGCACTAATCTTTCCTCTCGTTATCCTCAATATGGAACAAATAAATTGTTGGACCAATTAAAATTAGTTGCCAAATTACTTTCGGGAGGGATACAAACCAAAGTATTTATTTGTAGTTTGGGAGGTTTCGATACCCACTCTTCCCAAGTAGATCCAACCGACACCACAAAAGGAGCACACTCTAATTTATTGGGGTATCTTTCCGAAGCGATTGATGTTTTCCAAGAGGATATCGAATTGTTGAACTTATCCGATAGGGTGGTTGGTTTTACTTTCTCTGAATTTGGGAGGCGAATTATTGCCAACTCGAGCTTTGGAACAGACCACGGAGCAGCTGCTCCAATGTTTTTCTTCGGAACAAATGTTAATCCAATTATTCACGGCACTTCCCCCGAGCTACCCGAAACCCCAACTGTCCAAGATAATATCCCGATGCAATTCGATTTCCGAAGTGTTTATTATTCAATTTTACTCGACTGGTTCAATGTCGACGACACAGTCTTGGAAAAAGTTCTATCGAAAAAATTCGAATATATACCAATTGTTAAAAAACCTACCTCGGCAAAGGAAAATGTCTCGCAACCTAATGTTATTATTTATCCAAATCCAGCCAATGATTATGTTAATATCGCGTTTAACGAAAAATTGCCTGATAGAATCGAAATATATAGCCTCGAAGGAAGGTTAATTAAAATCAACGACGGTATTTTACATAACCGAATATCGGTAAACACATCAGATATTCCATCGGGGCAGTATTTTGTTAAGTGCCTTTCGCCATCATCAACAACAACATATTCGTTGATAATAAAGCATTGAGCGAAATTTTGTTCATTTGTCTTTTATCACAACGAGAGTGCCCAAACTCCAATTAGCGGGACGTTTTATAATTTGTAGCAATTTTAACTACAAATACGCAATTTATAATTCTACAAGAAATTCATTCAAAAAATTACAAGTAATTTGCTTGGGGAATCTTATTTTTGTTTTTGGATGGGTAGGTTTAAAAAATTGATGGGCTATGCAACAAGCAAAATTACAAAAATTAAATTATTCATACCTGTGGAGTAACTTTTTCCTACAAATTGTGTTATTAGTATTATTCCAATATAAGCAGAACAAATTATTAACTAAGTTATTAGGTGCTGTATGAGATTTATTCGATTTTTTCCCTTTTTCCTTTTAATACTCTATGCTAAAACTTTTTCTACCGAAATTGAATATCTTTATCCAAAACCCAATACCGATAAGCACTCCATTGAAACACCAATTATTGTTCGATTTGCCAAAACCGTTGAACTCGAAAAGATTCTTAATGATATTGAAATAAATGGAGAAATCTCGGGATATCATAGATTCAATGCACGTCTTTCCGACGACAAAAGGACAGTTTCAATTAAAATTGCAAATCGTTTCGCTCCTTCCGAAACAGTTGAATTGAATATTTTGGGGGAGAAGTTTAGTTTTCAAACAACCAAGATTACCCCTATTGAGCAAAAAAGAATTTTTGCTGAACATTTTGTTACGCAATATCCTGAAATTTTTGCCGGGATAAACGCTGCTATGTCGGAAGAATCGAAGTCAAGCAAAGATAATCCACTTGCCGATACTATTCCAGCGGACTTTCCGCCTGTTATTATTAACTCGGTTAATAATCCGGCACCTGGCTATATTTATATAGCAAATTTTGGTATGGGTGCCGAGCGAAGCTATCTAATGATTCTCGATAACGATGGTAAGCCTGTAAAGTATAGGAAAGTTTCTATGCCGGGATTCGATTTCAAGATGCAACCGAATGGGCTAATTACCAACGCTCGTATTATTACATCTCATATTCCACAAGGTTGGGGCTGGGCAGAAGCGTATATGGAAGTTATGGATAAGGACTTAAATGTAATAGATACTGTTCAATGCCAAGGTGGTTACATTGCCGATTTTCACGATTTCAAAATGTTGCCGAACGGGCATTATCTCCTCCAATCTTATGATCCCCAACCTGTTGATATGAGCGAAGTTATCGATGGAGGTAATCCGAACGCAATCGTCCTTGGTGTTATTATCCAAGAGCTTGATGCAGATAAAAACGTAGTGTTTCAATGGAGGAGTTGGGACCACATTCGTATAACCGAGACTTATGCGCCGTTAGAAGGGGTTGCGCTCGACCCGGTTCATACTAACGCTGTTGAACTTGATTACGATGGAAACATTCTTATCTCGTCGCGGCATCTTTCGGAAATTACCAAAATAGATCGCACCAATGGAGCAATTATTTGGAGGCTTGGGGGTCTACAAAATATGTTTACTTTTATTGGTGAACACGAAGAAAATGCTCCTACTTATTTTTCTTATCAGCACGATGTTCGAAGATTGCCTAATGGAAACATTACGCTATACGATAATGGCAACCAACATACTCCCCCATATTCGAGGGCTGTCGAGTACAAACTCGATGAATATAATAGGAAAGTCGAGTTGGTTTGGGAGTATCGCAACGACCCCGATATTTTCGGTGAAACAATGGGCTCTGTGCAAAGATTGCCAAATGGAAATACCGTCATAGGTTGGGGAGGAGTAACAGGAGACTTTTTCAGGGTAGTTTCCGAGGTTGACAGTAACAACAATATAACTTTCGAGTTGTCTTTCCCAAAAGGTGTTTCTTTCCAAACTACTTCTTATCGTGCCTTCCGATACCCATATCCCCCTGGCAATCCCGATGCCGTAGTGAGAAAGGAAAAAATTTCCGAGTTGTTGAATAATACTATGCCTCCATTGAAGAACGATACAATTCATTTCATAGAAAATACTCTCAATACCGGGGTTTCAATCTATTTCGAGCAATTGGTTGACGATTCTTTATCTTTTATCCAAGTTGAAAAGTATCCCTATGCACCTTTATATCCAAGATTTCACGAAGAAACGCCTTTGGTAAGTCCATGCAAATTGGTGAATCCATACAAAGTAATTATTAAAACCGGCAATATTCAAGAATTTAATGGCAAAATTATTTTCGATTTGGATATGTTCCCTCAACTTCTTCATAGAAAAGGTCTAGTGGTTTGGCGTCGCAACCTTGATGGTGGGGAATTCATTCCTTATACCTTTCGGTCTTCCTACAATGAATATGACAATATTCTCACGTTGGAAACATCCGAACTCGACGGAGAATATATTTTCGCAACTGAAAGCCCAGCTGTTACTGCCCTTTATAAACCAGTGCTTACATATCCACGTGATAATTCTGTATTAAATAGCGAAAGCAATGTCACTTTTCAATGGACACCAGAGGGGGAATTTCAATTTTGTGAGCTTTTAATTTCCGATGACCCTGATTTTACTAACATTATCTACCATCGAGATAGCATAGAAAACAATATAATCGAAGTACCACCATTCCCTTCGGATAAAAAGTACTATTGGAAAGTTCGTGCCAATAATAATAACAGTTACTCTCTTTGGTCGATTCCTTTCACTTTCGAGGTTAAAGCCCCGTTCATTTCTTTAATTTCGCCAAATGGAGGGGAAGTTTGGGAAAAAGGCAAAACATATCTTATCCAATGGGAACACAATCTCGATCATGCTTTCATTATCACACTTTATCTTAACGATAATCCGCTTACAAATATCGTAGACACAATATACAGCGTTTATGGAAAATATTACTGGGAAGTTCCTGTAACTCTTTCTACCGATACGCGATACAAAGTTCGAGTTACTTCGTATTCGAACAATACAAGATTCTCGCAAAGCCAATCGTCGTTTACAATAACCGACGTAAATTCCGCAGAGGACGAGCTTACTAGTGATGTCGAAGTATTTCCAAATCCTGTCGAAAATCATTTTTTCATTAAATTGCGCGAATCGGAAGAACTTCCAATACGTTTGGAAGTTTACAATCCTTATGGAAAAATCGTTGCTAACTCAATTTTTACGAACGCAACAAGTGGATTATACGAAATGAATTTAGACAACTTATCATCGGGCATCTATTTTCTGAATGTTGTTACAAACAAAAGTTATTATAGATTTAAATTATTGAAAATAAAATAGGAGGACAAAAATGGGAACGAAACAGATACGGTATTTGTTCTTCCTTATTGCTTCTTATATTGTTACCACAGGCTATGTTTTTTCACAATTCGGCGAAGTAGTGATTGAAAGGACAGCTTGGAATCATCCTGCGCCAGGATATTTTTTCCTTGGACCGCTCAATGGGCGTTATATAGGGGTTTTCGACAATAGCGGGTTTATGCCATACTATAAGGATTTAGGAGTGTTTGCACAAGGTGTGCTTGATTTCAAAATTCAATCCAACGGAAAACTTTCGGCTTTTGCCTTAGAACTGGGAAAGTTTGTTGTAATGGATTCGAATTTTAATTTCGTGGATACGGTTGGTGCAGTAGGGTATAACACAGATTTTCACGACTTCCTCATTCTTCCAGACGGGAATTATCTTGTTATTGCCGAAGTCTTCCGAACGATGGATTTAAGCCAAATTGTTCCTGGGGGGCACCAAAATGCGCAAATCAAATCTTTCATTTTACAAAAAATAAACAGAACCACAAAGCAAGTTGTTTGGGAATGGGATGCGCTCGACCATTATTCTGTATTAGACGCTACCGAAGACATTCTTTTGGATGATTCTTATATTAATCCATTTCATATAAACTCTGTTAAGCTTACAAATGATGGAAACTTTTTGATTTCTTGCCGTCATTTGGATGAACTTACCAAAATAAATAGCCAAAGCGGAGCAATAATTTGGCGAATGGGGGGGAGCAAATGCCGAAACAACCAATTCCTTTTCGCCAACGATACGATTGGGAATTTTTTCGGCTTCTCGCACCAACACGATGCAATACAATTATCGAACGGTAACATACTTCTTTTTGATAATGGAAACCTTAAAGCGAATCCATTCAGTCGCGCCGTCGAATACCAAATCGATGAAAATAACCGTAGTGTAAGAAAAGTTTGGGAATTCCGCCATCCGAACAATATCGTTTCTAATTCGATGGGGAGTGTGCAGCGTTTACCCAATGGAAATACTGTAATTGGCTGGGGTGGAGTCGATGCCGAAAGCGGGCACAACTATCTTCTAACAGAAGTTACACAAAACGGAACAATAGCTATCGAATTAACCGGCAGTTCCGGGACCTACCGTGCATACCGTTATATTTTCAAGATGGATGCTGTTACTTTGAACGTTTCGGGGACGGGAACGTATAATTTTTGGGATTCACAATTCAATACAAATGCTGCTCTACAAATTACTAGCTTATCGGGGACTGGTAAGATTACTCTCGAAAAACATCGTTACGAACCTGTGAATATACCCGAATCCGGTCCTTGTTCGCGATTGCCTTATCGTTGGCTTATTACTAAGCAAGGAATTACATCGTTCACCGGCAAAATAATCATTAACTTAAATGGATTGCAAGGTTATTCAAATGCCCAAAATTTAAAGATTTACTTTCGCCAAACCGAGGGTATGGGGACCTTTTCCGAACTTGCAACAACCTACAATTCACAAAATAACAGATTAGAAGCAAACATTTCTAGCTATGGGGAATTTTGCATAGGAACTAACTCGATCGGTGTTCCGTTGCCGTTGCTGCCCGCAAATAATGCTATCAATCAATCTTTGAGTACTACTCTCGTTTGGAATAAATTTATGGCTGGCGAAGACTACCAAATCCAAGTGGCAAGGAATCAAAATTTTGATACTTTGTTTCGCGAAGCGACCAATTGGAAAGATACCTTTTTTGTAATTGGTGATTTGACAACGGGAACAACTTACTATTGGCGTGTTCGTGCCGTCCGACCCAATTGTACAAGTGATTGGTCGGAAATTAGGAGTTTTACCACTGTTTTTGAAACGTTATCTCTTCTTGCGCCCCAAAATGAATCAAAGAATATATTATTAAATGTTCGTTTTTCGTGGTTACCAGCCCAAAGTGCCCAAACTTACAATTTTCAACTTGCTACGGATATGCAGTTTGCTTCGGTAGTTAAAGACACTATCGTTGCAAATCCTGTTGTTGATATCGGAGGTTTACGAAATTATACACAGTATTTTTGGCGGGTCCGACTACGAAATGGACAAAATTACGGACTCTGGTCGTCGGTTTGGACTTTTACAACTGTTGTAGGGCCTCCGGTCCTTCTTTCTCCTCCGGACAAAGCATATAATATTCCCATCGAAGGAACCCTTTCGTGGGCTTCGGCTGATGGAGCGCTTTATTATTCAATAGTTATCTCAAAATCTTCACAGTTTTTACAAAATGATGTCGAGGCTCCCGATGTTTACGGAACATCATTCCAATACCCACGACTTGAACCATTTACAGAATACTATTGGAAAGTCAAAACGATAGGTGCCGATGGAAAAAGCGATTGGTCCGAAACTCGTATGTTTAAAACCCAACTTGTAACTCCAATACTAACATCGCCGACCAATGGGGATACATTAAGCCCAACGAAAGGACTCCTTCGTTGGGAGGAAGTTCCTTTTGCAACTGGTTATATCCTTCAAATAACAACCGATCCCAAATTTCAATTTGGAATAAATTCTTATTCTTTACCTAAATCCACTAGTTTCCAATATTCTGGATTCACTAATTCAACAACATATTATTGGCGTTTGAAAGCTACCGAAATACATAGCGAAAGTCCTTGGTCTGAAATACGTTCATTTACTACTGTTCCAGAAAAGTATCTTGCCGCACCGATTCTTGTGTATCCATCGAACAATACTAAAAACTTTCGTTTAAGCGATAAATTAATTTGGCTCGGCGACCAATTCGCAAATCAATATCAAATCCAAATTTCTGCCGACCCAATCTTCGTTAACATTATTCAAGACAAAACTATAACTGATACTTCTTTCGAAATAATTTCGTTACCTTATGGAACGAAGTTCTATTGGCGAGTTCGCTCCATAAATGATGCAATGCAAAGCTATTGGTCCGAAATTTACTCATTCATAACCATTTTGCGTTCCCCAGGGTTATTTGCGCCAGCGGACAACTCCGAAAATCTTGTTCTGCCGTTAGAATTTTCTTGGGAAAAGACCGGCTCGAACCTTTTTTTCAAACTCCAAGTAGCTTACGATGAAAATTTTGAATTTATTGCGCAAGAGCGAATACTATACGAAAACAATAGCGTTACTATTCAGACACTCCCGGAGGACACCCGACTATATTGGCGAGTTATGTCATACAATAGCTTTTTGGAAAGTGATTGGTCGGCTATTCGAACGTTCAAAATTGCGAAAGCTAGTGGGGTGAGCGAAGATTCTGAAAATCAAATTACTGTTTTTCCGAACCCGTTTAGCAATTTTCTTGTTGTTCAATTTTCGCCGAACATATCACCAGTTGTAGAAGTAGTAATTTATGATGTTTTCAATCGTGAAGTTTATAGGGCGAAAAGTGTAAATGCGATGAACCAAATTGTATGGAACCCGACCGCACTTAGTTCAGGAATTTACTTTGTTCATATCGCTATGGAAAGGAAAACCCAGATTTTCAAAGTTTTTAATATTCAATAATACGACCCTCCTTCCCCGAGTATGATAGCAAGTTCGAGAAATCTACTCGGGGATTTTTGTGTTTATTTGTATTTTTGAATTATGCAACTTTTTAAGTAAGAATTCGTAATATTGAATTGGTAATTTTTATACTTAATTGTAATTTGAATTGATATGAAACAGATATTGGTCATATTTTTGCTTGTAATTTTACCTTTGCAATCGCAAGAAAGAGGTAAACAAAAAGTCTATACTTTGCAAGAATGTTTGCAAATAGCGAGGGAGCAAAATCCGCAAATTAAAATTGCCGAATCGGACATCGCAACTTCCGGAGCAGAGCTGACATCCGCTTTCGGCAACTATTTACCTAACCTCAGTTTTAATATGGGATACACTCGCCAACTAAACGTCGAAGAAGGGCAAAAAATCAACATCGGAGGCCAAACAATCTTAGTAGGAAAAATCGAGCCAAACTCATACAATATGAGCTTTTCGGCTAACTTTAATCTTTTCGATGGGTTTAGTCGCGAGGCAACTTATAGCCAAGCAAAAGAAAATTTGAATTCTGCGTTTTCATCGTATTCGCAAACACTTAATGATGTAGCAATAAATGTTTATCGAAGTTACATTAATGTAATCCGAGCCGAAAAAATACTTTTGGCACGACGACAAAATTTCGAGGCTGGTAAAAAGGAACTTGAGCGAATTCAAGCATACTACGAAGCCGGTTCGGTTCCTATTACAAACTTACTTTCGCAAGAAGCCGATTTATCGGCGAAAGAAATCGAGATTATTCAAGCGGAAAATGACTTAAACAATGCAAAAGCCAATTTGATGATTGCAATTGGGTTGAACCCAGGAACAGATTATCTTGTTTCGGATTCCGAATTACCCAGAGACATTACCAAAGAAAGTATTGCAAACTTCCGACGAGAGCTGGGAGATTTAGAATCTCTTGCAAACAAGGCTTTCAAAAATCGTTTCGATTATTTGGCATTAAATCAAAAAATTTCATCTGCCCAATCGTCTTTAACAATTGCTCGTTCGGGATATATTCCTACGCTATCTGCCTATGGTGGTTGGTCGTGGGCTAATAATGAATTTAATAAATTTAGCGATTTGGGTAGGACTTACCTTGGGCTTTCGTTGCGTATCCCGGTGTTCGAGAATTTCCGAACTAATTACCAACTTGAACTTGCAAAAGCCCAAATCCTTCGGCTCGATATGCAAAAGATGCAACTTGAACAAACTATACGCTCGGAAATTATTCGTTCTTTGAATAATTTCGAGACAGCAGTGAAGCAACTCGATGCAACCGAACGTTCTTATTTTGCTTCGCAAAAGAATTTCGAAAGCGCAAAAGAACGTTACCAAGTTGGCTCGATAGGGATTACGGACTATATTCTTGCAAATAATATGTATATCAACTCGGAAATAAATCGCATTAATGCCATTTATAATTACTTCGTAGCCCAAAAGGAAATTTATTACGTATTGGGACTTATCGACACAAAATAAATTTAGGAGTTATTATGATATGTGAAAAATGCCACAATGATTATCCATCGACTTATTATTTTGCTACTCCAACGATTTGCAAGCAATGCTTTGCACAACTGCCCGAAGAGGAACAAAAACGTTTATCGCATTTGACCAAGGACTATACAACTATACAATCATTGGAGTTGCGTGTCGGTTTTGGCAAAAGATTTCTTGCATCTTTTGTCGATTCATTGATTATCATTGCTGTCCTTGTTGTTTTCTATAAGTTCAGTGGTTTTTTCGAAGCATATTCTGAACTGATTACTCAATTTAAAGAAGCAGGAACAGACACAGAGACTATTTCGGCAATTCAAAATGAGTTCTTTGCACAAAACAAGCTCAATTTCCTCGTGCCATCAATTTTGAGTCTTGTTTACTATATTTTCGAAATACTAAAAGGGGCTGCGGTGGGTAAAATGCTGCTTAATCTTCGAATTGCAAACTCTAATGGTTCGGTAGCCACCACAAAAACGCTGTTGGCCCGCTACTTGGTCAAAAACTCCACTTCAATCATTGCTATTCTTTGGGTCATCACTGGCTCGATGTTTTTAAACACAATTAATTCGATTGTTGGGTTAATAATTTTAATAGGGTTTTTCTTGATACTTGGCAAAAATCGCCAGGATATACAAGATATTATTGCGAAGACTGCAGTTTTCAGAAACGAAGATTTGGAATCGTTGAAAGAAATTAATTCACAAATTCAATAAAGGACGACAATGGCAAAGAAGAAATCGAAGAAAAGGATTATAATTACTTTCGGTGTAATTTTTATCTTGCTTGTAATAATAATTTTAGCTTTTGTAGGTAAAGGTAGCAACGAGGTTGTAAAAGTAACAACTGCAAAAGTTGAGCCCCGAACAATAGTCCAGACCGTCTCGGCTGTTGGGAAAATCGAACCCGAGGTAAAGGTTAAGGTTTCCTCGGAAACAAGTGGCGAAATCGTGTTTCTCGGTGTTCGCGAAGGCGATACAGTTAAAGCTGGGCAATTGCTTGTTCGAATCAAACCCGATATATTCGAGACGCAACTTGAACAGTATAAATCGGCTGCCGATGCATCGAAACTGGAAACCGAAGTCCTACTCGCCGAAAAAATTCGCAGCGAAAGCGAATTACGGCGAATAACAGAACTATACAAAAAAGAATTTGCTTCGAAGCAAGAGTTCGAACTCGCTAAGGCGAATTTCGACCGTGCCTATGCCAATTATAATGCTGGGCTTGCTCGTTACGAACAATCGCTTGCTGCCTACAAACAGATGCAAAAGAGCGCTGAACGAACAGTAATTCATTCACCAATTAATGGAATTGTAACTAAGTTAAGTGTGGAAAAAGGCGAAAAAGTTGTTGGAACTGCCCAAATGGCAGGAACCGAAATTATGGAAATTGCCGATTTATCCGTGATAAACGCAATTGTTGAAGTAGATGAAAATGATATTGTGCAAGTAAAGGTGGGCGATTCCTCCACAATCGAAGTCGATGCAATTCCCGATGCAATTTATAAAGGGGTTGTTTTGGAAACTGGGCATAGTGCAATTACAACTGGATTAGGAACCCAAGACCAGGTTACAAATTTTAAAGTTAAAATTCGGTTTTTGAAACCCGATTATAAACTTCGTCCCGGGATGAGTTGCAATGTTGAAATTCAAACGCTGAAAAGGGAAAACGTATTATCGGTTCCATTGCAAGCAGTTACCGTTCGACTCGAAAATGTTGAAAAGGCTCCCGATGTTCAATCGGGTGGGGTTCACAAAGAAGAGGCAAAAGAGGAAAAAATAAAGAAACCTTCTGTTCCATCGGTTGTGTTTCTCAATGATAAGGGCAAAGCCAAAATGGTTTCGGTCAAAACGGGTATTAGCGACAAGGGATATATCGAAATTCTCGAAGGACTGAAAGAAGGACAAGAGGTAGTTTCTGGGAGTTTTATGGCTGTAAGCAAACTTCTCAAGGATGGGTCCCCAATTAAAGTTGATACTTCCCGATTCAAAAGTAGTAAAAAGAAATAAAATGGAAAAATGGAAAGCATTAATTTAAATGGGCAACCACTGATTAAACTTAAACACATTTCAAGAGTCTATCAAGTAGGGGTTGAGCAAGTATTTGCTTTGCGGGACATAAGTCTTGAAATATTTCCCAATGAGTATGTAGCGATAATGGGTCCTTCGGGTTCAGGAAAATCGACACTAATGAACATTATAGGTTGTTTGGATACCCCAACGGGGGGAGAATATATCTTGAAAGGTATAAATGTTAGCGAAATGAACGATAACGAGCTTGCCGAGATTCGTAACAAAGAAATTGGGTTCGTTTTCCAAATGTTTAACTTACTGCCTCGTTCAAATGCTCTGAAAAATGTCGAACTGCCATTAGTTTATGCTGGAATTGCGAAATCCAAAAGAATTGAAATTGCAAAAGAAGCATTGGCAGACGTTGGTCTTGGTGATCGTATGACGCACAAGCCTAATGAACTTTCCGGTGGACAACGCCAACGAGTTGCAATCGCTCGCGCCCTTGTAACGAAGCCTTCGCTAATACTTGCCGACGAGCCAACAGGAAATTTAGATTCTAAATCCGGAGAGGACATTATGAAGCTTTTTCATCAATTGTGGAAAAATGGGAACACCATTGTGCTTGTAACCCACGAAGCCGAGATTGCCCGCAACGCACACAGAATCATTCGGCTTCGGGACGGTTTAATCGAGAAAGAGGAACTTAATCCAAATCCATATAATTACGATAAGGCAACCGATGTTAAAGTTTCTGGCTGAATTCGCAGAAAGTTTTAGAATATCCATCGAATCACTTCGGGCGAATAAATTGCGAGCGTTCCTTGCTACTCTTGGAGTAGTAATTGGCATTTCCTTCGTAGTTCTAATGGGTTGGGCACTTTCGGGGTTGGATAATGCCTTGCAAGAGTCGATTAATCTTATTGGCGAGGATATGATATATGTCGATAAATGGGATTGGTCTGGTGGCAAGCGTTGGAAAGAAGTCCGAAATCGGAAAGAAATTACCCTTGAACAAGCGAAAGAACTAATTGAAAACATTACAACCGCTGTTGTTGCCGTTCCCGTAGCTGTAACTTGGAGAGGTGAAATAAAGTATGGCAACGATAACTACCAAGGATTAAGTATAGTCGGGACCTCGGCTGATTTCGGGATTTTACCCGCGGGAGATGTTACAAATGGCAGATTTTTTAGCAAGTTCGAGGAAACTACAACGGCAAATGTTGCTGTTTTGGGTTATAAAGTTGCCGAGACCATTTTTGGCGATTCCGACCCAGTCGGAAATTTTATCAAAATCAAAGGACGAAAATTCGAAGTCATAGGTGTTGTTAAAAAGCAAGGAACAATGCTTATGGACTTTATCGACAATAGAGTTTATGTTCCTATTGGCAATTTTATGAGTTTGTTCGGAGGCGAGCACTTACGAAGCACTTCAATTGGAATTAAAGCGGGAAGCATCGAACGCTTGGATGAAGTTCGCGAAGAGGCTCGCGGTCTTATGCGAACTATTCGAAATCTCAAACCTTGGGAGGAAGATGATTTTTCGATAAACGAAACCAAAGCCTTCGAGGAAGTTGTTGGGACTCTTCGACTATATGTATGGGGAATTGGATTGGGAATGACCGTTCTTTCTTTTATTGTTGGAATCATAGGAATAATGAATATTATGTATGTTTCGGTTGCTGAACGAACGAAGGAAATTGGTATTCGAAAGTCAATCGGAGCCAAAAACCGTTCTATATTGTTTCAATTTATTATCGAAGCGGCGATGCTTTGTTCTGTGGGAGCATTAACTTCGCTCTTTTTGTGTTCAATCTTAGTTTTTGTTGTAGCCAATATACTTCCTAAATTAATTCCAGAAACAGCATTCCTTCGGCCATTTATTCCTGCAGATTTCATCGTAATTGCCTCTGTTGTTGCAATAATAGTTGGAATTTTGGCGGGTTTGCTCCCGGCATTGCGAGCAGCGCGAGTTGACCCAATCGAATCATTAAGGTATGAATGAGAAATAGTATGAACATTACCGAAAGTGTATTACTGGCAATTCATTCAATTCGAGGAAACAAGCTCCGCTCTTTCCTTACTCTTTTAAGCATAGCTATTGGAGTTTTTGCACTCATCGTTGCAGGAACATTAATTAATTCATTCCAGAATGCGGTCCTCAATGAATTAGAAAACATAGGCGAGACAACATTTTGGGTGCAACGCCTGCCTTCGATTCAAACAGGACATACTTGGTATAAATATCGAAAACGCAAACCGATAACTTTTCGCCAATACAAAGAACTTCGCCGATTGACACAATCGACTAATCTAATTTCGGGAGCGTCGTATACAAGTGGGATTGTGGTGAATTCTGGTAATTTTTCTACCGATCCGGATGTAACTCTAATCGGAACCGACCAAAATTATTTTATCACAAATGCTATCGATGTTGACTATGGACGTCCTATTACCGACGAAGATTTAAATTTAAGTCGAAACGTTGCTATCATTGGAAATGATATTGTAGTAAAGATTTTTCAAAATGTGAATCCAATTGGAAAAGAAATAAATATTAAAAATCAAAGATATACTGTTATTGGTGTATTGCAAAAGCGTGGCGCTATACTTGGACAAAGTAAAGACAACCAAGTCCTAATTCCATTAACCAATTTCTTGCGTTTCTATGCTTCCCCTTGGGAGGAATCGCTTGTCATTTCGGTCAAGGCATTAAATCGAGACGTTTTGCAAGAAACAATCGACGAGATAATCGGAAATCTTCGTGTTATACGTAACATAAAGCCTTGGGAAGAGAATTCTTTCGAGGTGGAAACAAACGAAACAATCACCGAGCAATTCGGCGGATTTGTTAAGTTCCTTTCCGTCTTTGGCTTTATTTCGGGCGGATTTGCTCTTATTGCTGCTGGTGTTGGCATTATGAACATAATGCTTGTTGCTGTCAAAGAGCGCACAAGGGAAATTGGGGTTCGCAAGGCGGTTGGTGCGAAAAAAAGATGGATTCTAACTCAATTTATTATTGAAGCAATTTCTCTTTGCCAAATTGGAGGTTTAATCGGGATTATTTTGGGGTTCTTCGCAGGCTATCTGCTTGGAAACACTATTCAGATTCCGCTTGCTTTTCCACTGCCTTGGATTATTTTGAGTATAGTTGTTTGTACGATTTTAGGGGTTAGTTTTGGTGCTTATCCTGCCTATCGAGCTGCGAATCTCGACCCAATCGAATCATTAAGGTATGAATAGAGAGTGATATTCTTATTAGTGTTGCATTCCTTAACGCAAGTCTGCGAATGTGAATGCAATTTGCGAATTGCTACTGCAAACAATAAAGCAAGTATTTTGCTTGCTTTTTGTGTCTTTTGTTCTTGAGTTCTCCTTTTTTCACATATCCTCTTTTTACCAAGAATAAATGAACGAAATTGGCAACAATCTTGAATTAGATAGACAATGGAAGATTATTTGTTTTGCTTTCGGTTCGATATGGAATTTGAACGGCATAGTGCCCACACAAACAATGCAACCCGAACTATTTGCTTGATGAAGTTAACTTATTTTTTCTTGGGTGGTTGTTTCCGTCTTCCGCCTGGTGGTTGCTGTCCTGGGATGCGTCGTCCTTGCGATTCGGCGATTTCTTGGGCTTCGCGCATTTTACGTTGCAACCAGCCTTCTTTTTTCGGCATACGCTTTAAATCGGCTAAGGTAAGTTTCTTTTTAGAATACTTGTTCAAATATGTTTGATGTGCGATACTAAATAGATTGAACATAAAGTAATACAAATTCAAACCGGAAGGAAAGTTCGAGAATAAGAAAACGAAAAGAATTGGCAAAATGTATATCATTGCTTTTTGTCGTGGGTCGGTCAAAGTCATTTTCTGTTGCAAGAAAAGAGTAACACCCATTAGAATAGCTAACCCCGAAATGTGTTTAATGCCAAATATTGGGAATGGCATATTGATGATGTAATCGGGAAGCGACAAATCCGTTATCCAGAGAATAAACGGTGCTTGGCGAAGCTCGATAGCCGTTCGCAACACTGCCCAAAGTGCATAAAGAATTGGCAATTGTAATAGAAGTGGCAAACATCCACCCATCGGGTTGATACCATATTCAGAATAAAGTTTCATAATCGCTTGCTGTTGTTTTTGGTGGTCGTCTTTGTATTGTTCGCGTATTTTGTTCATTTCGGGGGCAAGCAATTGCATTCGTTGAGCCGAACGCATCTGTGAAATTGAAAGGGGATAAAGAATTATCTTCATTAATAAGGCGAAAATGATTATGCTTATTCCGTAGTTCCCAATGATATAATATATTAGTTTAAATATCGGAAGCATAAAGTATTCGCCGATTGGACGAACCAAAAATCGCCATCCAAAATTGACAACAGCAGAAATTCCATATTCATGGACAATTCCATAATCAATTGGTCCGATGTAAATATCGAATTCCTTCTTTTGATAGCCTCCGCGGTATGGAAATCCCAGTGTGATGTTATACTTTTCGATAACGCCAGCGTCTTCGACTGGCATTCGGTATCCCGTCATCCTAACAGTTCCATCGTAAGATTGATGAGGAACGGGTATGATTGCAGCTGTAAAATACTTTATCTTTACTGCAACAAAATCGAGTTTGCCCGAAGGCGAGGATTGAGCAGATTCGTCGCTCGAAGCATCTAATTCTTCGATTTCTCCGTTGAACGAAGCAATTGCTTTGGCTTCGCCCGATTCATCTATTGAGTTTGCCTCTTGATAGCGAATCCCGTCGGACCATTGCAATAAATATCCTTTGGGATTTATGTAATCATCGACATTATCCAAAACTATCTCCGTTCGAAAATGATATTTGTTCCCATAAAAAATGTATTTTTTCGTGATTGAACGACCAGCGGAAAGCTCGATAGTTGCAGATAATACTAAAGAATCGCTCCCAGAGATTTTATAATAATCCGACTTATTGTTGGCGAACGAATAATTTAAATTTCTGTCGTCAATAGTGAGATTATCGCGAGTATTGAGGCGAAGGGAAGGAGTCCCTCCTTTTGCCCACAATAATTCCGAAGGGTAACCATTCCACATTTTGAATTTTTTAAGGTTCCACGATAGAATTGTTGCACCTTTAGAAGAAATCTTGGCTTTAATTAAATCATTTTCGATTGTAACGACATTTTCGATACCCCCAACGAACGGAGCGAATGATTCACCATATTGATTAATGATATTCAAAGAGTCGGGGAGCAAAGATTGGGTCGTATCTTTTTGGATATTTTCAACCTGCGTTGGCACCGAAGCGGTATCTTTTTGGATTTGTTCAGTTGGTGTTGGCGGAGGAGCTTTGCGAACAGAAATGAAAAAAGTCCAAATAGTAAGGATGATGGTAATGAGAACTATAGCAATAATTGATTTCTTGTCCATTTTAAATTTCTTTCATTGGTTAAACCTATGGAACGGGGTCGTAGCCACCGCGATGGAACGGATTGCAACGAGCAATACGGCTGATTGTAAGCCAAGTTCCTTTTATCGCACCATATTTTTTCAAAGCCTCGATTGAGTATTCGGAGCAAGTAGGGTAGAAACGACAACTCGATGGAAACAGTGGAGAAATGAAAAGTTGGTAAAATCTTACGAAAAGTATCAAAATATGCTTCAATTTTGTGTCTCCGTCGAAATGTCCTTAAAATATTTGCAAGCATCGACCAAAAGATTCTTAACAGTTGGATAAACATCGGCTAATCGAATCTCGCTGGCTCGATTGGATGCTTGTGTCCAATTCAAAAAAACGTATTGAAACCACCCGAAAGAATCTTCCATATCTATTGTAGATGCTTTTCTTAAAGACTCGCGCAATAACCGCTTAATTCGATTGCGGACAACTGCTCTTTTAGCGACCTTTTTGCTTACGCTCACTGCGTAAAATATTTTTACGGTGCCATATCCAAATTCAAACGATTTTCTTGGATAAACTATTGCTTTCAAATTACCTTCTTTAAACCACTTACCATTCTCAAAAAGAAATTCGAATACTCTTTTCTTTTTTATTGGCTCGAGTTTATAAATCACAATTCATTTCGCTAAGATTTCGACTAGTATTTTTTCTTTTCATCGGAAACAGTTAGCTTATATCGTCCTTTGGCTCGTCGGCGAGCAAGAACTTGGCGGCCATCTTTCGTTGCCATACGTGCACGAAAGCCGTGAGTTCGAACTCTTCGGCGCCTGCTTGGTTGATATGTCCGTTTCATTCATTCCTCCGTTTACAACTCAAACATAATGAATAAATTACAAAATTAAGAAAAATTTTCGAGAAAAATAGGGGCTGATTACTTTGGGTATTGCTCGCTTTGAATTCTCGACGATATAATGATATAATTTTCCTTTGACTCTCCTCGCCCTCTCTCCTTGGTAAGGAGGAGGAAATCAAAGGAAAAAAAATTAATGATTTAAAGTGAGCCTGCTTTATATTCTGTTTAAAAAATTTCTATCGAGAATAATACTCAACAACTTGCGGTAATTCGCATACGACTGGAATTTCCTCCTTTGGAGGAACATAGAGAAGCTTAAACGAAAAATCGGCTTTTGTAAGTTCAATATACGGGGGAGGAGGTACCGAACTCCGAATTGAATCTTGTATCACTTGAATCTTTCGGCTTGATTCTTTCACCGAAACAAGCGAATTGGGTCTTATCTGGCAAGAAGGAATGCTGACAATTTTGCCATCGACAAGTATATGTCCGTGGGTAACAAATTGACGGGCAGAATACATACTCGGAGCCAAACCAGAACGGTAAATAAGAACATCTAATCGCGTTTCGAGCAGTTGCAAGAGTAAATCGCCAGTGTTGCCAACCATATTCGATGCTTTTTCAAAATAATTTTGCAACTGCGTTTCGGAAATATTATACTGGCAACGAAGTTTTTGTTTTTCGAGCAGTTGGCGTCCATAATCCGAAAGTTTTGCTCGTCGTTTTAGTTTTCCGTGTTGTCCCGGAGGGTATGGTTTCTTTTGGGTATATTTGTCGGCTTTTCGAGTTAAAGAAAACCCTAGCTTTCTTGATAATTTAACCTTTGGTCCTGTATAGTTCATCTCGCCTCAAAATAGAATTTATTAAATAAAGAACTACAAAATTAATAAAAAATTAAAAATAAATTACAATGTCCTTAAATAATTTGTCACTTTGGAATCCCAGTAGTGAAAATAATATAGCGATGACTTTTTCTATGTGTGTAAAGTGTGTAAATACCACATAACAGCTAATTTACTCCACGTTTCGCACAATGTATTCTTTTGTATTCATAATTTTGACTGGCAAGTAGCCAATTAGGTATTTTCGTGGCTTACCCTCTTGAATTGTTGACCACGATTGATCCGACGGAACAAGTATATAGACAAAATAATTGGGGAGTTTTGTCAAAATCTGTTTGTAATATTCAATGGCAACGTCGAAGTCGCTGAATTCCGCAAGAATGCGGAATTTTGTATCGGGCAAGCAAACAAGTGGGTAGTCATAAGAATATCCAAAATAATAATTTCCAACCGATTCGATGGAGGATTCACTGTCGGGCAAAAGTGCTTCAATTTTCACTTGTGGGTTGCCCAATGCTTCTAATTCTTTGGCAGAATGATATGAAAGGTCGAGAATCTTTGAGCGGACAAAAGGCCCACGATCGGTTACTCGTGCAAGTATAGACTTTCCGTTCTTAGTGTTGGTTACCCTAACAATAGTTTCGAATGGAATAAACCGGTGGGCAACTGTCAACTTATACATATCGAATGTTTCGCCGCTTGAAGTCCGACGATTATGGAATTTTCCGCCATACCAAGATGTTTGGCCATTTTGTTTATAATAGAAATATTCCGAAATATCCTGTTCAAGGATACTTTGAATTTTTCGAGAAGTATTGCCCGTATTATTTGTTCCGTGTGAAGTTGTTTCGGTTTCGCTTGCGAAAAGAAAAATTTTAGCAAATAAAGTTAACGCAAGCACCATAAAAGCAGAAAGAATAGAGGAAACAATCCAAAAGAAACGCTTCTTGGAAATTTTAAAAACCAACGTTCGCAATATAGTACCTTATCTTTTTGAAACAAAATAAATTACCAAAAACAAAACTAAAAAGATGCAACTATATAGGCAATTAAATTTTGATTAAAAAAAAATCATAAAACCTACTCTTACAAAAATAAGCGTGGGTATGACGTTTGTTATTGATTTTTTGGGAACACCGTTAGACTTTAATAAAGTTCATCAATTCGTTTATGTTATCTTCGCTTCCGATGAAAAGCGGAGTTTTTTGATGAATTGAAGTTGGAACGATGTCCAAAATGTCTGTTTTACCGTCGGTTGCTCTGCCGCCCGCTTGTTCGATAATGAATGCCAATGGATTAGCTTCGTAAATCAGTCTTAACTTTCCTTGTGGGTTGTTGGTATCGGAGGGATACATAAAAATACCACCGTAAATCAAAACGCGATGAACATCGGCAACGGCTGTTCCAACATATCGGAGGCTGTATGGATGTCGTTTGTCCGGGGATGGGGTTTTAATGTAATCGATGTATTTACGGAATTTCTCGTCCCATCTCTTGTAGTATCCTTCGTTTACTGAATATTGGGGAGTCCATTTTGGGATACGGACATTCCTATTGGTAAGTAAAAATTCACCTATTGTTGGGTCGTAGGTAAAGATGTTTACACCGTGACCCGTTGTATAAACAAAATTGGTGCTGCTACCATAAAGAACATAACCAGATGCGACCAATTTCCGTCCTGGTTGTAAAACATCGGCTTCGGTTCCATCGTCGTGTCGGGTTGGGTCTAATCGCTTGTAGAATCCAAAGATAGTTCCAAGTGTAATATTCACGTCGATATTGGAAGAACCATCGAGTGGGTCGAACACCAAAACATACTTACCTTTCTGATACTGTGGGGGAATCTTCATTATTTCGTCGGACTCCTCGCAAGTCATAATACACAAGTTGCCATTGTGGTCCATAGCCTTGTATATGACTTCATATGCGAACTGGTCTAGTTTACGCACGGTTTCTCCGTGGATGTTGGTGCTTTCTGTGAGTCCAAGAATATCGGTCAATCCCGCACGTCGAATTTCTCGTTCAATCAGGCGAATTGCAAACATAAAATCATTAAGCAAAAAAGTAAATTCTCCTGTTGCTTCGGGATGCAAATCCTGTTCTTCGTTTATGTGTCTGTCGATAGTAATTAATTTTGGAGTACTAAAGATAGGCATATTTTATTTCCATTTATTATTTAACAATTACCAATTCCTAAATTTCTTTTATCATAATAAGCATCATTTTGAAATTTCCATTAGCTTTGACAGCATGGGGATGGTTCGCGAGCATAATAATAATGTCTCCTTTGTTAACGATATTTTCTTTGCCATCGATGATGACAGTTCCACTCCCATCGAGCCCAACAACGATAGCATTAAATGGTGCTGTGTGTTCGCTCAAATCTTGTCCCTTCCAAAAAGCAAAGAGTGTTACATTCCCCTCCTTTTGTTTCAGAACAATTCTGCTGACAATAGAATCTGGTTGATATTCAATCAATTCCTCCATTTTACGGGTTTTACCCAAAATTTCTTCTAACATTTTTATTCTCCCATTAAACTTTCAAATTGGTCTAACAATTTTTTATTGGATTCTATTCGTTTTTCGAGTCTGGATAACTTATTATTCAAGGTTCTACGATGGTCTTCGACCCAGACAACGTTTTTCAGTTCCTTCTCATAAATAAAAGGCTCGCTGTTTAGCATTCTTTCGAGCATTCTTCTTTCAATTCCTATCATCAATTTGAGTTCCTGATACTCTTGTTCATATCTTTCGGCTATATCGGTGTCGTCAGGTAAATTGAAATTATCGTCTCCGATAGTTTTATAGAAAACGCGCAATCGATGATAATTTTTTGTTTTATATGCTTCTTGGATTGAATTCCAGAATTTTCGATATATTTCAGTCTCGCCAGCCAAATCGGGATGCAATATTTTAACCAATTTGCGATACATTCTGGTTATTTCGGCAACTCCGTTGCTGTTACCTTCTTGGTTTGCCTCCTTGTAAGCAAAATTTGAGTGGTCCTGTCGCTTGCGACGATTGTTTTGAGTTTTTTCATTTTGTTGTGCTTCGAAGCTTGTTGTTTTCTCGATTAGTTCAACCATTCCCCTTGTTATCCTTTCGCCCCGCTTGAATTTAACGAAGAACAAATCGATTTTTCTTTCGAGAGAAGCACACAGCTCTTCATTTTCGTCAATTTTTTTAATTAAATCGCCAAATATCGCTTCGTATTCGGAAACGATTTTCGGTTGAGCTACAAATTTGTAATAATACCATTTTTCGAGCAATTCCAAAAGGATTTTCTTTTGTTGTTGAATTTTATTTTTTAATTCTTCAATTTCTATGCTTTTGACAATATTTAAATTCTCGTTCATTTTTGCAAACTTTTTTCCCGAAATTAATAAAAATTTTCGAAGCTGTATTAAGTTTCGGAAATTTCTTTCTTTGCCGTCTTTGCAACATACATTTCGGCAAAGGCTGTTAAAATAGCAAGGATGATGAATAACTTCCAAAGTTCTGTTCCCACATAAGTTCTAATACTTGCCTTCTCGGTATTGCCAAAACCTTCGAAGTAATTTACCCTAACACCACGATTAAATTTCTGTTGGAAATAATTCACAATGGCAGTCTCGTCGGAAAGTTCAAGTCGGGATTCTTTTGTATCGGGATTAACCGCAATTGTCGAAATTGGTATTCCATCGGCAGTCTGTATTGTATATACACCGACCATATCCAATTTATCGAGTGTAACGAAGTTACCCGAAGGCAACGCAACCGACTGAATCTGCTTTTCATTTCCTAATGGATCGAATAACTTGAAGACGTTCCCGGACCCAATCGATTTAGGTATATTTATTGTTATAGAATTCCCACAGTGAACCGAGTAATTTAAATCTTGAAGTGTCGAAAGATACATCAGAGAACGATACACAACCACAGGGAATAAGGAGGTTAAAGGGAAATTACTCCATTCGAGAGTTGGGGGTATTGCACAATAAATTACCCGACCTCCTTCCATTTTTATTTCGTTTAGTAAAGGGCCACCATTGGTTTGGATAAGTGTTGCCCCAGCATTCAAGAAGTAGCCAGTTCGTATGTTCGGTCCCTCGAAAGCTTCGGTTTTTTTGCCTTCGGTTGGTTTATACACACCAAGGAACAAAGGATGTGATTTATCGAGAAAAGTAATGTTTGCAGAGTTATTTTGTGGGAAAGTCTTAAGTTCCAGCGAAGCAACTATATTAATTGAAGCAAGATTTTGCCTTAACTCGTTAGGGCTAAGTTTTGGGTCGGCAAAAATCAAAACCCCTTTCCCACTAGCAATAAAACGAGACAGATTCGACCATCCTCCCACACTTAATTCGAGAGATTCGAATATTAGAAGCGAATAGGCACTCAAATCGAGATTTAAAAAGTTTTCAGGATAAATAATATCGAAATTAATTTTATCGTTTCCGAATGAACTAAGAAATTCTTTTAAATAACTATTTTGCTTATTCGATACTAATCCAACTTTCGGCGGTCTCGGAACAATAAATCCGTTCCATCGTTTGTTATCGTATTCAATTGCATCGGATTCCAATTCAATACAACAGCTAATCGCACCATAATTTTTTACTACCGCACCAATTGTTACGCTTTCGACACTTTTGCCGCTAATATCAATGTTTCTTTGAGCAACACGTTCATTGTTCATCGAAAGGCTCACAACAAGATTGTTGACCGTTTTCGTCGAATTGTTTCGCAAATGCACCTCGAATTCGATATATTTTCCTATTTCATAAAGCCTTGTGATTGGTATAACCGAGTCAACCGAAACATTTTGCAAATCAATTTTCGAGTCTGCCCCTATTTGAACTAACTCGACAGTTGTCTTGTTGTCGAATAATTTTGTTGAGTCATTAAAGGGTAGCAAAGCACTTTTTTGAAAATCGGAAACTACGATAATTTGTCGCCCCAAATTCGAAGCACCGTCGATTTCCTTTTGTGCGAAATGTAGAGCTTGCTCGAATGATGAAGGGAATAAAGAGATTTGGCTTTTTGCAATTTGCTCGCGTAGGTAATCGAAATCTTTGAAGAAAGCAGTCGAATGGTCGCGGTCGGTTGTAAAAATTAGAGAAGCTTGGTCGCCATCTCTTAAGTTTTGGAGGAAACTTTCTGTGAATCTTTTTGCTTGCCGGAAACGATTCCCTTGTTCATCGGAAATATCCATTGAAAAAGAATTATCGAGTATGATAACTGCCGATAAATTCGAATAATTACCGAAAAATGGGAGATTACTTTTAATAACTGGTCGGGAAAACGCAAGGACAATAAACGCTATTAGCAAAGTGCGAAGAATGAGCAAGAGAATTTGTTTTAACTTTAAACGACGAATTTGGGATTTTTGCAACTCTTTAAGAAAGCGGATTGTAGAAAATTCAACAGTTTTATTCTTTCGAATTATTAGTAAATGGATGATGATTGGAATAGTGGCAGCGACTAATCCAATCAAATATAAGGGATTCAAAAATTGCATCTCGAATTCAATTTTTTAAAAAGACAAGGACGAAATAAAAAGGAAAACAAATAAGTTCAATCTTCTTTGAAGAAAAAATCGCTCAAATCGTCGAAACGAATGTTGACAACAATCCACCCAAGTTTTGGTGATTTATAGAAAGTAAATATCCATCGCATTGGGAAATCGGTATGGTAAGCCAAATAACGGATACGAACAAAAGATTCCGAAACGATGTCGGAATTAACAGGTTCGTAAGATTTAATTTGGCCATATAATAAGTTAGCTCGTTTGGTTTCCGAAATTAATTTGTCGAGTTCGTCCCGCTTTTTTTGTAGCGGGCTATTGTGAATTAATTCTTCGAAAGCTTGTTCTATTTGGGCTGCAATAATTTTATCGAAAAATCTATTGCAAATATCCAGAAGAGATTGTGGAACACCAAGAACCACAATTTTCGATTTATTATCTTTTTGCGAGCCTTCGAGCTTATTCTCTTGGGCATACAAAAAATCGAGGCTAAAGATTGCAAATATCAGCAACAAAGCATAAGTAAATTTTTTCATATTTATTTTGTAAAAAAGTTAAAAGACAAATTAAGTTTTCACAATCTTATTTCCAAATAGTATCTTCGATACCCTTGAAAAAGTTTACATATCTTGCTGCGATAAAAAGGAAATCCGACAATCTGTTCAAGAACACTATAATGTTGTGGTTTACATTCTCTCGTTGTGCAAGTTCAACAACACGACGTTCGGCACGACGGCAAACTGTTCTGGCAATATGCAACCATGCGGATTCGCTCGAACCTCCGGGAAGTATAAAGTTTCGTAGTTCGGGAAGCTTGTCGGAATAATTATCTATCGCTTGCTCTAAATAATCGATGTGTTCTTTCCCCAATCGTTTAACTTTCTTGATTTTCTTTGGGTTATCTATCTCTTCGATTGGAGTTGCTAAATCGGTTCCTATTGCGAATAAAAGCCTGTTTACTTTTTCTAAAATATCGTATAAATCTTTGGGAATACTCATTGTAGTAATTAGTCCAATGTATGAATTAAGTTCGTCAATGTTGCCGTATGCTTCGACCCGTATACTACTTTTCGAGACCCTGGTTCCATCGAACAAACTTGTTTCGCCTTTGTCGCCTGTCTTTGTATAAATCTTCATTATTACCCCAAATGTCTTTTTATTTTTTACTAAATTGCAAATTTTTAACAAATAAATTTGAATTGAAAAACGGAACCGTAAAAATATTTTTTGTAGGGGATATTTTTGGAGAAGCAGGGCTCTTTGCTATATCGAACTTTTTCCCGTTCTTTCTCGAGAAATTTCATCCCGATTTTGTTATTGGAAATGCCGAAAACGCAGCACAAGGCAAAGGTTTGACCGACGAAATTGCCGAACAGCTTTTTTCTGCCGGTTTCGATACGTTAACAACGGGCAACCACATTTGGGATAATTGGAAATCGAGGCCATTGCTTGCAACGAACTTAAAAATTCTTCGACCTTTGAATTATCCAGCGGGCAATCCCGGGTTAGGTTATAATGTATATCATACCGACGATAATATCCCTATTGCCGTAGTCAATTTGCAAGGGAGAACATTTATGCAAACAATAGATTGCCCTTTTAGGAGTGCCGACAAAGCTCTTGCCGATTTGCAAAACAAAGCGAAAATTATTGTGGTCGATTTCCACGCCGAAGCAACAGCGGAAAAAATTACTCTTGGCCGTTATCTCGATGGACGTGTTTCGGCGGTAATTGGAACTCATACGCATATTCAAACTTCGGACGAAAAGATTCTTCCAAATGGGACTGCCTACATCTCCGACGTCGGGATGACGGGTCCGTATGATTCTGTTCTTGGTATGAAATACGAGATTGCTTTGCGGCGTTTTATTCTACAAACCCCGCATAAATTTATGCCTGCAACCGACGACATTCATTTAGCTGGGGTTTTGCTCGAAATCAACCCAAGCAATGGGAAATGTATTGCAATCGAAAAAGTATTTTATCCAGAATTCACAAAAAAATACAAAACAGAAGAGACAATATGAAATCATTAAAAATTGCAATTGTTGGTGCAACGGGGTTAGTTGGACGAACATTCCTAAAAATTCTCGAAGAATCGACTCTACCCATCGGTTCTATTTCCTTGTTTGCAACCTCTCGCAGTGCAGGAACTTATTTACCTTTCAAAAAAAGGAAACTCACAGTCGAAGACATTCAAACTGCCAATTTTTCTTGGTTCGATGTTGCATTATTTTCCGCAGGCAAAGAGGCAAGCAAAACTTATGCTCCATTAGCAGTCGAACGGGGATGTTTGGTTATCGACAATGGGAGTTATTGGAGAATGAATCCCGAAGTTCCTTTGGTTGTTCCCGAAGTTAATTTCGAAGCTGTAGAAAAGCATAAAGGAATTATTGCTAATCCTAATTGCTCGACAATTCAATTGGTTGTTGCTTTAAATCCAATTCATCGAAATTACGGGCTTAAACGAGTGGAAGTAGCAACCTACCAAGCAATAAGCGGGGCAGGCCAAAAGGGCATAAAAAAATTATTGAATGAAATCGAAAAAAAAGGAACCGAACCAATACTATCCAAGCATCCAATAGCGTTTAACACTATTTTCCATTCAATACCCGGGAAATACGAGGCGAGCGAGGAGGAAACAAAGGTTATAAACGAAACGAGGAAAATACTGGGCTTACCGAAGCTTCCGATTTCGGCTACCTGTGTCCGTATTCCTGTTATGGTAGGGCATAGCGAAGCAGTTTCGATAGAAACTCGAACTCCATTCGACTTGGAAAAGCTCGAAAAAATTCTTTCGGAATCGGAAGGTATCGAAGTCATTGATGAACCAGAAAAGGAAGAATACCCGACTCCGCTTCGAGCGCAAGATACAGATATAGTTTACATTGGGCGAATTCGCCGAAATCCTTCGGTAAAAAACGGTCTCCTGCTTTGGGTTGTTGCCGATAACGTCCGCAAGGGTGCAGCTTCGAATGCTATCCAAATACTTGAAAAAATCTATAAAGAAACCCCGGAACTATTGTTTAGATTGAGGAAACGGAAATAATATTCGGGATTACTCTGCTCGTTTCAAAATCGCCTCCCAGGTAACTTTGCAACCGGCTTGCTTGAACATTGCAGAAACACTGCAATATTTCGTTTGCGATAGCTCAATTGCGCGGTTTAAATCTTGGATTTCTGTGTCTGGACTAATTAACTCGTAAGTCAGGTGTGCTTTCGTATATACCTTCGGATGTTCCTTCGCACGTTCGGCTATTATTTTTATACTCATCCCGGCAACAGTTTTTCGCTTCTTTCGAACGATACTAACGACATCCATAAATGTGCAAGCACCGAGCGACATTAGAGCCACTTCCATCGGTGTTGGTGCTGTGTCTTCGCCGCCAACGTCTGGATGGGTGTCAAACACTGTTTCTAAGCCTAATTTGTTGGTAGCAACAATTCGCATATTTCGGTCGAGCCGAAGATTAATTTCCATTTATTCCTCCTGGTTTCTAATAATTATTTCTATAGGGTTATTTAAACCCTTGTCTATTTCTTTTTCAATAAGTTCCCGAATCTTTGGTTTAACGAAGATTTCGCCGACATAAGGAGCAATTGCATTTGCAACGACATTGATGTGGGTTTCCAAAGGCACGTTTTTATTCAAGAGTATAATCTTTTCATCGTAGAGCAAACAAGCTCCTCCACGGAAACTCCCATTGTCCCTTTTTATGGAAAATCCTACCGAACGAGCAATTTCTAACAACTCTGCATAAAATGCTTTAGTTTTCATCGCCTTTTTTAGTTAATGGCTTAAAAACGATAAAGAATAAAATCGTAACAATCGACAACCAATTGTAAACAAACATAAAACTCAAATTTTTAAGTCTTTTGTAAAAAAATGTTTGAATCTCGTAAGAGTTAAAAGTTATTGGGAAATTCCAAAAAATATAAGTCGAAAGTCGAATATCCATATAAAGTAATATTAGTTCGAACACCGAAGCAATGGCAAACAGCACAGAACTCATCAACAACCATCCATTCGCCTTAAACTTTTTTGCTATCGAAGGCAAAAGAACAATCCAGCAAATAAGTGCAACAATAAATCCAGATGCTGTGTATGCAGTGCCAATTGCAAAATGGCGGACTCCAAGAAGTATTTCTTGCTCAGCAAGATTCTTTTTTAATTCGAGTTGTGTCCCAGGTTCGAAAATATCGTAAGCAATGATATATCGAACCAAAGAACCACCAATCCAAAGCACAATCCCAACAAACCACAACGAAACTAGAAATTTTTTTAATCTTGTTAACTCCATAAACGCCACCATATCTAAAACAATTTTCCTTTGTCGAAAGTATTTATTGTCTTTTGTTCAATTATTTTCATAATGTCATCTTCGCGAAGGATTTCTATTCCTAATTTTAATGCCTCTGTGTATTTCGAGCCAGGGTTTTCGCCAACCACGACGTAGTTCGTTTTTTTGCTTACGCTTCCAGCAACTTTGCCGCCGAGAGATTCAATTTTTGCTTTCATTTCGCCGCGAGTGAAGCCTCGGAGTTCACCGGTCAGGACAAATGTTAAGCCATCGAGCGGTTTAGCAACTTCTTCGCTAATTTCTTCGACGGTATTTAATCCAAACTGCTTCAATTGCTGAATAATTGCAAGCTCTTTTTCATCGTTGAAAAAGTCCACAATCGATTGTGCCATTCTTTCGCCAATTTCATAAATTGAAAGTAATTCTTCTTTGGTCGCCGCCAATATTCTATCTAATGTTTTGAAATGACGAGCAAGTAGTTTTGCAGCTCCAATGCCGATAAATCTAATTCCAAGTCCAAAAATAAGTCTGTGTAGTTGTCGTTTTTTGCTCTCTTCGATTGCTTGCAAAAGATTATCAACTTTCTTATCTCCCCATCTCTCCAAAGCAATAAGTTCATCGCGATGGTTTTTTAGTCCATAAATTGAAGCAATATTTTTTAAATATCCCATAGAAACCAATTGGTCGATAACTTTTTCTCCCATCCCCTCGATGTCCATTGCATCCCGAGTAACGAAATGTTCTATCCTGCGACGCAATTGCCAAGGACATTCAGGGTGTTCGCAATAATAAGCAACTTCGCCAGTAGGCCGAACTAACCTACCTTCTAAACCGCAATCACAATGTTCGGGGAAAACAAATTTTATCGAATCGGGCAAACGTTTTTCGAGTACGACCCCTGTAACTTTGGGTATTACTTCGCCTCCTTTTTCGATAATCACGGTGTCGCCAATACGCAGATCAAGTTCTTCGATATAATCTGCATTATGTAACGTTGCACGGCTAATGGTCGAGCCTGCAAGAAATACGGGTTCCAATTGTGCGACTGGAGTAACAACCCCGGTTCGACCGACCTGAAACAATATTCCTTTCAAGACGGTTTCGGCTTTTTCTGCTTCATATTTGTATGCAACAGCCCAACGCGGGGAGCGAGCAACAGTCCCAAGTCGCTCCTGTTGCTCTAATGAATTTACCTTTATGACTATTCCATCTATTTGGAAAGGTAGTTTTTCTTTTTTAGCTTCCCATTCTTTTATGAAATTGAAAACTTCATCGATATCCTTGCATAGTCCTGAATATTTTGACACAGGAAACCCCATCGAATTCAATAATTCCATATTTTCGCTTTGCGAGCGAAGAACAACGTCATTTGTATCGAGGTAATAGCAAACAATACGCAATGGACGTTCGGCAACTTGTTTTGGGTCGAGCAATTTCAAAGTTCCCGAAGTCAGATTCCTTGGATTTGCATAGGTTTTTTCTCCATTCGATAGACGTTTTTGATTAATCCGAAGAAAATCGTTTTCGAACATATAAACTTCCCCGCGAACCTCGAAATTCCTAATTGGTTTGCCGTTGTATTGAACTTCTTTTGCTTTGAGGGGTAAATTTTTAATCGTTCGAATATTTTGAGTTACATTATCACCCGAAAAACCGTCGCCACGGGTTACGCCAAGATTGAGTCGTAAATCTTCGTAATGCAAGCTGATAGCAACTCCGTCGAACTTTAATTCGACAAAATATTCCACTTGCTTGCCTTCGACGAGTTCACGCACCCGACGGTCGAAATCGCGCACTTCTTCGAACGAATAGGTGTTCGATAGCGAAAGCATTTGTTTACGGTGTTGAACACTTTCGAAGTATTTTAATGGTTCTCCCCCTACTCTTTGAGTCGGAGAATCTAGGGAAACAAGATGTGGATATTGTTTTTCTAATTCAATTAGTTCCGAGAAAAGCTTGTCGTATTCTCTGTCGGGGATTATACTTTGGTCTTCAATATAGTAATAGTAGTCGCAAATATTAATTATTTCGCGCAGGCAGTTAATTTTCTCTTTTGGCTCTGTAATCGATAAGTATTTTTTAATTAACTGCTGAATTTCCATTGTTACATTGCTAAGTTTTACATTCCAAGCTGATTCATTAGCCATTGCCACTCGATTTCGATGTTATTTACTTGCTGTTCGATGGATTGACCGGAGCCGTGTCCACTTTCGAAATCAATATAAAGCAGGATAGGGTTGGTTTGCCATTCTAAATTTTGCAACAATGCCGCAAATTTTTTAGCGTGAAGAGGGTCGACTCGAGTATCGTTTTCCCCCGCTTTAATTAACAAGGTTGGGGTATTTAGCCCGATACGAACATTATGATATGGGGAATACTTCAACAAATAGCGGAAATCGTCCTCTTTGTCGGGGTCTCCGTATTCTGGAATCCAATACCTTGCAATCAAAAATTTGTGGTAACGTATCATATCGAGCAAAGGGACACCGCAAATACCGGCTTTAAAAAGGTCTGGTCTCTGTGTAACAACCGCGCCTACAAGCAAACCCCCATTGCTACCACCTTTAATTGCCAGTTTCTCCGGGCTTGTATATTTTTGGGTAATCAAATACTCGGCTGCAGAAATAAAATCGTCGAAAACATTTTGCTTGTTTTTTAACATTCCTTGTCGATGCCAATTTTCCCCGTATTCATCGCCACCGCGTAAACACGCAATTGCGTAAACTCCTCCTCGATTAATAAATGAAGCGGTTACACCAATATAATGGGGTGTCATTCCTACATTAAAACCACCATATCCATATAGTAACGTCGGATTATTTCCATCGAGTTTCAATCCCTTTTTGTAAATAATGAACATCGGTACTCGAGTGCTGTCTTTCGAAGTGTAGAACATCTGCTTCGATTCAATTTCATCGGTAGTGATTGGCGATTTATCTTGAAATACGAATGTCCATTGTAGAGTTTTTCCGTCTAACTTGAATAGTTTCGAAGGCGATGTGAAAGTCATCAAACTAATATAAACAGAATTGGTTTCTTTGTGGTATGCCATACTTCCAATATTGCCAAGTTCAGGTAGTTTCAATTGTTGAAGAAATTTTCCTTCGAGAGAATAGAGAAGGAGTTGCGAAAGGACGTCGCGCTTTACGTGGACGAGAATATAATTACTTGTTACAGAATAACTTTCCATAGGAACATCCATTTCTGGAATTAAAGGTTTCCAATCCTCGAACTTCGGATGTTCAAAATCGGTAACCATAATTTTGTAATTTGGAGATTCATAATTTGTGAAAAAATAAATTTTGCCATTATGCACCAAGGGCGAAGCACGATACTTATTGTTTTGGAATATAACTACAGGATTCGAGTTCCCTTTTTGAATTTTTAGGGTATTTGAATAGAAATCTCCCTCGGAAGTAAATGTCAAATCGGTATCCTCGTCGTCCCAGATAGTGGCAAAGTCTTTTGCATCTTTCGGTGAAAGGAGAAATTTATCCTGCGTTGGGTCTTCGCCAATCCGATGTAAGAATGTTTTGAGTGGCACCTGCTTTTTAATGTCTTCTGCCGAACGATATGTTACGTAAACATATTGCTCGTTGCGGCACCAAGAAAGAGAATATACATTATCCAACGGAGGTGCAAATTCTCGTCCTGTTTTTGTATCTATAAAATAATATTTCACGATTTCGTTGCCGCGAGTTTGAACGCCAATAGCTCCTTTACTAGCATCTTTGTTGAAGGCAAAATTACTTATAGCCGTCTTTCCGCTCGAATCAATTTTTATAGGGTCGAAAATCAATTTTTCTTTACCATTTAAACGTGTAAAGAGTTTGCTTTGTTGGTCTCCTTTCTTCCGAGCAAAGAAAAATTCACGATTTGCTTTAAAATAGGGAGCCGAAATGTAGTCTCTGTCCAAATAACTGCGAATTTCGTCGTGCAATCCCGGGATTGGTTTGGTCGATTTATTTATATAGTCTAAAGTATAGGAATGTTGTGCTTTCGACCATTCCTTGACTTCAGGATTGTCTTTGTTCTCGAGCCAACGGTAAAAGTCCGTGATTACAACTCCGTAAAGTGTGTCCCTTGTTAAAATCCGTTTTGTTGGCGGAGGCGAAAATTTTGTTTGGGACATACCCCACTGCACAATAGCCAAATAGATTATTGCAATAGAAACTAACAATGCTTTCATATCACATTTAAACCGAAAAATTTTCAAATTACAAAATTACCAATTCCGTCAACATTTCATTATTTTTGAAATTTTAAATATTTAATTATTAAAATGAAATTATCGAGGCATTTAACCAGATTGGGTGTATCTGTTTTCCTTTTTCTGCAAACTATACCTGCTATTTCACAGTCTTTATACAATCTAAAAGTCATCAATACAGAGAGCGATGAGTTCCCAATTGATTTCAATGGGAAAAATTTGACATTTATTCGCAGCGAAGGGCAAAAATTTAATGCTTATTCTTCGAGCTTTGATAAAATACATTTTACCAAACCTACTGAATTTCCATTACCAAAATACTATCGAAAGAATAACGGGTCGTTTTTCTCTTTCTATTTCGATTCAGCAAAAAATGTTACCAAATTTCTTTTTTCGGGGATACAGCCTAAAAAATACAATTCTAAAGTTTTTTCTTTCGAGAGAACAATTAAGGGGTATTCCGATAGACCAAGCCTATGCAGTTTCAATTTAATCGGTTTTGAATCGCATCCTCGATATTCCTCGGACGGTATGTCCATATTTTTCACTACCGACCGCAACGGAGACTACGGCGGCACCGATATAATGTTGGTTCAACATATTTGGGAAAATGGCAACGAAAGCTGGTCGAATCCCGAATTCTTGGATTCTGCAATTAATACCGAGTCGAACGAAATTACCCCATTTGTGGACAGCGAAGGTAATCTTTATTTTGCTCGTTGGAATGCCGACAATTACGATATTTATAAAGCCAACAAAATTGGTAAAAATTCTTGGGGTGTTCCCAAACGGTTACCATACCCGATAAACTCGGAAGTCAACGAAATCGCTCCTGTTGTGTTCGAAAATCAGATTTTCGTTGCTTCGAACCGACCCAACGGAGAAGGTGGATACGATATTTATGCCTTCGATTTATGTTCTTCGGTGATTTTGGAACTCAATTTTTCGGAAAACACCAACATATTTACTTCGCACGACAAAATTATTATTCAAGACAATAATGGAAATATCATCGAAGAAAAATACCTAGGTTCCGAAGGAAAATATATTTTCGGTCTGTCCCCAAAGAAAAAGTATAATGTTACAATTCAGAACGATTGCAATCAAAGGACGTATTTTTCGAAAGAAGTCGAAACCCTTTGCATCGATTCAGCTTATGTTAAATATGCAATCTCGCTCAATATTACCAATGATTTGACCGAGGAAATACAAATTCCTTTTTTTGTTACTGGCTATTATAAGCCAATTACCCACGATAATCTGGCGCAACTTCGAAGGCTGTTCGATTACAATCTCGTTGGTTTAGACGATTCGACAAAATTCATCGAAAAGCCGGATGTTACCTACGACCTTTTCGTCCCTAATGTCGAAACAGCTTTCCAAAAGATTATTTCCACAGTTTCGAGTTATTTATCACTTTTCCAAACTAATTGTATTCCACAAAACAAACGCTTGCTTGTTCAAATAATCGGTTATTCAGATCCACGAGGTATTTCCTACAATGCAAAGTTTTTCGAGGAAACAGTCGACGACCCTTTATTGAATACTTATGTTCGACGCGGGACGAAGTTGGACAACTTCCTTCTTTCCAAATTACGAGCATATTATACAGCAAAATATTTACAACAAGTTCTTTCGAAATCCGAAACTGGCGAATACGATTTGAGCTACATCGTTTGGGAAATCCAAGGAGGAGGCATTGCTAACGAAAACGACGAAACAGATTTTTTGATGCGGCGGAAAGTTAAAATCTCCTTGAAAATTATTGATGTGGACTAAATAAGTCAATTCATAAATTATCCTTGCTTGTTACTTTACGTTCTCCCTTTCTTTTGTTAAAAGGAAGAGGGTGTAAGTGATTCGATATGGGGTGGGTTGAGTGGAGAGACACCCTTCAAATGACAACTAAACAAGGAATTGTGGTTCCTTGTTCAAGAAAAGCAACAAAAATTAGACAAGAGAGATAACGCAGGTAGTCGATTATTCTTTCCTTATAAGTCTTGCAGCAAAGGCTCCGTCGAGATAATGTTTGAATGGAAGTGTAACTAAAAATCCATTTTCGCATAGTTTCGGAAGGATATACTTTTCGGCTGGGTCGAGTTCGAAGTTTGGAAATTTTTGCAGAAACCATTCGATATTTTGTTCATTTTCTTCGGGTTCCGTTGTGCAGGTTGAATAGACAAGAGCCCCGCCAACTTTCACGTTTTTTGCGGCATTTTCGAGTATTTTCTTTTGGATATTCGAAAGCACGTAAATATCTTCCCTTTCGCGTTTCCACTTTACGTCGGGATTTTTCGAAATAGTTCCAAAGCCTGAACAAGGAACATCGGCAAGAACAATATCGGCTGGTTCGTCGAAGATAACTTCTTGGGCGTCGTCGGTTCGAGTCTCGATATTTGTTAATCCCAGCCGTTTTGCACCTTCTTCGACGAATTTAAGCTTCGAAGGATATTTATCCATAGCAATTATTCGACCAGTGTTCTTCATTAGTTCGGCAATATAGAAGCTTTTGCCCCCGGGAGCAGCACATAAATCGTAAACCACTTGCCCTGGTTTCGGTTGGGCGAGAAATGCCGCAAGAGTAGCGCTTGTATCTTGGACGGTTACATATCCATCGTCGAACAATGGGGTTTTTAAAATGTTAAATTTAGGGTTTCGAACTACAATTGAATCGGGGAAATAGGGCGAAACAAAAAACTGAACGTTCATTTTTTTGAGTTCATTGATGATAAATTGCGTGTTCGTTTTGTAGATATTTGTTCGCAAAGTGATGTATGGGCGTCGGTTGCTAGTGAAAAGCATTTTTTCTGCGTCGGTTTCTCCAAAACGCTCTAACCAGCGCTTGACAATCCAACGAGGATACGAATACATTACCGAAAGATGATAAACAATGTCTTCTTCACGTTCGGGATATCGAATATTGTCAATATTTTTAGCAATATTCCTCAGCACGGCATTAACAATCCCAGCAGTTTTTTCTCCTTGTATTCTTTTCACATATTCTACTGATTCATTAATAGCGGCGTATGTTGGAATTTTATCGAGTAACATAATCTGGTAGAGTGCAACACGCATTGCATTTTTTACAACGTTGAGGCATTTTAAATAATCGCCGAAGTAGAATCCAACTAGGACATAATCGAGTTTAGCCTTCCAGCGGATTACTCCGAATACTAATTCAGTAAGAAGTCCACGGTCGAGCTCATTGAAATCGTACTGTCGAATGGATTTGTCCAGAAGTTTTTCGATGTATGAATCGCTTCTTTCGAAACGATTAAGAATTTTTATTGCATTTGCCCGAACATTCATCATAAAGTCGGGGAAAATTTTCTCTTCTTTATAAGCAATATTATTGTTATTTTCGTCTTTTTGATTTGTAACTTTGACCTCTGTTAAGTTGTTATTGTTTTGTTCCATTTGACATTAAAAAGTATATTATATAAAAATTTAATTTAAACATTATGAAAATAAATAAAATAACAAATTTAACGATTTTTTTATCTTCTTTTTTGTGGACTCTATTAACTGTTTATAATTTTGTTTATGCTCAACAAGAAGCAGCTCCAACTCCACTTGGTCCAGGTTGGGGAGCAACGCAACGAGAAATTGGGATTATTGTTGGATTAGGACCCAGTTGGCAAAGTGGAGAGTTCTTTCCCAGTTGCGATTGTCCCAATTTTACCGATGGGGGTAAGGTTAATTTTTTTGGAGGATTTTTATATCAACAAGACTTTGCTTCGTTTATTCAATGGGGTAGTATTCTCGGTTACCAAAATATTTCGAGTAGCGCATCCTTCCAACAAAGGGAACTTGTTCCGCTTATATCCGAAAGTGCCCAAGATACTTTCGGTGTCCTTGCCAATTTCCGACAACGCGCTACAACCTCTTTCAGTTATTTAAGCTTGACTCCATTTATAAATTATTCTCCTTTCGAGTTTGCTTTTGTGCGATTAGGGTTGAGCATTGCATTTCCAATTTCATCGAATGTGTTGCATACGAAAGAACTGTTGGACAAAACTGTTCGGCTCGAGAATGGGGAAATCGTTGAACTTTACTTGCCAGCAACTAATTCAAGGAATGCAACAATAGAAAATCGTAAAATTGAAAATCTTACAACTCCATTCATAAGTTTGGTTCCTTCTATTGGCTTCCTTTTTAATTTTAGTACGAATATGTATGCCGGACTATCATACACACAAGGTATCCCTTTAACTACTAATACTAGTAGAGGGAAGAATTTTCGATTAAATTACTGGCTGATTTCGTTCGAATTGCGTATGGCTTTGCAATTAAGGAAATTCTAAGGCTTACACGTAAGGAGATAGAGTTTATTTCCGATTGAACCGAGTGCTTGGTATTCACCGTAGCGATAGTTATAGATGGGTGGAGTTATGTTGTCCACCATCATTCCAGAGTATTGGGCGTTGTTGTTGTAGTTGAGCATAACCATAGAGTTAAAATTAGAATATGCTATTGTCGATGTTTGGGGCATTCGAGCAATTGTGTTCTCTTGGTTGATGTAGGAAGGAAGAACAAAACGTTTGCCATCAACATACAAGTAGCATTCTATATTGCAATAGAGATAATAGATTTCCGACCCATCGTGTGTAAATTTTGAAATTGCCGAAAATTCACCAAGTGAATATTCTACGCTGCCATAAATTATGTAATTTACAAGGTTTTTACTTGCAGAGAAGCTTATCAGTGGCTCTATTGGATGAATTGCAAGGCTAGAAACAGCGTCATAGGGCCTGGAATAGATGGGTTCATTGAATTCATCCGAATAGAGTATAGCATAAGCATTCCCAATTGTATTGCGTGCTAAAAAAGCAGCGACTGTTCCTGCGAGATTTATTTTCATATCAATTATTTGCGATAATTCTTCAGTAATTGGTTTCGTATCTCGGTAAATTTCCCAAAGATTTCCAATTTTACCTGCAAAAATAAAGGAGTCGTCGTGCCAAAAACCTAATGGTTTAATTTCGTCGAATGCGTTTGTTTCGATTCCATCAATAACAAGATGTTTAGCATTATTCCTTTTGATAACGAAAGCAATTTTTTCGCCAGTCCAGTTTGAATAGATTTTACCTGAAAAATTTGTAATGCTCTCGGCTTTGCGATTGTAATATACAGTTGTTTGGTTGCCATTACGAATCGCATAGTAGTAATTTTGTGAATTCGGCGAAAAGCCATAGTCGGCAATTTCTTCTGCCAAACAGATAATTGCTGTATCTAGGGTGAGGAGGTTCCAATTTGTATTATCTCGACCAAAGAACATCCATTTTGTCCCATTCGGCGAGAAAACAATTTGTGTTATGGATTTGAAGGTATTGCTTGGCTTTCCATCTACAATGTAACGGTATTCGTTTGTATATGGTTGTGTTAAAATCCACCAATTTCCTGTTGTGTCTATTGAATAAAGGAGCAGTTTTTCGGAGCCATCGAAAATCATATAGTCCTTGCATTTTTGATTCCACAAAAGATGCGGAAACAACAATATCGTTGCCAAAAAGCATAAGCCTATGGTTCGTTTATACATCATAACTCAATTTGTAGTTCTAAATATTACAAAATAAAAAACGAAATTATTACAAAAAAATAATAGTATTTGTTATTTTTCGCAAATGCTTATTATCTTACTTTTGTTTTTTAAGGAAGAGTAACTTTTGCAGGACTATTTTGTTTGTTATATATCATAAATTATAAAAGGAGAAGAAAATGAAAACAATTGCAAAGTCAGTAATTGTAGTTTTGTTGCTTCTATTGGGTTATTTCCCAGCCTTTACTCAATTCTTCAATTTGTATTCGATCGACACAACTAATTTCCCACAAATGAGAGCTATGTTTTATGCAAGAACTCAAATGGGCATTGATTATCCTAACGTTACATCGGCGGATTTCGATTTTTATGAAAATGGACAATTAATGAACGCTTCGATAGGAGTCGATTGCAAGAAGGTCAGTTTCTTTCCACAATTGGCTGTTGTTCTTGTTCTCGACATAAGTACCTCGATGAATACTGATGCAGGAAATGGTGAACGGAGGTTCGATTGGGTTAAACAAGGAGCCCGTGCTTTTCTCGACTCAATCAAAATTGACCCTCCCTCGGTTGTAGGTTTCGTCCTTTTTGCGGGCGACGTTTACAAAACGAGCCCACTCTTCGATACAAAACAGCCGGCATACGATTGGCTTGATATTAATATGACTATTGCCGCGGGTTCGACCGACTTCTATCCTCCTTTTGTTCGGAATGTTCCGCCTCTTGGTGCGTTGGCATTACTCGAAACTGCACCGAAAGACTTGCGTCGCGTGGTGATTTTCTTATCCGATGGTGAACCAGAGCGACCTTTTCCCGATTGGAAAAGAGACACAGTGATAAGTTATGCAAAAAGGATAAAAGCACAGGTTTATGCTCTCTTTATTACAACGCCTGTGAATTCCCAGATTGATTGGATTTGCCAAAATACCGCCGGCAAAAGTTATTCTATAACGACTAAACAAGGTTTGATTGATGCTTTTAAAAAAATTGTCGGCGATATACAAAGTCGAAACGTTTGTTATCTTACTTGGACTGCCCCCTATGGTTGCTATGAAACAAGTAGAAACAGAAATATTAAGGCTGTATTCAAACGAATACCAGATTCAGTAACGACTTCTTATCTTGCTCCAACAACGAGTATTGCGAAGATTGACTTTTCCGATTCATTGTTATTATTCGGTGCTCCAGGAATTGGGACTACAACCCGACAACTAACATTAACTGCAAAGAATACAGACATTACTATTAACAATCCTGTGTTTTTCCCTCCAACCTCTAAGTTTGCTATCGATTGGAAGGGTAAAACACTTCCTTTTGTCTTACCGAAAGGTAGTAGCCATACGATAGAGATTAGTTACACCGAGAGTCCCCCAACTGTCTCTTCACAAGTTAATTTCAGTGTTGATGCTTTTCCGTGCAATTCTGGACCAGTAGCCCTTGTTGCTCCTTGCGGAGGCGAAGCGACAAATTCAATTGATTTCCCAAATATTCCAGTGCTTTCGTCCGATACCAAAACGGATAACTGTGTATTCAAAAATACTACCGCAGTTGCAATCGAAGGAGACGTAACACTCGAAGGGACTGATAAGAGCGAGTTTAAGATTTTATCCGGAGGAGGCAAGTTTACATTGAACCCTGGACAATGTCTTAGTGTAACTGTTGGATTCAATCCGCAAACACCAGGGAACAAGACCGCATACTTGAAATTTAATACTCCCACTGTTTGCGGGGATTTTTTCACGACCTTGACTGGAACAGGAATTAATACCGATTTGCCATTACCTACAATGGATTTTGGGATTCGACGGATTATTACCGATAATGATAGCATATATACAATCGAAAATACAGGTTCTTCGGTGGTTACTATCAATTCGTTGGCATTGGAAAATCCAACAGATTTGAACTTTACAGCGAATTTAGGTATTTCTTTGCCTTTGACGCTTGCTCCAAATGAAAAACAGGATATTTTTGTAAGATTTAAGCCCCAAGACGAAGGCTTCAAAAGGAATGCAATAGTCGTCGGTATCGAAGGTAACCCCAATCCATTGAAGGCAGAATTGATGGGAATTGGAGGATTACCTGAAATTAGTGCTCCGGATGTCAATTGTGGTTCAACCAAAGTAAACACACCCATTACTGCTAACCTTGTAATTACTAATCCAAGCGCGACGATGGACCTTTTTGTTCAAGATGTAATATTGGCGTCTAGTCCAGATTTTAAGTTTGGCGCCGGTGCAATAACACAAAACTTTATTGTTCCAAAGAACAGTGGCTCGGTTTCAATCCCCATTGATTTTAATCCAACAATGCCAGGAACAAAAACAGTTTTGGCTTTAATCAAAAGCGATGCAGCCCCGGGACCATTGAAAAATCCAATAGTAAACGATACTGTTTTGGTTTATGGAATTGGAGAAGGTCTCGTTGTTATTCCCGGTGAACTTGATTTCGGAGAAATTTCGGCTTGTGGAACAAAACAACTTTCTATCGAAATAGATAATTCTGGATTCGATGTTACTTTGACTTTAACCCAGGTAGCCATTTCCGGAGCCGATCGAACGAGCTTCGAAATTCTAAGTTATCCAAGTTCTGTCCCCGCAAATAGTAAGGGAACGATAGTTGTTAGGTTCGTTCCGCAAGGAGGTAAAACATATTATTCTGCAACTTTGAATATACAATCGAATGTGGGCACACGAGATATACCTTTGAGCGGGAGTATTTTCACAGAAACGGTAAAAGCAGATATTAAACTTTTGAATACAAGATTTAGTGCTATTGGCAAGAAATTATCTATTCCGTTCAGTGTGAAGATTCAAAAAGCCCACGGAGTTGATTTAACACAAATCAATCTCGAAGTTAGAACCTATAAAATGAGTTTATTTGTCGATACTTGCACCTCTTCGCTGGTAAATTGGAATTGGATTGTCGAAGAAACCGCCGATGGCTTCCTTATTAAAGGGACTGGTCCTGCGGTTTCGACACCACTTCAATTCGATGGTGCAATAGTTTTCGATACATATCTTTCCGACATTTCGAAGCCTGATATCAACATAAAACCTATTTTCCCAGAAGCATCTCTTTGTATTTTGCCCGAGGCGAGTTCTATTAAGATTGACTTACGAACTTGTTTCACCGAAGGTCGTTTGGTTGTTGTCTCGCCGCTTCCCGATTTTCTTGCCGAAATCGTTCCGAATCCAGTTGCCGATGATTTCGATGTCAATATCGAAGTGGCTTTCGAAAGCAATGTAAAAATCGAAATGTTTAATTCGCTTGGCGAAAAGGTTAAGACCATCTTCAATGGTGTTTTGCAAACAGGGGCTTATTCGTTCTATGTTTCGACAAACGATATTGCCCGAGGCTTATATTTCATTCGAATGCAAACCGATTCGTATGTTTCAACTGTTAGTGTAGTTTTAACAAAATAACGCTAAATGATTATCGAATAATGGTAACTCGAAGATTTTTCGGGTTACCTTATTTTTTGTAACTTTTTGATTAACTTTGAGTCTTTGTTTTATTTAAAAATGCAATCAATGAGAAAAAATTTGGGAGTTTTACTACTTTTGCTGGTATTGTTTGGATGTGCCAAAGAAGACCCCTCCTTGGTCAATCCTCCACTCCCGAACGAGACTATACGAATTCGGTTTTTAAATGCAGTCCAAGGTTCCGCTACCTTGGCTTTGGATTTAAACACATCTATTCAAAGTAATTCTGTTTCCTATTTGGGTTTGTCGGACACGTTAAAACCTCCTCCTATTGACTCTGTTACAATGGGGTTTAAGTCCAATGGAAATTTTGTATATCAAGCTCCGCGAAAACTTCGCTTGGTTCGCGATACACGTTACCTAATTGTAGCGGGCGAAAGCTATCGCTCGAACGGTAATGCCGATACGTTTATGGTTTTATATACTACCGTAGGTTTACCTACGAAACAATATAAGGCCTACTTTAAGTTTCTGAACCTTGTAAAAGATTCTTCCACTCGATATAGTGTGCTTTTAGGATGCCCAAACGGGAAAACCTTTGTTTCTGCCTTGAGCTATTTTACGTTTCCTTTTTTGCAGACGGTTGAAGCGGGTAACAATGTGCTTTCAGTTGTTCAAGAGCAAAATGGGAATAAAAAACTTTTGAATTTGTATGAAATTAATTTTGAAGAGGACAAAGAATACACACTTTTTGTTGCAAAAGAGCCTTCCGGAGGAATCGAACTTTTTCTTATCGACGATTACGACAACTCGCCATTTGCAATGCGGAGATTAGAACCATTGGAAGATAGAGTCGCTTATATCAGAACGATTAACTTTTCTTCGGAAAATATTTCTTTGACGAAGTTACCTCAATACATAATATCCCCAAATATACTCCCTGGTAATATTGATAGTTATAATAAGATACCTGTGTGTGAATCTGATTTTTCCGATAGCCTTAGGGTTTCTTACCAAAATAGGGATGTCTATTTGACAAATTCATTCGAAGTGAATAAAAAATACTCGCTGTTTGTTTTCGATAGTTCTGGCGAGGTAAAAGTTATTTTGAGTAGCCCAGTTTTTTTGCGTGAATCTTTAAATGGTCGCTCGCTTGTAAGAGTAATAAATGCACTCGACGATTCTATCGCAGTAACGCTATCGCTTGGTGCGCGGGCGAGCAGCAATCAATTTGGCTTTGTTTCTGGCGAAGTTTTAGCTTCGAAGTTGAAATCGAATAAGGTTTCGTCTGCTGTGCTTATTTCGTCTGGGTATTTGCCATTAACTTTATTTTCGGCTACTGAACCCAATACACTCTTACAAACTGGTGTTGGCGAGTTTCTACCCAATAGAAGCTATATTGTGGTATTATTCAAAGATAGCAAAGGCGAAATCCAGTTTTCGATAGTCGAGGACAGCGAAGAACACACTTCGGTCGAGTTACTTCCCCGTGGCTATTTTCTTCAAATTGTTAATACAAATACTGAATTACAAAATGCATCGATTAAAATCCAAGGAATTTTTGAGTCGGCAAAGTTGAAATACAAAGAATCTCTTTCGACAATCATTCCGTTGGACTTATCGGGATTTACAATAAATGGGCGTAGCTTTTCGGTTGCACCCGATTTAGGAAAAAGAGGTATGATTGTTGTTGCAGGCGATTCGAACGAAATTGAAGCCCTCGATTTTTCGATTCCTTCGATGGGAACCGATACACGTAATTACCGCCGAAGATTTATTAACGCTTGCAAATTCGTGCCGAGCATTACAATTCGTGCGGGTAGCGAAACTGGAAATATAATTGTTGAAAAATTATCGTATGGTTCCCAATCGAACACAGAAACAATTAATGTTGAAAGGAAGTCAAGTCTTTTTGTCGTTGACGATACGAACGGCAAGACACTAATTCAATTCAATGATGTTTATTTAACTTTTGGTAAAAATTATACTTTGATTTTTGCTGGCGCTCGAAATCAAAATTATTCTTTAATCGTTATGCAAGAATATTAGTTATTGTAAAATAAAGTTAAGTTAAGGTGGTTTATGAGAAAAGTTCTATTTACTTTTGTTTTCTTCGTTGTCGTGCGTTTTGCCCTTTTTGGAGCGGAACCATTCGGAGAAAATTATTCAACCCAGAAGTTGCAAAAGGATTTAAAAAACGTTGAGTATTTTGTTTATCGTGAACAAATTACCTCGTCGGGGAAATCGGTTGGCAATGTCGTTCCAATCTATCGAGTTCCGAAGGAATATTTAATTTCTAATGCAATACATCTAAAAACTAAGGAACTTGTTGGATTCGACAAAGATATGAATAGGATTCTTTCGGGTTCCATCTCGGAAATTCTTTCGAAATACACTATTTCCCGCATTCGTGCTCCGTTTATCGGGAATAGCTCTACTACGCTTTTGGCAACGAGCGACCAAAAAATTGAAAATATTTTGGAGATATATTTTTCCGATGAACTCGATGTTTACGAAGTTTGCAAAGAACTTATGAACGACCCAAATGTTGAATATGCTGTTCCTATTTACAAACGATTCCTTTACGATTTTACTCCAAACGATCCTTCGATTTCCCAGCAATGGTTCATCAATAATATTCAATTGCCGAAAGCTTGGGATATAACGAAAGGGGATAAAAAAGTTGTAATAGCGATTATCGATAGTGGCGTCGATTGGGAGCATCCTGACCTTTCCGCAAATATTTGGACCAATACGAAAGAGGTTCCTAATAATGGAATTGATGATGATGGAAATGGAAAGATTGACGATGTTCGTGGCTGGGACTTCGTTGGTAATATATCCCAACAGGATTTGTTGAACGGTGTTTGGCGCGAGGATAACGACCCCAAAAATATTACTGGCTTCCATGGGACACACGTTGCTGGATTGGCTTCCGCTGTAACAAATAATGGGGTAGGAATCGCCTCTGCCGGGTTTAGTTGTTCGATACTTCCAGTTAAGACTTCTCCCGACCAAGGAGGTATGGGGATATTTCGAGGTTACGAAGCAATAGTGTATGCTGCTGATTTGGGTGCAAGGATAATTAATTGCAGTTGGGGAGGACCGGGTTTTAGTCCTGCCGAGCAGGATATTATTAATTATGCCACAAATAAGGGTAGTCTTGTTGTTGTTGCTTCGGGAAATGATGGAGCATACATAGATTTCGGAGGCCAATATCCTGCTGGTTACGACAATGTTCTTTGTGTTGGCGGCACAAATTCTTCGAATCGAGTTGCTAATTTTTCGAACTGGGGGATAAAAGTAACAGTCTATACACCCGGGCAAACAATTTACTCAACAATGCCGAACAACTCTTATTCGAGTCAAACAGGGACCTCGATGGCTTCTCCAATTACAGCTGGTGTTGTGGGGTTAGTTGCATCTCTACATCAGAATTGGTCGCCGAAGCAACTTCTTCATCAAATTCGAAGTACTTCCGATAATGTGTTGACTTCTGACCCAAATCAGCGCCCATATTTTTATGGTAAAATCAACGCATATAATGCTGTTTACTATAATAATCAGGCGAATCCGGGGGTTCCAGGAATCGAAATCTATGAGTATAGTTTCGCCAGAGGTTCAGTTCTCGCAGATTACCAACCAAATGTATTACAGTTGAAAGTGAAAAATTATTTGGCAGCGGCACCCAACGTTAAATTGACACTTCAACCTTTAAGTAATTATATTTCTTTAAGCCAGAATGTTTTTTCTCTTGGCAATATCCCATCTAATGGCGAGACGAATGCTAACCTTTCCGTCCAACTACTCGAGAATAACCCGTGGTATCTTGGAACTGCCAATATACTTTGCACCTTCGAGAGTGGTAATTATATTGACTACCAAATAATTAGTTTACCTATTAAAATCACGTCGCAAAATAAATTGACAAACTACTTATCGTTTCCCGACGCTTACGCACCGAATTGGTTTGGGGCTTCTTCTCCACAGGTAGATTGTATGTGGGCTGTTGGCCAAGGTGGCTTGTTTGGTTCATATAGTGGGTTTATTGTGTTGCGTTCAGGAACTTATGGAATGAACTATATTAGCAATCAACCTGTTTACTGCATCTATGCCTTCAATCCAATGAAAGCTATTGCAGGTTCTGGTAGTCAAAACCAAACCACCGCTTATTTGTATACAACTACTAACGGAGGTCAAAGTTGGACACCTACTAATGTTTCGGGAACCACAGGCTTTGTGAATGCGATATACTTTTTCGACGATCTCGAAGGAATCTTCCTTGGAGACCCAAAAAATGGGAAGTGGGGAATTGGGAGGACGACCGATGGTGGAGCAACGTGGACGCCTGTTACAAATATTGCTCTTCCCAATACTAACGAGACGGGTTTTGTTAACTCATCTTTCCGTGTGGGAAATAATCTTTGGTTTGGGACAAACGCTGGCAGGGTTTTCTATTCAAGTGATCGCGGAATTTCTTGGAACTTTACCAATATACCGAATGCTGTTGTTATTTCTTATTTAGCATTTCGAGAGGATTTGACCGGAATTGCCGTTTACACCGAAAGTTCAGATGCCAATGCAACTCGCTATCTTGCAACAACGGCTGATGGTGGAAAGACGTGGATGACCCGGCAGTATAATTTCACTCAGAATGGATATATGCCAGTCCATCTTTTTGCCCCCGAGAATTCGCGACTAATTTATTTTTTGGGCGCCGGCGGGGAAATTGTTGGAACTTCCGACCTTGGGAATAATTGGATACCCGTATTAAATGAATATACTGGGACTGTTCAACTTGGAGCTAGTGTTGTTTATAACAAATCCACTATTCGTCTTTGGCAGTTAGGAACAAAGATTAGTTATCTCGATTTCGCTCTTGTTCCAAATTCTATTGTTAAACAAATTCGTTTAACCTCCGAGAATCAAATTAATTACGATACAGTTAATATTGGCAGCAATAAACTCAAGTTTGTTACAATTAAAAACGAAGGCAATGCTAAAGTTTCCTTGAAGTCTCGAATTGATACAACACTTGGAGCTTTTTCCGACGAGTTTAGATTCTTTGGAACTGTTCCCGATAGTATTTCTCCCGATGAAGAAGTTCAGATACGTGTTCGTTTTTTTCCTAAAGAAGAAGGGCTACGCCAGGCGAAACTTGTATTGACAAGTGAAGCCCAACCTAATTTAATCGAAGTAACACTTGCCGGATATGGTAGAAGAGTTTCAGCTGTCGAAGGTGAAAGCAACCGAGATGATGATATTTTAATTTTTACGCCAAATCCAGCCACAGATTTTCTACAAATTGATTTCTTCTCCGATAGATACGAACAAGGCAAAGTAGAAGTTTTCGATGTTTATGGCAATATAGTTTTCGAAACGCAGGGAGTTTCTGTTTCGAATGGGATAAATACTCTCGGATTGGATTTGAAGAGGGTTCCTTCGGGGGTTTACTTCGTTAGGATTCATCTTGTAAGTAGAACTTATTCTGGTATGTTTATTAAAAACTAATTTTGTTGAAAAATTGAATATACTTGTAACTGGCGCTACTGGGTTTATTGGTAGTTTTGTTGCTGAATATTTTTTAAATAGAGGATTCGAGGTTCGTTGCACGGTTCGACCAACGAGCAATCTTCGATGGTTAAAGGATAAGCCTTTTACAATCGTCGAAACAATATTCGATACGCCTGAAAGCTTAAAAGGAGCGGTGGAGGGAGTAGATTACATTGTGCATATTGCTGGGGTAATTGCGGAGTTCAATTTGCAAGCCTACTTACGAGGTAATCGGGATGTTACCTACAATTTGCTCCGTGCCGCCGAAATTTATAATCCATCAGTCAAGAAATTTTTATATATTAGCAGCCAAACTGCCGCTGGTCCTTCGCCTTCCCTAAGTTCCCCCGTTGATGAGAATACGGAATGTAACCCTATTACTCGATATGGTAGGAGTAAACTGGAAGCCGAAAAAGAAGTCCTGAAGTTTAAAGACATTTTCCCAGTAACGATTGTTCGGCTCCCCGCTGTTTATGGACCCCGGGATACAGCTCTTGTGGACTTATTTAGAATTGTCCACAGAGGAATAGCGCCAATTATCGGTTTTGGCAAAAAATTTATAAGTCTTTTGTATTACGATGATGTTGTCGAAGGAATTTATCTTGCAACGCTCCACGAGCGAGCAAGTGGCGAAATATTTTTCCTTTCATCGGAAAGAAATTATTCGTGGGATTACTTAATAAATGAAATGCGTCGGGTGGTTGGTAAAAAAGCGGTTATAATAAGAGTTCCACATTCGATAGTTTTTCTTTCGGGGTTGGTTAGTCAGTTGTTCGGATACATTTCGGGAAAGGCACCCGTCTTTAATTACGAAAAAGCAAGGGATTTTACTCAAAAATATTGGATTTGCTCGGCAGAAAAAGCTAAGAAAACTTTCGGCTTTCGCCAAAAAGTTGATGTCGAAGAGGGCTTCCGTTCGACTTACAAATGGTATATTGATAATGGTTGGATTTAGTATATTCGCGAAAATTTAGTCGAAATGAGATTCAATAGACGAGAAGTAAGTTTTTTTGCGCTGCTAATAACGGCAGTTGCTTTTATGGTTCTCTTTTTACTCTTTTCTTATGATTTCGCAAAGATTTCTATTATCGAAGAACCAATTGAATTAACTTCGGAGGGTATTAGCCAGGAGGTTTCGGTTTACAAAAACCAATATGGGATTCCACATATTATTGGTAAAAGCGAAGAAGACGCTTTCTTTGGCTTGGGATTTGTGCAAGCAAGCGATAGACTTTGGCAAATGGATTATCTTCGTCGAATAGCAAAAGGGCGACTTTCGGAGATTTTTGGCAGCGAGACCATAAAACTCGACCAATATTTTCGCTGTTTAGAGCTCGAAACCACTTCGCAAAAAATCATTTCGAATCTCGACGCAAAATCTCGTTCGATTCTCGAAGCCTACTCACAAGGGGTAAATTTTTACATTAAAAAATTTTCGAAACGGTTACCAATAGAATTTAGCACTCTCGGTTATAAACCCGATAATTGGAAAGCCGAGGATTGCATCGCGATTGGGAGGCTGATGGCATTCAATATGAGCTTTTCCTTCTGGTTGGATATTGCTTTCGGTGAAATTGCAAATAAAATTGGTTTCGAGCGAGCAAAAGAATTGATTCCACACGATTTCCCTTTAATTCCAATCTCGGTTCCCGACACTGTTTCGAAAACGAACAAATCACCACAAAACCCTTTAACTACGAACGATTTTGATGACTTTCATAATTTCTATTCTACTTACTTTGAACTTTTTTCTGTTATGGACAAATACTTCCCATTTGGCTCCTTTATGGGCAGTAATACCTGGGTTGTTCAAAAAGTAGAAGGAAATCGCCGAACATCAATCCTTGCAAGCGACCCCCACTTGACCTTACAATTACCTCCAATTTGGTACCAGTTACACATTACAGCACCCAGCCTCAATTGTGTAGGGTTTTGTTTGCCGGGCATTCCTTTGCCATTAATCGGAAGAAACGATGATATTTCCTGGGGAATAACCGTTGCAATGGCGGACGATTGCGATTTCTTTGTGCATAAACTCGATTCTACCGGGAGATACGTAATCGATACTAACGGCAAAAAGATTAAACTCGCATATAAATTAGATACAATCAAAGTCAAGAATAGTTCAAATTTTATTTACTACAAAAGATATTTGGGAAATTCTTCAATTATTTCCGATGCTCTTCCTGTATATGATTCCCTTACTGCGACGAAAGTATTTGGTGTTAAGTTCGAGAAGCGAAAATCCTTAGGTTTATGCTTAACTTATAGTTGGACGGGACACTATATTGCCAATGAAGTTAAAGTATTATACTCGATTGCAAAAGCTAGAAATTGGGAAGAGTTTGTTCGTGTAAAAGCTTCGTGGGGCGCTCCACCTTTGAACTTTTCTTTTGGCGATAAATACGGAAACATTGGGCTTATGACTGTTGGTCTGTATCCTGAGCGTGTAAATGTAAATCCAAATTTTCCTAATCCATCGTGGGGCAGGAATTCTTCTTGGGTTGGATTTAAAAAATTTGGTAATGAGTTTAATATTGTTAATCCTCCGTCGCAATTCGTTTTTAATTCTAATAATCCGACTGTTGCTACCCCTAATCATATTTCTAATTATTGGAGTGATGCGGGACGTGCCAAACGGCTTTTCCAAATTTTACATCAAAGTAAACCGACTGATATTTTGGCAAACCAAGTTGTCCAAAAAGATGTGTATTCGAAGCAAGCCGAAGAAGTTCTTTCGATGGCTTTACCTATTTTGATTTCTAAACAGAAGTATCTCGAACGACTTGAAAAAGTAGCATTGGAAAAGTTGAAAGTGTGGAACTTCCAGATGTCTGCGAAAGAGATTGCCCCATCGATTTACCAAATGTTTCTTGCAAAACTAATTGAATCGACGTTCAAAGATGAGCTTGGAGAGTATCTTTACAGTCTATATACTTATGTCGATTTTATTCCGACGAGGAAAATAGTAGAGTTGCTTACCGATAGCAATTCGGTTTTTTTCGATGACGTTCGAACCTCCGCAGTCGAAGACAAAGCCGAAATTGTTTTTCGTAGTTTCAAACGAGCCATCGCTGAGTTGACGAAAATTACAAATAGTTCTAATCCCGGCGACTGGTGGTATGGGAGTTGGCATCGAATATTTTTAGAACATCCTTTCGCTCGAATTGGGATGCTTCGCAACAACTTTGCTTTGGGTCCAGAGCCGATAGGTGGGAATAATTCAACAATAAATTATTCGGGGGGACATTTGTTCAATCCTGGGAAAGTCGAAATTGCTCCTTCCGCTCGATTTATTGCCGATATGGGCGATACCATTGTTTGGGTGATTCTCCCAGGTGGGAACTCGGGACAAAATCTAAGTAGTAATTTTTCGGACCAGTTTGGTTTATGGTTAAATGGGGGTTATATTTCTTTAACTATTGCCGCTCAACCCTCGGCTCGATTTCACCTATTTGCTAAGATTATGCGTAAAACCAAATAGAATTAGTGTTTAAACACTCCGACATTTCTATTTTGCTACAATAACCGGAGTCGGAAGCCTTTTCGAAGGTAATCGAATGCCTATAATATGAACGTCGTTCGCGAAACCGCTACAACTAAGTTTCAATTTTTCCCAAAATCTTCGGATTTTACGGGTAGGTGCCGAGCAACACTATCTACTTTGAAATAAGGAACATAGTTTATCGAAAGTGATTTTTAATTGATACAACCATATCCTTGAAGGATATGGTTGCATCAACCCACTTTTTTCCATTCGTCGCTTCCTTTCCTTAGTAAGGAAGTAGGGAACGAAAATGGAGTAGGAGCAATTTGCAAATTGCTCCTACTCATTAATTTAGAATGGAATTATCTCGTTGCTTCCAAGAATAAATTGCAGAACTCTTCCAAAACCAAGGCCCATACCTGAACGCTTGACGGGATTATTTTTGAAAAGGTCTAAATATTCTTCGAACATCTGGTTTATTTCTTCGGGTTTACCGTCGAAGGCTTGCTTTAATTCTCTGAGTTGGTGAATCATTGTTCCTTCGTAGAGCCGTTTACGAAGAATATCGTAGTCGTATTCACGAACGGAGCCTCCTATTGATTCGCCTGAATGTTTCAAGATTACATCGACACATTCACAAATTTGACGGTCGGGATGGCTTTCCCTAACAAGAAGCATATTAAAAAATTTTATTTTTTCGGGATAATGTGTTATCATAAGATTTTGGTCGAAGTGGTTTACAAGCATTTGCTCGTGGTTCGATTTCAAATCGTCGCCCCACTCGATTTGCAATCCATAGTTATTTCGAAGAATTTCGATTGCTTCTGTATATGTTAAAACTTTGAAGCCTTTTTCGTAATATATGTATAAATTATGGTGTTGCTCTGGGGTCAGCAATCCGTATTTCGAGGAGATATTCAAGACTTTAACAAAGGTGTAGTTTAATAAATCTCGACAATGTTTGAGAAGCCAATCTAAGTCTGTATCTAATGCTTCGGTTTCGAGCAATTCGAAATCATTCAAGTGTCGCCCGTCGGAAATCCAATTGCGATTATCTTTGCGATAAGAACGATTAGTCGAAAACATCCTTGGAAGTCCATAAGTTATAATATCTTTTTCCAAGTGGAGTTGAACGGTTTGGGAAAGAGTCTGAAAAGCTGGTTCCTTCAAAACGAAAACATTGCTAACCGCTTCGCACGAACCTGTTGCGTTTGTGATCCCTTGATATGGAACTCCAATAAACCCTTCGTTCCAAAGAAATTCCAACGCCGATTGGTAAACGATTCCTTTGAGAATGATTGTGCTTTTATCCATAAAAACCCCTTAATAATTAAACAAAAAAAGAGGGCAATGCCCTCGGTTAAATTTCAATTCAAGCTTGGATTTATATTGTTCGAAATTTAGCATTTTAGGCAAAAAAAAAGCCCCCAACAAAGGGGGCTTGTCGCTTCCGCTTTCAAATTTTATTTCAACTGAATCAATCAATACCATTTTCTTTCTTCTTATCAAAACTATCGTTACAAAACTAAGTAAAATTTTTTAATTAAACAAAAGAATTTTTATAGAACCATCCAAAAAATTCAATATAAATTTCAAATAACATTCGAGTAAATTCGAGAATTATAGTTGTTGTGTGTGAAATGTTTACTTTTGTTTTTCGTTTAATTATTTTTTGTTTATAATGATTGAATGCGTTATGGTTAGAGCCTCCTATCGTTGTGTTATTATCGTTTTGATGTTTATTGGGAACTTTTCGATATTGTATTCAGAAAATTATGAAAACAATGTAGTTGTAATCAAATTCCGTGAAAATTCAAATCTTTACCATAAACTTATACAACCCGAGAAGTCCAACGAAAAAACAGCCTTGGAATTATTAATTGGAAAATTCAAGTTAGAACCAGCAATTAATCCTGCCCTAATAGATTTTGCCCGAAAGAAATTCGCAAGATTTAATCGTAGTGTCAATTCAGATTTTATCGATAACCTTACAAGGATATACTTGATTAGATACGAAAAAAATTTTTCCCCTCTTTTGCTGTGTCGAAAACTTTCTTTCCAGACGGAAATAGAATATGCCGAGCCTTTATTTTATCGGAAAATTGAGAGTATTCCCAACGATATTAAACTGCCAGAACAATATTATCTTTACAAAATTAACGCTTTCGATGCTTGGGATTCTCTTCGTGCCGACTCCGATACAATCGTTGTTGGAATAGTCGATACCGGAGTTGACATTGATCATCCCGATTTGAAAGAAAACATTTTTATTAATCGAGGTGAATTTGGCTTGGATTCGTCAGGAGCCGATAAGAGTAGTAACGGTGTTGATGACGATGGGAATGGCTATGTTGATGATTTTGTTGGTTGGGACTTTAGCGGCAAGGACAATTTTTCGCCCGATAATAACCCACGTCCGGGAAATGGTCACGGAACTCACGTTGCTGGAATCGTCGGTGCGATTGTAAACAACGCAATTGGAGTTGCTGGTGTTGTTCCAAAAGTTAAAATACTTCCGGTAAAGGTTTCGAATGACGACCCTTTTAATTCTTATGTTTCTAAAGGTTACGAAGGGATTTTGTATGCTGGCGTTATGGGAGCAAAAGTCGTCAATTGTTCGTGGGGAAGTGAATCTGGTTCAAATTTAGAAAACGATGTGATTAGAGCAGTAAACCAAATGAATGTTTGTATTGTTGCAGCTGCTGGAAATGGTTATCGATATTCGGATTATGCCCCTGCTTCTTTCAAAGGAGTTCTTTCGGTTGCTGCTGTCGATTCGAACGATATAAAAGCCGTATTTTCAAATTACAGTTCAAATGTCGATGTATCGGCTCCAGGTGTCGATATTATGTCCACTATTCCCGGAGAAACCTATACTGCGTTGGATGGAACATCTATGGCATCGCCTATTGCCGCTGGTGTTGTTGCTTTAACACGGGAACAATTCCCCAATTTGAGTTACGAGCAAATTTACGAGGTTGTTAAATTGACAGCCGACGATATTGATTCTCTCAATCCCGATTACGCAGGTTACATAGGATATGGCAGAGTCAATGCATTGAAGTCAATTACTTGTAGCCCAGATACTTTAAGGTCACTTGTGTTCGATGCCTATACTATTCGCGATGGAAACGGCAATGATTTATGTGAATTGGGAGAAAAGATTTATGTTGCGTTGACTTTTCGTTCGGTGTTGTCCAACTTAAAGAGCGTATATGTTAGGTTGGATGATAATTCCCCATATATTGAATCGGTATGTATGGATTCAATACCTATTGGCGATTTTCTTTTGGGAGAACAAAAAACGACGGACGAGATTTGCTTTACGCTTTCCACAACAATCCCACTCGATTATAATTTGAGAGTCAACTTTATTGCTTACGATTCAATTGGAAAGGTTGGAAAAGCTGTGGTAACTATTCCAGCTAATCCTTCGTATAAAACTATGAATTTCAATAATATTTTTACTACATTCAATAGTCGTGGTAATGTTGGTTTCAACGACTACCCTTTGAACCAACAAGGCATTGGTTTAACTCACAAAAAGAGTAATAATATTTTGTTCGAAGGTGCATTATTAGTTGGGGTGTCTTCGCAAATGGTATCCGATGTTGCTCGTAGTTCCAATCAAAACTATCAAAACAAGGGGTTTATTGCCGATAGTATTTTTTATATAGAATACAATTCTGCGTTTGGTTATTATCTTGGAAGGTGCAAATTCCATAGTAAGCAAGATTCAACTCATCCCGCTTTCAACATCGAACAAAACGTTTACCAAAGTGTATTGCCTAATGATTCGAATTTAATTTTAGTTACTTATGATATAACAAATGTTAGCGGCGAGAATTACGATTCGTTGTTTGTTGGGTTATTCTTCGATTGGGACATAAGTTTAATGGGGCAAAGCGATAAAACGGAATACGATATGGACTTCGACTTTGGCTATGCATTCGATGCGAGTAGCGATACGCTCCCTTATGTTGGTGTCAAAGTAATTAGCGAGTTTCCTGTTAATTTTTATGCGATTGATAACGATGGTCGAGGCAACGACAGTGTTGGAATTTACGACGGATTTACGGTTTCAGAAAAATGGAAAATGTTAACTCGGGGAAAATCCCGAACTCAATCGAGGGTAACGGATATTTCCCATATCACTTCGGCTGGACCAATAAAAATATTAAATGGGGAAACGAAGAAAATTGTGTTTAGTCTTTTTGCAGGAAAGGGTTTATTAGAACTTAGAAAAGAATCAATTCAGTCGGAAATCAAGGCTTACGAGTTAGGATTTCTTCCTCAACTACGTTCGCGGCAAGACGAACTATTCCTTGTCTCTGTTTTTCCTAATCCAACCGAAAGTGGTGTTCAATTGCGAGTTTCATTTTTAAAGTATGAGCCTTTGAGAATTTCACTTTTTGACCTGCAAGGCCGTTTAATCGAAAAGATTGATGTTTTTGAGCCTTCGATGGCAACTTATGAGCATAAGTTTAGTTTGAACTCGGAACAAAGTGGCAACTATTACCTATGCGTTCAAAGCCCTTCGAAAACACATTATGTAAAAATTGTTAAAGTGGAATAACTGCATCTGGGTTTGAAAAATGATTGGGCGAAAATAATATAGATTTATTCTAAAGGATAGAAGATTGAATTTCACAGGGTCATAATTTTGCGACGATAAATGATAATGCCGAAGCGACAAACCCTTATAAATGCATTAATGTCCATCGCGCAAGTATTGGTTGTGGGTGGGTTTTTGTTTTTTCTCTATCGGTTTTTGCTTAAAACCATAGGTGTTGAACAATTGGGGATTTGGTCGCTTATACTTGCAACATCATCAGTAAGCAATTTAGCAAGTTTGGGTATTTCCGGGAGTGTGGTCAAATTTGTTGCAAAGTATTTAGCTCGAGATGATTTTAAAAATGCTTCTTTTGTTGTTCAAACAGCGGCAATCTCGGTTGCTGTATTGATTGGTGTAGCTATACTGGCTGGCTACGGTGGGATAAAGTGGCTTCTTGGCATTGTTCTGCCTCCTAATTCTTTCATACTTGCTAAATCCATTTTGCCATATTCACTCCTTTCTTTATGGATGACATCAACAACTGGTGTTTTCCAATCGGGGCTCGACGGATTGCAGCGTATTCATTCGAGGAGCATTCTTATGATGGGTGGGACAATTCTATATTTTATAATGGCAATAATTCTTACTCCACGCTTTGGATTGATAGGATTAGCCTATGCACAGGTCATTCAAAGTAGTATTATTATGGTTTTAAGTTGGTCTTTGCTCGGCAAATATTTAACTTGTCTGCCTTTCATACCTTATCAGTGGAACAAAGGTATTTTCAAGGAGATAATTGGGTATGGTATAAGTTTTCAAGTGATTTCTTTATTTATGTTGTTGTCCGATCCAATTACAAAAGCTTTACTTAGTAAATTTGGTGGTGTTTCGATGGTTGGATATTTCGAAATGGCAAATAAGTTGATTACTCAATTGCGTTCGTTTATTGTTTCGGCAAATCAAGTGATGATTCCTGTAATTGCAAATATAAAAGAAAAGGCTCCGGAAAAAATAGAGGAAATATATTCAAAATCGTATCAGTTAATTTTTTATATTTCCTTGCCTTTATATACGTTAATAATTATGTCTGCTCCGATAATTTCACTCCTATGGATTGGACATTACGAAAGTATTTTCGTGGTTTTTACAGTTTTGCTTTCCGTAGGTTGGTTTGTGAATACAATAGGAGTGCCCGCATACTTTTCCAACTATGGAATCGGAACTTTACGTTGGAATGTTATTTCTCATATACTTGTTGGCATATTAAATTTCTTTTTAGGTTGGCTGTTAGGTCTGTTTTTCGATGGGGTGGGTGTTGTTGTTGGTTGGACAATTGCACTTGCGTTTGGAAGCAGTGTCGTTAGTATAGTTTTCAACCTAATCTATAAAATATCATTAGTTGAGCTTTTACCTCGCGATAGTAGGAAATTTTTATTTTTATCTATTTTCGGTGTGCTTTTTGTTTTTGTGTTTTCTAATAACCTGATGAATATTTCTAATACGTTATTTAAGAATGTTGTCGATGTTAGTTGTATTGTAGTTGTTATTTCCATTTCTATTTGGTTTCATCCAATGCGAAAGCAGTTAGCAGGATGGGTAAAGAATGAATTGTTGTTGAAAAAACAAGATGCTTAATATGAAGTTATTTTCCTCTGTTGAAATTAGCGAATTTGTTTCCAACCGACTTTTCGAGGAGAATCGAATCTTGGCTAATGACCCGTCTTTGCCTAAAATTTCGCTTATTACACCATCTTTTAATCAGGCACAATTTTTAGAAAAGACGATTTTGAGCATTTTGAATCAGAATTATCCTAATTTGGAATATATTATTATCGATGGTGGCTCGACAGACGGCAGTGTTGAAATCATAAAAAAATACGAGAAGTATATAGCTTTTTGGGTAAGCGAACCCGATAGTGGCCAATCGAATGCATTGAATAAAGGGTTTAGAATAGCTAGCGGCGAACTTGTTGGATGGCAAAATTCAGACGATATATTGTTGCCTTCGTCGCTTTTTAAAATAGCGAGTGCTTATAAAAAAAATCAAGGGTTCGATTTATTTTTTGGAAATATTGTTTTTTTAGATGGAAACGATAAGATTGTGAATACACTTCGGTTTGTTCCTTTCAATTACTACTCGCTTCTTTACGAAGGAACTGTTTTGTCGAACCAAGCTGCTTTTTGGAAAAGACAGCTTTTCGAAAAATTCGGATTTTTGGACGAAAAATACAGATTTTGTATGGATTATGAATTTTGGGTTAGGATTGGGAACAAATGTAAGTTCTATTTTATCCACGATTATTTAGGAGGATTTAGGCTGCATCATACAAGCAAGACGCATACGATTGCCGAAATAGGATTAAAGGAGCATTATTCTATAATGAAAGAAAAAGGGGTTGACTGTAATTCTTTGAAGTCGAGGCTTCTTAAACTATACTTTTTGGGTAGAAGAGCTTTGCATTATATTTTGCAAGGAGACATCGATTATGTGTTCAAAGGATTTAAAAAGAGATTTCTGTGGAAATAAGTTTTTATGTATGTTCAGTAGCATCGAAATTATTTTTTTAAAGTTACAACAGTTTGTATCGATAAAAACACCTTAATTAAAATTCTTATACTAAATCTTTTATCTATAATTATTGAGTATGTTCAAATACATTAATTTGCTAATTTTGTATCTTTAATAGAAATCAATGCTATAATGATACTTAAGTTGCTTATGAAATTGATAAGTTAATATGTGTTCGTTTATTTCAAGGAAACAGCGCCCTACTCGGAATCCTCCAAGAATTTTTATTGTTCATAATATTTTATGGACCCATTACAAAGCCGTTATTTACAGTTGTTTGTATAATATATTGGTTACGAATGGATATGAATTGTTGGTTGTCCATATTGCTATCAATGAGGAAGGGAGGAAGTCTTTTGGCGAGATTGATTTATCAATGCATAAATATCCATATCGCATTCTTTTTGCTAAAAGCATTGATAGAATCACTTGGTTTGCAAAAGCATCCCGCCTTTTGAAAGAGGTGATTCATTTCAGACCGAATTTGGTTGTTTTGCCTGGATGGGATTCCCCTGCCTATTCTTTTACTGCACTAATATCGAAAATTTTAAGCATTAAAACCGTGATTTCCGTCGATTCTACCGAACTTGACCATAGGAGAATAATTTTTAAAGAGACAATTAAAAAAATAATCTTAAAGCTATACGATGCATCCTTTACTTATGGAACTGCATCAACAAATTATATGCAGAAATTAGGTATGGTTTCCGACCGTATTTTCGTCAAATTAAATGCGGTCGACAAAAGTGCCATTGAAAATCTTTATGGCAAATACGGAAACAACCTAAAAGACTTAAAAAAAGAATATGGCTTCAAACCGTTTAATTTTATATTTGTAGGGCGACTAAGTCCTGAAAAAAATATTCCGTCTCTTATCAAGGCTTTTAAGAATCTCAAAGTTACCTCTCCGACTGCGGAAATGTGGGGACTTATTATCGTTGGCGATGGACCATTATTGCAGGAACTCGAAAGTATGGTTAAAAGGGATGACATATTCGATGTTTACTTTGTAGGCGGGAAACCTTGGAACGAAGCTGTTTTATATTATTACCTTGCGGATGTATTTGTGCTTCCTTCGGTTTCTGAACCATGGGGGCTTGTTGTTAACGAAGCAATGATTTGTGGTTTGCCTGTTATCGTTTCGAACAAAGCCGGCGCTTCCTTCGATTTGATTAAAGAAGGTGAAAATGGATTTACTTTTGAGCCTACCGATATAGGTATGCTAACAAACATAATGAGAAAATTTGTCGATGGAGAGCTTGATATAGAAAAAATGGGTGCCAATTCCAAGGAGATAATAAAAAGTTATACACCCGAGAATGTAGCGGCGAAAATGTTCGAAAGCATAAAAACTCTTTTAGGAGGTGTATAATGAAGGTACTCCATGTTGCTGCAAGCCTGTCCCCCAAATGGGGTGGTCCTACTATGGTAATTCAAGGATTGACAGAAGCATTAGTAAAAAGAGGCGTGATAATTACAATATTTGCTCCTTTTAGAAAGGGGGAGGAATGCGTTGTTCCCAAAGGTGTCGATGTTAAGCTATTCCCGCAGAGTGTTTTTGCGAAGCTTTGGAGAAATCATTCATTTACGCTTGCAAAACAATTGAAAAAAGCATTAAAGGAATTTGATATTTTACACATTCATGAAATTTGGCATCATTCCCATTTTTCTGCTTATAATGCTGCCAAATTTTTTGGCATACCATTTGTCATAACAATTCACGGAGAGCTTGAGCCTTGGAGTTTAAATTATAAGAAACTTAAAAAACGAATCTATGCAAATTTAATTCAACGGAGGATATTGCGAGAGGCTAAAGCCATACATGCTATTACAAATAAAGAAGTCGAAAGTATAAGGAATTTCGGGGTTGACAACAAAATTGTTGTCGTAGGGAATGGAATCGATATTGAAGCATTCCGAAGTTCTTTCCCTAAACAAAAATTGTTAGAGTATTATCCTGAATTGAAAAGTAAAAAAATCATTCTTTTTTTGGGTAGGCTTCATCCCAACAAAGGGTTAGACATCTTGATTCGAGCTTTTAGACGAGTTGTCGAAAGCTATCCAGAGACACATCTTTTAATTGCGGGTCCAGACGAAAATGGATACCAAAAACATATTGCAAAGTTACTTGCCGAAGAAAACGTTGCCAAATGTGTGACATTTGCCGGGATACTAATAGGCGAAAAGAAACTAACGGCATTGAGCGGGGCGGATTTGTTTATTCTGCCTTCATATTCCGAAGGTTTTAGTATAAGTATCTTGGAGGCTATGGCTTCTGGATTACCGGTGATTATTACAAAGCAATGTAATTTCCCAGAGGTCGAAAAATCCAACGCTGGTATTGTGATTAATCCTCGAATAGACGAATTGGCAGACGCGATGACTAAATTGATAGGTAGTAATGAGATTATGAAAGAAATGGGTGAGAATGGGAAAAAATTAGTAGGCGAGAAATACAATTGGAAAATAATTTCGGAAAAGATGTTCTACTTGTATCAAGAAATTTTAGCAAAGGAATAATGTATGAAAATTTCTGTTGTTACAGTAGTTTTGAATCGTGCCGAAACAATAAGGACAACAATAGAATCCGTGATAAATCAAACTTATAAAAATATCGAATATATTGTAATCGACGGTGGTTCAACCGATGGGACATTGGACATAATAAATTCATATCAAAATAAAATAGACATTATTATTTCCGAAAAAGACAACGGTATTTATGATGCAATGAATAAAGGATTAGAGATTGCTTCGGGAGATATTATTGGCTTTTTAAATTCCGACGACTATTATGCTAATTCATTGGTTCTGGAAAAAATAGCTGGAAAATTTATTAATGACAACAACGATATTTTATATGGGGATGTGGTCTTCATTAATAAAAATAACAAATTAGTCCGATATTGGAAAGCTGGTGAGTTTAAAATGGATAAAATTAAATTTGGATGGATGCCTCCGCATACTACTTTTTATGTTAAAAGGAATCTTTACCGCCAATGCGGGGGTTTCGATTCAAGCTATGGAATTTCTGCGGATTATGAACTCGAAATTCGGTTGCTTAGGAAGTTTAATGTTGTTGTTTCTTATATTCCGGAAGTTATTGTAACAATGAGAACTGGCGGGAAAAGCAATAGAAACTTGAAGAGTGCTATCCACAGAAGCTTAGAAGATTATAGAGTGATAAAGCAACATAAAATTGGAGGTATCTTTACCTTAATGATAAAAAGCCTTTCCAAGATACCTCAATTTTTCAAAAGTGGCGAATCTATTGATAAGTTTTAAAATTTTAGAGTCTCGTTCCAAATCTTAAATAATTCCCAAGTTGCAAGGACGTCGCGGATACAATAATTTGCTATTTCAATAAATTTACGTTCAGCAAAAAGTGAACTAACAAGTGTGCCATCGACTCCGTGGGATTTCGGTGAATCTATTCCAAAAGCACGAGTATAGAAATCCAAATTGAAACGTTTAGTTGCACTAAAATAGTTCGAAGGTTGATAGAAAGTTAGTTCGTCTATTAAATCGGTATGGAGTCGGTAATTGTATTTGGTCCCTTCCATTAAATTTCTCGAAGGTTTGCAACCAAGAATCGCTGAGCGGAGCATAAGAAAAGGGCTATCGAAGTTCCTACCGTTGAAAGAAACCAAATGGATTGTGGGATATTTTTGCAGAATTTTCCAGAATGTTTCCAAAGCCTGTTTCTCGTTGGTAATATGAAGTTTTGCATTAAAGTCGATATCGTAAATTTCGTCGCGGATATCATCGAAATCGTTATCAACACAATAAGCAACCGGCGCAAATTCAATTAGACTATTATTTTCGATTCCGATGAAAAGCATACCGATGCAAGCAATTTGAGCGGTGAAAGGGGATAGCCCGAGTTCGGTTTTTCTTTTTTCTATTTGTTCGTCTGTTTCAAGATTTCTAAGTAAATATTCTTGTTGGGATTCCGAAAATGAATCCCACGCCAAAGGAGAGGTTTCGATATCGAACACAAGATAAAGATTATTCATACTTACATTTAAATAGTAATAAATCAAAAATAAAACTTAATTTTGTAAGTTTCAAACTTATGGCAACAAAATTATTAAAAATGCAAATTAACACAATATTATTTAAATTCTTTTGTGTTTTTTTTATAGTTGCGTTTTCGGTTTATTTGGATGCTTGTTCGTCGGCAAAACCACCCGAGATTCGCACAGCCGACGATTTATTCAAAGTTGCGAAAGAGAAATACGAAAAAGAAGACTACGAGGAGGCATCGAAACTTTTCGATTTGTTGAAGCTCCAATACCCAGCGAGTCAATATGCCGACGATGCACAATACTACCTTGCCGAAATAAGTTTCAAGCGGGGGGAATACATTATGGCGGCTTTCCATTATAATTGGTTAAGGCGTTCGTATCCAAACAGCTCTTATAGCAAAGAGAGCCTTTATAAAACGGCGCTTTGTTATTACAATCTTTCGCCTCCCTTCGATCGCGACCAAGAATACACTTTCAAAGCAATCGAAGCCTTTCAAGATTTCCAAAATGCTTATCCAGCCGATTCTTTATATCCATTCGCAGGAAAGTATATTAAAGAACTTCGCAATAAGCTTGCATATCGAAACTATTTTGTCGCATTACTTTATTATAAATGGTTAAGCTACAAATCGGCATTGGTTTATATTGATTTTATTCTCGACGACTTCTCCGATACTGATTATGCCGAAGATGCTTATTGGTTGAAGATTAATATTTACAAGGAGTTGAAGCTTTTCTTGGACTTGAAAGAATTATTTAAAGACTATCGAAATAAATTCCCAAATGGCAAATACACTAACCAAATTAGTTTATTAGAAAAGGAACTTGCCAATTTATGAGAACTGTATGAAAAGAACATTACAGCCATTAAAGATTCTTCTCATCACAATCCTTGCTATTTGTTGCATTTTTTTCCTTTTTTCTTGTCGTCGAACTGTTGGAACCCGCCCCAACATCTATGCAATTGTTGTCCACGGAGGGGCAGGGGGTTATAAATTAAACTCAGAAGAAGAGCAACTATATAAACAGGAGATTGAAAAGGCACTATACGCTGGATATTCAATTTTAGCAGGTGGAGGGAGTTCGTTGGATGCTGTCGAAGAAGCAATAAAAGTTATGGAAGAATCCCCATTGTTCAACGCCGGACGAGGTTCTGTCCTAAACGAAGAAGGAGTTGTCGAAATGGATGCTTCTATTATGGAGGGCAGAGAGTTGAAAGCTGGAGCAGTTGCTGGAATTAAACATTTTCTCCATCCTATTTCAATTGCTAAGAAAATAATTGAAAAGACTCCGCATGTGTTTCTTATCGGCGAAGGAGCAGAAAAGTTTGCTTCGAGTGAGGGTTTCCAGAAAGTTCCTCTCGATTCGCTTGTTGTTCCGAAAAGATTTCACGAATGGGAAGAACAAAAGGAAAAACGGTATGGAACCGTCGGAGCTGTTGCAATGGATATAAACGGAAACATTGCAGCAGGAACTTCGACCGGAGGAATGAACTTTAAAATGGAAGGGCGAGTAGGGGACTCTCCGATTATAGGTGCGGGAACCTATGCCGATAACCAAATATGCGGGGTTTCTTGCACCGGTTGGGGTGAGTATTTTATTAAACAAGCTGCCGCTTTTCATATTTCTGCTTTAATTCGATACCAAAAATATGATTTGCAAAGTGCTATCGAAGAAGTCCTTCGAAAAATTAAGGCAATGGGTGCTACTGGGGGAATCATAGGTATCGATAGAAATGGTAATGTGTCTTGGGGTTTTTCGACCGAAGGTATGCCCAGAGGTTATAAAAAGAGCGATGGTTCCACGAAAATTCTAGTCGGCAAGAAATAGTTATTTAAATTCCAAAAATTTTGTAATTTTGTATTCTGGAATTTTAGGAAATTAATATGGCAAAAAAAGAAGCAAGAATTATTGTAACGCTTGAATGCACCGAGGCAAAGAAGGAAGGCAAGCCGGCTTCTCGTTACACTACAACAAAAAATCGCAATAATACTCCGGACCGTTTGGAACTAAAAAAGTATAATCCTTTCCTACGTCGTCACACTATCCACCGAGAAATTAAGTAAGTATATTCTTGATATAACAACTTTTTACGGGAAATCCTCGGGGTTTCCCTTTTCGTATTCAGAAATTGATGCAAGTTTATAAATCTGGAAGCTGAATTTTATCGCATACATACAGCTTTATTCATACAAAGGAACGAAGCCAATTAATAACCCGGCAATTGTGGAGCAAAAGGATACTATTTCGTCTTTTCTTTACCATTTGCGAGAACAATCCGCTGTAGGATTTCTGTTTTTCCTATCTTGAACAAAACTTAACATTTTTAGAATAAGTTTTTGGGTTAACTATTTTTTTATTAAATTTCTCTTTTAAAAATATTATGCTATGAAAAAGTTCATTGCATTGTTGACCGATTTCGGTCTCGACGATAATTACGTGGGTATAATGAAAGGAACTATATTCTCGATTACTCCCGATGTCGAAATTATTGATGTTACTCATTCAATCGCACCAAGAAACATACGAGAAGCTGCTTTCGTTTTGAAAACAAGCGTCAACTATTTTCCCGATGGGACGATTTTCGTTTGCGTTGTCGATCCAGGTGTGGGTTCGAACCGTTCCGCCCTTTGCAGTCAAGGGGGGAACTATTATTTTGTCGCACCCGATAATGGTTTACTTTCTTACACTTTGGAAAACTATAAAAAACCCAAAATTTATACATTTACAAACGAAAAGTATCAGCTCGAAAATCCAAGCAAGACGTTTCACGGACGCGACATCTTTGCGCCTCTTGCGGCATACATTGCCCAAGGAATTGATTTGAGCGAATTTGGCGAAGCAATTTCGTTCTCAAAAATCATCAAACTCCCTCCATTAAAAAGCCATTTCGATAAGCAAGGGAATTTAATTGGCGAAGTTATACATATCGATAGATTTGGGAACATTATAACTTCTCTCAGCGCTAAGGTATTGGGACTGAATATGCATAACATACTTCAACAGGATTTAAAGTGGAAATTCGAGATTGGCCACCAAAAAATTCGAAACATAAGTCTAACTTACTCGGATGTTGAAACAGGCGAATTTCTTGCTTATATTGGTAGCAGTGGCTATCTGGAAATTGGTTTGCGGGATGGCAACGCAGGGAAAGAAATTGGCTCGTTCATCGGGCAATTGATTTGCGCCCGAAAAGTTGGGATATACGAACAATTTATATAAAATACTATGAGAACTTCATTGATTATTCTTGTGCTAAGTGTGATAAATTCACTCGGCGTTTTCTCGCTCGATGTTATAGTTAAAAACGACAATAATCAACCTCGTCTTTCGGGTTATGTTGAACGTCCCGATTGGGAAGAAAGTAAAATTTTAAAACCTGATGGTCCTTGTATAGTGAAAAAAATACAAATCTATTTTGTTGGTTCGCAATCGGGAACCGATACAATTTTAATTGCGGGCGACCCATCGGAAGGCGCTCTTCCGCCTACACTTTGGGTTGCGGACTTCAATTTAAAAACTAATCCAATTATTTTTAATTATAATGGTGTGGCAGGTTGGTATGAATTTCCTGCGGGCAATATTTATTTAGGAGGATTAGATAGAATCGTCGTTCAACATCGCCTTAAGCAACAAGGTCCATGGTTCGCAATCGACGGCGATGGTTCTTCGCAACCATATTCCTCATTTTTAATGAATCCAAACGAAACAAATCAGCTGGGAGGTCCTGGTGTTTATTACCTTGCTTCCGCAGACTTTATGGTTCGTCTGCTTGTCGAATATATCTATCCATTCGATAGCACTTCGCAACAAGCGCCTCCCCCAACTCTGTTTGATGCAACAGAAGAATCGGGATTAACAAAAATAGGTAGCAGCGACGTAAGTGTAGTCGATTGGAATAATGATGGGTTCGACGACATTGCGGTTGGTGGTAACTTTTTCCAGAACAATGGGGATAGAACTTTTAGCACTGTTACTTCGAAATTCGGTATATCGACGGGAACAACATCTTGGGGCGATTTTAACAACGACGGTTTTATCGATTGTTATGCCCTACGTAATGGAACTTACGACGAAAATTTGAAAATGGTATTCTCGCAAGATAGAATTTACCGAAACAATGGGAATGGAACTTTCACACAATTGAACAGCCGCGCGCTTTTTAAATTACCTTACCCAAATCCAAGCATAGATTTTCAACTTGCCAACCAATTCCAAAACGACTCTATTCCCAATCCATACAATTGCATTACTCCGCTTTGGTTCGATTTTAATGCAGATGGGAAATTAGATTTATTTTTAGCAAACAACAGAGTTGGAATCAATATTAATAGTAATTACGTCGAGCGATATTTCCCCGACGAGCTTTGGATACAAGACTCGTCCGGTAAATTTGAAAATGCTTCGCAAAGTGCAGGTATTAAGAACTTTGAACTTTTTAGTAATAACCAAAGTGCCTTGGGTTATTACGATTGTTATGGTGCAAATGCTTGCGATTATAATAATGATGGCAAAATTGATGTATTTATTGCTAACTACCGACTTGTTCGGGATTTATTACTAAAGAATAATGGGAACGGAACTTTCACAAATGTTGGCGATGTAACCGGCGTTCAAGGTGTTCCAACAGCCGCGCCCAATTACTTTGGGCACGGGATGGGCAGCGAATGGGGAGATTTTAATAATGACGGTTTCCCAGACCTTGCTGTTGGAAATCTTGGTCATCCCGATTGGCGCGGTATGTTTTCTAATCCTTCGCTTATTTTCCGAAATCAGGGACCTCCGAACTACAATTTTACAGAGGTTCACTCCCAGATGGGATTAAAATTTTTCGAAATGAATGCTGGGATGACCTGGGTAGATTTGGATTTAGATGGCTACCTCGATCTGTGGCATGGTCAAATTGCATACAATCCCGAAGGCTCTAATGAGGAACCAAAACGGGCAGGTAGGATATATATCAATTCTGGAAGTCCCAATTTTACTTTATTAGATAAGACTTGGGAACTAGGTTGTATTGTCCATGGTCCTTGGGCTTCGGCAAGGATTGATTACGATAACGATGGGGACATTGATTTGCTTGTTGCTAGTCCACACGAAGGAGTGAAACTTTTCCGAAACGACATTGAACGCAAGGGGAATTGGATTGGTTTCCGACTTGTCGGAAGTCCAGCAAATAGGGTAAATATGGATTGCTATGGAACCAAAATTATTTTATTTTCTGGGATGAATAAATACTACCGAGAACTGATGGGTAGTGTATCAGGAACACGATGTACTCAAAATTCCAATTTGCTACACTTCGGTGTTGGAAAGGTCGAAACTATCGATAGTGTTGTAATTGTATATCCGAATGGATTCAAAAAATCCTATTTCAATATAAAAACTAACCAATACTACAAAGTTCCTTACAATGGTAATTTACTGCCATTAAAGATTGCAACTCCGGGGCAAATTTACCCTAAAAATTACCAAAGTAACATTCCTGATTCGGTCGAGTTAAGATGGACAAAAGTTAATGGAGCTGAATTGTATGAAGTAGAATTGACCGATCTAGGTTCCGGAACTTCAAATGTTCAAAGCAGTGTATCCGAGCAAGTTGTGTTCAAAAAATTAACAAGGAGCAACAAATATGCTTGGAAGGTAAGAGCATTATCGCCGAAAGATACTTCGTTGTGGTCGAGTTCTTGGAAATTCAATGTGGGGAACCCACTACCCAAAAAAGTCAATTTAGTTGCACCAGCGAATAATTCGAGTGGGCTCGCAACGACGTTAAAATTTATTTGGAATATTGCTTGGTTCGATGAGTATTTCGTTGGCACCATTACCTATACCATTGAAATCTCTAAAAATCAAAATTTTGAGCCCATTACTTATTCGAAAGATGCAATCAAAGATACTTTTTTTATCATTGAAAGTGGAATTCTTGAACCCGGCACACAATATTTTTGGCGAGTTAAATCCCAAAATGTCGATGGCGATGGAACTTATTCAGACGCGTTTGTGTTTGAAACGAGCCCGATACCTGCAAAAACAATTCTAACTTCTCCAGTCAATAACGAAGACAATGTTTCCGTGAAACCAACATTCAAATGGAATGCAACTCCTAATGCGACTGCTTATCGGTTGGAAGTTGCAACCGAGCAAAGTTTTCAAACCCTTGTGCTCGAAAAAGATTTACAATTTCCAACATTCAAAACGGTTAAGCAACTCGAATATGAAACGGAATATTTTTGGCGTGTTCGTGCTTCGAATAACGTTGGGGCGGGAGAATGGTCGGATGTTTGGCGATTCAAAACACAGAAATTTTCGAGCGTAGAAACCTATGAAAAACTTTCAGATATTTTGATTCATCCAAATCCGTTTAACGACATACTGATAATTAATTTCACTAATAAAGAATCGTTATATATGGATGAGCTTTCGATAAAAGATTTACTCGGGCGAACTATTCTTGCAACAGAAATTAAAGGTGAAAATATTGAACTTCACACCGATAGTTTTTCAAATGGGGTATATTTATTGTCCATTAAAAATAGAAATAGTTCAAAAATTTATAATTTTCTAATTGTAAAAGTTGGAATTAAATAATTTTTATTAATTTTGCGTTGGATACGATATTATTTATTTTCGTTTAAAAAAATAGAGGGGTATTTTTCATAAAAGGAGTTCTTATATGAAGAAATTAACAAAATTTAGCCTTTTGGTTCCAGTCGTTGGCGTCGGTTTGTTTTTGAGCAGTTGTTCCAACAAAATTACGGAAGAACAACTGATGCAATTACGCGAACTTCGCAAACAGGAACGAAGCTTGAACGAATCGCTTTCAAAGAAAAAAGACGAGAAAGCACGCCTCGAACGCGAGCTAAACGCTCGAAAAGCAGAATTAAAAGATTGCGAGGACAAAACTCAATTCGTGAAGGACAAACTCGCTCGATGGCCTGATGTTTGGCCCGATTGGAAACCGGCGCCTCCAAAGCAAGAAACAGAATCCCAACCCGCCGAAGCGCCCACTAAAAAAATTCGTAAAAAGTAAAATTGGGAAAGGAGGAAAGAAAAATGGAAAAAATTCTCAGAAATTTGATTTGTGTTTTGATGATTTCAATCTTTGGATTCGCGTTTGTGTTTGCTCAAAAACCCGACGAAGAACTAACCAAGGAAGAAGCTGTTCAAAGGATTCAAGAGTTCCAAAACATTGTTACCGATTTGCAAAACAAATTGCAGGCTCTCGACAACGAAATCGAAAAACTAAAAAACGATTTAACTACTACAAACAGCAAGCTCAAAAATTGTCTGGATAGTTATCTCGGGCTACTTGGTATAAATCCAGAAACGAACAAGCCTTTCACCCAAGAAGATGTAGAAAAATTTCGTCAAAGAATCGGGCAAATCGAAAATAAAATTCGAGAAATGCGGCGCTTTTCCGACGACGAGCTTGCCGATAGGCGAAGCGAAGTAGAAGCACTGGAAAATTCTCTTAACGAACTGCGACTTATTAAACTTGCTATTCTCCCGGAATTCTACAATAAAATTATTAGCCTTGCTTCTGATATTAGGGGATTGTATAAAGAGAAAAAGATAAAGAAGTATGTTGTTGGAACTTGGGCAGAAAATCGTGATTGCTTGTGGAACATTGCTGGCAAAATCGAAATATTTGGCGACCCATTTCTGTGGCCTAAAATATGGATGGCGAATACCGATATGATAAAGAATCCCGATATTATTCATCCGGGTCAAGCATTGTTGATTCCTCCATCGGGACCGAAAACCCCAGACGAAATCAAAGCAGAAAGAAAATATTGGAGGCAAAAGAAAGCTGCACAAGAAACTGAAACAAAAGAAACAAAAGAAGAAGGTAAGAAATCTGAATAATTCTAAACCTATGTCTTTTTTTATTTTTTCATCAGCCCCCTTTCGTTTTTCGTTGGGGGCTGTTGTATTTTTATTTGTTACACAATTTGTTGAAATAAATGGAGGCAACCGAAAAAAGAATCTATCTCGACGATGAAGATTTCCTTTACTTCATTGGATACAACGACCAATTCATACAACAAATCGAAAACAAATTTCATTCTCTAATTACTTTGCGGGGAAACAATCTGATTTTAAAAGGGGATCCCGAAGAAATAAAAGCCATCGAAACAATATTCAAAGAACTTGGATATATCCATAGAAAAAGTGGAACTATTTCTCGAAGTGACGTCGAAACAATATTAGAATTGGTTGGAACCTATGGGGAAGAACCTAATTCGAGCAAAAGAACCGCTCGAGCCGAGGAAATCATTGTTTATCATAGCGCCAAAGGACCAATAAAAACAAAAAACTTTAAGCAAGTTGAATACGTTAGTAAAGTAGCATCGAACGATGTAGTTTTTGCAATTGGACCAGCTGGAACTGGAAAAACCTTTCTTGCTGTTGCGATGGCTTTGGCTGAATTGAAAAAGAATCAAGTCGAGAAAATTATACTTTCCCGACCGGCTGTCGAAACAGGCGAATCTCTTGGTTTCCTTCCCGGCGATTTAAAGGAGAAACTCGACCCATACCTTAAGCCTTTAACCGATGCTCTCTTCTTTATGTTAAACCCCGATAAACTCAAGAATTTCTTCGAGAAAAACACTATCGAAATTATCCCATTGGCATATATGCGTGGTCGAACTCTTAGCAACGCATTTATCATTCTCGACGAAGCACAAAATGCAACCATTACACAAATGAAAATGTTTCTGACAAGGTTAGGGCATAACTCGAAGGTTATAGTTACTGGCGATATTACTCAAATAGACTTACCGAAACTCGAGGATTGTGGACTTATCAATGCAAACAAACTTCTTCAAAACATCGAAGGGATAGATTTTGTCTATTTCGACGAAAAAGATGTTGTGCGCCATAAATTAGTTGCAAAAATTATTAGAGCTTACCAAGACGAAGCAGATCAGAAATACACAAGCAAAAACCACAATTATAATAAGATAAATAATAAACAAAATGATTGAGATTTTTAAAATAGGATTTTTAAGTATCACTCTGATTGACCTGATTGATTTAATCCTTTTATGCGCTGTTTTTTATTGGCTCTATAATCTATTAAAGGAGACCATTGCAGCACAAATTCTTTTTGCATTGGTTATCTTAATTCTTGCAACATTTGTTACCGAACTTGTCAATCTCCGTTCGTTGAACTGGTTGCTAAAAGCGGTAATGAGTGTTTGGTTATTGGCTTTTATAATCCTTTTTCAACCGGAGCTACGGCGAGTCCTTTTGCAAATATCCAATTTACCTTTCCTTCGATTTTTTTCCCGTTCAGGCCTTACTCAAACCATAGACGAGGTTATTGCAGCAGTAAAAGAAATGTCCGAAAGCCATATTGGCAGTTTAATAATTTTCACTCGAACTCAAAACGTTGAAATGAACTTGGATAAAGGAATTTCAATTGGTGCGCGTGTTTCGAAGGAGCTAATACTTTCTATTTTCAACACAAAGTCCCCATTGCACGATGGAGCTATTTTGATTGATGGTCCTAATATTCTCTACGCCAAATGTGTCCTTCCTTTATCTTTGATAACAAAAATTGAAGGCAAGATACTTGGAACACGCCACCGTGCTGCATTAGGTTTGACTGAACAAACCGACGCTGTTGTTTTGGTTGTTTCGGAAGAAACAGGGGGCATATCTATTGCCGAGGCAGGGAAATTAACACTTAACGTCCCCAAAAATAAGTTGGAAGAATTTCTGAGAGAAAAGCTTAGATAAAATATGGAATTTAAACTGAACTACCCCGATTATCATATTTTTAAAGAGGCAAGATTTCAACTGGTTGACCGATTGCGCCAACGCGGCATCTCGAGCGAAAAAATTCTTTCTGCCCTCAATAAATTGCCTCGCGAATTATTTATCGACCAGGCATATATCTCGCAAGCATACGAAGATACCGCGCTTCCAATTGATTGTAATCAAACTATATCGCAACCATATACAGTAGCCTTTATGACTCAATGCCTGAAGGTAAAAGAAGGAGACAAGGTCTTGGAGATTGGAACCGGTAGCGGGTATCAAGCAACCCTACTTTATCTTTTGGGGGCAAAAGTTTACACAATCGAAAGAATTTACGAGTTGTATATTAAATCTAATCGTATTTTCGACCAACTGGGAATTAGAGTCTTCTCGAAGTGGGGTGATGGCAGCATTGGATGGAAAGAATATGCACCTTTCGATGGGATTATTGTAACTGCTGCTGCCCCGAAAGTCCCAACGACTTTGCTTAGTCAACTTCAAATAGATGGACGTTTAGTTGTCCCCGTTGGCGACCGCTCCTCGCAATCAATGTATATCATTACTAAAGTTGGCGAAAACCAATTCAAAGAAGAACAAGAACATTACTTTAAATTCGTTCCTTTGATTGGCGAAGAAGGTTGGCAAGATGTTTGATGAATTGGTTGAAACTTTAATTGAAAAGAAAATTGCTATTGCTATCGTTGGACCAACCGCAACCGGGAAAACAAAATTGTCGCTCGATTTAGCCAGTAGTGTGCCGGTAGAAGTGGTTTCTGCCGATGCGAGGCAAATTTATAGACATCTCGATATTGGCACTGCCAAACCGTCGCTCGAAGAAATGGCTTTTGTTCCACACCATTTTATCGATATTTGCAATCCCGACGAGTATTATAGCGCGGGTCAATTTGGAAAAGACGCCGAAACGGTCGTTCATCAAATTTTTGAAAGAGGAAAAGTCCCCTTAATCGTGGGTGGTTCTGGATTATACATTAAAGCTTTGTGTAGTGGCTTTTTCGAAGAAAACTTTACTCCAGAAGAAAAAGCGAAGGCTTTGAAAATCCGAAACGAACTTAGTTTCTATAGTAAAGAATCTCTGTATGCAAGACTAATGGAAGTTGACCCGCAAACTGCTTGCATTTACTCCGATAAAAACTATGTTCGAACCACTCGCGCTCTTGAATTCTTTCTTGTCAAAGGAGTTCCTATTTCTCTTTATCGAAAGACCTTCCATAGAAAACCAAAGTTTTCGGTAATTTACATTGGGTTAATTTTGCTTCGAAAAGAACTTTATGAAAGAATCGACACTCGAACAGAAAAAATGTGGAAAATAGGATTGGTCGACGAAGTTAAGCGAATATTAGATATGGGATTTTCTCCATCGCTTAACTCCTTAAATAGTGTTGGATACAAAGAGACCATCGATTTCATAAATAAAAAATATAACGAGCAAGAAACTATTGAATTAATAAAGCGTAATACCCGACGGTTTGCGAAAAGGCAGATAACATGGTTCAAAAAAAATGCCGAGATTCAATGGTTCAATCCAACTGAAAGAAATCTTAGGGATAAAATTTTAACTTTTTTAAACAAATTTGTAGTTTTAAATAACTCGAGAATCGAAAAAAGGAAGCTATGAAGAAGATTACTTGTTATTTTCTAATCGTATTTGCATTTCTTTCTTGTCCACTTTACCCTATCGGTCGAACTAACGGGGTAAATTATCAAGATAGTAATACGAAATTTACTAGTGATGATTCATCCAAATCGCTGATATTTCTTAAAAAGCAAGTCTTGAACGTCCTCAAAAAATGCGAAAGTCAACATACAAGTTTTGGAATCGCGATTTATTCCTTAGACAAAAACGATTATTATTTAAAATATAACTTTGATTCTTATTTTATTCCAGCCTCGTTAACAAAACTTTTTACAACAATTGGAGCGTTGAACAAATTTGGACCAAATTTCATTGTTAAAACCAGCATCTATGCATCGGGCCAAATTATTAACGGCACTCTTTATGGGAATCTTTATATTTATGGTCGTGGCGATGCTTTGCTAAGCTCAAACGATATCGACTTCATAGCCGAAAAAGTGAAAGCCTTTGGAATTAAGCAAATAACTGGCGGAGTAATTTCCGATGCGACTTTTTTCGATTCCCAAGCCGATAGATTTATTTATAGCGGCGATGCCGATGTAGTTCAAAAAACTCAATTAATCACTTCGTTGAGTCTCGAAAAAAATGTGGTAAACGTTATCATTACTGCTGGTTCAATATATGGCAAATACGTTAGTGTTCAAACTATCCCAAATTCCGAGGCAATAAAGCTGGTTGTTACTGCAAAAGTCGGGCGCGAGATGGGTCATTATAATCCTCGGCAAAAAAAAGAAATGCTTGAACAAAATTATGGTGACCATAATACTTTGCTTGCGCAACAAAGGCGGCCTCGTTATTCCAATCCTCCGAGCAGAGATAAAAAGAAATTGTCGGTTTCGAGTTCTTTAAACAAAGAAGGTATTCAGGAAATTGTTGTAACTGGCAATTTACCAGCTGGAATAAGCCGAACATATTCGTTTTTCATCGAAAATCCGCCCCTTGTTGTTGCAGGAGCATTGAAGACACGTTTGATTAATCTTGGCATTAATGTTAATGGACCGATAAGCGGAGGGCAAATCAATTTTGAAAATGTTCAGTTAATCGCTGAATTTGGAAGACCTTTAATTGATATTCTTGCCGAAATGGATAAAAATAGCGATAATTATCTTGCCGAAACAGTCTTTAAAATGATTGGTGCTTACGATAAAAAAATGACAAGCAATAGCAAGGAAGCCGTCCGATACATTTTTTCGCTCCTGGATTCTCTTCAAATTCCCTGTGTAGAATGTAAAATGTATGACGGTTCAGGGTTATCGAGGCGTAATCGTTTCTCGCCGGAATCGATTATTCATCTTCTGAAATTCGCTAAATCTAACCCAAAAATGGCAATCATTGATTCACTTCTTCCAATTTCTGGCTTCGATGGGACATTGAAATCACGTATGATTGGAACACGTGCCGAAGGCAAAGTGTTCGCAAAAACAGGAACACATTCGAATGCAAGTGGGCTGGCGGGATTTCTACGAACTTTGGACAACGAGCGTTTGGTTTTCGCTTTTATGTTTAATGGCGAACTCGTTGGAACGTACAAAAAAATCGAGGATGAACTTTGCCAAATTTTAGCTGAATTTTTCTATTTCCACCAAGTTAATTAATTATGAATAGAATAAAAAGCTTTTTTGCCTACTTGTTCCTCTTTTTGTTAGTGATTATTATGGCTTTCCCGCTTTTTTGGATGTTCCTTCTTTCGTTGAAAGAAATTCCAGAGCGTTACACAAGCCTTGTTCAACTGTTAATCTCGGATTTTACCCTTCGGAACTACTCGGAAGCTTTTTCTACAGATTCTTTCTTGGTGTATTTTGTGAATTCTTTGCTTGTCGCTTCGTTTGTTACGGTTGGGAATGTAATTTTTTGCTTCCTTGTTGCTTATGCTTTTGAGCGGAAAAAATTTCCTTTGAACAGATTATTATTTATAACAATTCTGGCAGTCCTCATTATTCCACAACATATAATAATGATACCGCTTTATCGCTTGATGGTTAGTTTCGATTGGATAAACACTTACTTTGCACTGACGGTTCCTTGGTTGGTAACTCCTTTCGGGATTTTTTTAGTGAAACAATATATTCAGCAACTTCCAGTTGAAATCGAGGAGGCTGCAAAGCTCGATGGTTGCGGGGATTGGAAGCTAATTTTCAAAATTGTTATGCCATTAAGTTTGCCGATTTTAACAGTATTGGCTATTTATACTTTTTTAAGCAATTGGAATGCATTCCTTTTCCCTTTTTTGTTCACAAACGAAGAGTCAATGCGAACTCTACCGGTTGGATTGGCTTTTTATTTAGGGAAACAATCAATCGATTGGGGGCATCTGATGGCAGGTGCTTCAATCTCTTCGTTACCAATAATTATCATTTTTCTAATTTTCCAGCGACACATAATCAAAGGGTTAGTTGCTGGCGCTCTCAAAGGTTGATTTTCAAATACAATATTTTAGATTACGTCTTGAAAAGTTACTTTGTTTAATAAATTGGTGATAAAATGAATAAATATACGTGTGATGTTGTAGTTTTAGGTTCTGGTCCGGGAGGCTATGTTGCTGCGGTTCGTGCATCCCAACTCGGCTTGAATACAATATGTGTCGAACGTGCGGAACTCGGGGGAATATGCCTCAATTGGGGTTGTATCCCAAGCAAAGCACTTCTTAAAAATGCTGAATATATGAATTTTATTAAAGAATCGAAAAACTTCGGCTTTGCAATCAAAGACTATACTGTCGATTTCGATGCTGTTATCAAACGTAGTCGCGAAGTTGCAAACCGAATGTCGAATGGTATTGCTTTCCTTTTCAAAAAATACAAAGTCCAGCATATTAAAGGCTATGGTCGCCTTGAGGACAAAAATACAATCATTGTTGCCGACAGCAAAGGTAACCCGACAGACTCAATTACTGCAAAAAGTATAATTATAGCTACCGGTGCCCGACCCCGTATGTTCGAAAGTATAGAGGTTGACCGCAAAAGAGTCCTTACATACAAAGAAGCTATGGTTGTTAAAGAAATTCCTAAAGAAATTGTAATACTCGGAGCAGGCGCTATCGGTATCGAATTTGCTTATTTCTTCAATGCTTTCGGTTCGAAAGTTACTATTGTCGAAATGATGGATAGAATATTACCAATTGAAGATGAAGAAATTTCGAAAGAATTGGAACGCCACTACAAAAAAGCTGGAATTAAAATCCTTACCAATACAAAAGTTATATCTGCAAAAGTCCTCGATAAACAAGTCCAAATCACGGTAGAAAAATCAGACAAAAAACAAGAAACGTTAGTGGCCGACTACGCTTTAAACGCAATTGGCATTCAAGCCAACATAGAAAACATTGGCTTGGAAAGTATTGGAATTAACGTCGAACGCGGCTTTATCAAAGTTAACCAATATTTGCAAACAAATGTCGAAGGAATCTATGCCATTGGAGATGTTGCTGGGCCCCCTTGGCTTGCACATAAAGCGTCGGCAGAAGGAATATTAGTAGCCGAGCATATTGCTGGAGCCAATACTCATCGTATAAATTATGAAAATATACCAAATTGCACATATTGCCAGCCACAAGTTGCAAGCGTTGGATTAACCGAGAAAAAAGCCCGCGAACTTGGATACGATATTCGAATAGGTAAATTTCCTTACACAGCTAATGGAAAAGCCCACGGGATTGGCGAAGCAAAAGGGTTTGTCAAACTCGTCATCGACAACAAGTATGGTGAAATTCTTGGAGCACATTTGATAGGTCCAGATGTTACAGAGCTAATTGGCGAGCTTACAGTTGCACGCACACTCGAAGCCACCGCCCAAAGTGTTTTCAAAACAATCCATCCACACCCCACTTTAAGCGAAGCAATAATGGAAGCTGCATCAGCTGCATACAACGAATCGCCTAACTTATGATTAAAGTTTTCTAAAAAATTGACGATAATCGAAGTAGGAATAAACAAGAGGAAATTTGGAGGTAAATCGAGTAGGCACAAGCGAGGCTAGTCCGAGCTACCTTCTCGCGGATATAAAACGAGAGGGAAACGAAGGTTTATTGCCTAATCAACAAATAGCACCAATTTCTGCTAAAAGTCAAGAGAGAACACAAGGTGCAAATATTGGCTCAACTGGTAAGAATTCCAATAATTTTCCGAAAGATACGAATTCCGAAGAACAAAAAAAGATTGATGAACTAAAACGCACCGATGCTAAAGTCCGAGCCCACGAAATGGCACACCTTGCTGCTGGTGGTGGGCTTGTTCGTGGTGGTGCTAATTTCAAATACGTAACAGGGCCTGATGGGAAACAATATGCTGTTGCCGGAGAAGTCAAAATCGATATGTCGGTTCCAGACGACCCCGATGCTGCGATTCAGAAGATGCAGCAAGTTCGACGAGCAGCACTTGCTCCATCCGATCCTTCCCCACAAGACCGATCGGTAGCACAACAGGCTTCGAACATCGAATCCCAAATGCGGACAAAAGTTCAACAAGAAAAAAATAATCCTAAAAAATTTAAACTCGAGATTTATAAAACGTTCGAAGTTCAACCTCGACAATACAGTGATACATCTAAAACCCCACAAATAAATTTTATCTCTAACTCCGCCGAGGTTGCTATACTTAAACAGAAATTGGATATCAAAACGTAACAAACAAATCAGATTATTTATTCTTATTTTTGTATTTTTCTAAGTGAAAAATAAAAAAACTATGTTTAAAATTTTAAAGTCGAGAATTTATCGAGAAGAAATTACGATACAAAAAATGATTCGGTTGTATTGTAGCAAAAATCATAAATCGAATCGGGATATGTGTGAGGACTGCAATAGTCTTTTATCTTATGCACTTTCCCGATTGAACCATTGCCCCTACGGTGCCGAAAAGCCAGCTTGCAACAACTGCCCCATTCATTGCTATAGAAAAAATGAGCGCGAGATAATAACAAAAGTTATGCGATATTCTGGTCTCAAAATGCTTTTCCACCATCCAATACTGGCAATTATGCATTTGATTGATAGGAAAAGGGAAGCACCCAAATTAGAGAGGAAAACAGCACGAGAGAAGGCGGTTATTCAATGAAAACTCTCATACATAATTTCAATTTAACCCCACATTATGCCTCGGAGAAATAGAATAAAGAACAAAGTGTATATCGGATAGCAAGCAAAATACTTATATTGAACGCTTATGTAGAAACAAAAAAAGGGGCTTCCCGACAAGGAAGCCCCGAAAAGTATCCGTCGCTTTTTATTTGATATACATTAATTGGGTCGAAAGCTGTTTCCCATTGCTTAGCATCAGTTTACAGAAGTAAATTCCGGAGCCAAGATTAAATTCTGCAGGATTGAAATCGAATCTATTTTGGCCAACTACAATTTCCCCTTCGAACAATTTAGCAACTTCGTTACCCAAAGCATCGGTTATGGTTACTTTGCCCAATGCAATTTCGCTCGAATTGAAAGTTATTGCGACAGCTTCGTTAAAAGGATTTGGCAGGGCTAGCAAAGAGTTGAAAGAGTTGGGCGAATCATTACCGTTTGCAATTCCGCCGGCAATCACTTTAAAAGTAACTGTAACTATGGCATCGTTGGATTTCACACTACCACAAGCATTCTCCACCATACAATAATAAGTCCCTGCATCATCGGATGTAACGCTTGTCTTGGTGTAAGTGTTGTTTGTTGCTCCACTTATTGGAATGTTGTCCTTATACCATTGATAGGTTAATGGTAGAGAGCCATCTGCATCAACAATTAGTGTTAAGTCTTCGCCAGTGTTCAAACTCGTAGTTGGCTGTGGTTGTTGTGTAATTGTTGGTTTGACGTCGACAACCAGCGTAGCAGGTGCAGAAGACTTAACGAAGCCCGAAGGCAGATTAGTAATTATTACATCGTAATTTCCGACGTCTGCCAACATAACGTTTGTAATTTTAAGCGTATTGGTATTGGCTCCGGTAATTCGCAAATCATCGGCGAGCAGTTGCCCGTCTTTTCTCCATTGGTAAACAAGCGAAGTTCCTCCAACAATAGAAGCATCGACAGCAAAAGTTGCCGATTCGCCTTCGCAAATTTGAACGTTGCTTGGTTGAGTATTAATCACGATGTCTGGCGCAGTAATAGAAAAACCAATAGCAGTATCGGAACCGCACTTACCCGAAGCGACTACCCAATAATTTGAATCGAGGTCGGAAGGTCTAATATCGCGAATTGTCAAAATATTTGATTTTGAACCAGAAATCCTGTCGTTATCGACAAGTGGTTGATTACCTCGAAACCATTGTATCTCTGGATTATATGAAGGTGGTACCCCTTCGATATGAACGTCGAAACTAAACATTGCAACTTTGCCAAGCATAACGATTTGCTCTTTAGTTGCTTTTGTAATTCTTGTTTTTGAATGGACATAAATTAGGACTTCGTCTGTATAGACATCCACTACACCTCGGCAATCCTGAATTGTTAGTCTGCATCGATAAACGCCAGAAGTTTCGAACTTTGCATTATCAATTATCAGTACTGCACTTTTTGCTGTTTCGTTGTCGGTAATATCAACACCATCTTTTTGCCACTGATACTTCAGCACTACTCCTTCGGTTACGATATAGAGCAAAATATCTTCGTTTTCGCAAAGCGATTGTGGTTGTGGTTGTTCAACTATACGGAACAATGGCCAAACAGTAACGTCAATTTCCGAAGAGGGAACGGGTTGACCATCGGGATAACATGCCTGCGAGCCATAGACAAGGACACGGTATTTACCCGACATACTGGGATCTGCGAAGCGAAATTGAAGAGTTCGCGATGTGGCGGTTGGGAATTTATTTAAATCTAAGTCTTTCCATACACCACTTTCTTGTTTCTGCCATATAAAACCGTAAATACTCCCAGTTGCTGATGTTGTTAATAAAAAGTCTGAACCCTCGCAAATATTAGATGGGTCATTATCGCAAGAAACAATATTATTTTTGACAGTTTCTGTAACGTTAACAGTAGCAACGTTCGAATGAACCATTGATGGGCCACAATTCCCGGGTCCAATTATTGCAACACGGTAATTACCTGCGGCAGTTTCAGGGTCCGTAATGGGGGCAATGTAATTAGGCTGATTAGCGCCAGGAATGTTATTCCATACGTTAGGGTTATTGTTGTCCTGTTTTTGCCATTGCCAACCAAGAATAGTTCCGTCTGAGACACTCGACAAATTGATAGTAGGATTGTAATCGGCACATATATCACTATTTTGTGGATGCGAAGTAATAGCAATTGGCGATTCCACTTTTAAATGCTTATCGAACGCAGTTGCTGATTCCCCAAACAAATACACATTGTATCCATAATTTGCCGAATCGCTTTGTACAATTGGATTTAAAGTGAACGTTTGGTTTGTTGCTCCAACAATGTTTTGGGAGTTTTTAGTCCATTGATAGGTGAAAGGAGGATTGGTTACTGTTCGGGAAATTCCATCCCCGTAGCCAGAGATTGAAGCCCCGCCAGACATAGTAACCATACCATCTTTGCAATATACTGCTATATCGGGACTAAAAGAAATTGGGGAAGCTGAAAGAATAGGCCGAACTTCATCGGCACCCATATTAACATTCGAAGTTCTACGGGTTTCGTTGTCGAAGTCGGTAGAAACACTGCTCAAAGCTGAAGCAAGAAATCGATTATCTCCAATGTTCGAGCCGGTCAAATGCAAGTCGTTATTTCCAACAAAGTATGGTTGAACATTAATTGAATTGCCATCTTGGCCAGTGGCTGTTCTCCAGTCCGAAAGCGTCGTCTTATCAGCCCCCAGATATCCTAGAATACCATAAGAACCCGAAACATAGTAGTCATTGTAGTTTATGTTGGAAAACGACGTCCCGCTTGGAACATAAATAGCATACATTTTGCTACCGGAAATATTGCTACCGAGGCTGTTGTAGAATATATTGTTTCGCACATCGGTTCCAGAGACAGATGAGGTTGTGTAAAGCAAACAAGCACTAAGGCTTGCTGCGGAACCAACGTTAGCTTGTGTTCCATACATATAAACTGTGTTGTGGTAAATCTTATAGTTTGTTCCGCCAGCAAGTCGGATTCCAAACGGATTGTAAGTTGTGCTCGAAACACTATAATTCATTGTATGGAGGTCGGAAATCATATTATTTGCAATTAAAATATTCGAGTTTCCAGTTGATGTCGATACATTTATACCATAGGAACCCCAACCCCCAGAACTTTCCTGATACAGACTGTAGATTTTGTTGCCAATAATTTGAGCATCCTGGCAATACTGTCCGAGTTCAATACCGGAAATGTTATTTCCGTCAGTTCTACGAATATTATAAACTTGATTTCCTATTATTTTTACACCTCGGGCAGTTTGAACATCAATGCCCCGATAACCAACATATTCTGTGGAAACATCGGCTCCAACAATATTATTTCTTATGATAAGGCTGTCGAGATTACCAGAAGTGGCAACGCCACGCGCATAAATTCCATAATATACTTTTTTAACTTGGTTATTCTCAATCAATAGATAATCGTTGTCGGCACCAGTTCCAGATGTCGAAACAGATGTTCCAGCCGCGTAGATGCCAAGAGAAGAAGTAAATGAACTCGAATTCCCAGCACCAACAATGTTACAGTTCCGTATTACAACATTATTACAACCAGCACCGGTTCCCAAGCTTTGGATCCATACAACTGCCGATGTTGAACTTGTAGTATTGTTTTGGATTGTTAAATACCGACCCGAACCACTGATGCTTCCATCGATAGTTACGCGGTCTGCTCCATAAAGAACCACAACCCCTGTGCTTGCATAACTTCCTTGTATTGTTCTGTTGGCACCAGAAGGACGGATAGTCAAACGGTATCCGCTTCCTCCATATTCAGTCCATTGATTCAATGTGGGAGGTGCCGCGCCCGTCTCGTTAATATCGGTCATTATCAACAAGGTAACGTTTCCTTGGAGACCAAAAGTGTTCATATCCGAAAATGCTTCTGTTAAAGTTTGGTAGTATTGTCCAGTTCCAACAGTATATGTTCCGCTGCGTGGTCCACGAATTTCGCGATTTCCCGCAGGGGCAGTTACAGATGGCTGGTAAGTTGTTCCCGAAATTACGAAAGAAAGGCACTGTGCATCGAGAAAATTGCCCTGTGTGGCGTTCGAGGCAACGTCATAGGTTAACCAAAAGTAGTTTGTTCCAGATTGCAGTGTTTGATTGCCTGTAACCGTGAATTGTCCCGAAGGGTTTATAACTGTGCTTCCGAACTGTGTCGAAGTGGAAAATGTACTCGAAATACCAGTATAATAAACCTTTGCATTTGCTATATCCGAGGGGTTAGTCGAGCCAGTTGTATTGAAAGTAATACTCGTAAGGCTTAAAGGGTCGGCAGCACCGTTCATTGTAACTTCGAGTCGAATAATTACCTGGTTAGTAAAGCCCACTCCAACAGGGGTCGTCGAAGCCTGCGTCGTCGTTGCCGAAGAATATGTCATCACCGATGGATAGGCATCCCAACTAATATCGTCTATAAAAATATTATTTCCATACTGGCTATATGCATTAAATAAAATGTAATTGGTTGAACCATTAAAACCAGATGGAATGCTGTATTCATAATAATACCAACCTGCGGGAGAATAATATCGAGCTACAAAACCTAATTGTGTTGCTCCCGAAGTGCTTGCACTTGTGTTGACGTAAACGGTAACGCCTTCTTGAGTAGCCGAAGAATACCCCGGATCCCGATACATCCAAAAGCGAACCTTGGGAGTGTAGCTACCTCGTTGAGACCAATCTATGGGCGGGGTAATTAGCGCAGCAGAATTACCAGAAGGAATACTGTAGGAGTTGTAATATGCCATTCCTGCACCTGAGTGGGGCGAGCAGGAAGGATTGGTCCCGGAAATAACTCTGTCCCAAACTCTCGTATCGGTTCCTCCTGTTTTAATGTTTTGCCAACCTGTCGGTGGGAAGGTAGTTGCATCGAATGATTCTGAATAAACTTTGAGATATGTAATGGGCCGACTACCCGACGGAGAAGTTGTGCTTGGTGTCCGGCTTGTTCCTCCAATTGTAATACTGCTACATATCGCATCGACAACATTCCCTATTGTAGCGTTGTTAGCAATGTCGTAAGCTAACCAAAAATAGTTGGTTCCATTTTGCAATTGTTGACTTCCGGTAATAGTAAATGTTCCCGACGGGTTATTTATCGTCGAACCAAATTGGCTCGAGGTAGCAAAGGTACTACTCGTTCCGGTATAATACAATTTTGCGTTCGTTATGTCCGATGTATTCGAGGTTCCTGTTGTGCCTAAGCTAAAGGAGGTTGCGGATAATGGGTTTTGTGTTCCGCTCATAACTACTTCGATCCGGAGAATAACTTGGTTTACCATACCTTTTCCAGTTGGATCGGTTATTTGGTAAACATTGGAAGACTGGTAAGTCATATTAGAGCCAGGGGAATAGGTAAAAGTAACTGTGATGTTCGTTGCTTGGTGTCCGCCGTCCCCATAACTATCCTCAATCCACAATATCCAAGTGCCATTCAAGTTTTCGTTATTGAAGTTGTTAAGATTAACATTATAGCTACCATCGGTTTGTCCGCTTCCGATTGTTGCCACGGTTCCACTTGGCGAACTAATATAAAACGAGCCTTCGTCGGGCCAACTATCGGTATCCCATGTGTAACTAATGGAAACAGTCGAGACAACACCATTGGTTGCAATAGATGTAGAATACCACCCTAATTCATCATAAGTATTGTTGGTATAATCATATTGAGCAGGGCTGTTGCTTGGATAAATAACGTAGGTGTCTGCATAGGATTGCGAAACTAAAAATAAAATCGAGAAAATTGTTAACAAAGCTGCGGCGAAAGAATTTCTTTTGCAATGTTGCACATTGCCCTTTAGTTGTTTGAACAAACTAAATTTCTTACTGGGTAACTTTTTCATAGAACCTCCTAAATTAACTATAAAATTAATTTAAATTATTTTACTATTTATAATAATATTGGTTTACTAAATTCCAGTGAATTCTTTTTTGTGTTGTTTGCTCGAAAACTTTACTATTTGTTCCTACAACGATTGAAAAATCGAAGTTGACAATAAAATCTTCAACTGCACCATACTGGGTTAGCTTTTGGACGAAATTGCCTCCTGCGTGGTCAAGTTTAATATTCCAGGTAAGATTATTTAGTCCGTAGAACTTAACCTTTTTCGGTAAAATATATGGGTTTTGAAAATATCCTTGCAAAATATAATTTGTTTCCTCGATACCTGTTATTTTTGCGATAATTGTATCGGCAATGTTCAAGCCTTCGAGTTGGAGAAAAAGAGGGGAACTCCATAGGGAATCTTGATAAACCGGCTTGTTTGGGTAAAGCAATTTAAATACATCGGCAATATATTGCAACCGCTCATCACTTAAGCCATCGGTCCAATTGTAGGCGAGAATACTGTCGGCGGACTCTCGGAGCGAGTTTTCGACATAATTTCGAAAATATTCAAGCCGTTCTCCTTCGATCTTTGCAACCTCGCCGTAGGGAGAATAAACAATTGTAAATTCCTTGCTCATTGGTATGCTAATTGTTTTGAAATCGTCGAACAGAAATATTTTAGAGTCAAAATTTTCCAATGATGTAAATTCATAAGTTTTTTCTCCTTCGATGAACTTGTAATGAATCGAGTCGATAGAAACATCGATTTTCGAAAATCCGTCCTTAGGTGCGTCTGGCTGGTAGAGTGTTAAAAAATATTGCACAATTCTTGTATAGTTTTGATGACTGCTATCGATGTAAACCCGTTTTATTACTGTAGTATCGGACAGAACATAGTTGTAGAAAATCAATGTTCGGAAGTTACCTTTCAATATATAAGATGGAGGCAAAGTGCTAGTTCCCTCGTCACCTTTTTTAGTAGTTCCAGTTTGTGCAACAGAACTCGATGCGTCAAAAATTAGAATAAATGCAAGTAGATAGACCAACTTGCTAAAGTCATTCCATCCCATAGTTCACCTGTTTTAATTTTCTCGGAAATTTCTTTTCGATTTAGAATAATCTTTTTGATTTCTTCGCTTTCGTCTAGTTTTTGCATTCCTTCGATGAGATTTTCGGCAAGGAAAACGAAACATATTTCATCGGTTAATCCGTTGCATGGGTTAAATTTCCCAAGTAATTCGAGTTTATCGGTCCGATATCCCGTTTCTTGGATTAACTCTTCGAGGGCATTTTCTTCGGGTTCTAACCCTCCACGTAAGCCCCCACCAGGAAATTCAATGCTCATATTTTTGTTCAAATATCTGTATTGTATTGTTAATACGAAGTGTTCGTCGTCAATCTTTGGAATTACGATTGTTGAGCCAAGCGTGTGGGCGTAGTAGTATTTCCCAATTCTATTGTTCGGTAAAACGTAATCTTCGATAATGTAGTCCCAATAAGGATTTGAATCTATTAGGGTGCGACTTTTCGTTTGAAATTTTTCGAACATTTTCAAATTTGCAAAATGTTAAAATATAAATAACACATAAAAATCGAAAAAGTATCACTTTGCATTAACAATATCGCTGATTGGGAAGAAGAAGCCGACCTCGCGCTCGCCGTTTTCCGCAGAATCGGAGCCGTGAATAGCATTTTGTTCAATGTTGGTTCCGTATAATTTTCTGATTGTTCCTTCTTCTGCTTTTTGTGGGTCCGTTGAACCTATTAACTTGCGAAAATCTTCGATAGCATTTTCTTTTTCCAACGCAATAGGAACGATAGCCCCACTCGTCATATATTTAACTAAATCCATATAGAAAGGTCTTTCTTTATGAACTTCATAAAAAGCTTTTGCTTGCTGTTCGGTTAAACGGAGGTATTTTATTCCAAGGATTTTAAATCCACTTCTTTCTATACGTGAAATTATTTCACCTATAGCGTTTTTACGGACAGCGTCGGGTTTAATTATTGCTAATGTTTTTTGAATCATATTAACTCCTAATCCTATTTTGAGCAAATAATCAATTACTTTTTCTTTTTTGCAATCTTTTTCTTATAAACTTCGAGAACTGTTTTGCCAATTTCGGCTGGGGATTTAACAACTGTTACCCCTGCATTTTCGAGAGTAGCAATCTTTTCGCTGGCGGTTCCCTTTCCTCCAGCAATTATTGCGCCGGCATGTCCCATACGACGTCCCGGAGGCGCGGTTCTGCCTGCAATAAAAGCGACAACGGGTTTATGGACATATTTTTTAATGTATTCGGCTGCTTCTTCTTCGGCAGTTCCCCCAATTTCTCCAATCATCATAATTATTTCTGTTTTTGGGTCTTTGTTGAAAAGTTCAATAACGTCAACGAAATTGGTTCCAATAATCGGGTCGCCGCCAATCCCAATGCAAGTGCTTTGGCCCAATCCAACATCGGTAATTTGCTTCACTGCTTCGTAGGTCAACGTTCCACTTCGCGATACCACACCAACAGTCCCGACGTTGTGAATATACCCCGGAATAATACCCAATTTACACTCATTGGGAGTAATAATTCCCGGACAATTTGGACCAATCATTCGACTTTTGGAAGACTTCAGAGCCGAGTATACTTTGACTATATCACTTGCTGGAATTCCCTCTGTTATTGTTACTATTAATTTAATTTGCGATTCGATTGCTTCGAGTATTGCATCGGCAGCAAAGGGTGGAGGGACAAAAATGACAGTTGCATCTGGTTTAGTTGTTTGGACTGCTTCGCGAACTGTGTTGAATACCGGAACCTCTTTCGAGAAAGGGAATTGTTCGCTACCTTTGTATGCTGTTCCTCCTTTCCCCGGAGTTACACCGCCAACGATTCGGGTTCCGTAATCAATCATTTGAGCAGTGTGGAAAGTTCCTTCGGTCCCAGTAATTCCTTGAACAATAGCCTTCGTTTTGCCATTAACCAAAATACTCATACAATTACCTTTTTAAAAATATGCAACAAAAGAAGTATAAAAAATTACAAATTAACACTTTTTCGTGTAAGTTTAAAAAGAGTTCTGTAATCGAAAGGTGTGGAATTTATTCGTTTTTTGGTAACCAAATCTCTTGGGGTCTGCTCTTGCCAACAACTGTATAGAAGGCTTTCCCTTTAATAATTTGTCCTGATTTGTAATAATATTTTTCTATTTCTGGAATCGAAATATCGGAATCCAGAATAATCGCCGAAAACCTATGTCCCGAAAGCGAGGCTATAAGTTCTCGGTAGAAACCATCTCTTTCTTTGCCTTTATTCGACAAAAATTCATTAATTCGCACATAATGAGCAAATGATTTTTTGCCGCCATATCTTGAAATATAAGAATGACCAGGTATAAAAACTTCGCTACCCAAGTTTTTGATTTTGCTTATGAATTCCCATCCGACCTTTTCGTCGAGCTTTTTGGGTATTTGCAAGAAGGGGTTATAGAAAAGAACTATAAATTGAACCAGGACAAATACGTAAGCTAAATTTTGGGAATTATTCGAAGCATTTAGTCTTTTAACAAATTGACCCAAAAAAACAGGGAATAAAATAGCAATTGATGTAGCCAATGGGATAAATACATTAAGAAAACCCCCATAATTAAGTCGGAAAATATATGAGTTTAAAAAGGTCCCAACTAAAAAATACAGATAATATTCAGATTTCGGACATTCCTTGAGGTCGAAATGCCCTATTAAGAATAGCCCAATCAAAACGAAGAAAATTGGGTAACTCGGAATTAAGTCTGTTGTCCAAAACGTAATTAACCGCGACCATTCCAGTTGATGAGCCATTGGACTTAAAAAATTCCAAAACAGATACCAACCGTTGGTAAAGTAATTTTCAGCCAATGTAGAAACAAGAGCTAAGCCTATGTAATACAAAATGAAAATGAGAAATCGTTGTTTACTTTCGAAAAATAAAGGTATTAATAAAAAAATAGTTACAATGAAATTACTCTGCTTCGAATAGAATGCAAAAAAAGAGGAAAAAGCCGCAAAAAATATCGAGGAAGCATTCTTTTGTAACAAAAAGTAAAAAGAAAGAATAAGCATAAAATTTGCAAAAGTATCAATACGAGCCAAGTCGAACCAAAAACCGCAGAATGCAAATGAAAGAGAGAATAAACCTATTCCCACTAAACTCCAAAATTTATCTTTGGTTATCTCGAATATTATTTTGAATAGGATGAACAACGAAAATAAAAACGATACAAGGGAAAGTGCCCGCAAAGGAGCAAATCCCACGCCAGAAATTTTCGAAACGAGCGCTCCCAAATAATGATACAGCGGAGTATAAACCATAGGTATGTATTCAATACTTGGTGGGCAATAAATAGATTTTCCTTCGATGATTCTGTTTACAAGTTCAACTGTCAAGCCTTCAATCCATTCCAATTCGAAAGGATAAAACATTCGACTAATTGCTACAATTATTACCTGAACAATTCCAAACACGGAAAAAATTGTCAAAAAGGACCGAAGTATTTTAGAAATGCGAGGTTCGAAGTCCCAAATTTGCGAACGATTGTTTTTTGGATTTTCGACATCTGGCATTTTTTTTGCTTTTTAAATTATTTCAAAAAGGATTAAGATAAATTAAAATACTATAATTATTAAATTTGAAATTTGTAAAACTATCTTGTATGAAAAAGGCTAAATTAAGAAATATAATTCTATTTGTATTGATTATGTTTGCTTTCGAAAGGCTCCTTTCGAAAGATTGTATTCCAACCCCACCAAATCCTGAATTGATTGTCAATGGCAATTTCGAGTTAGGGTTGACTGGTTTCCGAACTACATACGATACAACGTATATCAAACTTGGCAAGAACATAAAAGTAACTTCAAATCCTAACAGTGAATATTATAATTTCGATTCTTGTAGCGATCCTACTCTCCCCGGTGGAAAATTTCTAATTGTAAATGGCAACGATATATTCAACGAAATTGAAACAATTTGGGAACAAACTATTAAAGTAACTCCCAATACCTATTATGAATTCCAATATAAATATACAAATATAGATATAAAAACAGATTCCAACGATAATCTTCCAATCATCCAAGTTTCTTTCAACGATGACTTCTACGATACTATAAGTTTAGAACAAGTAACTTGTATTTGGAAGACACGGAAAATAATCTGGTATTCGAAAAATTATGATTCTGTAACAATCAAATTCCGAGACTTGCTTCGTGCTTATTTCGGCAATGATGCCGGATTCGACGATATTTCGTTTAAATCGTTGTGTGATGTTCAGGCTTGTGCTGGCTCCGATGTGGAAATTTGTTTGGGCGATACTGTTGTGATTGGTGAACCTAACTTCCTAAGCGCAATTCAAGGTTTTAAACCATATAAATACAAATGGACACCATCGACCGGACTTAGTTCCCCATACGAGCCAACACCGCTTGCATCGCCAACAACAACCACTACGTATTACTTAGAGGTAACAGATAGCATTGGATGTTCTGCTTTCGATTCGGTTACTGTGTTTGTTAACTTTCCTCCAACAGCTCAAATAACTACCAGCAAACCAATTCCAATTTGTCCCTGCGATAGTGTTACACTTTTTACCACGCAAAACCTCGAATACCTTTGGTCAACTGGGGACACAACACCCTCGATTACTATTCGAAATCCTGGTTACTATTCTGTTGCTGTTCGAAATGAATATGGTTGCACCGACACAGCAGGAATTTACGTTGGAATTCGGGGAATTAGAACAACGCTTGGTTTGGATACAGTCGATGCAAATATTGGAGATATTATTGCCTTGCCTTTAAAGATAAAGGACCAGGAAAATTATTTCTTATGTAACTACGATAGTTTTAAAGTGAAAATCGCTTACAACAAAACAGTTCTTTTTCCATTGAATAAAATTCCTACCTCGTCGGATGCAAATACTGAAATTATTGAACTCGAAGGAACCACCATTTCCGATTTGCTCGATAGTTTAAAGTTTTTTGTGACACTCGGGAATTCTGCATATTCCGATATCGAGATGGAATCATTCGAATGGAACTGCGATAAAGTTGAAGTTAAAACATTAAATGGTAGAGTAAACATCCAAAATATTTGCAAAGAAGGGGGTAGTCGTTTGCTCGATTTTTCCTCGAAGTTATACCTTTCGGACATTAACCCAAATCCAATCGATGAAACAGCTACTATTTACCTCAATCTTATCGAGGAAGGAAGAACCTCAATCAAAATTTATAATCTATTAGGCGAAGTCGTTCAAGTTTTATTAAACAAACACGTCGCGCCGGGGGCTTATAAATTCGACATCGAAGCAAAAGAGCTAAAACCTGGATTGTATTACTTGGTTTTGGAGACACCAACTAAGCGATTGACACGAAATTTCAATGTTTTAAAATAATCATAGGAGTCCAACAAGGTTTTTTAATTCTCGAACTTCTTGCTTCGAAAGATGTCTCCATTCGCCTCGTTTCAAGCCACTCGTTGTTAGATTAGCAAATGCTTTCCTATCTAACTTTTTAACTTCGTATCCAAAATGTTCGAACAATTTTTTTATTTCGTGATTTTTGCCTTCGGTTAAAAGGACAGTAACCGACCTTTCATCTTTAAAATCTACTAATATTTCGAGAGGATTGAACGAGACTCCTTCGATTGTAACTCCTTTTGCAATCTTGGATGCATCTGCGATTTTTAAAGGAGCATCTAATCCGACTCGATAGATTCGATGAATTTGGTATTTAGGATGCATTAGTCTGTTCGCAAGTTCACCATCGTTTGTTAAGAGTAAGGCTCCTGTGGTGTTTCTATCTAAACGGCCTACAGGAAATACTCGTGTTCTTGTCCTCACTAAATCTACTACTGTTTTGCGATTTTTTTCGTCGTGAGTTGTTGATATAGTATCTTTTGGCTTATTTAGAAGAATATAAACGTATCGGGGACGGATTCCAATCAATTTTCCTTCGACAGTAACCAAGTCCGAAAGATTAACAACTGTTCCAAGCTGTGTTACAACTTTTCCATTCACACGGACTACACCTCTACTAATTAGTTCGTCGGCTTTCCGGCGCGACGACAAACCCGATTCGGCAATTAGTTTGTTCAGCCTAATTACTTCTTTCGAATATGCATTTTCAACTCTTTGTTTTTTCATTTCGCAGATATTTCTTTCAATGTTGTTTTGGGAAACAAATATTTAATTGGCAATCCCAACTTTTTTCCCATGGCAGTGTTTATATTTCTTTCCACTTCCACATGGACAGGGGTCGTTACGTCCTACTTCCTTTTGTGTTTTTCGATATGTTTGAACAGGTTCGAATTCTTCGGGGCGTTCGGCACCTTGTTGTGAATATGGCGAAGCAACAAAAGAAGGAAGGGATGATGCATGCGAAAATTGCATACTCGATGTATCCATTGCTTTTGTTCTCATTTGTGGCAAAATCATACGTTGGCGGCCCGGCACTTTCACTTCCTTTTCCAAAATTGGAGGGAAATAGCGGAAAACAAATTTTACAACTTCTTTGTTGATATTTCTAATTAGGTCCACGAAAAGATTGAATGCTTCGCCTTTGTATTCAAGCAATGGGTCTTTTTGACCGTAACTACGTAAATGAATGCCTTCTTTTAAATCGTCCATTTCGCGAAGATGTTCTCGCCATTTTTCATCAATTATATGCAACATTGCAATTCGTTCAAGGCGCGACATAAATTCGGAACCAAGGAATTGCTCTTTGCGGTCGTAGAATTCCTTTGCCGAGTCGAGTATTTTTTGAACGACTTCGTCCTTACTTAACTTTTCGAACTCATCTTTTGTTAAAATTAATTCACACAATAGGTTGGTTCGAACCTCGATTTTCAATTGTTCCAATTTCAAATCGGGATGGAACTCATCGTACCATTCGTGTGCCATATCTTCGATGTATTCAAAGATTTCGCCCCGTAGCCTTTCGCCCGAAAGTGCATTGCGACGCCGAGTGTAAATCACTTCTCGTTGTTGATTCATAACATTATCGTATTCGAGCAATCTTTTACGGATTCCAAAATTGTTTTCTTCGACCTTTTTTTGTGCCCTTTCAACATTTTTGGTTATCATTGAGTGTTGAATAGGCTCTCCTTCGGGAATTTTAAGCTTTTGCATAATTCCCGCAATTCGTTCCCCACCGAATAATCTCATTAGGTCGTCTTCGAGCGAAATATAAAATTGAGAAGAACCGGGGTCGCCTTGCCTCCCCGATCGTCCACGAAGCTGGCGGTCAATTCGCCGGGCTTCATGCCGTTCCGAACCGATAATTGCCAAACCACCATTTTTGCGGACCTCGAAATCGATTTTTATATCTGTTCCACGCCCCGCCATATTTGTGGCAATTGTTACAGTACCTTTTTTTCCGGCTTGGGCAATGATTTCCGCTTCGCGTTGATGCTGCTTTGCATTCAATACATTGTGTGGAATTCCTTGGCGACGCAGCATCTTGCTCAATAATTCCGAAACTTCGACACTCGTCGTTCCAACAAGTATTGCCCTGTTTTTCTTGAGTTCTTCCTCTATTGCTTGAATAATAGCATTGTATTTCTCCCGTTTGGTTTTATAAATCAAATCATCCAAATCGGTTCGAATTACGGGTTTGTTGGTTGGGATAACTACAACTTCGAGGTTGTATATTTTTTCGAATTCAGCCGCTTCGGTTTCGGCTGTACCTGTCATTCCCGCAAGTTTTTTATATAGCCTAAAGTAATTTTGTAATGTGATAGTAGCAAACGTTTGGGTGTCGCGCTCTACTCGAACATGTTCCTTTGCTTCTATGGCTTGGTGCAAGCCCTCGGAATAGCGGCGACCTTCGAGGATTCTGCCGGTGAACTCATCGACTATCAGGACTTTGCCATCTTGAACCACATATTCAACATCCTTTTCGTACAATGAAAACGCAACAAGAAGCTGATGAATAGCGTGGATACGTTCGCTTCTTTCTGAATAATGAAGATACATTTCGTCTTTTTTCTTCTGCTTCTCCTCGGCGGTTAAATTCGTGTCGCCTTCGAGTGCGCTTAATTGTGTTGCAATATCGGGAATAACGAATGTATTTGGATCCTCTTGTGCGGTACATAACAATTGACGCCCCTTTTCAGTTATGTCAACGTTGTGGTTTTTCTCGTCAATTGTATAATACAACTCGTCGTCTATTTCGTGCATTTTTTGTCCTTGGTCCCGAAGATAAAGCAGTTCAGTTTCTTTCATTAGTTTTAAGTTTTCTGGCTCCTGCAATAGTTTCGAAAGCCTCTTTTGCTTTGGTAACCCACGATAAGAGCGAAGAAGAAGCATCCCTGCTCGTTCGCGGTCTTCCTTGCTTCCAGATTCAAGACATTTCGAGCATTCCGAAACAATTTGATTGACCAATTTGTTTTGTGCTTCGACTAATCTCCGAACACGAGGCTCCATATCTTGGAAAATATGGTCAGTTGTGTGTTCAACCGGACCAGAAATAATCAAAGGAGTACGTGCTTCATCAATCAAAACGGAATCGACTTCGTCAACAATCGCATACCAATGACCACGTTGAACAATATCGTTGGCATCGATGACCATATTATCGCGAAGATAATCGAACCCAAATTCATTGTTAGTTCCATAAGTAATATCGCAATTATATGCTTGCTTCCTTTGTTCGGTATCCATATTCGATTGGATTATACCAACGGTAACTCCAAGGAAATCGTAAACCGGTTTCATCCATTCGGCATCGCGTCGGGCAAGATAATCGTTAACTGTAACAAGATGGCAACCTTTCCCTGCCAAAGAGTTCAAATATAATGGCATAACTGCAACAAGAGTTTTGCCTTCGCCCGTCGCCATCTCGGCAATTTTACCTTGGTGGAGCACTATCGCTCCCATCAGTTGAACATCGAATGGAACCATATCCCAAACATAATGTTGTCCAGTATAAGTATAGGCAAAGCCCCCATCTTTCAATCTTTGGCAGGCTTGCTTGACAACTGCGTAAGCTTCGGGGAGTATTTCGTCGAGGGTTTCTTGGACTACTTCGAATATTTCTTGGTCGAGTTTCTTTATTTGTTCTCGTATATCGGCAATCTCGTCGGCAGAAAGAGCTTCGTTTTTAAGCTTATCTGCAAGTTCTTGCTTTTTGTCTTCTAAATCTTGTTTCTGTTGTTGAACAATGGTTCGGAATTCTTCTGTCTTGCTTCTCAATTCATCGTCGGATAGCGAGTTGAATTGTTCAAAATATTGATTAATTCTTTCGACTAATGGCTTTATACTTTCGACATCCTTTTCGTGTTTCGTCTTAATAAACTTCCTTAAAATCCCAAACATAGATACTTAATAGATTAAATTTTAATTATAACAAGACGATATTTATAAATATGTATTTGAATTGGTAAAAAATTGGATAATGTAAAAATCACACACGTCCAATATTCGGCTATTGAACTTCCGAAAAGACTCGAAATAAATTATCTCGGCAGTTAGCCTTTGCTGCTATCGAAATAATTTTAGCGACTTAGTTTCTTTTGGTCGATAGAAATTTCGCCAGCCTCGAAATAATACAAATATCCCAAACCACCGATTATTCCTAAATTCTTTAAGAAGCGACCAACGACTTCGGAATTGCCAATGTTAATATTCTTGCAGTGCCATACAAGATTCTATAATGAAGGCTTTCGAAGCCAAGTCAAAATGCAATTATAAACTCGTAGCAATCTTTGTTTTTCTATTGGGTGCTTTTATTTACAATATTTTGCAAAATGACATTTTCTTTAAATTTCCTCCAAATAACAAAAAATATGATTTTTCGTCTACTATTATTTATTATTTAACTTGTTATTGTAAAGAGGATAGAATATGGAGGATGGTAACCCGAAAAAGCCATTACGGCAAACGATGAACAAGGCAAAAGACCTCTATAATACCTATGTTCGAAATGAGGGGGGCAAGACTATTCCAACTTCGGTCCCCGAAGATACACGGCAGGAAATGCAACAAGTAGAAGAAAAAGATTCTAAAATCGAGACTTTACAACAAGAAACAGCAATTGAAAATGTTGAAATTGAAAGTTTAAAGAAAGAAATTGATGAACTTCGGGCGAAAGTCGAACTTATTGAAAGTGAGAAGAATGAGCTTTACGACCAATTACTAAGAAAAGCGGCAGAGTTCGAAAATTTCCGCCGAAGGACACAAAAAGAAAAAGACGATTTGCTGCTTTACGGCAACGAAAAGTTGTTGCAAAATTTGCTTCCTGTTCTTGATGATTTGGAAAATGCAGTGGTTGCTGCGAAACAGTCTCCCGATTTCGATTCGCTTGCCACTGGGGTCGAAATGATTTTTCAAAAGGCGAAGAAGCTCTTTGAACAATCGGGTGTTTCCGAAATTGAGAGTCCAGTTGGCAAACCATTCGATTTCGAATTTCACGAGGCTTTGATGAATATTCCGTCCGAGATACCCGAAGGTTATGTCGTTCAGGAATTACAGAAAGGATATAAATTTTTTGATAAAGTTATCCGCCACACGAAGGTTGTAACGTCGTCCGGTTTGCCCGAAAACAGCGACGAGACAAAAGATGTATAATATTAGAGTAAATGGGTGAAATATGTCGAAACGAGATTATTACGAAATTTTGGGGGTTTCGAAAAATGCTTCGGTCGAGGAAATCAAATCTGCGTATCGAAAGCTTGCTATGAAATACCATCCCGATAGGAATCCAAACAATAAAGAAGCAGAGGAAAAGTTTAAGGAAGCAGCCGAAGCATACGAGGTGTTAAGCGATTCCGAGAAACGCCGTCGCTACGACCAATATGGACACGATGGTTTGAGAATGGGAACCGACTACCACACCTATACTTCGATAGATGACATATTTTCTGCCTTTGGAGATATTTTCGGTGGGAGTATTTTCGACGACTTTTTTGGGACCCGAAGTTCTAGCCGTCGAACCAGAGGTGGCAACTTTGGAGAACGAGGTTCCGATTTGAAAATACGACTTCCTTTAACTCTCGAAGAAATTTCTACGGGGGTTGAAAAAACCATAAAATTAAAAAAATATATTGTTTGCGAAGAGTGTGGTGGAAAAGGAGCAAAACGTGGCTCCAGCGTTAAAACCTGTCCTACGTGCGGGGGTAGTGGGGAAGTTCGCCAGGTTAGTCGTGCTATGTTTGTTCAATTTGTCAGTAGTGCAACTTGTTCGACTTGTGGTGGAAGCGGGCAAATTGTTGCCGAAAAGTGTCCTGTTTGCCACGGCGAAGGAAGGATAAACGGCGAGGATACAATTGTGGTGAATATCCCTGCGGGTGTCGAAGATGGGAATTATCTTTCGATTCGCGGCAAAGGTAATCAAGGGCGGCGAGGTGGAGAACCGGGCGATTTAATTGTAATAATTGAACAGAAAGACCACCAATATTTCGAACGACACGGCGACGATATCTATTATCATTTGTTGATTAGTTTTCCCGACGCAGTTTTGGGAACGAAAGTCGAGGTTCCCACGCTTTTCGGAAAGGAAAACATCAAAATAGAAGCTGGAACTCAACCGGGAACGCAAATTAGATTGCACCAAAGAGGGATGCCTCATTTAAACCATTATGGTAAAGGCGACCAAATAGTTGTTGTTGATGTGTATGTCCCTAATTCTATTAGTTCAGAAGAAAAAAACATTTTGAAGGAGCTTCGTAACAGCGCAAACATTCAACCGAAGTCGAATAGCGGGACCCGAACAAAAGACTTTTTCTCGAAAGTTCGGAACGCTTTTTCGTAAGGAATTTAGCCAATAAATTAAATTTCACACTTATTTGTAAACGAGGAGCTTTATTGAAGTTTCCCAATAATCTTTTCGATGACACGGCCGAAGATGTAAGTAAGATTGTTTTTTGCATTTAGTGTTATACTTTCTTGTGTTAATTTGCATTTTTGAACAAACTGATTTTGCCGAAAATCAATGAGTAAAGTAATAATTGTAGGAGCTGGTAAAAGTGGAGTGGCTGCGGGTTTGCTTGCAGCGCGAAAGGGATTCGAAAGAGTGTTTGTTTCCGAGATTTTGCCGGAGGAAAAGTTTTTGCCCGCTGTCCAAATTTTTAAAGACAATTCTATTGAATATGAGTTCGGAACAAACGATGTTTCGAATCTGGCTGAGTTCGATTTGGTTGTTGTCTCGCCGGGAGTGCCTCCGTCTTCTCCTATCTTAACCCGAGCAGATACACTTAGTATCCCAATTATTAGCGAAATTGAATTTGCTTACCGTTTTCTATCGAATCCTATTGTTGCAATAACGGGAACCAATGGCAAAACAACAACAACTGCGTTGGTAACCTATGTTCTGCGAAATTCAGGATTGAAAGCCGTTTCTGCCGGTAATATCGGTGTTCCTTTGGCATCTTTGGTCGATAATATTGAATCGGATGCAATTATTGTTGCGGAAATTAGTAGTTATCAGTTAATGCACATTATTGAATTTCGAGCGAAGGTTGCATCCATATTGAATATAACACCCGACCATATTGTATACCACGGAAGTTACGAAAATTATCGTTCTGCAAAATTTAGAATTTTCGAGAATCAAAATGAAGAAGATTTATTAATTTTGAATGTTGACGATAAGGAGACTTTTTTAGCGAAATCGCAAGCTCGGGGGAAAGTCGCTCTTTTCGGATTAAGCCCTGTTGAGTTTGGGGCTTATGTTCGCGGCGACGAAATTGTTTTGCGATTTCCAAAACATAATAACGAGGAGGTAATTATGAGTGTCAAGGAAATCAATATTCCAGGGGTGCATAACCTTTATAACTCTCTTGCTGCAATTGTTGCAGTTCGAGCGTTCGAAGTCCGCAACGAAAACATACGCGATTCACTAATGACTTTCCAGGGTGTTGAACATCGATTGGAGTGGGTGCGAAATCTCGATGGTGTCGATTACATCAACGATTCGAAAGCTACCAATGTCGATTCCGCTTATTACGCTTTGTCGAGCTACAATCGTCCGATAATTTGGATTGCTGGGGGACGTGGTGAATCGAACGATTACACTTTTTTGGATAACGTTGTCGAGTCTAACGTCGAGGCAATAATAGTCATTGGCGAAGAAAAAGGAAATATTTTTTCGCATTTTTGTATGCGAAAACGCTGTTATATCGAAAACACCCTCGAAGATGCAGTTCGAAGAGCAAAGGAAATCGCCGAACCCAATAATGTTATTCTTTTTTCACCTGCTTGTAAATCGTTCGATATGTTCTTAAATTTCGAGCATCGCGGAGAAACTTTTAAGCAAATTGTAATGAGTTTAAAATGATACGTCTTGCTTTCCCAGATGTTGAATTATATTCGAGACTATTTCAATCGTGCAATTCATATTGTTCCCAACATAATATAAAATATTACCAAGTCCAGGAAAGTAAGTGTATCGATTTGTTGCTACGCAATCTCGTTGATTCCGCTTTTATTTCACCATTAGGGTATGGTATGGGCGTCAAGATTGCGGATTTCAGAATTGTTCCGGGTCCAGCGATTTTTTCCCAAGACTACACTGGGCTTGCTTCTATCCATTTTAAAAAAGGGTTGAATTCGATTCGTTTGTTGTGTTCGTCTTCTCCGCGGGATTTTCCAATGATTATTGCAAAGTTATTACTTTCCGAAAAATTTGGAGTAGATTTAGAATTACAAAATGTGAAAACAACGGACGGTAATATACTTTCAGGATATGATGGGGAAGTATTATGGGGTCGCAGCCAAAGCGAAGAACCTTCGCTCGATGTCAGCGAGGAATGGTATGATTTAATCGAGGAGCCTTTGCCATTGGGCTTTTGGGTTTGTCGGGCTGAGGAGTATCCACAAAACATAATAGAAATAGTCAATTCGTTGACTGCTTCGGATTTGCCGCCGGAAGAAAGTATTTCCGAGACGTTATCTTCGGCTCCGAGAGGAATTACGCGTAATGGCACAATCTTTTGGCGGTGGAAAGATGAATTAGAAGAATCTTTAAAATCTACACTTTTGTTTTTGTTCTATCATCAATTGCTTCCCGAAATCCCCGCCGTCAAAGTTTTAGGCAGAGATTAAAGAGACATCCAATCCCTTCGACCATAGTGGCTAATCCGCTACTTTTAAAATCTTTATTAATTGTGTGTTGTTTCCGTTTCCTGTAAAGAAAATATACACTCGCTGATTTTAAAATTTCCCCAAGTATTGGAATCTGAGTAGTGCCTTGAACAACGTAAGTATCAAACGAAGGACTTCGTCACCCAAGCAATTAAATATAGCAATCGAATAGTTACCATCGTTGGAACTGTTGAACGTCAAGCGGTCGTTTATTCAATTAAGAAGTTGTGCTAATGTTTGCATATTGCTGATTATTATCCTTTTAAATATTCAAGGTAGGCTCTTCAATCTTGATATAGCCCCAAAATCCACATCTTGCAGTATAAACAAGCGTGTTATTATTGCATATTGTGTGTATATTGTAGCATATTTAAAGCCCATAGCTAGTAAAGGTAAACTATAAAATTTTAAAATAAAATGCAAACACTCTTTCTTCTGCATTAAAATACAATATTGTATTTTTCGTTCAATTAAAATAAGCCATTTTTGAATGGCTGGTTTTTTTATTTTTTATAATAAATTATGGTAAAGCTATGCCCGATGTTATTTATTTAACAGAAGAAAGGTTCATTGAAATACAAAATGAATTAATCGAACTAAAAACGAAGGGGCGTAAAGAAGTAGCACAAAAGATTGCCGAAGCACGTTCCCACGGCGACCTTTCCGAAAACTCTGAATACGATGCTGCGAAACACCAGCAAGAACTTCTCGAAATGCGTATTGCCAAACTCGAAGGAACGATTTCGAAAGCGCAAATAATCAGAGCCGATGAACTTCCAAACGACAAGGTTTATATCCTCTCCCGCGTAAAATTAAAAAATCATAAAACCCAACGTGTTGTTGAATATCTTCTCGTTAGTCCCGAGGAGGCGGATTTCGAAAAAGGGAAAATTTCTGTTACCTCGCCAATAGGCAAAGCATTGATTGGGAAGAAAATGGGGGATATCGTTGAAATCGTTGCCCCAGCCGGTAAAACAAAATTCGAAATACTTGAAATAAATAGATAAGATAATTTTAGTATGCAATCGAAGACCTTCGTGGATTTTAACCAAGAAGAAGACTACCAAATTATTGGTAAAATCCTCGGTGGCGATATCGATGCTTTTGCAACACTACAAAAAAAATATTTCAAAGCCATAACATTACTTGTCGGGCGAATGATTCGCAACCAAGAGGATACAAAGGATATTGTCCAAGAAACGTTTATTCGTGCTTATTTAAATCTTTCGAGTTTTCGGCGAGAATATTCGTTCCATTCTTGGCTTTTCAAGATAGCTTCGAACCTTTGTATTGATTTTATGAGGCGAAAACGATTGCAAACAATTTCGATTGAACAGCCTTTTCCTTTGAGCGACGAAGAGGTGGGTTTCGATATCCCCGACGAAGATTCAAGCGCCGACACCGAAATAATACGCACTGAACGAAATAAATTACTCAAAGACGCACTTGATTCGCTTCCCGAAAATTATCGCAAAGTTATTGAACTCCGCCATTTCGAGGAAATGGATTACAAACAAATTGCCGATACTCTTGGTATTCCGATTGGAACGGTTAAGGCACATCTTTTCCGTGCAAGGAAATTGCTGCTCGAACTACTCAAAGATAAAAGGCTGAACTTATTTATCTAATTTTCAGACATTTTGACATTTTATTGTATAGAAATGTCATAATTTCTTTTGATATTCGTTTAATTATTTTATTACCGAGGGAATATGGGACAGCTACTAAATAGGTTGAAAGGTTTTGCAAGGGCGCATTTTCGTCAATCCGAGCAATATAGATATCAATTCGATGATTTTGATGAAGACGCAGAACTGAAACGAATCATTGACGAACTCAATTCGGAAAATCAAAAGAAAAAACCAAACGAGGGAGTCCCCCATTCGATTATGAATTACGAACAAGCATGCAGAGTATTGAAGATTCGTAACGATGCGACAGTCGGGGAAATTAAAAATGCGTATAAACAGAGAATTAAAGAGTATCATCCTGACCTTGTTGACCATTTAGGGGAGGAACTGCGCCAGTTGGCAAAAGAAAAATCGCAACAAATTAATGAAGCGTATCAGTTCTTGAAAAAAGTTAAAGGATTTTAGGTTGTGAAATGCAAAAAGGTACCAAACAATTTATAATTGAATCTGTATTGATTGTGGGATTCGCAATTGTTGTCGCTATCGCATACAACACGCTTAACCCTAATGGGTTGAATTTATTGCGTAAACCAACTGTTGTGAACGATACACTGCTTCGGCGGTTATTATCGGAGCCAAGTTTCAATCGAAATTATTCCGAAACAGTTCAAACTGTGGAACCGAAGGAACCGATTAGAATCGACACTGCAAAACCACATATTGGTTCCGAAAAAATAGCAAAGGCACAAACGAATGAAGATGCAGAGCCTACTTTCACAAAAGAAACAAATGTTGAACTTGTGGAAATTAAATATAGTCAGTTGATAAAATACTTGAACCATCCGAATTTGATATTAATTGATGCTCGGCGCCCCGAAGATTTTGAAGCAGGACATATTGCCAATGCCATTAATATTTTTGCATACGAGGAGAATATGGACAAATACTTCAAGGCTTTGGGCAGCATACCAATCGATAAATCAAAAGTAATTATTGTTTATTGCGATGGGGGAACTTGCGATGCGAGCCACAAAGTGGCAAAGGATTTAATCAGGCTTGGTCATAAAAATGTTTTTGTTTATACTGGCGGGTGGGAGGAATGGTCCTATATTCAAAAGAAACATAAATGAAAGATTTGCCGAAAATAGAAAAATCGAAACTTGAACTTTTGCAATACAAATTCGGGATTGTAGGGTTTTCTCCGAAAATGCTTGAAATTTTTGAGTTACTTTTCCAAGTAGCTCCAACCGATTTAAATGTCCTTATCACAGGTGAAACTGGGACGGGAAAGGAAGTTTTTGCTAATGCGATACATTTTTTAAGCAATCGCAAAAAATATCCTTTTATTAGCGTGAATTGCGGGGCAATCCCCGAAACTTTGCTCGAATCCGAGCTATTTGGCCATGAAAAGGGTGCTTTTACTGGTGCCTACGACCAACGAAAAGGGTTCTTTGAAGTTGCAGATAGAGGGACCATTTTTCTCGATGAAATTGGCGAAATGCCTGTTGGAACACAAGTCAAACTTTTACGAATCCTTGAATCAAGCGAGTTTAATCGGTTAGGTTCAACGCAAACAAGAAAAGTTAATGTTCGTGTCATTGCTGCAACGAATCGGGTTCTCGAGGAAGAAATTGCAAAAGGGAACTTCCGCCAAGATTTGTATTATCGGTTGAAAAATGTTCATATCGTCCTGCCTCCATTACGCGAGCATCCAGAAGACATCCCTATTCTACTCGATTATTTTGCAACAAAAACTTGCGAAAGGCTTGGAATTCGTTACGAAGGGGTTTCTATTGATGCTTCTAATATTTTACGAGGATTGCCTTGGCCCGGAAACATTCGAGAGTTGCGTAATCTTGTAGAAACGATAATTCAGTTGGAGAAAACGGGGTATATCACGCATCAAATTGTGAATAAATATCTTCCCGCAGCTTTGCCACCATATCATTTTACCGAACAGCCCAAAGAAACATCTTTGCTTTCTATGCGCAAGAGGGAAGAAGCACAATTAGGATTGGAAATAATATTTCGAACGCTTCTCGAATTGAAAAAAGACATCGAGTTAGTTAAAATTTCGATAGACGAGCTAAATTCGCGTATTGATTCGATGAATTCAAACATTTTCGAGCTTAAACCCGAGGCTTTCCATAGTATTCAAGACAACAGTTTGCCAAATTTCAATGTCGATGAAATGAACCTCGAATCAATTGAGAAAGCAGTTATCCAACATACCTTAAAGAAGTTTAAAGGAAATCGGAAATATACAGCACAATCGTTGGGAATAAGCGAGCGCACCCTCTATCGGAAATTACACCAATATAACTTAGAGTAAATGTATGTTGGGTGTTTATGTCCATATTCCATTTTGTGAAAGAAAATGTAACTATTGCGATTTTTATTCAATTGAAAACGATAGCCAAACCGATGAATTTATAAAATCCTTGTGCAAGGAAATGTCTTTAAGTTCCGAAGTTTATGGAAAAAACAATCCCGTCGAAACTATCTTCTTCGGTGGTGGTACTCCTTCGAAACTTAAACCCGAGCAACTTGCTACGATAATCAATTGTATTGACAAAAATTTCAACCTGAGTAATCTAACTGAATTTACAATAGAGTGTAATCCGGGGACTGATTTCGTTCGAAATTTACCTTTTTACAAAGATGTTGGAATCAATCGAATTAGCATCGGCGTTCAATCTTTCGTCGATAAAGAATTAAGATACCTCGAGCGAATTCATAACGCAAAAGAAGCAAAATGTTCAATTCAAAAAACACTCGATTTTGGGTTCGATAATGTTAATGTTGACATAATTTTTTCTATTCCTAATCAAACTAATAACTCATTAGTTTATACCCTTGAACAACTTCTCTCTTTCGATATTCAACATATCTCGGCATATAGCTTGATTTACGAAAAGGGGACTAAACTCTACAAGGGTTTGCAAAAAGGAACGGTAAAGCCTTTGAGCGAAGAGCAAGACTATGCATTTTACAAAATGATTAATGCATACTTAAGCTCTGCTGGATTTCAGCAATATGAGGTTTCGAATTATGCAAAAGAGTCGAGGCGATGCCGTCATAATCTTAGGTATTGGAGTCGCAAAGAATATTTGGGTTTTGGTCCATCTGCCCATAGTTTTTACAAAGAAAGACGTTTTTGGAATTATCGAAGTATAAATAGATACATTTCTCTATTGAAAAAAGAAACGTTACCTGTTGAAGATTCAGAAGTTCTTGACTTTGAACAACAGATATATGAAAATATAATGCTTGGCTTACGTTCAACGGGCATTTATCCGTTGCTTATGGCAATTGATTATGAGGTGGAAGCTTTGCACTCAGTTCGTAACCTATTAGATATTTGGGAAAGCAAAGGTTTAGCTGTTTACGAAAATGCCAAGCTCCGTTTAACCAATGACGGCTATTTTATTTGCGATAAACTGACTTTGGATTTGTTGGATATAATCTTACCGGAATATAGACGAAACAAACTAATGAGCATCGAACCAACTGTCCCCAATGCCAATGTCTACAACAACAGGAACTTCACCCAGACTTAAAGCATTCTTCATTTTGTCTTCAACAATAAATCTAACTGTTTCTATTTCTTCTTTGTGAACTTCGAAAACAAGTTCATCGTGGATTTGGAGTATCATCATTGAACGGAGTTTATGGTTGTTAAATTCTTTATGAATTGCAATCATTGCAAGTTTCATCATATCGGCAGCAGTTCCTTGAATTGGGAGGTTGATTGCAGCCCTTTCGTCGGCAGTGCGAAGGTTTCGATTGACACTTGTAATATTTGGGAAATAGCGTCGGCGACCGCAAAGGGTTTCTGCATATCCTTTTTGCGCTGTTTGTTGAATTGTGTTGTCAACATATTTTTTTATGCCTGGATATTTAGTTAAGTAATTGTCGATTATTTTTTGCGACTCGGTTCGTGTTAACCCCAATCTTTGCGAAAGTCCGTAACTTCCAAGGCCATATAGTATTCCAAAATTTACTGTCTTAGCAATTCGACGCATATTTGAATCGATTTCGTCTATTGGTTTGCTAAATAGCAACGACGCGGTCGAAGAATGAATATCCAATCCATTTTGGAATGCTTCGATTAGGTTCCTATCGGCAGAAATGTGTGCAATTATTCGTAGCTCGATTTGGGAATAATCCGCCGAAAGTATTCTCCAATCCTTTTTTTGTGGAATAAAAGCTTTGCGGATTTCTTTGCCAAATTCGCTTCGAATTGGAATATTCTGTAAATTTGGTTCAGTCGATGAAAGCCTTCCTGTGCTGGCAATGGTTTGGTTAAATGTAGTGTGTATTCGCTGTGTCTTTTGATTTATCAATTCTGGTAGTGCGTCAACATACGTCGAAAGGAGTTTGGTCATCGAGCGATATTCGAGTATGCTCCTTGCGATAGGATAGTTCTCTGCAAGTTGGGTAAGGACTCCAACATCGGTGCTATAGCCTGTTTTGGTCTTTGCAATTACTGGAAGTTGGAGCTTCTCGAAAAGAACCTGTCCGAGTTGCTTTGGCGAATCGAGGTTAAATTCTATGCCGGCTTCTTTGAAAATACTTTGCTTGACAATCGAAACCTCCTCGTTCAATACTTCGGAAATGCTTTTAAGTATTTCTTTGCTAACGAATACACCATTTGCCTCCATCTGTGTTAGAACTTCAATTAATGGAAATTCAATTGTCTTTGCCAATTCAATCAGGTTTTGTGTTTCGAGTTCTTTACGTAGAATGTTAGTTAATTTTAGAGCAATATCGGCATCCTCGCAAGCATAGTCGGAAATATCTTCGGGTTTTAATTCTCGCATTGATATTTGAGTGGATTTTTTTTCGCCAATAAGCTGAGTTATCGAAATTGGGGAGTATCCCAGCCATTTTTTTGCAAGTGCATCAAGGTTGTGCTGCTCGTCGGGATTTAAGACGTAGCTTGCCACCATTGTATCGAATTCGATAGGTAAAACATTTATTCCATACCTTTTTAGAATATATGCATCGAATTTAATATTTTGTCCAAATTTTGCAATACTTCGGGATTCGAGGAATGGTTTCAATTTCCATAGAACTTCGTTAACTTCGAACCCAAGCGATGGAAGATATGTTAAGTTGCCTGCTTCTCTTGATTTATTTTCAGTTGAGTACTCTTGGGTAGAAAAAAGATTAGGTTTCGGAGTTTGAATTGTGTGTTCATAGGTTTCGTCCGAATTATCCCTGTCTTTGGAATATCCATATACCGGAAGATAGAAAGCTTCGTTTTCGCTGAAAGAAAACGAAAGCCCTACGAGTTCGCAATTTTGCTTATCTAATGAACTTGTTTCTGTATCCAAAGCCACGTAATTTGCCGATTGAAATCTTTGTAATAATTCCTCGAATTTATCTTTTGAATTGACAAGAGTGTATAGTTTACCGATATTCTCTATTGTATTAAATCGAGATTCGTGAGCTTCCAATCTATTTGTGATTGAAGTATCGGAACCATATTTTTCCAATAATCGTTGTCGAAGGCTTTTAAAATCAAGCTCAATGAGAAGACGGTCGAGAGCATTTATGTCTGGCATTGATACTTTTAATTCGTCGATAGTGAAATCAACCGGTGTGTTGACGTCGATTGTAACAAGTTTTTTCGAAAGAAAAGCTTCGTCTTTATGGTCAAGGAATTTTTGTTTCAATGTCTCTTTCGATATTTCCTCAATTTTCGCATAAAGATTTTCGAGCGAGCCAAATTGCTGAATTAGTGGAATTGCTGTTTTTTCTCCTATACCTTTGATTCCGGGGACATTATCGACAGGGTCGCCAACGATAGCAAGGACATCGATAACTTTTTCCGGAGGAACGCCAAACTTTTCAATGACTTTTTCTTCGTCAATAAGTTCTAATCCTTCGGTTACATTTTTGCCAGTTTTGTAGATTTTTATCTTATCGTCGACAAGTTGATAATAATCTTTGTCGTTTGTTACGCAAAAGACTTCCCAACTTTCCGAGGAAAAATGCTTAGCAATGGTTCCAATAATGTCGTCTGCTTCGAATCCGGGCAATTCAATTCTTTTTATTTTCATAACGTCGAGCAATTCTTTGATTCGTTTCAGTTGTGGAACAAGGTCGTCGGGGAAGGCTTCGCGATTTGATTTATATTGTGGGAAAATCTGGTGTCGGAATGTTGGCTCGCGTGAATCGAACAACACAGCAATATATTCCGGCTTTTCTTTTTCGAGCAAACTAGTAAGAATATTTGCAAAAGCAAATACAGCATAGGTTGGTTCATTTGTCGAGGTTCGTAATCCCGAACGACTCATCGCATGATAGGCTCGGAATACTATGCTCATTCCATCGATTAAATAGATTCGTTTGCTTTTTTCCATTTTATTTTTAAATCTTTTTTAATAATTTTAAAATTTAAATTAAGAGCAAAATAAAATTATGAAAAAAATAATTATGCTTTCCATACTGTTTGCAATGGTTTCCTATTGGGGTTTTGCACAATTTTTGAACAACCATACTGTCCAAGTGCTGCTGAAAGGGACAGTTTACGACGAATATACTAATAAACCTGTTGGCTTAATAATCGAGTTGAAGACAAACAAGGGTAAATGGTTCAAAATCAAATCCGATTCCGTTACCGGGAAATACCAGCAAGTTTTTCAATCGGGCGAAGAAATCGATATAACTCTCTACGATTGGGATGTCGTTCGCACAAGTTTTAAATTAAAATTGCCCGATACATCGAAATACGCAGAGTTCGAACATGATTTCAAGGTGAAACATTTAACTGTTGGTTTAAATGCTTTCGAATGGGATTGTTTTCAATCGGGTGAATCCGAAATTACCCAATTCGGCAAAGAACTAATTAAAAGTCTCGACGAAGTGATGAAATTCAATCGAAATGTTAAGTTTACAGTTTATGTTACTGCCTTCGATACATATTACAAGACTCAATCCAAAGAGGAAGTGAAAAGTGTTGTAAAAGAAAAAAAGAAGAAAAAAACTATTATCGATTACAAAACAGTTATTAATGAACCTCCAGTCGATAAAATTAAAGAGTTGGTCGATTCGCGTCTTCCACAAGTCGAGAGAATTGTAAATATGCTTGTGCGAGGGAAGGGCAAAGTCTTTGTCGAACCAAATTATTCCAGCGGTGAACTCCCCGAAATCAAAGGGACAAATCAGCCCGATGTTGTAGTTGTCGTCAGAGAATTGAAAAATATTTTGGAAAGATAGACCTTTTTGTTATATTGAATTATAAAAAATGAGAGTTTGAGATAATGAATAAAGAATCGACCCCATTTAGTTTCGACCCAATTGCCGAAAAGTTTTTTGCAACTTCGGTCTCGTATCAAGCTAGTTTAGTCTTTCTAACTGCTTGCGAATTGGACATTTTTACCATTATTGGGGATGAATTCAAAACAGCCGAAGAAATTGCAAATGGAATTGGGGTACCTTCGCGAGGCTTAACACGTTTGCTTAATGCTTTGGTAGCAAATGGTTATTTGCGAAAAAGTGGTTTAAAGTATTTGAATACGAAAGAATCGCTTGAATATCTGGTTAAAGGTAGCCCGAACTACATTGGCAACTTTAAGCCCTTTAAAGCCTTTATTCGCCATTGGTTAAATCTTCCCGAAGTAATACACAAAGGGTCACCGCGTAAATCAGTTACTTACAACGACCTCGATGCTTCCGAAATTGAAGCGATGCTTGGTTTAATGAATTGGAGGGCAAATCGGCAGGCGCCCGAATTTATTAAAAATCTCGATTTATCGAAAGTAATTCGTGTTTTGGATTTGGGTTGCGGTTCGGGAACTCTTGGGATGGAAATCCTTAAATATAATATTAATATCGATTTGACTTTGTTCGATTATCCCCAAATTATTCAGTTCACCGAGAAATTTATCGAAAGGAAAGGATTCAACGGTTTTGTTAGAACAATGCCTGGCGATTTCCTTACCGACAATATTGGGGATAACTACGACCTAGTTATTGTATCAAATGTCCTGCGGTTGTATTCTTTTCGTAATAGTTTGAAAATATTGAATAAGGTGTTCGATGCGTTGCGAAGGAAGGGTAAGGTTGTCGTTCAAGAGTCTTTATTCGACAACGATAGAACTTCGCCTTTGTTTGCTACAATGCAGTCGCTAGATTTATTGCTATTTACCTCCGAAGGCGATTTATACACCGAAACCGAGATTATACTTCTATTGAAAGAAGCTTGGTTTTCCAATATCCAAAAACACACTACTTCCTATGGCTCGACAATCTTCATAGGCGAAAAATGATAAAATTATGATATCCGAACTTTGTCTGTCGCCGATAAAGAAATCATAATTTATGGGGCTCTTGTCGTGTATGTGATTTTTTATTTTGATTTCCAAAAGGTAGCATATAAAAAATGCATTAGAGTTTTACCGAGATTGCTTCTTCTATCTATTTTCTAAAGTGCTATCTTGAAACTTAAAGATAGGAACCGGAATGTAATACTAATATTTGCGGCAAGTCAAATTAAAACATCGCTTAGCGATTCATTTCAGTTGACAGAAAGTGCAATTTCGGTTTTCTATCGGAAAGAATATGGATTTGGCAATTTGGATTTGCATTATCGCAAATTGACTTAAAAAAACTAATTTTGATTTTTTTGGATATTTTAAATTGAAAAAGTCTTTAGTGTTTTTTTGTTTATGTGCTTTTGGGTTGTTCAATGCCTTTCAATCGATTGCAAACGACACGTTATTTGTCAATCGGCTTCCCAAAAAGTTGAAAGATGAGATGAACTATTATAATTTAACAGTACAGAAAGGAAAGAACAGAATTAAGAATTATTACCTTGGTTTCGATTTTGCTTCGTTGGAAAAGATAAAGTTAGTAAATAGAAGTGATAATTACATTTATGAATTTTATTCTAGAGATTCGTTGGTTCAACAATTGGCAACACCGGGCGAGATAAGTTTCGTTTTTCTTACAAAGAAAGAAAAGTATGTTTGGCGCGATACCTTAACTTATTCTGAAAGTAAAACAACAAAAAAAATTGATTTGAACGAAGCGTATCGCGGCTACAAATATCTCAATCCAATAAAAATCACAATCAAGATAGAGGGAAATCAGATAAGCGAAGATGTAAATTATCGTCGTTTGGAAACATCATTGTTATTGTTTGTCCAAAATAGATTAGTTTCTATTATACCCTCTATCGATTTGATAGTCATAAAAAAAGGGGATTTGTTGAACAAATAAGGTTGAAGATGAGAAAAATTGTTGAGTGTGTGCCTAATTTTTCGGAAGGTAGGAACAAAGAAATAATCGAAGCGATTGCCGATGCAATTCGAAAAACACCGGGCTGTAGTCTTTTGGATGTAGATCCGGGGCGGTCAACTAACCGAACGGTTTATACTTTTGTTGGTGAGCCTAATCAAGTTGTCGAAGGTGCTCTAAATAGCGCTCGGGTTGCTCGAAAGTTGATTGATATGAGAAAGCATCGAGGTGAGCATCCAAGGATTGGTGCGTTGGATGTTTGCCCTTTCGTTCCGGTTTCTAATGTTACAATGGAAGAGTGTGTAGAATGTGCTAAAGAATTTGGGCGGCGTGCCGCCGATGAGCTCGGGATACCAATTTACCTTTATGAAAATGCCCAGCCAATCGAGTATCGCAAAAAATTACCACAGATTCGAGAAGGCGAATACGAAGGATTGCCGGATAAGATTGTCAAGCCTGAATGGAAACCCGATTATGGACCAGCAGAATTTATACCCGAATGGGGAGCGACTGTCACAGGTGCACGCTTTTTTCTGATAGCATACAATGTTAATATTTTAGGAACAAAAGAACAAGCCCATCGTATAGCGTTAAATATACGCGAGGCTGGGCGAAATCCGAATGAACCAGGTTTATTTAAAGAGGTAAAGGCAATAGGATGGCGGGTCGAAGAATACAACACAGCGCAAATTTCAATCAACCTTACAAATTATAAAGTGACTCCGCCGCACATAGTTTTCGAAGAAATCAAACGTCAGGCACGTGAGCTAAAAATTGCTGTTGTCGGTTCGGAACTCGTTGGCCTTATTCCGCTCGAAGCAATGTTGATGGCTGCTGAATATTACATCGAAAACGAAGAATTATTTATTTTGGAAGAAAGTCAAAAGATTAAACTGGTAATTAATCGGTTGGGATTAGATTCTATTTCTAAGTTCGAGCCCGAAAAGCGAATTATTGAATATCTTGTGAAACACGAAAGGTTGGAGCCTCTTGCTTCGAGCACTGTTCGGAATTTTATTCAAAAGATTGCGGAAAGAACACCTGCGCCAGGTGGTGGTTCTGCTTCGGCTACTATTGCAGCAATTGGTTCAGCTTTGGGATGTATGGTTGCTCAACTAACCTATGGAGTTCGTAAATTCGAGCATTTAACTGATGCACTTAGAAAGGTAATTCCTCCTTTGTATTTTGGAACACGCGAATTAATTGCAATGATAGATGAAGACACCAATGCCTTCAATGATTATATGGAGGCTCTTCGGCTGCCAAAAAATACTAAGGAAGAACAAAACGCCCGGGAGCATGCTATACAGCAAGGGTTGAAAAAAGCTGTCGAGATACCATTGAAAACTATGCATCTTGCCGATAAATGTTGGGATGCTTTAATTGAAGTGGCTAAAATTGGAAACATTGCGTCGAAGTCCGATGTTGAAGTTGGGGCAAAAGCGTTGGAAACAGGGATTTGGGGGGCTTATAGAAATGTTTTAATCAACTTGCCAAATATTTCGGATAAAGATTATGTGCAAGCGGTTTCGACAACTGCCAACGAAATAGCCAACCGAGCCGAACACAACTTAAAGCAAGTTATTGAAATCATCAAAATGAGAAAATAGGAATTCAGGCTTTTCGGAAGTGACTACAATGTAGCGGATATAGGCTCGGTCGCTACAAAGTATCTATTCAAATGTAGAAACAAACTAAAATTAGATTTTTGTTTTTGCCTCGACATAACCTCTTTCGAGCAACCTCGACTCACTAAAAGCCGATGTATCGAATATTTCTATTTCTTTTTTCAATTTACACAATGTATCGATAAATTGTAAATACCAAAAGACTAATTATAATTATATAAAAAAATAATTTGCCAAAAAGTGTATTTTAAAATGGTAGATGCGATAACTTATCCGAAGAAATCAAAAAATTTAAAAGATTTGTATGTTCCGACAAAATATAATTTTTTAGATTACGTTATATACAATGGAATTTGTTTTATTAAAGGGAAAATGAAATGAAAATTTTATTTACTCTATGCGTAGGATTATTTCTATTTTTGCTGAACAATACTCTTTCTCAATTACGTGTTATTGATGTGGGCGACACGGTTTATTATGATTATCCTCCCCCCCCCAGATAGCCCATATAAGCCAAATGAGATAATAGTCAAGTTTAGGCCTAATGCACTGCTGTTAAATAAGTTGTGTTATGGATATCCAGGCCCACCAATTGATAAGAGGAAAGGTGACAGTCCGCTTAATGCAATTCCAAATTACCTGTATTACGGATTAAGGGCGCAGCGGTTTTATGTTGATTCTTTGATTGCTGATTCAGTGTTGCTACAAACTATTAAATCTTTTGGAGGAGATACTCTACGAAGAATTACGGTTGCTAATCCTTGTGTCGATACGATTTCTATTTCAAGATATGGGGATACTCTGCTTTGTGAAGATTTCCTGTGGATGGTTCTCCACATAAGTAATGATACTAGTGTGATAACTGCCTGTTTTTTATTAACTTATTATCATCAGGACCTAGTTGAAGGAGCACAACCAATATATTACCTTAGGTTAGCGGATCGCGATCCATATCCTTACGACCTCCTATTTGCCTCTAACCAATGGAGTTTGCAAAGAGAGATGATAGGTGTGACGAGAGCGTGGGATTTTACTGTTGGAAGTGAGAGCATAAAGGTTGGAGTGATCGATTCAGGCGTAGATTGGGAGCATTGCGATTTAGGTTCAGGTTTTGGGCCCGAATACAAAGTTGCGGGTGGTCGGAATTTGACCGATCCTACAACCGATATAGATGGTGGGTTACGTGGTGTAGGTCGAGATGGCTCCCCAGCGCATGGAACACAAGTATGTGGTGTTATTGGAGCGTTAACACACAGGAGTTGTGCAGCTAGTACAAATGGTGTGGCAGGAATTGCTGGAGGTTGGGGACCAGATCTAGGTCCAGATCTGGGATTTGGCTGCAAGTTATACGTTTATAGAGCACTGGATCCGACCAATATAAGTGATTTGGTAATTCCATTGGATCAGGCTGTAACATCAATACAAGAGCTTAGTGCTGATAGTCCTAATTCAGAGTATGGTTATGGTGTGCATGTATTAAATAATTCTTATTCCTTTGGTGAATTTGATGAAGTGCTAAGAGCAGCTGTCAATTATGCTTTTATTCATGGTGTTTCGTTTGTCGCTGCCCGTGGGAACGTTGAAGGCGCTACTTTACGATACCCAGCCTGCACTACACCAGAAAGCTGGGTAATCAGTGTCGGAGGATCAAAACGCAACAGGAATAGGGTTTATGGCTCGGCGTATGGGGAGGGTATGGACTTGTTGGCTCCCGTAGGCGTTTGTTCCACAAATGAGAGTAATGTATGGACGACCACGTGGAGTAACCCAGAATTAAATCTTTATGATTGTTTCAGTGGGACATCATCTGCTGCCCCCCACGTTAGTGGAACGATTGCTTTACTACGTTCTTATGCGCTTGAACAAGGTTGGAACGACCTTGAACCAGAAGATTATGAGGGTATGATAAAAGCTTCGTGCAGGGATAGAAGGTATGATGAGCAATTACCCGATGAAACTGAAAATTACTTAGATGGGTATGATGAAGAAACAGGTTGGGGGCACCTGCAGGCGGATAAGTTATTCGATATGCTTGAAGATGGATACAGGATTACCCATTATAGTATTTATCCTCTAGGTTATGGGGTTTACTTAAATAGTACCAATGAGGGATTCGCTTTTGTAAATAATCCGAGAAACCCTAGCGGTTCACCAGAAACTGGATACTACAATGGAAAGGTAATAAAGTATCGAAGAAATTATATGTTGCCTACGGATAAATGGGAAATTAGTCCTGCAAATAAACTATATGTTTGGGGGAGAAGCGGCGAAAGAACATCTACTCCTAGTGGGTATATCTATCCTGAAAAATATCCTGGAAGCTCTGTTTATAGAGTAAACTATTCGACTGGTTTTACCCGTGTAGTGTCTGGGATCGGAGGCAATGGACTTGTCGATGGAATTATTCATAATGACTTGGAGGTGACAGTTGAAACTTACCAATATGAGCTATTAATTGATGATACGTATAGACGCTTTCCCCCAGACTATGAATTCTCTGCAAACATTTCAGTCTTTGGTAAGGAAATTGCTCCGCCCTCGCCAGTTGAAAAGAGCGTTATAAATAGTCGACTTATTGCCTATATCACTCAAATGCCTGCAATCAATGGCATTACATTAATATTTTCATTACCAGAAGAATCGGGGGTAAAAATTTCAATATGTAATATTTTGGGTGATGTTGTACTACATTTAGATAATAAAGTATGTCCTTCTGGTTTAAATCATAAAGATATTAATATCAGCAATCTAGGGAATGAATTATATTATTTACGAATTATTACTTCAACAGATATGCAAATAGTGAAGCTTATAGTAGTAAAATAGGAGGAATATTAATGAGGTTAGTATTCAAATTATCATTGTTGCTAGTCTGCATATTCGGTATATTTGCCAATCCATTGTTTGCCGAATGGATTCAAACCAACGGTCCTTACGGAGGGCAGATAGTTTGCATTGCTGTTAGTGGTCAAAATTTATTTGCCGGAACTTGGGGTGGGGGCATTTATCGTTCAACTGACAACGGAGGAAGTTGGACGGCTGTTAACAACGGCTTTGAACTTCTTGGAGTCTCAACACTTGCCGTCGTTGATTCCAATCTTTTCGCTGGAACAAGTCAAGGTATTTATCGTTCCACAGACCAAGGAGAAAGTTGGACCACCGCCAATAATGGCTTAGAGCATTATAATGTGGTTGCTATTATTGCAAGCGGAACTAAGCTCTTCGCTGCAACAGACGGTAGCAGTGCTAGCGTCTTTGTTTCAACAGATTATGGTGAGACATGGAAAACCACAAACACCTATATAACTTATTCCTCCATTTCGACTCTTGTAACGAGTGGCTCAACCTTATTTCTTGGAACTGTTAGGAATATAGATTCCGATGGGAGTGGCGTTTATCGCTCTACCGATGAGGGAATAAGTTGGGTTCAAGTGAATAATGGTTTGATGAACCTCAACATTTTATCTCTTGCGGTAAGTCAAGGCAATCTATTTGCCGGAACTTTGGGTGGGGGCATTTATCGTTCAACCGACAACGGAGGAAGTTGGACGGCTGTTAACAATGGTTTGG